>NZ_DASZSE010000043.1:0-69843 GCF_035548915.1 Ramlibacter sp. | reverse complement strand
CGGGATGTCCACGCGCACCGGGCCTTCGCCAGTGATCACCGTCTTGGCGCTCGTGCCGTTGCGGTGGTTGGCGTCCTCGGCGGGCTGGCCCAGATGGTGGCCCAGCTCGGCTCCCATCACGCGCTCGATCAGCGCCTTCTTCAACGCCAGCGTGGCGGCGTTGACCTCCTCGCCGGTCTTCGGGCCGCAAACCAACTGGTCCATCAACTCCTTGGGAATCTTCGGGAGCGCCGCGCTCCGGGCGGCGATCTCCGCGTTCTTCTGCTTCGTTCTGCTTGGCATAAATGCTCCTGGTCGGTCATGTTATGCCTCACACAAAATTCAGGACAGGCTCGTTGAAGCAATCTTAGCTGTCAATGGTTATCGCTAAATCCCTTGCGGATCCAACCCGCAGCGTACCCAAGGCCCCACAACGCGATGATCGGGAGGCTCGCCAGAAATGAAACACGCAGTGGACTCGCAGTGTCGAATAAGCAAAGCGGGTCGGACAAGCGATCACACGGTCGCATCCACGCACTCATCGCTGGTGCCGCCGATGGCTCTGAAAAGACAGTAGCAACGAAAGCCAGCCATACCGCAGACAAAATAATTCCCAATCGACGCCAACCGTTTAAGACATTCTGACCGTGCGCTTTCATCATTCCCTCTTTCGGATCACCCCTTTCAGTGATCCACCGCTCCCAAGCTTCGTAGTCGGCGGCTGAAGGATAGAGACCGGACTTCTTCGGACCGGAAAAATCAGGGGAGCTCACCTTCGGGGCTCCCTCACCGTAGGCTCTAGAGAACGCGTTGTGCAAGACTTGACCATGAGCAAGCAGCTCCTCAATGAGCGAACCGCTGAAGTAGATAACGTCGTCAGTAAAGCTTGCAATCACATCCACAAGATCAGCGAACTCTCTATGAGTGTGACCCGATGGGAGTTTCTCTCCGAAGTACCGAAGCGCCCATGCGTCATCCATCGGGCGCAACTTGAAGCTGGATATCAGGCTTCGACGCTCCTCAACGGAGCGGTAGAGTCCTAAGCTTGCATTTTCAATTTGAACAACCAAGCTAAGTGCCTTTCCGAGAGCACTTATGCGATCGAAAACAAGCATCTTAAGGGTATCCACAGGGAACGAGGGCGCAAAGAACTCTTGAAGGTCTGCCTCGAAGCTGAACGTTGCCTTGAGCGCACCGTGCCCTTTGGGAGTGGCGGCGTGATGCCGGAAGGCTTCCAGATCTGCCCGAAACCTGTCTACCATGGGTTTCACCAACTGTGACTTCATACCCAATGCGGTGTTTGCGATGGTGAATACCACCATCACGGCGGCATTTGTGTTTCGGATTTCCCGCAAGAGCTCTTGTCGATGCCTGGTTCGCTCAATCATACGCTGCGCACCCCACGCGCCAGCACTCGCGCCCGCGAGTGCACCGACCGACGACAGGACGAACGTTGACTCCAACAGCTTCAGAGCTCCACTGACGACGTCTACGAGCATGCGATGCCTAGCGCGCGGCGTCGGACGCGTCCGTGTCGAAAAATGCGTTAGGCAGCATCGCGCTCTCCATTGATGTCTCGCCCTCCTCAAGTGCACTGTGCCATTCAGTACTCCTTGTGGTGAATGCACAAGGTGCTGAAGCCAATCGCGCCCAAAGGGTACAGCGCCAAACCAAAAACCGGTACTCGCTCCGCCAGACAAGTCTTCCCAGACGAGTAAGACCTCTCCACACCGGTCGTTTGCATCATGTTCGATTCACGCACCCGCGAGGCAAACTTACAGAGGTCCCGCAGAACGAACCAGCAAGCGACCACGTAGGCCAATGCAAATATGGCACCAATGCCGAGGAGCAGTCGACGCGAGCTCTGCGGGTCAGTGTTCGATCTCCGGAACGCGACGCTTGATTTCTGCTTCCCACTCCGCTTCGATTTCTTCATCCGCCTCATGGACAGTGGCCAAGAGCTCCTCGGCCGGCTGCACGCGCTCGTCCGGACTCAGTTCCCTGGCCCGATGTGAAAGTTCTTCGACCAAGCTTGCACTCATGAATGGACGCTCGCCTGCGCAGCGAGCAGTTTACACCGGGCGGAATGCCCAAAGACACCGAGCAAACGCCCTTGCCGCCTATGCACGCCGCGCACTCGCCGATCACCGCGACTGACGCTTCGCGTCCCCTGGATTCCCGCCTTCGCGGGAATGACGGCATACAGCAAGCACCCCCGCCGATCGAATTCACCCACCCCACTTTCCTCTCATTCCCCACACGCGTAGCATTCCGCCCATGCTCACCCGCCGGCACCTCCTCGCAGCCGCGGCCTCCGCTCCGGTCTTCGCATCCGCCCAGCCGGGCAAGATGCAATCCTGGAAGCTCGCGACTTCCAGACGCACCGGCATCCACGACGTCGCCCCCGCCCCCGACGGCGGCGTGTGGTTCACCGCGCAGGCCAGCGGCCATCTCGGCTGGTTCGATCCCGCATCCGGGCGCACCGACCTCGTCGCGCTCGGCTCCGGCTCCGCGCCGCACGGCGTGATCGAGGGCCCCGACCACGCCGCATGGATCACCGATGGCGGCCAGAACGCCATCGCGCGCGTGAGCTGGCCCGATCGCAGCGTGCGCCTCTTCCCGCTGCCCAAAGGCACGCCCTACACCAACCTCAACACCTGCGTCTTCGACGGCGACGGCGACCTCTGGTTCACCGGCCAGGGCGGCTGGATCGGCAAGGTCTCCGTCAAGACCGGCCAGGTCACCGCGAAGGAAGCGCCACGCGGCTTCGGCCCCTACGGCATCTGCGTCACACCCTCGGGCGACGTGTGGTGGGCTTCGCTCGCCGGGTCGTTCATCGCGCGCATCGACCGCCGCACCGGCGAATCGACCGTCGTCGAGCCGCCCACCCAACGCCAGGGCGCGCGGCGCGTGTGGGGCGACAGTCACGGCCGCATCTGGGTGAGCGAATGGAACAGCGGCCAGCTCTCCATGCACGATCCGCGAGACAGGAGCTGGCACAGCTGGAAGCCACCCGGCGAAGGCACGCACGTCTACGCCGTGTACGTGGACGACCGCGACATCGTGTGGATCAGCGAATGGGCCACCAACGCGATCTACTCGTTCGATCCGCGCAGCGAGAAGTTCGAACGCCATCCGCTCGCGCGCGACAGCGCCAACGTGCGCCAGATCCTCGGGCGCAAAGGCGAAGTGTGGTTCGGCGAGAGCGGCGCGGAACACATCACGGTGATCCGAACCGCATGAGCGCGCATCAGCGTTGCGCGCGGTCCTTCGCGTTCTGCGCCTCGATGCGTTCGCGCGCCTGCCGCCAGTCGGTATCGGTCCAGCTTCGCAACTCGTAGAAGTTGCCCCCGGTGGCCAGCGCGTTGCCGCCATCCATCATGATCGACTGGCCCGTGAGCCAGTCGCACTGACCGGACGCCATCAGGAAGGTCGCGAGGTTCTGCAGCTCCGACATGTCGCCGGGCCGGCCCATGGGATTCTTCTCGCGGCTGCGAGCGCCCGGCTCTTCTCCGGGGTTCAGGCGCTTGCTCATGCCTTCGGTCGGAATCTCGCCGGGGCCGACGGCATTCAACCGCACGCCGTACTTCGCCCATTCGATCGCGAGCGATTTCGTCATCGCCTCGATGCCCGCCTTGCTCATCGCCGACGGCACGACGTAAGGCCCGCCCGTGTCGACCCACGTCACAATGATGCTCATCACGCTGCGATACGGCTGCCCCGGCTTCCATGCGCCGTCTTTGGCCTGCGCCACCCAGCGCTTGCCCACCGCCTGCGTGACGTAGAACGTGCCGTGAAAGACGATGTTCGCGATCGCATCGAAGCCGCGCGGCGAAAGGCTTTCGGTCGGGGCGATGAAGTTGCCGGCCGCGTTGTTGACGAGGCCCGTGAGTCCGCCCTGCTCCCACAAGGCTTCGACCATCTCCTCGACGGCCTGCGCGACGCGGATGTCCACACCGAACGTGTCGATGCGCCTCTCGGGAAATTGCTCGCGCCACTGCTGCGCCGTCTCGTCGCACACCGCCTTGCGCCGCCCGCAGATCGCGACGTCCGCACCGAGCGAGAGAAAGCGCTCGGCCATCGCGCGCCCGAGCCCGGTGCCGCCGCCGGTGACGAGGATGCGCTGGTTCTTCAGCAGGTCTTGCGTGAACATCGGTGCTCCACGGGGCGGTGCGATGGCCCCTCTTCACGCAAGCTTACCTCGCGCCGAACGAGGCCCCCGATCCGTCAGTGATGCGGCTGCGCGGGCGTCACTTCCCAGTGCTGCATCACGCGGTCGTGCGCGTCGACGCTTTCGAGCCGCACGCGAAAGCCCCACAGGCGCGCCACGTGCTTCACCACTTCCTCCGCGCCGTTGTCGAGCGGGCGGTCGTTGTGGCGGATGTGGCGCAGCGTGAGCGAGCGGTCGCCGCGCAGGTTCACGTTCCACACCTGGATGTTCGGCTCGCGCCACCCCAGGTCGTGCTGGCGAGCGAGCGTTTCGCGCACGCGGCGGTAGCCCTGGTCGTCGTGGATCGCGGAGACTTCCAGCTCCTTTTGCGTCGAGTCGTCCAGCACATTGAACATCCGGAAGTCACGCATCAGCTTCGGGCTCAGGTACTGGCCGATGAAGCTCTCGTCCTTGAAGTGGCGCATCGCGTAGTCGAGCGTCTTGCCCCAGTCGCTGCCGGCGATGTCGGGGAACCACTCGCGGTCCTCGTCCGTCGGCTTCTCGCAGATGCGCTTGATGTCGCTGTACATCGCAAAGCCCAGCGCGTACGGGTTGATGCCGCTGTACGCCGGGTGGGTCACCGGCGGCTGGAACACGACGTTCGTATGCGAGGAGAGGATCTCCATCATGTAGCCTTCGGAGAGCAGGCCCTCGTCGTACATGGTGTTCAGCAGCGTGTAGTGCCAGAACGTCGCCCAGCCCTCGTTCATCACCTGCGTCTGCCGCTGCGGATAGAAGTACTGCGCGATCTTGCGCACGATGCGCACGACTTCGCGCTGCCACGGCTCCAGGAGCGGCGCGTGCTTCTCGATGAAGTACAGGATGTTCTCCTGCGGCTCCTCGGGGAAGCGCTTGTGCTCCTTCTTCGCCTGCTTGCCGGCGGTCTTCGGCAGCGTGCGCCACATGTCGTTCACCTGCTGCTGCAGGTACTCCTCGCGTTCCTTGCGGCGCTGCTCTTCCTCCACCATCGAAATCTTCTGCGGACGCCGATAGCGGTCCACGCCGTAGTTCATCAGCGCGTGGCAGGCATCGAGCACCTGCTCCACCGTGTCGATGCCGTGCCTTTCCTCGCATTCGGTGATGTAGCTCTTCGCGTACACGAGGTAGTCGATGATCGAGCTCGCATCCGTCCACATGCGAAACAGGTAGTTGCCCTTGAAGAACGAGTTGTGCCCGAAGCACGCATGCGCCATCACGAGCGCCTGCATGGGCATCGTGTTCTCCTCCATCAGGTAGGCGATGCACGGGTCGGAGTTGATGACGATCTCGTAGGCGAGCCCCATGTGGCCGCGCCGGTAGCTCTTCTCGCTCGTGATGAAGTGCTTGCCGTACGACCAGTGGCGGTAGTTCACGGGCATGCCGACCGAGGCATAGGCATCGAGCATCTGCTCGGAAGAGATCAGTTCGAGCTGCGACGGATACGTGTCGAGCCCGTAGCGTTCGGCCGTACGGCGGATATGGTCGAAGTAGAGCTCGATCAGGTCGAAGGTCCAGTCCGAGGGGCTCGGCAGCCGCTTCGTATCGCTGGGCATCAGGCCATGCTCTTCGGGGAGTTCGATGATGCTCATGGTTTCAACTTCCGACCTGCGTGGGATTCTTCTTGAACAGGTCCCTGAACACGGGGAATATCTGGGAGGGCGTCACGATCTTCTGCATCGCGAAGTGCACGTTGGCGTCCCGCACGCGCGTGTACTCCTCCCAGAGGTTCTGGTCTTCGTCGGCCACCTGCACGTAGGCGTAGTAGCGCACGAGCGGCAGGATCTTGTTGTCCAGCAGTTCGCGGCACTTCGACGAATCCTGCTGCCAGTTGTCGCCGTCGGACGCCTGCGCGCCGTAGATGTTCCACTCGCTGCCCATGTAGCGCTGGCGGATGATCTCGTTCATGAGCGTAAGCGCCGACGACACCACCGTGCCGCCCGACTCCGTCGCGTGGAAGAACTCGTCTTCCGTCACTTCGGCCGCCTGCGTGTGGTGGCGGATGAACACGACTTCGGTCTTCTCGTAGTGCTTGGAGAGGAACAGATAGAGCAGGATGAAGAAGCGCTTGGCGAGGTCCTTGCGGGCCTCGTCCATCGAGCCCGACACGTCCATCAGGCAGAACATCACCGCCTTGCTCGTGGGCATGGGCTCGCGCACGCGGTTGCGATACCGCAGGTCGAACGGGTCCAGGAAGGGCACGCGCTTCAGGCGCTGCCTGAGCTCCTCGACTTCGAACCGCGCCTTCTCGACTTCCGCATCGGGCGCGCCGCCTGCGACCAGCGTCGCAAGTCGCTCCTCGGCCAGCTTCAATTCGCGCCGCGGATCGCCGCCCATCGCGATGCGGCGCGCGAGCCCCACACGCATCGAGCGCACGACGTGCAGCGAAGTCGGGTTGCCTTCGGAGATGAAGCCGGCGCGCCGCGTCTTCCATTCCGGCACGTCGGCCAGCAACTGCGTGCGGATCATGCGCGGCAGCGCCAGATCGTCGAAGAAGTAGTTCATGAACTCTTCGCGCGAGATCCGGAAGACGAAGTCGTCCTCGCCCTGCCCGTCGGGCGACGCGCCGCTGCCCGATCCGCCGGAGCCGCCGCCTTGCGGGCGCTGAATCCGGTCGCCGCGCACGTATTCCTCGTTGCCCGGATGCACGATCTCGCGCGTGCCGCCCGGCGCGTGGCCGAAGACGGGCTCGCTCACGTCGCGCTTGGGCAGCGAGATGTCGGCGCCATCCTCGATGTCGCGGATGCCGCGGTCACCCACGGCCTTGCGCACCGCCTCCTTGATCTGCTCGCGGTAGCGCCGCAGGAACCGCTCGCGGTTGCCGATCGACTTGTTCTTGCCGGACAGGCGCCGGTCGATGACCTGGTGGAGCTGGCTGCGCTCCCCTTTGGGGCTCATCGTCATCGGCGTGCCTTCTCGTCAGGAACTCTTGCGCACGCGCAGGTACCACTCGCACAGCAGGCGGACCTGCCGCTTCGTGTAGCCCTTCTCGACCATGCGGTTCACGAAGTCCTCGTGCTTCTTCGCCTCGTCGGCGGACGCCTTCGCGTTGAAGCTGATGACCGGAAGCAGCTCCTCCGTGTTGGAGAACATCTTCTTCTCGATCACGGTGCGCAGCTTCTCGTAGCTCGTCCACACCGGGTTCTTGCCCGCGTTGTTGGCACGCGCGCGCAGCACGAAGTTGACGATTTCGTTGCGGAAGTCCTTTGGGTTGGACAGGCCCGCGGGCTTCTCGATCTTCTCGAGCTCGCCGTTCAACGCCGCGCGGTCGAAGATTTCGCCCGTGTCCGTGTCGCGATACTCCTGGTCCTGAATCCAGAAGTCGGCATACGTCACGTACCGGTCGAAGATGTTCTGCCCGTATTCCGAGTACGACTCGAGGTAGGCCGTCTGGATTTCCTTGCCGATGAATTCCGCGTAGCGGGCGGCCAGGTGTTCCTTGATGAAGGCGAGGTACTTCTGCTCGGTCTCCGCGGGGAACTGCTCGCGCTCGATCTGCTGTTCGAGCACGTACATGAGGTGCACCGGATTGGCCGCGACCTCCTCGGAGCCGAAGTTGAAGACCTTGGAGAGGATCTTGAACGCGAAGCGGGTCGAGATGCCCGTCATGCCCTCGTCCACCCCCGCGTAGTCGCGGTATTCCTGGTAGCTCTTGGCCTTCGGGTCGGTGTCCTTCAGATTCTCGCCGTCATACACCAGCATCTTGGAAAAAAGCGACGAGTTCTCCGGCTCCTTCAGCCGCGTGAGCACCGAGAACTGCGCCATCATCTTCAGCGTGCCGGGCGCGCACACGGCCTCCTTCAGCGAGGAGTTGTGGATCAGCTTCTCGTAGATCTTCACTTCCTCGGTCACGCGCAGGCAGTACGGCACCTTCACGACGTAGATGCGGTCCAGGAAAGCTTCGTTGTTCTTGTTGTTCTTGAACGCCTTCCACTCCGACTCGTTCGAGTGGGCCATCACGATGCCGTCGAACGGGATCGCGCCGAACCCTTCCGTGCCCTTGAAGTTGCCTTCCTGCGTGGCGGTGAGCAGCGGGTGCAGCACCTTGATCGGCGCCTTGAACATCTCGACGAATTCGAGCAGGCCCTGGTTCGCGAGGCACAGGCCCCCGGAGTAGCTGTAGGCGTCCGGGTCGTCCTGCGCGTAGCTCTCGAGTTTGCGGATGTCGACCTTGCCGACGAGAGACGAGATGTCCTGGTTGTTTTCGTCGCCCGGCTCGGTCTTGCTGATCGCGATCTGCTTCAGGATCGACGGGTAGCGCTTCACCACGCGGAACTTGCGGATGTCGCCGCCGAACTCCTCCAGGCGCTTCACCGCCCACGGCGACATGATGCGCTGCGTGTAGCGCCGGGCGATCCCGTACTGCTGCTCGAGCAGCGGCGCGTCCTCGTCGTTGTTGAACAGGCCGAGCGGAGACTCGTTCACGGGCGAGCCCTTGATGCAGTAGAACGGCACCTGCTCCATGAGCTGCTTCAGCCGCTCCGCGATCGACGACTTGCCGCCGCCCACGGGGCCCAGCAGGTAGAGGATCTGCTTTTTTTCTTCCAGGCCCTGCGCGGCGTGCCGGAAGCAGGCGACCACCTGCTCGATGGGCTCCTCGAGGCCGTAGAAATCCTTGAAGGCCGGATAGACGCGGATCACCTTGTTGCCGAAGATGCGCGACAGGCGCGAATCGTGGCGCGTGTCGATCATCTCGGGCTCGCCGATGGCGGCGAGCATCCGCTCGGCGGCCGTGGCGTAGGCGAGCGGGTCGCGCTTGCACAAGTCGAGGTATTCCTCCAGCGACATCTCCTCCTCACGCGTCTTTTCGTAACGCGCCAGGAAATTTCGCACTACGTCCATGGAACCTCCTTCTTCGGGGTCGTTTACGTTCGAAACTGCACGGTTCAACCGTCTCACTGTAACGCGAAGCCTGCGCACCGCGACTACATGCCTGTAGGCAGATTCTGGTCTTCACTGTAGGTGAACCATAGATAAACGCAAGGGGGTCGAAGTTCGGGCTCGTTCATAGGGGGAATCACCGTCATCGGAAATACGCGCTCCAGACTTTCGTCTGGCATCGCCGGTGTGTTGCGCGAGCGCGCCACATGATGCGATCCCTCGCGACCCCACGCGATCCCACGCGATCCCATGCGACTGCCCACGCGGCGCTTCAGGCAGTCCTCGTGACCTTGCGCAGATGGCGCGGCCGGTCGGGGTCGAAGCCTCGCGCACGCGCCACGGCTTCGACGAGAAGGTAGAACGACTGGATCGCGGCGATGGGGTCGAGATCGGGCTCGCTCGTTTCGGCGAGCGCGAGCCGGCAGCCGGGCGTGCCCTCCGGTGCCGCGAGCAGCACGAGCGCGCCGCGCGAGCGCAGCGTCTGCGCGAGCTGCAAGAGCCCCTGCTGCGCGGGCCCGCGCAGCGCGAACACGATGAGCGGGTAGCCTTCCTCGATCAGGGCCATGGGGCCGTGCTGCACCTCGGCGCTGGAGAACGCCTCGGCCTGGATCGCGCACGTTTCCTTGAACTTGAGCGCCGCCTCCTGCGCGACGGATAGGCCGGGTCCGCGGCCGATCACGAAGAGGCGGTCGGCCGAGGCGAGCGCCTCCACCGCGGACGTCCAGTCGGCGCGGGCGGCGCGCGCGAGCGCATCGGGAAGTCTCGCGAGCGCTTCGGCAAGACGCGCATCCTGCTGCCACGCGGCGGCCAGGCGCGCGCCCGCCACGAGCTGTGCGATGAAGCTCTTCGTGGCGGCCACGCTCCTTTCCTCGCCCGCGTGCAGGCCGAACACCCATTCGGCCGCGCGTGCGAGCGGCGACTCGACGTCGTTCACGAAGGCCGCCGTGAGTGCCCCGCCCGCGCGGAAGTAGCGCGTGGGCTCGACGAGGTCCGGGCTCTGGCCCGACTGCGAGAACGCGAACGCGGCGAGCCCTTCGCACGCGATGGGCGATTCGTACAGCGTGAGCAGCGACATCGGCAGCGACGTGACGAGCCGCCCGAGCCGCGCCATGATGAGATAGGCGGCAAAGCTCGCCGCGTGGTCGGAACTGCCGCGCGCGATGGTGAGAAGCGACGCGCTTCGCGACGCGCGCAGGCGCGCGCCGAGCGCCGCATACGCATCGGCATCCCGCGCGAGCTGGCGGGCGATCGCGTCGGGCGCCTCGAGCGCTTCAAGCAGCATGCGTGTGGCCAATGGCGGCTCCCTCCACGAAAACATCCGACAGGCGCAGGTCGCGGTCGAGCACCACCACGTCGCCCCAGGCCCCTTCGCGCAGCGTGCCCCGGTCGGTGAGGCCGAGGTACTCGGCAGCGAAGGTCGACACGCGCCGCGACGCGTCCGCGAGGCTCAGGCCGAGCCGCTCCACGAGATTGCGCAAGGCCTCGTCCATCGTGAGCGTCGAGCCGGCCAGCGTGCCGTCGTCGAGTCTCACGCCGCCCATGCACTTGGTGACGGCGTGCCGGCCCAGGCGGTATTCCCCGTCGGGCATGCCGGTCGCCGCGGTCGAATCGGTCACGCAATAGACGCGCGGGATCGCGCGCAGCGCGACGCGGATCGCGCCGGGGTGCACGTGCAGCAGGTCGGGAATGATCTCCGCGTATCGCGCGTGCGCGAGCGCCGCGCCCACCACGCCGGGCGCGCGGTGATGCAGCGGCGTCATGGCGTTGAAGAGATGCGTGACGCCCCGGGCGCCGCGCGCCATCGCCTCCACGCCCTCTTCGTAGCTCGCGAGCGTGTGGCCGAGCTGCACGCGAAAGCCGGCGCGGGTGAGCGCCTGCACGGCTTCCATGTGGCCCGGCACCTCCGGGGCGAGCGTCACGAGGCGAATCGGCGCCACGGCATGCAGCGCGGCCAGCTCCTGCATCGAGACGGGCCGCGCGAAGTCGGGCTGCGCGCCGAGCTTGCCCGAGTTGATGAACGGTCCTTCGAGGTGCACGCCGAGGATGCGCGCCGCGCCGTGAGCGCGTGCCGCAACGGCGTCGCGCAGACCCTCGAACGCCCTCGCCAGGTCCTCGTGCGGCGCCGTCATCGTCGTCGCGAGAAGCGCGGTGGTGCCGTGTTCCGCGTGGCACCGCGCGACCTCGGCCGCGGCGTCGCCGCCTTCCATGATGTCGCGCCCGCGCCCGCCGTGCACGTGCAAGTCGATGAAGCCCGGCAGGATGAGCGCGCCGCCGTGGCCGCGCACACGCTCCTCGTCGATCGGCAGGCCCGCGACGGACGAGATGCGTCCGTCGTCGCCGAACTCGAGCGTGCCCGTGATGAAGCCGTGCGGCGCGAGAACGAGGCCTTCGAGTTTGCGGCTCACAGCAGCTCTTCCAGGTCGTGGCGCGCCGCGGCGCGGATGAGCGCGAGCGCGCCGGCGGCGGCACCCTCCTTCGCCTCGACGATGCGGCTTCTCACGGCCGGGGCGAAGCGCGGCGCGAGCGCGCGCGCCACGCTGCCCGCGACCGCCAGCGGCAGGCGACCCCGCGGGTCCACGGCCAATGCGATGGTCTCGAGCGCGTTCACCGCGCGAGCGAGGAGTTCGGCCGCCGCGGGGTCGTCGCGTTCGTGCTGGAACACGAGCGTTGCGAGCTGCGCGTGGGCGAACTGGCCCGCGCGGTCGCACCACGCCTGCAACTCGTCGCGCGTGCGGCCGCATTCGCTTTCGATGTCGCGCGCGAGCGCGCCGCGATTCGCCCGGCCGTCGATCGACGCCTGCGCATGGCGCACCGCATGCAGGCCGAGCCATGCGCCGCTGCCTTCGTCGCCGACCGGGAAGCCCCAGCCGCCCACCGTGCAGCGCGTGCCGTCGTGCCTGAGCGCTTCGGCGACGCTGCCGGTGCCCGCGATCAGGATCGCGCCGGGCGCGCCGCCATGCGCACCCAGCAGCATCGCGTACGAATCGGTTTCGAGCTCGACGTGCGCGAAGCCGGGGTCCGCGGCGAGAAAGGCTTCCCGCCACGGCCGGTTGCTCACGCCCGAGAGGCCCGCGCCGAGCGCGACGCGGCAGCGCTCGGGAACGTCGAGCCCCGCGCCGTGGAATGCGTGGCGGATCGCCAGCTGAACGTTGCGCCACGCCTGCGCGATGCCCTGCCCCAGCGCCGACGGGCCCGCCGCGCCGTGGCCCAGCAGTGCGCCGTCGCGGCGCGCGACGAGCGCGCGGGTGGACGTCCCCCCGCCATCGATGCCGATCAGATACTCGACCATCTCTCGTTGGAACCATAGCACCGCGGAGAGTTGCCTGGGTCACGTCATCGTACAACTCGGGCCGCGTATCGGGAATCTCCTTAGGAACCGCAGTTGACGCTCTCGGGTGAGCGTCCCGATAATGGCACGCAACGTTGTATGACAACCGATGACCAAGCGATGCCTCCGTCCGTCCCGAAGACGGCACGGGAGCCCTCTCGCCCGCCGGCCCTCGACCGCCTGCTGCTCACGGGCGCGGCGGGCGGGCTGGGCCGTGTGCTGCGCCTCGGCCTGAAGCCGTTCGCGCACACGATGCGCGTCTCCGACATCGCCTCCATGGCGCCGGCCGCGCAGAACGAGGAGGTGGTCCCGTGCGACCTCGCGGACAAGGCCGCGGTGGATTCGCTCGTGCAAGGCTGCGACGCGATCGTGCACATGGGCGGCGTCTCGGTCGAGATGCCGTTCGAGACGATCCTCGAGGCGAACATCAAGGGCGTCTTCCACCTGTACGAAGGCGCCCGCCGTCACGGCGTGCGGCGCGTGGTGTTCGCGAGTTCGCATCACGTCGTCGGCATGCACAGGCAAGGCGAGATGATCGGCACCGACTGCGTGAAGCGCCCGGACACCTACTATGGCCTGTCGAAGTCGTACGGCGAGGAGTTGTCGCGCCTTTACTTCGATCGCTACGGCATCGAAACGGCGTGCGTGCGCATCGGCTCGTCGTTTCCCGAGCCGCTGGAGCGCCGCATGCTCGTCACCTGGCTCAGCTACCGCGACCTGATCGAGCTCGTGCGCTGCTGCCTCTTCGCGCCGCGGCTCGGACACACGATCGTCTACGGCGTGTCGGCCAACCGCGACAAGTGGTGGGACAACACGCTGGCCGCGCACCTCGAGTTCCATCCGCAGGACAGCTCCGAACCGTTTCGGGCCCGGGTGGAAGCCGCGCAGCCGCCGCTCGACGACGACGATCCCGCCCGCATCCACCAAGGCGGCGCGTTCGTGAAGATGGGCCCTTTCGAATCGGACTGAAGCGCCGATGCCTGCTGCCCCGCGCCCGCCGCCCGCCGCCCGCCGCCGAATTCGTTCTCGATGCGCGCGGACTTGCGCAAGAATCCAACCCACGAGTGAGGAGATGAGATGAATTCCAAGCAGACCTTCGCCGCTTTCTGCGCGCTTGCAACGGCCGCGTTCGCCTTCGCGGCACGCGCCACCGAATTCCGTTCGGCGGACACGCACAACGCCGACGACTATCCGACGGTGCTCGCGGTCAAGTACATGAGCACGCTGCTCGAGCAAAAGAGCGGCGGCAAGCACCACATCAAGGTCTTCAACAAGCAGGCGCTCGGCAGCGAGAAGGAAACCATCGACCAGGTGAAGATCGGCGCGCTCGACTTCACGCGCGTGAACGTGGGGCCGATGAACAACATCTGCCCGCTCACGCAGGTGCCCACGATGCCGTTTCTCTTCAACTCCATCGCGCACATGCGCAAAGTGCTCGACGGCCCGGTGGGCGACGAAATCCTGAAAAGCTGCGAGTCGGCCGGCTTCATCGGGCTTGCGTTCTACGACAGCGGCGCGCGCAGCATCTATGCGAAAAAGCCGATCCGCACGGTGGCCGACGCGAAGGGCCTCAAGATTCGCGTGCAGCAGTCCGACCTGTGGGTGGCGCTCGTGGGTGCCATGGGCGCGAACGCGACGCCGATGCCGTACGGCGAGGTGTACACGGCGCTCAAGACGGGGTTGATCGACGCGGCGGAGAACAACATTCCTTCGTTCGACACCGCCAAGCACGTCGAGGCCGTGAAGATCTATTCGAAGACGGAGCACTCGATGGCGCCCGAGATCCTCGTGATGAGCAAGATCGTGTGGGACAAGCTGCCGCCCAATGAGCAGGCGATGATCCGCGCGGCCGCGAAGGAATCGGTGCCGTACGAGCGGCAGAAGTGGGACGAGCAGGAGGCGAAGTCGCTCGCGAGCGTGAAGGCGCAGGGCGCTGAGATCGTCGAGGTGGACAAGAAGTCGTTTCAGGCGGTGATGGGGCCGGTGTACGAGAAGTTCATGACGACGCCGGAGATGAAGCGGCTCGTGAAGGCCGTGCAGGACACGAAGTGACGCGAGGCGCGTCCCAAGCCCGTCGTTCTGGCGAAAGCGAGGGCGCGGCGCCCCAAGCCCGTCGTTCTGACGAAAGCGAGGACGCGGCACCCCAACCCCGTCGTCCCCGCGGAAGCGGGGACCCAGTGTCTTCCCCGGAAAGCCTCTGGATTCCCGCTTTCGCGGGAATGACGAAAGTCTGTGCCTTCGTATCGAAAGCGAGCCTCATGCTCGCCGTCGTCCTGCTGATCGCCGTGATCCTGTGCGTTCAGTGGCAGGTCTTCGGCCGCTACGTGATGAACGACACGCCCACCTGGGCCGAGGCCCTGGCGCTCCTGCTCGTGCTCTTCGTCACTGCGTTCGGCCTGGCGGTCGGTGTGCGCGACGCGGGCCACATCGGGCTCGAATCGATGGTGGCGCTGCTGCCCGAGGCCTGGCAGCGCCGGATCGAACTCGCGATCCATGCGCTCGTCGCCCTCTTCGGCGGCCTCATGGTGTGGGGCGGCTGGGTGTGGGCGAGCGCGAAGTGGAACGAGAAGAAACCCATGCTTCCCGTGCCCGACGGCATCGACTACGTGCCCGTGATCATCGCGGGCTTGCTGATCGTCCTTTTCTCCGCCGAACATTTCATCGCCATCCTGCGCGGAGTCGACGTGGAGCCCGCATGGAACTGACCGTCCTCACGGTGAGCTTCACGCTGCTGCTGCTGATGGGCGTGCCGGTGGCGTTTTCCATCGGCTTGTCGTCGGTGGCGACCATCGTCGCCGCGGGCCTGCCGGTGGCCGTGGTGTTCCAGAAGATGGTGGGCGGCATGCAGGTCTTCAGCTTCCTCGCGATTCCGTTTTTCATCTTCGCGGGCGAGCTCATGCTCCACGGCGGCATCGCCGAGCGCATCGTGCGCTTCGCCAACAGCCTGGTCGGCCACGTGCGCGGCGGCCTCGGCATGAGCAACGTGCTCGGCTGCACGCTCTTCGGCGGCATCGTGGGCTCGCCCGTGGCGGACGTGTCGGCAATGGGCAGCGTGATGATTCCGCTCATGAAGAAGGAAGGCTACGACGCGGACTACGCGGTGAACGTCACGACGCACGCGGCGCTGGTCGGCGCGCTCATGCCGACGTCGCACAACCTGATCCTTTTCACGCTCGCCACGTCGGGGATCGCCTCGGTGAGCGCCTTCGGATTGATCCTCGCGGGCGTGGTGCCCGCATTCATCCTCACGGCGTGCAACCTGCTGGCCGCATGGTGGGTGGCGCGCAAGCGCGGCTATGCGACGCACGGCGCCTTTCCGGGGTGGCGAGCCGTGGCCGTCGCCTTCGCGGCATCGGTGCCCGGGCTGCTCGTGGTCGTGATCATTCTTGCGGGCATTCTGTCGGGCGCGTTCACGGCGACCGAGTCGGCATCCATCGCGGTCGCGTGGGCGATGCTGATCACGGTGTTCGTCTACCGGTCGCTCAGTTGGAACAACTTCATGAAGGCGTGCGCCAAGGCGTGCAAGACCACCGGGGTCGTGCTGCTGCTGATCGGCATCTCGGCCGCGTTCGGCTATTTCCTTGCGCTGTACGAAGTCCCGCAGCGCACGGGCGAGCTCATGAAGTCGGTGAGCAGCGAGCCCTGGGTGATCTTTCTCATGATCAACGTGCTGCTCTTTCTGCTCGGCACGTTTCTGGACATGGCACCCACGATCCTCATCTGCACGCCGATCTTCCTGCCGATCGCGCAGCAGTTCGGCATGGACCCGCTGCAGTTCGGCGTGGTGATGCTCATCAACTGCGCGCTGGGGCTCAATACGCCGCCCGTGGGCACCGTGCAGTTCGTGGGCTGCGCGATCGGGGAAGTGTCGGTGGGACAGGTGATGAAGACGATCGGGCCGTTCTATGGGGCGCTGGGGTTGTGCCTGGTGCTCGTGACGTATGTGCCGGGGTTTTCGCTGTGGTTGCCGCGTTGGGTGATGGCGAGGTAGACGGAGCGTTCGCGCCGGCCACGCGCCGCGCTTCACTTCCGCACGGAAAGGAATGGGTTCAAGACCTTCACGCCGAAGTCCTTGAAGTCCGTCACGTTTCGGGTGACCACGGTGAACTTGTGCACCTTGGCCGTGGCGGCAATCATCGCGTCCTCGTAGAGCGTGTTCGAAGCGCGGTGCATGAACCGCGCCCAGACCCTGAACGCGGCCGCGTCCATCGCGACCACGTTGAAGGAACCGGCGACGAGTTCCAGCCAACGCTCGAGCTCGGCGGCCTTTGCCTCGTCGTGCTCGCGAGTGAGTTCGATCCCCGCCTGGATCTCGCCGATCGTCACAGCCGAGATGTGCAGTTCCGTGTCCGAGGCGTCCCGCATCCACTGCAGCACCCCTCCATGCGGTTTCGGCTTGCGAAGCTCCGAAACCACGTTCGTGTCGAGCAGGTACATGGCGCTTACCGAAACGCTCGAGGCTTGCGCCTGCGGGCGCGCCCCCGCGCGGGCACAGGAATGTCGGCTCTCGCCGAGTCCGACAACAGCAATTCCTTGAGCGTGGGCCGGGCCGACGCCTGCATCCGGCGCCACTCGTCCGCGGGAACCAGAACCGCCGTCTCGGCGCCGCGCTTCGTCACCATCTGCGGGCCCTCGGCGAGGCATCTTTCCAGAAACTCGCTGAATCGGGCTTTGGCATCCTGTACTGCCCAAGATTGCATGGGGTTCGCCTCAACTGACTAGAATTCAGACCAGTCTACCATGGGTCATGCATGTCCGGCCGTTCGACCCGCTCGCGGGCTCGAACGCGCACCCCGCTCGGCGGCCCCGGCACGCGATGTACAGAGGTCTGGCCGTCTTGCTGGAACCGTTCCTCGACGGTGGTTACTACTCTCACGGTGCCCTGCGAGGTTTCGTCCGCCGACCGACGCACCAAGGCATGCCCACGCGCGGATCAACCTCCTGAGGAGGCTCGAGAAATGCCCGGACCGACCCGCCCTATCCCCGAAGCTGCCGGATATCGATCGCTTGCCGATGCAGCGGCGAACACGCCGCCGACGCAAGGCCTGCTGCGCAGAGCGACCGCATGGGTCCGTTCGGCCTTGCGTCGTTCGGGCGAACCCCGGCGGGACGGCAGTGCGCAGAACATGGATTCGCCGAAGCAAGACCTCCTGCACAGAGCCGTCGAACGGGTGCGTTCGGCCTTTCGCCGCTCGCAGCCGGGCGAAGGCACGCCGCTCACGCATTTGGCGACGTATCAGCACTACGACGCGATGTCGGCCGGCTCATCCGCCACGGCCGCGGACACACCCGCCACTGAAGGCGACGTGAAGACGCCAGCGGAACACACGGCCAGCCAACCGGAGGCCACGGAAGTTCATCGTGATCCCGCGGCCAGACCGGCGTCTGACGATCTCGCCCACCAGGCAAGCCTTGCCGGCGCTCGTCTGGAGAAAGCTCGACACTATGCCCGCACCGTCGGAAAGCCGACCGATGAGCACGAGGTGATGACGATGCAACTCTTGTGGGTCGAGACGTTGCGGCAGTACGTCGAGACGTACGGAAACTACAAGCATGCACTGGAGCGTCTGAGGAACGAGGCCATGGCGAGACACGACGCGAGAGCTTCCTTCGAAGATGGCGAAATGGACAATTGGACCCGCGTCCTCCATGGCGACCTTTCCGCGCGAAAGAACGCGGCAACAGAGATCGAACCCCGCTTGCTGGTCCTCGAAGGTCACATGCAGGCAGACTGGATCGAGATGACGGCAACGGCGAATGCCCTCGGGAGAGCAGGAATGAAGCCACCGTCCGCCCCGGGCCGCGTTCATTGGATGGAGATCTTCAAGACGGTGTTCCCGGACCCGAACGACGCTGTGTCGCGCGTCGGCGAAGTCTCGTCATGAAGTAGCCACTGCATGGCGGTCGTGGCATGCTCCGCACGATGAAGCTCATCGCCACGACCCTGCTCGCGCTCGCGGCCATCGCGATGCCGGCACACGCGGCCGACACACTTCGCGTGGGTTCCAAGCGATTTACCGAGTCGTACATCCTCGCCGAAGTGATCGCGCAGCAAGCCGCGCCCGCGCTCCCCGCGCCAGCAGAGGTGAAGCAAGGCCTCGGCAACACCGCCATCGTCTACGAGGCCCTCCACTCCGGCAGCATCGACCTCTACCCCGAATACGCGGGCACGATTTCGCTCGAGATCCTGAAGAACGCGAAGCCGATGTCGCTTTCGGAGATGAACCGCGCGCTCGCGCCGCTCGGGCTCGGCGCGGCCGTGCCGCTCGGCTTCAACGACGGCTACGCGCTTGCCATGCGCGAAGACGAGGCGAAGCGCCTGGGCATCCGCACGGTCGGCGACCTGGCTCGGCATCCCGAGCTGAAACTCGGCCTCTCCAACGAATTCATCGGCCGCGCCGACGGCTGGCCCGGCCTCGCGCGCGCGTATTCGCTGCCGCAGCAGCCGCGCGGGCTCGATCACGGGCTTGCCTACGACGCGATTGCGGCGAAACAGATCGACGTGATGGACATCTACACCACCGACGCGAAGATCGAGCACCTGCATCTGCTCTCCCTCGCGGACGACAGGAACTACTTCCCGCGCTACGACGCGCTGCTGCTGTACCGGCTCGACCTGCCGCAACGCTTCCCGGCGGCCTGGGCCGCGCTGCAGAAGCTTGGCGGGCGCATCGACGAGAAAGCCATGATCGCGATGAACGCGAAGGCCGAACTCGGCGGGCAGAAGTTCGATCGCATCGCGCACGACTTTCTCGCGTCGACCACGGCGGCCACCCTCGCGGCGCGGCCGTCGCTGTGGCAAAGGCTCGCGGGTGACGACTTCTGGCGGCTCACCGCCCAGCATCTCGCACTCGTCGCCGCATCGGTGACGGTCGCTGCGCTGATCGCGATTCCGCTGGGCGTGTGGAGCTTTCCGCACCGGCGCGCGCGCGCTTTCCTGCTCGGGGCCGCGGGTCTGCTGCAGACCGTGCCTTCGCTCGCGCTGCTCGCGATCCTCATCTCGCTGCTCGGTGCGATCGGTGTCGGACCGGCCCTGGTGGCGCTCACGCTCTATGCGGTGCTGCCGATCATGCGCAACTGCGTGACGGGGCTCGCGGAAGTGCCCGAAGGCCTGCGGCAAGCCGCGACCGCGCTCGGCATGACCGATTCGCAGCGGCTGCGCACGGTCGAATTGCCGCTCGCACTGCCGACCCTGCTCGCCGGGATTCGCATCGCGACGAGCATCGCGATCGGCACGGCGACGATCGCGGCCTTCGTCGGCGCGGGCGGCTATGGCGAGCGGATCGTGACGGGGCTTGCGCTGAACGACAGCGATTTGCTGCTGGCAGGCGCCATACCGGCGGCGGGTCTGGCGCTCGCAAGCGAACTGCTCTTCGAATGGGCCGAGCGCGTGTTGAGACGCGGCACGGGGAGCTCCGCATGAATGTTCCCACGCCTTCGCTCGTGTTCTTCGCCGATGCGCAAATCGAAGTCGGTGCGCCGCAGGAAGCGGGCCGGGGTCCGCACGGCGTACGGCGCCTGATTCCGATCCTCGCGGGTGAATTCCGCGGCAACGGCTGGCGAGCGCGCGTGCTGCCCGGCGGGGCGGATTTCCAGCTGCTGGTGAGCGACACCCTCGCCGAGCTCGATGCACGCTACATGCTCGAGACCGATGCGGGCGAGCGCATTTACGTCGTGAACCGTGCGGTGCGCGCGGCCGACCCGCAGGTGATGGCGCAGCTCGTCCGGGGGGTCGCCGTCGATCCTTCGCTCGTGTATTTCCGCTGCGCTCCGAGCTTCGAGACGGCGTCGAAGTCGCTCGCGTGGATCAACGAGCGGCTCTTCGTGGGCAGCGGCGTGCGCACGCCGGACCGGGTGTTGCTGAAGCTGTGCGAGGTCGCCTGAAACGGGCGAGGCGCCCTCAGCCGAGATCGAGCAGCCTCATCGCATTGCCTTTCAATATCCCCGGCATCACTTCCTCGCGAAACCCGGCTTCCCTGAAATCGCTCATCCACCGCTCCGGCGTGATGAGCGGATAGTCGCTGCCGAACAGCACGCGATCCTTCAGCAGCGTGTTCGCGTACTGCACGAGCTGCTTCGGGAAGTACTTCGGGCTCCACCCCGACAGGTCGATCCACACGTTCGGCTTGTGCGTGGCAACGGAAAGCGCCTCGTCCTGCCACGGAAAACTCGGATGCGCCATCACGATGCGCATGTCGGGCCAGTCGATCGCCACGTCGTCCAGATGCATCGGGTTGCTGTACTCGAGCCTCAGGCCGCCGCCGCAGCGCATCCCCGAGCCGATGCCGCTGTGGCCCGTGTGGAAGATCACGGGCAGCTTGTGCGCATCGATCACTTCGTAGATCGGCCACGCCATCCGGTCGTACGGATGGAAGCCCTGTACCGTCGGGTGGAACTTGAAGCCCTTCACGCCCTCCTTCTCGATCAGGCGCTCGGCCTCGCGCGCGCCCATCTTCCCCTTGTGCGGGTCGATGCTCGCAAAGCAGATCATCATGTCAGAGTTCTCGCGCGCGGCCTGCGCGATCTCCTCGTTCGGGATGCGGCGCCGCCCGAGGTTCGATTCGCTGTCGACCGTGAACATCACGAGTCCCACCTTGATCTTGCGGTAGTACTCGATCGTCTCGGCGATCGTCGGTCGCCGGCTCGAGCGGAAATACTTGTCCGCGGCCCGGTCGTATTCCTCGCCGTAGTTGTCGAAAGGATTCCAGCAGCTCACTTCGGCATGCGTGTGCACATCGATGGCGATCAGGTCTGCGGTGTTCATGGTCGGGGCGCCGGTCTACGGGTTTTCACTAGGCGGCGGGTTCTTGAATTGGTTATTGAATATAACAATAATCGACCCCCGATGCAAAAGCTTCCATGACAGATCAAGACCTGCGACTCGAGATCGACGGCCACGTGGCCGTGATCCGGCTTGCCCGCGCGGCCAAGCGCAACGCCCTCTCCGACGGGCTCATCCTCAGGCTGCGCGACACGTTCCAGCAGCTGCCGGTCACGGTGCGCGCCGCGGTCATCGACGGCGAGGGCGACCACTTCTGCGCGGGCCTCGATCTTTCCGAATTGAAGGAGCGCGATGCGGGCGCGGGCATGCATCACTCCCGCATGTGGCACGCGGCGCTGGAAGAAGTGCAGTACGGTCCCGTGCCGGTGATCGCGGCGCTCCATGGCGCCGTGGTCGGCGGCGGGCTGGAACTCGCGGCCGCCTGCCACATCCGCGTGGCCGACGAGACCGCGTTCTACGCGCTGCCCGAAGGATCGCGCGGCATTTTCGTGGGCGGCGGCGGCGCGGTGCGCATCCCGCGCCTCATCGGCGTCGCGCGCATGACGGACATGATGCTCACCGGCCGCGTTTACGACGCCGCGGAAGGCGAGAAAGCGGGCTTCGCCCAATACCTGGTGCCGCGGGGCGAGGCGTCCGCGAAGGCGATGGAGCTCGCCCGACGCATCGCGCAGAATGCGCCGCTCACCAACTACGCGCTGATGCACGCCCTGCCGCGCATCGCGGAGCAGCCGGCCGACCAGGGCTACCTCACCGAAGCGCTCATGTCCGCCATCGCGCAAAGCGCCCCCGAAGCGAAGGAACGCGTTCGCGCCTTCCTCGAAGGCCGGGCGGCCAAAGTCGAGAAGGGCAGCCCGAAGTGAGCGTCGCGCCGCGCTATCGGCCCATGCGCTTCGGCGTGACGCGCGCGCGCTGGCGCAATGCGCCGGACGGCGCCATTTATCTGCGGGCCGAGCAGGAACTCGAGCCCTACGCGCAGCGCATGACCGACCGGCTCGTCCATTGGGCGACGACCGAACCCGCTCGCGTGTTCATGGCACGGCGGATGCACACGGCGGACGGCTCGATGGGCGACTGGCGCAAGGTGACCTACGCAGAAGCGCTGGACGTAGCACGGCGCATCGCGCAGGCGCTGCTGGATCGCGGACTTTCCACCGAGCGGCCGGTGGCGATTCTTTCGGAAAACAGCCTCGAGCATGCCCTGCTCGCGCTCGGCTGCCTCTACGCTGGCGTGCCGCACTGCGCCGTTTCGCCCGCCTACTCCACCGTGAGCCGCGACTACGCGAAGTTGCGGCACGTCGTGGAAACGCTCACGCCCGGCCTCGTGTTCGCGGCCGACGAGGCGCGCTACGGCCAGGCGATCGCGGCCGCCGTCTCCGATGACGTCGAAGTCGTGTTCGCGAAAGACTTCGAAAGGCTTTCGGCCACGGCGCCCACGAGCGCGGTCGAAGCCGCGATGCAGGCCACCGGCCCCGATACGATCGCGAAGTTCCTCTTCACGTCCGGCTCGACTCGCCTGCCGAAGGCGGTGATCAACACCCACCGCATGTGGTGCGCCAACCAGCAGCAGATGCGGCAGTCGATGCCCGTGCTGGCGCAGGAGCCTCCGATCCTCGTCGACTGGCTGCCCTGGAATCACACCTTCGGCGGCAACCACAACGTGGGCCTCGTCCTCTACAACGGCGGCACGCTCTACATCGACGACGGCAAGCCCACGCCCGCGCTCATCGGCGAGACGCTGCGCAATCTGCGCGAGATCGCGCCCACGGTGTACTTCAACGTGCCCACCGGCTTCGAAGCCATCGCGCAAGCGATGCGAACGGACGCCGTGCTGCGCGGCCGGCTGCTGTCGCGCGTGCGCATGTTCTTCTATGCGGGCGCCTCGCTCGCGCAGCCCGTGTGGGACCTGCTGCACGATCTGGCCGAGGCGGAGGTCGGCGAACGCATCGTGATGGGCACGGGCCTGGGCATGACGGAGTCGTCGCCGTTCGCGATCTTCATCACCCATCCCGAGGTGAAGTCCGGCTACCTGGGCCTGCCCACGCCGGGCGTCGAGCTGAAGCTCGTCCCCGCGGCCGGCAAGACCGAGGTGCGCTACAGGGGGCCGAACGTCACGCCCGGCTACTGGCGCGCGCCGAAGGAGACGGCCGAGCATTTCGACGAGGAAGGATTCTTCCGCACGGGCGACGCCGTGCTGTGGATCGATCCGGCCGACCGCCACCAGGGCTTGAAGTTCGACGGACGCATCGCGGAGGATTTCAAGCTCGCCACCGGCACGTTCGTGAGCGTCGGGCCGCTGCGCGCGAAGATCATCGCGGCGGGCGCGCCTTATGTGCAGGATGCGGTGGTCACCGGAATCGACCGGCACGAAGTGGGTGCGCTCATCTTCCCGACAGCGAAGCTGCGCGAGCTCGCGGACATGCCCGCGGACGCGCCTTTGCGGGCCGTGGTCGAATCGGCGGGCGTGCAGGCGCATTTCCAGCGCGTGGTGGACGAACTGGCGCGGTCCGCGACCGGCAGCGCGAGCCGCATCGCGCTCTTGCACGTCATGGCCGAGCCGCCCTCGATCGACAAGGGTGAAGTGACGGACAAGGGCTCCATCAACCAGCGCGCGGTGCTTACGCACCGTGACGCACTGGTGAAAGCGCTGCATGAAGGCGCGCTGCCGTTCACGTTGAGGCCTCGATGAACCCGTCCACCCCGCTGGCCCGTCACCCCCCGTACCGAACCCGTACTGAACCGATTCACCACGGAGACACACCATGAAACTCGCTCGCTCCCTCCTCGCTGCCGCCGTCTCGCTCGCGGCCGCCGCATCGGCCTTCGCCGACGTCAACGTCGGTGTCGTGCTCTCCCTCACCGGTCCCGGCTCCGGCCTGGGCATTCCGATGCAAAAGCAGCTCGCCCTCTTTCCGAAGGAAATCGCCGGCGAGAAGGTGAACCTCATCGTGCTCGACGACGCCTCCGACCCGGGCAAGGGCGTGAGCGACACGCGCCGCCTCATCACCGAGGACAAGGTCGACCTCATCCTCGGTTCGTGCCTCACGCCGGTGGCCGCGGCGATGGCGCCCGTCACCGCCGAGAGCAAGGTGCTGCAAATCGCGGCTTCGCCGGTGGGCGTGCCGCCGGGCCAGGACCGCTGGCTGTTCCGCCTGCCGCAAGGCAACGACGTCATGGCGCACGCCATGTTCCAGCACATGAAGGCGCACGGCGTGAAGACGATCGGCTTTCTCGGCTACACCGACGCGTACGGCGAACTCTGGCTGAAGGCCGCCACCGCCGAGGCCGAGAAGAACGGCATGAAGATCGTCGCGGCCGAGCGCTTCGCTCGCACGGACACGAGCGTCACGCCGCAGGCGCTGAAGCTCACGGCCGCCAATCCGGATGCGATGCTGATCGTGGCATCGGGCTCCGGCGCCGCGATGCCCGAGAAAGGCATCGTGGAGCGCGGCTACAAGGGCAAGATCTACCAGACGCACGCGGCGGCGACCCCCGATCTCGTGCGCATCGGCGGCAAGGACGTCGAGGGTACCTACGTGGTGTCCGGCCCCGCGGTGGTCGCCGAACAGCTGCCCGACTCCCATCCGTCGAAGAAAGCCTCGATCGATTTCGTGACGAACTACGAAAAGGCCAACGGCCCCGGCACGCGCAACCAGTTCGCGGGGCACTCGTACGACTTCGCGATCGTGATGCAGAAGATCGTGCCGATCGCGAAGGCGAAAGCCAAGCCCGGCACGCCGGAATTCCGCGCGGCGCTGCGAGATGCGATGGAGACGATGGGGCGGACGGTCTTCTCGCACGGCGTGATGAACTGGACCGCGGAGGATCACTGGGGCTACACGAACGAGACGGGCGTGATGCTGAAGGTGGTGGACGGGAAGTTCGTGGTGGAGAAGTAGCCGACAGCCCCGAGCGCCCATTCATCCGCCCGCCGTCATCCCCGCGAAAGCGGGGACCCAGTGACTTTCGTCCGGAAGACTCTGGATCCCCGCTTTCGCGGGGATGACGGTCGAAAGCGGGGATGACGGGCGCGCCCCGAACCATGGACCTCTCCATCGCCGCCATCCTCGCGCTCGACGGCCTCACCAACGGCGCGGTGTACGCCCTCCTCGCGCTCGCCACGGTGCTGCTCTTCGCCGTCACGCGCGTGATCTTCATCCCGCAAGGCGAGTTCGTCGCCTTCGGCGCGCTCACGCTCGCCCTCCTGCAGACGGGCAAAGTGCCGGGCACCGTGTGGTTCCTGCTCGCCCTCGCCCTCCTCGCGGCGTTCGCCGACATCGCGCACGGCATGAAGCACCGGCAACCCGCCATGCGCATCGCCAAGAACGCGGCGCGCACATTGGCGATCCCCGCCATCGCCTCGGCCCTCGCGATCTGGCTGGCCCCGCGCAACCCGCCGATCTGGGCACAGGCGCTTCTCACCCTGGCGCTCGTCACGCCCTTCGGCGGGCTCATCTCCCGGCTGGCGTACGAATCCCTGGCCGATGCGTCGGTGCTAGTGCTCCTCATCGTCTCGGTCGGCGTCCACTTCGCGCTCGTCGGCCTCGGGCTTTTCTTCTTCGGCGCGGAGGGCTTTCGCAATCCGAGCTTCTGGGACACGCGTTTTTCCGCGGGCCCGCTTGCGCTCAACGGCCAGGCGCTCATCATCTTCATCGCCTCGCTCGCGCTCATCGTGCTGCTTTGGCTCTTCTTCGAGCGCACGCTCGCGGGCAAGGCACTGCGCGCCACGGCCGTGAACCGCACCGGCGCCCGGCTCATGGGCATCTCCACGAGCGGCGCGGGCCGGCTCGCTTTCACGATGGCCGCGTTCGTCGGCGCGCTGTCGGGGCTTCTGATCGGGCCCACCACGACGATCTTCTACGACAGCGGCTTTCTGATCGGGCTGAAGGGCTTCGTCGCCGCCGTGTTCGCGGGACTTTCCAGCTATCCGCTCGCGCTCGCGGGCGCGCTCGGCGTCGGGCTGCTGGAAAGCTTCGGCTCGTACTGGGCCAGCGCGTTCAAGGAAGTGATCGTGTTTTCCTCCATCCTGCCGGTGCTGCTCTGGCGGTCCCTGCGCGACCCGCAAAGCGAAGAGCATTGATGCGGCGGCTTCGCTCCCTCGCCTTTCCCGCCTTCGCGGCCGCGATGCTCGCGCTGCCGGCGCTTCCGGTGCCGGACTTCTGGATCACGCAGGCGATCTACATCGGCCTGCATTCGCTCGTGACGCTCGGGCTCGTGCTGCTCACGGGCGTCGCGGGGCTCACATCGTTCGGTCAGGCGGCATTCGTCGGCATCGGCGCGTACACGGCCGCTTTCGTGACCGTGAAACTGGCGGCGTCGCCCTGGCTCGCCTTGCCGGCGGGCATCGCGCTCGCCGTCGCGGCGGCGCTCGTGCTCGGCGCGATCACGCTGCGCATGTCGGGCCACTACCTGCCGCTCGCCACCATCGCATGGGGGCTCGCCCTCAACTACACGATGGCCAACATGGAGTGGCTCGGCAAGTACGACGGCATCCTGGGGGTGCCCACGCTGCGGGTCTTCGGGCTGGACCTCGGCACCGGCCGCGGGCTGCACGTGCTCGTGTGGAGCATCGCGCTCGCGGCCGCGTGGGGTGCGATGAACCTGCTCGATTCGCGGCCGGGCCGCGCGATCCGCTCGCTCAGGAACGGCGCGACGATGGCCGAGGCGATGGGCATCTCCACCTTGCGCTACAAGGTCGTGGTGTTCGTGATGGCCGCGGTGCTCGCGGCGATCTCGGGCTGGCTCTTCGCGTTTTTCCAGCGCACCGTGAATCCCACGCCGTTTTCGCTCGGCAAGGGCATCGAATATCTCTTCATGGCCGTGCTGGGCGGCGTGGGTCATGTGTGGGGCGCCTTTCTCGGCGCGGGCGTCGTGAAGCTCGTGGAAGACCAGTTGCAGGTGCTGCTGCCGAAGCTGCTGGGCGCCGGCGGCAGCTTCGAGCCGATCGTGTTCGGCATCGTGCTCGTGGCCGTGCTGAAGTACGCGCCCGAAGGCCTGTGGACGTTCGCGGTTCACAAGCTTCCGCCGGTCGAGCGCAAGCGCGACTGGGGCGATGCGGCGCCCCTGGACAGTCGCTCGAAGCCGGCCCATGGCGAGCCGCTGCTGCAGGTGCAGGCCCTGCGCAAGACCTTCGGCGGCCTCGTCGCCGTGAACGACGTGAGCTTTTCGATCCATGCCGGCGACATCGTGGGCCTCATCGGCCCGAACGGCGCGGGCAAGTCCACGACGTTCAACCTCGTGACGGGCGTGCTTTCGCTCACCTCGGGCGAGGTGCGCTGGCGCGGCCGGGCGATCGGCGGGCTGCCGTCGCGGCACATCGCGCGCCTCGGCATCTCGCGCACTTTCCAGCACGTGAAGATGATCCCGGACATGACGGTGCTCGAGAACGTGGCTCTGGGCGGCTACCTGCGCGGCCGCGCGGGCTCCGTGCGCGCGATGCTGCGCCTGGACCGCGAGGAGGAAAAGCGCCTCTTCGCCGACGCCGAGCGGCAGCTCGAGCGCATCGGCATGGCCGGCCGGATGCATGAGCTCGCGGGCAACCTCGCGCTCGGCTCGCAGCGGCTGATGGAGATCGCGCGCGCGCTCGCCACCGACCCCGCGCTGCTGCTGCTCGATGAGCCAGCGGCGGGTCTGCGCCACAAGGAGAAGCAGGCGCTCGGCGATGTGCTGCGCCAGTTGAAACGCGAAGGCATGAGCCTGCTGCTCGTCGAGCACGACATGGAATTCGTGATGGGTCTTGCCGAGCGCATCGTGGTGATGGAGTTCGGCACGAAGCTGATGGAGGGCACGCCCGCGCAAGTGCAGGCAAGCCCGGCGGTGCGCGCGGCGTACCTGGGAACGGAGCATTGATGTGAACGCTCGTGCCGCAGCGAAAGAGAATCGAGCCTTGGCAATCCCCGCGAAGGCGGGGATCCGAGGCTTTTCCACGCCCTGGATTCCCGCCTTCGCGGGAATGACGGATTCGGGAATGACGGATTCGACTGCTGCCTTCGCCGCGATGACGGATTCGACTCCTGCCTTCGCCGCGATCACGGATTCGACTCCCGCCTTCGCAAGAATGACGGATTCGCTTCACTCGTCGCCCGGTTGCTGAAATGGCATTGCTGCAGGTCACCGATCTCCACGCCGGCTACGGCCGCGCGGAAGTGCTGACGGGCGTGAGCTTTCAGCTCGCGAAGGGCCAGGTCGTCACCGTGATCGGCCCCAACGGCGCGGGCAAATCCACCACGCTCAACGCGCTCGTGGGCGCACTGCCTTGCCGCGGACGCCTCGTCTTCGACGGCGCGGACCTCGCCGAAGCGACGCTCGAAGAACGCGTGATGCTCGGGCTCGCACTCGTGCCCGAGAAGCGCGAACTCTTCGGCACGATGCCGGTGGAGGACAACCTCGTGCTCGGCGGCTTCCGGCCCATGAAGCTGCGAATCCCGAAGTGGCGCGATGGCCTCGAGCGCGTCTACGAACTCTTCCCGCGCCTGAAGGAGCGTCGCGCGCAGCTCGCGGGCACGCTCTCGGGCGGCGAGCGCCAGATGCTCGCGCTGGGCCGCGCCCTCATGTCGCAGCCGAAGCTTCTGATGCTGGACGAGCCGAGCCTCGGCCTCGCGCCGCTCGTCGTGCGCGAAATCTTCCACATCATCGAACGCCTGCGCGCCGAGGGCGTGTCGATTCTGCTGGTCGAGCAGAACGCGCGCGCCGCGCTCGAAGTGGCCGACTACGGCTACGTGCTCGAAACCGGCGAGCTGAGCCTGCAAGGGACGGCACGCGAACTGGCGAACGACCCGCGCGTGGTCGAGACCTACCTCGGTGCCGCGCGCGGCGCCGCATCCGAGTGAACCCAGTGCGGAAGAAAGCCGAAGTCCCGCTGCCTGCCGTCGACCAGGTCGACTGCAGCTTCCTCGAGACGCTGCTCGGCTATCACGCGCGCCGCGCGTCGCTCGCCGTGATCGAGGTGTTTCTCGAACGCATGGCGCCGTATGGATTGCGGCCGGTGGATTTTTCCGTGCTTTCGCTCATCTCGCACAACCCGGGCATCACGTCCCGGCAGCTCTGCGGCACGCTCGGGATTCTCCCGCCCAATCTCGTGGGCATGGTGAATTCGCTCGAAAAGCGCGAGCTCGTCGCGCGCAAGCCCCATCCGCGGGATGGCCGCGCGATGGGCTTGCACCTGACGGCGGCCGGACGAAAGCTGATCCACGACGCGGAGGCGACCGCGGCGGAGCTGGAATCCGAAGTGGCGGCGCGGCTCACGGCGAACGAACAGAAGACGCTCCTGAGGCTACTGAAGAAAGTCTATCGGCCGCAATGAACGGGCCGACCGCATCGGCCGAAGCGCCAACCGAAGAGCACCCCACCGACCCTGCGCCTGCAGCTATTGTTTCCGTAGCGTCTTCGGCTACACTGCCTCTCCCGGACGCGCCATGCGCCGGGCGAGGAGAAAGATGGCATCGAAGGAGAACGCGGCAGTCAACCAGCTCCTCGGGCTGCTGGAATCGCGTTACGCCATCCGTGTGCTCTGGGCTCTGCGCGACGGGCATGCGCAGACCTTCCGCCTGCTGCAAGACAGCGTGGGCGGCATCACGCCCAACACGCTCAACACCCGCCTGAAGGAGCTGCGGGAAGCGCAGCTCGTGACGCACGGCAGCGACGGCTACGTCGTCACGTCCGTCGGGCAGGATCTCCTCAAGCGCATCGCCGACTTGCAGGCTTTCGCGCCGAAATGGATCGCGCTGCAGGCGCGCAAGCCCAGGCAGAATTCGACGAGTTGAACGACAGGACACTTCACATGATCACCACCTCTTCCGGCCTCCAGTACGAAGACGAGCTCATCGGCAGCGGCCCGGAGGCGAAAGCCGGCAAGGACGTGCGCGTGCACTACACGGGCTGGCTGCACGAGAACGGCGTGCAGGGCCGCAAGTTCGATTCGAGCCGCGACCGCAGCGACCCTTTCGAGTTCTCGCTGGGCTCGGGGATGGTGATCAAGGGCTGGGACGAAGGCGTGCAGGGGATGAAAGTCGGCGGCAAGCGCACCCTCCTGATTCCGCCGCAGCTCGGCTACGGCGCGAGAGGAGCAGGTGGCGTGATTCCGCCGAACGCGACGTTGAAGTTCGACGTGGAGTTGCTGGAAGTGGCCTGAAGGCCGCGGCGAGCGAACGCAGACCGCCGGCAACGCCCGTCTACATTTGCTGAAAGAGGTGCATGAAGCTGCGGCTCACGGCCAGACGCTCCGCGCGCCCGTGCAACTGCAATTCGCCCGCATCGCCCACGTGCGTCATGTGCGACACGCGCGCGAGGTTCACGATGCATGACCGGTGCACCTGCGCGAAGCGCTGAGGGTCGAGCGAATCGGCCATCTCCTTGATCGTCTTGCGGATGAGCGCCTCGCCGCCTTCCCATACCACCAGCGTGTACTTGTTGTCCGACTTGAGATAGACGACCTGCTCCACCGGGATCAGCCGCACGGAATTGCCGGCCGACGCCTTGATCCACTGCAGCTTCGGCTGTTCGGGCTGCATGCGTTCGCGCCAGTGTTCGGCCAGCGCGTCGAGCGTCGCCAGCAGCTTCTGCGGCGGCGGCTGCGATGACTGCGCTGATGACTGCGCGGATGACCGCGCGTTCGCCTGCAGGCGGCGCTTGAGCCGCTCCACGGTTTCCGCGAGACGGTCGGCCTCCAGCGGCTTCAGCACGTAGTCCACCGCGCCGCGTTCGAACGCCTGGATCGCATACCGGTCGAACGCCGTGACGAACACCACTTCGGCGCGCTCGCCGATCGTGCGCGCCACCTCGATGCCGTTCACGCCCGGCATGTGCACGTCCAGAAACGCGATGCGCGGCCGGTGGGCTTCGAACAGTTCGATGGCTTCGGTGCCGTTGCGCGCCTGCGCGGCCACGGCGAGTTCGGGCCAGAGCCGCGCAAGCAGTGTTGCGAGCCGCTCGCGCAGGAGCGGTTCGTCTTCGGCGATGAGGGCGGTCGGGCTCGTCGGCATGACGAGCTCAATGTGCCACGGGCAGCCGCAGGTCGCAACGCACGCCGTGCGGCACCGCTTCGCTCATCTCGAGCCGCGCGCCTTCGCCGAAGAAGGCGCGCAGTCGCGCCCGCAGGTTGTTGAGGCCAGTGCCCTCGCCCACGGTCTCGGCGATGCCCACGCCGGTGTCGGCCACCCACACATCGACTTCGGCGCCGTCGCGCCGCGCGCCGACTTCGACCGTGCCGCCTTCCACGCCTGGATCGATGCCGTGGCGGATCGCGTTTTCCACGAGCGTGAGAAGCGCAAGGGGCGGAAACGCCATCTCGCGCAGCGCGGGCTCGACGTCCAGGCGGAAGGAGAGCCGGTCGGGCATGCGCATCTGCATGAGCTGGAGGTAGGCCGCGACGAGTTTCTCTTCGTCGCCGAGCGTCGCATGGTCCTGCTGCAGCTGCGGCACGGCGACGCGCAGATACGCGATGAGCGCGCGAAAGAGCGGCACCGCGCGCGGCGAGCCGCTTTCCACGAGCTCCTGCACGTTGGCGAGCGTGTTGAGCAGGAAGTGCGGCTGGATCTGCGCCGTCATGAGATGCAGGCGCGCATCGGCGGCCTGCCGCTCGAGCTGCTCGCGCTCCAGGGCGAACCGCAGGGCCTGGTTGCGTGCCGCGGCGTCGCGCTGGCGCAGCAGCGCCCCGAGCGCGAGCAGCACGCCGATGATCGCGGCCACCACCGTCACGAGCACGTAGCCGCGCACGTGCGGCGGCGACTGCGCGAAGCGCGAGAAGTCGCCGCCCGCGGTGAGCATCTGCACGACGAGCGGCCCGATCGGCGCGGCCAGCACGATCGCGACGACCTGCGCGACCCAGCGCGGCACGAGCGTCTGGTCCCAGCCGCCCGCGGCAGTGAACGCGGCGAGCAGGACGATGCCGACGAAGGACGTCTCGCCGAGCAGCTCGATGTACGTGTTGTGCGCGACGGGCATGAGCAGGAGCGCCACGAGCGCCGCCGTGGCCATCACCCACGCGATGCGGCGCCAGCCCGGCAGCAGTCGGCGTCGGGAGTGCGGGCCGATGGTCTGGAGTTCTGCTGCCGGGTGGGCCACGGGTGGGACAATAGGCCCGGCCGGTCAGCGGTGCAACGGGGGTGCGACGAATCGCCCGATGCGAGGGATGAGCTGCGGTTGCATGCGACGGGTCGCGCGACGCATCAGTGTTCGCTGGATCCTGCGCGAATGACCACTGGCTCCTCTCCCCGATCATGTGGGCTGGGCAGGCCCGGGCCAACGGGATTCTCGCCCGCGACCCCTGCCACCTCCTGCTCCTCTGTGCAATCGACGACCTGGATCGAGATGCTCACCAGCTCCGTCGGCAAGGTAAGGGGGGCGCAATTGGGGCGGCGGGTGCGGGTTTCGGGATTGTCTCTCCGATCGGACTTTCCGCCCGGTTCAACCGGCACGGGCGTGGTCGATGACCGCTGCGCAACGTGCAGACGCACGAGTTCTTCGGCCGTTGCAGCGACTTGCGGATCGACTTGCGGATCGACTTGCCGGTCGTCTGCCGATTGACGGCTTCGATCCCGTTTGCGACTTGCGATGCAGCAGCACGCGACAGCGCCCGCGCTTACCACGGCGAACGCTCCGCCGACTGCCGCGGCCACGGGCACGCGTCCTTGTCCGTCAACGACTTGCGCGGCCGCGTGAGCCTCCCCGGCAGTGCAGTCGTCACGAACGACAACGTATTCGACACCCGGGACGAGCTTTTTGAATACGTTGAGCCGGGCATCCTGGAAATCGCAGGGATGGATGCCGTCGTTCCAATACAAGACGTCGTTTTCGAACGTCCAGACGGTCACCGTCGTCTGCGAACTGTTCCCGTGGTCATCCTCGCAGGGCACGTCCCTCAGGCCACTGACGACGGATCCGAGGCGATAGGGCTCGGCAAAGTCCGGCTTGCAGCCCGGGTCATTGCAGAAATCATCGGGGGTCCGGAAGTAAGTGATCGGGCCTTGGTCGGTGACGAACCGATGCCCGTTGTAGGCACATCCGGCCCGCGAGCCCGTCTCCAGGGGGAGAAACGCGCCCTGCGCATCCTGTGCGGATGGGTCCGGCCGCGCAAGCTCCAGCAATCGCCGGTCCGGCTGAGGAGGCTGCGTTTCTTCCCATGCCGCCGCGAGTCCTGCGGCAACGGAAACAGCAACGCGAATGAACGACGACGATGATGACACGTGATTCTCCAGTACCGTAAAGCGGGTCTGTCACATCCCGCGCCTCCAGGTTCCGATACAAGAGTCTTGTCCTCGGCCAATACTTCCCGCATTGCCGAGTCCCATCGGGCGGCAGGTTCGACGCGCCGCGATCCGAGCCGTTCGTCTAGGTCCCCGAGCCCTTGCGCGCCGTCACCTCGATCTCGATCTTCATGCGCGGATCGGCCAGGCCCGCCGAAATCATCATCGCGGCCGGCCGCACCTCGCCGAACCAGCGCTTGAGCACCGGCCAGCACGCCGGGAAATCCCCGCCGTTCGGCAGCACGTAGACCACGCGCACCACGTCGGCCATCGCAGCGCCCGCCTGCTTCAGCGCGGCGTCGATGTTGCGCAGGCACTGCTCGCACTGCTCGGCCACGTCGTCGGCGATGCGCATCGTGGCGTAGTCGAAGCCGGTCGTGCCGGAGACGAACACCCAGTCGCCGTCCACGACGGCGCGGGAATAGCCGATCTCGCCCTCGAAGCTGGAACCGGAACTGATCAATTGCCTTGCCATGCGCCATCCCTCCATTCGATGGGGTGGGACTTTACACGCGAGGGCGGGCGCTTCCGATCGGCGAGAATCACACGTTTTATTTTTCGGGCCGCCTCCGGCCCGATCTTGAAACAGCGCGCCCCGCCCCAAGCTGCTGCGCGACCTCGTAGTGCATCGACCCACAACACCATGTCCGACAATTTCCAGACCGACGCGGCCGTGCCGGCGCCCGACGAGGCAGCCAACCAGCCGCACCCCCCGGCCAGCACCCCGGCGAGCCCCCAGCCCAACCCCTCGGAGATGCCCCCCGCGGGCGACGATCCGGCGACGATCCAGGCCGAGCTGGCCGCCCTGCGAGCGAAGAACGTCGAGCTCTCCGACCAGTACCTGCGCGCGCAAGCCGACATGCAGAACACCCGCCGCCGCGCGGAGGAAGAAGCCGCCAAGGCGCGCAAGTTCGCCATCGAAAGCTTCGCCGAGAGCCTCCTGCCCGTGTGCGACAGCCTCGAGGCGGGCCTCGCCCACGAGAACGCCACGCCCGAGCAGATCCGTGAAGGCGCCGAAGCCACGCTGCGCCAGCTGAGGAGCGCGCTGGAGCGCAACCGCGTGACGGCGATCGATCCTTCGGCCGGCTCGAAGTTCGACCCGCACCAGCACCAGGCGATCTCGATGGTGCCGGCCGAGCAGGAGCCCGGGACGGTCGTGAGCGTCCTGCAAAAGGGCTATACGATCGCCGACCGCGTGCTGCGCCCGGCCCTCGTCACGGTCGCGCAGGCGCGTTAGCCTTGCCGAAGAGCCGCTTGAAAAGTACCCAGCTTATCCACAACTAGCGAACAACGTATCGACGGCCTGGCGAACAGGTCATCCACAGGAGAAAACAGCATGTCAAAGATCATCGGCATCGACCTCGGCACGACCAACTCGTGCGTTGCCATCATGGAGGGCAACAACGTCAAGGTGATCGAGAATTCCGAGGGCGCGCGCACGACGCCTTCGATCGTCGCCTATCAGGAAGACGGCGAGATCCTCGTCGGCGCGTCCGCCAAGCGGCAGGCCGTGACCAATCCGAAGCACACCTTCTACGCGATCAAGCGCCTCATCGGCCGCAAGTTCACCGAAAAGGAAGTGCAGAAGGACATCGACCTCATGCCCTACAAGATCGTGGCCGCGGACAACGGCGACGCATGGGTCGAGGAGCGCGGCAAGAAGCTCGCGCCGCCGCAGGTGAGCGCCGAAGTCCTGCGCAAAATGAAGAAGACGGCCGAGGACTACCTCGGCGAGCCCGTGACCGAAGCGGTGATCACGGTGCCCGCGTACTTCAACGACTCGCAGCGGCAGGCCACCAAGGACGCCGGGCGCATCGCCGGCCTCGAAGTGAAGCGCATCATCAACGAGCCCACGGCCGCGGCGCTCGCCTTCGGCCTGGACAAGCACACCAAGGGCGACCGCAAGATCGCCGTCTATGACCTGGGCGGCGGCACGTTCGACATCTCGATCATCGAGATCGCCGACGTCGAAGGCGAAAAGCAGTTCGAAGTGCTCTCCACGAACGGCGACACGTTCCTGGGCGGCGAGGACTTCGACCAGCGCATCATCGACTACATCGTCACCGAGTTCAAGAAGGAGCAAGGCGTCGATCTGAAGAACGACGTGCTCGCGCTGCAGCGCCTGAAGGAAGCGGCCGAGAAGGCGAAGATCGAACTGTCCAACAGCACGCAGACCGACATCAACCTGCCCTACGTGACGGCTGACGCGACCGGTCCCAAGCACCTGAACATCAAGCTCACGCGCGCCAAGCTCGAAGCGCTGGTGGACGAGCTGATCGAACGCACGATCGAGCCTTGCAAGATCGCGATCAGGGACGCGGGCGTGTCCGTGAGCGACATCCAGGACGTGATCCTCGTGGGCGGCATGACGCGCATGCCCAAGGTGCAGGACAAGGTGAAGGAGTTCTTCGGCAAGGAGCCGCGCAAGGACGTGAACCCCGACGAGGCCGTGGCCGTCGGCGCCGCGATCCAGGGCCAGGTGCTCGGCGGCGAGCGCAAGGACGTCCTGCTGCTCGACGTGACGCCTCTCTCGCTGGGCATCGAAACGCTGGGCGGCGTGATGACCAAGATGATCAAGAAGAACACCACGATCCCGACCAAGTTCGCGCAGACGTTCTCCACCGCGGACGACAACCAGCCGGCCGTGACGATCAAGGTGTTCCAGGGCGAGCGCGACATGGCCACGGGCAACAAGCTGCTCGGGGAATTCAACCTCGAGGGCATCCCGCCCGCGCCGCGCGGGCTGCCGCAGATCGAAGTGACGTTCGACATCGACGCCAACGGCATCCTGCACGTGTCGGCCAAGGACAAGGGCACGGGCAAGGAGAACAAGATCACCATCAAGGCGAATTCGGGCCTGTCGGAGGCCGAGATCGAGAAGATGGTGAAGGACGCCGAGCTGAACGCCGCCGAGGACAAGAAGAAGCTCGAGCTCGTGCAGGCCCGCAACCAGGGCGAGGCGCTCGTGCACTCGGTGCGCAGGAGCTTGACGGAATACGGCGACAAGATCGACGCGGCCGAGAAGGACAAGATCGAAGCCGCGGCCCGCGACCTGGAAGAGACCCTCAAGTCCGAGGACAAGGACGCGATCGAGGCGAAGACCACCGCGCTCATGTCGGCGAGCCAGAAGCTCGGCGAGAAGATGTACGAAGGCATGCAGGCCGAAGCGGCGGCGTCCGGCGCCGCGCCGGGCGCGGGCGGCGGCGGCGCGCAGGCCGAGGCGAAGCCGGCGAACGACGACAACGTCGTGGATGCCGAAGTGAAGGAAGTGAAGAAGGGCTGAAGGCACACGTTCACCGCAGAGGCGCAGAGGACGCAGAGGGCCGCAGAGAATTGAATGGATTCCCTCTGCGGCCCTTGGCGCTCTCTGCGCTCTCTGCGCCTTTGCGCCTCTGCGGTGAAGATCAGCTGTCGAACACCACCTTATGGCCACCAGCAAAAGAGACTATTACGAAGTCCTCGGCGTCCCCAAGAACGCCTCGGAGGACGAGATCAAGAAGGCTTATCGCAAGCTCGCGATGAAGCATCACCCTGACCGCAACCAGGGGGATGCGGCCAAGGACGCCGAAGCGAGGTTCAAGGAAGCGAAGGAAGCGTACGAGATGCTCTCCGACGCCGAGAAGCGCGCGGCCTACGACCAGTTCGGGCATGCGGGCGTGGACCCGAGCATGCGCGGCGGCGCGGGTCCCGGTGCGGAAGGCTTCGGCGGCTTCGCGGAAGCCTTCGGCGACATCTTCGGCGACATCTTCGGCCAGGCCGGCGCGGGCGGCGCGCGCCGCGGCGGTGGTGGCCGCCACGTCTATCGCGGCGCGGACCTCTCGTATGCGATGGAAGTCACGCTCGAGGAAGCCGCCAAGGGCAAGGACGCGCAGATTCGCATCCCGTCATGGAGCGAATGCGAGACCTGCCACGGCACCGGCGCGAAGCCGGGCACGCAGGCGAAGACCTGCAACACGTGTCACGGCCAGGGCGTGGTGCAGATGCGCCAGGGCTTTTTCAGCGTGCAGCAGACCTGCCCGCATTGCCGCGGTTCGGGCAAGATCATTCCCGACCCCTGCACCACCTGCCACGGCCAGGGCAAGGTGAAGAAGCAGCGCACGCTCGAAGTGAAGATTCCGGCGGGCATCGACGACGGCATGCGCATCCGCAGCGCCGGCAACGGCGAGCCGGGCACCAACGGCGGCCCGCCGGGTGACCTCTACATCGAGATTCGCCTGAAGAAGCACGCGATCTTCGAGCGCGACGGCGACGATCTGCATTGCGTGGTGCCGGTCGGCATCACGCGGGCGGCGCTCGGCGGCGAAATCGAGGTGCCCACGCTCGACGGCAAGGCCGCCATCGACATTCCGGAAGGCACGCAGGCGGGCAAGCAGTTCCGCATTCGCGGCAAGGGCGTGAAGGGCGTGCGTTCGAGCTACCCGGGCGACCTCTATTGCCACATCGTCGTGGAGACGCCGGTGAAGCTCACCGAGCACCAGAGAAAGCTCCTGAAGGAGCTCGACGAGTCACTGAAGAAAGGTGGCGCGAAGCATTCGCCGCAGGAGGAATCCTGGGCGGACAAGCTGAAAGGGTTCTTCACGGCCTGAGGCCGCCGCGAGCGGCCGCTGGATGGCCGCGGCCCGGTCAGCTCGGCGTGCCGAAGCGTTGCGGATCGTAGAACTTCGTGCCCCGGAACGTGAGCTTGACGTTGCCCCGCAGTGCCTGCTGCGATGCCAGGGAGGGCAGGAATCCGACCCACTTGCCCTTGAGCGTGCCCCAGAGCAGCGGACACAACAGCCTGAGCGGCTTGGTCCAGTCGACGACGTGGCGCCCGCCCCTGAACCTGACGACGGTTCTCAGGTTCCACAGGTTGCCCTTGAATCCCGAGAGATAGCCGACCTGGATGCCCCTCAGCGTGAGCTCCATGCTGAGCGTCTCCAGGTAGTTGCCGGCCGAGACCGAGCACCCTTGCAGTTTCAGCACGCCCACGCTTCTGAGCCCCTTGCTGTGCAGCAGCTCGGCAAGGGCCGCCGGGTCGAAGGCCTTCACCTCGCCGGACCCTTGCATCGGCTGCCCCGCCACGTACTGGCTGTTTCCGTGGCACTGGATGTCCAGCCGGTCGCCGAGCCCGACGCCTGACAGCGACTGCTCCTGCAAGGGCAGGCCGGGCGCATTGCCGCGCAAGCGGCTGCCCAGGTGGAAGACATGCTCGTCGGGGATGTCGTACTGAATCTGGTGGACCTTGCTCGCGGCGCGGATGCGCTTGTCGGTCTGGTCCATGCAGATGAGGAAGCGATTGCGCCGGGTCCACTTGTGCTTCGTGTTCTCGTCCGGCGGATGCCCAGTGCCTTCGCCTTGCATGCCGCTCGCCAGCAGCCAGCGGCGGTCCTCCCAGCGCACGAAGTCGCCCGATGCCCGCGTGGCCACCGCAAGCAGCCCCGGCAGCCGCGCGAAAGCCGTCAACAGCTGCGTGCCCAGGTGCCTGGGCAGCGTGTCCAGTTCGGGCAGGATGATTCTCTCGATCTCCCGGGCCGGCTCCTGTTCCAGTCTCCATTCCTTGAGGGCGAGCAGCACGTCCACGTGGGTGAGCAGGCCAAGCACCGCAATCGGAGCGCTGCTGAGATCGACGTCCCCCCCCGGCGACGCGGACACCGCATCCACCAGGCGCTGGACCAGGTCAGCCGCATCGGCGGACGTGTTGCTTTGGCCGAGGGCAGCCACGACGGCGGCTGTCAGGTCTTCACGCGCCAGCGTCGGGCCTGCACGAGCGCGAAGATCGCCCAGGGCCCTGCCACCGGAGGCTGTCTCCTGAACGTAGACATCACCGCTTGTTCCGCGAATCGGACCCGGCATGAGCGAGACCCCCCTTCTCTCCAGGCGCTTGCATCGAAGTGTGTGACGGAATGGCGCTGCTTGCTCCATAGACGAAGGTATGGGGTGGCTGCCGCAGCGGCCGGTCCGACTGCCCGGCCGCTTCAGGCGTACTCGAGCCCGTGCTGCATCAGATCGGACAGGCCGATGCGCTCGGCATTGAACGACGTCTCGGATGCGAACACGCCGAATCCGGCGGCCGTGAACTGCCCGCCGTCGATCAGGCCCGCGAGCGTAGCCTCGATGCCCGCATTCGGCGCGAAGCCGATCACGTTCGCGAAGACGAGGTCCACCACCTGCGTGCTCGTCGCGTTGGCGCCCAGCACGACGTTCAGCGCGATCTGCATCAGCGATTCGGCGGAGAAGCCGGCATCCACCGCGTGCAGCACGACGCCCGCCAGCGCCACGTTGTGCACGGCCGCCGGACCGAGCACCGCGCCCAGGAGCTTCGCGGCGGTGCCCGCGTTGCCGTCCAGATCGAGCGCGAGGTTGCCGTTGCCGAAAGCGAGCCGCTCGACGTTCGCGAGCGTGTCGGCTCCGTCGGCGGCGCCCGCCACCTGCCAGCCATCGCCGACGGCCGTCACGGTGTAGTCGGCGCGCGCGCCGCCGTAGCGCGCGACGTCGATGCCGCCGCCGCCTTCGAGCGTGTCGTCGCCCGCGCCGCCCATCAGTTCGTTCGCGCCGTCGTTGCCCTCGATCGAGTTCGCGAGCGCATTGCCCGTGCCGGAGAGGCTCGCGTCGCCCGCGGCGAGCTGCAGGTTCTCGATGAAGTTGCCGAGCGTGTAGTCGATGCTCGCGATCACGCGGTCGATGCCGTTGCCGATGTTCACCTGCCCGATCGCGCCTTGCGGGGCCGACGCGAGCGCATCGGGTTCCTGCACGACGTCGCCCGCACTGTCGACGACATACGTGTCGTTGCCGGTGCCGCCGAGGAGGAAGTCGTTGCCCGTCCCGCCGTCGAGGAAGTCGTCGCCCTCGTCGCCCGAAAGCCGGTCGTTGCCCCCATCGCCGTAGAGCGCGTCGTCGCCGCCCGCGCCCGACACCGTGTCGTCGCCCTCGAGGGCATGGATGAGATCGCTCGCCGAGCTGCCCACGATCGTTTCGGGCGCGCTCGTTCCCTCCTGCGCCTCGAAGGCAAACACGCGATCGTCGAACTGCAGCATCTCGACGTTGGAAAGCCGGTCGGTGCCGTCGGGGCCGCTCACGACCAACTGCTGATGCGCTTCGTCGAACGTGATCGAGTAGCTCGCGAAAGAGCCGCCGAAGACGGCCGTGTCGGTGCCGTTGCCGCCGTCGATCGTGTCGTTGCCCGGGCCGCCCGTGAGCGTGTCGTTGCCGTCGCCGCCCACGATGCTGTCGTCGCCGCCGCGCGCGTCGATGGCGTTCGCGCCGCCGGAGCCCACGATCGTGTCGTTGAAGCTGAACGAACCGTACGCGTTCTCGATGTTCGCGAGCGAATCGTTGCCGTCGGCGCCGCTCGCGGTGCCGAGGTCGAGGCGCACCGTCACGCCGCCCGTGGCGTTGCGATAGTCCGCGGCGTCGTTGCCCGCGCCGCCGTCGAGCGTGTCGTTGCCCTGGTTGCCGCGCAGGATGTTGTCGCCGGCATCGCCCGTGAGCACGTCGCCGAAGTCGCTGCCGCGCAGCCGCTCGATGCTCACGAGCGTGTCGGTGCCGTCGGCGCCGCTCGACGTGCCCGTGGCGAGGCTCGCGGTCACGGCACCGGTCGCGGCGGCGTAGTCGGCCCAGTCGTTGCCCGCGCCGCCATCGATCGTGTCGTTGCCCGCATTGCCGCGCAGCACGTCGGTGCCGGCGCTGCCGGTCAGCGTGTCGGCATACGGCGAGCCCATCACCGCTTCGAAGTTCACGAGCGTGTCGTTGCCCTCCGCGCCGCTCGCAAGCCCGGTGGCGAGGTTCACGCCGACCGCGCCGCCCGCCGTCGAATAGCTCACCCAGTCGTAGCCGAGGAGCGTGTCGTTGGCGCCGCCGTCGAGGACATCGTTGCCGGCGCCGCCGTAGACCGTGTCCTGCCCCGCGCCCGCCGTGATGGTGTCGTTGCCGTCGCGCCCCTGCAGGTCGTTGTCGTTCGCGTCGGCCGCGATCGAATCCGCGAACTCCGAGCCGCGGATGTGCTCGATGCCCGTGAAGACGTCGTCGCCCCCGCCGCCGCTCGCCGTGCCGGCGTTCATGTCCACCGTCTCGCCGCTGGACGCATCGCTGAAGCTCAGGCGGTCGTTGCCCGTTGCGCCGTCGATCGTGTCGTTGCCGTCGCGCGGCTCGAAGTAGTTGTCCTGTCCGTCGCCCACGAGCGAATCGCCGAAGGCGCTGCCGAGGATGCCCTGGAAGTGGCTCAGCACGTCGTTGCCGTCCGCGCCCGATGCCAGGCCCGCGGCGAGATTCACCGTCACGCCGCCACTCGCGAACCGGTAGTCCACGTGATTGAAACCCGCGTCGTTCGCCGAGCCGCCCGAGAGCGTGTCGTTGCCCGCGTTGCCGCGAATGATCTCGCGCACGTCGCGGTCGGTGCCGGTGATCACGTCGCCGAAGGGCGAGCCGTTCACCTGCTCGATGTCGATCAGCACGTCGCTGCCCCAGCCGGTGGCCGTGCCCGCCGTCCCCGTGGCGCCGAGCGCGACGGTCACGCCGCCGGTCGCGTCGCTGTAGTCCGCGATGTCGTATTCGGCGTTGGCGTCGGCCGTGTTCCCGGGATCCAGCTGCGAGCCGCCGTCGAGCGTGTCGTTGCCCGTGTTGCCATGCAGCGTGTCCTGCCCCGCGCCGCCGAAGAGGCTGTCGTTGCCGTTGCGGCCTTCCAGGTTGTTCGGGCCGTCGTCGCCCGCGATCGTGTCGTTCAGGTCCGAGCCGCGCACGTATTCGATGTTCGAAAGCGTGTCGATGCCGCCCATGCCGTCGTTCGCGATGCCGGTGCCGAGGTTCACGTTCACGCCGCCGGTGGAGGTCTGGTAGTTCGCGCGGTCCGTTCCGCCCTTGCCGTCGATCGTGTCGTTGCCGCCCAGGCCTTCGAACGACTCGAAGTCGCCCGAGTCGCTGCCGGTGAGCGTGTCGCCGAACTGCGAGCCGCGCACCTCCTCGATGTCGATGAGCGTGTCGATGCCGCCGAAGCCGTCGTGGCCCATGCCCGGGCTCGTGCCGCCCAGCGTCACGTTCACGGCCGCGGGACTCTGGTTGTAGAAGACGCGGTCGAAGCCGGCGCCGCCGTCGATGGTGTCGTTGCCCGCGTAGCCCTGGAAGCCTTCGAAGCCGTCCGTCGCGCCCGTGCCGTTCAGGGGATTGCCGCCGGTGAGCGTGTCGTCGTCCTGCGAGCCGTTCACGATCTGGATGCCGTCGAAGGTGTCGGTGTCGCCCCAGCCGTCGACGGCCGTGCCCGTGACGAGATTCACGTTCACGCCGTGGATGATGTGGCCCGCCGCGTCGAAGCCGTCATCCAGGTACGTGAGCGAGTTGAAGCCGGCGCCGCCGTGGATCGTGTCGTTGCCGCTGCCGGGGGTGAAGCCGTCGTCGGAGATGCCGCCGGTCATCGAATCGTCGCCCGCGCGCCCGAAGGCCCCGCCGCCGGCCGTGTTGGAAAGGATGAGGACGTCGTCGTGGTCGGAGCCCTGCGCGAGCTCGATCGAATTCAGCGTGTCGTTGCCGATGTCCGCGCCGCTCGCGGTCTGCGCGAGAAGGTTGACCGTGACGCCGTGAGCCGATTCCCAGTAGGCCACGCCGTCGGTGCCGGACCCGCCCGAGACGCTGTCGTTGCCGCCCGCCGGGTTGAACCAGTTGTTGTTGCCGTCGCCCACGATCGTGTCGTTGAAGGCCGAGCCCTGCACCGCTTCGATGGAGACGAGCGTGTCGATGCAGCCGAAGCCGTCGGTCGCCGTGCCGCCCGCGAGGTTGACGCTCACCCCCGCGGGGTCGTTGATCCAGCTCGCGTAGTCCGCGAAGGCCTGCCCGCCCCCGTTCAGGGTATCGGGGCCGTTGTCGCCGTAAAGCCAGTCGTCGCCGCTGCCGCCGTTCTCGCTGTCGTTGCCGTTGCCGCCGAAAAGGTTGTCGTTGCCGTTGCCGCCGACAAGCGTGTCGTTGCCGTCGCTGCCGAAGAGCGTGTCGTTGCCGTCGGCGCCGTCGATCGAGTCGTTGCCCGCCAGGCCGTCGATCGTGTCGTCGCCCGAGGTGCCGAGAAGAATGTCGTTGCCTGTGGTCGCTGCCATGCGTGCTACTCCTTGCGATGACGTGCAGAGGTGACTTCGCGGGGCGTTTTGCGTTACCCTCTCCCGCGATCATCTGCGCAGCTTAACGCTCGGAGGGCGGGAAGACGAATGAAGAAGGGGCTGTCCGCGCTCGGGACCGTCGCCGCCGCCGCCACCGCCCTCGCCATGGCGCTCGGCCCGGTGGCAAGCCTCGCCGCCGCGCCCGGCGCGGAGGTCGTCATGGTCACCGGCCGCGGCGAGCGGCGCGAGACGGACCAGACCGTCTGGGTCAATGCGGCGGTGAACGACAGGATCGCGCCCGGCGGGTCGGTGCGCACGCTCGCCAACAGCCAGATGGGCGTGCTCATGTCCGACCGCACGCAGATCCGCCTGAACCAGAACAGCCAGCTTCAGATCAAGTCCCTCGCGGAGGCCACGCAATGGTCGGAAACGGCCGTGCGCCTGAACGCCGGCCGCGCGTGGAGCCAGGCGCGGCCGCAGGCACCCCCGCCCGGCGCGGGCGACGGCACGAAGCCCGCCAACGCGCTGCGCATGGAAACGCCGACGACCACCATCGGCATCCGCGGGACGGACTGGGAAGTCGAAGTCGATCCGGCCTCCGGCACGACGCGCATCGCCGTGCTCTCGGGCACCGTCGACGTCGGCAATGAATTCGGCGCGATCGTGCTGGGCCCAGGCGATGCAGCGGTCGCCGAGCCGGGCCAGGCGCCGCGCAAGTTCCAGCTCGTCGATCCGGCAAGCCGCGTCCAATGGGTGTCGTCGTGGAAGCCGCAGCCCAGGCGCTGGGCCGGCACGGATGCGGCGCGGCTTGCGCAAGCGGTGGCACTCGTCGAAGCGGGCGAGTTCACGCAGGCGCAGGCGCTGCTCGGAAATGCACGGGGCGGCGACACGGCCGCCGCGAGAATGCTCGCGGACCTCCTGATGTACCAGGGCGAAGTCGCTCGCGCGCGCGAGCTCCTCGCCCCGCATGCGAGCGAGGGCAGCGGCGACCCGCTGGCGGTCGCCCTGCTTGCGAACGCGCTCGCGCGCGAGGACCGCGTGGAGGACGCTAAGGCGCTTGTCGGAAAGGCGCTGGCCGAGCATCCGGGCCATCTCGAACTGCTCACGACCGCAGGCGACCTCGCGGTGCTGCAGGGCGATGCCGCGCGGGCGCGCGCGGCCTACCTCGGTGCGCTCGCGGTCGATCCGCGCAGCGTCGATGCGTGGTATGGGCTCGGGCTCGTCGCGTCCGAACGCGAACGCGTGGCCGAAGCGCGGCGCTCGCTCGGCGAGGTGCTGAAGCTCGATCCCGCGGAAGGCCGCGCGCTCGCCGAACTCGCGGCCACCGAGAGCTTCGCAGGCGACCTCGCGCACGCGCGCGAACTGCTGCGGCAAGTCCTCGCGAAGGAGCCTTCCAACTATCAGGCGCTCACGGCCCTGGGCATCGTGCACCTGAAGAGCGGCCGCCCGCGGGAAGCGCTGGAACAGTTCATGAAGGCCGGCGTGATCGAGCCGCGCCACGCGCGCGCGTGGCTCTATTCCGGCGTCGCGTTCTATCAGCAGGGCGAGACGGATCGTGCGCTGCAGGCATTCGCGCATGCGGCTCGGCTCGATCCGCACGACCCGGTGCCCTACGTCATGCGCGGCCTCGCCGAAAGCGACGCGCTCGATCCCGGCGCGGCCATCGCCTCCGCGCGCGAAGCGCAGCTGCGCCTGCCCTACCTCAAGTCGCTCAACCCGGTGGCGAGCAACCAGAAAGGCAGCGGCAATCTCGGCAGCGCGCTTGCGGGCTTCGGCCTGGAGGAATGGGCCGACGACTACGCGGCGCGCGCGAATTCGCCCTACTGGGGCGCGAGCCACCTCTTCCTCGCCGACCGCTTCACCGGCGAATTCAATCGCAACTCCGAACTGTTCAAGGGCTACCTCACCGAGCCGACGGCCTTCGGCGCGTCCAACCGGCGCAATTCGCTCGTGACGGCACCGGGGCACTACGGCCGAGTGGAAGCGGTGGCGGACCGCACGAGCTGGGACCAGCTCGCCGGCATCGCGAGCGTCAACGGCATGAGCGTGGAACCCGTTCCGGTCGCCTACTTCGCGAGCGCCGACTTCCCACGCGCGCAATCGCGCGACGACGCGAGCAGCGCGCATGCGCACAACCTCACCTTCGGGCTCGGCGTGAAGCCGACGTGGCAGCTCGGACTCTTCGCCTTTGCGACCGACACGGATTTGCGAGGCGACCTTCGCACGACCGAACTGCCGTCGGATCGCTTTGCCCAGCGCGAACAGCGCGCCGACGCCGGACTGAACTTCAGGTTCCAGCCGGACAACCAGCTCTGGATCAAGGTGGGCAGCGGACGGCAGGACAACAGCGTCGCAGGCGCACTCGCGTCGGCGGACCTCGCGCAGTCGCTCAACACGCTCTTCCACACGAGCGTGTTCACGCCGAACGGCACGCTCGATGCGTTCCAGTCGACCGTTCGACAAGACGACGTGCAGCTTCGCCATGCGTTCACCGCAGGCGACGTGCTCTGGAGCTGGGGCGCCGAATACTCGCGCCAGCGCAACGACGGGCGGCTCACGACCACGTTCACGCCCGCCGTCGTGGACACGGGGCAGCAGCTCGCGCTGCGCTCCATCGATGCGTATGTGTCGGCGATCTTTCAGCCGCGCGGTGGCCTGCAGGCGCAACTCGATGTGTTCGCGCAGCAGGCGCGCGGCCATCGCCTCGACACCGACACCCTTTCACTGCAGGTCGCGCCGCCGAGCAGCTTTTCCCTCGGGAACACGGTGGGCGATCGAGACAGTCACGAGATCAACCCCCGCGCCGGCGTGAGCTGGGAGATCGCGCCGCTTCAGACGCTGCGTGCCGTGCTGCAACGTTGGCGGCGGCCCGCATCCGTCTCCACGCTCGCGCCGGTGGAGACGCTCGGCATCGCGATCAACGACCGAATCGTGGCCGCGGGCGGACTCTACGAACGCGCGCGAGTGCAGTTCGACGGCGAGTTCGGCGAGCACACCTTCATTCGCGCGTTCGGCGATCACGAGCGCGTGGACAACGGCCTCGCAGGGCGCACCACGGCGATCTCCGACTTCGAGCTCACGCAGTTGCAGAACCTGCGCGCGCGCCCCGACGTGTTCCAGGCCAAGCCCGATCTCGAGCAGACGCCGCAGTACATGGCAGGGCGCATCGACACGCTGGGCCTGTCGATGAACCGGCTGCTCGGTCGCGAATCCTCTCTCGCGGCCCGCTACCTGAATCGCGACGCCGTGCAGACCGGCGCGCTCGCGGGCCGCATGATTCCCTACGTGCCGCGCCACTTCCTGCAGCTCGACAACCAATGGGCCTTCGGTGGGCAGTGGCTCTTGGGCGCGAGCGCGACGTGGCGGTCGCTGCGCTATCGCGACGACCGCAACCTGGACCCGATTCACGCGGGATGGGCTTTCGCGTTCACCGCGTACTGGGAAAGCCTCGACCGCCATTCCATCGTCGAGGCGATCCTGGGCAACCTCGCCGCGCACAAGAACGCGGTGAACGACCGCGACGCGCACATCACGCTGCGCTACGCGTACCGGTTCTGAGCCTCACCGGAGCGCCTCACTGCATCGCCGCGCGCGCCGCCTCGATGAAGGGCTCGACGAACGGGCTGTCCAGATCGAGCCGGCGGCACACCGCCACCTCGAACCCTTCGGCCACGCCGGCGAGCCTGCGAAAGACGAGCCCCGGCGGCGCTCCGATGGCCGCGCACACCGGCACCAGCGCATAGCCCTCGCCCGCGAGCACGAGCGCGAGCGCGGCGTGCACCGTCTCCACGCGCTCCACCACCTGCATCGTCACCTGATGGCGCCTGAGGAGTCCCGCGACCATCGATCGGTCGGCCTCTTCCTTCAGTATCGGCAGCGCGATCAGGCGCTCGCCCTGCAGCCGCTGCATCGGAACGGCCGCGAGACGCGCGAGCGGCGCGCGCGAGGGCATCGCGAGCCGCAGCGGCTGCATCCCCACCACGGTGCTCGCGACGTCCGCGCGCCGCAGCGGCGGCATGCACAGGCCCACCGCGACGTGGTGATCGACGATCTGCGCTTCGTACGTCGCCGCACTCATTTCGACGAACTGCAGTTCCACTTCCGGCAGCGTGCTTCGCAGTTGCGGCACGAGCCGCGGCAGCACCGCATAGCCCAGCGAAAACATGTAGCCCACGCTCAGCCGGCCGCGCCGGCCCGCGCCCACCGCGCGCGCCGCTTCGACGCCATCGCTCGCGAGGGCCAGTGCTTCGCGGGCGCGCGCGAAGAGCGCGGCGCCCGCGTCGGTCAGGCGCATGCCCGTGGATTCGCGCAGGAAAAGCGGCGTGCCCACCTGCGCTTCGAGGTTGCGAATCTGCACCGAAAGCGGCGGCTGCGCCATGTGCAGCCTTTCGGCGGCCTTGCCCACACCGCGGGCCTCGGCGACGGCGACGAAGTAACGCAAGCTCCTCAGGTCCATGCCCATACGATCCCGGTATGCGCGGATTGTGAACGAGTATTGGACCCGCGGCCACGCGGGTGGCACGCTTCGCACCGAGCTGGCCGATGCGGCCCGCGCCGACGAACGAGGTGTGCGAGGAATGTCCGAGGAACTGTGCTTCTGGCCGGCCGTGCGGCTTCGCGAGGCGATCGCGCGGCGCGAGGTCTCGCCCGTCGAAGTGACGCGAGCGGTGCTGCAACGCGCGAGCCGCCTGCAGCCGAAGCTCAACTGCTTCATCACGCTTTGCCCGGAAGAGGCGATGCGCGACGCCGCCGCAGCGGAACGCGCCGTCATGCGCGGCGAGGCCACGGGCCTGCTGCACGGCATCCCCTACGCATGCAAGGACCTGGTCGACACGAAGGGCGTGAGAACGACGTTCGGCTCGCTCCTCTACGAAGACAACGTGCCCACCCAGGACGCCGTGGTGATCGAGCGGCTGCGCCGCCACGGCGCGATCCTGATCGGCAAGACGACGACTTCGGAGTTCGGCTCCAAGTGCCTCACGGACGCGCCGCTTTTCGGACGCACGCGCAACGCCTGGGACGCCACGCGCACGAGCGGCGGCTCCAGCGGCGGCGCCGCCGTGGCGGTGGCGAGCGGGCTCGCGCCGATCGGCGTCGCGACCGACGGCGGCGGCTCGACCCGCATCCCCGCCGCATGCAATGGCGTCGTGGGCCTGAAACAGTCGATCGGGCTCGTGCCGCATTCGCAGGCCGAGGACGTGATCGGCAACCTCACCTACGTGACGCCGATCTCGCGCGTCGTGGCCGACACGGCGCTCATGCTGCAGGCGATGGCCGGCGAGGACGCGTGCGACCCATGGTCGGCCGGCGCGCGCGCGGAAGACTATCTCGCGGCGGCGCAATCCGCGCGAAGCCTGCAGGGCAAGCGCATCCTCTTTGCGACCGTGCCGCCGGGGCGGCCCATCGCGTCCGACGTCGCGTCGTCTTTCGCCTCGTCGATGGAACTGCTGCAGTCGCTCGGCGCCGAGCTCGCCGAGATGCCCGCGTCGGACTTCGACATCGAGCCGCTTTGGCGCGTCGTGAACCACACGGTTTGGAAGGCCCGCTTCGGGCGGATGGCGGAAGAACACGGCGACCGCATGAGTCCCTCGTTCCTGCAGCAGCTCGAACTCGCGCGCGACTACACCGCCGTCGACTACCAGCAGGCGAACTTCGCCCGCACGCAACTCTTTCGCCACGTGCAGAACCTGCTCGGCGACAGCGATTTCATCGCGGTGCCCACGCTCATGCGCACGGCGCTTCCGATCGGACAGGACCTGTTCGGCCGGCTCGACATCGACGGGCAGCTGCACGACGAAGTCCGCTCGAACTGGTTTCCCTGGACCATGCCGTTCAACCTGACGGGCCATCCCGCCATCACCCTTGCATGCGGCATGGGCCGCGACGGCCTTCCGGTCGGGCTGCAGCTGGTGGGGCGGCTGCGCCGGGAAACGGATCTTCTCGCCGCCGCGGCGGCATTCGAGGCCGCGCGGGGCCTTGCCGCCCGCTGGCCGGACGTGGAAGCGCAGACATGACGCGTATTCGAAGGAGAGTTCGATGACCAAGGCAAACCGCAAGATCTCCCCCGGCTCGCGGCGCCGGGCCGTGGCGTGGACCGCCGCACTGCTGGCATCCGCATGCCTGATGCCGGCCGCCCCCGCGATCGCGGGAACGTATCCCGATCGTGCCGTGACGATCGTCTCCGCGTTCCCGCCGGGCGGCATCGTGGACGTGATCGCGCGGCGGCTCGCGCAGCGCCTCGGGGAACAGTTCAAGCAGAACTTCATCGTCGACAACCGCACCGGCGCGGCCGGCAGCATCGGGTATTCGGCCGTCGCGCGCAGCGCGCCGGACGGCTACACGCTGGTGGTCGCGAGCGGGCCGACCACGATGGCGCCGCCCGGCTCCGCGATCCCATCGTTCCAGCCGCAGACCGCCTTCAGCGCCATCGGCATGATCGGCACGATTCCGCAGGCGATCATCGTGGCGAACACCCTGCCCGTGCGGACGCTGCCCGATCTCGTGGCCTACGCGCGCTCGCATCCGGGCCAGGTGAACTACGGCTCCGCGGGCGCGGGGACGACGCCGTTTTTCACGATGGAACTGCTGAACGCGCAGCAGAAGGTCAAGCTCACGCACGTGCCCTATCGCGGCCAGCCCGAGGTGATGACCGATCTCATCCGCGGCGACATCGGCGTCACCGCGATGACGGTGCCGCTCGTCGTGCAGCCGGTGCAGGCCGGGCGGATCCGCGCGCTCGCCGTGACCTCGTCCGCCCGCCTGGCATCGCTGCCCGACGTGCCGACGGTGACCGAGCAAGGCATGCCCGGCCTCGCGATTTCCAACTGGTTCGCGCTCATGGGGCCGGCCGGCATGCCCCCCGACGTCATCTCCGCGCTCTCGGCCGCGTTGTCGCAGGCGCTCGCGGCGCCCGACGTCCGCGCGAGCCTGGGCGAACTGGGCCTGGTGATCCAGCCTTCGCCGCCGGCGGAGACGCTCGCCTTCGTGCAGGCCGATCTCGCGCGCTGGATCGCGATGTCGCAGTCGCTCGGCGCCGAGCCGAATCACAGCAAGGAAGCCAAGAAATGAATTCCGACGGCGCGCGGCTGGCCGCGCCTCACGCACCCGAGGGCATGGACGAGGCCGAATGGCGGCTGCGCTGCGAGCTCGCGGCTTGCTACCAGCTCACCGATCTCTACGGGATGTCGGACCTCGCTTCGACGCACATCTCCGTGGCGTTGCCGGGCGATGCGCATCACTTCCTCGTGAATCCCCTGGGCGTGTTCTTCGACGAGATGACCGCATCGGCGCTGCTGAAGGTCGACCTGGAAGGCCGCGTCGTCGAAGGCGATGCGTCGCACCTGAATCCCGCGGGCTTCGTGATCCATAGCGCGATTCACATGGCGCAGACGGACCTCGTGTGCGTCATGCACAGCCACACGCGCGCGAACAACGCGATCGCGATGCAGGCCGCGGGGCTGCGCCCGCTCAGCCAGAAGGCTTGCGTGATGATGGACTTCCTCGGTTATCACGACTACGAAGGCGCGGCCCTCGACGAGGACGAGCGCGAGCGGCTCGTGCGCGATCTCGGCCCCGAGGGCCGCGTGCTGATCCTGCGCAACCACGGCGCGCTCACGGTCGGGCGCACGGTCGGCGAAGCCTTCTGCTGGATGCTGCGGCTGGAGACGGCGTGCCGGTTCCAGATCGACGGGCAGTCGGGCGGGGTGGCGCTGCATGAACTGTCCGACGCGACGATCGCGCACACGCGGGCGCAAGGCCGCAGGATGCTCGGGCCGGGCGGGTTCATGGAGGTGGGCCGGCTGGAGTGGCCGGGGTTGCTGAGGAAGCTGGAACGCGAACGCGGGACGGCGTACCGGACTTGAGGCGGCGGGCAGTCGGCTCGGGCGCGATGGGCGCGCCGGACGATGCCCTCACCCCGGTCCTCTCCCGGAGGGAGAGGGAGAGGGAGAAACAGCCCGCGTCTGCTAAAGAATCGAAAACGAGATCGACTTCGCTACCGCATCGCGGATGTGCTGGATGCGTTCGCGGTTCAGGCGTTCCGCTGCTTCGCCGTCGTGACGCGCCACCGCGTCGAGCAGCGCTTCATGTTCGCGGATCGCGGCTTCCATGCGGCCCGGCAGCATCGCCGTGCGGCTGCCCGCGAGCCTGAGGCGGTTTTCGATCGCGAGGACGAACTCCGCGAGCGTCGCGCTGCGGCAGCATTCGACCAGCACTCGCCGAAACGCGAGCGCATGATCGAGATAGCCCGCGACGTCGCCCTTCTTCGCGCTCGCGCCGAGCTGCTGCAGCGACTTCTTGAGCCGCTGCAGATGCGCGGCGTCCATGTTCACCGCGGCCAGGCGCGCGACGAGGCCTTCGAGCACCTCGCGGATGTCGAGCAGCTCGATCACCTCCTCCGGGCTCAGCCGCGTCACGGTCACGCCGACGAAGGGCGTGCGGCTCACGAGCCGCTCCACCTCGAGCTGGCGGATCGCTTCGCGCACCGGCGTGCGGCTCACTTCGAATTCGGCCGCGAGATCCTGCTCGGTGAGCTTCGCGCCCGGCTTCAATTCGCCGCGCAGGATCGCCGAGCGAATGCGCTCGCACACCTGTTCGGCCGAGAGCGATTGCGGCTCGCGCTTGCCCGATGCGCTGGATTTCGCGGACGTCATCCGGTCTTTATACAGGACGAGCGCCCTCAATCGAGCGTCGCGCCGGAGCTCTTGATCACCGCGGCCCAGCGTTCGACTTCGCGCCGCACGAACGCCTTGAATTCCGACGCCGACGCGGGGCGCGGCCGCCCGCCGAGTGCGACGATGCGCTGCGAGAAATCGCGCGAACGCACGATCTTCGAAAGCTCCTCGCTCGTCTTGTCGACGACGGCCTGCGGCGTGCCGGCGGGCGCGAACAGGCCCACCCACGGCACCAGATCGAAGTCGCCCACGGTCTCGGCCACGGTCGGGATCGAAGGCAGCGCGGAAATGCGATCGCCCGAACTCACGGCGATCGGACGCACCCGGCCCCCGGCGAGGAAGGGTTGCGCGGCCGCATAGGCATCGAACGACACCTGCACCTGCCCCGCCGCGAGGTCGGTGAGCGACTTGGCCGAGCCTTGATACGGCACGTGCGTCATCGCGATGCCGGTGCGCCGCATGAGCTCCGACATCGCCAGGTGCGACACGGAGCCGTTGCCGGGCGACGAGTAGTTCACGGTGCCCGGATGGGCCTTCACGTAGGCGACGAGTTCCGCAAGCGAATGGATCGGCAGCGCGCTTCCCACCATCAGCACGAGCGGCGCGTCGTAGATGAGGCCGATCGGCTCGAAGTCCTTCACGCTGTCGTAGCGCACGTTGCGATAGAGAAACGGATTGCCCGCGACGGCGGCCGAAGCCGATAGCGTCATGATGCTGCCGTCGGCGGGCATGCGCGAGACGGCGGCCAGCGCGAGACTGCCGGACTGCCCCGGCATGTTCTCCACGATGAGCGTGCGGCCGATGGCCGGACCCAGCCGATCGGCCAGGAGCCGCGCCACGGTGTCCACGGATTGACCGGGCGGATAGCCCACGATCAGCTTGCCCGCGTCCTTCTGCGCGAACGCGGCCGTGCAGGTGAGCAGCAGCGCGATGAAGCCGCTTCGCAATGTGCGGCGGAGGTTTTGCATGAATGTGTCTCCTAATTGTTCGATGCGCCGAGCATCTGGATGATCGAAGAGAAGTCGAGGCGGCCGCGCCCGGCCGCGCAATGCATCGCGTAGACCGAGGCCGCTGCCGCGCCGAGCAGCGCCGTCGAGCGGCTCGCGACGGCCGCCTCTTCGGCCAGGCGCAGGTCCTTCAGCATCAGCTCGGAGGCAAAGCCGCCTTCGTAGCCGCGATTGGCGGGCGACGCCGGCACGAGGCCCGGTTCGGGCGCGTAGCTCGTGAGCGCCCAGCACTGCCCCGAGGAGGTCGATGCGATCTCGAAGAATTTCTTCGCATCGAGGCCCAGCCGCTTCGCGAGCACCAGCGCTTCGGACACGGCGAGCATCGAGATGCCGGCGAGCATGTTGTTGCAGATCTTGGCGGCCTGCCCCGCGCCCGCCGCGCCCGCGTGGACGATGTTCCTTCCCATGGCGCGAAGAAGGTCCTGCGCGCGCGCGAACGCGGCGTCGGCCCCGCCCACCATGAAGGTGAGCGTGCCCGCGGCCGCGCCTCCCACCCCGCCCGACACCGGCGCATCCAGCGTGTCGAGGCCCCTCGACTGCATCGCCCGGTGCAACGCCGCGCAGGACGCGACGTCGATCGTCGAGCAATCGATCACGAGCGTGCCGGGTGCGAACGCGAGCCCGCTTCCCGTGAGCACGTCCAGCACGTGCCGTCCGCTCGGCAGCATCGTGATCACGGCTTCGGCGCCTTCGACCGCGCGCGCGACGGAGTCACGCGGCGCGAGTCCCGCTTCGCGCGCGCGCGCCATGGAATTCGCGCTCACGTCGAACGCGCGCACGTCGTGCCCCGCGTCCTTCAACCGGCATGCCATGGGAAAGCCCATGTTGCCGAGTCCGATGAAACCGATGACGGCCATGTCTGTCTCCTTGTTGCGCCCGCGCGGGGCTCATGTCATGTTGAGGATCACTGTCTTCTTGTGCGTGAAGTGATCGAGCATCGCCTCGAGCGAGGCCTCGCGGCCGAGGCCCGACTGCTTCACGCCGCCGTAGGAAAGGCCGGGCTGCACGACGATGTTCTGGTTCACCTGCACGAAGCCGGCGTTCAGCCGCCGCGTCGCGTCGAGCGCGGTCTTCAGCTCGCGCGTCCAGATCGTCGCGGCCAGCCCGTAGTCGCTGTCGTTCGCCATCGCCAGCGCCTCTTCGTACGTGGAAAACGCGATGACGCAGGTGACGGGGCCGAAGATCTCCTCGCGCGCGAGCCGCGAGCCGTTGGCAAGCCCCGTGAAGATGACGGGCCGCACGAAGAGCCCGTCGCGCAGCGCCTCGTCCGCAGGAAGCTGCGAGCACTCGTGCGCCCGCGCCTCGGGGTCGGCGCGGCCGGTCTCGATGTAGCCGAGGACGCGCTCGAGCTGCCCGCGCGAAATGATGGTGCCGATGTCGGTCGCTTCGTCGAGCGGATCGCCCATCTTCATCGCGTCCACGCGCGCCTTCAGCCGGCTCACGAACTCGTCGTGGATGCTGCGATGCACGTAGATGCGGCTTGCCGCGGTGCAGCTCTGGCCCTGGCGGGTGAAACGCATGCCGCTCACCGCGCCGGCGACCGCGCGGTCGAGATCGGCGTCGTCCATCACGATCATCGGGCTCTTGCCGCCCAGCTCCAGCGTGACGGGGATCAGCTTCTGCCCCGCGGTGCGCGCGACGATGCGGCCCGTTTCCACCGAGCCCGTGAACGTCACCTTGCCGACGCCGGGGTGCGCCACGAGCGGCGCGCCGCAGTCGGGGCCATAGCCCGACACGATGTTCAGCACACCGGGCGGAAGCTTGCGGTTCAGGATCTCGCACACGCGCAGCACCGCGAGCGGCGCTTCTTCCGCGGACTTCACGACGACCGTGTTGCCCGCCACGAGCGCGGGTGCGATCTTCAGCGCCATGAGCATCATGGGCGCGTTCCACGGAATGATCACGCCCACGACGCCGATCGGCTCGCGCTGCGTGAAGCTCAGCATGTCCGGATGGAAGGGCACCGTCTCGCCCTTCAGCTCCGAGCCGAGGCCGCCGTAGAACTGCAGCGCGTCGGCGACGACCGACGCTTCGACGCGGCTTTCCGTGCGCAGCGCCTTGCCGGTTTCGAGCGCGACGAGGCGGCCCAGTTCCTCCACGTGGTCGGCGAGCAGGCGCGAGCAGTCGGCCAGGAGCGTGCCGCGCTTGCGCGCCGGCATCGCGGCCCACGCGGCCTGCGCTCCCATCGCAGCGGCAACGGCATCGTCCACGTCGGACGCGTCGCTGTGCGGCGCGTGGCCGATCTCGCGGCCGGTCGCGGGGTTCACGACGGGGAAGGTGCGCCCGCAGCGAGCAGGCTTCAGCTCCCCTGCCACGAGGTTGCAGCCGCTGATCGCGCGGGCGAGGCGGTGCGGATCGGTGTCGGGTGTCATGAGGTCGGTCATCGCAATTCCTTTCACTTGGCGGCGGTCTCGAGAGGCGGCCAGCGCTTCTTCACCTTGATCACGCGTGCGCTGCCGCGGCGAACGAACCGGCGCGTGTCGTCGGTGCTCGCCTGGTAGTCCCACACGGGCTGGATGCCGTCGGGCAGCGAGTTGATGAACTTGCGGCGCGCCTGGCTCGCGAGGACTTCCCGCGTGATCGCCTCCGGATCCCATCGCGAGAGCACGCGGGCCTTCAGCGCTTCGAGCACGCGCGGCTCGCGCCGGGAAATGTCCGTGAGCTCGTTCGGATCGTCCTGCATGTCGAAGAGCAGGTCGGGGTGGCCGTGCGTGTACACGTACTTGTACCGGCCGCTTCTGAGCATGCAGCACGGGCCCGTCACGCCCTCTGCCGTGTACTCGACGAAAGCTTCGCCCTCGCCCTCGCCGTTGCCGCTGCCGTTGCCGCCGCGGTCGCCGGTGGCGACGAAGGGCACGAGGCTGCGGCCATCGACCGGCTCCACCCATGCGGGCGGCGCTGCGTCGGTCGCGTAGTCCACCAGCGTGGGCAGCAGGTCCACGTGCGACACGGGCTGCGCGATGCGGCGCGGCTTGCGCACGCGCGGATCGAACACGATGAGCGGCACCTTCGCCGACCAGTCGAAGAAGACGCGCTTGAACCACATGCCGCGTTCGCCCAGCATGTCGCCGTGGTCGGAGGTGAAGACGACGATCGTGTCGTCGTCGAAGCCCGCGCGCTCGAGCGTTTCGAGCAGGCGCCCGACCTTGTCGTCGATGTAGCTCACCATCGCGTAGTAGGCGTGCCTCGCCCGGCGAATCTGCTCGTCCGTCGCGCCCGCCTTGTCGAGGCCGTGGGAGTACTGCACCCATTGGCTCAGCTTGTCGCGCTCGGCCATCGGCATGTCGCCCACGAGCGGCAGGTTGATGTCCTCGGGCGAATAGCGCTCGAGGTATTCGGGCGGAATGTGGTACGGCGGATGCGGATGCGTGAAGGACGCGCAGAGAAAGAACGGCCGCCGGTCGTCGTCGCGCGCGAGGTCGTAGAGGCGCTGGATCGTCCTGGCCTCGACCTCCTCGTCGTAGTCGAGCTGCAGGCTCCTGAAGCACGAGCCGCTTTCGTCCACCGTGCTCAGGTTGTGGCCCGGCGAATAGAAGCTGAACTCGCCTTCCTTCCAGTCCGCGACCCAGCCGAAGTCGGCGGGATAGATGTCGGTCGTGAGCCGCTCCTCGAAGCCGTGCTTCTGGTCGGGCCCCACGAAATGCATCTTGCCCGCGAGGATGGTGCGGTAGCCCGCCTTCGCGAGGTAGTAGGGCAGCGTCGGCGTGGCGGCCTGGAACTCGCACGCGTTGTCGAACGCGCCGATGCGCGTGGCGAACTGGCCCGCGAGCAGCGAGAACCGCGCCGGGGCGCACAGCGGGAAGTTGCAGTACGCGTTGTCGAACACGGTGGAGCGCGCCGCGAGCGCCTGCAAATGAGGCGCCCGCACGGCGGTGTTGCCGTGCATGGGCAGCACGGGCGCCGACAGCTGGTCGGCCATGACGAAGAGGATGTTGGGCTGGCGCATAAGTCTCCTGATAGGTCTCCTGATGGGGCTCCTGATGGGGCTCCTGATTTGCACAACGGTTGCATTTCCGTTGTATGCAATATAGACTGGCCGGACCGATCTGACAAGTGGAGAAAACATGAGCGAGACAGCTTCCCTGCCGCTTTCGGGCGTGCGCGTCCTCGATCTCACCCGTGCGCTGGCGGGACCGTTCTGCACGATGATCCTCGGCGACCTGGGCGCCGACGTCGTGAAGGTCGAGCCGAGCGGGGGCGACATGATTCGCGAGTGGGGCCCGTTCGACCGCGGCACGAGCGCCTACTTCCTGAGCGCCAACCGGAACAAGCGCGGCGTCGCGGTGAACTTCCGCGACGCGAGGGGCCTCGAGCTTCTGCGCGGGCTCGCGCGCGATTGCGACGTCGTCGTCGAGAACTTCCGCCCCGGCGCGATGGAGGCCATGGGGCTCGGCTACGAGGCGCTCGCGGCCGCGAATCCGCGGCTCATCTATGCGAGCGTCACGGGCTTCGGCAGCACGGGGCCCGCGGGCGAGCGGCCGGGCTTCGATCAGATCGCGCAGGGTTACTCGGGCCTGATGAGCGTGACCGGAAGCCCCGAAACGGGACCGGTGCGCGTCGGCGTCGCCATCGGCGACCAGGCCGCGGGCATGTGGTGCGCGATCGGCGTGCTCGCCGCGCTGGCCGAGCGCGGCAGCGGCGGGCGCGGGCGGCGCGTGGAAACGTCGCTGCTCGCCGGGCTCGTCGCGCTCATGAGCGTGCAGGCGCAGCGCTACCTGAGTCTCGGCGAAGTGCCGGGGCTCGCCGGCAACACGCACCCGGTCATCTCGCCCTATGGCGCATTCGAGACCGCCGACGGACTGCTGAACATCGCGCCCGCCACGTCGCAGATGTGGAAGCGCGTGTGCGCCGTGCTCGACCTGCAGCACATCGCGGACGATCCGCGCTACGCGACCAACGCGCAGCGCATCGAGCGGCGACAGGAACTGAAGTCGGCGATCGAAGCGCGCCTGAAGCAGCGTACCCGCGCCGAGTGGACCGAGCTTCTGCTCGCAGCCGACGTCCCCGCCGGGCCGATCAACAACCTCGCCGACGTCTTCGCGGACGGGCAGGTGATCCATTCGCGGCTGGTCGAGGAAGTCGAGCACGCGGAACTCGGCACCCTGCGCCAGGTCGGCAGCCCGATCACGCTCGACGGACGCACGGGCGAGTCGATCCGCAGCGCGCCGCCCGTGCTCGGCGAGCATACGTACGAGGTGCTCCAGGACTTCGGATACGCCCGGGGCGATCTCGACCGGCTCGCGCGGGAAGGCGTCATCTCGCAGCATTCGCGGAGAATGGCCGCATGACTTCCGGCCACGCACCCCATCTCGAGATCGCGGAGCACGCCGCGACGATCACGCTGCGCCGGCCCGGCCAGCACAACCGCATCGACCCGGACGATCCCGCGGCGATCATGGATCACATCGCGACGATCCGCGCGACGCCGTCCGTGCGCCTGCTCGTCCTCACGGCCGAAGGCGAACGCACTTTCTGTTCCGGGTACACGCTCGGGCAGATCGGCACGCGCCTGGACCGCTCGCTCGAGGACATGCTCGATGCGATCGAGTCGCTCGAGATTCCGACGCTGTGCGCATTGAACGGCAGCGCGTATGGCGGCGGCACGGACCTCGCGCTCGCCTGCGACTTTCGCATCGGTGTGCGCGGCTGCAGGCTCTTCATGCCGGCCGCGCGATTCGGCCTGCACTACTACCCCGGCGGCCTCAGGCGCTTCGTCACGCGGCTCGGCTGTTCGGCCGCCAAGAAGATCTTTCTCACCGGCATGACGCTCGAAAGCGAAGAGTTGCTCCGCACGGGCTTTCTCACCGAACTGGTCGAGCGTGAAGCGCTGCTCACGCGTGTCGCCGAGTACCGCGACAGCATCGCGCTGTGCGAGGCGCAGGCGGTGCGCTCGATGAAGGCGCACATCAACGCGATCTCCGCCGGCGAATGGGACGAAGCTTCGGGCCGCGCGGCCTATGAGGCGTCGCTGCGCTCCAGGGAAACGGAAAGAAGGCTCGCGGAACTCGCGGCCAGGTAGCGCACGCCGTTCACTCCAGCGCCGTCGCCGCGTCCCAGTCGAGTGCGAGCGACAGCGTGAGGAGCTTCGCGATGCGCGCGAGAAATACCCGGGCCACCGTGTCGTCCGGCGCGATCGCCTGCACGCGCACCCACGCGCGTTCGGCGGCTTCCCAGTCGGCCGCCACGTAAGCCTTCCACGCTTCGTCGGTTGCCGCGGCCAGCTTCGCGTCGGCGCAGGGCGTGAACACGTCCACCGCCACCGTCTTGCCCTTCACGCGGATGCGATCGACCTGCCTCAGGCGCACCGCGCCCGACAGGGCCGCCGCCGTGCTCGCGGACAGCAGGATGCGCGTGCCGTAGTGCTTGTTCGCGCCTTCGAGCCGCGAAGCGAGGTTCACCGTGTCGCCGAGCGCCGTGTAGTCGAAGCGCAGGTCCGATCCCATGTTGCCGACGATGGCCGGCCCTGAATGCACCCCCACGCGCATCGAGAGCTTCTCGACGCCCAGCGCCCGGAAGCGCGGCTGCAGCTTGTCCATCGCTTCCTGCATCTCGATCGCGGCCTGCACCGCGTGCAGCGCGTGCTTCGGGTCATCGAGCGGCGCGTTCCAGAACGCCATCGCCGCATCGCCCACGTATTTGTCCACCGTGCCGCCGTGCTTCATGATCACGCCGGTCACTTCGTTCAGGTAAGTGTTGACGAGTTCCGCGACCGCTTCGGGAGCGAGCTTTTCCGACACGGTGGTGAAGCCCGCGAGATCGGTGAAGAGCACCGTGAGCTCGCGACGCTCGCCTCCGAGCTTCAGACTCTCCGGACTGGAGATGATCCGGTTCACCACATCGCTCGACACGTACTTGCTGAAGGCCGACCGGATCTGCGTCGCGCGGCGCTTTTCGGTGAGATACGAGCCCGTGCCCGTCGCGAGGTAGCCCGCCAGCAGCGCGGCCAGCGGCGTGCCGGCGTACTGCCATTGCCCGTGATCCTTGAAGAGCCACACCGTGACCGCCGAGAGCGCCGCGCCGAGCACGAGCATCGCCGCGCCGCTTCGCAGCGGCTGCCAGTAGAGCAGCGCCGGGATCGCGAGGAGCACCGCCAGTGTCATCACCATCGCGTTGCGCCCGAAGCTCGCAGGCACGATCGTCTGGCCCATGAGCGCGTTCTCGAGGATCGTCGCCTGCACCTCGACGCCCGGCGTGAGCTGGTTCGACTCGAGGAGGAACGGCGTGGCGAGCAGGTCGCCTCCCGTGCCTGTGGCCTCGAGCGAAGCGCGAACGTCCTTGCCGACGAGCACGATCTGGTCTGCGAAGAAGTCCTTCGGGATCGCGGGGTCGCCGTTCAACACCTGGTAGTACGACACGTAGGGAAACGTGCGCGCCGGCCCGAGATGGCGGATCAGTGCGCCGGGCGGCACATAAGGATCGGGCACGAGCCCCGGCCGCGCCTTCAGGAGAGCGCGCACCGTCTGGCGCCAGAAGGCCTCCGCATCCCGCGGCATCGCGCGGATCACGGCGTCCTGGTCCAGGTCCACCGTCGTGAGGCCCGAGAGCGCGCCCGCTTCCGTGAACGGCTGCACCGGGTCGACTCGGAGGAACTCGCGCATCGACGCCGTCTCGTGGAACGCGTAGTCCGAGGCGAGCACGACGTTGCCCGCGCGGCGAATGGCTTCGGCCATGGCCTGGTCTTCGGCCGGCGCGCTCGTTTCAGGAAACAGCAGGTCGAACGCGATCACGCCCGCGCCCGCCGCGTGCAGACGATCGAGCAGTTTCGCGTGCATGTCGCGCGGCCAGGGCCAGCGCTTGCCGAGTTGCGTGAAAGACGCCTCGTCGATGCCGACGATGGTGATGGGCAGCGACGACTTGCCCGGCGCGGTCGCGACCGTCATCAGGTCGAAGAGCTTCAGTTCGACCAGCGTCCACGGCCTGAGGAACATGAGCGCGAAGCCGAGCGCCCAGGCGAAGAGGCCGCACGCCGCTGCCAGCTTCACCGCCTGCATGCCCGGACGTGCCTGGATCAGCATGCGTGCGAGGATAAGAGAAGTGCCTCAAAAGAGCGAGCCCTGCCCGTGCATGGCGGGCGGGCGGAACTGCGTTTCGTCCAGCTCCACGCGCACCTGGTTGAACCCGAGGCGCTCCACCGTCTTGCGAAAGCGCTGCGCGAAGAGCTCGGCCCAGATGCCCGAGCCTTTCATGCGCGTGGCGAAGTCGCTGTCGTAGTCCTTGCCGCCGCGCAGGTCGCGCACGCGACCCATCACGCGGGCCGCGCGTTGCGGGTAGTGCAGTTCGAGCCACTGCCTGAAAAGCGGCGCCACTTCCCAGGGCAGGCGCAGCATGTGATAGAAGGCGCTGCGCGCGCCGGCCTCCCACGCGGCTTCCATCACCTGCTCCATGTCTTCGGTGAGGAAGGGAATCTGCGGCGCGAGGCTCACGCCGCAGGGCACGCCGTGTTCCGCGAGCGTCCTCAGCACGCGCAGCCTTCGATGCGGCGCCGCCGCGCGCGGTTCGAGCCGCCGCGCGAGCACGGGGTCGAGCGTCGTGATCGTCACGTAGACCGCCGCGAGATGCTTCGCCGCCATCGGCGCGATGAGGTCGAGGTCGCGTTCGACACCGCTCGATTTGGTGACGAGGCTGAACGCGTGATTCGTCTCGTGCATCAGCTCGATCACCGAGCGCGTGAGGCGCAGTTCGCGTTCGACGGGCTGGTAGCAGTCGGTCGCCGTGCCGATGGCGATCAGCTTCGGCTGGTAGCCGCGCCGCGCGAGTTCGCCGCGCAGCAGCGGGCCGATGTTGCGCTTGGCGATGATCTTCGTTTCGAAGTCGAGGCCCGGCGAGAGGTTGAGGTAGCTGTGGGTGGGGCGGGCATAGCAGTAGACACAACCATGCTCGCATCCACGGTAGGGATTGATCGAACGTTCGAAGTAGACGTCGGGCGATTCGTTCGACGTGACGATGCTCTTCGCGTCTTCCCACGTGACTTCGGTCGGTGGCGCATCGTGCCGTTCGGCGGCTTCGATCTGCAGCGTATCCCAGCCGTCGTCGAACGCGGCGCGCGAGTCGCTCGAGAACCGATGCGGCATCCGATCGGCCGCGCCGCGGCCCTTGATCGCCTGCAGCGGAATGCGAGTCTGCGTCATGTGCGATCGCTACTGGTCATGCGTACAGTATCTCGCTTCAGGCATTGCGCTGCAAGGCCCGTGAAGTCCCGATGGTCCTGGTAGAACTAAAGCGCAGCAGAAAAGCCCCTAAGGCCGCGCGCCATTTTCCGTACGGGCCGAAATGAGCCGGATGGTCTCATCACAGCACCCCAGCGAAAGGCACGCATGAACAGCACCACCGCAGATTCGTCAGTCCGCAGGCACCGCATCCTCGCCGTGGACGACACGCCGGACAACCTGTTCCTGATCCAGGCGCTGCTCGAAGACAGGTACGAGGTCGTCACGGCCGAGGACGGCGCCCACGCGCTCGACGAGGCCGCGGGCGAAGCCCCGCCCGACCTGATCCTTCTGGACATCATGATGCCCGGCATGGACGGCTACGAAGTCCTGCGGCGCCTGCGCGCGAGCCCCGCCACATCGGAGATTCCGGTCATCTTCCTCACCGCGCTCGCGAGCATCGAGGAGGAGCAGTTCGGCCTCGATCTCGGCGCCGTGGACTACATCACCAAGCCGATCAGCCCGCCCGTGCTCCTCGCGCGCGTCAACACGCACCTGGAACGCAGCATCAACGCGCGCCACCTGCGGTCGCTTTCCGAAAAGCTCGGGCGCTACCTCGCGCCGCAGGTGGTGCAGTCGCTCTTCGACGGCTCGCGCGAGGCGCAGCTGCACACGCAGAGAAAGCCCCTCACCGTCTTTTTCTCCGACATCAAGGACTTCACCGCCTCCACGACGCGCTGGCAGCCGGAGGAAATCACGTTCCTGCTGAACAGCTACTTCTCCGAGATGTCCAAGATCGTCGCCGAGCACGGCGGCACGCTCGACAAGTTCATCGGCGACGCGATGGTCGTCTTCTTCGGCGACCCGTCCACCCGCGGCGTGAAGGAAGACGCGCTGCAGTGCGTGCGCATGGCAGTCGCGATGCAGCGCCGCATGGCGGAGCTGCAAAGCCTCTGGCGCCAGATGGGTTCGGACAAATGCTTCGAGATCCGCTGCGGCATCAACACCGGCATCTGCGACGTCGGCAACTTCGGCAGCGACTACCGCATGGACTACACCATCATCGGCGCCGAAGTGAACAAGGCGGCGCGCCTGGAACAGGCCGCGGAGCCCGGCGGCATCCTGATCTCGCGCGAGACCTGGGTGCTCGTGCGCGAGGAATTCGCCGCCGACCAGCTCGCCCCGGTGGCGCTCAAGGGCTTCCCGGAACCGGTGGACGCCTTCGTGCTGCGCGACGACCTGCACGTGGAAGAAGGCGCGCGCAAGGTGTTCCAGTGGGACAGGCTCGGCATGCGCGTGCTGGTCGACCTCGACCGGCTGCCGGCGGCCGAGCGCGACCTCGTGGCGGCCCACGCCGCCGAATCGCGCGCGAAGGACCACGCGAGCCGCGTCCACTGAAGCACAGCAAGGGAGTCTCAGCGAACATGGACGTCGATCTCATCGAACTCGAACTCGAATCGCAGCCGGCCGAGATGCTGATCGGCGAGGCCGAGGTGCTGCGCGTGCAGCTGCGCGAGGCACTGGCCGAGAATTCCAGGCTGCGCGTCTCCGTGAGGCGCCTTTCGGCGTGCGTGGACGCGCCGCCGAAGATCGCGGAAGACCGCAAGGCGGCGTTCAACCAGCTCGTGCTGGAAACGAGCGGGCCGATGCTCTGGATCGATCGGGCGACCGGCTGCGTCGCCTTTGCCAACCGGGCCGCGTGCGACCACCTGGGCTATGCGCGCGAGGAGCTCGTGGGGCTGCCCATGAACGACTTCGATCGCCACTTCTGCGAGGAAGCCGTGGCGCCGCTCGTGGCCGAATGGCTTCGCACCGGCTTGCCGGTGGCTTTCCAGAGCGGATTCAAGCGCAAGACGGGCGAGATGCGCTACGCGAAGGTGATGGGCAGCATGGCCGACGACGGCGACCGCGAGCTCTTCATCCTCTCCTACCAGGACACGACCGAGCAGTTGCTCGCGGCCAACGAGAGCCGCCGGCATCAGGCGCTGCTCGCGGCGGTGGTGAACTCCATTCCGGACGTCATCAGCTACAAGGACGCCGAGGGCTGCTACCTCGGCTGCAACGAAGCGTTCACGAAGCTGAGCGGCGTGAGCGCCGCGGACGTGGTCGGCAAGCGCCTGGCCGAGGTGTGCAGCCCGGAGCTGGCCGGCAACGTCGAGGCGATCGACCGCCAGGTGATCGACACGATGGAGCGCGTGCGCAGCGAGGAGTGGGTCACCTACCCGGACGGAACGATGGCGCTCCTCGACTCCCTGCGCAGCCCCTTGCGCGACCACCAGGGGCGCGTGATGGGCATCCTGGCCGTGGGGCGCAACGTGACCCAGCGCAAGCTTCAGCAAGAAGAGCTCGAACGCGCGCGCGACGTCGCTCAGGAAGCGACGCGCATGAAGTCGGACTTTCTCGCCAACATGAGCCACGAGATCCGCACGCCGATGAATGCCATCATCGGCCTGTCGCACCTCGCGCTGAAGGGCGAGCTGCCCGCGCGGCAGCGCGACTACATCCAGAAGGTGCACGCCTCGGGCCAGCACCTGCTCGGCATCATCAACGACATCCTCGACTTCTCCAAGGTCGAGGCCGGCAAGCTCGCGATCGAGGAGGAGGCCTTCAACCTCGACAGGCTCATCGCGCAAGTCGGCGCGACGATGGCGGACAAGGCCGCGGCCAAGGGCCTCGAGCTCGACTTCCAGGTGGCCGACGACGTGCCGCGGCGGCTCGTCGGCGACTCGCTTCGCATCCGCCAGGTGCTCATCAACTACGTGAACAACGCCGTGAAATACACGGAAAAAGGCAGCGTCGTCGTGGCGGTGCGCGCGGGCGCCGCGGACGACGACGAAGTGATGCTGCGCTTCTCGGTGACGGACACCGGCATCGGCCTCACCGAGCAGCAGCAGCAGCGGCTCTTCCAGAGCTTCTCGCAGGCGGACTCCTCCACCACGCGCCGCTACGGCGGCACGGGCCTCGGACTCGCGATCTGCAAGAAGCTCGCCGAACTGATGGGAGGCGACGTGAGCGTGGAAAGCACACCCGGCCGGGGCAGCACGTTTCGCTTCAGCGTGCCCGTGCGCCTGGCCGACGAAGGCGCGCGCGATTCGCAGCCGCCCCTGCCGGATGCGCCGCGCTCGGCGCCGCGCGGTGCGCGCGTGCTGCTCGTGGAGGACAACGACATCAACCAGAGCGTCGGCCGCGAGCTGCTGAAGGACGCGGGCATCGACTGCGAGATCGCGTCCAACGGCCAGGAGGCGCTCGACATGCTGCGCTCGGGCGGCTACGACCTCGTCCTCATGGATATGCAGATGCCCGTGATGGACGGCCTCACGGCGACGCAGGAGCTGCGCAAGCTCCCCTCGTGCGCGAAGTTGCCGGTGGTCGCGATGACGGCCAATGCGCTGCTGCGCGACCGCGAACGGTGCCTCGCGGCCGGCATGGACGACTTCGTCGCCAAGCCGATCGAGCCGAACGAGCTGCAGCGCGTGCTCGCGAAGTGGCTCGCGCTCGGGCGGCCGGCCGTGAAGGCGCCCCTCGTGGATGCCGACGGCCTGCCCGTGGTGGAAGGTCTCGACACGGCGTCCAGCCTGCGCCGGATGATGGGAAAGAAGGCGCTCTATCTCGCGATGCTGCGCCGCTGGGTGGACGGCCAGCGCGACTGCTCGCGGCAGCTGCGCGCCGCGCTCGCCGCGCGGGACGACCTGCTGGCGGAGCGCATCGCTCACACGGCCAAGGGCCTGGCCGCCAACATCGGCGCGGTCGAGCTCACGGCGCGCGCGGCGCGGCTGGAAGCGGCGCTGCGGGAACACACGCCGATGCCGGCGCTCGAAGCGCTGATCGAGCCGTTCGAAGCGGAGTTGTCGCGCATGATCGGAGCGATCTCGGCGGCGCTGCCGCAGTAGCCGCAACCGGGCGGCGCCCGGCCGCTGACGGCAGGCGGACTCGTGGAACAATGGCGCCTCATCCGCACAGAGGACTCCATGGACGCGCCCACCCTGACGCCGGCATCCCGCTCCTATCCACTCGCGTCCGAGCAGGACGGCGCCGCGCCGCCGCAAGCTGCCGTGATTCACGTTCGAGGCGAGCGGCGCGGCGCCGAGGTGGCCGCCACCCCCGAGCCCCGGCGCACGCCCGTCGAGGCCGCGTGCGACCGTCACGCGGTCACGATCCGGCAGGGTCGCCACGTGGGCTGCTACAGCGCCTACCTGATCGTGGAGTGCGAGGTCCCGCTCGGCTCGCCGGGGGGCCGCGCGCTCGTCGACGGGCCCGCCCTCGCGGACAAGGCCAGGTCGGCGCAGGACATCGACCAGATCAGCCTGGCGCTGAGACGCACGGGCATCCACTTCCACCGGCGCAACCACTTCGCGTTCCGCAGCCTGGACCCGAACCACCGCTTCTACGTCCGCGAGGACTGAGCCGCCGCCATGCGCGCGCGGCGCGGCGCGCCGTGCCACAATCTCCCGAGAGATGGCCGACACCCTGCTCCTGTCACGCCTGCAGTTCGCGGCGAACATGAGCTTTCACATCCTGTTTCCCTCCATCTCCATCGCGCTCGCGTGGATCCTGCTCTTCTTTCGCGTGCGGCACCTGCGCGCGCAGGGCACGCCCGAAGCGTCCGAGTGGGAACACGCGTGGTACTTCTGGACCAAGGTATTCGCCCTCACCTTCGCGCTCGGCGTGGTGTCGGGCATCACGATGAGCTTTCAGTTCGGCACCAACTGGCCGGGCTTCATGGAACACGCGGGCAACATCGCGGGGCCGCTTCTCGGCTACGAGGTGCTCACCGCGTTCTTCCTGGAAGCGAGCTTTCTCGCGATCATGCTCTTCGGGCGGCAGCGCGTGTCGGCGCGCACGCATCTGGTGGCGACCTTCCTCGTTGCGCTCGGCACCACGCTCTCGGCGTTCTGGATTCTCGCGCTCGACTCGTGGATGCAGACGCCCGCCGCCTACACGATCGTCGACGGCCGCTTCCACGCGACGAGCTGGTGGGGCGTGATCTTCAATCCCTCGTTTCCCTACCGCTTCGTGCACAAGCTCCTCGCTTCGACGCTCACCGCGGCCTTCCTCGTCGCGGGCCTGAGCGCGTGGCAGGTGCTGAAGGGCACGGCCAACGGCGGCACGCGCCGCGCGCTGCGCGCGGGCGTCGTCACCGCCGCCGTCGCGATCCCGCTGCAGATTCTGGCGGGCGACATGCACGGGCTGAACACGCTGCACCACCAGCCCGCGAAGATCGCGGCGCTGGAAGCGATCTGGCAGACCGAGCGCGGCGTGCCGCTCACGCTCATCGGCTGGCCCGACGAGGAAGCCGGCACGACGCGCTTCGCGCTGCGCCTGCCGAAAGCCGGCAGCCTCATCCTCGCGCATGACGCCGATGCCGAGATCCAGGGCCTCGACAGATTCGCGGGCGCGCACCCGCCCGTCGCGCCGGTGTTCTTCGCCTTTCGCGCGATGGTCGGCATGGGATTGCTCATGCTGCTGGTGTCCTGGTGGTCGGCGTGGCACATGCGCGGCGGCCGCGCGTTGCCACGCCGCGTGCTGCACACGCTCGCGGCGATGACGTTCTCGGGCTGGGTCGCGACGCTCGCGGGCTGGTACGTGACGGAAATCGGCCGCCAGCCCTTCGTCGTCTACGGGCTGCTGCGGACGGCGGACGTCGTGGCGCGGCATCCGCCCGCGATGGTGGCCGCGACGCTCGCGGCGTACCTCGCGCTCTATGTCATGCTGCTGCTCTCGTACGTGGGCGTGCTCAAGTACATGGCCGAACATCCGGGCGAGCCCGCGCCTGTGCAGCCCCTTCCCGTCGATTCCGCCGCCGTTGCACGCGGAACGTGAACATGGACCTGCCGACCGCACTGCCGCTCGTCTTCATGGCCGTGATGGGACTCGCGCTGCTTGCCTACGTCATCCTCGACGGCTACGACCTGGGCGTCGGACTCCTGCTGCCCCTTGCGACCGACGCCGAGAAAGACGTGATGGTGGCGAGCATCGGCCCGTTCTGGGATGCGAACGAGACCTGGCTCGTGCTCGGCATCGGCGTGCTGCTCATCGCCTTTCCGCTCGCGCACGGCGTGGTGCTGAGCGCGCTCTACCTGCCGGTGGCCATCATGCTCATCGGGCTCGTGCTGCGCGGCGTGGCGTTCGACTTTCGCGTGAAGGCGCGCGACGAGCACAAGGCGGCGTGGAACCGCCTTTTCTCCGTGGGCTCGGCCGCGGCGGCGATAGCGCAGGGCTGGATGCTCGGCAGTTACCTCACCGGCTTCGAGCTCGGCGCCTGGCAGCTCGCGTTCGATGCCTTCATCGCCCTCACGCTCCCGACCGCGTACGCGATGCTCGGCGCGGGCTGGCTCATCATCAAGACGTCCGACGAGCTGCAGGCGAAGGCGGTGCGCTGGGCCCGCAAAGTCCTCTGGCCGATGGGCGCGGCGCTCGCGGGCATCTCGATCGCGACGCCGCTCGTGAGCCGCACGGTGTTCGACAAGTGGTTCGTGCTGCCTCAATTCTTCGCGCTGCTGCCGATTCCGGTCGCCTCGGCCGTCGCCTTCATGGTCGGGTGGCACGTGATCGCCGAGCCGCGCATCGTGCGCGCGGGCTACGGCTGGGTCGTGTTCGCGAGCACGGTCGCGGTCTTCATCCTTGCCTTCTTCGGTCTTGCGTACAGCCTCTACCCGTTCATCGTGATCGACCGCATGACGATCTGGCAGGCGGCGAGCGCGACCGAATCGCTCGTCTTCATCCTGATCGGCGTGGCCATCACGCTGCCGATGACGATCGGCTACACCGTCTTCATGTACCGCGTGTTCCGCGGCAAGGCGACCGCGCTCAGCTACTGAAAGCCCCGCGTCGGCGCGCGACCTACATGCGCGCCGGAATCGCTTTCTTCGCCGCGGGAGCGCGTCCTACGCAGGGGCTGCTGTCGGGCAAGCACGATGGACTCACAGCCGCCTTGCGCGGCATGGCAGTGAAAGGAGTCCTTCATCATGATTCGCAATTCCTCATTCAGGATGCGCGCGCTCGCGCCCTGGTCGGTCGCGCTGTGCGCGCCGTTGGTGCTGAGCGCGGCGCTCGCGGCCGACCCGGCGACGCCGCTCGACGTGCGCGGCACCGTCACCGGCACCGGGGCGGCCGGCATTTCGGGCTCGGGCGCGACGGGTAGCGGCAGCGTCGGCGCCACGGGCAGCGGCTCGGTGGGCAGCGTCGGTGCATCGGGCAGCGGCAGTGTCGGCGGCAGCGTGTCCGCGGGAGACACGGGCAGCGGCAGCGTCGGCGGCAGCGTGGGTGGAAGCGTCGGCGGCAGTGCCGGGGCAAGCGCTGGTGGTAGCGCCAGTGGTGGCGCTGGTGGTAGCGCCAGTGGCAGTGCCGGTGGCAGCGTCGGTGCGAGCGCGGGCGGCAGTGTCGGCGGCAGCGCAAGTGGCAGTGCCGGGGGCAGTGTCGGCGGCAGCGCAAGCGGCAGTGCCAGCGGAAGCGCAAGCGGCAGTGTCGGCGGCAGCGCGAGTGGCGGTGCGGGCGGCGTAGGCGGCAGCGCGAGCGGCAGCGTCGGCGCAGGCGCGAGCGGCAGCGCGGGCGCCGGAGGAAGCGGCGCG
>NZ_DASZSE010000042.1:0-113341 GCF_035548915.1 Ramlibacter sp. | reverse complement strand
CGAAGGCGGGAATCCAGCGTCGTTCGAGTCGCCGGGTCCTCGCCTGCGCGGGGACGACGGGGCGGGTGGCGCGTGCGCCCGTCATTCCCGCGAAGGCGGGAATCCAGCGTCGTTCGAGTCGCCGGGTCCTCGCCTGCGCGGTGACGACGGGGTGGGTGGCGCCTGCGCCCGTCATTCCCGCGAATGCGGGAATCCAGCGTCGTTCAAGTCACTGGGTCCCCGCCTGCGCGGGGACGACCGGCGAATGACCTTCCCCAGCTGGACGCTGCTCGCGCAGTCCATCCTCGCAGGCGTATTCACGGGCGCCCTGTACGGCCTGCTCGGCCTCGGACTCGGCCTGAGCTGGGGGCTGCTGCGCACGATCAATCTCGCGCACTTCGCACTCGCCTTCATCGCCGCCTACATCTGCTGGCAGCTCGGCGCGAGCATGAAGATGGACCCCTTCGTCACGCTCGTCGCGATCGTGCCGCTCATGTTCGGCGCGGGCGCCGGCCTGCACGCGCTGATCGAACGCTTCCGGCTCACGCCCTTCTCGTCGCTGCTCCTCACCTTCGGCTGCATGGGCATCGCCGAATCGTTCATGCAATCGATCTGGACGGCCGACCCGCGCAAGCTCGAATCGCACTGGTCCGATCTCAAGTTCCGCGCGGGCCCGCTCTTCGTGCCGATCCCCGAACTGCTCACGCTCATCCTCGCGATCGTCGTCTGCTTCGGCGCGTGGGCAATGCTGCGCTACACGGACCTCGGCAAGGCGCTGCGCGCATCCGCCGAAGACGCAGCCGTCGCGGCGGCGTTCGGCATCAACCAGCGGCGCAACGGCTACGTGCTGGCCGGCACGTGCGCCGCACTCGCGGGCATCGCGGGCGTGTGCATCGCACTCGCGGGCAGCATCAGCCCATCGCAGATGTACGCGTGGATCGGCGTGGTGTTCGCCGCGGTGATGATGGGCGGCCTGGGCAGCGCGCTCGGCCCGCTCGCAGCAGGACTCGTGATCGGCGTGAGCGAAGCCGTGACGATGGCAGTGACGTCGCCTTCGTGGGCGCCGCTCGTTTCCTTCACGCTGCTCATCCTGATCCTGCTCGCGCGGCCGGGGCGCGCGGCGTGAAGTGGCGCACCGCTCCCACGGCGCTCGTTGCCGCGGGCGTGGTGCTCGCCACGCTGCCGTGGCTCAGACTGCCCGCGTTCTACGAATCGTTCATGTACCTCGCGCTCTTCTGGATCGCGCTCGCGACTTCGTGGAACCTGCTCTCGGGATACGGGGGGTACTTCTCGTTCGGACACGGCGCGTGGTTCGGCGTGGGGGTGTACACGTCGGCGACGCTCGCGTCGAAGTTCGACTGGCCCTTTCTCTGGACCTTGCCGATGGCCGCGCTCGTTGCCGCGGCGATCGGTGTGGGCGTCGGCGCGATCGCGTTCCGCGTGAAAGGCGTGCGAGGCGAGCTCTTCGCGCTGCTCACGCTCGCCGTCACGTTCGTGATCGCGACCATCATCGGCAACACGCCGATCGATGGCGGCCCGGGCGTCTATCTCAATGCCGTGCCCGTGCCGAAGCTCGCGCCGACGCCCACCGGCAGCCTCTATCTGATGATGCTCATGGCGGCCGTGGCGGCCTTGCTGATCTCGTGGGCCGTGCGCTACTCGCGCTTCGGCGCGGGCCTGTTCGCGATCCACGACGACGAGGAAGCGGCCGAAGCGATGGGCGTGCCGACCTACCGGTGGAAGCTCATGGCGCTCGCGACGTGCTGCGCGGTCGCGGGCTGGGCCGGTGGGATTCACGCGCTCTTCGTGTCGTACGTGACCACGGCGGAGACGTTCAACCTGACCGTGCCGCTCACGGTGGTGCTCATGAGCATCCTCGGCGGCTCGCGGCACTGGGCCGGGCCCGCGATCGGGGCGGTGGCGATCACCTGTCTGCTCTATGCGTTCACGGGCGGGGAGTACGCGGTGCTGGGCAAAGGGGTGATCGGGTTGATTCTGGTGGTCGGGATTCTCTTCATGCCGCAGGGGGTGATGGGGAAATTCGCGCACAAGCCGAACTCCCTCTCCCGCTTGCGGGAAGAGGGGGCGGTGAGGGGGGTGCCCGCGCGCCACGAGGCCGACCTCTCCACCAACCCTCACCCCCACCCTCTCCGGCAAGCGGGAGAGGGAGCAAAGACGGCCCTGCTCGAAGTCCGCGGCCTTTCCAAATCCTTTCGCGGCCTGCAGGCCCTCTCGAACGTGAGCCTGCAAGTCAACGAAGGCGAGATCCTCGGCCTGCTCGGCCCCAACGGTTCGGGCAAGTCCACGTTCATCAACGTCGTGAGCGGCCATTTCCCCTCGAACGGCGGGGCGGTCGTTCTCGCCGGCCGCGACATCTCCCATCTCCCCGCCCATGCCATCGCGCGCGCGGGCATCGCGCGCACCTACCAGATCCCGCGCCCGTTCTCGCAACTTCCCGTGATCGACAACGTCGCGATCGCCGCGATGTACGCGGGTCACGTGCGAACATCGCAAGCGGCGCGCGAAGAGGCGATGCGCCTGCTCGCCTTCACGCATCTCGAATCGAAAGCCACGGCGCTGCCGGGCGAATTGAACCTGCACCAGCGCAAGTTCCTCGAACTCGCGCGCGCACTGGCGTCGCGCCCGAAGCTCGTGCTGCTCGACGAAGTGCTCTGCGGCCTCACCCCCGCCGAAATCGAATCCGCCGTGGCGCTCATCCGCCGCATCCGCGACCAGGGCACGACCATCGTCTTCGTCGAACACGTGATGGACGCCGTGATGGCGCTTACCGATCGCATCGTCGTGTTCGACCAGGGAGCCATGCTCGCGCAAGGCGCGCCGCGCGAAGTGATGGAAAGCGCCGCCGTGATGAGCGCGTATCTCGGAGCGAGTCATGCTTGAACTGCAGGGCATCACCGTGGCCTACGGCCAGGCGCGCGCGCTCTGGGACGTTTCGATGCATGTTCGACAGGGCGAGCTGCTGTGCGTCGTGGGCCCGAACGGCGCGGGCAAGACGACGCTCGTGAACACGCTCGCGGGCATCCTGCGACCGATCTCCGGCCGCATCGTCATGGACGGCCGCGACATCACGCAAGTGGCGCCGCACCGCTATTGCGAAGCGGGCATCGCTCTCGTGCCGGAGGGCCGAAGGCTCTTCACGGGCATGACGGTGGCGGAGAACCTCGATGTCGGCAGCCTCTTGCCGGCCGCGAAGGCGAAGCGCCGCGAAAGCCTCGGCGAAGTGCTGCAACTCTTTCCCGCGCTGAGAGAGAAGCTGAAGTCGCCCGCGGGCGAGCTCTCGGGCGGGCAGCAGCAGATGGTGGCGATCGCGCGCGCGCTGATGGCGCGGCCGCGGCTGCTGCTGCTCGACGAGCCGTCGCTCGGCCTGTCCCCGCTCATCGTGACGGACATGTTCCGCGCGATTCGGAAGATCAGCGCGAGCGGCATCACCATCGTGCTCGTGGAGCAGAACGTCGCGACGGCGCTGGGCATCTCGCATCGCGCGTGCGTGCTGGAGCTGGGGCGCGTCGTCGCCGAAGGCGCGCCCGACGAATTGATGAAGCGCAGCGAGATTCGGCGAGCCTATCTGGGCAGCTGAAGTCCGCGCGGCAACGAGACGAAGAGAAGGAGATCGAGTCATGCTTTTTCCCACCACCATCGTCGGCAGCTTTCCGCAGCCCGAATGGCTGATCGATCGCGCGAAGCTCGCGGGGCGTTTTCCGCCGCGCGTGCGCGCGAAGGAGTTGTGGCGGTTGCAGGAGCCCTACCTCGCGCAGGCGCAGGACGATGCGACCTTGCTCGCGATCCGCTTCCAGGAAGAGGCGGGGCTCGATATCGTCTCCGACGGCGAGATCCGGCGCGAGAGCTATTCGAACCGTTTCGCGACCGCCCTGGAAGGCGTGGACCTGGACAACCCCGGCACCGCGCTCGACCGGTCGGGCCATCCGAATCCGGTGCCGCGCATCGTCGGAAAGATTCGCCGCAAGCATGCGGTGGAGGTGGAGGACCTTCAGTTTCTCAAGCGCAACACGACGCGCAGGACGAAGATCACCGTGCCCGGCCCGTTCACGATGCTGCAGCAGGCGCAGAACGACTTCTACAGGAGCGAGGAAGAGGCCGCGGCCGACTATGCGGAAGCGGTGAATGCGGAGATCAAGGACCTCTTCGCGGCGGGCGCGGATGTGGTGCAGATCGACGAGCCGTACATGCAGGCGCGGCCGGAGAAGGCGCGGCAGTATGGCCTGGCGGCGCTCAATCGCGCGCTGGAAGGAGTTGAAGGGACGACCTGCGTGCACATCTGCTTCGGCTATGCCGCGATCATCCATCAGCGGCCGAGCGGCTACTCGTTCCTGCCGGAGATGAAGGGCTGCCGCTGCAATCAGGTGTCGATCGAGACGGCGCAGTCGAATCTGGACACGAGCGTGCTGCGCGAACTCGGCGACAAGCAGGTGCTCGTGGGCTGCATCGATCTGAACGACATGAACGTGGAGACGCCGGAGGTGATCGCCGACCGCATCCGCAAGGCGCTGAAGCATGTCGAGCCGCGGCAGGTGGTGCTCGCGCCGGATTGCGGCATGAAGTACCTGCCGCGCGATGTGGCGCGGGGGAAGTTGCAAGCGATGGTCCGCGCCGCTGCGACGCTGCGTGAAGAGCACGGCTACGCCTGAGCCGTCGGGCGGCGCAGGAAGCGAGCCGGACGCCTCGCAAGGCTCGCAAGCCGCGCCCGCGGCTTGCCCGCGGGCAAGACCCGCGTACCGCATCCTCGCGGCCGTCAGCGCATCGCACATGGTCGACGACATGATGCAGTCGCTGATCCTCGCGATGTACCCGGTGCTGAAGGGCAACTTCGCGCTGAGCTTCGCGCTATGGCTTCCTCGTGCGCGCGCTCGCGGCGGGAGGGTTCAGGCGCGGGTCGATGGCGAGCCGTTCCTGCAACGCCATCGCCTTCCAGCGGCTACTGCGCGAGGCGGGTGCGGGAAGACTGGTGAAACCGTCGCGTCCCGCGCCCGCGAGGCATGGAATCTCCGGTCGAGGCCGGTATGGTGTTCGGCTCGCCCACCTACCTGGGAGGCGTGCTGGGCCCGTTCAAGTCGTTCATGGACGCCACGGCACCCGGCATCGACCGGACAGGCCCGACGCTGCGTCGATCATTCCGCCCGCCACGGGGTGATCCGCGGTATCCAGCGCGGGACGGCGGCGCGGAACGCCTCGTACTCTGCGCCGAACGTCTGCTCGAGCGTCGGCTCTTCGTACGCGACGACGAAGACGTGGAAGAAAAGCCAAAGCAGCGCGCCGTAGACGATGAGGCGCCCATCGCCCATCAGCACCGCTTGACCCAGGATGATCGCAACGACCGCGACGTAGATGGGATTGCGCACATACCGGTAGAGACCGGTCACCACGAGATTGCGGGGTGGCGCGATGGGCGCGGGGGTGCCGAGACCCTGCAGCGCGAATCGCGCGAATGCGTCGACGAGCCCAGGCACGCCCGCGAGAATCATGATCGCACCGAGGCCGCGCGTCAGCTCCAGGCCAAGGAACGGCGGCTGGAGTTGCCACCCCGTGATGGACCATGGAACGAGCCCCGCCAGCGTGCACGGAGCGACGACGAAGAACACCGTCGACCCCAGGACGGCGGCGGCGCGTGCGATGAACAGGCCGGACGAACTTCCTTCAGTAGATGGCTTCATTTCTTTCCTCCTCGCGGCTCACCGCCTTGCAGGTACTCGCGCAGAAGTGCTCTGCCGCGATGAATCCGGCTCTTGCAGGCTTCGCGAGTGATGCGCAGGCGATCGGCCGCCTCGGTGATGGTGAGCTGCTCCATGTCGCGCAGCAGGATCACTTCGCGGTACATGTCCGGCAGCGACTCCAGCGCCCGGACGACGTCGATGCGCAGCTCGTCCTGCGGAACATGCGCGAAGTACTCCGCCTCGTGCCGCTGCGTGAGCTCTTCCGCGCCGCGTATCAGCCCGAGCACGGGAAGCATGCACAGCCGGGTGACCACGCGGAATATCCAGCCGGCGATGGCCAGAGGGTCGCGCACATTGCCCAGGCGGCGGTACAGCACGATCAGCGCTTCCTGAACCACGTCCTCGATGGCTGTCGTGCGGTGGCACTGGTGTCTTGCATAGCGGCGGATGTCGGGCTGGAGATCGCGCAGCATCCTCTCCATGGCGACCGGATCGCCGGCCTGGGCGGCGGCGAACAAGGCTGCATCGACGCGGATCATCGTGGACTTTCGCGTGGCTTGCGGCCGGCCATGGCACAAGCGGGGCAGAAGCCGATCAGCCCCGTGAGCGCCGTCACGGCGCCACTTGCGGCAAGCACCAGGCCGAGCAGCGTCGGACCGATTTGGGCGAGCGAGCACGCCACGATCAGCGTGCCGCCGATCGCCCGCGCCCAGCTTTCCATGAAACCCATGTTCTTGCGGTAAACCATCTCGTCACCTCGGTCTGCCCGATCACAGCGGACATCGTAGGCAAGGAGGGGCATTCTGTCGAAAAGGATTCGCATCGAACAAGGCGACGATGCCGAGCATGGAAGTCACTCACCGGATGATCGAGGCTTTCCGGGCCGCCATGCTGAACGGGGGCGTCAGTGCGGGCGCGGACGCGCTCGGAATCCCTCAGCCCTCGATGAGCAGGTTGATCGCCGACTTGCAGCGCGTGGTGGGATTCCCCCTGTTCCAGAAAAGCGGGCGCTCGGTCAAGCCTACGGACGAAGCACTTGTGCTCATGACGAAGGTGCAGCAGTCGTTCATCGGTCTCGAAGAGATCACCGGCTTTTCCGAGCAGTTGCGCAAGCAGAGAATGGGCAGGTTCTCGATCTGCACCATTCCGTCGATCGGCCATTGGTTCAGATCCCTTGCATCGAGCGCAATGCGCTCGCCTCCGTCAAGGCGATCAATGCCGCGCGGATGGCCCTGCATGGGGACGGCACCCACCATGTGAGTCTCGACCAGGTGATCAAGACGATGCGCGAGACCGGCGCGGACATGATGACCAAGTACAAGGAAACCTCGCTCGGCGGCCTTGCCGTCAACATCGTCGCGTGCTAGTTGGCTCCAGCGATCGTTCGACGACGGCGACGCGAATCAGTCCCCGAAAGAGATCGTGATCCGCGTCGGCCCGCCATCGCGCGACTCCGCGCGCATCCAACCGCCGTGCCGATCCAGCAGCCTCTTGGCAGCGGCGAGGCAGAGGCCGACCCCGAGGTAGGCGGGGTCCTGCGTGAGCTGCACGAACGTCTCGAACGTGCCTGCCCCTTTCGTCATCGGGAACCCCACGCCGTTGTCGATCACTTGCAGCGCGCCGCTCGCGTCGAGCGAGACCTCCACGGCGGGTTCGGGCGCCAGCGCCGAATGCCTGAAGGCATTGGTGATCACGTTGACGAGCACGTGCCGCACGACGATCGGGTCGGCATGGATGATTGGCAGCTCGCTCGAGATGACGCGTGTCGCGGGGTAGCCGGGCTGCGTCTCGCGAAGCACGTCGCGCACGAATTCGTCCAATGGCAGGTCGCGCTTTTCCATTTCGAGGCGCTCGGCGCATGCGAGCGCCACCGCGTCATCGATCGCGCGCTCCATCTTCGACACGGCGTGCGCAATTCGCCGCAGGCGCGATCGGTTCGCCGGAGCAAGACACTGGGCGTCGAGTTCGATGGCGCGTGCGAACCCGCCGATCGAGAACAGGGATTCGCGCAATTCGTGCGAGGCGGCGACGACGAACGTGTCGAGTTCCGCCAGACGCTGCTCGAGCCGCGGCGCGTCCTGCGGGAAAATCGTGATGTCCTTTTGAGGTTCAGGCATGGGTGTTGGGCGGTGATGTCATTGACCGTCACTTGGTGCGATGATGCGAACGAGCAACCCGGGCTTTGTTCCGCCTGGAACAATGGGGTCGAATTTGAGCCGGAATGTCCCCCCGGGAAACATTCGCGGCGGCAGGAGCGGTCATGCCTGAAGCCAGACCGGGGTACGCGCGGATCCGCCTTGGGTTCGGCAAGAGCGCTTATTTTCGGGATTTGCCCGCAGCCACGCTGGACACACTCGCTGCCGCCTCGACCCTCGCTCGAGATCTGGCCGGCGCCTTGCACGGTCCCAACGAAGCGGCGAAGACATTCTGGCTGGTGCTCGAAGGCAGCCTCATCGTTTCCTGGCCCGACGCGGCTGGCGAAAGCGTACCTGTGGCGGCGATCGGAGAGGGGAGTTTCTATTGCGCGGCTTCGCTCGTGGAGGGCAGTGTGACGGTGACCGAGGCGCGCGCGCAACGCAATACGGTGGGCGCCGCGATGCCCTCCGCCACATTTCGAGCGATCGCTCGCGCCGACCCGGATCTGGCCGCGCTCGTGCCGAAACTGCTGCTCCAGCGCTTCGAGGCGGCGCTTTCCTTCGCTGCCGCGGCGGTGTCCGCGAAATTGCCGCAGCGCCTGGCACGGCGGCTTCTCGCACATGGGCTCGCCGTCGGTCCGCACGACAGCGGCCGGCAAGTGGAATTGCGTGTCTCGCAGACCGACCTCGCGCGGATGCTGGGCGCGAGCCGTTCAAGAGTGAACGAAGAACTGCGCCGGCTGCAGGACGCCGGCTTCATCCGCATCGGGTATGGGCGCATCCATCTGCTGCACTGCGAGGGGCTGGCCGACGTCGCGGGAGGGTGGGTGCCGATGCTGTGACGGCGTGCGGATGGCGCTGTGTGGGCGTGCGAGCTTCGCGGCGGCTATCGGCGCCTGTGGGGTAGCTTCCCGCGCCCCGAGCGTGAAGTAGAACCTCGCGCCGCCGCCAGGACTCGACTCCGCCCACACGCGCCCCTTGTGCCGCTCGACGATCTTGCGGACCAGGGCGAGCCCGATGCCCGTGCCGGGAAATTCTTCCTGCGTGTGCAGGCGCTCGAAGGCGCCGAAGAGGCGCGACGCATGCGACATGTCGAATCCCACGCCGTTGTCGCTGACGCAATACGCCGCCGAGCCGTCGGGCGCCGCCACCGATGCAAGCTCGACACGGGGCCGCTCGCTGCGCGCGCTGAACTTCCAGGCGTTGGACAGCAGGTTTTGCATGACGTGCGTCAGCAGCACTTCGTCACCGACGGCGGCCAGGGCCGGCGGCGCGACGAACTCCACGTCCCGATCCGGGGTCGCGTCGCGCAGCAGCATCGCGACGTTGCGGCCGATCTCGGCCAGATCGACGGGCTGGGGCTCGAGGCGCGCCTTCGTGAGTCTCGCCAGGCCGAGCAGGCCCTCGGTCATCGCATCCATCTGCTTGCCCGCGGCGAGCAGCCGCGAGAGGAAGCGCCGGCCGCGCGCACTGAGTGCGCTGCCTTCCGAATCGGTGAGCATCTGGGCATAGCCGCAGACGGCGGACAGCGGCGCGCGCAGGTCGTGGGCGACGGAGTACGAGAACGCCTCCAGCTCGCGCGACGCCGCCTGCAATTCGGCGGTGCGCTCCTGCACGCGCTCCTCCAGTGCCACGGTGAGCCGCAGGATTTCCTGCTGCGCCTCGACTTGCGCGGTGATGTCGCGAAACGACACGGCCAGGCCTTGCGGCGACGGGAACGCGCGCACCTGTACCCAGATGCCCAGCGGCGGGTAGTACTCCTCGAACTCGACCGGCTGGTTCCCATCCATTGCGTGCCGGTACATGCTGTGGAACTTGCTGCCGACGGCCTCGGGGAACATCTTCCAGATGGATTGCTCGATCAGTTCGTGGCGCGCACGTGCGAGCATCCGCTCGGCGGGCTTGTTCACGTAGGTGAAGCGCCACTGGCGGTCCAAGGTGAAGAAGCCGTCGGTGAGGCTCTCGAGCGTCATCGTCAGGCGCTCGGCCAGCTCGCGCGAACGCTCGGCCGCCTGCTTGGCCTGCGTGATGTCCTGGAAGGCGCCGCGCACGCGCACGATGCGGCCCGTCGCATCTCGTTCGGCTTCGCCCATCGAGCGAACCCAGATCCACTCGTCGCGCGCCGTGACGAGCTGCAGTTCGAGGTCGTAGGGACGGCCTTCCTCGGCGCACAGCCGAAAGGCCTCGGCCATGACCGGCCGCGCCCACGGCGCGTAGAACTCGACGGCCTGCTCCACGCTGCAGGTGAAGCCGCGCGGCACCTGGTGAATGTCGCAGACCTCGTCGGACCAATGCAGCTTCATTCCATCCAGCTCGACGCTCCACGCGCCGAGCCGCCCCATCGTCGCCGCAATCCGCAGCAGCGCCTGCGCATCGCGCAGGTCCGTCGTGCCGCCGAACCGGGCATCCTCGCACGCTACTTCGGCAAGATGCGCCATGGCAGACTACCCCTCGTGTATTTGTGAATCCAGTATCCCGGAACGGTCACGGGACGCGGATAAGGAAATTGCGTAAGGCTTTCGGTGTAGCACCGCGGGCGACTCGATCGTTTCGGGTTTGCGCATGTTCAGGCAGGAAATGGGGCAGGGAATGGGGCAGGGAAGGACTCAGTACTCGACCGTCAGGCTCACGGAGGTCGAATAGAGCCCGGGTGGGAGTGCCTTGAAGTCGGCGGCACGAATCGCTCCATACAGCGTGACCGTCTGGTTCGTTCCGTCGCGGGGGAATGCAAGCGGTGCGCCCGGCGTGGCGGCAGGCAGGTCGCCGGCGCCGGGTGCGACGAGACTGAGTCGGAACGGCAGGCTCATCGCGCCGTACTGCATCACGCGCGCGGTGCCGGAGTAGAGCCGCGGCGCCGCGGTGACTTCGCTGTTGCAGTTGATCCAGAAGCTGCCGGCGCTGTCGGTCGTGCGGTCGCCCGTGCTCTCCAGCGCGATCACCGTGCCGAAATCGAGTCGCGCATTCGTCGACACGGAACATTGCGGCGCCGCGGATGCTGCTGCGGTCGCAGCCGCGGCCGCGGCCGCGATGCTCGCGCGCAGCAGGTTCCGCGGCCCACGGCCACCGTTGCTGCCTCGCCGTGTCATGGCGTGACACTCCCGCAGGTCAAGGGGCCGATGCGCGCTTCGGCGGGCGCCGCGGCGTCGAGCTTCAGCGGCAGTTCGCACCCGCCGGACTTCCACCGGACGGCGATGCTGCCTTGCGAGGCGATGTCGGTCAGGTACACCTCGCCGCGCCTGGCGACGACGAACTCCCGCCCGCCGGGCAGCAGCGCGACCCGCGCTCCCGCAGGGACCGGCGTGCCGTCCGCCTGTTGCAGGGTCACGAGGACATTGCGTGACCGCTTCACCGGAAACGACACCATGACGCCGCTGCGCGCGCCCGGCACGGCGGTCTCCCGAACACCCGCCACATCGACGTTCATCGGCAGGGCTTCCGGATCGATGCTCAGCTGGTTGCGTTGGTACGGCAGCAAGCCCGTGACGAGCGCGAGGCCCTTGCCGTTGGTGGTCGCGGCGACCTGGTTGCTCCTCGACACGGCAACGTCCTCGAGATCGCCGACTCGCACGACCGCGAAAGCACCGTCGCCGATGCGCCGCGAAGCGAACGCCAGGCCGCCCATCCATCCCAGCGAGCCGTTGATGCCGAGTCTCACCGCGTTGTTGTTCCTGCCCGCATTGATTTCGCCGGTGAATTGCGCGGCGTTGGTGTTGAGCGTCGCCCTGGCTTGCGCGAGCTGGCCCGGCACGTCGCTCGCGCCCACCGTCCAGCCCCATCCGGGGCCTTGCGGCGCGGAGCGTGTCGCCTGCGTCTGGGTCGCAATGCCGCCGTCGAAGTTGCGCCGCGTCGACCCGCTCATGCTCACTTGCGCGTCGAGCGGCACGACGAGGCTCGCGCCCGCGCTCCAGCCCGGCGATGTGCCGAACTGCGTGCCCGCGTACGCGGAGAGATAGACGTGCGCAGTGAGCTTCACCCCCACGTTCATCGCGAGCAGCGCATAGGTGTCGCCTTCCCAGGTTGTCTGCCGGATGAAGCTCGCACCGACGTCCACGCCGCGACCGAGTGGCATGCCCGCGCCGGCCTGCAGGCGGTCGCGCGGTCGCGCTTCGTTGGCGGCAGCGGCCAGCGGCCGGAAGCCGGCGCTGAAGTGTTCCGCCTGCACCGACACACCGCCGCCGGGCGTGACACGCTCGAAGCGCGCGAGCCAGCGCGTCCCGCTCGCAGCGCCCGTCGGATCCGCTTCGGTCGTGCGCGACGCGGCGACTGCGCCCTGCACGACGGCATAGGTTCCGAGCAATGCCGTGGCATTGACACCGGCCGCCTGCCGCGTGCGCTGCAGCTCGAGCCGCCCTCCCGCCGTCAAGGCCGGCGAGACGCCGTAGCGATAGCCTCCCGCGGCGAACACGGGACCGTAGTCGTTGCTCTCGGTCCCGAAGTGCTCGCGCAGCGCACCGGCTTCGAAGGAGAAGTCGGACAGGCCCGGGCCGAGCAGGGACGGTGAGGCGTAGTAGCTTTGCGACACCACCGTCTCCATGCCGCGAAGGTCGCGCACCACGAGATTGATGTCCCCCGCGCCGTTGACGACGGGAACGTTCGTCAATTCGAACGGGCCGGTGGGAACGCTGGTGGTGGATTGCTTCCTGTTGTTCACGAGCAGGTCCACGGTCGAAGGCAGCGCGGCCGAACCGCCGATCGTGGGCATCGGCGTGGTGACGAAGCCCGGCGCGAGCGAGAAATCGCGCGCATAGCGGATGCCGCCGTAGCGCACGGGCCGGCTCCACGTGCCGTCACTGCCGATGGTGTCGCCGACGACCAGCGACTCCATCGCGGCCGGGAAGTCGCGGCGATGGAAAGTCTCCGTGCGCACGGCGCGGCGCGAGTTGCCCTCCGCGGTCACCGCGGCTGCGGCCGAGAACGATCCCCAGCGGTTGAAGAAGACGCCCTCAAACAGCCCCGTGTAGGTCGCTGCTCTGTCGGCACGCGTCGCGTGGATGTCGTAATTCAAGTACGCGCCCGGCACGGCCGCATCCGTCGGCACGACGGCACCGCCGGTCATCCGCAGCGAGCTGGTTTCGAACGCAGCGGCAGGCGCAGTGACGAACAACATCAGGTGCCCGCGGTCGACGCGGTACGACAGGCCGGGCACGGCTTCCAGCGCATGGCCCGGCTCGCCGCCGCTTTGCGAGATCGATTCGCCGGCAGGGCGCAAGCGCGCCGCCTGCCAGGCGGCATCGGGCACCACGAGTCGTCCGTCGGCGAGGCGGTCGACGCGGAAGATGCCCGGCACCGGCTCGCCGTTGACTTGCAACTCGACAAGCAGGGTCTCGGGTTGGCGAGTGTCGCGGCGCGCGAGTTGCGTTCCCGCGTGCGGCGCCGACCAGGCAGCGGGCAGCGCGCCGATGCATGCGGCGGCGAGCACGCTACGCAGCGGTGGCCAGTGCGGGTGCGCTCGCAGCATCGCAAGAGACGTCGCTCATTCACGCGGTCGGCCGCACTAACGGGTGCGGGCGGGCCACTGCGCGGCGATGGCGCCGGCGGAAGTGTCCGCGCCGACCGTCAACGGCCCTGCCGCAGCCGCAGCGGACGGCGTGAAGGTCCATTGCTTCCACGCGCCTGCCAGCACCGTGGCCGACGCCTTGATCTCCTGCCGCCACCCGCTGCCTTGCGCGACGAGCTGCTCGACGCGCAGCCGGTGATCGCCGTCGTTGTAGAGGCGAACGCAGTTCGCGACGTCGGGCTGGGTGCATGGCGCCAGATGCGCACTGCCCTTGTCCTTCGCGGCCGGCCCGGCGAACACCGGCAAGCTGTGGCGCAATTGCAGGCGCACCGTCGCGCCGTCTTGCGGCGGCGCGGTGTCTTCGGTGATGTCTTCGAGGATCAGGCGATAGGCCGCTTCCCGCATCGGGGGCGGGCGTCGCAGCGTCACGCGGAAGATCTGGCTCGCGCCGGGCGCGACGTCGGCAACGGGCGGCACGACGAGCAGGTCGTCGCTGTCCGCCTGCTGGTCGACGCCGCCGCCTTGCGTCCAGGCCACCGCCTGGGCCTGGTAGGTCATCGCCCGCGACGACTTGTTGGTGAGCGTGATCGAGACCACGCGCCGCGCGGGCGTCAATTCGACCAGCACGGGCGCGATGGTCTGCGCCCGCGCGGCACCGCAGCCTGCAAGAAGCAAGGACGTTGCAGCCAACGCCGCCACGCGCGAAACGCCGGCGAGCGCGCTCCCTTTCGAAAGCAGGCAGCGGTTCCTCATGGGCGCGCTCAGTAGAGGACGTTGATGGTCACCGTCTTCGAGTAGGCGCCGGCGGGCAGCCCCTTGAAGTCGGCAGCCTTGATGCGCGCGTAAAGCGGCACGGCGTGCAGGCTGCCGTCGGTGGTGATGTCGATCGGCGTCGCCGCGTCGCTCGAAGCGCCCATGCCGTTCGAGCCGGTGCAATCGGCAACGCACAGGTCGAACGGCAACTGGTCCGCGCCGTTGAGCATGTTCCTGTCCGTCGCCGAGTACAGGCTGGGGCTCAGGCCGTTGCTGCAGGCCACGGTGAGGCCGGTGGCGTTGCTGACCGCCTGGTCTCCGGTGCTCGCGAGGGCCACGACCGAGCCGAAGTCGATCGAGCCCGAGGTCTGCACTTCGCACGCGCTCGTCAGCGTCGCGCTGACGGACATGTCGCCGCTGGTCGGCGCCGCGGCGAAAGCCGTCGAGGCGGCCCCCAGCGCAGAGGCAGCAGTGATCGCGACGAGCAGCACTTTGAGATTCTTCATGGGTTGTCCTGAATGGAAGGTGAAAAAAATAAAACAGTGAGGAACACGGTGGCTGAAACGAGAACCATTGGCGCTCACGGCCCGCAGGGCATCTGCCGCCTGCCCTGGCGTGACTGGAATGCGAAGCAGGTGGACACGATCGCACCGTGCGCAAACGCTAGGCCGGCAATGCGCGATGGACCGGCGAATCCGCCGTGTCCCGCGCCGCGCCGGCGGACTCGTCGCGCGATTCGCCGAGCGTGAAAAAAAACGTCGCGCCCTGCCCCGGAGCCGCCTGCGCCCAGACCTTGCCGCCGTGGCGCGAGACGACCTTGTGCACCGTGGCGAGTCCCGCCCCGGTTCCCTCGTAGTCCGCTGCGGAGTGCAGGCGGCTGAAGATGCGAAAGAGGCAACGCGCCTCCTCGAGTCGAAAGCCCACGCCGTTGTCCTTGACGAAGTACGCGCGGTCTGCGCCGGATTGCGGGGCGACGCCCACCTCGATCGTGGCGAAGGGCTGGCTCGCGGAGAATTTCCACGCGTTGGAGATCAGGTTTTCCAGCACGCGCGTGATGAGGGCCCGGTCGGCCCACGCGGTGATCCGCGGCGCCACGCGCACTTCCACGTTGCGCGCCGGCGATTGTTCGCGCAGCTCGGCGAGCAGCCTGGCGGCGATGGGCGCGAGATCGAGGTCCTCCTTGTTCAGCCCTTCATGCGAAAGCCGCGCGAGCTTGAGCAGCGCGTCCGTCATGTCGCGCATGCTGTGTGTCGCTTCGCGAATCCGGCACAGGTAGTGCAGGCCCTTCTCGCTGAAGCGCGAGGCCTCGCGCTCCTGGAGCACGGTGCCGAAATTCCCGATGGCCATCAGCGGCCCGCGCAGGTCGTGCGCCACCGAGAGCGCGAAGGACTCGAGGTCGCGGTTGGCGGTCTCCAGTTCCGCCGTGCGCTGCCGCACGCGCTCCTCGAGCCGCGTCCTCGCGGCAAGAATGGCCTCGCGGGCCCGCTTGCGCTGCGTGATGTCGCGCACGAAGAAACTGGTGAGGGAAGCGCCGCTCGCATCGAGGTAGGTGGCGGAAGCGACTTCGGCATCGAAGCTCGTGCCGTCGCCGCGCTTCATGGCCATCTCGCCACGGGCGTTGCCTGTCCGCGCGCGCTCTTCGAGCAGACCGGCGAAGCCGGGTTCGCTGGCGTCGACCAACCCGCTCCAGTCCTGCCGCACGAGTTCGTCTTCGCTCATCCGGAACAAGGTGCACGCCGCGGGGTTGGCCTGGGCAATGGAGCCGCAGGGCCCGGTCAGCAGGATGCCATCCAGCGCGTTGTCGAAAACGAGGCGGTACTTCGCCTCGCTCAAGGAGAACCGGCGGTGCTCCTCGCGAAATTCAGACGCGCCTGTGAGGGGTGTCGATGCGGTATCCATGAGCAGCGTGAAGGTTTCAAGGTGTTCACGCCGAGCTTATGGATGAGCGTCACTTCGGTCTGCGAGGAACCCTGCGCAGTGCGTGCCGGGAGTTCTCCATGGATGAGCTAGCGTCCGCGCGGCGCGGACTCGCGGGCCCGCACCCGTTCGATCGCGGGCACGAGTTCGTTCCAGTCGCGCTTGGACACGAAGGCGGCCGCGCCGAGACGAGCCGCTTCGCGCCGGAAGACCGCATCGTCGAACGCCGAATGGATCACGAATCGCACGCCATCGTGCATTCGCCGCACTTCGCGCAGCGTGTCGAGGCCGCTCGCATCGGGCAGCACGATGTCCAGCACGACGACCCCGGGGATGGCGGCGCGGCACAGCGCGAGCGCGTCGCGCGCGTTCGATGCGCCTCGCAGCGGCTCGCCGGGGAAGGCCAGGCCGATCATGTCGAGCAGCACGTCGCGCACGGTGCAATGGTCCTCGACCACGAGGATGCCGCGAGGTTCACGATCGCGAAGTGCCACCCGGCGACCTTACGCGTCCCGCGCCTGTGCGTCTGCCGGGAAACCTTGCAGCAAGCGGCTTTCAGTCCAGCGGGATCACGCCGTGCCGGATCGCGAACTTCACGAGCGCCGTCACGTCCGCAAGCCCGAGCTTGCCCATCAGCCGGCTGCGGTAGCTGTCCACCGTCTTCGGCGAGAGGAACAGGAGCTCGCCGATCTCCGCGCTGCTGTGTCCTTCGGCGACCAGTTGCAGGATTTCGCGCTCGCGTCGCGACAGCAGCTGCAGCGGGTTGTCGCCAGTCTTGCGCGACGCGAGATGTTCCGCGACGAGCTCCGCGATGCCCGGCCCGAGGTACCTGCGCCCCGCGCGCACGGCGCGCACCGCTTCGACGATGTCGCTCGCGGCGGACTCCTTCTGCAGGTAGCCCCGAGCCCCGGCCTCGATCGCCTGGAACACGTATTCGGGCGAAGCGTGCATCGAGAGGATCACGACCGCGCAGGCCGCCCCGCTCTCCTGAAGCTGGCGCGCGACCTCGATGCCGTTCAGGCCCGGCATCGAGATGTCGAGGATCACCACGTCCGGACGCAGTTGCGCGACGAGCTTCAGGCTTTGCCGGCCGTCGCCGCTCGAACCGACGACCTCCAGGTCGGGTTGCTGCGCCAGGACCTGGCCCAATCCCTCACGCAGGATAGCGTGATCGTCGACGATCACGATCGAGATGGTCATGCCGGGACCATCGCGGGTTCGTGCTTGCGTTGCAGGCGCGCGATCACCACGGTCTCGCTTTGCGCGCCCGTGGTGACTTCGAGGCTGGCGCCGATGGCCTGCGCCCGTTCGCGCATCGTAGTCAGGCCCAGCCCCGCCGGAAGCGGCGCTGCCTCGGGTTGCTTCACCCAGCGCCCGTCGTCCCGGATGACCAGGGAAAGATGACCGGCTTCCTGCGACAGGCGTGCGTGCACGCGCGACCCGCCGGAATGCTTCGCTGCATTGGTGAAGGCCTCCTGCGCGATCCGGTAGAGCGCGATCGAGGCGTCCGGAGCGAGCCGCGGGGAGGGCTCGTCGCCTTCGACGATGAAGCGCATCACGCCGGTCCCGGCCATTGCCGCGGCGAGCTGCCGCAGGGCGGCGAGCAGCCCGAGGTCGTCGAGCGCGGTCGGCCGCAAGTCTCCCAGCAGGGAACGGACCGCTGCCGTCGTCTGGCGCAGCAGGTCCTCGCAGAATTCGAGCCGCGTGGACAGCGAAGCGATCGTGGCCGGGTCCGACTGCTGGCGCATCAGCTGCAGCGACAGCCCGAGCGTCGCCAGGTTCGCGCCCACCTGGTCGTGCAGTTCGCGGCCCAGCAGGCGCTTCTGGTCTTCTTCCACCCGCATCAGGCGCCGCGCAAGCCTCTGCAGGCGCTTGATGTCGTCGGCGCGTGCCTTCTCCACCGCCAGCTGGGCCGTGATGTCGCGCGCCACGGCGGACAGGCCTGTGACGTTGCCGTGCTCGTCGTGGATGGGCGCCATCGACTGCGATACGTCGATGAGTGCGCCGTCCTTGCGGATCCTGCGCGACACATGCTCCACGAAACGCTCTCCCTGCATCGCCCGCGCCGCGATGGAGGGATGCTCCGGCGGATACAGCATGTCCGGACGCCTGCCGAGTACCTCGTGCGCCGCGTATCCGGTCATCCTCTCCGCGCCGGGGTTCCAGTGGGTGACGCGGCCCTGCGCGTCCACCGCCACGATCGCGTCGCTGCTCGATTCGACGATCGCGGCCAGCCGCTCGGCAAGCACACGCTCCTCGAGGCGGCGCGTGGCGTCGCGCAGGATCATGGTGCACAGCTTGCCCGCACCTTCGCCCACCTGCATCACCGAAGCGTCGATGGGAAATTCCTCGCCGTTCGCGCGCAACGCGGCGAACTCGCCCGGCCGGCCCAGCCGGCGGTTGGCTTCGCCGCCGGATGTGAATTGCTCGAGGTGGCGGCGGTGCCGCTCGCGCAGGCGCTCGGGAATCAGCAGCTCGATGGATTTGCCCAGGACATCGCGCGCCGCGTAGCCGAACATCGCCTCTGCGGCGGGATTGAAGAGCACGATCGAACGGTCCGGGGCCACGGTGACCACCGCGTCCATCATGGCGGCGGCGCTGGCCGTCATGCGTTCCACGTAGGCGGACGTGAGATGGCGGTGGAGCCAGACGATAACGCCGATGTCGAGCAGCGTGCTTGCGACGACGACCGCCCGTGCCCCGACGCCCAGCCAGAGTGCCGCGAGCAGCACGGCATTGCTGAGCATCGGCAATGCCAAAGCCGCGCCAGCGCGGGGAGGCGTCTGTCGGATCAGCCAGGGCAGGGTTTGCAGTCTTCGCACCCCAGGATGATCGGGGAGGCGGCCCCGCTGCTTTGTTCCGCGGGGAACAAAGCAGCGAGAATTTCGGCCCAACGCGCCAACGCGAACGATGCACTCCCAGGAGCCGCCCATGCCTGCCACCCAGCCCGAGCACTCACGCATCCGGCGCGCGTTCGGCAAGAGCGCCTATTTCCGCGACTTGCCGGCGGCCACGCTCGACGCGCTGGCCGCTGCGTCGACCCTCGTGCGCTATTCCCCGGGACCCGTGCACGGGCCGAGCGAAGCGGCGCGGACGTTCTGGCTGGTGCTCGAAGGCAGCCTGATCGTTTCGTGGCCGAACTCGCGCGGTGAAAGCGTTCCGGTCGGCGCGGTGGGGGCCGGCAGCTTCTATTGCGCGGCGGCTCTGCTCGACGATGGCGTGACGGTGACGGAAGCGCGCGCGGAACGCAATACAGTTGCGGCCGTCATGCCGGCCGTGAGGTTCCGCGCGCTGGCGCGCCGCGACCCGGCACTCGCCGCGCTCGTGCCGCGACTGCTGCTTCGCAGATTCGAAGCGGCACTGTCCTTCAGTGCCGATGCGGTCTCCGCGCGACTGCCGCAACGGCTCGTCCGCCGCCTGCTCGCGCAGGGCCTTGCGGCCGGCGAAGACGCGGGCGGCGATGAAGTGGAGTTGCGTATCTCGCAAGCCGACCTTGCGCGCATGCTTGGCGCGAGCCGCTCCAAAGTCAACGAGGAGTTGCGCGACCTGCAGGACGCCGGGTTCATTCGAATCGGCTACGGGCGCATCCACATCCTTCAGGGCAAGCGGCTCGCAGAAGTCGCGGGGGGCTGGGTGCCGATGCTGTGAAAGACTGGCCGACGCGGGCGTCTACCGGGCCGGCAAGTCGAATTTCAGCGGATGCGATCCCCGTCTCGAGAACAGCCCCTGCACTGGGTCGCGCCAAGAAGGGATGTCAAACTGATTCGCGAGCGGCTCAAGCTGTGCAGTTGGCGATGCGTTTGATCGATCTGCTCGCAGGAATGACGCAGACCGCTGCTGCGAAACGTCTGGGGATTTCCCAGCCGCACGTGTCGGAGCTGAAGCGATTCAAGCTGGCGCGTTTCTCGAGCGAACGCCTCCTGCATCTCACGCTGATGAATCGCGATGTCGAGATCTTCATCCGGCCCCGGGTGGCGAGTCCGCGGCGCGGGTCAACGGCTGGCGAAGTGACTGTCTGGGCTGCAGCGTAACGAACTTCTTGGATCGGAGCTTGGTCGGCTGGAGAGCGCACGTCGCACGGGATACGTCTGTTTCGGGCCCACGAGCGGCATGGGACGAGGGCATCTCCAATGCGATTGCGCCACTTGTCGGGTCGATTCTGCCTTCGCCGGGACAGATCATTGCGACACGAGCGGCCTGATGCGGCGCGCTGCTCGAGGCTAGGAGGTGCCGTTGGACCTGTCCGCAGGAGAATCCCTAGACTCACGCAGCGAGTGTCAGTCGAGAATGCCTGCATGGCGCTCTACACCCTGAACATGGATTCGGTCCAGCTATCGGCAGTTCCACCCACCCGATTCACGTCGCTCGGCGTGCGTGAACGTGAGCATCTTCAGCGTGCTTTGCAGGAAAAGATCGAAGTCATTGCTGCTGGCACGATGGTTCTGACTGAAGAATACGGCCAGTGGGAAGAGGCAAGGCGCAGGATCGACCTCTTGTGCATCGACAAACACCGCCAGCTCGTTGTTATCGAGCTGAAGCGCACGGATGATGGTGGCCACCTGGAGTTGCAGGCGATCCGTTATGCGGCCATGGTGTCCGCTATGACGTTCCAGCAGGCGGTGGATGCACACCAAGCCTACTTGGCGGGGCGCGGTCACGAAAGTGAGAATGCCGAAGCTCGCATCCGCGACTTCCTCGATGTCCCGGAAGGTGAAGTCGTACTGAGCAACAAGGTGAGGATTGTCCTTGCGGCCGCAGGCTTTTCGCAGGAGATCACGACCACGGTGCTCTGGCTCAATAACCAAGGCCTCGACATCACTTGCGTGCGCCTGCAGCCGCTACGCGTGGGCGAGCAGTTCCTCATCGACGCGCAGCAGGTCATCCCCCTGCCGGAGGCGCAGGCGTATCAGATCGCCATACGCGACAAGGCCAGTTTGCAGCAGCGGGCGGAAACGACGGGCCGCGACTTCACCAAGTATGAAATCACGACGTCATTCGGGAAGTCCACGGGCCTCCCCAAGCGGCGATTCATGTTCGAAGTCGTCCGCGAAGCTGTCAAACGCGGCATCACGCCGGAGGCGATCAACCATGCGGTACCTTGGAGGCGGACCACGATGTTTGTACGGGGCGACGGCACGCTCTCCGGATCGGACTTGATGGCCCAGGCGGAGAAAGACCCGGGGCGATATTTCAGCGATGACGAAGAACTGTTCCGGGTTGATGGCGTCACCTACGCCATGAGCAATCAATGGGGCGCGACCACGGAAGAGGCCGCGAAGAACGTGATCCAGCTTCTGCCGGCCGGTGCAGTCACCTATCGGGCGATGGGTGCGGAGTAGCGACTCATGCCGTCGATACACCTCATAGAGCGACTCAACAACGTGCGGCGCCTGGCGGACGGAACCTGGGAGAGCGGCTTTTGGGTCGTGGCGGAGGAGAAGGCGCGAGAGTTGATCGGCGGAGACCTCCACTTGCATTCAGGGCAGAAGGAGCCATCGCACTTTGGAGGGCGCATCCTTGGATACAGGGTGCACCGTGACGCGAACGATGCGCAGATTGATGGCCGCATCGTGTTCCGGATCGAACCGACGGGGGCGCACAAGGGCGTGTCGGCTACCGGGTTGCGGTGGGGAAACGAGAAGGCTTTCAACTAGATCGACCAGCGGCGGGCATCTGTCGAAAGACGGTCGGCAGATTAGCACTGAAGGCGAATGGGCGCAGGCCGTCTGGCGAGAGGCAGGGCTTACACTACTTCTGCCATGACTCGACCCTCTTCGCTCCTCGGCACGGGCATGTACCCGCTGGCGCGGGCCGCCCGGCTCGTGGGAGAGGAGCCGCGCACGGTGCGCCGATGGTTGAAGGGATATACGTGGAAGTATCGCGACGGGCGAAGAGCTTCGGGCCCGCTTTGGGACTTGCAGTTCGCGGACGATGAGCAACTGGGCGAGGAAAGGGTATTGGGCTTTCGGGACCTGTTGGAGCTGCGTGTCGTCGCCAGGTTCGTCCAGCATGGCCTGTCCCTGCGGCTGATTCGGGAAACCATCCAGGTGGCTCGGGAATACTTTGGCGACTACCCGCTGCATTCCCGCCGCCTGGTCACCGACGGACGAAAGATATTCCTCGAGGCGGTCAGGCGTTCCGGCGACGATCCGACATTGCTGGATGTGCGCGGGCGTCAATTCGCGATCGACGCGGTCATTCGGCCGAGCCTGATCGAGGGCATCGAGTACGACCGGGATGCGCATGCACTGCGTTGGTATCCGGTCCCGAAACGGCGCCTGATCGTTCTCGACCCGCAGGTGCAGTTCGGCGAGCCGATCATTGCCGATGCCGGTGTGCCGACGGATACGCTTCGCGATGCATATCTTGCCGAAGGCAAGAGCGTGGGGCGTGTCGCGCGCCTTTTCCGGGTGTCGCCGCAAGCAGTTCAGGCGGCAGTCGCCTTCGAATCTCGCTTGGCTGCGTGAGATTTCTCTTCGACGCGAATCTGCCACCTGATCTGGCTCACGCGGTTCGCGAGCTATGTCAGGGTGAGGGCGATGTGCAGGAGGTCGCGCATCTCACGGACAAGTTCAGAGGCAACACGCCGGACCTGACCCGGATTCCGGGCCTGGGCGCAGGTTGGTACGTCATCAGTGTCGACAAGTTTATGAAGAGCCGTGGGCAGGAGCGCGAGGCTCTGAGGCGTGCTGGTCATACAGTCTACGTTCTGGATTCGCAGTGGGCGTCCCATTCGTTCTGGCTCAAGTCCGCGCGCATGATTCTTTGGTGGCCGCAGGTGCTGGAGCATGCGAGGTTTACGCAGGGCGGTGTATATCGGGTGCCCTGGCGTCATTCATCGGGGAAGAAGTTCGTCGGGGCATGACAGCGATGCGCGTACTCCTGACTTCATGAGGACGATATTTGCAGGCTGTGGGACTACTTCGGGTCGAGGCTGTGTGGAAACGCTGGACGGCGATCCCTGAGTTGGGGGTGCAGCGAGTCTTGCGGTTGTAGTGGCCCGCGGACCGCGTAGATTGCGCCTCAAAGTCTCTGAGGCGCTCCGAGCGCCCTACGGGCCTTTACAGCGACGGCGAAGGGCTTACGCCCCCACCATCTGCATCGCCTTCATCATCTTGGCGTGTCCGAGGATACTCAGGACCCTCTTGAGGTTGTAGGCGAGCACATTCAGGCTCATCTCGGTGCTCACGTTCGGCAGCCGGCGCATCAGGAAGTGTGTGTGGCCCATCCAGTTCTTGAACGTGCCAAACACGTGTTCGACAGTTCTGCGCCGGACCGTCATCGCGTCTTGCATACGGTCCAGGCGCCGTTGTGCGGCCTCCAGGACTTCCTCGTGTTCCCATCGCGTGATTCGTCGATACGAGCTCGGCGTGCATTGAGCTTTCATAGGGCACTGAGGGCACGCGCTGCTCCAGTAGCGGCGCACTTGCAGGCCGCCTTGTTCTGCGCTGAATCGGTAGATCGCGCGCTCACCGGCGGGGCACTCGTACTCGTCGTCCTTCGCGATGTAGATGAAGTCTGATCGGTCGAACCGACCTTCCGCCTTCGCTCCGGATGTCGTGGGCTTCGGCAGGATCGCCGCGACGCCGCTGTCGGCACAGGCCTTTATCTGCATTGCACTGTAGTAGCCGCGGTCTGCGATCACACGCAGTCGCTTCCTACCCATCGCATCTCGTGCGGCCTGCGCGACAGGCGCCAGCGACACGCGGTCATGACCGAAGTTGGTCACTTCGTGAGCAACGATCAGGTGGTGCTTCGCATCGACGGCAACCTGCACGTTGTAGCCGACGATCCCGGAGCCGCGGCCACTGGTAGCCATCGAACGCGCATCCGGGTCCGTCTTGGAGATTTGCCCGTCGGCCTGTGCGGCGACTTGGACCTTCATTTCATCCAGTACGCGCATCTGCTGGCGCAACTGCTCGATCTTGGTCTTCAGGCGCGTGGTCTTCGCCTCGAACTCCACCGGCTGCGTGCGATCCGCCGTGTCGAGGGCGACCAAGTAGCGGTGAATGCTCTCTTCGATCTGCTGCTGGCGCTTGTGGATCTTGCCCGCGGTGAAGTTCTTGTCGCGGGTGTTCACCGCTTTGAACTTGCTGCCGTCAATGGCAACCAGCGCTTGGCTAAAGAGCTTCAGGTCCCGGCACAGGGCAACGAATCGCCGGCAGACGTTCCGAATGCCAGGGCCGTTGTCCCGGCGGAAGTCGGCGATCGTCTTGAAGTCCGGTGCGAGGCGACCAGTCAGCCACATCAGCTCGAGGTTGCGCTGGCACTCGCGCTCCAGGCGACGGCTGGACTGGATGCGATTCAGGTAGCCATAGATGTAGACCTTCAAGAGGTCGGCTGGGTGGTAGGACGGCCTGCCGGTCGCGGCCGGCTCGGCGCCCTCGAAGCCGAGCCCGGCAAGATCCAGTTCGCTGACGAATGCGTCGATGACTCGAACCGGGTTGTCCACGCCGATGAAGTCGTCCAGGCACTCGGGCATCAAGGTCACTTGCTGCCGGTCCTGTCCTTCGATGAATCGAGGCATGTCGACTCCGAGGTTCGCGATGGCCGGAACTCTATCGGCGTGGCGTGGAGATGCTCAGAGGGTTTTCACACAGCCTCGGTCGGAAGCGGACATGGCGCAGCCTTAGCTGTTGCGCGGAGTGAAATCATCGGCTAGGAGTCTTGACCCGGTGCTGCCTCAATGATTACTCTGCGAAGAGGCAGAATTGCGGGGTTCCGGCCCAAACAGGGTCTGGCTGAAAGGACACCGATGGCCGAAGCACAACAGCCGCGAACTCGCCAGGACCTCACTGCTCGAGGAAAAACGGCAATTCATCGACTCCATCATTTCGGGATACCCGGTACCTATCGTGCTCCTTGCCGAGCGGAAGGCCGAGGCGCAGAACCTCTTCGAGATCATCGATGGCATGCAGCGCCTGAATGCGATCTTCTCCTTCATTGAGAACGAGTATCCCGTCCGCGAGCATTACTTTGACCTGAACACTATGGCGGAGACCAAGGTGCTGCTCGACGAGGGCAAGCTCCAGCAACGCCAACCGATCTTGGGGCGAGAGGCGTGCGTACAAATCGCGGCCTACACCGTTCCGCTATCGATTTACGAGTTCGCGCGCGACGGTGACGTCGACGAAGTGTTCCGCCGGATCAATTCGGGTGGGCGCAAGTTGTCGCGTCAGGAACTGCGAATCGCCGGGGCCACGGGCCATTTTGCGCAGGCCGTGCGCCTCATCGCATCCAAGGTCCGTGGCGACGTGTCGGCCTCGGATGAACTACCGCTCAACGAGATGAAGAAAATCTCGATCACGAACCGCGAACTACCGTACGGCATCGATGTTGACGAGATATTCTGGATTAAGCAAGGGGTGTTGACCAAGGAGCAGGTGCGCGAATCGCGCGACGAAGAACTCGTGGCCGACGTCCTTGCGTTCATGCTGATGGACGACAAACCCTCATCCCGCAGCGAATTTCTGGACGATTTTTTCGGCTATAGCGAGGGCGAGGCTCAGCAACAGCGGCACGCACAAATCGAACTCGCGACACAGAAGCACACCATCGAGATTGCCACGGCCGACTTTCAACGCGTGCTTGATCAGATAAAGGTTACTCTAAACCGCGCCCGCAAAACTTTGGGGCAATTGCTCTTCGGGGAGCAGTCGCCGCGGGCGCCGCGCTACTTCCAAGTCGTGTTTCTAGCGTTGCACAAGCTCATTGTTCTGCAGAACCAGGAGGTCACTGACCAAGACATGCTGGTGAAGCTGATAGATGGCAGTGGCGCCAACATTCCCGTGCCGGAAGGTGGGCGCTGGGGTGCGGACGACCGAGTGAAAGCTGTCAATGGCGCGGCGGGTGTGTACGGACCCGCATTCGGTCCGGCCAAAGGGTACGATCCAGCGCAGGTACGCTGGATCACCCAGATGGAAAACATCCTCACCCAGTCGTACACCGAGCAGGGCGCGTACGACTTCAAGCAGGGCTTTGTGCGTCTCGATGGCAAGAACGCATTTGACGAGGACAGCTTCGACAAGATCTTGAAAACGCTTGCGGGGATCGCCAACATACGCAAGGGTGTGCGCGGCTACGTGCTCGTGGGCGTAGCTGACACTGAGGCCGATGCCCAGCGAGTCACGAAGCTCTATGGTGTGGATGCACGCCCTTTCGAGCGGTTCTTCATTTCAGGCGTTGAGCATGAGGCGAAGGCGCTGGGCAAGTCACTCGACGACCTGTTCATGGAGTTGACTACGCGAGTGAAACGTTCGGCGCTGTCGGAGCCGCTACGTGACTACGTGGCGCGACACGTCAAGGCAGTCCGCTACTACGACAAGACAGTCTTCGTGTTCGAGGCCCAAGCGCAAGACGAACCATCGAACTTCAATGGAGCGTTTTTTGTTCGGCTCGGTAACAAGTTGGACAAAGTCCCGCCACAAAAGTACGGTGAGTTGTACAAGCGCTTTATGGCGGGCATGTAGGTGCTGCGTGAGTGTGTGTCCGCTTTTCGTCCAGAAGCGGAGACTCGCGCATGTTTCCCTGTCGCCGACTACTCAGTGGCAACTGGCTTCCAGTAAAGCTTTACCATGATCCTGGGACTATTGCAAAAGCCGGGCGACCGGGTCCATGTGCAGCGCTTCCCTTCAGACATTGGTGCAGCGCAGCGCGTCACTGTGGAACTGGGCGGCGTTATGACGCACTTAATGAATGTCGAGGGACTCGCCCTCCGGAGACCCAAATCACGTCGAGAAAAGCGGCAACGTCGCTTCACGTTGCTGGATATGGAATTTCTTCAGCGAGTGATCGCGAGGGAGTTGAGGGTGAACCTGACTACTTCAGAGGTCTTCTTGATCGGCAGGACCTACTCCCCAGTGATTCTCGCCGAGGAGATTTTGACGCCGAACAAGTCAACCCTGACTACCTATTACAAACGCGAGGGTGGCAAGAAGAAGATCCTGCACGCGTACTACTACTCCGCCGGGCATCCGTTCATTAACATTGACCGCGTGCTCGATACGTACGATCGCGTCTTTTGCATCGATACGAACACTGGGGTGAATCGGCGCGGGCAAACCATCGCTGTGACCACAGCGATTTGGGGGAAGGGGAAGAGACTAGGCGACGTAGCTTCGCATATGCAATCGGACGCCACCCTTCAGGTCATCGACAAGGACCCGGCACCGGGGAACGCGGAACTCCATGGTATTGCAAAGGTCTTTTCCCACTTGAATCACAATGCGCCCCAATTTCTCGAAGGGCGGATCGCGATCATCACTGATACAGAGTACGACCGCATCAAAGCTTGGAACCAAAGAACAGAGACGTTCTACAACGACCACAATCTTCCCGTGGGTGTCGACATCTTCTACGCAACTTCCGATTCGGGAAGCGACGAATTTATGGCCAATAAGATGATGCGCGCGTGTGACACGTTGAGCACCCAAAAGTTGCGCGAAGAACTGGCGAAGTGAGTTCTCGAGTCAACACAGGATGATGCATCGGGCGCCGATTGTGGTGCACACGCTAAGGGTCCGAGGGAAGACGTCTGCTTTCGGCCAAGAGCGGCCGCGCGTGGGAAGCCACCCGAAGAGTGCCGTCCGTCAGTACGCGCGGCTTCACCGGGGTGCGGGCGTGGCGCCCAGCTCGGCCGGCCTTCCATCGAACTTCGAAAACAAATGCTTGGGTTCGTCCCTGCTGGCGCATCCCGGCTCTACGCCGATCCCGCGATCACCGCCCCACCCGCCCCCTCGACACCCTCGCCGACCCCGCCTTCACCCGAGCCGGAATCGCGTTCCCATGTGACGCGAGCAGTTCTCCCACCTCCACGCCCAGCGCCCCCGCCAGCGCGTGCAGTATCGACAGCGTCGGATTCGCCGTCCCCCGCTCGATCCGGCTCAGATAGGTCCGAAACAAGTCGGACCGATCCGCGAGCTCTTCCTGGGTAATCCCTCTCTCCCCCCGCAGCTCCTTGATGCGGCGGCCGAGCGCCAGGCACTCCGCGTTGAGCGTGGAAGCGACAGCCGCCTTCTTTCCACGCGGCTTCGATGACGTCGAAGACATCTTGCCAATGTGCGGCGCGTATACTCATTCATACACACCGTAATTCATACATTGCGTCGGACTCGCCTCGTTGTCTCGCGCGGTCCGCAGGAACCGTGCCCATCGTGACCAACGCAGATCGCATGCCTCGGACCGCACACCTCGCCACCAAGCAGGCGGAGGACAGGACGATAGAAAAAGCCATCGCCATCCTCGCCACCCGCCTCTCCCACCGCGACACTCTCTCCACCCCCGACGCCGTCCACCAGTTCCTCCGCCTCCAGGCCGCCGGCCTCAACCACGAAGTCTTCGCCGTCATGTTCCTCGACCCGCAGCGCCGGCTCATCGCCTACGAGCCGATGTTCCGCGGCACGCTCACCGAAATGTCCGTGTACCCGCGCGAAATCGTGCGCCGCGCGCTCGAACTCGGCGCCCACGCACTGATCCTTCATCACAATCACCCCGCCGGCCCGTGCACGCCGACGCCGCAGGACCTGACGGCCACCCACCTCATCCGCGCCGCCCTCGGGCTCGTCGGCGTGCAGGTCGAAGACCACGTGATCACGAGCGAAGACGGCGCGGCGTCGATGGCGGATCAAGGTCTGCTTTGAGGAAGCCCACGCCCCCCACGCTCCCCCCCACCTCACCCCACCCCACCCCGCGGCGATGATGCAATACTTCGGTCCACATGCTTTACTTCGACCGAGACGATTCCGACGACGCCAAGCGGCCTTCGAGCCGATCCGGCGCCATTGCCGACGTGAACGCAACGCCACTCGCATCGCCAGCGATGGCCGAGCCGGCAAGCTTCCTCCCCTGCCACTACCGCTGCCGGCAGGAGGCCCGCCCTCTGGTCTCCTTCTGCATCACCTGCAAGGACCGCCTGCTGCACTTGCGCGAGACCCTGCCGCGCAACCTCGCCTGGCACGAGGACGACCCGGACGTCGAATTCGTCATCCTCAACTACAACTCCGGCGACGAACTGCAAGGCTGGGTCCGGCAGACGTGCGCGCGCCAGCTCGCCAGCGGCCGGCTCGTGCACTTCTTCAACGCCGAACCCGCCGAATTCCGCGCGAGCCACGCCAAGAACCAGGCGTTCCGCCTGGCACGCGGCGCGATCCTCTGCAATCTCGACGCGGACAACTTCACCGGCCCGGGATTCGCCGCCTACGTTCGCAGCCAGCTGCACACGCTCGACTTTCTCTCGGGCGGCGTGATCGAGGGCAACCGCGTGGTCGCCACCAACGTGCGCGGGGTTGAAGGCCGCAACGTCGTGCCGCGCGAGCTCTTCTGGTCGTTCGGCGGCTTCGACGAAGATTTCAGCAGCTGGGGCTACGAAGACAGCAATCTTTCCGAGCGCATGATGGCCGTCGGGCTCGCGGGGCGCACCATCGCCGGCGACTACCTCTCGTGCATCGATCACGGCGACGACCTTCGCACGCGCTTCTTCCGCAACAAGGTGACCGGCCGCAACACAGGCCGGGCCTTCGGCAGCTGCAAGGACAACTACGACATCTGGCTCGAGAAGAAAGCCTCGGGCCGATGGGTGTGTCCCCCCGAAAAGTTCGGCTGCGGCACGGTGTACCGGAACTTCGCGGCGCAGCCCCTCGTCCTCGCTCCCCGCGCATGATCACGGCTTCGGTGATCGTGCCCTACTACGGCGAGCGCGCCGCGCTGGACGATTGCCTGCGCGCCCTCGGCCGGCAAACGCTGGCGCGGCATCAGTGGGAGGTGATCGTCGTGAACAACCGGCCCGATCGCAAGCTCGTGCTCGCAGACGGCTGCGCGGGCCTCGAGGTGACGGTGACGGAGGAAGAGCGGCCCGGCTCGTACGCCGCCCGCAATCGCGGCGCGGCGCTGGCTCGCGGCCGCTGGCTCGCCTTCACCGACGCCGACTGCATGCCCGACGAACGCTGGCTCGAGGCCGGCTTGCATCACGCGGCACGGCACGATCCATTGGGCGGCCATATCCGGCTCGTGAGCCGCAATGAACGCCCGGCACGCTCGCTCGCGGAACGTTACGACATCGCCTTCGGACTCGATCAGAAATGGTACGTCGACAAAAGCGGCTTCGCGGCCACGGCGAACCTGTTCGTCTCCAGGCGCGTCTTCGATGCCGTCGGCCCCTTCGACGCGCGCCTGCGCTCCGCCGGCGACTGGGAATGGTGCCTGCGTGCGGCGAAGTGCGGCCATCCGGTCACTTACGGTCCCGATGCGATCGTCGCGCATCCGACCCGCACCACGTGGCTGCAGATCGCCCGCCGGGCGCTGCGCGTGCAAGGCGGCATGCTCGCCCTGCACAGGCAGCTTCATCTCGAGCTGGCCCCGGGGGCTGTTCGAAGCGTCATCGATGCGTTCTATCCGAGGCGATTTGCCGCACGGATCTTCGCGATGAAGGATTCGGGCGACCGGTCCTGGTGGCAGCTCTATGTCTCGGCATGCCTCATCAACGGCCTGGCCGTCGCCGAGTCGTTCCGGTTGCGCCTGGGGGGCGTGCCCCTGCGCTAGTCCATGAGCCCGGACGGCCGAAGTCCCCAAGCTCCCTCTCCCTCTGGAAGAGGGTCGGGGTGAGGGCATCGCAGCCGCGCCCGCGCAGGAGCGTGTAGGTGTCCGCGAGCACGCGCGAAAGCGCCTGCCCGTCAATGCGCGCGCATTCGGCACGGGCTTGCGGCTGCCATCGAGAAAACCCGCCATCGCGTTGACTCCGCGCAAGCCCGGCCGCGCGCGAACCGCCTACGCTCGTGCTTGATGGAACATGCGCATGCACTGGCCTGCGACGACTTGACCCGGCGCCTGCACGTGGCCGCCGCGGACGGCCTCACGGAACAGGAAGTCGTCCGTCGCCGCCTGCAGCACGGGCCCAACACCATCGCGTCGCGCCGCGCCGCGAACGTCGCGAGCGTGCTGCTGCACCAGTTCCTGAGCCCCGTCGTCTTCCTGCTCGGCGCCGCCGCGGCCCTGGCGGTCGCGTTCGACGAACACAGGGAAGCCGCCGCGATCGTGGTCGTGCTCGCGATCAACGCGCTCATCGGCTTCGCCACCGAGCTGAAGGCGGCGCGCTCGATGGAGGCGCTGCGCGAACTCGGTTCTCGCTCCGCGCGCGTGCGCCGCGAAGGCCATGTGCGCCTGATCCCGGCGGAGGACCTCGTCCCAGGCGACGTGGTACTGCTCGACGCGGGCGACACCGTGCCCGCGGACCTGCGCCTGCTCGAGATTTCGCGTCTCGCGGCTGACGAGTCGACGCTCACCGGCGAATCCGTGCCCGTGGAAAAACAGGTGCAAGCCGTGAGCGCCGCCGCGCGATTGCAAGAGCGCGCGTCGATGCTCTTCAGAGGCACGGCGATCGCGCGCGGCAGCGGCGTCGGCGTGGTCGTCGCGACCGGGCTCGACACCGAACTCGGGCGTGTCACGCAACTGGTCGAAGCGGCCGACCCGGGCAGCTCGCCCCTGGAGCGCAAGCTCGCGCGCCTCTCGACCCAGCTCGTCTGGGCGACGATCTGTCTCGCGGCCGTGTTCGGCGCGATCGGCGCGCTCGGCGACGAACCGCGCATTGCCGTCGCGGCGGCCATCTCGCTTGCCGTGGCCGCCATCCCCGAAGGGTTGCCTATCGTGGCGACGCTCGTCCTCGCGCGCGGCATGTGGCGCATGGCCCGGCAGAACGCGCTGGTGGAGCGTCTGTCCGCGGTGGAGACGCTTGGCGCGACGACGGTCATCCTCACCGACAAGACGGGCACGCTCACCGAAAACCGCATGACGGTGCGGCGTCTGTGGACCGCTTCGGGCGAAGTGGACATGGTGGATGTGCGAGAGCCACGGAGGCACAGCGAACATCGCCGGCCGCAAGCCGACGCGCAGGTTGCCGAACTGTTGCGCGTCGCCGTACTGTGCAACGACGCGAGTCTGGAGAAGGCTTCGGATGCCGGCTCCGGCGATCCGATGGAAGTCGCGCTCCTGCGTGCGGGGATGAACGCCGGCCTCGAGAGGTCCGCGCTGCTGCGCGGCCACCGCACGGTTCGCAAGCATGCATTCGACGCGGCGACCAAGATGATGGCGACGGTGCACGAAAGCGCGGAAGGCTTTCTCTTCGCGGTGAAGGGCGCGCCGGAAGCCGTGCTCGCTGCGTCGGTCCTTGCGAGAGGCGAACATGGCGAGCTCGCCGAGCTCGCATTGGATGCCGGGGCGCGCGCGGAGTGGCTGGCCCGCGCCGCGCGGCTGGCGCAGCACGGACTTCGCGTGATCGCGTGCGCGATGAAGACGGATCGCACGCGCGGCGACGCCGCACCGGACGATGGCCTCGTCTTCCTCGGGCTCATCGGCATGGACGACCCCGCGCGCGCCGACGTGGCGCAGGCCATCGGCGACTGTCATCGCGCGGGCATTCGCGTCGTGATGGTCACCGGCGACCATGCCGCGACAGCCCGCAGCGTCGCAAAGGCCGTCGGGCTCGTGAGAGAGGGTGACGGCGACGGCATCGTCGAAGGCAGGAAGATCGAGGAAACAATCGCGCATGGCGCGCAAGCCCTGCGCCGCGCGAGCATCTTTGCGCGCGTCAGCCCCGCGGAGAAGCTCGCGCTCGTGCGCGCCTGCCAAGCCATGGGCGACGTGGTCGCGATGACGGGAGACGGCGTGAACGACGCGCCCGCCTTGCGCCAGGCGGACATCGGCGTCGCCATGGGCCTGCGCGGCACGGAAGTCGCGCGCGAGGCCGCGGCGATGGTGCTGCTGGACGACGCCTTCCTCACGATCGTCCGCGCCATCCGCGAGGGCAGGGTGATCTTCGCGAACATCCGCCGCTTCGCGATGTACCTGCTCTCGTGCAACCTGAGCGAGGTGACCACGGTGGGTCTCGCGATGGTGCTGGCGCTGCCCTTGCCGCTCCTGCCGCTGCAGATCCTCTACCTGAACCTCGTGACCGACGTTTTCCCCGCCTTCGCGCTCGCGATGGGCGAAGGCGATGCGCGCGTCCTCGAGCGACCGCCGCGCGATCCGAAGGAGCCGCTCATCGGCGCCCGGCAGTGGGTCACCGTCGTGCTGCAGGGTCTGACGCTGGCCGCGGGCACCTTCGCGGCGCTGGCGGCGATGCACTTCGCCGGCGCAAGCCGGGCCGAATCGGTGACGGTGACCTTTCTCACGCTGGCGCTCGCCCAGCTCTGGCATGTGTTCGACATGCGGCAGGCACGCTCCGGACTCTTCGTGAACGAGGTGACGCGCAATCCCTGGGTCTGGGCGGCGGTGGTGTCCTGCGCGCTGCTCGTGATCGCTCCGCCGTACTTCCCGGGCGCGGCGAGCCTGCTGCACCTGGTCCCGCCGGATGCGCGGATGTGGGCGATCGTGATCGCGTGCAGCACCGGGCCGGTGATCCTGATCCAGGCCGCGATGCTCGTTGCCGCCCGGCTGAGGCGGCCGCGGTGAGCAGCGCGGCGCGGCCCCGGTTCGTTGGGACGCCGCCCGTGCCCACAGCTTCCTGAAAGCCACCCGGCGGCTTTCGCGAGACAATCCCCGCTTCAGGGGAAAGCGTTGTCACTGGTCTCCCGTTTCGCATCTATTCGCACGCAGGCGCTCGCCTATTCGCGCCGTCCGATGTTCCGCGAAGGCGCGCGCGACGCCGTGCCCATGGGCATCGGCGTCGCCGCATGGGGGCTCGTCGCGGGCGTTGCCGTGGCCAAGAGCGGCATGGGCGTGCCCATGGCCATCTTCATGTCGCTCATCGTGTACGCGGGCTCCGCGCAGATCGCGGCGCTGCCGCTCATCGCGGCCGATGCGCCGATGTGGGTCGTGTGGGCGACCACGCTGTGCGTGAACCTGCGGTTCATGGCTTTCAGCTTCCACTACCGGCCGTATTTCCTGCACCTCCCCCGCCGGCAGCGCATCGCCATGAGCTACCTGATGGGCGACACGAACTTCGCGCTTTTCATCCGCCGCTTCCCCGAGCCCGTCCCCCACTGCAGGCACGAAGAATACTTCCTGGGCAGCGCGCTCCTGTCCGGCGCGATGTGGCAGGTTGCGATCGTGACGGGCATCGTCGCGGGCGCAGGCATCCCGGCCTCGTGGGGACTCGGCTTCGCGGGCACCATGGCGCTGCTCGCGCTCACGTGCACGCAGTTGCGCAGCGCCTCGACCTGGGCCGCGGCCGTGGTCGCAGCCTGCGCGGCGATTGCCGCCTACGCGCTGCCGCTGAAGCTGAACATTCTCGTCGCCATCGCCGCCGCCGTCGCGGTGGGTGTGCTGGCCGACCATGCGCGCGCGCGCTCGAGGGCCGCCACGTGAGCGCTTTCGAGATCTTCATCACGTCACTGGGCATGGCAGCCGTCACGCTTCTGTGCCGCGCGTTCTTCCTGCTGCCGAAGGACGACCTGCCGATGCCGCGATGGCTGGTGGAGGGGCTTCGCTATGCGCCCATCGCGGCGCTCGCCGCCGTGGTCGCGCCGGAGCTCGCGATCACTCAGGGGCACCTCATCGACACATGGCGCGACCCCCGCATCTTCGGTGGCCTTGCGGGCCTCGTCTTTTACATGTGGCGAAGCAGCCTGTTCGGCACCATCGTGTGCGGCACCGGCGTGATGCTGCTGTTGCGGTTCGGGCTGGGGTGGTAGGCCTGCGCTTCGGGCGTGCTCGACACGAGCTGTCCGGCGCCGACCGCCGATTCGCAATCACCCTTGGCGCCACAGCTGCATCCAGGCGTCATCGCGCACCGGCGCCTCGCGCTTCTGCTCGGGCTGCGGTGCACGGGTGACGACAGCGCGCAGGGGCGCCAGCCATCCGCGAACAAAGAAGATCGCCGACAGTGCCTCGCGCACCGGCGAGCCGTGTCGAGCGAATCCGGGAGGAAGGAGTTTCGTATGCTGCATGCGCAGCAGTGTCGGCCGGCCTCGGTCCGCTTGCCTTGACGCGAGTCAAAGCTCAAGCAATCGGTGTTCATGAATGGCATACCACTAAGGCGCCACGATCCGGTTGCGCAGCGCCATGGCGGGTTGCTCGAAAGCGCACTCGACGACGTCTCCCGGCTTCAGGAAGAGCGCTTCGGCATTGGCCTGCCCGACCGCCACGCCCCCGGGTGCACCCGTCGAGAACATGTCCCCCGGCATGAGCGGCACGAGCCGCGAGAAGTGCTCCACGATCTGCGGCAGCCGCCAGATCTGGTCGCGCGTGTTGACGCGCATGCGCTGCTCGCCGTTCACGCTGCACGTGACCCAGATGTCGTACGGGTCGGGCACTTCGTCCATCGTGATGAGGTACGGGCCGAGAGGCCCGAAGCCGGGCGCGTTCTTGGCGGTCCAGAAGCGGGAACCGGAGGCCACTTCGCGCTTCTGCGTATCGCGGCACGTGAGGTCGTTCAGGATCGTGATGCCGGCCACGTGATCGAACGCGTGCTGCGCCTTCACCTGGTATGCGGGCTTGCCGATGACGAAGACGAGTTCGGGTTCGTAGTCGAGATGCGTGACCGAGGCGGGCCGCACCACGGGCTCCTCGTGCCCCGCGAGGCAGTCGTTCAGCTTGATGAAGCCGGTGGGCTCGGTGGGCAATTCCTTGATGAGGTCGTTGCGCCTCAACTCCTCGAGGTGGCTTCGATAGTTCTTGCCGACGCACAGGAACTTGTTCGCATCGGGCACGACCGGAAGGAAGCGCACGTCGGACAAGGCGTGCCCGGTCCCCGGCAGCCGGTCCACCGACGCGCCGATGGCCGCGAGTCTTTCGGGCCCTTGCGCGAGCAAGGCCTTCATCGAAGCGGCGTCGAGATCGAACAGGCGCTCGCCGCGCAGAACGCCCACGCGGCGCATCGCGGGGTCGTTGCGCAGCACGTAGCTTGCGAGTTTCATTGAACTTCTCCTGGGTCTTGCGGTGTTTCAGATGTCCAGCGTGAGCGAAGCGCTCGCGCAGCGCGAGACGCAAGGCAGCACGAGCTTGTTGGAAGCGCGCTCGGCGCCCGTCAGGTACGAATCGAAGTGCTTCGGTTCGCCGTCGAGCACGCCCACCGCGCACCAGCCGCAGACGCCGTATTCGCATTCGCTCTTCATCTCGAGCCCCGCATCGCGCAGGGCCTGCAGCATCGTCTTGTCGGCGGGAACGGGAATGCCGCGGCCCGTGCTCGCCTGGACCACGACGAACTCGGCGGGCTGCGCCGGTTCGCGAGGCTCCGGTTCCTGCGGTGGCGCCGAAAAGAACTCGAAGCGGTAGCGGTCGATGCGCCCGAGCCGTTCGCCCGCCTCCTTCACGGCGTTCATCAGCGCAGCCGGCCCGCAGCAATAGACGGCGGCGTCGGCTGGCGCATCGGCCAGCGCGGCGCGGACGTCGTATATTGCGCCCGCCTCGGCATCGCAGTGGACGTGCACGTCGTGAAACGACGCGAGATCCTCCAGCCAGTCCGCGAACGCGAGTTCGGCGCGCGCGCGGCACATGTGAACGAGCCGTGCCCGCACGCCGCGCTCGCGCAGGTGCAGAAGCATCGCGAGGATGGGCGTGAGGCCGATTCCGCCGCTCAGGAAGAAGTAGGCGGGACGTCCTTCGTCCAGCGGGAAATGATTACGCGGTGCGGAAATGCGCAGCGTCGTGCCCGGCCTCGCGTTGTCGAAGAGCCAGCGGCTGCCACCGCGCGAATCGGGCGCGAGTTTCACGCCGAGCAGGTACTGCGCCGCAGCGTCGCCGCGGCCGCAAAGCGAGTAGTGGCGCACGGCGTCTCCGCAGCGCACCGCGACGTGCGCGCCGGGCTCATAGGAAGGAAGCGTGCCGCTTGCCGCGCACAGCTTCAGCAGCAGCGTGCCTTCTCCCACGGGCGTTGCATCGCGAACTTCAGCGTCCAGCCATTCGCCGCCAGACATTTCGGGTGCATTCATCGCATCGAGTCCCATTGCGCCGTCAGCGTGTGAGCACGCTCGTCGAGACGGCGAGGGACCGCTCGTGGCCCATCCGCCTGCGCGGTGCGACGGGCGTGCGATCGACCGCGACCCCGCCCTTGTAGACCGCGAGAATCCGCCTCGCGTCGCCGAGCACACGGATGTCCTTCAGCGGGTCGCCGTCGAGGATCACGCAGTCGCCCCACAGGCCCGGCAGGAGGCTGCCCACCTGCCGGTCCCAGCCGAAAGCCCTGGCGTTGCCGGACGTGGCGGCGACGATCGCATCCATCGGCTTCATGCCGAGCAGTTCCACCATCAGTTCGATCTCGCGCGAATGCCATTGCCCGTAGGGCGTGACGGAAAAGCCGGCCTCGGAGCCCGCCATCATCGGCACGCCCGCTTCGATCGAGCGGCGATGCACCGTCACGAGCGAATCGAGCTCGCGCTGCTTGGTCTCGATGTAGTTCGGGTCCACGCCGACGTCGCGTCCGTGCTGCACGATGTTGGCGGTGTAGGTCATCGTGGGGCAGACCGGCACCTGGCGGTCGCGCAGGAGCCCGATGTCTGCCGGGTCCATGTACGACGCGTGGATCACCCAGTCGACCCCCGCGCGCGCCGCGGCGGCAACGGTCTTCGCGTAGCGCGAATGGATCGTGACCTTGCGCCCCAGCGCGTGCGCCGCCTGAACGATGCCGGCCATTTCGTCGTCGGACATGCAAGGCCCGGCGTTGCAGTCGCGGTCCTGCGCCTGGCTGTCGCCGCTGATCTTCACGAGGTCCACGCGGTTTTTCACCTGCATGCGGACTTCCTTGCGCATCTGCTCGAGCGTGGAGCACAGCACGCCCTCGGCCGACACGGGCATGCCGAGCCATCCCGGAAAGTAGTCCGCGAAGCCGCCGTCCGCGGCGATGTGGCGGCCCGCGGCGAAGATGCGCGGACCGGGGAACATGCCGCTTTCGATCGCATCGCGGCACGTGACCGCCACGTTCCAGGTGGAGCCCGGATCGCAGAACGACGTGAAGCCGCTTTGCAGCACCTTGTTCGCGTTCCACACCGCGCGCACGGCCGCCCATTCGGGGCCGCCGTAGATGTCGACTTCCTCCGCGCTCTTGCCTTCGCCGTACGAGATGTGGCAGTGCGAGTCGATGAGGCCCGGGATCACGGTCCTGCCCTGCGCCTGCACCACTTCGTCGGCGGGCGCGGCCGCGTCGCGCGGACGGTCGGCGTGCTGCCAGGAGGCGGCGATGCGGCCGTCCACGATGCGCAGCGTCGCGTCTTCCATCGGTGCGCGGCCCGTGCCGTCGATGAGCGTCGCGCCCGCGATCTCCAGGATCTTCGCCATGGCGCCTCCGTCAGAGCTCGATGCGGAAGAGCTTCGCGGCGTTGCCGGCCACCACCTTGAAGCGGTCCTCGGGAGTGAGCTCCGAGAGGATGCGGTCGATGTTCTGCGTGGTGTTGGGATAGGGGCAGGGCGGATGGGGGAAGTCCGAGCCCCACATGATGCGGTCGATGCCGATTTCGTTGCGCAGCTTCGCGGCGAGCGGATCGTTGATGATCCCGGCGTAGACGTTCTCTTCCACGTAGCGGCTCGCGGGCTTTTTCTGCAGGTGGTCGAAGCCGGGGAAGGTCTGGATGCGGTTCAGGCGGTACTTGAGGATCGGCAGCCACGAGGCGTCGTATTCCGACAGGAAGATCTTCAGCCGCGGGAAGCGGTCGAAGATGCCGCCGAAGATGAACTCGTTGGCGAGCGCGGGCTGTGCCTCGTAGAAGAGGTCCAGGAAGCTCGCGGGCACGTTCTCCCGCTCCTTGTCGCCATGGTAGGTGAAGGGGTCGCGCACCTTGCCGGTGACGATGTGCAGCGTGACCGGAAGGCCCGCTTCCTGCGCGGCGGCCCAGAACGGGTCGTAGCGGCGGTCGCGGTAAGGCGCGGCGCCGTCCACGGGATTGGTCCCGATCATGATCGCCCGTGCGCCGCGCTTCACGACGCGGTCGAGCTCCTTCACGGCCCAGTCCACGTCGACGATCGGAATCATCGCGACCGCGAGCAGGCGCTTCAGGTCCTGCGAGCAGTACTCCTGAATCCAGTCGTTGAAGACTTCCGCGCATGCGTTGCGTGCGGCGGCGTTGGCCATGCGCGGAATCCACAGGCCCCAGGTCGGGTTGAGCACTTCGGCATGGATGCCGTCCTGGTCCATGAGCTGCAGCCGGTAGACGGGATCGGACCCTGCTTTGGCCAGGTCGTCGAGCCGGCGGTCCTTGCCGTCGTCGGCGACGAGTTCGTCCATGCGCGCCGCCTCGCCCGGGCGGCCGACGCAGAAGAAGTTGCCGCTGTGGCCCTCGAAGTTGCTCACGCCGTGCGGCACGTCGTCGCCGAATCGCGCGCCGAGCGTCTTCTGCCAGAGATCCGTGGGCTCGAAAACATGCGAATCCGAGGAAATGATGATCTTGTCCATGACCGGGGTCTGCCTTGCTTCGTGAGTGGGAGTGTCGTGAATATATACCGTAATGGTATGCCAGTCAATGCGCGGATGCTTGCCCGGAGCGATGCCGCAGCAGGAATTCGAGCGCGTCGCGATTGAACGCCGCGGCTTCGAAGTTCAGCAGGCGATGAGGCTTCCCCGGGTAGATGCGCAGCTCGGAGCCGGCGATCGCCTCGTGCATGCGGCGCGAATGAGCAGGTGGCGTCACGGCGTCCGACGAGCCGACCGCGATCCACGTCGGACACCGGATCGCCTGCAGCCGATCGAGCGTGTCGTGCGAGAGGATCGCGCGGTAGTGGCCCGCGAGGCCATGGCGATCGGGCGCGCTGCCGCTTTCCCAGCGCGCGATGCGCTTGTCGATCTCGTCGCGCACGGCCTGCTCGTGAGCGTCGATGTACTCGGCGCCGAAGGCCGAGAACGCGCTGTACATCGCCCACAGCCGCGGGCTGCAATGCAGCGTGATGTCGACGAGGATGTCGTAGCGAAGCCGCATGTACGGCTGCGGACGGTCGTAGCTCGCATAGAGCGACAGCGACAGCACGCGCCGCGGCTCGGCCAGGACGAGCTCCTGCGCGATCGCGCCGCCGAGCGAATAGCCCGCCACGTGCGCCTGCTCGATGCCGAGCGCGTCGAGCAGACCGCGCGCGTCGCGTGCCATCCCGGCGGTCGTGTAGCCGTCCGCCGGCACGTCGCTCGCGCCGATGCCGCGCAGGTCGTAGACGATGCAGCGGAAGTGCCGCGCGAAGGACGGCAACTGCTCGTCGAAGGTCGTGTGCTCCATGCCGTTGCCGGCGATGAGGAGCAAAGGAGGACCCTCCCCGGCCGAGCGGTAGAAGGTCCGGATGCCGTTGGCGACGACGTGCGGCATCTCAGCGGCGCGTCATCGGGGCGATTTCGCGGTCCCACGCGTCCTGCCACTTCGCCCGGCCGGCGGCGATGGCCGGTTCGCTGAACGTCACGAGCCGGCGAAAGTCCTCGTCGGAGACGGTGTACTTCGCATGCTCCGGCGTGAGCTTCGCGTGGCGATTGACGGGCGTGATCTTCAGCTCGCGCGTGACGTTCGCGATGGTGTCCGCGCGCAGGTAGAAGTCGATGAACTTCTTCGCATCCGACGGATTGGGGCCGTTCTTCACGAGCGCGACCACGTCCATCCCCGCCGGGGCGCCCTCGCAGGGAATGACGAACTTCGCCGGCACACCTTCGTCGATCAGCTTGTACGCGGCGCTCGAAACCATGGGGACCGCCCACACTTCGCCCTGGCCGAGCATCCGCTGCTGGCCCGCGGAGTCGTCGACGACGGCAACGAGGTTGGAGCCCATCTTCTTCACCATCTCGAGCCCGGGCGCCACGTCCGCTTCGCTGCCGCCGGCGAGCTTGTTCGCCATCAGGAGGAAGTAGCTGTTCATGTACTTCGGCGAGGAGACGCCGACGCGGTTTTTCAGGTCGGGGCGCCAGAGGTCCTTCCAGCACTTGATTGCGTCCTTGACTTTGTCCGTGCGATAGATGATCCCGTAGGGATACACCCACATCCCCGCGAACATGGCCGCGCCGTTGCGGTCCCTGCGGACGCCGCTTTCGGGCAGCTGCGCGAGGCTCGGAATCTCCTTCGGGTCGAGCGGCGCGAGCAGGCCGTCGCCGTAGGCCGTCGCGGCATCGCTCGTGGTCGCCATCACCAGGTCGATCTTCGGCGCCGCACGCTGCGCGGCAATCATCTGGATGTTGCCGAGCGACACGCCCGAGATGACGCGGACGGTGACGCCCGTCGCCTTTTCGAAGGGAGCGATCGCCTGCTCGGCGATTGCCTTGCCCCAGGTGCCGCCCCAGGTCGCGAGCACGATTTCCGATGCCGCCGCCGTCGTGCAGGCGAGCTGTGCGGCCACCAGCAGCAGGGCGGCTGGAACGATGCGAGTGAGTTTCATGGTCGAAGTCCTTGCGCAATGAGGGGTGAATGAGAGCATGGTGCAAATTCGGCATGTATCATTGGTATGCCGATACAACATACTGAACGCCATGGAGGCAACTGTCAACACCGATTCCCCTGTGGCCGATGTGCTCCAGGAACAGTTTTCGCGGCTCGCCGTGCGCCGCCGCTCGGTCTACGCCTATCTCGACGAGGAGGTGCCGCGCGGCGTGATCGAGCGGGCGCTGAGGGATGCCGCGCTCGCGCCGAACCACCATCGCACCTCGCCCTGGCGGTTCTTCGTCGTCGACCGCGGCGCGCGTGACAGGCTCGTGGCGGCCTACGAAGCCGCCGCGAAGCGCACGGGGCGGGATGTGGCCCGCGCCGTGCAGCGCGCGAAGGATGCGCCCGTCAATGTGATCGTCGCGTGCGTGCCCGCCGTGACCCATCCGAAGGTGAGCGTGGCGGAGGAAGAGTTCGCCACGGCCGCCGCCGTGCAGAACTTCCTCCTCTCGCTCGCGGCAGCCGGCGTGGCAAGCCTCATCACCACCGGCGAGCTCGCGCAGTCGCCCGAAGTGATGGCGCTCACCGGCGTCGCCGAACCGCACTCGCGCGTGATGTGCGTCGTGAACGTCGGCCTGCGCAATACGGAGCGCCCTCTTGCGCCCAAGCCGGCCCCCGACCTCGCGCGCATCGCGACCTGGATCGAATGAACGCTTTCAACCCCTGCAAGGAGCCTTTCCGATGACGAAGATCACCCGCGGCGACCCGCCGGAGCTCGCGAACGTTCGCAAGACCGTGTACCACCACTACATCCGCGTCGACAATCCCGGATCGCTCATCTTCCTGTCCGGCCAGCTCTCGCGCGACGGCGAGGGCAGGCTCGTGGGCCCGGGTGACATGGCGGAGCAGACGCGGCAGTGCATCCGCAACATGCGCACCGTGCTCGAAGCGGCCGGCGGCGATCTCGAGGACATCGTGCAGCTGATCGTCTTCACGACCGACGTGCGGCAGTTCAAGGACATCGTGGCCGCGCGGATGGAGTTCTTCAAGGATCGCCTTCCCACGAGCACCATCGTCGAGGTGAACCATCTGGCCGACCCCGGCCTTCTCATCGAGTTCCACGCGATTGCCGCGATCTGAGAGGGGCGGGCGCACCGTGGAAGGAAAGCGGCCGGGAACACCGGCCGTGCATCGGAAGTCAGCGTTCGGGAGCCGCGCGCAAGCGGATCAGGCCGCGGCCTTCTTCCTGGGCGGCGCCTTCTTCGCGGCGGAGCGGGCCGTGCCGGATGTTCGCGGCGAAGGCGCGCTCCAGGCGGGGACCTGCAGGCGGTTCTCGTAGGTGCTGATGGCCGCGCTGATCTGCTGGCAGACCAGCTGCTGGAACGCCGCGGCGTCGCGGCGCTCGAGCGCCTTGATCATCTGGTTGTGGATGTCGAGCGTCTGTGCCGCGCGGTCGAAATCCTGCCAGTGATAGTGGCGGACCATGTACGCCTTGTCGCGCAGCATGGCGAGCACCATCTCCAGCCAACGGTTCTGGGTGGCCCCCGCGAGCACGCCGTGGAACTCGGCCCGCACTTCCAGCATCCTCAGCAAGTCCCGCTGCATCAGCGCGGACTTGAACTTGCGGTTGATCTGCTTCAGCGCTTCGATCTGTTCGGGCTGGATGTTGGCCGCGATCTGCCGCGCGGCCGCTCCTTCGAGCTGCAGACGCAGGCTGTAGAGCTTGCGCAGGTCGTCCGGACCGATGTCGACGACCACCGCCACGCCCTTGGGGCCCGCCTCCACGAAACCGCGCTCGAGCAGTCGCTTGGTGGCTTCCCGTACGGGCGTGCGGCTCACGCCGAAGCGGGACACCAGTTCGCGTTCGGAAAGGCGGTCGCGCGGCCGGATGACCCCTGCCATGATGTCGGAGACGACACCGTTGAAGACGCGATCCGCCTCGGTGGATTTGCTCATTGCGCGTGAAGTGCCGCCCGGCGACTGCCGGCTGGATGTGCCGGGCGCGAGTCTACCCCGAATTGCCTCGGGCGCCTCGCGTTCGTCCCGCGCCGGGGCGGGCGCGTCACGCAGCATGGCCGGCTCCGAAGGCGCGCAGGTCCGCGGGCTGCCAGCCGGCCGACTCCCAATCCGCGAAAGCGAACCGGCGGCCCGAAGGTGGCGTCACGCCTCCGCGGAACACGCCGGGCCTCGAATCGCCGAAGAATGTGCAGGCGCCCGGCGGCAAGGGGCGGCTGCCCGGTGTCGCGAGCCACAGGCGCAACTGGGTGCGGCGCTTCGCGACGTCCTCGTGGTCTTCGTAGTCGGTGCGCGAGTGATAGGTGACGTGGTTGTTGAAGAATTGCATGTCGCCCTTTCGCAGTTCGATGGTCACGCTCAGCTCGTCGGCGAGCCGCGACACGAATTCGATCGCCTCCTGCTGCGGGCCGGTCAGCCGCGGCACCTGCGCCATGCGCTGCGCGCTTTCGATGTAGGAGCGCGAAAAAATGCTCGTGAAGAAGCCCTGCTCGGTGTCGAAGATCGGCCGCTCGTACCAGGGCAGTTCGTCGCCGTACTCCTCGCCCTGGCGGCTGAAGAAGAAAGGCCCGCGCAGTTCGGCGAGCAAGTCCGGCCTGCGCTCGAGCACGGCGTTGTGAATCGCCGCCGAACTCACGACGCGGCTCTCGCCGCCCGAAATGGCTTCGCGCACGCACAGAAGGGCGAGCACGTCGCACTGGTCGGTGTGAAAGCGCAGCGGCCCGCCGGCGCGGTACGCGCGCGTGGTGGCTTGCCCCATCGCCTCGCCGATGTTCCTCACTTCGGCGATGTAGTTCTGAAGCTTGCTTTGCGACAGCGGCGCGCCCAGCTGCAGGCCGAGGCCCCAGAAGAGCGTTCTGCATTGGTCGTCGCTCAGGCCCTGCAGATCGAGCCCTCGCACGAGAACGAATCCGCGGCCGCTTTCCAGCTCGCGCGAAAGGGCCTGGAACTTCGCCTGCAGCCGCGGCAGCGGGAAATCGGTGCGCCGGATCTGCTCGAGCGGCTTGCCCGAAGAGCGCGCCGCGGCCAGCGCCGACAGCACATCGTCGGCTTCGGACGCCGTAAAGGTGGTGATCCAGTCGGTGCTTTGCGCGAGCTCCGTGCCGCTCCAGACATGGCGGCCCTGCTGCACTGGGATGGAAGACGTCAAGGTCGCTTTCTCCTTGCCTCGTGCGGCTATTCCGCGTGGATGTTCGCTTCGCGCGCCACGCGCGTGTACTTCTCGAGCTCGGCGTGAATGAGCTCGCCGAACTGCCCCGCGCCGGCCGAGACGGGGACGATGCCCATTTCGGCCAGCTTGCTCCTGATGTCGGCCGCGCCGAGCGCGGTCGCGATGTCCTTGCGCAAAGCCTCCAGCACGGGAGCCGGCGTGGCCGCGGGCGCGAGGAAGCCATACCAGGCATTCTCGACGACGTTGCCGTAGCCGGTCTCCAGGAAGGTCGGCACCTGCGGCGTGAGGGGGTTGCGCTTGTCGGTGAGCGTCGCCAGCACCTTCACGCGCTTTTCGTTCATCTGCTTGGCCGACAGCTGCAGGTTGCTGATGCCCATCTGGATGTGGCCGCCCATCACGCCCAGCATGATCTCCGACTGGCCCTTGAACGGCACCTGCATCAGCGGGACGCCCGTGCTCTTCTCGATCAGCGTGCCGATGAAGTGCCCGTGGCTGCCCACGCCGAGCGTGCCGTAGGTGATCGGCTGCCTGGAGGCGCGCGCGGCCTCGAACAGGTCCTTCAGCGAATTGGCCGGGGAATTCGCGGGCACGACGATGGCATAGGGGAGGTAGCCGACGAGCGCGATGGGCGCGAAATCCTTCATCGCGTCGAAAGGCAGGTCGTTGCGGATCGCGGGCGTGGTCGAGAAGTTGTTCGCGACCAGTGCGATCGTGTTGCCGTCCGGCTTCGCCCGGGCCACGACCGCCGTTCCGACGATGCCGCCGGCGCCGGTCCGGTTGTCGACGATCACGGTTCGCTTCGTGTGTTCCTGGTAGCGCTCGCCGACCATGCGCGCCACCGCGTCGATCGTCGAGCCCGCGGCGAACGGCACGACCATGCGCAAGGGCTCGGAAGACACCTGGGCGCGAGCGGCACCGCAGCCGGCCGCGGCGAGCGCGACCCACGCGGCCGCGGTGCGCCTCGAAATGCTGGAAGAATTGCTCATGGGAAAGTCCTGCGGAAGCGATTGAGGAATTCCGTAATGGTATGCCAATAGAGGATACTGTCAAGCTCGCAGACCGACGAACCTGTCCATTCCGAGGACCCGTTCGACCGCGATGACGGTGATCACCGCGCAGAAGACGAGCATGGCCGACACGGCCGAGACCGTGGGATCGAGATTGAATTCCATGTACTGGTAGATCGCGATCGGAAGCGTCCGCGTGCCGGGCGTGATGAGAAAGATCGTGGCTGCGAAGTCGTCGAAGGACATCACGAAGGAAAAGAGCGCCCCCGCGAAGAGGCCGGGGCGGATCACCGGCAGCGTGACGTGCACGAAGGCGTCCAGCGGGCGCACGCGCAGCGAGGCGGCCGCCTCGTCGAGCTGCCGGTCGTAGCGGGCGAGCGCCGCGAGCACGGCGCGGAAGCTGTAGGGCAGCGTGATGATCACGTGCGCGAGCGCGATGTTCACGATGCCCGAGCCGAGGGGAACGCGATTGAAGAACACGAGCAGCGCGAGCCCGGTCACCACGAGCGGCAGCAGGATCGGCGACATGAGCACCGTCTCGAGCGCGCGGGCGCCGGGCAGCGGGTGCTTCCACAGCGCGTACGCGGCGAGCGTCCCCGACGCGACGGAGACCGGCGTCGCGATCGCGGCGACCGCAAGGCTCGTGAAGAAGCCCGACACGAACTCCTCGCGCGCAAACACATTCGCATACCAGCGCATCGAGTAGGTGCTCGGCGGCAGCGAATTGAACGCGTCGCCCGCGAACGACATCACGATCACGAGCAGGATGGGCACGAAAAGGAGCGCGAGGGCGCCCGCGCGAATCGCCCACACCGATCCGGATGCCGCCCGGCCCAGTGCGCGCCGTCCGGCGCTTCGCGGCCTACGCATGTCGCCTCCATTTCGCGAGCCGGCCCGAGACGACCAGGCACAGTATCGTGAAGCCGAGCGCGAGCACGCTCAGGCCCGCGGCCACGGGCATGTTCTGCGCGAACATCGCCTGGTCGTAGATCACGTTGGCGATCATTCGCACGGCGCTGCCGCCCAGGATGAGCGGCGTGGCGAAAGCCGTGCCGGCCAGCACGAAGGCGAGCGTGCCGGCGGCGAGAAGGCCGGGCGCCACGAGCGGCAGCGTCACGCGCAGGAAGGTCGCGATCTCGTCCGCGCCGAGGTTCTGGGCCGCTTCCTCCAGCGTCCGGTCGAACCGGCGGAAGCTGCCGGCCAGCGTGAAGATCACGAACGGCAGCACGAAGTACGTGAGGCCGATCGCCACGCTCACCTCGTTGCGGATGAGCGGGATGAAATCGTTCTCCGCGATCAGGCCGAACTTCTGGAGCAGCGTGTTCACGAGGCCGCTGTTGCCAAGCACCAGCATGAGCGAATAAAGGCGCACGATCAGGCTCGTCATGAACGGCACCGCCACCAGCATGATGAGGGTGGCGCGCACCCGGGCCGACGGCGTGCGCACGATCCAGTGCGCGATCGGAAGGCCGAGCACGAGGCTGCATGCGGTGGCGATCGCCGAAAGGCGAAACGTCGCGAGGATCGCGCCGAGATAGAGCGGATCGGTGACGAGACGCGCGTACGTCCCGAGGCCGACCGGCCCTTCCGGGAGCATCCCGATCTTGCCGCTCGCGCGCAGGCTCCAGCCGAGCAGGTCGAGCAGCGCGACGAGGAAGATCGCGACGGCGACCAGCGCCGGCGCGAGCATCGCCCACTGGAGCAGGGCGGGCGAGGCAGCGCGCGGCACCTGCTGCTGCAGGCCGGCTACCTCCGCAGGATCGAGCTTGGCGTCGCCCACGCTCATGGGAGCAGCGCCCGCACGTCCGCGGTGGCCCATTGGATGGTGACGGGGTCGCCGACGGCCAGCCGGCGGTCGTCCGACGAGGCGGGCAGCTTCACGAGGATCTGCATGTCCGCGGCTTGCGCGCGCAGTTCGGTGTAGGCGCCCATGTAGGCGGCGCTCAGCAGGCGGCCGCCGAAGCAATTGATGCCCTCCCGGGGCGACGCATCCGGATGGCCGCCGGTGATGCGGATCGCTTCCGGGCGCACGAGGAGCTGGCGCGCGCGGCGGCAGACGCCGGGGTCGCCCGCGACGGCGATGGGGGTCCCCGACCCCGTGCGAAACAGCGAGTCGCCGGCGGAGGTGAAACCGTCGTGGCTCGCATCGATCACGTTCGCATCGCCCACGAAGCCGGCGACGAACGCGTCGGCGGGGTGCATGTAGATTTCGTCGGGCGTGCCGGCCTGGCGGATCGCGCCCTCGGACATCACGACGATGCGGTCCGACATGGCGAGCGCCTCTTCCTGGTTGTGCGTGACGGCGACCGCGGTCATGCGCAGCCGCTTGAGGAGTGCAACGAGTTCCACGCGCATCTCGGCGCGCAGCCGCGCATCCAGATTCGACATGGGCTCGTCGAGCAGCAACAGGGAAGGACGCATCGCGAGCGCGCGGGCGATCGCCGCGCGCTGCTGCTGTCCGCCGGACAGCTCGTGCGGATAGCGGTCGACGAAACGCTCGAGGCGAACCTGTGCCAGCGCCTCCGATGCGCGCGCCCGGATCTCGTCGGGCGCGATCTTCATCATGCGCGGGCCGAAGCTCAGGTTCTGAGCGATCGTCATGTGCGGGAACAGCGCGTAGTTCTGGAACACCATGCCGACGTCGCGTTCGTGCGGCGGGACGTCGTGGACCGCATTGCCGCGCAGCAGGACGCGCCCCGCACTCGCGGGCACGAACCCGGCGACGGCGCGCAGCAAGGAGGTCTTGCCGCTGCCGCTCGGGCCCAGCAGGGTGATGAATTCGCCTTCGTCCACATGAAAGGATGCGCCGCTCACGACGAGGTTGCCCCCGTAGCGGATCGCGACGTCCTGCAGCTCGAGTACGGGGGTGCGGCGTGAAGTCTGCACGGGGGATGCTTCTCCGGAGATGGGACCGACGTTGGCATCCTTCATCGGTATGCCAATGAGATGCAATCGTCGGGCCTGTGCGGAAGAATGTCAACCCCCAATTCCCCCAGCACCCTCATTTCGTCTCGCCGGATACGAAAGCGAAGCGTTCCGATGCGACTGCGGCATTCGCCGCGAATGCCGACCCGCTTGCCTTGCGGCAGCGGGAGCAGTGGCAATAGAAGGCGCGTCCGAACGGTGCACGGATGCGATAGCGCACCGTTGCGCACAGACATCCGCCTTCCAGCGTCGATTCATCCGGCATGAATGAATGGTATACCGAAGAGACCGCACGGTATCGGCGGACCACCGCTCGAGCGCGTGCGCCGTCAGCGCCGATGTCCCTGCCGCTCCTTCGTCACTGCCGGCCAGAGGTCTTCCAGCGCGAGCCGCAGCACGTCCTGCGGCGGCTCGGGCGCGAGTTCTTGCAGCAGCGCCTGCCCGCTGTCGCTGCGGGCCCGCCAGCCCGGCAGCGCGGGTGCACGCGCCGCCAGCCGCAACAGTGCCGCGAACGGCCCGGACCCGCTGTCGCTGCGGATCGCGCGACCCACGCGCCGCCAGCCGGCCGCCGCCAGTTCGGCTCCCTGCACGAACCCGGATGCCCACGCGAAGACGTCGCGCTCTTCGTTCGCGACGGCGCGCACCGTCTTGTCGAACGGAAACGTGGGCCGCGTGTCCGTCGCCATCAACGGCGTGACCAGACTGTTGTACAGGCTCATGAGCGCGGCGAGCTCGGCGTTCGCGTCTTCCAGCGATGCGGGCGGATTCGCACGCAGCGGCTCGAGCATCGGAAGCCACTTGCCCGGCATGACCATATCGGGGGACCAGGCGACGGCCGTCAGCAAGCCGTGCAGCCGGGCAAAGTCGCCGAAGCGGCCGCGCAGGTGGCGCTCGTCTTCGGCGCCGTACTCCCCGATCTGGCGCGTCCGCGTCGCGGGGGCGGAAGTCTCCTTGCGTCGCCGCGAAGACGGCTTCGCGGGCGCCGGCGCTTTCAGCCCGAGGCCGCGCACCCACTCCAGCGCGCCGGTGCGCATCCACACGCCCCGCATCCTCATCCTGTGTTCCCAGGCTTCCTCGTCGCCGCCCACCGTCACACCGGGCCCGCCTTCCGGCGCGGGTGCGTCGATCGTGTCGGGCAAGAGGAACTGGATGATCCGCGGGAACGCGTCGTGCGCGGCGCGCAGCGTCGCCTCGGCCTCTTCGCGCTTGCCTTGCGCGAACAGGGCGAGCGCGCGCAGATGCTCCATCGGCGGCATGTCGTCCGGGTAGCGATCCATGAGCGCCAGGGCTTCGTCGGTGCGGCCCTCGCTCAGCCAGAGCGGCACGAGGACCATGCGCCAGCCGTGGTTGTCCTCCGGGTTGAGCTCGATGCCCCATGCGGCAAGCCGCTCGACGCGAGCCGTGTCGCCGAGCAATTCGGCGACCGAGATGGCCTGCGCGATGAGCCGCAGCCACGGACGCGAGCCCATGTCCCTCCACTCGAGGCGCGCCGTCTCGCGGCCGATCAGGAACTCGAGCAGTGCCACGCCATGCTCCGCGACGCGGGACATGGCGTGCAGCACGGCAGAGGGTGCATGGGGGCCGCCCAGATCGTTTCCGGCGAGCAGGATGTCGTCCAGCACTTCGACCGCGAACCATGCGTGCGGGTGCTCGCTCATGAACTCGCGCACCTGCGGCAGCTGTTCCAGCAGGCCGCTCGCGTTCCCGGAGAAGCACTCGGTGAGGATCGGCCTGGAAACCGCGAATCGGCGGCTCCACTGCTGCTGGAGCATCTCCAGATCGCGACCGGGTGCGATGAGCGCGACCGGCGGCTGCGCGGGGTCTTGCGCGGATTCGCGCACGACGGTGTAAAGCGCAAGGCATTCGTCCTCGTCGAGCAAGTCGGGCGACTGCTCGCAGAGTTCCACCCATTCCTCGTCCTCGGGATCGAGCTCGTCGTCGTCGCCGGATTCTCCGGCGTATGCGAAGCCCTCCTCGCCGAACGCCTGCAGATGAGCGGCCAGATCATCCAGCCCGGCGCGCCTTGCCTTGGTGGACAGGACGCCACCGCGCAACCGCGCCTCCTCGGCGCGGCCTTGCGCGTGCAAAAGCGTGAGTTCGAGCTGCCAGACTTCCGGGTCGTCCGGGCGCAGGCGCTGCGCCTGCTGGAAGGCCTGCCAGGCGCCCTCTTCGTCTCCATGATCGACCAGCATGGTCGCCACCCGGCATCGCGCCGTCACGGCGAGGACCTTGTCGCGGCTCGTTGCCACGCGCTCGGCGATCGCACGGCGCTGCGAGTTCCGGCCGGTTTCGAGCAGCGCGTCCATCAGCGCGTCGAATGCGTTCGCGTGGCGGTCGCTCAGTCTGTCGGGCTGCTCGAAGAGCGGCGCCAGGGTTTTCGCCGTGCGTTCGTATTCCCCCTCTTCGTTCCAGCCCTGCGCTGCGATGCCGAGCGCCTCCGCGGGGAGTTCGCGCAGCGACTTCGCGTCGAGCGTCGACGGGTCCACCTGCGACAGCGCGAAGACGAGCATTTCCTCGCGTGGCATCGGAAGCTCCGCGGCGGCAAACTCGGCACAGCACTGCTTGTATTTGCGTCCGGACCCGCAGAAACAGGGCGCATTGCGCTCGGGCTTGGGCAGCGCGCGCGCACGCCAGTGATTCGAGGGTACGGGCACCGACTGCCAGAGGCTGCGCGCCATCGCGTGGGCGCGCCTTTCCTCGGTGTCACGCCCTTGCGCATCGAGCGCGTGCTCGGCGGCCGGCAGCGCCGTCAGTTCCGCGCAATACCAGGCGCAGAAGGGATCGAGGGCTTCGCCCGCGAGGATGCGGCGCACCGCCTCGTTCATGAGCGGCTCGAAGCCGGGGGGGACGTTGAGGTCTGGATCCGTGGTCATGGTGTCGAAGCGTGGATCGCCATTGTGCCCAGGGCCGGGCCGCGGTACGCCGCTCGGCGGGCGGCTGCCGGGGGCCTCGCCCGGCGCCTCTTTGGGCAGAGACGCCGCGCTTTAGGCCGCGGCGAGGCGTACGGGTGGCTTCTTCGCGCCGACGAACAAGGCCGCCGCCACGATGCACGAGACACCCGCGAAGAGGAATGCCGGCACGTAGCTTCCGATCAGGTCGCGGCTCACACCGGTCGCGATCGCCATCAGCCCGGCCGACACGTGATGCGAAGCGAAAATCCACGCGAACACGGCCGGCCCCACGTCAGGTCCGAAGGTCTGCACGGACAGGCGCACCGTCGGCGGCACGGTCGCGATGAAGTCGAGCCCGTAGATCACCGCGAACGTGACGAGCGCGAGGGTCGACACATCGCCGAACACGAGCCAGACGAGCGCGACGCCGCGCAGGCCGTAGTACATGGCAAGCAGCCAGCGGTTGTCGTACCGGTCGCACAGCCAGCCGGAGCCGATGGTGCCGATCATGTCGAACACCGCGATGACCGCGAGCAGCCACGCCGACACGCCGAGCGGCACGCCGATGTCGCCGCAAAACGGCACGAGATGCGCCTGCGTGATGCCGAAGCTCGAGAGGCCGCACACGCCGAACGTGAACGCGAGCAGCCAGAACATGCGCGTCTTCACGCCCGCGGCGAGCGCGGCGAAGCTCAATTGAACGAAGTTGGCCGTCGGCGCGGCAGGCACGGGCACCGGCTCCTTCGCGCCGAGCGGATCGAGTCCGATGTCTTGCGGCCGGTCGCGCGCGAGCCAGAGAAAGAGAAGCCATGCCACGAGTACGCCGATGGTAGGGATGAGGAGCGCGACGCGCCAGTTCGCAATCTCGCTCACCCAGGCCGCGAGCGGCATGAAGGTGAGCGTGCCGGTCGCGACGGCGGAGCCGAGCACGCCCACGGCGAGGCCGCGATGCGCGACGAACCAGCGCGCGGGAACGACGGCCGTGAGCTGCATCGCGGTGATGCCCGGCGCGACCCCGAGCAGCACGCCCATGCCGAGCCACAGCTGCCACTTCGTGGTCATCGTGATGGAGATCGCGAGGCCGATCAGAAGAAGCACGCCCGAAATCGCGGTCAGGCGGCGGGGGCCATAGCGCAGCATGAGGCCGCCCGCGAGCGGCGCGCACAGGCCGAAGATCGCAAGCCTCAGCCCCTGCGGCGCGGCGAGTTCGCCGATGCTCCATCCGAGCTCGCGCGACATCGGCAGGATCAGCACCGCCGGCACGCCGAGCGACGACGTGGCGAACACGCTGTAGAGGAAGGCGACGCCGAGCATGGTCCACGCGTAGTGGATGCGCGTGGATGCGGGCGCCGCGGCCTCGGCCGTTGACGTGTCGGACATGGTGCGTCCCCTCGGGTGGAGGACGCACGATAGCATCAAGGGCGCGATGCTGCAGACCGCGGGTTTGCCGGCGCCCGGGCGCCGGCGCGAGTCAGCCGGCGAGCGGGATCACGCTGTCGTGGCGAGTCCGAGCCGTCGTCGCAGCATGTGCTCGTACTCCCAGTCGGCCGCGCAATCGGCGTCGCAGAAGAGACGCTCGGCGATGCCGTCTTCGTTGCCGCAGTGGTGGCACGAGCCCTGGGGCTTCAGGAAGGATGCGCGGCTGCGTTGCGCATGGAGGGCCATCGCGAGCTGCCGCTGCTCCGTGTCGAATGCGAGGTCTGCTTCGTCTGCCATGGAGCGCATTCTTCGGCCGCTCGCGCGGCGCGGGTTGGCGCGGCGGCCGAAGATGGTGTAGGACCGCAGGGTCGCGGCTCGTCGGAAGACAGAGGGGGCGACGCGATTCGCAGACGCGCAGACGCGCAGACGCGCGATCACGCCGCCTTGCCGGTGGGCAGCGGCAGCGCCGTCTTGTATCTCACCTGCTTCAACGCGAAGCTCGAACGGATCTTCTCGATGCCCGGGATCGGCGTGAGCTGCTCCAGGATGAAGCGCTCGAGCGCGGCCATGTCGGCGACGGCGACGCGAATGAGATAGTCGCTGTCGCCGGTCATGAGATAGCACTCCATGACCTCGTCGTGTTCCGCGATGCGGCGCTCGAATTCCGCAAGAGCGGACTTCGACTGCTCCTTCAGGCTGATGCTGATGAACACGTTCAGCCCGAGCCCGAGCGCCTTCGCGCTCGCGAGCGCAACGTAGCGCTCGATCACGCCGCCGGCCTCCAGCGCCTTCACACGCGCGAGGCATGGGCTCGGCGACAGGTGCACTCGGCGCGCCAGCTCGACATTCGTGAGCGCGCCGTCCTGCTGCAACTCGGCGAGAATCCGCAGATCGATCGCATCGATGTTCATTTGCCGGAACATTATGCTGCTGGGCAGCGTTTGCGCGTGCATTTCGATAGCCAATGCGGCGGCGGGGAATCTACAGTGCAGACCATGAGCGACCCGAGCCTCACCCGATACCTGCGCAACGAGACCGGCGACACCGATCCCGCCGAAACACGCGAGTGGCGTGACGCGCTGCTCGCGCTCGTCGCGAGCGAAGGCCCCGAACGCGCGCGCTTCATCCTCGACGAGCTCGCCATCCTCGCGCGCGACCCGCGCATCGGCTGGTCGCCGGAGCTCGTCACGCCGTACGTCAATACGGTGCCGGTGGACCAGCAGCCGGCGTTTCCCGGCGATCTCGCGATCGAGGAGCGGCTCGCTTCGGTGATGCGATGGAATGCGCTCGCGATGGTGGTGCGGGCGAACAAGGCGTACGGGGAACTCGGCGGGCACATCGCGTCGTACGCGAGCGCGGCGGATCTGTTCGAGGTGGGGTTCAACCACTTCTTCAGGGCGAGGAAGACACTGGATTCCCGCGTTCGCGGGAATGACGGCGGTGGCGGCGGAGGCGGAGGCGGAGGCGGAGGCGGAGGCGGAGGCGGAGGCGGGGGTGCGGGTGGGGACCTCGTGTTCTATCAGCCGCACTCCGCACCCGGTGTCTACGCGCGGGCATTCCTCGAAGGGCGCCTCACCGAAAACGACCTTGCGCACTACCGGCAGGAGATCACGGCGTCGGCGCACGGCGCGCGCGGGCTTTCGTCCTATCCGCACCCCTGGCTGATGCCGGACTTCTGGCAGTTCCCGACCGGCTCGATGGGGATCGGTCCCATCAGTTCCATCTACCACGCGCGCTTCATGCGCTACCTCACGCATCGCGGGCTCGTCGATTGCACCGGGCGCAAGGTGTGGGGCGTGTTCGGCGACGGCGAGATGGACGAGCCCGAGTCGATGAGCGCGCTCACGCTCGCTTCCCGCGAGAAGCTGGACAACCTCGTGTGGGTCGTGAACTGCAACCTGCAGCGGCTCGACGGGCCGGTGCGCGGCAACGGCAGGATCATCGACGAGCTGGAGAAGCTCTTCCGCGGCGCCGGCTGGAACGTGATCAAGCTCCTCTGGGGCAGCGACTGGGACGGCCTCTTCGCGCGCGACACGACGAACGCACTCGTGAAGGCGTTCGCGCACACGGTCGACGGCCAGATGCAGACGTTCGCCGCGAAGGACGGCCGCTTCAACCGCGACAACTTCTTCGGCCAGAACGAGGACCTCGCGCGCCTCGTGCAAGGCATGACCGACGAGCAGATCGACCGGCTGAAGCGCGGCGGCCACGACATCGTGAAGATCCACGCGGCCTACGACGCCGCGGCGCGTCACGCGGGCACGCCCACCGTGGTCCTCGCGCACACGAAGAAGGGCTACGGCATGGGCGCGGCCGGGCAGGGCCGCATGACGACGCACAGCCAGAAGAAGCTCGAAGAGACCGACGTGCTGGAATTTCGCAACCGCTTCAACCTGCCGATCGCGGACGAGGCGTGCAAGGCGCTCGCGTTCTACAAGCCGGCGGACGATTCGCCGGAGATGAAGTACCTGCACGCACACCGCCAGGCACTCGGCGGCTACATCCCCTCGCGCCAGACCGCGGCCGATCCGGTGCCTGTGCCCGACGTGGACGCCTATGCGCAGTTCGCCGTGCGCGCGGGCGGCAAGGAGATGTCCACCACGATGGCCTTCGTGCGCCTCTTGGGCAACCTGCTGAAGGATGCGCGCCTGGGCCCGCGCATCGTGCCGATCGTGGCCGACGAGGCGCGCACTTTCGGCATGGCCAATCTCTTCCGGCAGGTGGGCATCTATTCGAGCGTGGGGCAGAAATACGAGCCGGAGGACATCGGCTCGGTGCTCTCGTATCGCGAAGCCCTGAACGGCCAGATCCTCGAAGAAGGCATCAGCGAAGCGGGCGCGATCGCGTCGTGGACCGCGGCCGCCACGAGCTACAGCGTGCACGGCTTCGCGATGCTGCCGTTTTACATCTACTACTCGATGTTCGGCTTCCAGCGCGTGGGCGATGCGATCTGGGCGGCGGCCGACCAGCGTGCGCGGGGCTTCCTGCTGGGCGCCACGAGCGGGCGCACGACGCTCGGCGGCGAGGGCCTGCAGCATCAGGACGGCTCCTCGCATCTGGTCGCTGCGACGATTCCCAACTGCAGGGCCTACGATCCCGCGTTCGCGAGCGAGCTGGCCGTGATCATCGACCACGGCATGCGCGAGATGCTGGTGGAGCAGCGGGACGTCTTCTACTACGTCACGCTCATGAACGAGAACTATGCGATGCCCGACCTGGCGGACTCGCAGCGCGCGGGCGTGATCCGGGGCGCGTACCGGTTCGGCACGTTCGGAGAAGGCGAGCCGAAGGTCACGCTGATGGGGTCGGGCGCGATCTTCACGGAAGTGATCGAGGCGGCGAAGATTCTCGCGAGCGAGGGCATTGCGAGCGAGGCGATCAGCGTGACGAGCTGGAGCGAGCTGGCGCGTTGCGCTCCTGCTTGCGCCTCTGTCATTCCCGCTCCCACCTCCGTCAATCCCGCTCCCACCTCCGTCATTCCCGCGAAAGCGGGAATCCAGCGTCTTCAACGCGTCCTGGATTCCCGCTTTCGCGGGAATGACGGAGTAAGGGGCGGGAATGACGGAGTAAGGAGCGTGAATGACGGAGTAAGGAGCGGGAATGACGGAACAAGGGGCGGGAATGACGGAGGCGGGAGCGGGAATGACGGAGTAAGGAGCGCGAATGACGAAAGCCACATCGCACGCCTGCTCGCGAGCGCGAACGGCCCCATCGTCGCGGCGACCGACTACGTTCGTGCCGTTCCCGAGCAGATTCGCGCTTTCGTGCCGGGCCACCGCCCCTTCACCACACTCGGCACCGACGGCTTCGGCCGCAGCGACACGCGCGCTGCGCTGCGCGAATTCTTCGGCGTGGATGCGGCAAGCATCGCGCGCGCGGCACGCGCCATGCTCTGAAACGCTCAGGCGGACTTCAGCACTTCGCGCAGATTCGTCATCGCCGCCGCGGCCTGCCGTGCCAGCATCCACTTCGCCACCGTCGAATCGAGCAAGCTCCAGAGACCCCGGGACCTGAACTCGCAGGTGCGTTCGAAATGCGTCCCGCCGTCCTTCGGCGACAGGCGATAAGTGATGGTGGATGCGCCGTGTTCGGTGGCCGTCTCGATGCGCCAGAGAGTCGGCCGCTCGCATGCCGTCACCGTCCACTTCGCGTCGAATTCCCGGTGGGCGGCCTTGATGTGCTCGATCACGGTCTCGCCGACTCGCAGCGGCCGCGACGGCGTTTCGCGCACCGCATGCGTGGCCGGGTGCCAGCGATGCCATTGCGAGGCGTTGGTCACGAAGTCGAAAAGCGCCTCGGGCGCGACGGGGATGTCGATGGTGTGCTGAATGGCCGGCATGTGCGGATTACGCGGCATGCGGGCTCGCGGATGCAAGCGCGTTCGCCGCTGTCGCCTGTCAGATTTACCAGACGCCCGGCACGAGCCGAGCCGATTCGGCCTGGTAGCGCACGTATTCGTCGCCGAGCGCCTCGGCGAGCTTGCGGTCTTCCACGCGCACGAGCCACACGAACACCACGATCGACGGCAGCGACAGCACCAAAAGCCCGAGCCAGCTTCCCACCACGAGCGGCAGGCCGAGGCAGAAGAGGATGAAGCCGAGGTAGCCCGGATGCCGCACGAACCGGTACGGCCCTTCGCGCACGACCGTGTGGCCTTCCTGCCGCACGACGCCGATCGTGAAGAAGCGCCCCAGCACGCGCCGCGACCAGTAGCGCAGGCCGATGCCCGCCACGCACAGCACCACGCCGAGCGCATTCACGAGCTCGCCCGCCCACACGGAGCCGAATGCGCGCAGCGTGCCGCCCGTGACGGCGATGCCGATCGCGGGAACCCAGATCGCGGCCAGCTCGATGCGGCGGCTCAGCGGGTCGGACTGCGCGATGGTGGAGACCGGCTTGATCAGCACGAACTCCTCCAGCGCATAGGCCACGCACATGACGACGAACGCCAGTGCCCACACGGTCATCGCCGGGTTCACGAAAAATGCAGGTTCGCGATGGCGAGCCACGGCAGCCGCCAGCCGGTGCCGTCCTGGGTTTCGCGGCTCACGCCGACGATGTCCTGGAGCATGCGCCCCATGTTGCCCGTGATCATGGTTTCCGCGAGCGCATGGCGCACTTCGCCGCCTTCGATCGCGAAGCTGTTCTTGATCACGCCCGAGAAGTTGCCGTTGGGCGCCGGCATGCCCATCGAGAGGCGCCCGACCAGCGCGCCGCGCTGCACGCGCCCGATCAGTGCGGCAAGCGGCGTGTCGCCCGGCGCGACGTCCCAGCCGCCGCCCGCCACGGGCACGTGCGGCAGGCCCGTCTTGCGGCTGCCGTAGAGCGTGGGCGTGAGCGTGCGCAGTACGCCTTGTTCCACCAGCGTGACGGGCTTCGCGACGAAGGCATCGCCCGACACGGCGGCCACGCCGGGCGCATCGAAGCGGCTGCGGATCGTGAGGAGCTTCGATGCGACCGCCTCGCCCACGCTTTCCCGATAGAGCGAGCTGCGCGCGATCAGCTGCATGTCCGAAAGCTGCCCCAGGAACCACTGCAGCAGGTCTTCCGCCGCGTTGGGCATCAGCACCACGTCCCCCACGAACTTGCCCGCGAACGGCGCGGTCTCGATCTGCCGCTCGGTGTCGCGCAGCATCGCGCCGATGCCGAACTGCTCGTGCACGGGCTGCGCGCAAAGGTCGTGCGTGGTCCCACCGGTGTAGTTGAAGGAGCTCGACTTCTTCCCTTCGCGCGCCGTGCCGAACGCGCCGGCGGAGTACCAGCCGAGGCGGCCCGCGATGTCGCTGCCGCCGGTGGTGAGCGTGTGCCAGCGCACGAGGCGGTGGCTTGCCTCGCCCTCGTCGATCATCATCCGCGGCGTCTCCTTCACGCGGTAGTCGAGCAGGTCTTTCACCGTCCGCGCGAGCATGTCGCGCGAGCCTTCCTGCGGACCCTGCACGATGCGCGCGCTTTGACCGCGGGAGACCGCGTTGGCCGCGTCCTGCGGCGCCGACTTCGCGTCGGCAAAGAGGGCTTCGGCGCATTCGCGCATCGATTCGGCATCGAACTGCGTGGTCTCGGTGGAAGCCATGCGGCCGTCCACGATGCCCATCAGCGAGAGCTTCGCCGACGAGGTGGAGCGCAAGAGGCTCGGCTCGTTGTGGTTCACGTTGAGTTCGTCCAGATCGAGCCGCGTCGCCGTGACCTGGGCGTCGTCGAATCCTGCCGCGCGCATCATCGCAAGCGCCTGCTCGGCGTGTGCCTGCAACTGCATGTCGTCGTGCATGGCCATCATTCGCCTCCCAGGTGCGCCCGCGCGCGCAACGCGGGGCCGCCCATCGACACGATCATCGGCTGCTTCTTGCCGCAGTAGCCCGAGCAGCTGTGGTGCATGCCGTCGGAGACGGCGTCGGTCGCCTGCAGCACCTTGATCGCCGAGCCGGACACGGTCGTGTCCTTGATCGCGCGGCCGAGCTTGCCCTTCCTGATCTCGTAGGCGAGCGTCACGCCGAACATGAATTCGGTGGTGGAATCGGCCTGGCCGTTGCCCGTCTTCATGAGGAAATAGCCGTCGTCGACGCCCGCGAGCATGTCTTCCAGCGACGTCCTGCCCGGCAGGATCACCGTGTTGCGCATGCGCACGAGCGGCTCGTCCGAAGGCGCATAGGCGCGGGCATTGCCGGTGGCTTCGATGCCGAGCTTCGCCGCGGTCTCGCGGCTCGACATGAAGGCCGTGAGGATGCCGTCCTGGATCAGCACCGCGTCGCGCGCGGGCGTGCCTTCGTCGTCGCAGTACACGGGCACCATCAGCTCTTCCCCGTTGTACGTGTGCGCGAAATCGATCATCGTGACGAGTTCGCTCGCCACGCGCTGGCCGACGAGGTCACCCGTGACCGCGCCGCCCAGCACGAGATCGGCCTCGCACGGATGCCCCATCGCCTCGTGCGCGAGCATGCCCGCGAGCGGCGCATCGAGCACCACGGTGTGCAGGCCGCCGCGCGCGGGCACGGCTTCGCACTTGGCGCGCAGGTGCCGATACGTCTGCTCGAGCTGCGGCGCCCACGCTTCCACGCTCAGCTCGAGGTCGGCGAGGCTGCCTTTGGCGCTGCCGTATTCGATGATGTCCACGGGCGCGCCGTCCTTGCCGTCGGCGGTGAAGATCACGTGAACCTGCGCGCGCTGGATCGTGTTGAGCGCATCCGCCCCCGTGCTCGTTGCAAGGCGCTTCGCGTGGTGTTCGTCGGCAAGCACGATGCGCGTCGACTTGAGGTCGGGATAGCGCTGCTTGCACCACGCGGTGAGCGCGGCCATGCGTTCCACGAGTTCCTTGCGGCCGATCGGCGCCTTGCCGCGGAATTCGTGCTGGCCGCGATACGTGCCGCCGGCGAGCGGCAGTACGTCCTTCGGGCCGAAGCGGGCCATCGCGGCCGCGTTGCGCTTCGCCTGGTCGGTGAGGCGCGCGATCTCGTCGCTCGCGGTGTCGCTGCTGGCGGCGAAGCCCCAGTAGCCTTCCTGGTTCACGCGCACGCTGGCGCCCGTGTCGGCGGTTTCGGTGTTCACGGTGAGGTTGCCGTCCACCATCATCAACCGCCTCTTGCGCAGCTCGTGGCGGCGCGTCTCGAGATAGGTCATCGGGGAGTTCTCCTGTCGCGCCCGGCGGGTTGCCGGGGCGAAGGCCGATTAGACAGCGCGAGCGCTGCGCGCGGCAGCGCGAAAACCCGGGTTTGCGATCCCCGCGTTCGCCGTCATTCCCGCGAACGCGGGAATCCAGAGGCTTGTCGCGGAGTTGACGTTGCTCTCTACGCTTCCCATACTCATCCGGATACCCTTCTCGTAGCTTCAGACCCCAAGGGAACGGGATTTCGACTATGGTGGACTACATCATCGTGGGCGGCGGCTCCGCCGGGTGCGTGCTTGCCGCGCGGCTGAGCGAGGACCCGACCGTGCGCGTGGCACTGCTCGAAGCCGGCCCGCCGGATGCGAGCGTGCTCATCCACTGCCCCGCCGGCCTCGCCGTGATCGCGAAGAACGGCCAGTTCAACTGGTCGTTCGAAACCGTGCCTCAACCGGGGCTCGCGGGGCGCCGCGGCTATCAGCCGCGCGGCAAGGTGCTGGGCGGCTCCAGCTCCGTCAACGCGATGATCTACATGCGCGGCCACCCCTCGGATTACGAGCACTGGAAGCACGAGGGCAATCCCGGCTGGGGCTGGGACGACGTGCTGCCTTACTTCAGGATGTCGGAACACAACGAGCGCGGGGCCGACGCCTTTCACGGCACCGGCGGCCCGCTCAACGTGATGGACCTGTCGAGCGCGAACCGCTTCTCGCAGATCTTCGTCGAAGCCGGCGTGCAGGCGGGTTTTCCGCAGAACCGGGACTTCAACGGCCCAACGCAGGAAGGCGTCGGCGTCTACCAGGTGACGCATCGCCGCGGCGAGCGTTTCAGCGCCGCCAAGGCCTACGTCACGCCGAACCTCTCGCGTCCCAACCTGCAAGTGATCACCGGCGCGCAAGCGACGCGCGTGCTGCTGGAAGACCGGCGCGCCGTGGGCGTCGAGTACCGGCAGGACGGCGAGTCGAAGGTGCTGCACGCGGGCCGCGAGGTGATCGTGAGCGCGGGGGCGCTGCAGTCGCCGCAACTGCTGATGCTCTCGGGCATCGGGCCGGGCGCGCACCTGCAGGAATTCGGCATTCCCGTGCATCACGACCTGCCCGGCGTGGGCGCGAACCTGCACGATCACGTCGACGTCGTGCAGGTGATCGACGCGCCGCACCTGAAGGACTTGTTCGGCCTGTCCCTCGTGGGCGCCTGGCGGCTGCTGCAGGGAGTCTTCGAATGGCGCAGGCACCGCACGGGCATGCTCACCACCAACTTCGCCGAGGCGGGCGGCTTCATCCGCAGTGCGCCGGAGGAAGCGATCCCCGATCTGCAACTGCATTTCATCGTCGGCAAGCTCGTGGATCACGGCCGCAAGACGACGCTCGGCCACGGCTATTCGTGCCACGTGTGTCTGCTGCGGCCGGCGAGCCGGGGCGCGCTCACGCTGAAGACGTCGGACCCGATGGCCGCGCCCGCGATCGACCCGAACTTCCTCGGCGAGCGCGACGACGTCGATCGCCTCGTGCGCGGCTTCAGGCTGATGCGCAATATCCTCTCGCAGCCCGCGCTCGCGGGCTATCGCGGGCGCGAGCTCGCGTCGTCCGCTTCGGCGCAAAGCGACGCCGAGATCGAGCAGTTCATCCGCTCGTACGCCGACACGATCTACCACCCGGTGGGAACCTGCCGCATGGGGCGCGACCCGATGGCGGTGGTGGACGAGCGCCTGCGTGTGCACGGCATCGACCGCCTGCGCGTGGTGGATGCCTCGATCATGCCGCGTATCGTGAGCGGCAACACGAACGCGCCGGTGATCATGATCGCGGAGAAGGCGGCGGACATGATTCGCGGCATCAACCTGGACCCCCTGGTCACGGAACTCACCGACGACTCCGACCTGGTGACGCTACAGTAGCTCCTCGATGAGCGAGGAACCCAGGCCCGCCGGCGACATCGGCAAGCAGCGTATCGAAGCGCTAAGCGATGGCATCTACGCGATCGCGCTCACGCTGCTCGTCCTCGAACTGAAACTGCCGCCGCTCGCCGAGCACGCGACCAACGCCGATCTCGGGCGGGCCCTGAGCGACCTCCTGCCCAAGATCCTGAGCTGGGTCCTGAGCTTCTGGGTGATGGCGATTCTCTGGCTCTCGCAGGTGCGGATCTACCACCTCGTGCACTCGCTCTCGCACACGATGGTGCGCCTCGAGCTGCTGCAGCTCGCGTGCGTGAGCCTGATGCCGTTTTCCACGGCGCTCGTCGGCGAACACGGCAACCTGCCGGCCGGTGCGGCGGTGTATGCGGGCAACATGCTCGCCGTTGCCGTGACGGGGGCGCTTCGCACGCGCGAGCTGCTTCACCAGCCGCACGTGCACGCGAAGCCGATCGACGACACCCTGCGTCGCGCGTTGAACCGCCGCGCCTACGGACTGCCGGCCTGCGCGCTCACCGCGTTCGTGCTGGCGTTCTTCGTGCCGGGCTGGAACATGCTCGCGATGGCGGGGATGGTGCTCATGCCGCCGCTGCGGCGCGCGTAGCCTCCTGCAGCCCTCGCTTCGCGCGTCTTCGCGTGACGTACTTCACACGGCGTGGCCGCTTAAGGTTTGCGGAGGAATTCCTCAAGCCATTCTTCAGAACGCACGAGCGTTCGCGTTCCTAGACTGCGGTCCTTCTTGAAAGGAACCCGTGATGAACATCGACCCCCAGGAACTCGCCCGCGTCGGCGAGGCCGCCGCGCCGCGCTTCGATATATATTCCGGCATCCACAAGGCGCTGCGCGCGCTGATGGCCGATACGCTCCTGGCCGTCGGCCGCATGGATTGCGACGACGATCTGGAACTCTCTGAGGTCACCGAGCGCGTGCTCGAGCTGCTGGACTTCTGCGCTTCGCACCTGAAGCACGAGAACGAGCACGTGCATGCGGCGATCGAGGCGCGGGCCGCGGGCGCCAGCGAGCAGATCGCGCACGAGCACGAAGAACACTCGCGCGACATCGCCCATCTCGCCGATACCGTGAAGGATATGCGCGAAGCCGCGCGGCCCATGCGCACGGCGGTGGTGGCCGTGCTGTACCGGGGAGCTCGCTCTTTTCATTGCGCAGAACTTCCAGCACATGCATGTGGAAGAAACCGCGCACAACGCGGTGCTGTGGGCGCGCTATACGGATGCGGAGCTTCTCGCGATCCACGACGTACTCGTGGCGTCGATTCCGCCCTCGCAGATGATGTTCGCGATGCGCTGGATGGTGCCCTTCATGAGCCCGGCCGAGCGGCTCGGGCTGCTGACGGACGTGAAGGCGAAGGTGCCCGCACCGGCGCTTCAGGCGATGCTGGAAACGGTGAGGCCGCATCTCACCCGGCGCGAGTGGGAGAAGCTCGCGAAGGGGTTGGAGGTTCCGGCGGGGTGGTGAGGTCGCGGCGGTGGGGTGCCCTTCGGTCACGCCACCCTAGGGTATTGCTCCCTCTCCCCTTTGGGGGAGAGGGTGGGGGTGAGGGGGTTCGTCCACCAGCTGCACCGGCCGCCCGACCACCAGCCGGAATCTTCCCCGGCCCGTCTTTTCGATCCGCAGATGCGGACTCTGCTCGGCGAGCCTGCGATGCAGCAGGAGCAGTCTCGCCTCCAGGTTGTCGCTCACGTCGGGCAGCTTGAGCGACGGATCGAGCCGCAGCTCGCGGTTGCTGAATTCGATGCGTCCCTGCACGCTGTAGTCGCGCAGCAGCTTCCAGAGGATCGCGCCTGCCACGCCCTTGATCAGGTAGGCGTCGTCGAGGAACACGCTGTCGTTCGCCGCGAAGTGCCTGAGCACGAGCGGCGCGCCTTGCGCCGCGGGCGGCCCGGCGGGCGAGGCATCGGCCGAATCGCTTTCGTCCGAGGCACGCAGCAGCTCGATCGTCGCGCCGAGCTGCCCCGCGACCGCGACCAATGCATCCTCGTCCTCGTAGTTGAAGCGTCTGTCCTGCGGACTTTCCGCGAACAGCACGCCGAGCACACGCGCAGCGCAAAGGATCGGCACCGCCACCTGGCTGTGCGGCTGCGGCAGGCCCGGGTACGGAATCTCCACCGCGTCGGCGAGGCCCATGCCCGAGCGGATCGCCTGGCTGTAGCTGTACGCGCTCGATATGTGGCCGATGCGCACGGGCGTGGCCTCGCGCGCGGCCACCCCGATCACACCTTGACCCAGCGCGACCTCCGAGCCGACGCCGGAGGTCGGGTAGCCCGTGCTTGCGACGGTATAGAGGCGCCCGCTCGCCGCATCGAGCATCAGCACCATCGCGTGGCGAATGTCCATCGAGTCGGCCAGGCTCGCGAGCACGCTCGCGAGCGCGTCGTCGAGCGAGGCGCAGCGCGCGATGCGTTCGCTCGCGCGGCGCACCGCACCCAGGAGGCCCGTGCGCGGCGGCCGGTCGGGCATCGTCTGCCCCGGGACTTCCTCCAGCTCCAGCAGTTCGTAAACGTCGGAGCCCAGCAGGCGGAACACACCTTCCATGCCGGAGTGCGACGCGATGCCCGCCAGCTGCGCCTTCATGCTTTCGAAGAGCGGCCCTTGCGTTTCGGTGCGCAGGTAGCGCAGGTGCAGCCGGTACATCCGCGAGGTGATCGGATGCATGACGAGCGCGTTCGCATACGGATTCGCAAGGATGTTGTGCCGCGTCTTGTTGAAGAACTGGAAGGAGAGCGCGACGTGCCGCTCGTCCACGTAGAACACCTGCGAGAGATACGCGGCGTTGGGCAGGCCCTGTTCGTCGCATGTCGCGAGCACGGCCGGAATCGCGCCTTCCAGCGCGGCGCGGATGTCCCGCTCGCCGTCGCATTGCGCAGTTGCGCGCGCGAGGCCTTCAGCTGCAGCGCCCAATGCGTCGTCGGGCGCGTGATCACGACCGCGAGCTGCCCTTGCGCCGCGACGTCCTGCAGCAGGCGGCGCGCCGCGCCGCGATCGAGAAAGATCGTCACTTCCGAGCCGTCGTCCGTGATGGCAATGGCGACGGCGCGCATGATGCTCGGGCGCCGGTGGCTGTCGCACGAGGCGGCGATCACGGACACGCCGCCGCGCAGCGTCGCCACGACGTCCGGCGGCAGGCACTGCTGGCCGTCCATTCTCAGTTCGCGAAGCGGCGGCGCGTGAGCGCGAGTGCCGTCCAGTAAGCGGCAACGGCGTAGGCGGCAAGCACGAGAAGGTTGCGCACCGGGTGTTCGGGCCAGCGGTCCATGAACATCGGCCGCACGAGCTCGACCGCGTTGGTTAGCGGCAGCCAGTCGGAGACGGCGCGCACCGGGCCCGGCAGCTGCTCGCGCGGGAAGAAGACGCCGGAGAGGAACATCATCGGCGTGAGGAAGAGCGTGAAGTAGTAGGTGAAGAAATCGTAGCCCTGCGCGAGCGCGTTGAAGATGAGGGCGATGCACGAGAACGCGATGCCCGTGGCGAAGAGCACCGGCCACGCCGCGACAAGCTTCGGACTGTGGCTGATGTTCAGCGCGAGCATCACGCCGAGGATCGCCGTCGCGGTGAAGAGCGCCTTGAAGCCGGCCCAGAGCATCTCCGCCATCACGATGTCGTCCAGGCTCACGGGCGCGTTCATGATGCCGTCCCACGTCTTTTGCACGTGCATGCGCGAGAACGCGGAATAAAGCGCCTCGAACGACGCGGCGTTCATCGCGCTCATGCAGATGGAGCCGCTCGCGAGGAAGAGGATGTAGGGCACCTGTTCGCCCTGCACCTGCACGCGCCCGACCAGCATGCCCATGCCGTAGCCGAATGCCACGAGCCAGATGAGCGGCTCGGCGATGTTGCCGATGAGGCTCGGCAGCACGAGCTTCTTCCACACGAGCAGGTTGCGCAGGAAGACCGGCCACCAGCGCAGCGACAGCGCGGGCGCGCGCCAGTCGCTCGGCGGGGTGGGCGGAACGAAATAGGCGGTCATTGCATCGGGGACAGCAATGCTACCCCTCCTCCCGGATCTGCCGCCCGGTCAACTTGAGGAACAGGTCCTCCAGGTTCGCCGGCCGGTGCAGGATGCGCAGCTTCGGGTGCGCATCGAGCGCCTCGATGAGCGGCTTCGGCTGCGCGGTGTAGAAGAAGACGGTCTCCCCGCTCACTTCGACGCGCGCGGCGAGCGCCTTCAGCGATGCGTCGTCCATCAGCGCGAGCGCGCCGTCGCCATAGGCTTCCACGACGTCGGGCTCGAGGTGCTGCGCGATCAGCTCGCGCGGCGTGCCTTCCGCGATCTTTCTGCCATGGTCGAGCACGATGAGACGCGTGCACAGCCTTTCGGCTTCGTCCATGAAGTGGGTAGTGAGCAGGATTGACTTGCCCTGCTGCATGAGAACCTGCAACCGCTCCCACATCAGGTGGCGCGCCTGGGGATCGAGGCCGGTGGTCGGCTCGTCGAGCATCAGCAGACGCGGGTCGTTCACGAGCGCGCGCGCGAGCGAGAGCCGCCTGCGCATGCCCCCGGAGAGCTGCGCCGGCTTGGCGTCGGCCTTGTGCGAGAGCGCCGCGAATTCGAGGAGCTCCGGGATGCGCTCGCGAATGGCGCGGTCCTTCATGCCGAAATAGCGCCCATAGACGAGCAGGTTCTCCGCGCAGGAGAAGTCCGGGTCGAGCGAGTCGAACTGGCTCACCACGCCGAGCTGCGCCTTGATGGCGAGCGCGTCGCGCGGCATGTGCAGGCCGAGCGCGTGAATCTCGCCCGTGTCGGGCGGCGTGAGGCCGAGGCACATGCGGATGGTGGTGGTCTTGCCCGCGCCGTTCGGGCCGATCACGCCCAGGCATTCGCCGGGGGCGATGTGAAACGACAGGTCGTTCACGACGGCCTGGCCGCCATAGCGCTTGCTCAGGTGGCGCGCATCCAGCAACAGCTCGGACATGGCTGGCTAATATAGCGAGATGTTTGCGCCGCTCGCCATCCAGCAGCAATACCTGCTGCCCAAGAAGCTCTTGACCGTGCTGATGGGCCGGCTCGCGTCGGCGCGGCTCGGCTCGGTCACGCAGTGGGCGATCCGCAAGTTCATCGCGGCTTACCGCGTGAAAATGGAAGAGGCCGCCGACCCGCGCCCGGAGGCTTACGCGACCTTCAACGATTTTTTCACGCGGGCTTTGAAGCCCGGAGCCCGGCCGATTTCCGAAGCGCCATTCGTGTGCCCGGTCGACGCGGCGATCAGCCAGTTCGGACCCGTGGAGAACGACCAGATCTTCCAGGCGAAGGGCCACTCCTATTCGACGCGCGCGCTGCTGGGCGGAGACGCGCGACTCGCGAGCGCTTTCGATCATGGCCACTTCGCGACGCTCTACCTCGCGCCGAAGGACTATCACCGCATTCACATGCCGTGCGATGGACGCCTCGCGCGCATGATCCACGTGCCGGGCGATCTCTTTTCGGTCAATCCGCTCACGGCGCGCCACGTGCCGGGGCTTTTCGCGCGCAACGAGCGCGTGGTGTGCGTGTTCGACTGCGCGCACGGGCCGATGGCGATGGTGCTCGTGGGCGCGACCATCGTGGGAAGCATGGCCACCGTCTGGCACGGCGTCGTGAACCCGCCGCGTCCGCGCGAGCCGCGCGAGTGGCACTACGCCGAGCGGGACATCACGCTCGCCAAGGGCGCGGAGATGGGGCGCTTTCAGCTCGGCTCGACCGTGATCCTCCTCTTTCCGAAGAACGTGCTGACTTTCGTTCCCGATTGGGCGCCGACCGTGCCCGTGCGCCTGGGCGAACCCATGGCAACCGTGATCCAGCACACGGCGATCGTGTAAGCGCGCCGCGGGGGACCTTCCCTCCGGGCACGAATCTGGCTATAACTCCGCGGATCACCTGTGGAGGTTCTCCCGATGAATTACCACTGTCCACACTGCGGCCGCATGGTCGGTGTGCACAGGCTTTTCTTCAGCGACATCACTGCCTGCAAGGAATGCGGGCAGAAGCTGGTCCTGGGGGATTTCCTGGCCTTTTTCGTCGCGGCGCTGGCGATGCTCGTGATGGCGCTCAGCGCTCTCTACAAGCTCTCGCACGTGTTCTACAACCCGCTGGTGGCCGGCGGCTACTCGGTCGCGATCGGGATGATCACCGGCATCGTCGTGCTGCTGCTGCTCGGCCGGGCCAAGCCGTACAAGCGTATCCGCCCCGTGGCGAGCCCGCACACCCAGCCGCCGCCGCAAGCCGAAGCGAAGTCCTGACGGGACTCGCGGCCCGGCTGACCGCTCAAGGCTGACGGTCGCCGGCGCTGATCTGCTGTGCGTCCGGCTGGCGAATGCCCAGCTCCGCGAGGATCGCCTGCGTGTGTTCGCCCACCCGAGGGATCGGGTCCATGCGATAGTCGAAACTGCTGTTGCCCGCCGGCGGCAGCAGCGCGGGGATCTCGCCCGCGGGCGAGCCCACGCTGCGCCAGCGGTCGCGTGCCTTCAGCTGCGGATGGGACCAGAGCCCGGCCATGTCGTTCATGCGCGCGTTGGCGATCTGCGCTTCGTCCAGGCGGCGCTCCACTTCCGCGGTGCCGAGATCGGCGAACACCTGCTCGATGATCGGGCGCAACTCGGCGCGATGCTCGTTGCGTTTCGCGTTCGAATCGAAGCGCGGGTCGCTCTGCAGCGCGGTGCGGCCGAGGACCTTCTCGCAAAACGCCGCCCACTCGCGTTCGTTCTGGATGCCGAGGATCACGGTGCCGTCGCGTGTGGCGAACGGCCCGTAGGGGTAGATGCTCGCGTGCGACGAGCCCGTTCGCGGCGGGGGCGCCGCGCCTTCGTGGGCGTAGTACATCGGAAACGACATCCATTCGCCGAGCGACTCCAGCATCGAGACGTCGATGCGGCTGCCCCGGCCCGTGCGCCCGCGCTGCAGCAGCGCCGCGAGGATGCCGCTGTAGGCGTACATGCCCGCGGCGATGTCGGCGATCGAACAGCCGGCCTTGCTGGGCGTCTCGGGCGTGCCCGTGACGGAAAGCAGGCCCGCTTCCGCCTGGATCAGCAGGTCGTAGGCCTTCTTGTCGCGATACGGGCCGTCGCCGCCGTAGCCCGAGATGTCGCACACGATGAGCCTCGGATGCGCGTCGTGCAGTTCGTCGAACGAGAGTCCCATGCGCGCCGCCGCGCCGGGCGCGAGATTTTGCACGAGCACGTCGGCTTTCGCGAGGAGCTGCTTCAGGGCCTCCAGCGCCCAGGGCACCTTCAGGTCGAGCGCGAGGCTCTCCTTGGACCGGTTCGTCCAGACGAAATGGGAGGACTGGCCTTTCACGCGGGAGTCGTAGGCGCGGGCGAAGTCGCCCGTGCCGGGCCGCTCCACCTTGATCACGCGTGCGCCCAGGTCGGCGAGCTGGCGCGTGCAAAAAGGCGCGGCGATGGCATGTTCGAGGGAGACGACGAGGATGCCGTCAAGAGGTCGGGTCATGGTGGGTCAGCTTCGAGCGTGGCCGCGGGTGCGCGCACCGCGCCCCGTACGGGGTCGAGGCCATCATTGTTGGCGCGCGAACGCCTCGCGCGCAATGTCCGATTCCCAAAGGCGGCCATCGAAGAATTCGAACGCCGCACCGCCGGCGCTCGCGCGCACCGGGCCGGTCACTACTGGAACGCGACTTCGTCGAAACTGCGCAGCTTGCGCGAATGAAGGCGCGTCGAGCCCTGCGACCGCAGGAGTTCGATCGCGCGCATGCCGATCCTCAGGTGCTGGTCCACGCGCTCGCGGTAGAACGTGTTCGCCATCCCGGGCAACTTGATTTCGCCGTGCAGGGGCTTGTCGCTCACGCACAGCAGCGTGCCGTAGGGCACGCGGAAGCGAAAGCCATTGGCGGCGATGGTCGCGCTTTCCATGTCGAGCGCCACCGCGCGGCTTTGCGAAAACCGCCGCTGCGGCTCGTTGCCGGGAAGGAGCTCCCAGTTGCGGTTGTCGGTGCTCGCGACCGTGCCCGTGCGCATGATGCGCTTCAGGTCCGCGCCGCGAAAGCCCGTCACGTCGGCCACGGCCTGCTCCAGCGCGAGCTGGATTTCGGCCAGCGCCGGCACGGGCACCCAAAGCGGCAGTTCCTCGTCGAGCACGTGATCCTCTCGCACGTAGCCGTGCGCCAGCACATAGTCTCCGAGCTGCTGGCTGTTGCGCAGGCCCGCGCAGTGGCCGAGCATGAGCCACGCGTGGGGCCTCAGCACCGCGACGTGGTCGGTGATGGTCTTCGCGTTCGCGGGGCCGACGCCGATGTTCACCATCGTGATGCCGCCGTGCCCTTCGCGCACGAGGTGGTAGGCCGGCATCTGCGGCAGCCGCGCGGGCGGCGCGCCGAGCGCGTCGTCGGCTTCGGCGTCGAGCCCGCGGCGGCGCGTGACGACGTTGCCCGGCTCCACGAACGCGGCATATTCGCTGTCGGGCCGCGCCATCTCCTCGTGGCCGAGCCGCACGAATTCGTCGATGTAGAACTGGTAGTTGGTGAAGAGGACGTAGTTCTGCGTCCAGTCGGGCGAGCTGCCGGTGTAGTGGCGCAGGCGGTGCAGCGAATAGTCCACGCGCGACGCGGTGAAGAGCGACAGCGGCTGCGACTCGCCCGGGCGGCGCAGCCAGGTGCCGTTGGCGATGCCGTCGTCCATGCCCTCGAGGTTCGGCAGGTCGAACAGGTCGCGCATCATGAGACGCCGCGCCGGCGGCACGTTGCCTTCGATGTGATCGTTCTCGGCGAACGAGAAGTGGATGGGAATCGGCTCGTTGCTCGTGCCCACCTCCAGCTCCACCCCGTGGTTTTGCCGCAGAAGCCGGAACTGTTCCAGGTAGTAGTTGCCGTACAGGTCCGGCCGGGTGAGGGTCGTCTCGTAGCGGCCGACGCCCGCCACGAAGCCGTACGACAGGCCCGAGTTCTCGAGCACCGCCTGCGGCACGACCGTGTCGGTGTGAATGCGGACGAACGGGTAACAGGCACGCACGCGGCCGGGGAGCGTCTCGCCGGCCACGAAGCGCAGCATCGCCTCGCGCAGGTGCTGAATCTGCTGGGCGTAGATGGTTCTCACCTGGGCGAGCGCGGCCTCGGGATCGCTGAAGCGCATGGGTGCGATGAAAGCAGGCATGAGAGGCATGTGCGTATTGTGCAACCTGCGTTGCACTCGGCCTTTCGGGCCGTTCCGGCCGGGAGAAGCTGTCCTACAGCCTGTAACGACCTCTGCCGACGTTACAAAATCCGTCCGCCTGCCACAGTTCTCGCACCGCGAACCACAGCATTCACGCGAATAACAGGAGCTGCACGCATGTCCACCGCACTGGCCGCCAATCCGTTCGCCCTGATGGTCGACCCCGCCTCCGTGAAGGACCGCATCGACCACTCGGAACAACTGAGCCAGCTGAGCCAGAGGCAATGCCATCCGCTCGACCGCGCCGTGATCCGCTGCGCGAGCGCGGAAATCGCCGCCTACGACGCGAAGATCGACCGCACCACGATCTACCTGCCTCCGGAAGAAGACAAGTCGCAAGCCGCGGTGCGGACTTATCCGCGCAAGGTGAACTGAAGGCGCGAGCGCCCGCGGCGCGGGGCTTTCAGGAAATTCGCCGCGAAGGCACCACCTGCGGCATCGGCCGCGCGGGCTCGATCTGCATCGGGATCGGCTGCTGCGTGCGCAGCAGCACGTCGCGGTCGCGCCTTTCCTGCTCCGCGAGCGCGCGCTGGCGCCGCTGCCACGCTTGCTGGCGTGCTTCCTCGCGCGCTTCTTCCTCGCGCAGCGCCCGCTCCTCTTTCGCACGGGCTTCGCGCCGGGCCTGCTCGGCCGCGCGTGCCTGCTCTTCGCGCTTCGCGCGCTGCTCCTTCGATGCTTCCTCGTCCTGCTGCGCCTGCTGCTGCAGCTTCACCAGGCGCGCGGCACGCGCTTCGCCCAGTGCCTGCGACACGGCGAGCTCCTGCGCTCGGCGCACGGCTGCCGCGGCAAGACGCTCCCTTTGCCTTTCTTCCTGCGCGCGGCGCGCGGCGGCGAGCCTTTTCTCCTGCTCGGCGCGCCTCGCCTGAACGAGGTGCAGTTTCTCCTGCTCGCGCTTTTGCGCGGCGAGCCTTCGCTCTTCCTCGGCGGCGGCCTTCTTCGCGGCCTGCGCGGCAGCGACGGCCCGCTTCGCTTCGGCCGCATGCCGGTTGCGGGCCACTTGCCTGTCCTCCGTGCCGGCTCGCGGAGCGTGCACGATGCGAGGCGAAGGTTCCACCATGCGGCGCTTTGCGACCTTCGCCTCATTCGCGACTTTTGGCGCCTTCGCCGCATCCGCCACCTTCGCCGCATTCGCCGCCTTCGCCGCTTTCGTCGGCCTCGCGGGCTCGGTCGAGGCCTGTGCCACCGGCAGCGGCGGCGCGGGCCTGGCGGCGGCTTGCCGAGGCGTCTTCGACGTCGCGGCGGCTTGCTGCTGCGAGGACGTGACGGGCGGGGCGGCCGCCTGGGCCGGCGGCGCCTTGCGCTGCGCCTGCGCGAGCGCCTTCTGCTGCTCCTCGATTTCGCGCAGCATCTGCTCGTGGCGCTGCGCTTCGCGTTCGCGGAATTGCCGCGCGATCTCGTCGGGGCGCACCGCCGGCGCCGCGCTCGGCGCGGCCGCGGGCGCGCGCCCGCGCGCCGCCATCCACTGATCGAACTCGTCGATGGCCGCGAAGGCGGGCGTGGGCGTTCTCGCGAGCGTGCGCTGGCGGAATGTGAGCCGCTGACCCGGGGCCAGCTCCGCGGATTCGCCGTGCTCGCCGTAGACCACGGCGAGGCCGGAGGTCACACTCACCCGCGTGCTGCCGTCATGCGAGTCGACGTCGATGCGGTAGTCGCCGGGCTGGCGCGCCCGAAAGGCGAGGTTGGGCGTGCCGATTTCGATGTTCTCCCCCGAGCCGAGGCGCGTGACGGTGAGCGCGACGCTGCCGCGCAGCAAGTTCGCCTCGAGCGCCGTGTCGCTCACCGATTCGATCGAGACCTGGGTCTGTCCGTCCAGGCGCAACAGGTGCGCGCCCGCTTGGAGTTCGGCGTGGGAGCCCTTGTCGGTCCATACGCGGTCGCCGCGCGCGAGCGCGTGCTTGGGCTTCACATCCGTCCATTCGTTGTCGCCCTTCGGGGCGACGGCCACGCCTCCTTCGGCGTAGTCGAGCAAGGCGGCGGGCACCGCCACCACCTGGGCCAGGCCGTGGCTCGCGGCCACGGCCCACGCCGCGCACAGCACGGCAGACGCCAGCCGGCGGCCCGGGCGGCTGGAAACGACGGGAGCATCCATAGGTGAGACTAGAACGCATGAGTTGGCGTTTCGAACGCTAACGCTTGGTAAAGCCGTGGGCTTTCGTGCGATTTTTTGTAATCCGGGGTTAGGCCTTTCCCTCTTTCCCCAGACCCCGCTGCATGCCCGCCCTTGTAGGCGCGACCTTACGCGCCGCTGCAAGCTGTGCCATTACCATTCGCAGGTCATGGCCCCTCACCACCTGTCGACGTGGTACCGCTCCATCACGCATACCAGCCGGGCGCCGCTGCGCTGGCTCGCGGCCTGGTCGCGCATCACGTTCTTCGGCGCGATCATGCTCGTGCGCGCGATGTCGCTTCGCAGCTATACGCCGCAGGTCCGCTACAACCTCGCGCGGCACGTCTACCTCGACACGGCGCCGATCCTGCTGTGGTTCACGGTGCTCATCGCTCTTTTCACGCTCATCATCACGCGCATCGTAGTGGTCACGGCCACGAGCTACGGCCTGTCGCAGTACGCGCTCGAAATGGTCGTGCGGGTGCTCGTGATCGAGCTCATCCCGCTCACGGCGGCGCTCTTCATCGCGCTGCGATGCACGATCCCGAGCGGGGCCGCCCTCGTGGAGATGCGCCGTGCGGGGCACTTCCGGCGGCTGCGCGCCGAGCGGCTCGACCCCGTCACGATCGAGGTTCTTCCGCGCCTGATCGCCGGGGTCTTCGCGTGCATCACGCTCGCCGCGCTCAGCTGCGTGGTGGCGATGGCGCTCGGCTACTTCGCGGTCTACGGCTTCACCGTCGCGGGACTGCAGGACTACACGCGCGTGTTCGGCCACGTCTTCGAGCCGGTCTTCACGCTCATCTTCTGCCTGAAGACGTTCTTCTTCGCGCTCGCCGTGAGCATCATCCCCATGGCCTCGGGCCTGAACAACGTGGAAGGCGGGCCTTCCCGTGAAACCGCCGCGCTGCAGGGGCTGGTGCGGATGTTCGGCGTGCTCCTGATGCTCGAAGCCGCCTCGCTCGTGGGCAACTACATCTGAACCGGACTCGCCGAGGACATGGCCGCCGCGACCCCGCCGCCCCCGCACCCGACGCCGCCGCCCGAGCCGGAAACGCCGGCGACGCGCTCCGAGCCGGTCGCCACGCACAAGCCGGTGCCGCATCTGGAGCTGAAGGCGACGCTCTTGCTGCTTTTCACGCTCGCGCTCGTGACGGGCGCGGCGATCTACCTCATGTATGCGCGCGGCTTCTTCGAGCCGAAGCAGACCGTGGTGCTGATCACCGACAACTCCGAGGGCGTGACGCCCGGCATGGACATGCTCTTCTCGGGCTTTCCGATCGGCCGCGTGCGCCGCGTGGATCTCGGTGACAACGGCAACGTGCGCATCACCGTCGACGTGAACCGCAAGGATGCGAAATGGCTGCGCACGTCGAGCGTGTACACGCTGGTGCGGGGCCTCGTGGGGGGCGCAGTGCTGCGCGCGTACTCGGGCGTGCTGTCGGACCCGGAACTGCCCGACGGTGCGGAGCGTCCGGTGTTGCGCGGAGATGCCAACGGCGAGATCCAGCGCGTGATCGGCGCGGCGCGCGATCTGCTCGACAACCTGAGCGAGATGACGTCGGCGAATTCCGAACTGCAAAAGACGATCGCGAACCTGCAGACTTTCAGCAACAAGCTCCAGGGCCAGCGCGGTGCGCTGCATGCCGTCTTCGGCAACGAGCGCGATGCGCAGAAGCTGGTCGATGCGATCAACCATGCCAACACCGCGATGGCGCGCATCGAGGCGGTGGCGGGGCATGCGGATGCGCAGCTCTTCGGCCCGCAGGGCCTCGCGCGCGACACGCACGTGACGCTCGAGCAGCTGCAGACGCTGCTGGCCGATGCGCGCGGCAGCATGAAGCGCGTGGACGACGTGCTTGGGGAAGTGCAGGGGATCGGTGCGAACGTGAAGTCGGGCACCGCCGACCTCGGGTCGCTGCGCGAGGAGGTCGAAGCGAACCTGCGCAGGATCGAGGACATGATCAACGACCTGAACAGGAAGTGGCCCTTCGCGAAGGATCGCAAGGTGGAACTGCCGTGAAGCGCGCCGCTGGCCTCGGACTCGCCTTCGTGCTGGGAGGCGCGATGCTCGCCGCCTGCGGCAGCAAGCCGCGCCAGCCGGACTGGCTCGTCAACGCGGATTCGGCGCAGGAGCGGTTCGCGCGGGCGTATCTGTCGGGCGACGAGCGCGTGGCGAATGCCGAATTCGCCCTGCTGCGCAGCGCCCTCACGAGCACGGGCAATCCCGCGCTCGTCGCGCGAGGCGAGCTCACGCGATGCGCGGTGCGGGTCGCGGCGCTCGACTTCCAGCCGTGTTCGGCGTTCGATGCGCTGCGCGACGACGCCCCGAAAGAAGAACGCGCGTATGCGGATTTCCTGGACGGAAGACCCGCCGCCGCACAGGACTTGCCCGAGGCCTACCGCGCGATCGCGGGCGGCAAGGGAGGCGCCGCTGCGCTCGAGGACATCGAGGACCCTGTGTCGCGCGTCGTCGCGGCGGCGGTGCTGCTGCGCAGCGGCCGGGCCGACCCTCGGGTGCTGCAGGTCGCGGCCGATACGGCCTCGCAACAAGGCTGGCGTCGCGCGGTGCTCGCCTGGCTGGGCGCGCAACTGATGCGGGCCGAGCAGGCCGGCGCGACGGAGGAAGCGGCGCGGCTGCGCAGGCGCATCGCGATTGCGGCGGGTGGGAAGTAGCGTTGCGCTCGAGAGAGAAAGCCTCTGGATTCCCGCTTGCGCGGGAATGACGGGGGGAGGGGGGATTCACATTCCTTTACCGAGCTTTGCCGAAGCGCGTTCATTCGCATGTCCGTGTGGCCGCGTTGTGCAGGCGTGGCCGACGTGGCCACTTCCCTTCCGGAGTATTCGAATGAAAAAAGCCCTCGTCGTCCTCGTGGCCGCGCTCGCGGCCGGCACCGTGTTCGCGCAAGGCACGGCCACGCCGCGCATCGACCAGCGCGAAGCGCGCCAGGAATCGCGCATCGAGCAAGGCGTGAACTCGGGACAGCTCACCGGCAAGGAGGCCGCCCGCATGGAAGCGCGGCAGGGCCGCATCGAGCGGGCCGAGGCGCGAGCGAAGCGCGACGGCATCGTGACGGCAAGGGAACGCGCCCACATCAAGCGCATGCAGAACAAGGCGAGCCACCGCATCCACCGCCAGAAGCACGACGCGCAACGCGGCTGACGCGCAACGCGGCTGACGCATCTTTGCCTCCGCGCCACGTTCGCACGGGCCGCGATAATGCGGCCCATGCAGCTCAAGGTCGGCGAACTCGCTCGCTCCACCGGCCTCACGGTGCGCACGCTGCACCACTACGACGAGATCGGCCTGCTCAAGCCCTCGGGGCGCTCCGACTCCGGCTATCGCCTGTACGGCCCCGACGACATCGCGCGCCTGCACGGCATTCAGGCACTTCGCCAGATGGGCCTCGCGCTCGCCGACATCGCGGCTTTGTTCGAAGGACGCGGGCCCGCGCCGCACGCGATCATCGATCAGCAATTGCGCGCGCTCGATGACCAGATCGCGCGCGCCGCGGAATTGCGCGAGCGCCTCGCCTTGATGCGCGGGCAGCTCGCCGAAGGCGGCGCGCCCGCGCTCGACGAATGGCTGGGCGTGCTGCGGCAGATGGGCACCTACGGCAAATACTTCCGCCCCGATGAAATCAAGTTCATCCTCTCGGCCTTCGAAGACTTCAAGTCGGACTGGAGCGAACTCACGCGCGACGTTCGCGCCGCCATTGAGGCGTCCCTTCCGGCCGATTCGAGCGAAGTGCAGTCGCTCGCGCGCCGCTGGATGTCGCTCATGCTCGGCTGGATGTCGGGCAACTTCGACCTGATGCATCGCTGGGGCGAGATGTTCCAGCGCGAGCCGCACGAAGCCGTGGGCAGGCATGCGCCGCCGCCGGAAGTGATCCGCTTCATTTCTCCCGCGATCGAGCTGCGCATGGAAGCGACGCGCCGCAACTTCACCCAGGACGAGCTCGCGCGGATTCGCTACGTGCCCGAATGCGACTGGCGCGCGCTCGATGCGCGAGTGCTCGCGCTTGTCGAACGCGACGTCGCGCCAGCAAGCCCGCAGGCCGAGGTGGTGGTGCAGCAATGGCTCGCCCTCGCGCTGCGCACCGCCGGAGGCGACGCGCGGCTGCGTGACAGGATGCTCGACGCCGCGCTCACCGATCCGGTCCTGCGGCTGGGCAGCCCGATGTCGGGCGCGTCGCGCGAGTTCCTGCGCGCCGGTCTTGCCGCCAAAAAGGCTTGACCCTCACGCGGCGTGAGGCTCTACAGTCCGGCGAATGAATCCGACTTCTCCTGCTCCGCCCGATCGCGCGGCCTTGCTGCGCGATCCGAACTTCCGCTGGCTCACGTCCGGCGGCGCCATCTCGATGCTGGGCGACCAGTTCACGTTGATCGCGCTGCCGTGGCTCGTGCTCAGGATGACCGGCGACACGCGCGTCCTCGGGCTCGTGCTCGCGCTCGTCGGCGTGCCGCGCGCCGTCTTCATCCTCGTGGGGGGCGCGCTGGTGGACCGGTACGCGCCGCAACGCGTGCTCATGCTCACGAAGCACGTGAACACCGTGCTGCTCGGCGCGCTTGCGGCGCTCGTCTTCACCGGCACCGCACAGTTGCCGGTCGTATGCGTCATCGCGCTTGCGATCGGCGTGTCGAGCGCATTCAGCATTCCTTCGGGCATGTCGATGATGCCGCACGTGGTGCGCCCCGAGCAGTTGCCGGCCGCCAACAGCATCACGATGGGGATGCGCCAGCTCACCTTCTTCGTGGGGCCGCTCGCCGCGGGGGGCATGATCGCGCTGTTCGGCGGCGGCGGCGGCGGCGACGGCACGATGAAGGATGCGAACGGCATCGCGCTCGCGTTCGCGTTCGACGCGGCGAGCTTCGCGGTCTCCGCCTGGACGCTGGCAAAGGTGCGCATGCGTGCCACGCCGCCCGCCGCGGCGAGCGCCGGTGTGTCGTCCGTGCTCGCTTCGATCGCGGAGGGCCTCGCACATTTCTGGCGCGACGTGGAACTGCGCACCTGCTTCGGCTACTGGGCGGCGATGGCGATCTTCATCATGGGGCCGCTTCAGATCGCGTTGCCCGTGCTGGCGAGCCGCACCGAGGGGCTTGGCGCCTCCGCGCTCGGCCTGATGCTCGGTGCGCACGGGGCCGGCACGCTCGCGGGCATGCTCGTGTCGGGCGCGGGACTCAGGGTGCGGTTCGGCACGCTCGGGGCGACCTTGCTCGTCTTCGATGTCGTGGCCGGTGCATTGCTCGCACTCCTCGGACAGATCGGCGCGGCCTGGCAGGGCGCCACGTTGATGCTCCTGATGGGTGTGCTCGCGGGCTTCATGCAGGTGTCGGTATTCACGTGGCTGCAGCGGCGCGTGCCGCCGCGCCTCATCGGCCGCGCGATGAGTCTCTTCATGTTCATCTTCATGGGGCTCGTGCCGCTGGCCGCCGCCGCCACCGGCTGGGTGATGCGGGCGGTGACGCTCGCGCAGCTCTTCGCCGCCTGCGGCGCGACGCTCGTCGTGATCGCGATCGTCGCGGCGCTGTTCACGCCGATGCGGCAGGTGCGCGATCCGCTGCCGGCGTCGTGAAGCGCGGAAGGTGATCATGTGGCGGTAGGGTGCCCTTCGGTACCCCGCTCGACGAAGCAGTTGAAGCTCCCTCTCCCCCTCCGGGGGAGAGGGTTGGGGTGAGGGGGCTCCGAATGCACCCGCCGGGTTTTTTCTTTGGCGAAAGCCAAAGAAAAAACCCGGCCGAAGCCGGGTTGGGGGATCACACTCGAGACAGACCTCAGGGCTTCGAAGCCGTCGGGAACGGCCACGCTGCCTGCGGGTTCAGCGTCGTCTGGGCGGCAGGCGCCGCCGACGCTGGAGGACTTGTTGCTGGCGCGGGCTTCGCAGCGGGCGCTTTCGCAGCCTTTTTCGCAGCCTTCTTCGCAGCCGGCTTCTTCTTCGCGGCCGGGCGCTTCGCGGCGGCCTTCTTCGCCGTCGTCTTCTTGGCGGCCTTCTTGGCCGTCGTCTTCTTCGCCGCCTTCTTCGCGGCCGGGCGCTTCGCCGCAGCCTTCTTCGCTGCCGGACGCTTCGCCGCGGTCTTCTTCGCGGCCGGGCGCTTCGCGGCGGCCTTCTTCGCCGCCGGACGCTTCGCCGTTGCCTTCTTCGCTGCCTTCTTGGCCGGGGCCTTCTTCGCAGCCGATTTCTTCGCAGTTGCCATTTCAATTCTCCTGTTCAAACGGGTTGCTCACCCATGAAAGCACTCCGCAGCCTTTGTTGGTATGGCACGGAGCGATCCGCGGGGTTGGGCCGAAGCCCAGCCCCACGAACACTGCAGGCCCGCTCGGGGGCAGCCTCTAGGCGGGCTGCTCGCGCGTGCGGGCGAATCACTCGACACAACAATCGCAGTTGCCGAACGTCCTTACGACTCCCAGGAAAGCGCGCCACCCGACTGGTACTCGATCACGCGGGTTTCGAAGAAATTGCGCTCCTTCTTGAGGTCGATCATCTCGCTCATCCAGGGGAAGGGGTTTTCCTCGTTCGGGAAAAGCGCTTCCAATCCGATCTGCGTGGCGCGGCGGTTCGCGATGTAGCGCAGGTAGCCCTTGAACATGGAGGCATTGAGCCCGAGCACGCCGCGAGGCATGGTGTCCTCGGCGTAGCGGTACTCCAATTCCACGGCTTTGGCGAAGAGGCTCTTGATGTCCGCCTTGAACTCGGCCGTCCAGAGATGCGGATTCTCGAGCTTGATCTGGTTGATGAGGTCGATGCCGAAGTTGCAGTGCATCGACTCGTCGCGCAGGATGTACTGGTACTGCTCGGCGGCGCCCGTCATCTTGTTCTGGCGGCCGAGCGCGAGGATCTGGGTGAAGCCGACGTAGAAGAAGAGGCCTTCCATCAGGCACGCGAAGACGATCAGCGACTTCAGGAGCTTCTGGTCGGCCGCGGGCGTGCCCGTGCGGAACTCCGGGTCCATGATCGCGTGGATGAACGGGATCAGGAATTCGTCCTTGTCGCGGATGGACTGGACTTCGTTGTAGGCGTTGAAGATCTCCGCCTCGTTCAGGCCGAGCGACTCCACGATGTACTGGTAGGCGTGCGTGTGGATCGCTTCCTCGAACGCCTGGCGCAGGAGGAACTGCCGGCATTCCGGCGCCGTGATGTGGCGGTAGGTGCCCAGCACGATGTTGTTGGCCGCGAGCGAATCGGCCGTCACGAAGAAGCCGAGGTTGCGCTTCACGATCCGGCGCTCGTCCTCGGAAAGGCCGTTCGGGTCCTTCCACAGGGCGATGTCGCGGTTCATGTTGATTTCCTGCGGCATCCAGTGGTTGGCGCAGGTGGCCAGGTACTTCTCCCAGGCCCACTTGTACTTGAACGGGACGAGCTGGTTGACGTCGGTCTGGCCGTTGATGATGCGCTTGTCGGCGGCCACGACGCGACGCGCGGCCGAACCGCGCGATGTGTCCGCCTCGGGTCGCACCGTCATGACGATCGCTTGAGGCGCGGCCGCGTGAGCCGCGATCGCTCGAGGCGCGGTCGACGGATGCGTGGAGACTTCAGAGGAGATGTCAGCAATCTGCAGGAGTGGCGAATGTGCCGCCTCGCGGCCTTGCTTGCCGCTCGGAAGATCTGACGATGCGGTCTTGACTTCGTCGTCCCAGGTCAACATAAGTTTTCCAGTGCTCGAATTATGTGAGCACTGATGCGGAATGCAAAGTGTCCGTTCACATCAGCGCTCGATTTTGTTGCTCGTTTGCATCGGCGTCATGTCGGACAACGCCGATGCATTCTCTGTCTATCACTTCATTGGCACGCTTCGCACGACGGATCGTCGATCGCGCAGAACCGGATGTCGGTCGCCGGTGACGATGCGGCCGCATCCATCTGCGCGCGCGCGGAGGCTGCTGCCGCATCGAGTGCGGACATGCCGATGGGGCCGGCGTTGCCGCCGCTTCCCGATGCCTGCGGCACCGAGTTCAGGCGGCCGGACTGCACCGTCGACTTCTCGGCTTGCGTCGCGCTCGTCGTGCGCAGGTAGTAGGTCGTCTTCAGGCCGCGCAGCCACGCGAGCTTGTACGTCTCGTCGAGCTTCTTGCCCGAGGCGCCGGCCATGTAGATATTGAGCGACTGCGCCTGGTCGATCCACTTCTGGCGGCGCGCGGCGGCTTCGACGAGCCACACCGGCTCGATTTCGAACGCGGTGGCGTAAAGCGCCTTCACGTCCTGCGGCACGCGGTCGATCGGCCGGAGCGAGCCGTCGAAGTGCTTCAGGTCCATCACCATCACGTCGTCCCACAGGCCCAGGCGCTTCAGGTCGCGCACGAGGTAGTGGTTGATGATGGTGAACTCGCCCGACAGGTTGGACTTGACCGAGAGGTTGCCGAAGCACGGCTCGATCGACGCGTCCACGCCGATGATGTTGGAAATGGTGGCCGTCGGCGCGATGGCGATGCAGTTGCTGTTGCGCATGCCGTCGGCGGCGATCTTCGCGCGCAGGGCGTCCCAGTCGAGCGTGGCCGAGCGGTCGAGCTCCACGTATTCGCTGCCTCTTTGCCGCGCGAGCAGGTCGAGCGTATCGAGCGGCAGGATGCCCTTGTCCCACAGCGACCCCTTGTAGCTCGAGTAGCGGCCGCGCTCGCGGGCGAGCTCGGTCGAGGCGAGATAGGCGTAGTAGCAGACGGCTTCCATCGATTCGTCGGCGAAGCGCACCGCTTCGTCGGACGCGTACGGAATGCGCAGTTCGTAGAGCGCATCCTGAAAGCCCATCACGCCCAGGCCGACCGGCCGGTGGCGCATGTTGGAGTCGCGAGCTTTCTTCACGGCGTAGTAGTTGATGTCGATCACGTTGTCGAGCATGCGCATCGCCGTCGCGATGGTCCGCCTGAGCTTGTCGTGGTCGATGCGACCGCCTTGCACGTGCTGCAGCAGGTTCACCGAACCCAGGTTGCACACGGCGGTTTCGGTGTCGGACGTGTTCAGCGTGATCTCGGTGCACAGGTTCGACGAGTGCACCACGCCCACGTGCTGCTGCGGCGAGCGCACGTTGCAGGCGTCCTTGAACGTGATCCAGGGGTGCCCGGTCTCGAAGAGCATCGTGAGCATCTTGCGCCAGAGGTCGATCGCGGGAATGGTCCGCGCGGGCTTGATCTCGCCGCGCTTCGCCTTCTCTTCGTAGGCGACGTAGGCCTGCTCGAAATCGGCGCCGAAGCGGTCGTGCAGGTCGGGCACCGACGACGGGGAGAACAGAGTCCAGTCTCCCTTCTCCATCACACGACGCATGAACAGGTCGGGGATCCAGTTCGCCGTGTTCATGTCGTGCGTGCGACGTCGATCGTCGCCGGTGTTCTTTCTGAGCTCCAGGAACTCTTCGATGTCGAGGTGCCAGGTCTCGAGGTAAGTGCACACTGCACCCTTCCTCTTGCCGCCCTGGTTGACGGCCACCGCCGTGTCGTTCACCACTTTCAGGAACGGCACCACGCCCTGGGACTCGCCGTTGGTGCCCTTGATGTGCGAGCCGAGCGCGCGCACGCGCGTCCAGTCGTTGCCGAGGCCGCCCGCGAACTTGGAAAGCAGCGCGTTTTCCTTGATGGCTTCGTAGATGCCGTCCAGGTCGTCCGGGACCGTCGTGAGATAGCAAGACGAAAGCTGCGAACGCGTCGTGCCGCTGTTGAAGAGAGTCGGCGTCGAGGACATGAAGTCGAAGCTCGACAGCACTTCGTAGAACTCGATGGCACGCGCTTCGCGGTCGATCTCGTTGAGCGCCAGGCCCATCGCCACGCGCATGAAGAAAGCCTGCGGCAGCTCGATGCGGGTCTTGCGCACGTGCAGGAAGTAGCGGTCGTAGAGCGTCTGCAGGCCGAGGTAGTCGAACTGCAGGTCACGCTCCGCCTCGAGTGCCGCTCCCAGGCGCTGCAGGTCGTACTGCAGCAGCCGCTCGTCGAGCAGCTCGGCTTCGACGCCGCGCTTCACGAAGACGGCGAAGTAGTCCGCATACGCTTCGCCCGCCTCGGCGAGAGCGACTTCGCGGCCGAGCACTTCCTTGAAGATCGTGTGCAGCAGAAGGCGCGCGGTGACGTAGGTGTAGTCGGGGTCCTTCTCGATGAGGGTGCGCGCGGCGAGGATCGAGGCCTTGTACACCTCGTCGAGCGGGACGCCGTCGTAGAGATTGCGCATCGTCTCCGCGACGATCGGCTCGGGCTTCACGTCGCCGCCGAGCCCGGCGCACGCGGTCTCGATCAGCGACTTCAGGCTCTGCCGGTCGAGCGGCACGCGCTGGCCCGAATCGACGACGTGGAACACGGGCTCCTTCGGCGCTTCGGTCTGCGCCTGCCGGGCGCGTTCCTGCGCGCGGCGCTCACGGTAGAGCACGTAGGCGCGCGCGACTTCGTGATGGCCGCCGCGCATGAGCCCGAGCTCGACCTGGTCCTGCACGTCCTCGATGTGGAAGGTGCCGCCGCCCGGGCGCGAACGCACGAGCGCGCGAATCACGGCCTGCGTGAGGCCGTCGACGGTTTCGCGCACCGAAGCCGAAGCGGCGCCCTGCGTGCCGTGCACCGCGAGGAACGCCTTCATCATGGCGATCGCGATCTTGTCCGGCTCGAACGGAACCACCGAGCCGTTGCGGCGGATGATCTGGTAGTTGGCCAGTGTGTGCTTCGCTGTCGTGGTGGCGCCCGGCGGCTCGATGGGCATGCCGGCGGGCAGCTCGGAGGCGGAGCGGGCGTGGGTAGAGGACTGCTGCATGTTTCTTCCTGACGTGGTTCTTGTGGTCCAGCGGATCGGGTTTCGACGGAGAAAGCTCACCCCCGGCAGCGAACGCTGCCCGAAGGGCGATGTGGTAATGCGGCGGCCCGCGCGGGGCAGGGCCCATGGCCGCCGGAACGGTTACGAGGTGAGCATGAAGACCAGCGATCGGCGCAGTTGCCTGATCCCCAGACCAACGGGCGGCTCCTGGAACGGGTCTTTCATCGCTTCTCCTCGTTTGACACCCGTGAGAGTGTACAGCGGCACACTATATATGGTGTCCGCGCGTTTGCAAGTCACTAGATGTAGTGTTTACCCGTCGGGTGTTGTTCACACGCCAAGCAACGCGCCCGAACAGGTTTTCCACAAGGAAGTCCCCAGGCTCGGCCGTTGCCGCCCTTGCGCACCCGCGTGCTTGCGCGGGCGGTGCTGAAGAAAGCGGCGGCCACGCGGCTATCCACATGCGGGTGGGCCCGCACGCGCCCGGCCGTCAACACGCGAAGCGGTCGTCCGCCCAGCCCAGGCTCGCCCTGAGCCGCGCCCAATCGAACTTCGCCCCGGGGTCCTGCTTGCGTCCGGGCGCGACGTGCTCGTGCCCGGCGACGTGCGCGATCGGATACTGCTGCCCGATCGCCGCGCAAACCGAGGCGAGCGCTTCGTACTGCTCGCGCTCGAAGGCTTCTCCTTCGAGCCCTTCGAGCTCGATGCCGATCGAGTAGTCGTTGCAGTTCTCTCGCCCACGCCACCGCGACGCGCCCGCATGCCAGGCGCGGTCGTCGCAGCTCACGAACTGCCACAGCTCGCCGCCGCGACGGATGAAGAAGTGCGCCGAGACCTGCATGCCCTCGATCGCCTTGAAATAGGGATGCGCATCCCAGTCGAGCGTGTTCGTGAAAAGACGCATGACTTCGTCACCGCCGTAAACGCCGGGCGGCAGGCTGATCGAATGAATGACGATGAGATCGGCCTGCATGCCCGGCGGACGCGGGCCGAAGTTGGGCGAGTCGAGCCGTCGCGCGAATCGGTACCAGCCCGCCTGCCACAGGGCGGACATGTCAGACGGAGCCATCGCCCGCGTCGTCGCTGCCCGGAACACCGATCGCGAGCCGCGCGATCCGGTAGCGGATCTGCCGCAAGCTCAAGCCGAGCTTCTGTGCCGCGGCCGTCCGGTTGAATCCCGTTTCCTGCAGCGCCTTCACCAGGATTTCGCGTTCCTGCTGATCGAGGTAGGCCTGCAGGTCGCTTGGCATCGGCGGCGCCGGCGCGAGAGACAGCGCCGGCGCGCTCGCGAGCGCTGCGGGCGCTTCGGCCCGGGCCTCGGCAACGTTGGCCGATGCGGCCTGCGTCGGCGCGAAGTCGATCTGCAGCTCGCTGCCGTCGGCAAGCGCCACTGCACGGTGCAGCAAATTTTCCAGTTCCCGCACGTTGCCGGGCAGCGGGTGGGCGTACAGCTGCTGCAGCACCCGGGGCGACAAGGCAGGCGCCGCGATACCCGATTCCGCCGCGATGCGGCACAGGAGCGCATCGCAAAGCGCCGTCAAGTCCTCGCGCCGCTCGCGCAGTGGCGGCACGACGATCTCGATCACGTTCAGGCGATAGAAGAGGTCCTGCCGGAAACGTCCCGCCTGCACGTCGGCCGCGAGATCGCGGTGCGTCGCGCTCACGATGCGCACGTCCACCGCGTCTTCCTGCGTGGAGCCGAGCGAGCGCACCTGGCGCTCCTGAATGGCGCGCAGGAGCTTGGACTGCATCGCGAGCGGCAGGTCGCCGATCTCGTCGAGAAAGAGCGTGCCGCCGCGCGCGGCCTGGAAGTAGCCTTCGCGGTCGGCCGTCGCGCCCGTGTAGGAGCCCTTCTTCGCGCCGAAGAATTCCGCCTCCAGAAGCGTCTCGGGGATCGCGCTGCAGTTGACCGCCACAAAAGGTCCGTCGGAGCGGTGGCTGCAGCCGTGGATCGCCCGGGCGACCAGTTCCTTGCCGGTGCCCGACTCGCCGCGCACGAGGACGGGCGCCATGTTGCGCGCGACCTTCGCGATGCGCTCCTTCACGACTTTCATCGCGGGCGACTCCCCCACCAGGCGCTGCAGCGCGCTCGCACCGCTCGCGGCGCGTTCGGCGCCGCGCAGCGCGGCGGCCACCGCGGCGCGGCCGCGCTGCGGCGCCGCTTCCTGAATGGCCGAGGCGACGACGGTGCGGAACTGCTTCAGGTCCACCGGCTTCGTGAGATAGTCGAACGCGCCGGCCTTGAGCGCCTCCACCGCGTTCTCCGCGGAGCCGTAGGCCGTCATCACGATGCAGCGTTCGCTGCGCTGCTGAGCGCTCATGCGCAGCAGCAGTTCGAGGCCGAGCCCGTCGGGCAGTCTCATGTCGGTGATCACCGCGTCGAACCGGCGGTCTTCGAGCAGTTGCCAGGCTTCCGCGAGCGTCGCGGCCGCGTCGACGCGATAGCCCTCGCGCAGCAGCGTGAGCTCGTAGAGCGTGCGCAGGTCGGGCTCGTCGTCGACGACGAGGACCTGGGCGGAGGAAGCGTGCGTCGTGGCCATTCGGATCGCGCGGGATCAGGCCGTGATCGTATCGAACGGCAGCGCATCGTCCGCGGCCGCCTCGCGGCGCTGGAAGCGGACGAAGAATTCGTTGCCTTCGCGGCCGCCTTCGACCGCGCTCGTGCGCCGGTACCCGATGCTCGCGCCGTGACGTTCGCACAGCTCGCGGCAAATGTATAGCCCCAGCCCGCTCGAGCGGCTCTCCGATGAGAAAAACGGCTCGAACAGATGGCGCTGCACGCCTTGCTCGAGCGGGAGGCCATCGCTCCAGACGCGCAGCCAGGCCGCTTCGGCGCCGTCTTCGGTCGCCACGCGGATCGAGTCCGGCTCGCCGCCCGCGTAGCGCAGCGCGTTGTCGAGCAGGTTCACGAGCACGCGGCGCAGGTGTTCCGGCTGGAAGGCGACGCGGGCCACACGGCTTGCGAGGTCCAGGTGCAGGCGTTCGGCCGCCTGCATCTGCCGCACCCAGTCGTCCACCGTGGCGCCGACCGCGTCGTCCAGCACGAGCGGCGCCGCGAGCTGCTGTTCCACCCGCGTGATGTCGAGGATCTCTTCGACGATGTGCGACAGCCGCCGCGCGTTCTGCCGCACGAGCTGCGAGAGCTGCCGGTGCGATTCGTCGGTGAGCTCCTCTTCGAGCAGCGCATTGGCCTGCGAGATGGCCGCGAGCGGATTGCGAATCTCGTGCGCGACCGCGGCCGACATGCGGCCCATCGCGGCGAGCTTCTCGGTGCGCAGCCGCGCCTCGACCTCGCGCAGGTCCTCCAGGAACATCACGCACAGGTCCTGCGACTGGCCCTGCGGCGGCGTCATGCGCGTGCGCACGTTCACGAGGTGGCGCTCGCCGGGCGCGGCGACCAGAGCGATTTCGCTGCGCTGCGATTCGTGGTCGGCCAGCGTGCGCCGGGCGAGCTCCATGAGCGGCCGCCACGCATCGCGCGAGCCGAGCGCGAACGGCATCTCGAGCGCCTCGCCCTCGCAGCCCAGGAGGCGGCGCGCGGCCGGGTTGGCGATGTGGACCTGGCCTTCGCCGCCCACCACGAGCACGCCGTCGCCCAGGTGTTCCACCACGAGCTCGTTCACCTGCGCCTGCGTGCGCGCGGCCATGCGGCTGCGCCGGGCTTCGTGTTCCTCGCGGGCGAGCCGCACGGACAGCTGGTTGGCGAGCAGCGCCACCGCGAAGTAGCCGATGCCCGTGAGCCCGGCCTGCAGGAAGCGCGAAGCCATTTCCTCGGGCACGTGCAGCGACCACAGCCACGCGTCGCCCAGCAGGAGCAGCGTCACGGCCGCGGCGGCGCCCATCGCGAGCAGCGACGAGCCCAGCACGCCGGCGGTGAGCACGGGCAGCGCGAAGAGCGGCAGATAGGAGATGCCGCCTGCCTGAAGGAACTGCAGCGTGGAAAACGCGAGCAGGTCGATGCCGATCGTCGACACCCACTGCGGATCGAAGGCGTGACCGGGCGGCAGCGGCCGCGTGAACACGCGCACCGCGAGCGATGCGGCCAGGTAGGTCGCGCACAGGCCCATCAGCCAGCCGGCATTGCCGCCGCGCGCGATGCCGAGACCGTAGAGCAGGCCCAGCAAGACAAGAAGCGCCACCGCGATCGTGACGCGCGCGCTCATGAAGGCGCGCCACATCCGCATGAAAGCGGAGTCGTCCGCGACGGCGTCCGGCAGGTCCACCGAGTCGGGCGCGAAGCCGGACCACGTGGTCATTCAGCCTCCACCCAGCCGCCGGTGGTCCGGGCTGCAATAGAAGACGTCCGCCTCGCCTTCGAGCGCGTCGGCGCGCGGCAGGTGCACGGAGCAGACGGCGCACCGAACCATTTCCTGCGGCTGCGCGTCCTTCGGCGTATCGCGCCGTGGGGAAGACGCATCGGCGATGCGGCCGCCGCGCCAGAAGAGGTACGCGATCCACAGCACCGCGAACAGCAGGAGGAATTTCACGTCGCGCGTCCCAGCACGACTTCGAGCACGAAGCGCGAGCCCACATAGGCGAGCAGCAGCAGCAGCGAGCCCGTATAGAGCACGCGAACCGCGCGCCGTCCGCGCCAGCCGAAGCGCGCCCGCCCGAGCAGCAGCAGCGCGAACGCCACCCATGCGAGCACGGAGAACACGCGCTTGTGGTCCCAGCGCCAGGAATCCTCCACGGCTTCGTTGAAGAACAGGCCCGCGAGGAGCGCGGCCGACAGCACGACGAAGCCCGCGCCGGCGAAGCGGAACGTGAGACGCTCGAGCGTGAGCAGCGGCACGCCCGTGTAGTGGCCCGCGCCGCGGCGGATGAAGCGTTCGGCGCGCATGAGCAGCCATGCATGAATCACGGCCGCCGCGATGAGGCCGTAGGCCGCCATGCCCAGCACGACGTGGATCGGCTGCCAGCCCGAGCCGGTGTGCCTGAGCGGCACGCCCGGATCGGCAAGGGGCAGCGCGAGCGCGACGACGCCGAGCGCCGCGAGCGCCCAGCGCGCGTGCAGTTGCGGGAACATTTCGCGCTCGATCACGTACATCGTGAGCACGAGCCAGCCCGTGGCCGAGAGTGCCGGCGCCCAGCCGAAGCGCGGCGTGTCGCCGAACACGCCCCAGGCGAGCGCCATCCCGTGCAGCACCCACGCGATGAGCAAAGCCGCGCGGGCCGAGCGATCGGCCAGGCGCGAGGCGAGCGCGGCGGGCAATGCATAAGCCGCCGCCGCGCCGACGCTGAGCGCCACGCTCACGGGGGACGCACTGGCTAGAATCATGGGCTCAAGTTTAGTCTCCCCCATGGCATCCGCTCTCTCCGATAAGCTGTCGCGCCTCGTGAAGCAGATGCGCGGCCAGGCCCGCATCACCGAAGGCAACGTCCAGGACATGCTGCGCGAAGTGCGCATGGCCCTGCTCGAGGCCGATGTCGCGCTGCCCGTCGTGCGCGACTTCATCGCGCGCGTGAAGGACAAGGCGCTCGGGCAGGAGGTGCTCGGATCGCTGTCGCCCGGCCAGGCGCTCGTGGGCATCGTGCAACGAGAACTGGCCGCCACGATGGGCGAAGGGGTGAGCGACATCGACCTCGCGACGCAGCCGCCCGCCGTCATCCTCATGGCGGGCCTGCAGGGCGCGGGCAAGACGACGACCACCGCGAAGCTTGCCAAGCACCTGATCGAAAAGCGCAGGAAGAAGGTGCTCACGGTTTCGGGCGACGTGTACCGCCCCGCCGCCATCGAGCAGCTGAAGACGGTGACGGCGCAGGCGGGCGCGCAGTGGTTCGCCTCGTCGCCGGATCAGAAACCGGTGGACATCGCGAAGGCGGCCGTCGACTACGCGAAGAAGAACTACTTCGACGTGCTGCTCGTGGACACCGCGGGGCGCCTTGCGATCGACGAGGCGATGATGAAGGAAATTCGCGAGCTGCACGCGGCGCTGAAGCCGGTGGAGACGCTCTTCGTGGTGGATGCGATGCAGGGCCAGGACGCGGTGAATACCGCGAAGGCCTTCAAGGAGGCGCTGCCGCTCACGGGCATCGTGCTCACCAAGCTCGACGGCGATTCGCGCGGCGGCGCGGCACTGTCGGTGCGGCAGGTGACGGGCGCGCCGATCAAGTTCGCCGGCATCAGCGAGAAGATCGACGGGCTGGAAGTGTTCGACGCCGAGCGCCACGCGGGCCGCATCCTCGGAATGGGCGACATCGTGGCGCTCGTGGAACAGGTGCAGGCGGGCGTCGACGTCGAAGCCGCGCAAAAGCTCGCCGCCAAGGTGAAGAGCGGCGAGGGGTTCGACCTGAACGATTTCCTTGCGCAGCTGAAGCAGATGAAGAGCATGGGCGGGCTTTCCACGCTCATGGACAAGATGCCCGCGCAGATTCAGCAGAAGGCGGGCGGCGTGGACATGCAGAAGGCCGAGCGCGACATCCGCAGGAAAGAAGGCATCATCTGCTCGATGACGCCGCAGGAGCGCAGGAAGCCGGAAATCATCAAGGCCACGCGCAAGCGGCGCATCGCCGCGGGCGCGGGCGTGCACGTGCAGGAAGTGAACCGCCTCCTGAACGAATTCGACCAGATGCAGCAGATGATGAAGAAGATGAAAGGCGGCGGGTTGATGAAGCTCATGAAGCGCATGGGCGGCGGCAAGGGGATGCCGAAGCTGCCGTTCTGAATTCCCAGGCCGCACCAGGGCAGGAGCGGCTCATCCGAGCCGGCCGAGCGCCACGAGGGCGGCATCGAAGCGGCTGCGTAGTTGCGCGGGCCAGTCCGGAGCCGGCTGCAGCCCCTCGACTCTCACGAAGGACGCCACACCCTCACGCGAGAAGCTCCTCCTTGACCACGACTTCCCCCCGCAGCGAATGCGGCAGCGCCTCGGTGATCGTCACATCGATCATCCGCCCCGCAAGCCGCTTCGCACCTTTGAAGTTCACGATCCGGTTGCACTCCGTGCGTCCCATGAGCTCGCTGGGGTCCTTCTTCGACGGCCCTTCCACCAGGATTCGCTGCACCGTCCCCACGCGCGACGCGCCGATGCGCCGGACGTTGTCTTCCAGCACGCGCTGCAGATGCTGCAGGCGCTTCAGCTTCACCTCGTGCGGCGTGTCGTCGTGCAAGGCGGCCGCGGGCGTGCCCGGCCGCGGGCTGAAGATGAACGAGAAGCTCGCGTCGTAGCCGACCTCCTGCACGAGCTTCATCAGCTTCGCGAAGTCCTCCTCGGTCTCGCCCGGGAAGCCGACGATGAAATCGCTCGACATCGAAATGTCCGGCCGCACCGCGCGCAGCCTGCGCACGATCGACTTGTATTCCATCGCCGTGTAGCCGCGCTTCATCGCCATCAGGATGCGGTCGCTGCCGTGCTGCACCGGCAGGTGGAGATGGCTCACGAGCTTCGGGACCTTCGCATACGCGTCGATGAGACGCTGAGTGAATTCGTTCGGATGGCTCGTGGTGTAGCGGATGCGCTCGATGCCGGGAATCTCGGCGACGTATTCGACGAGGAGCGCGAAGTCGGCGATCTCACCGCTCTCGCCCATCCGGCCGCGATAGGCGTTCACGTTCTGCCCGAGCAGCGTGATCTCCTTCACGCCCTGGTCCGCAAGCCCCGCGGCTTCGGTGAGCACGTCCTCGAAGGGGCGCGATACTTCCTCGCCGCGCGTGTAGGGCACGACGCAGTAGGAGCAGTACTTCGAGCAGCCTTCCATGATGGAGACGAAGGCGCTCGCGCCTTCCACCCTCGCGGGCGGCAGGTTGTCGAACTTCTCGATCTCGGGAAAGCTCACGTCCACCTGCGGCCGCTGCTGCCGCTCGCGCGCCGCGAGCAGTTGCGGCAGCCGGTGCAGCGTCTGCGGGCCGAACACCACGTCCACGTAGGGCGCGCGTTCGATGATCGCGGCGCCTTCCTGCGACGCGACGCAGCCGCCCACGCCGATCAGCACGCCCCTTTTCTTCAGGTGCTTCACCCGGCCGAGGTCGGAAAACACCTTCTCCTGCGCCTTCTCGCGCACCGAGCAGGTGTTGAAGAGGATGAGGTCGGCTTCCTCCGGGTCCTGCGTGGGCTCGTAGCCTTCGGCCATCGCCATCACGTCGGCCATCTTGTCCGAGTCGTACTCGTTCATCTGGCAGCCGAAGGTCTTGATGTAGACGCGCTTCGACTTCGTCACTGCCGCGCTCCGAAGATGAGCGCAAGGAGCTCGTTGAAGCGCCGCCAGCCGTCCGGGTCGCCGGCGTTGATGCCGCCGAGCTTTGCGTATTCGTCGGCGGACAGCAGCCAGACCTCATGGACGAGCCCGGCCGCGTCGCGCTTGTACACGGCATAGACGTTCTGCCCCGCGAGGCTCGCCGAAAGCACCACCATGTTGCGGCGGTTGCGGATGCGGCTGCCGGGCGAAAGACGGTCGGGCTGGCCGTTGACGGTGATGACCGGTGGCGTGGGGGTGATGCCGATGATCGCGAGCTTCGCGTTGGTCGGGACATCCCGCGCGACGCCGGTCGTGTCCTGCGTAAGAACCTGGGCAAGGAGGGGCGCGGCGTACGCGCAGGCGAGGACCCAGCCGGCGAGGGCCTTGGCGATCCAGCGGTTCATGGTGTTGATCCAGAGGCTGTGAGGCGGGTGATTCTACCCGCAGGCCTCCGGAGAAGGCCGGCCGCGGCCCGCCTTTCAGTGGAAGGCGGCTTGCTGCTGCGGATAGGCGGGCGCGGGCACGTGGGACGAGAGGCCCATGAAGCCGCTGATGGAGGAGTCGGCGCCGTCGAGGGTGGCGGCGACGAGCCGCGCGACCGACTGCAGCGCTTCGTGGCTGCCCGCGCCGGTCGAATAGCTGCGGCAGCAAAGCGTGCCGTATTCGCTGCCATCCTTGCTTGCCACCGGCACGGCCGTGAAGACCGGGTTCAGCTGCTCGCGAGAGACGCTGCGCGGGCGCGGCAGGCGGGGGCGCGATTCGAGCACGCGCTGGCCGTAGGTCTCTTCCAGCGGATCGCAGGGCTGCTCGCCGCCGTCGTCCAGAGGCGTCGTGTAGCGCACGACCGGCTGGTTGCCGATGAACTGCGACACGAACACGGCATCCATGCCGAGCGCCTTGCGGATGCGCTCGAGCAGGGCGGAGATCGTGGCGTAGCGCGGGTGATCGGAGCTTTCGGGCGTCACGAGGACGAATTCACCGACCAGCACGTCCAGGGCGCCGGTGCGGGAATCCCAATCCATGGCTTCGACTTCGAGTTCGAGTTCGCTGCGGTCCGACATGATCGATGCTCCTTGTGGGGTGGAAGCGGTGTGTTGTGCGTTGCTTCCGATGCCTCAAGTAAAGCATCCGTAACGGATTTGGCCTTAGGGAATTGGCTTCACTCCGGCTGGGTCGTTTGCCTATCGGCAGGGGGGCGCTCGACGCCCCGGGGGGCCCGGTGCCAAGCCGAGCCTGCCCGCTTCGATGCGCCCCCGCGGCGGCCAAGCTCAGGAAGAAGTTCCGCTCCGACCCTTGAACTTCGCGCCGACGGCGAAGCCGCCCTCGGCCGACGTCACGCGCACCACTTCCGCGCTGCGCGGCGCCGGGTGGCTGTCGTCGGGCAGGTAGCGCATGCCGATCGTGATCTCGTGGCCCGGCTCGAGGGGCTCGTCGCTCACGAAGCCCACGCCCGTGTCGCTGAAATCGATGAGGCGTGCCCGGTTGCCGCCCACGTAGAGCGGCAGCTTGCTGCCGTAGCGCGTGGCCCTGCGGCGTTCGCTGCGGGCCGTGACCAGGTCGGGTTCGCGGGTGCTCATGTCAAATGTCTCCCATCTCGCGTGAGCGCAAAGGTAGCGCCGCGGCCGGCCCCTCGACTGTAGGCGCGCGTCCACAGTCCTTGCAGTCCGGGCGGGGCATTGGAAGAATGGGGGATTGGCCAGCGCGAGAACCCACCATGTCCAAGTTGCCGTTTCCGGATCCGGATGTGAAGCCGCCCGACTACCGCGTGCCGCGCGGGCGCAGCGGCGTCGGCTCGGAGTCGGCGCTGAAGACGCTCCTGAACGACCTCGAACGGGTGCGCCGCGCGAAGGAAGCCTATGGCGACTTGCCGCTGCGCCCGAAGAAGCGCAAGTGATACGACCAACGACAATACCCTCGATGCCAACCAACTTCCGACCGCTCCTTCGCCTCGTCGCTGCGGCGACCCTGCCCTTCGTGCTCGCCTCGTGCGGGGGCGGCGGCGGCAACCCCGGCACCTGCCAGGGCAGCACCGGCGTGTGCTTCGGCCTGCAGCCCGGCGGCGGCACGCCGGCGACGCCGGATGCGCTCGCGGGCATCTTCACCGGCACCAGCAGCACGGGCCGCACGGTGCACGCGGTCGGCGACGACAACGGCAATCTGTGGATGCTCTACAGCGGGGCCGGCGCACCGCTCACGCTCGCGGGCGTGGAGGAGGGCTCGGTGAGCGCGGTGAACGGCAGCGTGACCATCGCGGACCTCGCGGACCTTTCGGCCGCATCGGGGGTGGTGGCGCACGGCTCCCTCTCGGGCACGTACGTGACCGCGAGCAGCCTCGCGGCGACGGTTTCGCTGCCGCAGGTCGCATCGGTGAACGCGACGTTCCAGACCGGCTCCGGCAGTGTCGTCACCACCGCGCCGCTCGCGGGCAGCTGGATCGGGACTTCCGTCGTTGCGGGCGCGACCGAAAGCGCGATGCTCACGATCACGTCGGGCGGCGCGATCACCGGCACCACGACGAGCCTGTGCCAGATCACGGGCTCGGCCGTGCCCCAGCAGCATGTGGCGGCCTATGCCGTGGCGCTCACGTTCTTCGGCGGTACCTGCGCGAACGTCACACCCGTGAGCGGGGTCGCGCTCATCGACGGCAGCGCCCTGATGGTGGGCACGTTGAACGCGAACCGGTCGAACGGGTTCGTGTTCTCGGGAACGCAATAGCGCGCGGCTCGCTCGGCCGCCTCAGCTTCCGCGCAGCCAGGCGATAGCTTCGCCCTCGTCTTCGAACACGCGCAGGTTGAAGCCGGCGGCGCGGGCGGTGCGTTCGCTGTTACGCGTGCGGCGACCCGGGGGCACCAGCGAGGCGAGCTTGTGCAGGTGTCCGAGCTTGGAGGCGGCCCGCTCGCCGAGCGTGAATTGCTCGGTGAACCCGGTGAGGCTGGTGATGCCGCGCAAGTCGACGAGCAGCAGGCCGCGCGGTGCCGAGCTGGTCTCCACGGCCATGAGTTCGAGGTAGGAAAGTATCTGGCCGAGGGACGGATCGCCGCGCAGGCAGACTCGGCGGTAGCCGTCCTCGTCCTTCCAGGTCGCCTCGAGTGCCATCGTGCGAATGTTGCACGAAATCGAGGGGTGGGGAACGGTCGAGTGGCTTCCTCGCCAACGGATCATCACGCAACGGTCCGGCAGTCCCTGACCCATCGTGCAGGGGCAGGCGGTATATAATAAATATATATCCATTTCTGGGGGTCGATGATGGCCAGCGCCGGCAATTCGCTGCTTCTCCAGTTCCGCGCCAGGAACACCCGCTTTGGTGTCACGCGGGAAACCGTGAAGGCGCTTGCAAGCGAGCTCGATGTATCCGAGACGCAAGTGATTCACATGGCGCTATCCAGGTTTGCAGAAGAAGTCCTTCCTGCGTACGAACCCGACGATGGGCCGCTCACGGCTGCGCAGCTTGCGGCTTTGCGCAAGGAAGCGAAGGCGCACATGCCCAAGGGAAAGTTGCTCGAGCGACAGAAGCTGTTCGGATGAGCAGCCCTTGGCAGCCGCCCGCGGTGGGAGATATCGTCTGGTGCCACTTTCCCGAGTTGCCCACACGCGATCCCGGGCCGAAGCCAAGACCGGCCTTGGTCGTGAACGTCGAAATGCGCGATGACGGTGTCATTGTCGGAGTTGCTTATGGCACGTCGAAGCGGCTGGCAAACCTCAAGGCCGGTGAGTTCGCGACCACAAGGGTCCATGCTGCTGCATTCCAGCTGGCGGGCCTCGGATACGACACGAAGTTCGACTGCAAGCAAGTGATCGACCTGCCCTGGTCCGATCGGTTCTTCAAAGTTCCGCCGCATCCCAGGCACGGCCAGACGCCCAAGCTCGGGACTTTGCATCCTTCTGTGTATCACGCTGCCAAAGCGGCTTTCCGAGCCGGGGCGCGGTGAAGTGAGTCGTAGAAGGTCTCTCTCGCCCGGGATGGGCGATCATGGACGAAAAAAAGCCCCAAGGCGTCGATTTCCCTGGGGCTCTTGCTGCAGGATGCACTTTCCTGGAGACACTATTCTGGTGGCGCTTCAGGGACTCGAACCCCGGACCTGCGGATTATGATTCCGTCGCTCTAACCAACTGAGCTAAAGCGCCAATGAAGCCCGCGATTATATCAAGCGATCAGCTCGCGAGCTTGCCGAGCTCCTCGGTCACGAGCCGCACGATCAGCCGGTCCAGCGTGTCCACCGAATAGTTGCGCACGTCGTGCGTCGTCTCGCGGCCCGGCCCGCTCGACGGAGCGTGCGCGTTCGCATAGGTGAGGAAAACGAACTTGCCGCCCGTGTACTGCGCCATCTGCCGCTGGATGAATTCCCCCTGCCGGTCGAGGCCCGACGCCCCCACGCTGAAAATCTTGATGCCCTTGCCGAGCGCGGCGACCATGTCGTCGTCGTAGTGCGGCGCGCCGTAGTTCAGGTGCGGCGGCGCGTCGGCGATCAGGATCACCATGCGCGTCGCGCCGTCGCCGCGCCAGCTCAAGCCGTGCACCGCCTCGTGCAGCGCCTCGTTCATCGCCTCGGGATAGTCGCCTCCGCCATCGGCCTGCAGCGGGATCAGCGCATCGCTCAGAAAGCCGCCGACGTCGTCGCTGAAGTCGTGCGTGCGCGTGACGAACGCATCGCCATGGTCGCGATACGCCACCATTCCGAGGCACAGGTCCGGATGGCTCGGCAGACGCGCCACGTCCGCCACGATCGTGCGCAGACTCGCCTTCAGCTTGTCGATCTCGTCGCCCATCGAGCCGGTCGCATCGATCAGGAAGACGAGATCCAGCCGCGCCTGCTCGGGCACGGCTCGCGCGTCGAGACGGACTTCCACCGCGCTTTTCTGGCCGCGCACGAGCTGTCCCCACGAGAGGCGGCCGCCCTTGCGCACCGCGATGTCGTACTGCGGCGACAGCGAGGGATCGAACGCATTCGGATGCAGCCACACGCGCCCGCCCGCATCGGTGCGCGCCCACATCGAGTAGCCGCTTGCCGCCTGCACGGCGACCTCGGCGTCCGCGATGCCGCGCCCGCGGGAGTCCTTCACCTCGAGCAAATAGCGCTCGCGAATGTCGCGGGGCCGATGCGATACGTGCGTGCGCGCCCGGAACGCCAGATACGAATCGAAGTCCGCGTTGTCGTCGACCATGCCGGCGGTGACGGCTTGCGATCTGCGCTGCGGTTGCGCCAGGGGCTGCGGCATCGGCGCGTATTGAGGCGGCGCGAAGGTGGGTGGCCGCGGCATGGCGCGGTCGGTGTTGTCCGCGAAGGCCTTGCTTTCGGCGCGCGCGGCGGCAGGTGCGGCCGGTGCCGAAAGCGACCCCGCGCCGGTCGCGCTGCCCGCGGCTGCCTCGGACTTCGCGAGCGCCTCGCGCGCGGGTTCCGCGTCACGACGCGCACGCGTGTCGCCTCGCAGATGCGGATATTGCGCATCGACCGACCCGCCCGGGACTTCGCGCGTCGTGACGGGCCGTGCGCAATGCGTGGCGGAAGGCGCGCGGAAGTTCGGCACACTCCGCACGACAGGAGGGTACTGCTGGGGAGAGCGCTGCGACTCCCAGGCCTGCGGTTCGGGCTCGGGCCACTGGCCCTGCGGCCGGGCCATGGCGCTGCAGCCGGAAAGCAGCAGTTGCGCGGCGACGACCGCAACCAACGTGCGCGAGAAGAAGCCGCGCTGCGGGAAGCTGCGGCGCAAAAGGCGGCGGAAAAGTCGGCGGAAAGGGCGACGGGACAAGTGCGTGCTGGATGCGTGCGTGCGGGACATCGAAGCCTCCTGGTGGCGAATGAAACGAGCGAACTGGATGAGGCTTGATACGGCGCGCGTTCCTGCACGGGGTGAAATTTCCCGCCCCGGTTTAACCCCGAAGCACGGCGAGCCCCGTACAACGTGATGTGACAATCCGCCCATGCCCCGCGAGCCGCGCGACGACATGCCCGACGAAGACCTGATGCAGGCCTATGCGCGCGGCGACGTCGCCGCGTTCGATGCGCTCTATGCGCGCCACGAGGGCGCGCTCTTCCGCTTCGTGCGTCGCGTGCTGGGTGCCTCCTTCGCGGCGCAGGCCGACGAGGTGTTCCAGGACACGTGGCTGCGCATCGTCGCCGCGCGCGAGAGCTTCGCGCCGCAGGGCGCATCGTGGCGCACGTGGGCCTTCACCATCGCGCACAACCTCGCCATCGACCGGCTGCGCACGCGCGGGCGCGAGATGCCGCTCGTTGCCGCGGACGACGATGGCGATCCGCTCGACTGGCTGCAGGAGGCGCTCGATGCGAGCCATCCGTCGAGCGAGGACGAGGCGTTCTGGCGCGCGGCGGGCCGCCAGTTGCTGCATTGCCTGGAGGAGCTGCCCGAGCCGCAGCGCGCGGCCTTCCTGCTGCATCACGAGGACGGCGCGAGCGTGGAGGACATGGCCCGCGCGCTGGGCTTGCCTTTCGAAACCGCGAAGAGCCGACTGCGCTACGCGCTGCAGAAGCTGCGCGGCTGCATGAAGCACTACCTCGGTGCGATCGGGAGCCCGGCATGACCGCGTGGCGCGATGCGCGCCTGCGGCGTGCGCTCGACGCCGCGCCCGATGCGGATGCCGTGCCCGGCGAGGCTGCGCGCCACGCGATCCGCGAAGCGGCCCGGCGCGCGATCGCAACGAAGCCGGCGGCGCGGTCCGGTTGGCGCCGGTGGTGGGACGAGCCGGGACAGCGCATGCCGTGGAATGCCGCATTCGCGACGGTGCTGCTGGCCGTGCTCGTGGGTGTGCTGTGGCATGGGCAAGAGGTGCCGGGTGTGCGGCCGGAAGCGGAGAGCGCCCGGCCTGCGGAGAAGTCCACGGCGACAGCTTCGCAGGAACGAGCAGACACGGGGCCGCCGTCCGTGCCGCCCGCGGTGGTGGCCCCCGCGCCGAGCGCCGCGCCGCGCCGTGCGCCCGCCACGGCGCCCGCGGGGGCGCCCATCCCCTCGATGTCGGCGGAGCGTGGGCGGACTCCACGGCCGCAGGAAGCACAGCAGCCGAGGCCGCCCCCGGCGGGACCGGATGAGCGTCTGGCCGAATCGCGAAGAGGGCAGTCGCAGACGCAGTCGAAGGCGCAGGCAGATGCGCAGATGGAGACGCAGACGCAGGCGCAGGCGCAGGCGCAGCGACGTGACTTTGCGCAGAACAAGTCGCTCGCGAGCGACGCAGCCGGGTCTTCCGCGCAAGGAAGCCTTGCTGCCGCCCCGCCGGCCACTTTGCCGATGCCGTCGCAGGGTGCTCGGCAAGACGCTCGGCAAGGCGCTCGGCAAGACGGCCCGCAGGCCGTCCCGCAAGCAGCCCCCATGGCGAAGGCCGCGCCTTCTCCACCGCTGCCCGCCGCGGTGCGCAGCGAGTTCGCCGCGCCGCCCGGATGGACCGCCTTGCGCGTGCAATCCGAAGGGCGCGACACCGTCGTGCCCCGAGACCGGGCCGGCCAGCTCGCATCGCTCGTTCAGCGTGCGATCGCTGCGGCGAGCGGCACGCAGCCGTTCGCCGCAACGCCTACCTTGCGGATCGAGCTGCTGCGCGGCGATCAACGGGTCGGCGTTCTGGAGCTCGCAGGCGACCAGGTGAGATTCACCGACGCGGCGGCCGGCGCGGCCGCTGAGGCGGGCGCCATCGACAGCGCGCTCGCCGATGCGTTGCGCGCCGAGGCCGCGCGCGTGCCCGTCACTCGCCCGTGAACTTCGGCTCGCGCTTGGCGAGAAACGCGTCCATGCCTTCTTTCTGGTCGTTCGTCGCGAACATCGCGTGGAACATGCGCCGCTCGAAGAGGAGGCCATCCGAAAGGGGGCTCTCGAAGGCGCGGTTCACCGCTTCCTTCGCGGCCATGGCGGCCAGGCGCGGCATCCCGCAGATCGCGAGTGCCGCGGCCAGGGTCTCGTCCATGAGCTTGTCCAGCGGCACGACGCGGCTCACGAGTCCCGCGCGTTCGGCCTCGGCCGCATCCATCATGCGCGAGGTGAGCACCATGTCCATCGCCTTGGACTTGCCCACGGTGCGCGGCAGGCGCTGCGTGCCGCCCGCGCCCGGGATCACGCCGATCTTCACTTCGGGCTGGCCGAACTTCGCGTTGTCGGCAGCGATGATGAAGTCGCACATCATCGCCACCTCGCAGCCGCCGCCGAGCGCGAAGCCCGCCACCGCGGCGATCACGGGCTTGCGGATCGAGCGGATCGTCTCCCAGTTGCGGCTGATGTACCCGGTGCGAAAGACGTGCGCGAAGTCGTACCTGGCCATCGCCTGGATGTCCGCGCCGGCGGCGAAGGCCTTCTGGCTGCCGGTGACGACGATGCAGCCGATCGCGTCGTCGGCGTCGAACGCCTTCAGCGCCGCGCCCAGCTCATCCATCAGCTGGTCGTTCAGGGCGTTCAGTTGCTTCGGGCGGTTCAGGGTGATGATGCCGACTCGGTCCCCTTCGGTGCGGACTTCGATCGTTTCGTAGGTCATGGCGGCGGTCCTTTCGCTGGCGGCAACTATAACGAAGCGCCGCGATGCGCTAGAGTGATGCGCGAAGGAGACGCACCATGGACGAACAAACCGTGCTGTTCGAAAGGCGCGAAGCCGTCGCGCTGGTCACGCTGAACCGGCCGCAGGCCTTGAACAGCTTCACGCGCCACATGCACGAGCAGCTCTGGGGGGCGCTTGCGAAAGTGGAACAGGACAAGTCGATCCGCGCGCTCGTGCTGACCGGCGCCGGCCGCGGCTTCTGCGCCGGGATGGATCTGTCGGAATTCGACCTCGCGCCCGGTCCCGACCTCGCGAAGCGCGCGGACCCGGGCCCCATCATCAACGAATGCTTCAATCCCACGATTCGCCGCCTGATGCGGCTGCGCGTGCCGACGGTTGCGGCCGTGAACGGCGTGGCAGCGGGCGCGGGCGTGTCGATGGCGATGGCCTGCGACCTCGCTGTCGCGGCGCCGGGGGCGAGCTTCATCCAGGCCTTCGCGAAGATCGGGCTCGTGCCCGATTCGGGCGGTACGTGGTTCGCCATCAAGAAGCTCGGGCTCGCGCGGGCCATGGGCTTTTCGATGCTGGGCGACAAGGTGTCCGCCCGGGAGGCGAAGGAGTGGGGCCTGATCTGGGACGTGGCCGCCGAGGGCGAAGACTGCCTGGCCGCCGCGATGAAGCTCGCGGGCCGGCTCGCCGCAATGCCCACGCGCGCGCTCGTGGAAACGCGCCATCTGCTGCGCTATGCGGCGTCGCGCGAGCTGGACGGCCAGCTCGATTCCGAACGCGACACGCAGTCGGAGCTGGGCCGCACGCACGACTACATCGAAGGCGTGAGCGCGTTCGTCGAGAAGCGCGCACCGAATTTCAAGGGCGAATGATTCAAGGTTCAAGGGCGAATGATTCAAGGACGAATGAACGGCGCCAGGCCGGGCCAAGGCGCTCGCGCTGTCCGGTCGCGCCCGGTCACCGTCATCCCCGCGGAAGCGGGGATCCAGGGCTTGCCCACCGTCATCCCCGCGAAGGCGGGGATCCAAGGCTTCCCGACGCTCTGGATTCCCGCGTTCGCGGGAATGACGACCGTTTTTTCCTCATTCGCCGTGCGAACGCGCGGCGTCATGGACATCTGAAGTGAGCGCCGATCCAGCGGACCTCGCCCGCCGCGTGGGCGAAACCATGTTCGCGGCCGACCACGCGAGCCGCGAGTTCATGCGGATGGAGCTCGTCTCGTGCGAGCCCGGACGCGCGGTCATGCGCATGCGCGTGCGCGCGGAGATGCTCAACGGCCACAAGATCTGCCACGGCGGCTTCATCTTCACGCTCGCCGACTCGACGTTCGCCTTCGCCTGCAACAGCCACAACAAGGTGACCGTCGCGGCAGGCTGCGCCATCGAATTCCTGAAGCCGGCCCACCTGGACGACGTCCTCACCTGCGAAGGCGTCGAGCAGATGCTGCAGGGCCGCCACGGCATCTACGACATGCGAGTCACCAACCACAATGGCGAAGTCGTCGCGATGTTTCGCGGCAAGAGCGCCAGCATCCAGGGCCACGTGATCCCCCAAGAGGAGTGAGGCGAACCATGGCAGGATTCCCGCTCGAGCCGATCGAGAAGGCGAGCATCGACGAGCTGCGCTCGCTGCAGTTCAAGCGCCTGAAGCAGACGCTGCACCACGCCTACGCGAATTCGCCGGTCTACCGGCGCAAGTTCAACGAAGCCGACGTGCGCCCCGAGGACCTGCGCACGCTCGCCGACCTGCGGAAGTTTCCATTCACCACCAAGCAGGACCTGCGCGAGAGCTACCCCTTCGGCATGTTCGCGGTTCCGCGCGAGCAGTGCGTGCGCATCCATGCCTCCAGCGGCACGACGGGCAAGCCGACGGTCGTGGGCTACACGAAGAACGACATCGACACCTGGGCGCTCGTGATGGCGCGTTCGATCCGCGCCGCGGGCGCGCGGCCCGGCGATCTCGTGCACGTGAGCTACGGCTACGGCCTCTTCACGGGCGGACTCGGCGCGCACTACGGCGCCGAGCGGCTCGGCCTCACCGTGGTCCCCTTCGGCGGCGGGCAGACCGAACGCCAGGTGCAGCTGATCGGCGACTTCCGCCCCGACATCATCATGGTGACGCCGAGCTACATGCTTGCGATCGCCGACGAATTCGATCGCCAGGGGCTCGACCCCGCGCGCAGCAGCCTGCGCATCGGCATCTTCGGCGCGGAACCGTGGACCAACGACATGCGCGAGGCGATCGAAAAGCGCATGGGCATCGATGCGGTCGACATCTACGGCCTGTCGGAAGTGATCGGGCCGGGCGTGGCCAACGAATGCGTCGAGACGAAGGACGGCCCGACGATCTGGGAGGATCACTTCTACCCCGAGATCGTCGATCCGCGGACGGGCGAGCCGCTCGCCGAGGGTGAACTGGGCGAGCTCGTCTTCACGAGCCTCACGAAGGAGGCGCTGCCGATCGTGCGCTACCGAACGCGCGATCTCACGCGGCTTCTGCCCGGCACCGCACGCACGATGCGGCGAATGGAAAAGATCACGGGCCGCAGCGACGACATGATGATCGTGCGCGGCGTGAACGTCTTTCCGACGCAGATCGAGGAGCTGATCCTGAAGCGCCCGGAACTCGCGCCGCACTACCAGTGCATCCTCATGCGAGAAGGGCCGCTCGACTCCCTTACCGTCGCCGTGGAGGCGCGAGCGGAGCTTTCGCACGAAAGCAGCGAAGCGCGCGAGGCGGGCGAGCGGCTCGCGCACGAGATCAAGGCATACATTGGTACGACGGCACGGATCGAACTGCGGCCTTCCGGGGGCATCGAGCGCAGCATGGGCAAGGCCAAGCGCGTGATCGATCAGCGTAAGTGACGTTGCGCGGCCGCGCGCCGCGCCCTAGACTCGCCGCCACGCCGTTCGGGCGGGTCGATTCGAAGAGGAGTTCATTCGATGGAGCGCATCAGCCAGTGGTTCCTGCGGCTTGCCGTGCTGTACCTCGTCCTGGGCATCGTCCTGGGCAACGTGATGGGGATGAGTGGCGACCACTCGATGATGCCCGTGCACGTGCACCTGAACCTGCTCGGGTGGGTGACGATGGGGCTCTTCGGCCTGTTCTATCGCGCCTGGCCGGCCGCGGGCATGACGAAGCTCGCGAAGCTGCAGTTCTGGATTTACGTGCCGTCGCACTTCGTGCAGATGGTGAGCCTCTCGCTCCTGTATCGCGGTGTCGTGTCCATCGAGCCGCTCCTGGGCATCTCTTCGCTGGTGGTGGGCATCGCGATCATCATGTTCGCCGTGGTGCTCTGGCGCGCGACGGGTGTGGCGACCGATCCGGCGAAGGCCGCGATGATGGCCGAGGGCGTCCGGCCGGCGGGGTGAGCCGTCAGCGCTGCTCGATCTTGTCCACGACGAGATCGATCCAGATCTCGCTGCCCTGCGTCACGCGGATTCGCACGGGGAGGTACTGCAGGCTCGGCGCGTACCACATCTCCGCGACGATGTTGCCCTTCGGATTGGCGATCGGCCGCGGCTTGAGGTGATACGCCTCGACGGCACCGAGCGTTCCGGTCTGCAAGGTTTCGCGCCCGACGATGTCGTAAGTCCACAGGTCGACGCTGCCCGGCCGCGCGAGCCAGAAGCTCACGCTCTTGCCCACCTCGAGCGCGTCGCGTCCCGTCGCGAAGCGATGCGCGAGGTCGACGAACTGGCTCGCGGTGTCCTGCACGCCCTGCGGCTTGCCCGACGTGCGCCCGCCGTCGAGCGCGATGGTGTGCTCGCCGAACTGCGCCGCGCGGCGCTTGCCCACCCGCGCCTCTTCGTACGCTCGCGGCACGAGCCCGTCGTCGGTGACTTGCCCCTGGCTCGTGACCAGCATGCGCACCCAGGGCGCGATGTCGATGTCCAGCTGCACCTGGTAGCGCGCGCCGTCGCGCTGCCACTGCACGCGCGCGTTGCCGTAAAGCGGTCCGCGGAACTGGCCGTCCAGGCGATAGCTGAGGCGCGTGTCGGCGGGCCAGGTGTCGAGCCAGGCCTCTTGCGAAGGAGCCGGCGCGGCGCTGGCCGCGGCAGCGGCCGCCGAAGCTTCGGCTTGCGGTTGCGACGCTGCGGCGAGCGGTGCCTCTGCTGCCCGCGCGGAGGCGGTCGATGCGTCGGGGGTGGACCCGGATGCAGGCGCGCCCGCGAGTGCATCCGCCTCCGAAGCGGCCACAGCCTCCGAAGCGGCCGCAGCCTCCGGCTCGGCCACAGCCTCCGGCTCGGCCAAACCCTCCGGCGCGGCCACGGACTCGGGCTGCGCGACGGTGGCCGTTGCCTTCCGCGGCATGGACGCGGATGATGCGGGCAAGCTCGCGGCGATCGAGCCTTCGCTCGGCGGCGGCCTGCGAACGGGCCTGGGTTTCGGCTTCGGCGCCGGTGCCGCGGCGGGCGGCTCCTTCTGTTGGAGCAGGCGCGTGAACATCGGCGGCGCCATCGCCTGCAACACCGAATCGGAGAGAGTCAGTTCGCGTCCGGCCCAGTCCACGATCGCGAGATGCGCGGCCAGCACGCAGGCCGTGACAAGCGCTAGTGCGTGGCGGCGAGCCATGCCTGCGCCCGTTGCGCTTCGCGCAGCGCGAGGCGCCAGGTCGTCGCGGCCTGCGGAATGTTCAGTTCGAGCCGCAAGAGGCGCTTGTCGCGCGCGACCAGCGCGATCACCTTGCGGTGCTGCCCGGCATAGAGCGTGAGGTCGTCCAGCTTCGAAAGCCGCCAGCCGCTGCCGGCCACTTCCACGCCGAGCCATTCGTCGCCCGCCGCGATGCCGGCCTGTTCGGCTGCCCCGCCGCGCAGCGCGTTCTTGACGATGACCGCGCCGTTCGCCTCGTTCACGCGCAGGCCGAGGCGCTGCTGCAGCTGCGACGGCTCCTCCATCACGGCGATGCCCTGGCGTTCGAGCAGTTCCTTCAGCGGCAACTCGCGCGTGCCGTGCACCCAGGCTGCGAGCTCGCGCGTGAAGGCGCGGCCGCCGAGCTCCTTCAGCACCGCGGCGAAGTCGGCTTCGCTCATGGGCCCCGCCTTGCAGCGCTGCCAGAGCGCGCGCATCACGTCGTCGAGCGACGCGCGGCCGTCGGCGCGCAACGTGAGGTCGAAGCACAGCGCCACGAGCGCGCCTTTGGTGTAGTAGCTCACCGTGGCGTTGGCCGTGTTCTCGTCTTGCCGGTAGTACTTGACCCACGCATCGAAGCTCGCCTGCGCGACCGACTGCAAGTCGCGCCCGGGGGTCTGCATCACCTGGTTGATGGTCTTGTTCAGCAGTTTCACGTAAGTCACGTCGTCGATCACGCCGGCCCGGCGCAGCAGCAAGTCGTCGTAATAGCTCGTGAAGCCTTCGAAGAACCACAGCAGCTGCGTGTAGTTCTCCGCTCCGTAGTCGTAGTGCGCGAATTCGGCGGGGCGCAGGCGCTTCACGTTCCAGGTGTGGAAGTACTCGTGGCTCACGAGGCCCAGAAGCGTCACGTAGCCTTCCGTCATGCGCGAGTCGCCGAGCCTCGGCAAGTCGCGGCGCGACGCGATGAGCGCAGTGGAGTTGCGGTGCTCGAGGCCTCCGTAGCCTTCGTCCACGGCGTTCAGGATGAAGAGATAGGACTTGTGCGGCGGCCGCGGGCGAGCGCGCCCCGTGCCCCGGGACTTCTCGTGCCAGAAGCGGATCTGCGTCTCGCAGATCTTCTGCACATCGGCGATCAGCCGCTCGCCGTCGAACGATTCCGGCGCGCCCGCGAGCACGAAGCGGTGCGGCACGCCGCCCGCCCTGAACTCGCGGCTGAAGAAGGCGCCCAGCTCCACGGGGCAGTCGACCAGCTCGTCGTAGTCCTGCGCGGCATAGGTGCCGAAGCCGCGCCGGGTCACCTTCACGGGCGCAAGGCCCGTCGCCGCTTCCCAGTTCGCCGGGGACTTGCCCGCTGCGATTTCCAGTTCGTGCCTCGAAGCTTCCAGCCCATGCGCTTTCAGGCACACGCTCGTGCCGTTGAAGAAGCCGCGCTGCGAATCGAGCCACGCGGTGCGCACCGAGTTGTCGAAGGCGTACACCTCGTACGTGAGGACGAGCGGGCTGGAGGGCACGCAGTCGACTTGCCAGTTGCACTTGTCCAGCTGCTGCACGGCCACCGGCTTGCCGTCCTGGCGCGCGGCGAGCTTTTGCAGGTGCCTGGAAAACTCGCGCACGAGATAGCTGCCCGGAATCCAGACGGGCAGCGACAGGCGCTGCGGCACCTCGGGCGCCGCGATCGTGAGCGTGACGTGAAAGAGGTGCGCGTTCGGCTCCGCGGGCTCCACGCGGTAGTGCACGCTGTCGGCGGGCGCGACGCTCACTTGCCCTGGGCCAGCAGCTTTTCGAACTGCGCGGCCGTCACCGCGCCGGGCACGCGGCTGCCGTCGGACAGGATCAGTGTCGGCGTGCCCGAGATGCGATGCCGGCGGCCGAGCGCGATGTTGCGCTCGAGCACCGAGGTGTCGCAGCCGCCCGCGGACGGCAGCGCCTTGTCGCGCGCCATCCAGTCCACCCAGATGCGGCCCTTGTCGGCGGCGCACCAGATCTGGCGCGACTTCACGGCCGAGTCGGGGCCGAGGATCGGGTAGAGAAAGACGTGGATCGTCACGTTGTCCACTCTCTGGATGTCGCGCTCCATGCGCTTGCAGTAGCCGCAGTTCGGGTCCTCGAAGATCGCCACCTTGCGCTGTCCGTTGCCGCGCACCACCGTGAACGCGTCCTTCACCGGCAGCGTGCTGAAGTCGACCGCGAGCAGCTTGTCCTGCCGAGCTTCGGTGAGGTTTTTCTTGGTGCGGGTGTCGATGAGCGTGCCTTCCAGCAGGAAGTTGCCGTCGGCGTCCGAATAGAAGATGTCGGTGCCGACGCGAATCTCGTAGAGCCCGGGCATCGGCGTGCGGCTCACCTCGTCGATATGGCCCAGCTGCGGCACGCGTTCGACGAGGTTCCTGCGCAGCGTCGCCTCGCCCGCCAGCATGCCGGAGATGGCCGGCGCCGGGCTCTGCGCCCGGGCGAAGAAGACCGCGAGCCCGGCGAACGCCACGCACGCTGCGACGGCCGCGCGCAGGCCGAAGGTGTTTGCTCTCATGTCCGGACCTCTACCGCTTCCTTAGCCATTCCATTCCCAATTCCATACCCAATTCCATTGCAGCTTCTTGCGCGACTTCTTGCGCCACTCTACAGCCGTCCCATCGCCTGCCGCGCGACCCAGTGCTTCAGCGGGCCGCTCCACTCGAAACCCTTCATGCCGGCGTTGCGCAGGAGCGTCCAGGGCTCCCCGGGCCGCGCGAAGAGCTGCTGCAGTCCGTCGGTGGCGAAGCCCATCGCGAGCACCGCCGCCTTGCGAGAACGTTCGTAGCGGCGCAGGAGACGTGCGTCGCCCGGGCCGCGCCAGTATTCGCGTTCGTGCAGCACCTTGGCGAGCGCCTCGGCATCGGCCAGGCCGAGGTTCAATCCCTGTCCCGCGAGCGGGTGCACCGTGTGCGCGGCGTCCCCCGCGAGCGCCCAGCCGGGGCCGCACCAGTCCTGCGCGTGCGCAAGCTGCAGCGACCAGGCGCGGCGTTCGCTCGCGAGCTTGAGCTTGCCGAGCGCGTGATGGCTCGCGGCAGCGACCCGGGACTGGAATTCTTCCGGCGGCAGCGCAAGGAGTCCGGGCGCCTGCGCATCCTGCACCGACCACACGAGCGCCACAGTGTTCCCGCCGGGGCCGCCGAGCGGCAGCAGCGCGAGGATGTCGCCCTCGTGGAACCACTGGCGCGCGACCTGGCCGTGCGGCAGTTCGCAATCGAAGCGCGCGGCGATCGCCTGCTGCGAATACGCGCTCACCTCGAAATGCACGTTGAATTCGGCGCGCGTCGTGCTCGTGCGGCCTTCGCACACGACCGTGAGCGGTGCGGCGCGCGGGGCATCGAGTCGCTCGACCATGGGCTGAAAGCGCAGCGCCTGCGCGAGCTGCGCTTCGAGCGGCGGCACATCGGCGATCCAGGCGAGCGCCGGCACGCCTTCGTCGGCCGCGCGGAAGCTCACGAGGCCGCCCTCGTCGCCGTGCACTTCCATCGCGGCCACGGGCGTCGCGTGCGCCTCGTCGGGCCAGGCACGCAGCCGCTCAAGCAGGTCCTTCGACGCGGCGTTGAGCGCGTAGGCGCGCACGTCGCTGTGGCCCCCCGAGGGCTGCGGGCCGCCCACGAGGCCCACGCGCAGGCGGTCGCGCGCGAGCAGCAGCGCGAGCGTGCTGCCCACGATGCCGGCGCCGCGGATGCACACGTCGATGGGAGGGGCCATCGGGGGATTGTAGGATTGGCCCTGATACGCCGCTTGCCCACCATGACTGAAGTCTCCGCCCGCATCGCCCGCCTCTTCGCCTACCCCGTGAAATCCTGCGCGGGTGCGGAACTCACCGAAGCCCTCGTCACCGAAACCGGATTCGACCTCGATCGCGCCTGGATGGTGGTGGACGAATCCGGCGAATTCGTCACCCAGCGCGAACTGCCGCGCATGGCGCTCGTGAAGACGCAGTTCCGCCGAGGCGAGGTGATCCTGCGCGCGCCCGGCATGCTCGCGCTGCACCTGCAGGAGGACGCGGTGGAAGGGCCCGCGCAGGTGCGTGTGTGGAACGACACCGTCGCGGCCTACGACATGGGCGACGTGGCGGCGCAGTGGTTCAGCGACTTCCTCGGCCGCAAGAGCCGGCTCGCGCGGTTCGATCCCGAATGCCGGCGTCTTTCGAACCTGGAGTGGACGGGCGGTGTCGAGGCGCCCAACCAGTTCGCCGACGGCTACCCGCTACTCGTCGTGAGCGAGGCCTCGCTCGATCTGCTCAACGAGAAGCTGGCGGCGCGCGGCGTGGCGGCCATCGGGATCGAGCGCTTCCGGCCGAACATCGTGCTCGCGGGCCTCGAGGCGCACGATGAGGATCGCGTCTCGGTGCTGCGCATCGACACGCCCGAAGGCGAGGTGCGGCTCGCGCTCGTGAAGCCGTGCTCGCGCTGCACGATCCCGACCGTGGACCCCGCCACGGCCGAGATGAACCCGGCGATCAACGACGTGCTGCGGACCTATCGCGCGAGCGAACGGCTGGGCGGTGCGATCGCTTTCGCGATGAACGCGATCGTCCTGGAAGGATTCGATCGGATCCTGCGGGCGGGCCAGCGCGTCACGGGGGACTGGGACTTCGCGTAGAGGCGGCTCACCTCACCACCGACAGCGGCGGCCGGTCCGTGCCGTTTTGTGGCGGGACTTCGTCGAGCATCGACGAATCCTGCAGCCCGGCGGGCATCGTCGCGGGCGGCGCGAGGAACCGGATCGGGCGACGCGTGCGCGGCGACATGCTCCCGAGCAAGGCATCGAGCGCCTGCGCGAGTTCGTCCGCCTCGTCTTTGCGCTCGTCGAGCAGCGCGCCCGCGATGTGGAATTGCAGCGTCACGTCGGGCTTGAGTCCCTTCAGCGGCATGAGCCCCGCCGCGATCAGGCGCGCGGCGCGGTCGGTGATGACGGCTCGCGAGGCGACGCCTTCGAGGATCACGCCGAAGCGCGCCTCGCCGATGCGGCTCACGGTGTCGACGTCGCGCAGCAGCCGGCGCAGCTTGATCACGCTGCGCAAGAGGCTCTGTTCGGCGACCGCCGAGCCGAAGTGGTGCTTGATCCGCGGGTAGTTGACGAGATCGATGAAGATCACCGCGGCGTTCTCGCGGTCGTGCCGGAAGCGCGCGACGACCTGGCGCAGGCGGTCGCGGAAGAGGTGCGGCGCAAGAAGCCCCGTGAGCGCGTCCTGGGTGGACAGCGCCTGCTCGCGGATCTGCGCGCCGTGCCGCTCGCGCGAGCGGATCGAGAGGGCCACGAGCAGCAAGGGCACCTCGATCGCCATCGCAACGACCACGGCGTACTGCGTGCCGAACGAGACGGGCAGCCAGCCGAACAAGCGCGAGAGGCTCAGCGCGACCGCGAGTGCGAGGGGCACGTAGGCCGAAAAGACCCAGAGTCCGACGACGTCGCCGCGGCGCCAGGCGGCGAGTGCCATGGCCAGGTTGATCGCCGTCGCGAGCACGACGTAGCCGGCGAGGATGGCGAGGCCCGCGAGCTTGGGCGCCGCCGGATGCAGCACGCCCATCGCGAGGCCGGCGAGTCCGAGCAGATAGATGAGGCGATCGGTCGACGGATGCCGCGCCGAGATGCCGATCAGGTTGCGCACGAAAAGGAGGGCTGCCGCCGCCGCGAAGTAAGAAAGGATCGCCTTCGGCGAATCGCCGAGCGCGCCGAGCCCGGGCCACAGGAGGTGCCCCGTCACGCCGGTGATGGTGGCCACCGCGAGCGTCGTCACCATCGCATAGAGCGCATACCACGCGTACACGCGGTCGCGGTAGACCCAGCTTTGCGTGAAGCAGACGGCGATCAGCAGCAAAAGGGCGCCGAATGCGAGCCCGAGGCCCAGGTATTCGAGCTGGATGCGCTGGTTGTGCGCGGCGAGCGTCACGAAGTGCACCGGGAAATTCGCGGAAGTCGCATGCCGGATGCGCACGAAGATGTCGCGCGGCTGGCCGTCGGGCAGCTCGAGCCGGAAGAACGGGTGGCGCCCCGGCTCGGGCCACTGGTTCACGGCGATGGTGTCGCCCGCGGACTCGGCTCGCCACCGCTCGCCTTCCTGCTGGAAGAGCGTGACCTGGTCGAGTGCCGGCATGGGGAATTCGACGAGCCAGTCCTGCCGCTCGCCCGGGGTGCGCATCAGCCGGTAATGGAACCAGAGCGCCGCGTCGGGGCCGAGCGCCCAGATGGTTTCCGTGACGAGCGGCTGAAAGCGGGCGATGCCTTGCGGACCCGCGACTTCCTCGATGGTCGCATTCGCGCGCGGGTCGAGCCAGACTTGTCCGAGGAGTTCGGCGTCGATGCTTTGCTGCGCGTCGTTCAGCAGCGTCGCGGGCGCCGGCTGCGTCATGGGCGTCGGTGCGGCGCCTTGCGTCGGCACGGCGATTGCGAAAAGCACGAGCGCGGCCACCCAGAGGCGCGCGAGCAGCGTGAACCGGCTCGCGCGTGGGCCGGCCCGGGGGCTTGGCATACACTTTCCGGTTCGATTCTCGGGAGCTGACATGAGTCTGAAGTGCGGGATCGTGGGGCTGCCCAACGTCGGCAAATCCACGCTGTTCAATGCGTTGACGAAGGCGGGCATCGCCGCCGAAAACTATCCTTTCTGCACCATCGAGCCCAACGTGGGCGTGGTCGAGCTGCCCGATGCGCGCCTCGCGCGGCTGGCCGCCATTGCGAAGCCGGAGCGCATCGTGCCAGCCATCGTCGAGTTTGTCGATATCGCGGGACTGGTAGCCGGCGCGAGCCAGGGCGAGGGCCTGGGCAACCAGTTCCTCGCGCACATCCGCGAGACGGACGCCATCGTGAATGTCGTGCGCTGCTTCGACGACGCGAACATCGTGCACGTCGCGGGCAAGGTGGACCCGGTGGCCGACATCGAGGTGATCCAGACGGAGCTGTGCCTCGCGGACCTCGGCACGGTGGAGAAGACGCTTGCGCGCTATGCGAAGGCCGCGAAGTCGGGCAACGACAAGGAGGCCATGAAGATGGCGGCCATGCTGCCGAAGGTGCGCGAGGCGCTGAACGAAGGCAGGCCCGCGCGCAGCGTGCAGCTGAACGACGAGGAGGCGGCGCTCCTGAAGCCTCTTTGCCTCATCACGGCCAAGCCTGCGATGTATGTGGGCAATGTCGACGAGAACGGCTATCACGACAATCCGTATCTGGACCGGCTGCGCGAGTACGGGGCGAAGCAGCATGCGCCGGTGGTGGTGATCTGCGCGAAGATCGAGTCGGAGATCGCGGATCTGGCCGAGGACGACAAGAAGATGTTCCTTGCCGAGATCGGGCAGGAGGAGCCGGGATTGAACCGTCTCATTCGCGCCGCGTTCGATCTGCTCGGGCTGCAGACGTATTTCACGGCCGGCGAGAAGGAAGTGCGTGCGTGGACGATCCACAAGGGCGACACCGCGCCGCAGGCAGCCGGTGTGATCCACACCGATTTCGAGCGTGGCTTCATTCGCGCGCAGACGATCGCCTTCGACGACTATGTCGCGTACAAGGGCGAGCAGGGCGCGAAGGATGCGGGGAAGATGAGGAGCGAGGGGAAGGAGTACGTGGTGAAGGATGGGGATGTGATGAATTTCCTGTTCAACGTCTGAGCCGACGGCCAGACGCTTTGGTTTCCTTCGTCATTCCCGCCTCCACCGTCATTCCCGCCCCTCCACCGTCATTCCCGCCGCTCCGCCGTCATTCCCGCCCCTCCACCGTCATTCCCGCGAAAGCGGGAATCCAGCGCCTTGTTCTTTCCTCGTGGAAATCGTTGACTTGCCGGAGTCACCTCTCCCCCACCTCGCGGCAACGCCGCGTGCGGCCGGGCCGCGGCGCGCGCTACGGCGTCCGTCGAGCCGCGCTCATCGCGCAGCCCTACCGGATTCCTGTCGCCGAACGGTCTCGCGGCCCCGCGCCGCAACTTGCTGCGTGTTTGGCGCGCACGCCAAACACTCCGCGCGAACAAGCGGCGCGAGCATGTCCACGTACGCCCGGC
>NZ_DASZSE010000041.1:0-6307 GCF_035548915.1 Ramlibacter sp. | reverse complement strand
GTCAGTCCCGCGAACGCGGGATTCCAGCGGCTTCTTCCCGCCACGCGAGAGGAAGACTCTGGATTCCCGCCTTCGCGGGAATGACGGAGTGAGAGGCGGGAATGACGGAGTAAGAGGCGGGAATGACGGAGTGAGAGGCGGGAATGACGGAGTAAGAGGCGGGAATGACGGAGTGAGAGGCGGGAATGACGGAGTGAGAGGCCTGAATGACGGATCAAGCCAGCAACCGATACCCCACCGCCGTCTCCGTGAGCAGATGCCTCGGCTGCGCGGGATCGGCTTCGAGTTTTCGCCGCAGGTTCCCCATGTAGATGCGAAGGTAGTGGCTCTGCTCCGAATGCGACGGCCCCCACACCTCGCGCAGCAGCTGGCGATGCGTGAGCACCCGCCCGGCATTGGCGATCAGCACCGTGAGCAGGCGGTATTCCGTGGGCGTGAGATGCACCTCCCCACCCCCGCGCCGCACGACGCGCGCACGCTGGTCCACTTCGACATCGCCGAACCGGAAGACGGGATCGGCACCCCCACCCTCCTCCGCGCGCACCCTCGGCCGCCTCAGATTCGCACGCACCCGCGCAAGCAATTCGGCCACACCGAACGGCTTCGTCAGATAGTCGTCCGCCCCGGCATCGAGCGCGGCCACCTTGTCCGCTTCGTCCACCCGCGCCGACAGCACGACGATCGGCACCGTCGACCACCCACGCACGTCGCGTATCAGATCGATCCCGTCGCCATCGGGAAGCCCGAGGTCCAGCACGATCAGATCGGGCTGGCGCGTGCCGGCTTCGATCAGGCCGCGCTGCTGCGTGTCCGCTTCGTGCACCTGCCAGCCTTCGCCCTCCAGCGCCGCGCGCACGAAGCGGCGGATCTGCGGCTCGTCCTCGACGATCAGGGCAACGGGCGACGGGGTCATGGCGGCGGCAGCTCCGGCGGTTTGCCTCGCGGCAGCTTGACGGTGAATTCGGCGCCGCCCCCCGAAACATTCGCGGCGGCGATCGATCCGCGATGCGCGTCGACCACGGCCTTGCAGATCGCAAGCCCGAGCCCGACGCCCGGTGTCGCGGACTCGGCCGCGCCGCGCGTGAATTTCTCGAACAGCATGTCTTCCTTGCCGCGCAAGGACGCGGGCAGGCCCGGCCCATGGTCGCGCACCTTCAGCACCAGCTCGCCATCGGTCACCGATGCGTGTATCTCGATCGGCGGGCGCCCATGCCGCGCGGCATTTTCCACGAGGTTCGCGATCACGCGCTCGACGAGCGTCGCATCGAACTCCACCAGCGGCAAGTCGGCAGGCACGTCCACCCGCACCGCCTTGCCGGCAAGAAGCGGCTTCAGCCCGCGCAAGGCGACGCCCACCACCTCTTCCACCGACTGCCATTCGAGCCGCAGGCTGACGTTGCCGCTTTGCAGACGCGCCATCTCGAGCAGGTTGTTCACGAGCGTGCCGAGCTCGCGCGCCTGCTCGGCGATCGCGTGCGCGGTCTCGGACTGCGCATCCGTGAGCGGCCGCGACGATTGCAGCGACTCGGCCTGGCCGATCAGTGCGGTCAGCGGCGTGCGCACGTCGTGCGAGATCGCGGCGAGCAAGGCATTGCGCAGCCGCTCCGATTCCATTTCCACCACCGCCCCCTGCGCCACCTCGACGTAGTGCACGCGCTCCAGCGCGATCGCGATCTGGCGCGCGAGCGTCTCCAGGTGCTGCCGCTGCTCGGGAATGAGGAGCCATCGCGGCCGGGCGGGTTGCAGCGCGAGCACGCCGCGCACCCGCATCGGCGCCTGCAGCGGCAGGTAGTGCCAGCTCTGCGCGGCCAGCGTGCTCGTTGCGAGCCCCGCTGGGCGGCCGTTGCGAAACGCCCAGTCGGCCACGCTCGCGTCGAATCCCGCGGGTGGCTGACCGGGGAGCAGCAGTTCGTCGCGCAGGTCGGTCGCGATCACGAGCGCGGTGCCGCCGAAGTGCTTCTGCACGGCGGCCACGCCCATTTCGGCCACCTGTGTGGCGAGCAGCGCGGCCGAGAGATCGCGCGTGAGTTCGAAGAGCGATTGCGCGCGCCGTTCGCGGCTCGCGGCGATCTCGGCCTGGAAGCGCAATCCCGCGGTGAGCTGGCCCGTGAGAAGCCCCACGCCGAGCATCACACCGAACGTCACGAGGTACTGCACGTCGCTCACCGCGAACGTGAGCTGCGGCGGCACGAAGAAGAAATCGAACGCCGCGACGTTGAGCACGGCGGCCAGCCCCGCGGGCCCCCGGCCCCACTTCATCGCCACGCCCACCACGCCCAGCAGGTAGAGCATGACGATGTTGGTGAGCTCCAGGCGCCCGAGAAGAGGATGCGCGAGCATCGTGATCGCCACGCAGCTCGCCGCCGCCCAGGCGAAGCGCGGGACGTGCTCGCGCCAGTCGAAGTCCTCCTCTTCCTGCGGGGCGACGTCGCGTGCGAGGCCCGCGAGGCGCCGCGTGCGGCTCACGTGCCCTACTTCGAGCACGTCGAGCGACGGCGCGAGGTCGGAGAGACGCTGCAAGAGCGACTTGCGCCTGAAGCGCAGCCTCGGCGCCGGCGGGCGGCCGAGCACGAGGATCGCGCAATTGAGCTTCTGCGCATGCGCGACGAGTTCCTGCGCGACGTCGGCGCCCGCGAGCACGTTGGTGGTCGCGCCCAGCTCCTCCGCGAGTTTGAGCACGGCGAGCACGCTGTCGCGCCGCGCCGGCTCCAGGCTGCGCAGCTTCGCCGTCTCCACGTAGGCCGCGTACCAGCGCACGCTCAGCTGCCCCGCGAGGCGCGCCGCGCTGCGCACCGCCTGCTCCGCGCCCTCGTGCGGCCCGACGCACGCGAGGATCGCGCCCGACGTGTTCCACGAAGGCAGCCCCGCCGACTGCTCCACGCGGTAGCTGCGCACGTCGTCCTCGACGTGTTCGGCCGTGCGCCTGAGCGCGATCTCGCGCAGCGCGATCAGGTTGCCCTTGCGGAAGAAGTTCTGCGCCGCGCGCTCTGCCTGCTGCGGCAGGTAGACCTTGCCCGCCTTCAGCCGCGCGATCAGTTCGTCGGGCGGCAGGTCGACGAGCACGACTTCGTCGGCTTCGTCGAGCACGGTGTCCGGCACCGTCTCGTGCACGCGGATGCCCGTGATCGAGCCGACCGTGTCGTTCAGGCTCTCGACGTGCTGCACGTTGAGCGTGGACCACACGTCGATGCCCGCATCGAGCAGTTCCTGCACGTCCTGCCAGCGCTTCGGGTGGCGCGAGCCCGGCACGTTGGAGTGCGCGAGCTCGTCCACCAGAACGATTTCAGGCTTGCGCGCGAGCGCGGCGTCGATGTCGAATTCGGGCAGCGTGCGGTCGCGGTACCGCACGTCCTTGCGCGCAAGGTGCGGCATGCCTTCGACGAGCAGCGCCGTTTCCACGCGGCCGTGCGTTTCGACGAGGCCGATCACCACGTCGCGGCCCGCCTGATGTTCGCGTCGCGCCGCGCTCAGCATCGCATAGGTCTTGCCGACGCCCGCGCTCGCGCCGAAGTAGATGCGCAAGCGCCCGCGGCGCGCCGTGCGCTCCTGCTCGCGCAGCTGTTCGAGCAGTTCGTCGGGGTCGGGGCGCTGGTCGGGGGCGAGAGCCATCGCTTCAGCGTAACACTGCGCGGGGTTGCGCCCGCTCAGGACCGACGTGCGGTCCGACGTGCGCTCCGATGAGCGGCTCGATGCGCAGTCCCGCGGGCGCCGCGCCTGCGCGCTCGTGAGGCGATTCGTAGCGGCGCAGCAGCTCGCCGATCACGCGCGCGTAGAGCTCGTCGCCAAGAATCGCATCCTCCATGGCCGCGTCGATGTTCGGGTTGTCGTTCACCTCGATCACGTAGACGCCCGACGGTGTTTCCTTCAGGTCCACGCCATAGAGGCCGTCGCCGACGAGCGCCGCGCTGCGCACGGCGGCTTCGATCACCGCGCGCGGCGCGTCTTCGACGGAGACCGCCTCCACGCGGCCTTCTTCGTGCCTGCCGTCCTCGCGGTGCCTCAGGATCTGCCAGTGGTCGCGGCTCATGAAATAGCGTGCGACGAAGAGAGGCTCACCGGCGAGGATACCCACGCGCCAGTCGAAGTCCGTGTACATGAAGTCCTGCACGAGGATGATGCCGGAGTCCTTGAACATCGCCTGCGCGATTTCCTGAAATTCGCGCCAGCTCCCGGCCTTCTTCACGCTGCGGCTGAACGAGCCGTCGGGCACCTTCAGCACGACGGGATAGGACAGCACGTGTTCGAGCTTGCCGGCGCTGCGCCGGCTCACGAGCCGCGTGCGCGGCGTGGCGATGCCGTGGCCCTGCAGCAGCTCCGCGAGGAAGGCCTTGTTCGTGCAGCGCAGGATCGACTGCGGGTCGTCGATGACCGGCATGCCTTCGGTCGCCGCGCGCTTCGCGAAGCGGAAGGTGTGGTGATCCACCGCCGTCGTCTCGCGCACAAGGAGCGCGTCGAACTGCGTGAGGCGCGAGAAATCCTTCTTCTCGATCAGCTCGGCGTCGACGTCCATCGACCGCGCAACCCGCACGAAGTTCTGCAGCGCCGCCGCGTTCGACGGCGGCAGCGGCTCGCGCGGGTCGTGCAGGATCGCCAGGTCCATTCGCGGCACGCTTTCCACGACATGCGGCCGCCAGGCCCGGCGGGTGAACTGGTCGAGCGCCTCCAGGAAGACGGCATCGCGCGATGGGTCCACGTCGCGCGGCTCGAGCGGCACGAGATGGCTCACGCGCCAGCCGGTGGCGCCCTCCAGCCGCTCGACGCGGATTTCCAGCAAGGGGCAGCGAAACAGTTCGAACGCGCGCCGCGCGAGCTCGGCGAGCTGCGGGTCCTCGATGTGACCGAAGAAGGCATGGAAGCTCAGCGAATCCACCGAGCGCGGCACCTCGGGCAGCTCGCCGATCAGGCGGCCGAGCTGCGCGAGCCGGGGCTCGAGTTCCGACGACTTCTGCTGCAGATCCATGATCGTTTCCACGCTCGGCGTGACGCGCTCGCCACGCGCCTCGGCCAGGAGCGAGCAGTAGTAGCCCATGCTCAGGTAGTCGTAGCTGCGGCACAGGTTGATCACCTTGCGCTGGCGGCTTGCGCCTTCGCCGCGTTCGGAGACGAACTCCTCGGCCGTCATCACACGGCGCGCCGGGTCGGGCCAGCGGAAGTCGGAACGCTTTTCCACGACGATCACGTGCACGGAACTCATGTTTTCTTCGATTCGAGCACGACCGCGGCCGTGTGGCGTCGTCGGCCGTAGCGGGTGATGCGGCGGAATTCGTCGATGCCCACGCCGATGCCCGGGTCGCCCGGCGGCGGTTCGGCCATGGGGTCGAGGATGCGGAACACGGAGCCGTCGAAGCCGGTCACGACCACCCAGTGCGGCCCCTTCTCGCCGTGCAGACGCCAGAGGCTGATCAGCACCACGGGAACGGCGCCATGCTGCAGGTGCGACGCGATTCGTTCCGGCGTGACCGGCGCCGAGTCGATGCGCGCGTCGGGCCGCTTCTGCAGATGCTCGCGGCTGTCCGCCTCGACGAGTTCGATCACTTCCTTCTTGCGCTCGTCGCGCACGCTGCCCGTGAAAAGGCGCGTGCCCGCGGGCGCGTGCACGGTGACGCGAAAGCCCCGGCGAGCCGCCGCCAGCGCGAGCCCGAACGGGCCGCAGCCGCCATGCCCGGCCGCCATGAACACCGTCGTGGCTTCGCGCCACAGGCGAATCTCGGACGCGCGGTCGCAGGGCAGCTGCGGCCGCAGAGCCGCCATCGCCATCATCAGCGCGCAGGGGCCGCAGGTGAAGTCGAGCGTCTGAGCGTAGAAAGGCGCGGCGAGCGCCACGGGCCGGCCCGCGCCCCCTGGATTCCAGAGGGATTTCTCGAATCGCCAGGCCGTCTGGCCGTCCGCGTAGTAGCGGGGCTTGCGTCCGATTTCCGTGAAGCCGAACCGGCGAAAGAGCGACTGGGCCGCGCGATTGTCGGCGCGGGTCTCCAGCCGCAGCACGGAGCAGCCCTTGCCGCGAGCGGCTTCGATGCAGGCCTGCACCAGCGCACCGCCCACGCCGTGCCCGCGCGCGGCCGAGGCCACCGCGATGGAATAGAGACGCGCCACACCGCTGGCGCGGCGCGTGAGGAGCACGGCAGCGCCGTCGAGTGCTTGCTGACCGGCGGGCGCCACGAGCACGGCCGCCGACGCGCTGGCCAGCAGACTGCGCCAGCTTCGCGCTGAGATGCGGTCGCCGCTGAAGGCGGACTCTTCCAGCGCGCAGAGGGCGGCGAGGTCCTCCGGCGCGGCGCGGCGCAACGGCGGCCGCGCGGGCGCGCGA
>NZ_DASZSE010000040.1:0-8906 GCF_035548915.1 Ramlibacter sp. | reverse complement strand
TTCAGTCCTCTGCGTCCTCTGCGTAACCTTTGCGTCCTCTGCGTCGAACCCACCTTGGAGCGCCCCTTCTCCCGATCCCCCCGCGTCCGAGTTGCCCTACACTGGTGGCCCGCGCCACCCGCGCGGACCCCCGGGAAGGGGCGGCTACCCGCTCGCGCCTTTCCGTTCGACGACCTTTGGCGCGACACGATCGCGCGGAGCACAACGAATGAGCCAGCACCAGGCCTTGCGCTTGTACGTGCCCGAGCCCACCGGCCGACCCGGTTGCGCCACGGACTTCTCCTATCTCCACGTCTCCGAAGCGGGCGAGGTCCGAAGACCCCCCGTCGACACCTCCCACTTCGACACCGAAGACCTCGCCTACAGCCTCGTGCGCGTGCTGGACCGCGAGGGCCGCGCCGTTGGCCCTTGGGTGCCGGAGATTTCGCCCGCGACTTTGCGCCGCGGCCTGCGGGCGATGATGAAGACGCGCATCTTCGACGCCCGCATGCTGATCGCGCAGCGGCAGAAGAAGATCTCGTTCTACATGCAGTGCCTGGGCGAGGAGGCGATCGCCATCGCGCACGCCTTCGCGCTCGCGCCCGGCGACATGTGCTTTCCGACTTACCGCCAGCAGGGGCTGCTCCTTTGCCGCGACGACGTGTCGATGACCGAGCTCATGTGCCAGCTCATGTCCAACGAGCGCGACCCGATGAAGGGCCGGCAGCTGCCCGTCATGTATTCGTACAAGCGCGCCGGGTTCTTCTCGATCTCCGGCAACCTCGCCACGCAGTTCATCCAGGCCGTGGGCTGGGGCATGGCCTCGGCGATCCAGGGCGACACGAAGATCGCCTCCGGCTGGATCGGCGACGGGGCGACGGCCGAGGCCGACTTCCACACCGCGCTCACCTTCGCGCACGTGTACCGCGCGCCGGTGATCCTGAACGTCGTCAACAACCAGTGGGCGATCTCCACCTTCCAGGCGATCGCGGGCGGCGAGTCCACCACGTTCGCGGCGCGCGGCGTGGGCAGCGGCATCGCGTCGCTGCGCGTGGACGGCAACGATTTCCTCGCGGTGTACGCGGCCTCGTGCTGGGCCGCGGAACGCGCGCGCGGCAATCTGGGCCCCACGCTCATCGAGTGGGTGACGTATCGGGCGGGGCCGCATTCGACGTCGGACGATCCGAGCAAGTACCGGCCCGCCGACGACTGGGACCGCTTTCCGCTCGGCGACCCGATCCAGCGGCTGAAGGCGCACCTGATCGGCATCGGCGAATGGAGCGAGGCGCAGCACCAGCAGGCGCAGCAGGAACTCGAAGCGGAAGTGGCCGCGGCGCAGAAGGAAGCCGAAAGCCACGGCACGCTCCTGGACGGCCACATCCCGAGCGCGGCGACGATGTTCGAGGACGTGTACGCCGACATGCCCGAGCATCTGCGCCGGCAGCGTCAACTCCTGGGAGCCTGATGCCATGCTCACCCGGACCAAAGACCCCGCAACGAACGTCGAGAGCCCGACGAAGTCGATGACGATGATCCAGGCGCTGCGCTCGGCGCTGGACGTGATGATGGAGCGTGATCCGAACGTCGTGGTGTTCGGCCAGGACGTGGGTTATTTCGGCGGCGTGTTCCGCGTGACCGAGGGGCTGCAGGCGAAGTACGGCAAGTCCCGCTGCTTCGACGCGCCGATCAACGAGGGCGGCATCGTCGGCGTGGGCGTGGGCATGGCCGCGTACGGCTTGAGGCCCGTGGCGGAAATCCAGTTCGCCGACTACTTCTATCCGGCGGCCGACCAGATCGTCTCGGAGGCCGCGCGGCTGCGCTACCGCTCGGCGGCGGACTTCACCTGCCCGATGACGATCCGCATGCCTTGCGGCGGCGGCATCTACGGCGGCCAGACGCACAGCCAGAGCCCGGAGGCGCTCTTCACGCACGTGTGCGGGCTGCGCACCGTGATGCCGAGCAATCCGTACGACGCGAAGGGCCTGCTGATCTCGGCCATCGAAGCCGACGATCCGGTGATCTTCCTGGAGCCCAAGCGCCTGTACAACGGCCCGTTCGACGGGCACCACGACCGGCCCGTGGTGCCGTGGTCGAAGCACGAACTCGGCAATGTGCCGGAGGGCTACTACCGGGTGCCGCTCGAATCGGCGTCGGTGTTTCGCGAAGGCAAGGACCTCACGGTGATCACCTACGGCACGATGGTGTGGGTGTCGGAATGCGCCGCGCGCGAAAGCGGCATCGACGCGGAGATCATCGACCTGCGCTCGCTCTGGCCGATGGACCTGGACACCGTCGTCGAGTCGGTGAAGAAGACGGGGCGCTGCGTGGTGGTCCACGAGGCCACGAGGACCTGCGGATTCGGAGCGGAGCTCGTGTCGCTCGTGAACGAGAACTGCTTCTACCACCTGGAGGCACCGATCGAGCGCGTGGCGGGCTGGGACACGCCTTATCCGCACGCGCAGGAATGGCTGTACTTCCCCGGGCCGGAGCGCGTCGCGGCCGCCTTCAAACGCGTGATGGAGGGCTGATCGATGGGTACCTACACGATCAAGATGCCCGACATCGGCGAAGGCATCGCGGAAGTCGAGCTCGTGGCCTGGCGAGTGAAGACTGGCGAAGAGGTGGCCGAGGACCAGATCCTCGCGGACGTGATGACGGACAAGGCGACGGTGGAGATTCCGTCGCCGGTGAAGGGAAGGGTCTCGGCGCTGAACGGCGAGCCGGGGGAGATGATCGCGGTGGGAACCGGGATCGTCGAGCTGGAAGTCGAAGGCGCGGGGAACGCGAAAGGGGGCTCGCTCTCGCGCTCCGGCTCGCGGGAGACCGGGGGTCCGGAGAAGCTTGATTCTCGGGGGGGAGGGAAGGGGGAGGAACGCGGCGTGCCTCCAGACTGGAAGGACGACATCACACGTCCCGACTCACAGGCCCAGCCTCGCGAACACCCTCACCCCCACCCTCTCCCGCAAGCGGGAGAGGGAGCAAGGCACGCCGCACATTCCGCCACACCTCACGCCACACCACACGCCACACCACACGCCACACCACACGCCACACCTCCCGCCGCGACGCCCGCTCCGATGCGCCCTCCCGGCGAAAAACCCATCGCGTCGCCTGCCGTGCGCCGCCGCGCGTGGGAACTCGGCATCGAACTGCAGTTCGTCCACGGCAGCGGCCCCGCGGGGCGCATCACGCACGAAGACGTCGACGTCTACCTCGCCTCGCGCGGCCAGCCGATGGCGAGCGCCTCCGTGCGCTATCAGCAAAAGCACGGCGAGGAAGCAGTGCCCGTGATCGGGCTGCGCCGCCAGATCGCGCAGAAGATGCAGGAGGCCAAGCGCCGCATCCCGCACTTCAGCTACGTCGAGGAAGTCGACGTGACCGAGCTCGAGCGGCTGCGCGGGCAACTGAACGACCGCTATGCCGCGACTCGCGGCAAGCTCACGATGCTGCCGCTCATCGCACGCGCGGTGGTGCTCGCCATCGAGCAGTTTCCGCAGATGAACGCGCGTTTCGACGACGATGCCGGGGTCATCACGCGGCACCGGCCCGTGCACCTCGGCATCGCCACGCAGACGCCCAACGGCCTCATGGTGCCCGTGCTGCGCCATGCCGAATCGCATGACCCGTGGTCGTGCGCGCGCGAGATCGCACGGCTTGCGGAAGTCGCGCGCGGCGGCAAGGCCAACCGCAACGAGCTTGCGGGCTCCACGCTCACCATCACGAGCCTCGGCCCCTTGGGCGGCATCGTCACCACGCCCGTCATCAACCATCCGGAAGTCGCGATCGTCGGCGTGAACCGCATCGTCGAGCGGCCGGTGATGAAAGGCGGCGCGGTGGTCGGCCGGCTGCTCATGAACCTCTCGTCGTCGTTCGACCACCGCGTGATCGACGGGATGGAGGCGGCGCAATTCGTGCAGGCGATCCGCGCCTTGCTCGAGACGCCGGCGATGCTGTTCGTGGAGTAGGCCGCGATGAAGACACAGCACACAACGCTCCTCGTGATCGGCGGCGGCCCGGGTGGCTATGTCGCGGCCATCCGCGCCGCGCAGCTCGGCATCCCGACGGTGCTCGTCGAAGGCGACCGGCTGGGCGGCACCTGCCTGAACATCGGCTGCATCCCTTCCAAAGCGCTCATCCACGTGGCCGACGAATTCGATGCGGCCTGCCGCTTCGCCTCGCCGAACGCATCGATCGGCATCCGCGTGCGCGAACCCTCGATCGATCTCGCGCAGGCGCACCGGTGGAAGCAGGGCGTCGTCGGCAAGCTCACGGGCGGCGTCGGCGCGCTTCTGCGCAAGAATGGCGTGCAGGTGGTAAAGGGCTTCGCGACCATCGTCGACGGCAAGCAGGTCGACGTGCGGCCCGCGGACGGCGAGCCGCTGCGCATCCAGTGCGACCACCTGCTGCTCGCCACCGGCTCCGTGCCGGTGGAACTGCCGAGCCTGCCCTTCGGCGGCCGGGTGGTCTCGTCCACCGAAGCGCTCGATCTCGAGCCGAAGCCGCAGCACCTCGTGGTGGTCGGCGCGGGCTACATCGGCCTGGAACTCGGCATCGCGTGGCGCAAGCTCGGCTCGGAAGTGGCGGTGGTCGAGGCGACGAGCCGCGTGCTGCCCGCGTACGACGAGGAGCTCACGCAACCCGTGCTCGCGACACTCAAGAAGCTGGGCGTCGTGCTGCATCTCGGCTGCTCGGCCGAAGGGCTCAACGCCACGGGAGACGGCCTGCGCGTGCGCACCCCCAATGCCGACGAATACGTGCTGCCGGCCGATCGCATCCTCGTCGCCGTGGGTCGCCGGCCCCGCACGAACGGCTTCAACCTGGAATCGCTGCGGCTCGACATGGCGGGCCGCGCGGTGAAGATCGACGAGCAGTGCCGCACTTCGATGCGCAATGTCTGGGCGATCGGCGATGTGACCGGCGAGCCGATGCTCGCGCACCGTGCGATGGCGCAAGGCGAGATGGTGGCCGAGATCGTCGCGGGGCACCGGCGCAGATTCGCGCCGGCCGCGATTCCCGCGATCTGCTTCACCGACCCGGAGGTGGTGACGGTCGGCCAGACCGCCGAGGACGCGTTGCGCGACAACGTCCAGGCGGTGAGCGCGACCTTTCCCTTCTCGGCCAACGGCCGGGCACTCAGCGTGGAAGGCAGCGCCGGATTCGTGCGCGTCGTCGCGCGCGAGGACAACCACCTCATCCTGGGCTGGCAGGCGGTGGGCAAGGGCGTGTCGGAGCTGAGCGCGGCGTTCTGCTATTCGCTGGAAATGGGCGCGCGGCTGGAGGATGTCGGGGCGATCGTCCATGCGCATCCGACGCTCGGCGAGGCGGTGCAGGAGGTGGCGTTGCGGGCGATGGGCAGGGCCATTCATATCTGACTACCATGGGCGGATGAACAAGCCCCTGAAGCTCAGCTTCGTCTCCGACGTCGCCTGCCCCTGGTGCGCGATCGGCCTCGCTTCGCTTGGCAAGGCGCTCGAGAACCTCGACGGCGAGGTCGCGGCGCAACTGCACTTCGAGCCTTTCGAACTCAATCCGCAGATGGGCCCCGAAGGCGAGGACGTCACCGAGCACCTCACGAAGAAGTACGGCTCGACGCCCGAGCAGCAGGCGGCGAGCCGTGAGGCGATCCGCCAGCGCGGCGCGGCGGTCGGCTTCGCCTTCCGCAAGGAAGGCCGCGGCCGCGTCTGGAACACGTTCGACGCGCACCGGCTGCTCTACTGGGCGGGCGAGCAGGACGAAGCGAAGCAGCACGCGCTCAAGCGCGAACTCCTGAAGGCCTACCACGGCGAAGCGCGCAACCCGTCCGAACGCGACGTGCTGCTCGACTGCGCGGCGAAGGCCGGACTCGACCGCGCCCAAGCCGCGGCGGTGCTCGATGAGAAGCGCTACACGGAAGAAGTGCGCGAGCGCGAAAGGCACTGGCAGGAGCACGGCATCCACGCCGTGCCGTCGGTGGTCGTCGACGACCAGTACCTGATCCAGGGGGGCCAGCCGCCCGAAGTCTTCGAGGAAGCCCTGCGGGAGATCGCGCGCAAGCGTAACGCCTGACGCCGCGCGCCGAACGCGTGTGCCGTCACAAGCCGGATCGCGGGCGCTCGTTCACCGTCAGCCAGAACTCGTAGATCTGGCGCATCTTGCGGCGCAGTTCGTCGAAGTCGGTGGCCTTGCGCACATAGCTGTTCGCGCCGTTCGCGTAGCAGGCCGCGATGTCGCTCTTCTCGGTGGAAGAAGAATGCATCACGACGGGAACGCCCGCGGTGCGCGCATCCGCGCGGATCGCCTTCAGCACTTCGAGCCCGTGCATGCGCACGAGCTTCATGTCGAGAATGACCACGCGTGGCTGGCGCGATGTGTCGCGAGAGGCGTACGCGCCCCGCCCCCAGAGGAAATCGAGGGCATCGACTCCGTCGGAGGCGGTGGCGATCAGCGTCGGCTCGCAGCATTCGCTCAACGCCAGCACGGTGAGTTCGAGGTGGTCCGGATTGTCGTCGACCACCAAAATCGCGGCCTCGTTGTTCATCCTGGAATGCAACGATGATTCTTTCTCCGGCACTTGGGCCGGACTCTCCCTGGTACCCGGCTATTTTCGCATACGCCCGGTCGCGCGGTCATTCCCCGGGCCCCCGGGTGTCGCGGGCAAGCGCGATGCACCAGTCGATGAGCGCGTCCGTTTCCATCGACTTGTCGAAGACGCCGTCGGCGCCCAGCTTCTCGCACTGGCGGCGCACGTCCACGCTGGCCGTGCCGGTGAGGACGACCATCTTCTGCGAGGGCTTCCTCGCCTTCAGCGACCGCAGCACGCCGAAGCCGCTGCCGCCGCGCGGCTCGAGCACGAGGTCGATGATCGCGACGTCCCATGCGTGGGCGGGGTCGGAGAGCCACGCGACGGCGTTGCGTTCATTGCTTGCCGTCGCGGCCGTCTCGATGCCGGCCAGTTCATAAAGCGCTTCGACCAGGCTGTCCCTGATCGAAGCGTTGTCTTCCAGCACGAAGGCTTTCAGCGGCACCGGCTCTCCTCGCGGCCCTCATGGGCCAGCCGGGGATTTTGCCCGGAAGCGGGCGCGCGGTGGGAGCCTACTCGCTCTTCACTTCGATGCGTCGCGGCTTCGCCTCCTCAGCTTTGGGGATGACGAGGCGCAGCACGCCATCCTTCAGCTGCGCGTCGATGCGCGAAGTGTCGAGCTCGCGGCTCAGCGTGAAGCGCCGGCGGTACGAGGGCACCTGAGCTTCTCCGTAGACGAGCTCCATGCCCGACGGCACGGGCGTGAATGCGGTCGCCTCGATCATGAGCGAGTCCGCGTCCACGCGCAGGTTCAGGCGGTCTTTGGACACACCCGGCAAGTCGGCGAGAAGCGTGATGCCCGATGCGTCCTCGTACACGTCCACGGGCGGGATCACGCTGGGTGCCTGCGCAGGCTCCTGCTGCCGGCCGGAATCCTGGATATCGTTGGCCATGGTGATCTCCTCGTTTCAGTTGATTGCGATGCGGCGCGGGCGCGACGATTCGCGCTTGCCGACGGTGACCCTCAGGATTCCGTCGCGGTAGGCGGCCTGCACCTGCGCCGGGTCGGCTTCCTCGGGCAGGCTCACGACGCGGCGAAACGGCCCCGCGAAGCGTTCCTGCGCGTAGACGGTGGCGCCTTCGCCCGTGGTGGGCAGCAGGCTCTTGCGCTCGCCGGCGATGACGAGCAGGCCCTTGTCGAGGGTCACTTCGAGCGTGGCGGTGTCCAGCCCCGGGGCGAGGGCCATGACTTCGATGGTTTCGGGTGTCGTGCCGACGTTCAGGACGGGAAAACCCGGCTGGCCGCGGATGCTGTTGCGCTCCACGGGGCCGAACACCTGGTCCATCGCGCTTTGCAGACGGTTGAGTTCCGCGAAGAGGTCCGCGGAAGACCGGAACAGGCCTTGCATTGGGCATCTCCTTTCAGGTGCGTTCGTTGCGACGCGGCACTGAATTAGGGGCGGCCCCTCGCGGCTTCAAGACCCCCGCGCGAGCAGCACGGGCAGGGCGGATGCGAGCATCGCCAGGCCCGAGAAGGTGAGCAGGCCCAGCACCACCTGCCGGAAACCCTGTTCGCTGATGCCGAGATAGAGCCGCCGGCCCGCGAGCGAGGGCAGGATCATGGCGGGCACGAGGGCGGCGAAGTACGGGACCATGTCGCGCGTGGCGATGCCGGTGGCGACGTAGCTTGCGAAGGTGATGCCGAGCGCCGCGAGATTGAAGTTCTGGATGATCGAGCGCTGCTCGTCCTTGGCGAAGCCGCGCAGCGTGCACCAGAGCGTGGGCACGAGCCCGGTCGAGCCGCCCAGGCCGCCCATCACGCCGCCGATGGCGCCCGCGATGCCGTCGGCGACGCGCCCGCCGTGGCTCACCCGCGGCAGCCGTGAGGCGAGGAGCATCAGCGGGCAGGTGACGATGAGGATGAGACCCAGCAGGGCTTTGAACATCGGCACGTCCAGGCGCGGCAGCAGCCACACTCCGGCGGGCATGCCCGCGATCGCGCCGAGGAGGAAGGGCGCGAGGCGCTTCGCGTCGAAGCCGCGGCGCACGGTCGCCACCGAGAACACCTGGCCCGCGAACGCGCCGAAGACGCCGAGCGCGGCGGTGAGCTGCGGCTCGAGCACCCAGGCCCAGATGGAGATCGCTGTGACGGCAAAGCCGAAGCCGGAGAGGCCCTGGACGAAACCCGCGAGGGCGGCGCCGAGCAGGATGATGAGGAGGGTTGAGAGTTCCACCGCGACTGGCTCTGTTATCTCCGGCACTTCACTCCGTCATCCTTGCGCTTCACTCCGTCAACCCCGCACTGCACCCGTCATCCCCGCACTGCACCCGTCGTCCCGCACTGCACCCGTCATCCCGCACTGCACCCTCGTCATCCCCGCGGAAGCGGGGATCCAGGGCGGTTGCTGCTGAAATGCCCTGGATCCCC
>NZ_DASZSE010000039.1:0-607882 GCF_035548915.1 Ramlibacter sp. | reverse complement strand
GGAACGTCTGAACAAGTCCACCGATGATGCCTTCATGCGTTGAAAGACGCAAAGGAGCTTGAGCGATGAGCCAGCTGAGTTTTTCGGACGCGGAGTACGCCGGCAAGAGGAAGAAGACGAGGCGCGAAGTCTTCCTGGGTGAGATGGAGCAGGTGGTGCCGTGGAAGGCACTGCTGAAGGTGATCGAGCCGCACTACCCCGTAGCGGGCCGTGGCCGCCGGCCGTACCCGCTCGAAGCGATGCTGCGCGTGCACCTGATGCAGAACTGGTTTGCGCTGAGCGATCCGGCGATGGAAGAGGCCCTGTATGAGATCGCCTCGCTGCGCAACTTCGCAGGCCTGAAGCTCAGCGAGCCGATCCCCGACGAGACGACGATCCTGAACTTCCGGCACATGCTCGAAGAGTCGGACCTGGCCGAGGACATCTTCAAGCAGGTCAACGCACTGCTGGCTCGCAAGGGCCTGCTGCTCAAGCGAGGCAGCATCGTCGATGCGACCATCATCGCGGCGCCCAGCTCCACGAAGAATGCCGAAGGCGAGCGCGATCCCGAGATGCATCAAACCAAGAAGGGCAACCAGTGGCACTTCGGCATGAAGGCGCACATCGGCGTGGATGCCGACAGCGGCTTGGTGCACACGGTGACGACGACGGCGGCCAACGAAGCAGACGTCGAGCAAGTGGCCGATCTGCTGCACGGCAAGGAGCAGCAGGTCTGGGCCGACTCCGGTTACCGGGGAGCGCAAGATCGAGTGCCGCGCGAGGTGAAGTGGTACATCGCCGCACGGCCCAGCGACATCGCCAAGCTGCCCGAGGGCAAGGCGAAGGCGCGGGTGCAACAGCGCGAGCATCGCAAGGCCAGCGTGCGCGCGAAGGTCGAACATCCGTTCCGTGTGATCAAGCGTCAATTCGGGTTGGTGAAGGTGCGCTTCAAGGGCTTGCAGAAGAACACGCAGCATCTGCTGACGCTGTTCGCACTGTCGAATCTGTGGATGGCGCGAAGGCAGTTGATGGGGCAGGTGCGTCCGCAGATCGCATGACGCCCAAGAACGACGCCGAATCTCACGCAAAGACGCCTTGAACATGCAATCCTTCAAGTCCCGCAACACGCGCGCGCTCAAATCGTGCGCGTTTGCGCGTTGTTCAGACCTTCCTTAGACGCGCAATCGACAACGGACCGCACGGATTCGTATTGGCCAGCGGCCCCGCGGTTGATCTCGTTGATGGTGTACGTGTTCTCTCTCAAGGCGGAAAATTTCTATCCTCACTTATTGGGCGTCAGCGAGCCGGTGAGTTGATGCGTGACGTCTTGACGTCGCGTGAAGAACAGGTTCTCCGGCTACTTGCCAAGGGCTCTCGCAACAAAGCGATTGCGCATGACTTGAACATTGCAGTAGGCACCGTGAAAGCTCACGTCAAATCAATCATGTCCAAGCTGAATGCCCGTTGTCGAACCGAGGCCGCGAGCATCGCTACCGGTCGTGGCCTCGTCGATGTACCTGAGCATTCACTGGCTGAAGGTTGGCAGCCTCATCGCACTGTCCGCAGGGAGTCCTCAAAGTACGCGGTCGCCGCGCTACCGTCATCGCGTCCCGTATGAGCCTACTCGCACCCGCCAGTCATCCAAACATCAACCAACGGTACGCTCTTGCAGCCGAAAGCACTGCAGAGAGGTCGTCGCGCAATCTGTCCGCCGGCGGCACGTCACCCATCCATGGATTCGGCACAAGAAACCATCCGGCGAGCTCGAGATCGTCGAGCGCGTCAAGCTCGAGAAGCACTCGATCAAGTCCCTCGATTGGCCGGAATTTCGAGAACTGCACGAGGGGAAGAGCGAGCGAGCCGAAGGCCGGAAAAGATATGATTTTTCTGAGGACGATCCAGCTTGCAACGGTCGACACCGGCTGACTCTGGCACGGGGCAATTGCTTGCGCGAATTCATCTGCGAGCGCGACACCGCCGTGGCTGCGGAAGGCTTTCGCCAAGGCGGCGCCATCTTCGGGGCAAACGATGCGATTTGTCATGCAGCGCTCGATGAAGTCTTTCGTGACGCTTCTCCAAAGCAGAGCGGACCAGAGGTCGATGATCGAGTATCGTGCGATCCTCCTGCGTGTGCCTCTCCCAAAGGTGATAGTCAAACAGCCGTCAGTCGGTTTCGGCTTTCGATTTGACGCCGTCAAGCAGGTTAACCAGATCGGCCGGAAGCTCGAGGTCGGCAACGGCGAGGTTTTCCCGCAGGTGGCTCAAGGATGACGTACCTGGAATCAGGAGGATGTTGGGCGCCCGCTGGAGTAGCCACGCCACTGCCACCTGCATCGAGGTGGCGCCGAGGACGTCAGCCACGTCGGACAGCAGCGAGGATTGCAGCGGCACGTAGGGAATCCCGACTTCCGCGAGGTTGTCGATCAGCACGTCGTCTCGGCGGCACCCAAGTTGTATAGGTTCTGGACCGCGGCGATTGGAGTGATTACCCGGCCCTCTGCGACTTGGGCGACGGTGACGTTGCTGAGCCCGATGTTGCGGATAAGCCCCCGCTGCCGTAGCTCCGCGAGTGCGGTCAGCGGGGCTTCGATGCTCCCTTCCGCCGGCCCGTGCCTCTCGAGGTCAAACAGGACACGAAGATTCACGACGTCCAGGACGTCGAGTTTCAGGCTACGCAAGTGGTCGTGGATTGCACTTTCGAGTTCGTGGGGGAAAGTCGCCGGGCGCCAAGAGCCGTCAGCGCCGCGCGTTACGCCAACTTTCGTGACGATCGCCAGGTCGCGCGGGTAGGGGTGCAGCGCTTCGCGGATCAGCTGGTTGGTCGCGTGGGGACCGCAAAAGTCGCTTGTGTCAATGTGATTGACGCCGCTTTCGATCGCGTCGCGGAGGAGCGTGATGGCTGCAGTCCGATTCTTCGGCGGACTGAAGGTCCCCGACCCCACGAGTTGCATGGCTCCGTAGCCGATTCGATTGACTAGTCGGTCACCCAGTTTGTAAGTGCCACCCTTGCTGATCCCGGTCACTGCTGGTTCTCCATCGAGGCTACCTTGACGTCAGGCACCTGAGGGCTGGACAGCGCCTCGCAAAGGCAAGGCCGAGGCGCCTCGCGGACGGCTAGTGTCCAGTGCCAGAGCGGCGTTCGAAAGAACTTGTCGCCCTCGGTTTTTCCGCTCCCCGTCCTAAGTTTGATTCTCTTCAAGCTGCACCATCGCTTGGCTAAACGCGGCGAATCGTACTACGCATTCCGTGCCCTCCTACTTCACAGCAACCCGCTGAAGGGATGACCAGTCGCCAATCAGCGACGGGTCGGCCAGCGGCGTGGGCGGGGTTCGATCTGGCGGAACAGAGACAGCATAAAGAGGCGCAACTGCGCGCCTCTTATGCCGTTATGGACTTGTGTTTGAACTGCGAGACCCTGCGGGCACCCCCGTAACGCGATGTCTGCTTCGACCCCGTTGCACCGTCGTAGTGGCGACATGGCGCCGGCGCCGTCGTCCGCCAGGCGCGAAGGTGCGGGGCGTCATCTGAATCAAGGTGCTGTTGCCCCGCTTTGAATTCCGCGGTACGTCTTGGAGCTATGCGGGTCGCAGACTTCATTTTGCGTGACGTGGAGCACATGTCACGGAACGGGAGGTGTTCGCCGCGACGCGTCTGCCCGCTGCGGGACGGACGGACTCCCCGACTGCGCGACCACGCGGAACCGATCCTTCGGTGTCGCCCCGGAACTTCCCACCCTCGAAGTTGCGCGGCCGGGAGGGTAAAGAGTCTGCCTTCCGACCAGAGCAACTGCCGCACGACCGATCACACGCGTTAGTTCCCAAGCGCGCGTAAGCCGCAACTGACGCGTGTAGGAATTATCCTTCGCGCCCGTCCATCCAGTGCGCGTACAGTGCGCGCGTGTCGTTTCTCCAGCGCGTCGCAAACAGCATCGGTTGCCGGTGGCTGTTCATGCTGGCGCTGGGCGTGGCGATGTGTGGAGCGCTGGGGCTCGGAGCCGGTTCTTCTCCGATCCAGGCGCAGCCTGCTCCGGCAGCAGACTCGTTTCCTCAGGAACAGGTGCGTCGGGGACGCCAGCTCGCCGCGCTCGGCGACTGCGCGGGCTGCCACACTCCGAGCGGAGGTTCGGCATTCGCCGGGGGCGTCGCCGTCCGAACGCCATTCGGAGAAATCTACAGCACGAACATCACTCCCGAGCCGCAAACGGGCATCGGCGAATGGCCGCTCGATGCCTTCCGGCGCGCGCTGCGGCAAGGCATCTCACGCGACGGCCATCGCCTGTACCCGGCGTTTCCGTACGACCACTTCACCCACCTCACCGACGACGACATCGCCGCGCTCTACGCATTCCTGATGACGCGCGATCCCGTGCAAGCGATCGCGCCGCAGAATCGCCTGATGTTTCCGCTCGGTTTCCGGCCGCTCATCGGGATCTGGGACGCGCTGTATTTGAAGGAAGGCCCGAAGCCGCCCGCTTCGAACGCGCCCAGCCCAAGGTGACCGGCGGCGTCGCATATGTGCACGCCCTGCGCCTGCCGGGTATGGTGCACGCGCGAGTGTTGCGCCCGCCCAGCCCCGCCGCGCGACTCGTGGGTTTCGATGCGGCTTCTGTTCAGAAAATGCCGGGCGTCGCCAAGATCGTCCGAGACGGGAGTTTCGTGGCGGTCATCGCGAAGCGGGAATATCAGGCCGTCGCGGCCCTGAAATCGCTCGAGGCAGCAGCGAAGTGGACGCAGCAAGAGTCGCTTCCCCCGCCCGAACGCCTGTATGAAAGCGTTCTCGCTGCACCGGCGCAGGACACGGTGATCCTCGACCGCGGCATCGCGACCGCCTCAGGGCGGCAGCTGTCGGCCCAGTATGTGCGCCCGTACCAGCTGCACGCGTCGATCGGGCCGTCCTGCGCCGTGGCCCAGTTCAAGGACGGCCGCTACACGGTGTGGACGCATTCGCAAGGCGTGTTTCCCCTGCGCAAGGCGCTGGCGCAGCTTCTCGGCGTCGAGGAGTCCACGATCCGCTGCGTGCATGCCGAAGGCTCGGGCTGCTACGGACACAACGCCGCCGACGACGTCGCCGCCGATGCCGCACTTCTGGCGCACCAGATGCCCGGCGTCCCGGTGCGCGTGCAATGGATGCGCGAAGACGAGCATATGTGGGAGCCGTTCGGACCACCGATGGTCACGCGTGCGCAGGCCACGCTCGGCCCCGATGGCACCGTCGCCGCGTGGCAATACGACGTGTGGAGCGCTACGCACAACGCGCGGCCCGGCGCGGCCGGCGACCTGCTCGCGGGCCGTCACATTGAAAAGGCGTTCGAGCCGACCCCGCCCAAACCGATCCCGCAGCCGGAGGGTGGAGGCGACCGCAACGCCGTGCCGCTGTACTCGTTTCCCCAGGCGCGGGTGACTCACCACTTCCTCGCCGGCGAGAACGCGATACGGACGTCAGCACTGCGCTCTCTCGGCGCGTACATGAATGTGTTCTCGATCGAGAGCTTCGTCGACGAGCTCGCGCGAGCGGCCGGCTCGGACCCGGTGCAGTTCCGCTTGCGCCAGCTGGCCGATCCGCGTGCGCTGGACGTGATCCGCCTGGCCGCGTCCAAGTTCGGCTGGGATTCTTTCCGGCGCCGCGCAGGCATCGGGCGCGGTTTCGCATTTGCGCGCTACAAGAACCTCGCCGCCTATTGCGCGATGGCCTGCGAAGTTCAAGTCCTCCGAGATACCGGCGAAGTGCGATTGCTGCGCGTTGTCGCCGCGGTGGATAGTGGCGAGATCGTCAACCCTGGAGGCATTCGCAACCAGATCGAAGGCGGTATCGTGCAGGCTACGAGCTGGACCCTCAGCGAAGAAGCGGCGTTCGATCGCACGCGCGTCCTGACGCGCGACTGGGGCGGCTACCCGATCCTGCGGTTTCCCCAGGTGCCGCTTGCAATCGATGTGCATATCGTGCCCCGCCCCGGGCAGCCCTTTCTCGGCACTGGCGAAGCAGCGCAAGGACCGGCGGCGGCGATGATCGCCAACGGCATTGCCGATGCGACGGGTGTGCGCATGCGCCGCATACCCTTCTCGCGACGCCGCGTGCGCGAGTCGCACGCCGCAGTTTGATCGGGAATATTCGCCTCGCGCGGCCTTGAGACCGCCGAATGCGTGGATGCGCGAGGGCTGCTTCTGGCGAACGCAGCTCTTTCCTTTGCCTGCATCCAAGGCGGTGTCAACCCACCGACGCGACACGAGCACACCCTGCCCGCTTCCTATCAGTTCTTGCTCATGTGCGTGTTCAGAAAATCGAACAGCCGGCCCGCGGAATCCTCGTGTGTGGCCTTGTCGTAGCGATAAACGACCTGAACTCCGCGGACCGTCTTGCTGAAGTTGTTGAGATTTTCGCAATCCCAACAATGGCCGACGTTCGGATAAACGTGCCAATCGACCGGGAGCCCGCCGCTCTTGAGCGATTCAAGCCTCTCGGTGCAAGCCGAAGGTGGCGTTTCATTGTCCTGGGCCCCCATCAGCACCAGCAGGGGCGTGGCGATGTCGTCGCCAAGGAACATGTCCGTTTGCGTGGGTGAACCGGCGCAGCCCGGATAGAACGCGACGGCCGCAGCGAAACGCACGGAATCGCCGAAAGTGCGCTGCCAAGCCTCGTGCGTAGTCAGCAGCGTCACCATTGCGCCCCACGAGAACCCCGCGATCGCGATCCGCGATGCATCGACGTACGAAAGCCCGGCCAAGTACCGGGCAGCCTGGTAAGCGTCTTTCGCGCCGCGAGGGAAGTTGACAAACCCTTCCGCACGCTCGCAAACGGACCAGACGTTTCGCGGGCCAAGGCTGTCGACCACGAGCACCACGTAGCCCTTAGCCACGCCGCGCTGTGCCCAGTCTAGGATGGAGCGGTTCTGCCAGCCATTGCGCGCGCGCAATCCGCCGCATTGATGCATGAGGACAAGCGCCGGGAACGGACCGACGCCGTCCGGCTTGTAGAGCGCGAGCTTCGGGGCCGCGAACAACCCGAAGGAAGAGGGACTCGCAGGGAACACCAGATCGTCCGCACGTCCCGCTGACGCGAGCAAGTCTTCGCGAACCGGCTGCGCGGCCGCGAGGACACACGGCAGCAAGGCGGCGGCAAGTGCGAGCTGGCGGAGGAGAAAGAAGACGAAGCGCACGAAACGGATTTCCGCGTAGGCAGGTCAAGCGCACATCGGGGATTTCACTGAAGCCCGCAGGTTTTCCGCCTCCGGTTGGCATTCACATACCGCGGATCACAGTGGCGCGGGCGGAGCAAGCGATTTGCGCTTGATTGCATCGCTGGTCAGGCTGCTTCTGGCCCGGAAGCACACTTCGGTTCGGGGGATGCAGTGTGAAGACAACTGCAATTACTGGTGTCAGCTGCATGAACGGGCAGGCCACCGGCACGCATTGACGTAATGAGTGCGTATTGAGCGCGCAGGGTCCTACCGTCACAGTCACTGTGACTACACCGCGAGCATCTAACATCCGTCACCCGGTGATAAGCACCCGGGGGCGTTTTTCGGCTCACCTCGAAAGGTGCTTGCTGCATCTACGGAACGCGACGCATCGACGGAGCCGTTCGTCCAAATACGTTCGATGTCTAAGTGTCGCGAACATTGACACTTTAGTCAAATCCGATCGCGGCGAGAAGATCTCCCTTCGGTCTGAGCGAGGGGGGAGACGCCTTTGTTCGGGCAAACCCGCATATTCGACTCATGAGTCAATACTTACCATCGATGGGTAGGCACCGCGCCAGCCAGCGCAAAAACTTCGAGGTGCTCATGGTTTTCAGGCGTAGATCTCTATCTCGCGGCTTCCACGCTTCTTGCTCCGCCGACGGCATGCGTTCCCCGAGCGAACGCATCCGCCAGAGCAGCGGAAGCTCGCTTGTCACAATTGACGAGGTGATGAGAGATCTGCTTTGGCGGCATTGGCGACTTTGCCGGAGCGGCGGCCCCCCAACTGTTGACGCACGCCCTGTGAACGAAGCAAAGGCAATAAAGCAAGCTCACAAAATCGTTCCATCCAAGAGCGGTGAGGCTATGGTGTCGCGGGTGCAGCTGCGATGCGATTCGGACTCGCTGAACTGCTGTCGTGTGAAATGAAGTATCCGCATCTGTTCAACCCGATCCAGATTGCCGGTCTGACCATTCCGAACCGGATTGCAATGTCGGCAATGTCCACCCATCTCGGCAGCAACGGTTTCGTCACTGCATCGCAAGTAGCCTTCTATCGCGAAAGGGCGCAAGGCGGTGTCGGCCTGTTGACGGTCGAATACACTTGCGTCGATCGCGGCACTGGCTTGGCCGAGCCCTTGCAGCTATGCTTGGATACGCCGGAAAACGTTGCTGGTCACGCTCGGATCGTCGATGCGATCACCGCCACGGGTGCGCGCGCCGTCTTGCAACTGCACCACGCTGGCCGGCAGACGTCGCGTGAAGCTCTGGGCGGTGCGCAGCCGGTCGCGCCGAGTCCCGTGCCGTATACAACAGCCGCAGGAACGATCGTTCCGCGCAGCCTGGAAGATGCCGAGATTCACCGCCTGATCGAATGCTTCCGGCAATCCGCGCAATGGGCGGTCGATGCGGGCTATCAAGGCATCGAGCTGCACGGCGCACACGGTTATTTGCTGGGGCAATTTCTGTCTCCTTACACGAACGTGCGTACGGACGGCTGGGGGGGCGACTTTGAACGTCGGCTGCGCTTTCCTTGCGCTGTCATCGCCGCAGTCAAGTCGGTGCTCGGCCCGGCACGTCCGTTGATCTGGCGGCTTTCGGCAGAAGAGTTCGTCGTGGGTGGTCTGACCATCACGGACACCGCCGCCCTCGCGCCCCGGCTGGCGCTGGCCGGCGTGGATGCTCTCAATGTGTCCATGGGTACGTTCGACAGCCTCGAATACGTTGTGGAGCCCATGTCCATGAAAGAAGGTTGGCGCCTGCCATACTGCCGCCGCATCCGTGACGCAGTCAACGTGCCTGTCCTGGCTTCGGGAATGGTCCGGACACCGGCCATGGCCGAACAAGCGCTGATCGATGGCGACGGCGACATGATCAGCTTGGGGCGCCCGCTGCTTGCCGACCCCGAGTGGCCCAATAAGGCCAGACTCGGACGCGACTCGGAAATCTGTCCCTGTACCACGTGCAACTGGTGCGCGGCGCCGAATCGCAGGAATGCGGGAACGGCGTGCGCCCAGAATCCGCGCGCGGGCCACGAGGACGATCCGCCCATCCCGCGCTTTGGAGCGGGCCGACCAGCGGCAGTGGTAGGCGCCGGGCCCGCTGGCATTGTTGCAGCCCTGCTGCTTGACCAGTCCGGCTTCGTCGTGACTCTCTTTGAGTCCCGCGACAAACTTGGCGGCGGATTGATCGCGTCCGCAACGCCCCCGCACAAGGACAAACTGTTCGCTTATCTCGAATATTTGAAGGCGAAGGTAGATGCCAGCAATATCGACGTGAAGCTTGGCACGCCGGCCACGCCTGCGCTGCTGCGGGCCATCGATCCGGCCTTGGTAATCTTGTCCTATGGCGCTCCACCCACGAAGATGGGAATCGAAGGAGAGGACGGACCCGGAGCCAGCATGGCGTATGGCGTGCTCATGGGCGACGACCCTGTCTCGGCGGCTTCGTTGAACCAGGAGCGAGTTGCTGTATACGGCGGCGGAGAAACCGGATGCGAAACGGCCGAATTTCTGGCCGAGCGCGGCTGCTCGGTGACACTGATCACACGATCCTCGCAAACGGAGCTGGCGCGGAACGCAGAGCGCTTATATCGCAAGGCGCTGCTCCAGCGGCTCGCGGCCAACTCTTCCATCCGCGTCATCGACCACGCGACCTTGACCCGCGTGACCCAGGGCGAAATCAGCCTGCGCCGTGGCGAGTCCTCGGAACAGATCCATGTGGCGCATACCTTGATCGCTCAAGGTCAGCGACCGGTCGACGGAATGCTTGACGAGCTTCGGGCTCTCGGGATTTCGATCGCGGTCGTAGGAGACGCCCAAAGCGTTCGCCGCATTGGCGATGCGGTAGCGGACGCCTATGACGCCGTTCGTTCGTTTTCGCTTGCGCAGGCAATGCCTGGTCCGGTCCGCTGACCTCGCGGCCCATCATTCAACGATTCGTCGAGGAATCCCATGAACTCAACTTCTCGAACCGCGCGCCATGTCGCTCGCACCGCGGCACGTTGTCTGACTGTCGTCGCCCTGGCTCTGATGTCGCTCGGGGCGCGCTCGCAAAGTGCTCAGCCGATCAGACTGGGAGGCATCTTTCACCTGAGCGGGCCGGCGGCCACCTTTGGCCTATCGAACAAGACCGGCGCCGAGTTGGCCGTCAAGCAGATCAACGATGCCGGCGGGATTGGCGGGCGGCAGGTCGTCTTGGTGGTCGGAGACGACAAGAGCGATCCGACCGCGGCGGTCACGGAGGTGTCCAGGCTCATCTCGCAGGAAAAAGTGGTCGCGATCATCGGCAGCGGCATCAGCCACGTGACCATGGCTTTCCAGCCCTTGGTGACGCAAGCCAAGGTTCTCAACATCAGCGGGTCTTCGCTGCTGATGCCGCTTCCCCAAGCGCCTTACAGCTTTGCCAGTTTCTCCGCAATGGATACCAATATCAAGGCCATGGTGGATTACGCCGTAAAGACCCACGGGGCCAAGACCTTCGCGCTTCTGGGCAACAACGGGTCCAATTCCAAACTCAGCGTCGACGCCATGAAAAAGGAACTGGAGTCTCGAAGGCTGACTATCACGGGCATCCAAGAGTATGCAATCGCCGCCCGTGACATGGTGCCGCAATTGCTCGACTTGCGCGGCAAGAATCCCGATGTGCTGTTTCTCTTTTCCTCATTGGGAGCGGATACCGGCAATGTGCACAAGGGGCTGGCGCAGCTCAATTGGAGTCCCAAGGTGATCGGAGACATCGGAACCGGCTACGCTTCGGAAGGCGCGATCGCCGCTGCCGGCGGCAAGGAAGCCTTTCGCAACACGGTGGCTCTCAACTTCAAGGCATTCACCTATTGTCCGGGAGACCCGACGCCCACTCGGACATCGCGGCTGGCGGAGCAGTTGAAACAGTTCGCCCCCGATGTGGCGCCCAAGCTGGCGCTCGCCACGGCCGGCATGCACTACGACGCCGTCAATTTGTTCAAGGCCGCCGTTGAAGGAAGCGCAGGCAAGACCGACGGACCGACGCTCGCGGCCTGGATCGAGTCGAACACGGGCAAGTACAAAGGCATCGTTTTCACCGACTCGGCTTCGTCCAGCACGCATTTTCTATCGGGCCTCCCAGACTTGGCGATGATGCATATCGAGACGTCGCGTCCCGATGATCGGATGATGCTGCGCGCAGATTGCAAGTGAAGCTCTGGTGATCGAGCTCGCCATCATCGGTGTGCGGGGTCTGGGCCTCGGATCGCTCTATGCCTTGGTGGCGATGAGCCTGAACATGGTCTTTCGCTCAACGGGGGTCGTCAATTTCGCCCAGGGGGAGATTCTCATTCTTGGAGGCGTGTTTGCCTTCATGACCACGGGCCTCGGGTGGATCAGCAAGGAGACGTGGATTGCCGGTCTAGTCGCGAGCGGCCTGCTCAGCGCGGTACTGCTTGCACTTCAGGGTCAGGTCACCTTGTGGCCGATGCGCACCTCGCGTGGGCAGGAGTCATGGCTAGTCACCACGATGGCGGCTTCGATCATCATGGTGGCGGTTCTCCTCAAGCTCAAAGGTCCGTGGGTGCAATCCGTCGACAGCGTCTTCGATGACATGACGATCCTGGGCGTAGGTACACCGGCGGCCTATGGCGCGTTGGCGCTGCTTGCGCTGGGATGGTATGCCGCTCTGCGGTTGTTTCTGTCCCGCACTATCACCGGTCTGGCGATGAGCGCCCTAGCGCAGGATATCGATGCCGCGAGGGCTGCCGGGCTCAACGTCAATGGCTTGCAATTGCTGTCGTTCGCTATCAGCGGCGTGATCGTTGGAACCGCAGGCTTCGCGGCCGCGCCCGTGCTGTCGGTGGCCCCCGATACAGGAACGCGATACCTCATCAACGGATTTCTGGCCGCGGTATTCGGCGGCATGGGTAACGATTCGGGGGCGCTGGTGGCCGGACCGATTGTGGGCGTACTGGGTGTGCTTGTCGCCTTCAAACTCGGCGGAGAGTTCCAGGACATGGCGATGTTGCTGATTCTGGTGGCAATTCTGCTGTTGAGGCCACAAGGTCTGTTTGGCCGGCCTGCGGCGCGGCGGGTATGAGTGCAAGCCCATCTGCGCAGGGTGAGATCGCCGAGCCTTCGACTCGGAAGAAGGCTCGCTCGGAGTCCCCGCGTTACTCGACGTTGACGATTGCCGTCGCACTTGCCAGCCTCGGCGTCCTGGTGCCTGACGCACTGCATCTTGATTACTGGACGCTCTCCTTCCAGCTTGTGAACTTGCTAGCGGTAGCCGCCCTGTGCCAGAACCTGTTGCTGGCGGATGCCGGACAAGTGTCGTTTGGTCAAGGCGCAGTGTTCGGCGTAGCCGCGTATTGCACGGGAATTGCCGTGGGACTGCACGCCCTGCCCTATCTGTATGCCGCATGCCTGGGTACTCTGGCAGCTTGCGGTCTCGGCATATTGTTCGCGCTGCCTGCTTTACGCGTGCAGCACTACTACCTCGGCTTCGTGACGCTTAGCGGAGCGCTCGTCTTTCCGCAACTCGTGACAGCCCTCAACGAATACACGAACGGCATTGGCGGCATCACCATCCAGGCGGCGTCCCGGCGCAATGATCGAATATGGGGTCTCGTGTCACCCTTGTCTGTCGCCGTGCTGGCGCTCACCATTGCGTCGTTTCTGGCCTACGAGTGGATTCGGCGGAGACCGCTGGGACGTGCCATGCGGGTTGCCGCATTCAGCCCCGAGGCGGCCCAGTCGCTCGGCATCAGCCCGGGCCGCATGCGCTTCGTCGCTTTCATCATTGCCGCGGCCGGTACGGGACTGGCCGGCTCACTCTACCCGGCGGTGATCGGATTCGTCAGCCCACAGGCCTTCGGAATGGACATGTCGGTCCTCTTCTTCATGTCGGTCATCATCGGCGGGCGCACCAGCGTGCTCGGGCCTCTGCTCGGAGTGGCCATGCTGTACCTGGTACCGAATATGCTGCTGGCCGGCTTGGTGGAGTACCGGCTGCTGATTTACGGCGCGATCGCATTTGTGGCGATGTACGCGTTTCCCGAAGGCATCGTTGGCGCTTGGGCACACTGGCGCTTGCAGTTGCGCCCGTCGCGTACGCTCGCAAACGCGGGGCCGGGTTCCATTCTCGATGTACCGATCCTGCCGCGACGAGATCCGTGGGTTCAGCCCGGGCGTCCGGCAATTGAAGTACAAGGTGCCTGCCTGTCCTTCGGCAGCGTTGTCGCGCTGGACGGAGTGGACCTGGAGGTTCGGCGTGGCGAGATTCACGCGCTGATCGGCTCCAATGGTTCAGGAAAGACCAGCTTACTGAATGCGTTGAGCGGGTTCAACGCGATTGACAGCGGAATGATTCGCACGGCAGGTGTGGACATCAGCTGTTTGCGGCCTCACCTTATCGCCGGGCTTGGTGTCGGGCGCACGTTTCAGACCCCGCGAATAGTCCCCAACCTGTCTGTTCAGGAGAACCTCATGTTGGGGCAGGACGCCGCTCGGGCTCTCGGTCGCGAGCACGACGAGGGGCTGGCATCCCCCCTGACCGACGGACCGCAGAACGCCGACTGGCTCTCGCATGGCGAGCGCCGGCTGGCGGAGGTTGTCCGCGTCATCCTGCAGGGAGCCGACATTTTGCTGATGGACGAGCCTGCCGCAGGGCTTTCTCCGGCAGAGCGCGCCGCGTTCGCCACTCTGTTGATGCGATTGAAGAACGAACGCGGAACTACCGTCGTTCTGGTCGAACATGATCTGAGATTCGTATGGGGCATCGCCGACCGCATCACGGTGCTCGAGTCTGGCCGTGTCATCGCAAGCGGCACAGCGTCCGCAATGGCCGCTCACCCCGTTGTTGCCAAGATGTTTGTGGGTGACAAACATGTTCCAGATTGAGAGTCTCGATTCGGGCTACGGCCGCGTCCCGATACTGCGCGACGTCGGGTTCGAGGCGCGTCCAGGAGAAATGCTTCTCGTCGCCGGGGAGAACGGCGCCGGCAAGACCACATTGATGCGCACGCTGAGCGGACTTCTTAAGCCGTCACGCGGCCGCATCACGCTGGACGGCAAGGAACTTGCCGGCCGCTCTCCCCTGGAAATTGTGCGGTCAGGCGTGCGTCTGGTCCTTGACGGGCATCGTGTATTTCCCGAGCTGTCGGTACTCGACAATCTACGATTGGGCGGCGCAGTCCGGGGCTACGATTCGAGCGGATTTCGCAAAGCGGCGGACCGTGTATTTGGCGTGTTCCCAATCCTCGGCGAGAAGCGCGATCACGAGGCTCGAGATCTGAGTGGCGGGCAGCAACAGATGCTGGCGCTCGGACAGGCGTTCCTCGCCCAGCCCAAAGTGCTGCTTTGCGACGAACCGTCGACTGGCTTGGCTCAGGCGCTGTTGCCTCCCATCATGGCCTTCATCAGGCAGTGGGCGATCGAGGGCACAGCGGTCGTGATGGTTGAGCAACACCTCGATCTCGCATCGCGGCTTTGCGACAGGGTGCTTGTGCTCGATCGAGGCCGGGTGACCTTGCGCGGTCCAGCTGTTGACTTACAGCGAATGCTGCGCGCGACCTAAAGTCAACTCGGGCTCATTTCCTCGCCGAGCCTCGCTGCCGAGTCCTGGAAGCCTCCATCGAGTTTCCGTATGCGCGCTCAATGCATTCGAGCGTGGTTGCATAGATGGTCTCGACCGACTTGAAGCTGCCGCTGGCCCAAGTGAGCCAGCCCACGTGATGGAGCATCGCCACAATCTGGAGAGCCAGCTCGGTTGCGGGAGTATCGGCCGACAGCTCTTGCCGCGCTTTTGCAATATTGATCGCCGCTGCATAATAGGATTGCTGTTCGCGTGCCATGCTCTTCATCAGCGCAACCATTGAAGGTGTCATCAGTTCGAGTTCTTGATAGAACCTCGAGAACAGACTCCAGTCTCCGGTCCCGGTGCCGCTATATCGTTCATACCTTCGTCGGGCCCAGACCAGTGAAGCGGCGAACTTTGCCCCAATCGAATTCTCCGGGTCCAGCCATATTTCCTGAGACATCTTGATGCTTCGGCTGACGTAATCTTCTAGCACGGCTTCGGCCAGACGGGACTTTGTCGAGTAGTAGTAGTGAATGGTTGGCCTGCTGATCTGGAGTCGCTCGGCCACCATCGCGAGCGTCATCTTGATAAGCCCATGTTTGATCAAAAGGTCTTCCGCCGCCTCTTTGATCTGAGTTCGAATGGCGATGGCGTCCGCGCGCTCCTTACGAGCTCGAGGCTTGAGATTCTTGGCTTCTGCTTTGGTGCTCGCTAGGTTCGCAGAACTGATTTTCTTGGCGTTGTGGAACGTTGATCGCGGTAGAGACTTTGGCGAGCGCGCTGCATCCGACATGAGTTGAAGGCTTTATTCAAAGGTTCAAAGTATAAGTGTCAGCTCCGCTGTCCGCCAAGATCACCTTGCGGGGCGCGATGTCCTCGGGCCGCGTGGCACAGCGGTTGAAGGTTTCTCGCAACCGCCAGTCTAGATGCAAGGCCGAAAAGTCTGTCTGTGAGGATGCACCGCCGCGGGGTCGCCCATCTCTTCAGCCTTCACGCCAGCAGCTCTGCGTCGCGCGGGCGCGGCGTCAAGTTGGAATGCGCAACGCGCGTCGCGCGGCCTAGCAAGGATTTCGTCTCAAGATCGGTGCGCCGTCTTGATGAACTATCGTCTCGGGTCGGATTTGCCCTCCCCGTGCTCATTTCACTTCTGATAGAGGGCTTGGCGTGCAAGAAGCCGCCACACGCCATCCGGATTTTTTGACCACACGTCCAAGGCGTGCACCACCACGCTTTGGTGCGAGCCATCCTTGATCGTAAGTGCAACGATTTCCGTGAGGGAGACGATCGCCGCGTCACCAGCAACCGTAACGGCTTCATGTGTCGCGACAAACTTGTGATAGGTCACTTCACGAAAATTGGCGAGATACGCACGCTTGTCCTCCAACACTCCATTCGCGTGCCGGTAATGCAACCGATCGTCGAGAAGACCTTCCAAGCGCGGAAAGTCTCCAGCGACAGTCGCTGCACGCCGCTGGTTCTCACGAGCCTTGATGCTTTCTTCAGAGAGAGTAATTGTGTCGGCGGCCCCGGCGGAATTCATGATCGATCACCCCTTCTCGCTGTAGATCAACCATGGTAGCATTGATTCCTGACCCGCGCGTCAAACGAGGATGCGCGACACGAGGAGCTGGAATGCAGAAGATGATGGCCGCTCTTTTTCGTCGATACGGAGGTCCCGAGGTCATCGAAGTAGGAGAGGTTTCCAGGCCTTCTCCGGGTGCTGACGAAGTCTTGATCAAGTCGGATTCTTGTGGAGTCGGGGTACCGGATCTGCTGATTCGAAGCGGTCAATATGCGTGGGCTCCCCCTCTCCCGGCGGTCTTGGGCATTGAGTTGAGCGGCACCGTTGTGGAAGTCGGCCGGTCCGTCAGCGACATTGCGGTGGGCCAGAACGTGTTCCTATCCGCACGTGACCTGCCGTTCCGTGCCGGATGCTATGCGGAGTACGCAGTCGCGCCGGCACAGGCAGTTTCTCGCCTGCCTGATGGCGTCAGGCTCGATGAAGCTGCATGTCTGTCGAACTACCAAGTTGCGTGGCACCTGTTGCGTCACGCCGCGCCGGGGACTGGAGATGTAGTTCTGATCCACGGTGCATCGGGCGGGGTGGGGAGCGCCTTAGTTCAGTTGTGTGCAGTGATGGAGCGCCGGTCGATAGCGGTTTGCAGCACCCAGGAGAAGTGCGATGTCGCTCTCGCAAATGGTGCAGAGGCAACAGTGAACCGTAGCAATCAAGACGTGCCGGAGCGCATCAAGGAACTCACCAAGGGCCGCGGAGTGGATGTCGTGCTGGATCCAGTGGGCGGTACCGGTTTCCCGCGCAATTTTGAAATGGTCGCGCCCCTCGGCTTGATTGTGATTTATGGGCTGCTGCAAGGCTTCCCGGATTCGAATCTGCTCGGGCCAATGCGGGAGCACATTGGCAAGAGTCCCGCAGTTCGCTTGTTCACGATGCACACCTTTGACAAGCTCCCGGAGGAAAGACGGCGATCCCTCTCCGCAGTCATCGCCCTGCTCGAAGAGCGGCGCATCCGGCCTCTGATCAGTCACAGAATGGCATTGTCCGCTGCTGCCGACGCACATCGCATGCTGGAGACCGGCAGCGTTCTCGGAAAAATCATATTGCACCCGCAACACCACTGAGAAAAGATATGAATACACTACCCCCTGTACGCCGGATAGTAACTGCCGTTGATGGCAAGGGCCGGTCCTTCTTTGCCCATGACGGGGAGTCACCTGCCACGGTAACGATGGCTACTCGCCCTGGCTTCCGCAGCGCGAGTCTGTGGCGAACCACTGGTGCCAGGTCCCGGGTAGACGCACCAGACGATGTGGGTTCGCACAAAGGCCTTCACCCGCCACCTAGCGGCACTATCCTGCGCGTTATCGACTTTCCGCCGATCCCATCCGATCCGGAAGTGCATCGGAGACAGGTTGAGGCGACCATGGCGGAGATGTTTCCTGACGCAGCACATAAGCCCACGGCTGCCGAAGTAGTGGGTATGCACACTACGGCGACAATCGACTATGCGTTGATTCTGTACGGCGAAATCGTCGCGGTACTCGATGAAGGCGAGAAGGTCTTGCGTGCCGGTGACGTTCTAATTCAGCGCGGCACCAGTCACGCATGGGCCAATCGGTCCACGGAAGTAGCGCGTGTCGCGTTCGTGCTCATAGACGCCGAGAGCGCATCGTGACGGACGCCTAAGGTACGCGCACGTGCAGGGATGCACCCAACGCCTTGAGCTCGTCTGCCGTGCGGCCTTGCCTGCCATAGACAAGGGCACCCGTGCGCATCGCCGACGCATGCTCTCCAAGATTCGGACCGTCTTCGCAGCGCAGCCACAACCTGAGAAGCAGCCGGTCGTGGCGTGGATCCTCATCGTTTTCATACTCGGTTCGACTGTGCAAGACCGTGTAGTTGTTTAGGAACTGGGCGTCCCCTGGCTCGAAAGTCTGAACCAAACAGAATTCAGCTCGCTTCGCAGTCTCCTCGATGAATGCAAGCGCCTCTTCTTCTTCTGCGGTCACGGGCTGTCCGCGAAGTGCGCATCCGTTGCGCATCACGGGGTGGTTGTAACGACAGCTGATGGTGGCGTCGCTCACTGCAAACACCGGAATGCGATCGCTAGTGGTCGGTTCAGCCTCGCCCTGCTCTCCATTGCGAGACCAGTAGAAACCGCGGGCAAGGATATCGAGATACTCCGGATGGATATCTAGCATCTCGTTGTAAATCGCAAGAGAACTTGCTATCAAACTTTGGCCACCCGAGCGCGCCGGTCTCACGCACAACAGCCCTACCCAATCGGCATAATCCACGTGGAAAAGCAATTTGGAACGACTTTGATAACCCCTGTTCTGCACCGCAGCCGCCCCGCGGTCGCGAACAAACCCGATCAGGTCCCCGGCGGCACTCTGGGAGACGCCGGTACCCAGCAGTGTTCCCAATGCCCAGAACACGACAGCGCACTCCACCTCTGTCATGCGCTGGACAGGAATGCCTCGGATTTGTGCCACGCCGCAGCCATTCAGGAGCTCTCGCCGCACAGCGGCCAAGAGAGGAAGCCAGGAGGGCACCAGTTCCCGAACGGCCGACGCACTGATCGCGCCTAGATCTGAGGGAAGCAACCGTGATGCTGTAAGAATCTCCGCCTCTTGAACAGGAGAGATTGCCATGATGACACGTCGCGCGATCTCCGGTCCCCGCCACACAGCCGGACCGACCGCTCTCGGCCATTCAGGTCTGTCCATTCAACGTTCTCCTATGGCGTGCGCCGACGCTGCTCGGGGCAGCCCCCGATCAGTAATAGGGGCGATGCTGCGAGCAATTGGTCTCCGTTACACACATATGCCATATTGCGCCTCACCGCTAAGTCGGGTCAGTATTAGTCATGTTGACACACGAGTCAACTATACCTAGGATTTGCAAGCCCGGCACTGCAGGCGGACGTCATCGCACTGCAGTTTGCAGAGAGCGCGGCCAAGGGCATGCGTGGTCACAGTGCTGCTGCATGTGTTGTTCGCTTGGTCCGTGGGCGCAGCAGCGATAAACAGAGCAGTCAAGTTCCTCTCAACACAAGGAGACTCCAAGTGACGACAAAGCGAATATTACTGGCGGCAGGCGCCTTGCTAGCAGTTACCCTGACGTTGCTGACGCCTGCGCCGGCGCTCGCCCAAGCCAATCTGAGGACGGTCAAGTGGGGATTTGCCGGGCGCGTGATCAACACCGCAATCGTCAATTTTGTGATCGCCGAGGACCTTGGCTTTTATCGCGAGGAAGGCTTTCACCTGGAGATACTTCCAGTGGGGGGCTACCCTCCGATTCTGGACGGCTTGCGCCGTGGGACACTCGATTTCGGAACGGTTGCTACCCCGGTCCTACTTCCGCTCCTTGCGAAAGGCGAGAATCTCCCAATCCGCAACTACATGGAATATCTGTATCCCTTCAAGTGGAGCATGGTGGTCAGGCCGGACGCGAAGATCCAAAGCTTGGCGGACCTCAAGGGCAAGAGGATCGGCATCCCGTTCTTCGGCAGTTTCGACAAGGAAGTAGGGGAGCAGGTCCTTTCCTTGGTTGGGGTGAAGGAACAGGATGTGCAGTGGATAGCTACCGGCGATGGCACGGCTGGTGGAATTGCCTTGCAACGCAACGACGTTGACGCACTCTTCACATATGACACCCACCTGGCGGCGATCGAAGCGGCTGGAATGACGCTTCGCTACCTCACTTTGCCGAGTAACCTGCCAAAGATCGGCGGATGGTGGCTGGGAGCGCGAAGCGACAAGTTCAATGAGCCGGAATACCGGCGGCTCGCAATCGGCTTTGGGCGGGCGATCGCGAAGGCCAACATCTTCACGCGCGAGAATCCGGAGGCTGCCGCATATTTGTTCGTGAAGCGATATCCGGAGACGGCACCGGCTGGACTGTCGCTTCCGGACAGCGTGAAGGCCGTGCAGAGGCTGGTTGACAAGCGTGCACCCCTTCTTGCCCCGTACGACGAGAGTTCGAAGTGGGGGTATACGGTTCCCGCAGATCTTGAGACGGAGATTGCGCTGATGAACTTGAAAGGCAAAGCGCAGGCGTCGCAGCTATGGACGAACGAACTTGTCGATGAGGTGAACAGGTTCGATGCAAACCAAGTCAAGAAGCTGGCGCGAGATTTTGTTCTGCCGTATAAGCGCTGACAGATGCGGGGGTCTGCACACCAACGAGGGGCTGAGCGGCCCCTTGGCGAGATCAGTGCGCCACCCAGCCTCCGTCGACGGAAATGATCGCGCCGAGTATGTAGCTTGAGCGCGGCGATGCAAGCAGTTGCACCGCACCGTAGACCTCCTCGAGGCGGCCCGATCGGCCCAGCGGGACCTCACGTTGAATCATTTCACTGAATTCCGGAGTGTGGCTTGCTCTTTCCACCATCGGTGTCACAAACGCCCCTGGTGCGATGGCATTGACCGTGATGCCAGCTGCCGCCCATTCCAGGGCCAGCGCCCGGGTGAGGCTTGCGATGCCACCCTTTGTTGATGCGTAAGCCGTCCGGTGTGTCAACCCGACGAACGACTGGACCGACGCTACATTGATGATTCGCCCGTATCGGGCCGCCTTCATCACTGCGGCGACGGAACGGCACATAAGCCAACTACCACGAAGATTCACCGCGAAGCAGCGGTCGAATTCTTCAACGCTCGTTTCTTCAATTCCACCGCGCACCATGATGCCTGCAGCATTGACGAGAATATCGATTCGCCCGAAAGCGTCGACCGCGCGCCGTACCAGCAGGTCAGTGTCCTGGGGATTTGAAACGTCGGCTGCTGCACCCACCGAAGGCGAGCCGAAGTCGGACTGAACACGGGCTGCGGCGGCGACGCACTCGTTAGAGTTCCGACTTGCAAGTACGGTACGTGCGCCCTGCTGAGCGAGTGCTCGTGCCATCGCGTGCCCCAGACCGCGCGACCCGCCTGTGATGATGGCTACTTGGCCGTCGAGTTCAGCTGTCATGTATCGCCGTCAATCTTTGCGGGGAATCCAAATCTAGCGTTTACTGACGCGGGAGTCAACTACGTGCCCCCCGCCTTCCCCGAACTGGGAGGAGGGCTGTCGTCGCGGATGGGGCACTGTTTTTTTTGGAGCTACTCGCGTGTCGGCGACTACTGGAACGGCACCCTGCCAGCCACGCATCCGGTTTGACTTGTACGTCAGACATCGGCTACTATCTTTCGAGTCGCAACATCTGCCGCGATGGAGACGCCCCCGATGTCCAGGATGCTCTTTAAGGGTCTTCCGAGAGTTCACGATCGAACCGTGATTGCCGCGGCGAGCATATTGGCGGGCTTGGCAGCGTGGTTTATCGTGGTCAACGTGTTCAAGATTCCGAGCTACATCTTGCCTGACCCCCGCGCCGTGGGCAAAGCGTTGGTGAGCGGCTTCATCTCGAGTCCTTCCAACCGCTCCAGTTACTGGTTTCAGTTCGCCCCGACGATGTGGGCGACCCTGCTCGGATTCCTGATCGGCGCCACGGTCGGCGTGTTGGTTGCTGCTGCGATGGCTGAATTCAAGGCGGTGGAGTACTGGCTTTTTCCGTATGTCGTGGGCTTCCAGAGTATGCCGAAGGTCGCTGTGGCGCCACTATTCATCATCTGGTTCGGCTATCAGATAGAGTCAAAGATTGCCATTGCAGCGACGATTGCAGTGTTCCCCGTGCTGGTCAACGCAATGCAAGGGTTCAGCTCGGTGGAGCGGGAGCGGCTGGAGCTGATGACGTCGCTGCGCGCAGGGCGGCTTCAGACATTTTGGCGCGTCAAGCTGCCTAGTGCGCTTCCATTCATCTTCGCAGGTCTCAACATCGCAGTCGTCTACGCTCTGCTCGGCACACTGGTGGCGGAGTTCCTGGGCGGGCAGAAGGGCGCGGGAGTCATGATCAGCCAGCTACAGGCGGTGTCCGACACGGCAGGCGTCTTCGCCATTCTTGCGGTGCTCGCCGCGGTCGGGTGCGTTCTGGTCGAGTCAATGCGCGCCCTTCAGAGGCGACTCGTATTCTGGGGTGGCACCAACAACGCCCTGGAAGCGTAGCAACCAAGCTCTCCAAGCACACACGAAAGCACTTCATGCGAGTCATCGACGCGATTGCCGACATCCTTCGTAAGGAGGGCGTGAACACCCTCTTCTGCTACCCCACCACCCCGGTGATTGATGCTTGCGCCGCCGCGGGGATTCGTCCGATCCTTTGCCGACAGGAACGGGTCGGGGTCGACATGGCCAATGGCTTTACGCGCGTGTCCAACGGGAAGCCGCCTTCGGTCTTTGCAATGCAGTACGGGCCTGGAGTCGAGAACGCATTTTCTGGGATCGCGACGGCCTATTCCGATTCATCGCCGGTGCTGCTGCTGCCGTTGGGCCACTATCAGTCCACGGGCCAGATGTTCTCGATGTTCCGCGGGGCGCGTGCGCTTCAGCCAGTCACCAAGAGCAGCGAAGAACTGATCAAGCCGCAGGACATCTCCGCCCTGATGCGCCGCGCGTTCGGCCAGCTGCGCAATGGCAGGCTCGCGCCCGTAGCCGTCGAGATCCCGCGTGAATTGGCCGAATCGGAGATCGAAGTCGCCGCAGCCGAGTACCGGCCGGTGCGCTCCACCACCTCCTCCGCCAACGAGGCGGACATCGACTCAGCCGTACGGATGCTGATGGACGCGCGGCTGCCCATGATCCAGGCCGGTCAAGGCGTGCTGTACAGCGAGGCTAGCGAGGAACTCGTCGCTCTCGCGGAACTGCTGGACATCCCTGTGATGACGACTATCGAAGGCAAGAGCGCGTTTCCGGAGAATCATGAGCTGTCGCTGGGCGCTGGCGGCATCGTTGTTACCGGCCATGCACGCCATTTCCTCACCCACTCCGACCTCATTCTGGGCGTGGGCACGAGTTTCACGCCGCACAACCTGGTTAACCCGCCACTGCCGAAAGGCAAGGTTTTGATTCAAGCCACCAATGACACGCGGGATTTGTACAAAGGCTATGACATTGACCTACCACTGCTCGGGGACGCCAAGTTGGTCTTGCGCCAATTGCTGGCCGCTGCTCGCGATCGCATGGGTAAACGTGTTGCCGACGGAGCGCGACGGCGCGAGGTCGTACGACTGCGCAACGCATGGCTGGCCGAGTGGCAAAACAAGTTCGAGTCGGCGGAAAAGCCCATCACCCCATATCGCGTTCTTGGCGAATTCATGAAGCAAGTGGACCCTGCAGAAGCCATTGTTACGCATGATTCGGGTAGCCCGCGGGACCAGCTGACCCCGTTCTACAGAGCAACGGTGCCCCGGTCGTACTTGGGCTGGGGCAAGTCTCACGCGCTGGGAACCGGCCTGGGTCTCACCATCGGGGCAAAGCTCGCTGCACCGCAGAAGTTCTGCGTGAACTTCATGGGTGACGCTGCCTTCGGCATGACCGGCCTCGACTTCGAAACAGCGGTTCGGGTGAATGCGCCGATTTTGACCATCGTCTTCAACAACTCGACGATGGCCATCGAAACCAAAGCACTTGCCGTGTCACACGAGAAGTACCGCACACGCGACATCGGGGGAAACTACGCTGGCATAGGCGCTGACCTCGGCGGGTGGAGCGAACGGGTTTCAGATCCGAACGAAATCGCACCGGCGCTCGAGCGCGCACGGCGCGAGACGGAGAATGGACGCGCGGCGCTGCTGGAATTCATCACGAGCGAGGAAAAGACCTTTTCCTTCCGTGGCAACACCTCGGAAAAAAAGTGATGGATGTTCACGCGCCTGATCGAGCGCCTGCGAGATAGAACTCACGTCGGGCCACCGCGTCGTTGTCGATCACCAGTCTCGAGAGCGGCGAAGCGGTAGTTTGCGGTTCAGAGGAGAACAGCCTGGATGTCAAGCGTTGAACACACCGCTTTGAACGACCGTAAGTGGCCTGAAGCCACCGGACGGGCAGTCTGGAAGCGGAAAGACATCGAGCAAGAGAAGCCATTCACGTTGGCGCCCGTTCACGTCGCTGAACTGCTCGCGCTCGCACGGCGTGCCGATATTGCACCTGAGTACACGCCAGCCAGCACCCTGGCGACTATGCTGCCCAGCCTGAAGCCCCTCGTCGACGAGGTGCGTGACGAGATCGCGAATGGGCGCGGGATCGCATTGGTCAAGGGCTTTCCTGTTGCCGAACTCTCGGACCACCAATGTGCTTCGGGATTTTGGGCGATGAGCACGCTACTCGGTCGGGGATTGGCTCAGAGCAGCGCTGGCGACCTGGTCGGTTTTGTTAGCGACCGCGGGGAAAGCCGCCTGAACAACCGTGGTTACCAGAGTCGCGCTGCACTCGCGTTCCACGTCGATCTTTCAGACGTTGCAGGGCTGCTATGCGTGCGAGCTGCGGCCGCTGGTGGCGAAAGCCTAGCGGCCAGTTCGCTGGCCATCTATAACGAAATGCGGGTGAAGGCGCCAGAGTATCTGGACGTGCTGGCGCGAGGATTCCACTGGTCTCGCAACGGAGAACATGCTCCGAGCGAGGCTTCATATGGTCCTCGCATTCCGGTATTCATATCGGTGGGCGGGGTGGTGAGCTGCCGATACAACAGAAGCATGATCCGGCGGGGCTCGGAGGAGGCCGGCGAGCCGCTGACACCGTTGCAGGAGCGGGCGCTTGCATTTGTGGAGGAAACGGCACGCCGCCCGGAATTTCACATTGGGCAGTACATGGCTCCTGGGGACATCCAGTTCTTCAACAACTACACGGTACTCCACAGCCGCTCCGACTTCGAGAACGCGACGGACCCCGCCAAGGCGCGCCTGATGCTCCGGGTGTGGCTGCATATTGACGGTATGCGCCTGCTCGGCTCGAACTCTGCGTTGATGCGTGATGGGCCGCTTGTCTACGGGCTACAGGGACGCACGGCTGAAGAACTGCGGGCAGTAAGGGAAGCGCTGCGCTAGCGGGCGTCTGCCGACTGTTAGCAATCAGCGCAGGAAAAGACTGGTTCGACTGTTCTTGCCCGAGGCGTAGCCCCTCAAGGGTTCATGGATGCTGCCTCCTCGTCTTCGCGAGCTGCCAGTGCTCCGGTGTTGCCATTGTCGCTTCACCGATTCTTCGGCCTGATGCTCGCTCGTGACTTGCATCGACATTTCGAACTCACGCCACGGCTAGCACTGAGTTCATCGGCCGACCGAGCGGCTCACCGATGATGCTGGTACGCCGCATGTACCGCACCTGGCTGCGGTCATAGTTGCCAAGTGCCTGATGATTCACGCACCGATTGTCCCACATCACCATATCGTGCAGCTGCCACTGGTGCCGGTAAACCAGTTCAGGCTGGGTGAAGTGCTCCGATAGAAATTGCAGCAGGGGTCGGCTTTCCTCGTAGGTCCAGCCCACAAAGCCGCTCACACGTTCGCTCAAAAATAGCGACTTGCGGCCCGTGGCGGGATGCACGCGCACGACGGGGTGCGCCACAGGCGGCGCCGTTCGCCTTAGGGCCGCTACGTGTTCGGGATCAGGCGGTGCGTACTTAGGGGAGAAGCTCGCAATCACGTCGTGTTCCGCCTCCAGCGACGCGAGAGTCTTCTGCAGGCCTGGTGAGAGAGTCTCGAAGGCCATGTACATGTTCGCGAACATCGTGTCCCCGCCGACGTCAGGCAATGCGCCGCACCAAAGCACTGATCCTTTCAGCGGTTGCAGGGTGTGTTCCAGGTCGGAATGCCAGGCCCGCCCCACGTCCTTGGTCGGCGAGGCCTTACCGTTCGCCGATAACTTGTTCGTAATCTCAATGAGTTCGGGATAGCCCGCCATTCGAAAGTTCGGATTGCCTTCGTGACGATCGGGCTCACCAAAGTTCTCGGTGAATTGAATTTGCTGCTGGGGCGTCAGCGCTGCCCCACGGAATAACAGCACTTGATGTTCGTGCCACAACCCCAGGATCTCTTCGACGAGAGTTGGAGGCAGCGGACCCGTAATGTCCACGCCGAGGACTTCGGCACCCAGTGCATAAGAAAGGCGGCGTACTTTCATTTCGTTCCCTTTCCGGCTCAGGTATGCGCAGTTGCGCCCAACAACGAACGGATCTCCTGGACGACTTCGCCGAATGCAGGTTGGGTGGTGAGCTCGAAGCTGCGCGGACGCGGAAAATTGATTCTGAACTCTTTGATGATTTTTCCAGGCCGCGCCGACATGACGACGACTCGGTCCGACAGAAACACCGCTTCGAAAATGCTGTGGGTGATGAAGAGCACTGTTTTGCGATGGTCCAGCCAGATCCGCTGCAGCTCCAAGCTCATGTTCTCTCGGGTGAGGGCATCGAGGGCGCCGAATGGTTCGTCCATCAACAGCAGACCCGGTTCATGAATCAGGCTGCGAATGATGCTGACGCGTTGTTGCATGCCGCCGGAGAGTTCGCCTGGGTACTTGCGTTCGAACCCTTCGAGACCCACGCTTCGCAACAGGTCACGAGCGCGCGCGGTCGCGGCTCCTGCCTCTAGCTTGAGCACGTGCGCGGGCAGCAGAACGTTCTCGAGAACGGTGAGCCATGGCAGCAATACCGGGGACTGGAACACCACCCCCATCTCCGCTTGGCCACCGTCGACGGCGCGACCCTTGTACAAGACTTGGCCAGCGGTGGGCGCCACAATGCCGCCGACAATCTTCAGAAGCGTCGATTTTCCGCACCCCGATGGACCGACCAAACTCACGAAGGCGCCCTCCTCCAGTGAAATGGAAATCTGGCCTATCGCATCGACACGCTCGCGACTGCGAGTGGTGAAGCTCTTGTTGATCCCATTGGCGACCAGGACGAGCGGCACGTCCCGCGCTGCACCGGAAGCAGCGTCGTTTCCGATCGACCTCGATGGGTCTTGCATGAGGGGTTCGCGGGCAACGTCGTGCATCTTGTTCACAGGGCAGTGGCAGTTCATTCACGGGCAGTCATGGGCACCGCCTCAAGCCGTTCAGTCGTCGCCCGCCCAGTCCGGGCGAGCCGCGCTCGCGCTCCTTGCAAGGGGAACGCGCGGTGACTATCGCTTGTAGGGCACCGCGAACTCACGCGCTTGCCTACGAATCTTTTCGGCATCGAAATGGTTTATGTCGTCTATCAGTTCGTTGGTCCAGAGCAACGCGGGATCCACCTTACCGCGTACCTTATTGAAGTCGAGTTCGTCCATCATCTCCTCCTTTTTTGTGTACCCCCACTTGGTGACGGCCTTGTCATAAGGAGCGTAGAGTGGTGCTCGCTTCTCCACAAACTTCAGGATGGATTTCACCTTCTCCGGCACGCTCTGGCCCGCGGGCGCAGTCTCCGGGTAACGCGTGATGAACAGGTAAGCCGCCGCCTCCGGGTTCTCTCGGATGAAAATATTCGCCTTGGCTACCGAGCGCCCAAATGCCACAGCCCAACGCCTGTACTCCGGCTCCGAGAAGCGCTTTACGCTGCCGCCTAGCCACCACCCGCCTACCTTGGGCACCTTGGCAGGCAACGGCAAGTACCGAACGGCGATGCCAGCCGCCTCGATAGCCGCCAGATGGCTGTCATAAGTGAACAGGGCATCGATATCTTCGCGGTCGATGGCCAGGCCACCCGGCGTGCCCTCGCCGACCGCAATCCACTGCACGTCCCGTTCCGGATCCATCCCCGTCAAACCGAGCACCAGCTTGCCCACCTCGAGATCAGCGCTGCCAAAAAACGGTATGCCTACGCGCTTTCCCTTCAGGTCCGTAACCTGCCGGATCTTTGATTCGGGCTTCACAGCAATACCCCACTTGAAGGGATAGGTGTATTCCATGAAGTTGCGTATGGGCAGACTCTCCCCTTTTGCCATCAGGGGCAGATTGACTGTGGTGGCTACTGTGCCGAATTCGAGCGTTCCCACGCGCAGGCCGTCCAGCGTCGCTGGATAGCTGCCGAGCGGGAAGAACTCGAGCCGGATACCCTCTTCCTTGTAATAGCCAAGATCCTCCGGAATCACCATATTGATGATTGCGGAATTGATCAGCTTGCCCGCATACCCGTATCGCAGCAACTTGCGAGTGTCAGCCTGTGAGTACGCGTAAAGGGGAACGGAGGCAACGGGTCCCAGCCCCGCATGCAAGAGAGTCCGCCTAGTGATCAAGAACGTTTCTCCTAAGTGATTGGAGCGTCAAGTGAGGGAACCATACCCAGCCTGAATTCAACCGGCCCGAGTTCAAGCTTGCGGCCTGCAGCGAGCGCCTTCTCCACTGAATTGGCGGAATCCAGGACCGTCGTACGCTGCATGATCCGCCGATACCTCAGGTCGTCGAAAGGCCGAGCTCGGTGCATGGTGCAGCGGTTGTCCCACATCACCAGATCGCCAGCGTTCCATCGGTGCGAGTAGACGAAACGCTCCTGAGTCGCGAATTCGATCAGTCGCCGCAGGAGCGCGCGGCTTTCGCGCACGTCGCGTCCAATGATGTGTGAGGCATGGGAGGCCAAATATAAGGAGCGGCGGCCCGTCTTCTCGTGCACCCGTACCATCACCTGCTGCGCCGGGGGACGCAACTGCTGAATGTGCTCGTTGAATTCGGTGAATCCTACTTGCTCACGGGAGCGATATACGCTGTGGACGAGAACAAGGTTTTCGTACTCTTGCCGTTCGCTGGCAGGTAACGCGTCATATGCTGCGCGCATGTCTGCAAACTCGGTGTTACCTCCAACTGGTACCACCTCAGCTGCGTACAGAAGCGAGATCATTGATGGCACCTGCTGAAACGTACCATCCGTATGCCACAGACGATCACCCATGTTCATCGCGCGTTGACGGGAGTCGGGCAATAGCAGCATCCCGTTTGCGTCAATATTCGAGATATCTGCGATCTCGTCGGAATCGATCCGCTCCTTGTCGCGTGCATAAGTTGTGCGCTTCTGCAAGGGCCCGAACATTCGGCTAAACGCGAGATGGTTTTCGTTCGTGAGTCGCTGGCCTGGAAAAACCAGCACTCCGTGGACATAGAACGCCTGCTCGATATGCTCGAAAGTCGATGGGCCGATCGACGCGAGGTCCACATCGTGGACTACCGCGCCGAGCGTAGGATGGAGTGGCTCGATATTCATGTGCTTCCGTTCCGCGACGCAAGCAGCGCGTCGAGCGTTGCATGACCCAACCCGGATGACCCGAGGCACGCAGACGGTCTTAAGGCAGTTCCACGACACCGGGCGCCTTCGGATCGAAGGTCGCCTGACGTGCCAAGAAGCGCCACGGCGCTGACGCACTCTCACGCATCCAGACGTTCATCGCCAGTACGTGAAACTGGCGCTTCACCCCGTCGCGCTTGACCACGACGCGCTCGGCCACACTGACAATCGCCGTGTCACCCGCCAGATGCACAGACATGTCGGACGCTTCCAGGCTCTCGTACTTGATGTGGGCAAAGTTATCCATAAAGCTGGTCTTGTCGTCGACGCGCGAATTGGCGTGCCGATAGAACAGCCGGTCATCGTAAATTTCCCCGATTCGACTCAGATCGCTAGCCAGCAGTGCCGCTCGCCGCTGCTCCTCGCGGGTTACGAGCTGCTGTTCGACGTCTTTGGCGGAAATTGGGGCAACGATGGGCATGGCACAGGAGCTGGGGGGGTGTTCGGAGCCCTGATCATAGCTAGATGTTGACTTATGAGTCAACGCATGGCGGGGAGGTACAAACACCTATGAGAAACGCGCTTGCAGTTGACTCATGAGTCAGTGTAATGTGCGGGGTAGGGAGGCTTCGAACGCCGCAAAAGTTGCCTTCTTTCCACATCACTTCACGGAAACCGCCACATGCTGCCCCTGGACCAATACGCCAAGAAATACGAATTCATCCGCTTCGAACGGCGCGATGGAATCCTGCAGGTGACCTTCCACACCAACGGCGACTCCCTGCGATGGAATCTGAAGACTCACTCGGAACTGCCGTCCGCCTTCGCGGACATCGCGCAGGATCGCGAGAACCGCATCGTCATCCTCACAGGCATCGGCAACGAGTTCTCCGGTCCGCCGGCGGGTTCGCAGAGCCAGTTTTGGGAAACCTGCCCCACCATCAAGCACCTCGACAAAGTGCATTGGGAGGGCCGCGCAATGCTAATGAACCTGTTGAGCATCGAAGTTCCCGTGATCACGGCGCTGAATGGACCTGCATGGCGACACGCTGAGTTTCCGCTCCTGTCCGATATCGTTCTCGCGTCCGAAACGACAAAGATTCAGGACTCGGGCCACTTCATCAACAACATGGCACCCGGCGATGGGATGCACATCGTCTTCCCCATGCTGCTGGGCATGAACCGTGGTCGCTACTTTCTGCTGACAGGGCAGATCCTCGACGCGCAGCAGTCGCTCGAACTGGGCCTTGTGAACGAAGTGCTCCCGCAGGACAAGGTGCTGGCTCGGGCATGGGAGATCGCGGCCGACATGGCCAAACGCCCGACGCTTCTGCTTCGATATTCGCGTTTGCTTCTGGTGGAGCATCTGCGCAAGCGCATGCAGGATCTGTTGGGATACGGGCTGGGCATGGAAAGTCTGGCGATCTTGGGCGCCTACGAGGAGCGCGCTGGCCAGCCAGCGGTGAAGTGAAGACATCGGCGGCGCATTCCACGCCGTTGTGTCGCGGGGCCGGATGACTCCGGCCCCGCACGATACTGATGGAGACGATAAGTGAAACGAACGATCGCGTTCCTTCTGCTCGCACTCACGTTTGCGGGAGCCCTTGCGCAGGAGCCGTGGCCAAACCGGCCAATGCGGCTGATCGTCCCGTTCGCGCCCGGCTCGGCTGCTGATATTGCCGCCCGGGCCGTACTTGACGAACTCGGAAAGGGGCTTGGCCAACCAGTAACGGTTGACAATCGCGCCGGCGGTTTGGGACAAGTCGGCATGCAGGCTGCAGCCCGCGCTAAACCCGATGGATACACATTTGTGGTGGGTTCCGCGTCGGGCATGTCGGTGGCTCTCGCCCTTGGGAACCCGATTCCCTACGATCCGATCAAGGACTTCGTGCCGGTCGGGTTCTTGAACACTGCAGCGATGGCATTTGCGGTCAGAAAAGACCACCCTGCCCGATCTCTCGAAGAGTTCGTTGCCATGGCAAAGAACAAGAAACTCAGCTACGCGACGAGTGGAGCACTTGCGCAATTGATTGCCGACGGGTTCGAGCAGCGGGCCAACCTGGACATGCTGCGCGTCAACTACAAGGCCACTGGAGATGCCATCCTTGATGTGATGGCCGGCCGGGTCGATCTACTGATCACCGCACTGAGTTCCATCGTCGGGAATGGAGGACTGAGACCACTTGCTGTCGCCAGCCCCGCCAGGACATCCAGCCTTCCGTCAGTGCCCACGTTGATCGAGGCAGGCTACAAGGACTTTCAGATCGTCGGGTGGAGCGGAGTATTCGCTCCCGCAGGAACCCCGGAGCGCATCGTGGCGCGGTTCAACCTGGAACTCAACAAGGCGGTCGGTCGTGCCGAGGTGAGGAAATTGTTCGAGACACTCGGCGCCGACGTTGTGCAGTTGTCGCCCGCACAGATTAGCGTGTTCTTGCGCGAAGACATCGCCCGGCTCGACGGCATGGCCAAGGCAGCTGCCCAGGCTAAGGACGCATCGCCAAGGCAAAACTAATTTGGGCGAATCGTAGCGACGCCATTGTGATTGAAAGGCAGCAGTCACGGATCGACGCGAGAGCAGCACGGCGTAGGCTCAGAACTGATGCCTGAGTCCAAGCGGCGCTCCTTGCGAAATCTTCCGCCAGCACGAACGCAGATTCCGTCATCTCCTAGCGTCAATTCTTGGACCCAGTGCCCACGCTGATGCCCGCCTTACTTCGTGCTTATGCCCTTCGGTCCCTCGCTAGCGTGGTGACGATGTCGCTGCGGCAAGCTGCGCACTTCAAGCGGGAACTTCAGGAGGGAATGGTCATGGTCAACGCACCTACTGCGGGGTAGACACTCATCACGTTGCAAAGTCGGTACGCGATCGAGTTCTTCATGACGCTGAAGACATGCTACCTTTGCTCTCTAGACTTCTCACCGGAATTTTAAGTGGCAAGATTGGGGTGATCGGAGTCGCACTGCCGAATCTACGCTCGAGCGGTGGCGAAGCAGCCCCTGAGTGTTGCGGATGAGAAGGCAGCAGCATCTCGCGCGTAAGTGATGGTCGGCCGCGCCCGACCGGAGCAAGTTCCTCCGGTCGCCCCCAAGCGGTACCCCGCACCAGCTCGGCTGACTGTGGCCGGGAGTGGACTTCCGATCGGGTGCAATTTGGGGCGTTTGGTGCCCGCTCCTCGCAACCGTGAAGAACGACTGCTTCGCAGCGGTTGCGGTCGCTCGGACTCCGCACATGACCGCGCGCTCAGTGGCACAAACCTGCCAGTCGAACTCGTCAAGGCTCTTGCTTCGAATCCTTGGGAGCAGCGCAGCGGCTGAAACAGTCCAGAGGCCGTTCTAGCTAGGCCTGCGACTCCAGGAGTTGAACCTGGTCCTAAGGGAGCAGCCTTGAGCTGCCCTTGCCGCGCTCAGTAGACGAAGCAGTCCCGGCCCCGAAACGAGAACACCAAGGGCCCGTCGCATCGCGTGGTAAGCACCTTTCGCAGCCCCAGGTCTGTACGGAATCCGGAGATGCCACTCGCCTTCGAGCCGTAGAAGGTCGTCGTCTCCTGTGTCTCGTATTGCTTGTAGTCGTCGCTGATGACAATCAACTTCGGCTTGCAGCCGTAGACGCTGAACATCTCTGGGCAGATGCCGTTCTTCCGACCATGGTGCGCGGCAATGAGCACTTCCACCCCGGATACGACTGGCCAGAACTGCTGCAACTCAAGTAACTGGCGCCACCGACCTCTTCCTGCACGCCGGAGAGGCGCTTATCGACCAAGTTGCCGGAGAGTTGAAGTCGGGCAAGTTTCGAGCTGGCGCACCCGTCACGGTTGAGGTCCCCAAGACGTTCCGCGTTGCCGTGGCTCATGGCAAGCCCGGTCTGTTCGGCCCCAACTATTCACGTCCCGGAAGCATCCTGCTGCCGAACGATCGCCTGTTCTACCAGGCGCTGGCCGACCAAGCTGCTCCCATCGTCGAAAGGGCCACCGACCACGAGCGTTCGTTCAGTCATCAGCTGTCTTCTCCTTCATCGGCCGCCATGTTCCGTTCGAGTCGGGGATGCTGGAATGATCTGCAAGACGCAAATCGGAGGCATGCGCGCGCGGAGGGAGTGAGATACGCACTTCGCGTCGATATTGCGAACTACTTTGGCTCTCTCAATCAGCACAAACTCATCAACATCCTGAGTGACCGCGGCTATCCGGCTCCACTGGCCTCGAAGCTAGAAGAGATGCTTCTGGGCCACACCGGTGAGCGAAACTCGCGCGGAATCTTGCAGGGGATGTATCCGTCCGATCTTTTCGGCAACTTCTACCTCGCGCCCATCGATCAATTCCTGAAAGACGATCTTCGTGTTCTGTCTGCCCGCTACGTCGATGACATTCACATTTTTCTCGAAAGCATCGATGCGTCCGTTGATGTCGTACGAAGGCTCATTCCGATGCTGCGTAGCTATGACCTCATTCTCAACGAGGCGAAGTCAAGGATTCTGCCAGCCAAGACGCTTCTTACCGAAGAACCCGACCTTGAGGAGCTGTTCAACGCCGCATTCGAAGAAGCTAAGGATCAACTGTCGGATGAAGAGATTCAGTCCGAATACGGCTTTCAGGCGGAGTGGGACGACGACATTGACCAAGAGAAGCGCGAAGAGCTGGAACTCGCGGCCACAAAGGCGCTCTTCGATTCGATCGGTGATTATGAAGGGAGTGAAGAGAACATTGAAAGGTTCTGTCTGCCTCTCTTCGCGCGTGCCCATTCGGACTATGCAGTTGATCACGTGTTGGAGGCGTTCAATGAGCGGCCGTCCATGTCGCAGATCTACGCCGCCTATCTCGCGGGGTTTCTCCAATACGCGGAAGTCAAGAAGTTTCTCGCGGGGATGCTCAAGGACGGGACGACAATGGATTGGCAGCGCATGTGGGTACTGGCCGCCCTCATGCAGGCGGAGGCCCCGGTCAATGGCGCAGTGAAGAACTCGCTGGCCTTGCTAGAGAGCGGCGTGCGGGATCAGACGTTGCGGGCGTCCGCTGCCATCTATGTTGGCCGCTTCGGCGACAGCCCCGCACGGATCAAGTTGAACCGCCTGTACTCCGCGCAGCCGCTATACGTCCAACTCGCTATCTACTACTCTTCGCGCGACTGGCCGACAGCTGAACGGCGGACTGCCAAGAGCTCGTGGGCGGATCATTCACCTCTGCACGACCTATTGACGACTGCGCTCGAAGCCAAGGCGAAGAAGTCGTAGGATGCTTGTAGTCCTGCGCTCGCTCGAAGTACTAGGACGCTGGAGCAGTCGGCAAGGTCGAACGATTCGAGCCATCTGGCGCGTCGTGTTCAGCCGGCAATTCCAATGGCTCGCCCCAATCGCCACGGGGCAAAAAGGCCGTAGGCCCGGGCTCGCCCTTGGCGGACAGGATGGCGGATTGGGAGTCGCATTACGTGGCGCAAAGTGCTGGCGCGGCCCTTGACAGACTCCTGCTCCGATGCGCTGGCGCGCTCTCGGTGTGCTTGGAAGTAAAAGTGCTATGGGGAACAAGACTGGGGACCGGCAGGTCCCCAGTCGGCCAAGACCGATCAAAAATCAAGGGCTTGCATTGCAAATGCGGCTGCTGGCACCTCAATCGAATTAAATCTGGATCGCTGGTCACCTGGAACTGTCGGCCCTCCGGATCCTTCTAAGCGTAGCCTTGTACATCAAGCACTGCCGTTTCAGCTCGTTCAGTTCCGCGTTGATGCCGTCGCGCATGGCGACGATAGCCTCCATCTTCGCGTGCAGCGCGCGGTTCTCGTTGCGCAGTTCGGTGAGGGTCTGCTCGGCAAGCGCGCGCTCTTCCTCGGTTGCTGCGTCCATCGCGACGATGGCGAGCCGGTCCTGGAGCCGGTCCACCTCGTCAATGAGGATCTGATGCTTTTCGCGCAGGATCACATTCTCTTCGCGCAATTCCCCGTTCTCTTTCGCAAGATCTTCATATCTCGGAAGTGCGTCGTCTGCGACCGGCTTGCGCTTCGGTCGAGACTGAACGGGCTCGACCGAAGCGGCCGCGACAGCGGCCAACTGCCAGCGCTTAGGGACTTCGCGCCGCACGATGTCGGCAGCCTTCGCGATCGAAATCGATTGCTCACTCATTGCTTTCTGGATCTCCGGCGACCCGCGTTCCATCACCACTCTCACATCTCGCACAGACCTTTCGCTGGCGCCCGAACGCCGGGCGATCTCTGCTTCGGTCAACCCGGCAGTATTGCCGGTTTGAGCCGGATTGCCGGGTGGCAGCCAGGCGTTCAGCTTGCCGATCACCATGATTCGCCGCGCAGTAGGCATGTGCCGACGTACATCATTTTCGCGCTCGACCAACGCCCTTGCTTCGTCAAGCGTTCCTTGGAAATTGGTGGTCGGCGCGATGATGCCGAGATCGCGTGCGGCGCACTGTCGGTGCCATCCGTCCAGCACCTTCCCTTCGAAGAGCACGATGGGGTGCCTCTCGTCGAAGCCATGGGTAGCCATGTTCTCCTTCAGACGAGCAAATTCCCCGGGATCCCACTCGCCGAAGATTTCGCTGAGCGGGTGACGTTCAAATGGTTTCATTACGTTCATCGTTGCGTCGTCTGCATGAAAGTTTTCGCTAGCTGATGTGGGGCCCAGAGGGGCCGAATGATTCGTAGAGTCGTTCATAGAGAATTGCTCACAAATATGTTGGGGAATATTAGGGTGGGATGGGACTGCCAAAGGCGCTTGAGCACTGGAGAGTGATCGGGCCGGAGGACCCCGGCTCTGCGGACGTTCGACATCGGCGACGAAATTGGTGTGAGCGATTGCACCTACGTCGGCCGCGGCGCCATGTGATCCGGGAAGGCTCATCGAAACAACTGGTTCAACCGCGTACTTCGGCAGGTCGAAGTCCGTGCTGACCCTCAAGTAGTTCCAGGCGCGATCGGCGGACAGGCACTTTGTCGCGTACTCCGAGACTTTCGAGTAATCCATTTGCGAGAGGCCTACCGGACGAATGTGGACTCCGCCTGAAGGGACGAATCGCCACTTCCGTTTCATTACTTGCTCCACCCGCTCAAAAGGTGGCCCATGCAGTTCGAACAGCACGTGCCAATGCGGATAGCCCTTCTTCGTCCACTCCAGAAACGCCACGAAAAAAAGCGGACGCGTCCCGATTTCAGGGCGAAAGGTGGCTCGCTCAAACAGTGCCTGAGCCACGTAGTACGCAAATCTGCCCAAGGCCCGCACAGCCTCTTCATCAGGCCACGCGCGATTGAATTTGAGCGTCACCCAGTGCGTCCAGCGGTGCCGCGCCAGCACCGCCGCCATCTCCTCGCGTCTTTGCTTCCGGTATCGCTCTTTTCGAGTACTCCATCGTGCCTCCACAAGTCCCCTCCTCGTTTGTTGCGGGCATGGCTAATTCCAAGTGCTCTTCTTCCATGCATTCGTGCCGCGCGACTCCGCTGCGGCGCACAGATCTGGCGAGCATTGCCAGGTTGCGAGTCATGTAATTGATCGCTAGCTGCCCCGCGAGGCGTTCCGGGATATGTCCAGCGGGGGCGCAACGGAAGCGCGCGGCCTGGTGAATTGCTGGCGCCACGCAGCCGCAGCCTCGGCAGTGATGAGCACTCGACGACCGAGGATCATCTTGTCCGGAGCTTTTCCATCACGATCCAACTCGTAGAAGTAGGACCTGCTGATTCCGTGAAGCCGACAGAACTCCTTGATAGAGAACGCGAGGTGCGTCTCAAGGGCCCGAGTCGATGGAAGTGAGAGTTCCGCACTCAAAGCACATCTCCACGCGGCTGTGCCGCGCGTTGTGCCTTGAGTGGGTCAAGGTCTAATTTCGCTAGTCCAGCGGGGGTGCCCCACATGCGGTACCCGCGAGCCGACAGTTCTCGATTGAATCGACCGCTAGCACACCTCGAAAAAGGTGGTGATCAGATTATGTGAGTCGAAAACGCTCCGTACACATTTGGGAGTCCCGTCTGTGGACAATACGCGACACCCACAGACGGCACCAGTACCGACTTCGTTTTCTCGACTCGTGCTACACGTACTCGCATTCCTGGGTCGTTGATTCGGCGGGTGCGGTTTGTTGGGCTGTCGACCTTGCAGATAAGCAGCTGTCTAAGTAATCCGCCCAGAACTCCATCATCTTGCGGCGTTGTGGCAGTTGCCGGCTGTGGTCATAAGCACCTCGCACTTTTCCGCGCACATGCGCGAGCTGCAGCTCGATGTGGTCAGAGGGAAACTGGCGTTCATAAAGTGCAGTGGACGCCAAGCCGCGGAAGCCGTGGCCAGTCATTCTTCCCTTGTATCCCATTCGCTCGAGAGCCTTGAGGATGGTGTTGTTGCTCATCGGTTTCTTGCGATCCCGCTCGCCGGGGAAGAGGAGTTCGAACCTGCCCGAGATCAACTGGAGCGTACGCAGGACCTCGATCGCCTTCGGCGCCAAAGGAACGATATGAGGGCGCTTCATTTTCATGCGCTCGGCTGGAATCCTCCATTCGGCGTTGTCGAAGTCGATCTCATTCCACCGTGCCTCGATTAACTCTGATGTCCGCACGAAGGTGAGAGCCAGCAGCTTCATGGCAAGACGGGTGAGCTGAGACCCTTCATAGGCTTCGATTTTTCTTAGGAGTTCTGGGAGGTCAGCTTCATCGATGCGGGCATGGTTCTCTGCTTTCCGCTGCGGCAGAACATCGGACGGCTTGAAGTCAGCAGCTGGATTGCGGCTGCACAGACCTTTGGTAACGGCGTACCGAAAGATCTGACTGCACGTGTTGCGCACCCGCCGGGCAATGTCAGTCGCACCGCGGCCCTGAACGAGATCCATCACCCGGACCACGTCCTTCGGTTCGATCTGCGACACCGGCTTGTGACCGAGGACAGGAAACACGTTGCGCTCGAGTCTGACAAGGACGTCCTCTGAATAGCGCTGGTGCTTGGTCGGAGCCCACACTTCGTGCCAAGCGCGAGCGACTGTTTCGAAAGAGTTTTCGTGAGCAACGAGAAGCGCGACCTTGGCGTCACGTCGCTCCTCCGCCGGATCGATATCCGCGAGCAGCTTTTTCCGCGCCTCGTCGCGCGCCGCCCGCGCCTCTGCGAGAGTGACATCCGGGTACTTGCCGAGCGGCAGTACCTTTTCCTTGCGGGCAAAGCGGTACTTCCACCGCCACGCGCGCAGCCCAGTTGCCGACACGAGCACGTACAGGCCGTTGCCGTCGGCCACCTTGTACGGCTTTTCTCGCGTCTCGAGGTTGCGGAGTTTCAGGTCCGTCAGTTGTCCTTTGAGCTGACGGGTTCTACGGAGGGTTGTCGTTTCAGACACGTTTGAGGTCCTTCAAGCCTGGATAGAAAAATACCCCCATACGGCTTGCCTCGATACCCCGCTAAGTACCCCCTTTAGGTTGTGGATCGCGGTGGACCCACATGGACCTCAGAAGACAAAAAGCCTTGATTTCTCAAGGCCTTTTGCTGCTGTGGGGACTCTGGTGGACCCCTGTGGACGGGATCCTGGCGGAGCAGGAGGGATTCGAACCCTCGATACGGTAAACCGTATACCGGATTTCGAGTCCGGCGCATTCGACCACTCTGCCACCGCTCCTGAATTCGGTTCGCGTGGTGCGAAGCCTTGCATTCTATCTCAGCGCGCCACCCACCCACCATCCACGTTCCACGCCACGCCCCGGACATTCTTCGACGCCGGGCCGCAAAGAAACACCGCCAGTTCGCCCAGCTCTTGCGGCGTCGTGAACGCAAGCGAAGGCTGCTTCTCCTCCAGCAACTCCCGCTCGGCCTGCTGGACGGATATGCCCTCGTCATGCGAGCGCGCCTCGATCTGCCTGGCCACCAGCGGCGTGAGCACCCAGCCCGGGCAAATCGCGTTGCACGTGATCCCCGTCGTGGCCGTTTCCAGCGCCACCACCTTCGTCAGGCCGACGATCGCATGCTTGGCGGCCACGTAGGCCGACTTGAAGGGCGAAGCCACCAGGCCGTGCGTCGACGCGATGTTGATGATGCGCCCCCAGTCGGCCTGCCGCATGGCCGGAATCGCCAGCCGCGTCGTGTGAAACGCGCTCGACAGATTGATCGCGATCACGGCGTCCCAGCGCGCCGGATCGAACTCCTCGATCGGCGCCACATGCTGGATGCCCGCGTTGTTCACGAGCACGTCCACCCGGCCGAACCGCGCAGCCGCGAATGCCATCATGTCGGCAATCTCGGCCGGCTTGCTCATGTCCGCGCCGTGATAGTCCACCTCGACCCCGAGCGCCGCCACCTCTGCGCGGGCGGCCTCCACGTCGCCGAAGCCGTTGAGCACGATCCGCGCCCCCTGGCGCGCGAGCGACCGCGCGATGCCGAGGCCGATGCCGCTGGTGGAACCCGTGACGAGAGCTGTCTTTCCGTTGAGCATGACGTTTCGGCTCGCGAAAGAGCCGCCCGATGAGCAGACCGCAAGTATCGCCGAATCAATCCGAGATCGACTGCGCCGCCTCACGCACGATCTGCCGAAGCCACGCATGCCCGGCGTCGTGCTGGCTGCGCTCGTGCCAATAGGCCGCGTAGCGGATGCGAGGCAGCTTCAGCGGCGGCTCGAGCACCTGCAGCGGGTACTGCTGCGCGAACCGCCTCGCCAGGCGCAGCGGCAGCGCCGCGACCGCGTCCGTGCCCACGAGCATGGAAGGCACCGTGAGGAAGTTCTGCAGGTAGAACACCATTTCCAGCCGCTTGCCCGCGCGCTCCAGCGCCTCGTCGATCACCCGGTTGGTCGTGCTCACGCTCGCCCCGTACGTCCGCAGGTGCGGCACGCCCAGGAATTGCGCAAGCGTCAGCCGGCCGCGAATCCTCGGGTGTTCGGCGTCGGCGATGTAGACCATGTGGTCCTGAAAGAGCTGCAGCGAACGCAGCGAAGGCATGGGCTTGAGCAGCCACGCGATGCGCAGGTCGACTTCGCCACGCTCCAGCAGCTCGTACGACCGCTGGGGGTCGGGCGCGCGAACGTCCACGCGCACGCCGGGCGCACGCGCGCGCAACTGCTTCATCACGGGCGGCATCAGCATGTGTTCCGCGAATTCCGGCGCGGTCACGGAAAAGCGGCGGACGGACGTGGCGGGCTCGAAGCCGAGCCCGGGCTTCACCAGGTCGTCGTACCGCGCGAGGAGCTCGCGCACTTCGGCTTCGATCTCGAGCGCGCGGTTGGTCGCCGTCATGCCGCCGCGCGACCTGAGCAGCAGCGGATCGCCGAACACCGTGCGCAGGCGCGCGAGCACGTGGCTCGTGGCGGGCTGGCTCATCCCGAGGCGCTCCGCGGCGCGCGAGACGTTGCGCTCGGCCATCAGCACGAGCAGCGCCCGCAGCAGCCGCACATCCAGCTCATTCATGTTCTGAATTCTAGTTATTCGCTGTCATCGGGGTGACCGCGGGCGGACTTGTTCCTACACTGGGGTTCCAGACAGACGTGTAGTACCGACAGGAGACAATCCCCATGAACTTGCTGCAGATCGCGGCGTCCGCGATGGCCGCGCTCGCTTTCGTCGCCCCCGCGCGGGCCGAATACCCGGACCACCCCGTCAAGATGGTGGTGGCGTGGCCCGCCGGCGGCGGCACGGACAGTGTCGCGCGCATCATCGCCAAGCATCTCTCCGACCGCCTGCACCAGCAGGTCATCGTCGACAACCGCTCCGGCGCGAGCGGCCAGGTGGGCACCGAATACGTCGCGCGCGCCGCGCCGGACGGCTACACGATCCAGTACACGGTGGCGGACTCGCATTCGATCAACCCGCACGTGTTTCCGCACGTGCGCTACGACGCGCTGAAGGACTTCCGCCCGGTGGCGCTCGTGGGCTCGATGCCCAACGCGCTGGTCGTGAACCCGAAGATCGCGGCGAACAACATCCCCGAATTCGTGAAGCTCGCGAAGGCGAATCCCGGCAAGTTGACGTATTCGACCTGGGGCGTGGGCAGCGGCGGCCACATCCGCACCGAAGCGTTCTGCGACGCGACGGGCATCTCGATGCTCCACGTGCCGTACCAGGGCTCCGGCCCCGCCTTCCAGGCGGCCATCGCGGGCCAGGTCGACGTGACGATGGTTCCGCTCGGCCTCGCCCTCGCCAATGCGCGCGCGGGCAAGGTGAAGATCCTGGGCGTCGACACGACGCAGCGTGTCGCGGATGCGCCCGAGGTGCCGACCTTCACCGAACAGGGCGTGCCGCTCACGCTCGCGTTCTGGCAGGGCATCCTCGTGCCCGCGAAGACGCCCGACGCGGTGGTCGAACGCCTGAACCGCGAGATGAAGACCGTGCTCGCCGATCCCGAGACGCGCGCCGAACTCACCCGCGTGGGCGTGACGATCGGCGGCGCGGGGGTCTCGTCGATCCAGGACCTCGACACCTACATGAAGAACGAATACGAACGCTGGGGCCGCGTCATCAAGGCCGCCAACATCCACGCCGAACAGTAGTCGGCCACGGCATACCCACAGGAGAAAACGCAATGCAGGAATCCCACGGCGTGACCGCCGCGGCGGCGCAGCTCGGCTTCGATCCGCAATCCCTCGCCCGCGTGGCCGGCAAGGTATCGGCCGACATCGCCGCCAGCAAGTACGACGGCGCGCGCATCATGGTCGCGCGCAGAGGCCAGACGGTGCTCGATCTCACGCTCGGCTATGCCCAGCGCGACGCCGACCGCATGCTGAAACCCGATTCGGCCTTCAGCATCATGTCGATTTCCAAGGTGATGACGGCCGTCGCGCTGCTGCGCTGCGTGGAACGCGGCCAGGTGAGCCTCATCACGCCCGTGTCGCACATCATTCCGGAGTTCGCGAAGCGCGGCAAGGAACGCGTGACCGTGGGGCAGATCCTCACGCACACGGCGGGGCTGGGCATGGCACCCGCGCCGCTGCCCGTGGACCAGCTCGGCGACCTCGACCGCGCGGTGGCCGCGATCTGCGATCTGCCGCTGGAATCGGCCCCCGGCGAGATCGTGAGCTACAGCGCGATGACCGGCTACACGATCCTCGCGGGCGTGGTGAAGCGGCTCGACGAGAAGCAGCGCGCCTTCCGGCACATCATGGCGCAGGACGTCTTCGAGCCGCTGCAGATGCGCGACACGTCGTTCGGCCTCGCGCCGCATCTCGCGAGCCGGCGCGTGCCCGTGATCGTGCGCGACCCCGATGCGCCGGAGTTGAACAAGGCCTTTCTCGCCGCGCGCGACAACGGCGCGACCGAATCGACCGAGCTCGCCTCGGGCGGCGCGACCTTCTCCACCGCGCAGGACCTCGTGCGTTTCGCCGAAATGCTGCGGCTCGGCGGCGCGCTCGACGGCAAGCGCATCCTCTCGCCCGCCATGGTGCGCGCGATGGTGCGCAACCAGACGGGCGATCGGCCCAACAGCATGTTCAACTCGTCGCGCGCGCTGCACGGCATGGCACCCTTCCCCGCATACCTGGGCCTCGGCACCTTCCTGCGCGGCGAGGGAATCTTCCCGAGCCACATCGCGATGCTCGCCTCGCCGTCTTCCTTCGGCGGCTGGGGCCTGGGCTCGATGGGCTTCTGGGTCGACCCGGAACGCGAGCTCACCTTCGTCGCGCTCACCTCGGGCGTCATGGAGCGCATCCGCAATCTGCTGCGCTTCCAGGCGCTCGGCGACATGGTGCTCGCCTCGATCGTCGAGTGAGGCGGCCATGACGACCGCGGAGAACAAGAGCTTCACCGTCTTCAAGGGCGACACCTCGCGCCTGCGCAACGTGATCCCGATCGCCGAGCGCATGACGCCCGAATTCCACCAGACCGAAAAGGCCGCGATCTTCAGGCGATCGTGGCTGGTGGCGGCGAGCGCGCTCGACCTGAAGAAGAAGGGCGACTACCTCGTCACCGACATTCCGCCGCTGAAGGCGTCGCTGCTCATCGTGCGCGGCCAGGACGACCGCATCCGCGTGTTCCACAACGTCTGCCGGCACCGCGGCGAGAAGCTCGTGCGCGACGCGAACGGCTGCCGCCGCGCTTTCACGTGCGGCTTCCACGCGTGGACCTTCGCGAACACGGGCGAGCTGATCGGCGTGACCGACGCCACGCAGTTCTGCGGGCTGGACAAGTCCACGCACGGGCTGATCCCCGTGAACTCCGAGGTCTGGGAGAACATCGTCTTCGTCAACTTCGATCCGAACCCGCGCCAGACGCTCGCCGAGTGGCTCGGGCCGATCCACGACCAGTACAAGGGCTTCTCCGACGGCCGCACCAAGATCGCGGATCACCGGGTGGTGCTGAAGACGAACTGGAACCTCGCGGTGAACGCCTTCTGCGAGGGCTACCACAACCTCTACATCCACCGCAACACGGTACCCGACTACCAGGGCAGCGGCTCCAACCCGAACCGACATCGCGCCTACATCGAGGTCGGCGACCACTTCGCGCGCTACTCCGCGCACGGCAATCCGAACCACAAGGCCACGCCCGCCGAGGACATCCTGTACACCGCGTCGCGGCCCATGTTCCCGTCGTTCATCAAGTTCGACATGGACAAGCTTGCGCCGGGCGTCAACCCGTCCCGCTTTCACCAGTGGGCGTTCGACATCGTGCATCTGGTGCCCAACGTCGTGCTGGGTCCGCAGGCCAACACGCACTCGCTCATGTGGTTCTGGCCGATCGACCACGAGACCACCGACGTGCGCGTGCAGCGCTTCGCATTCCAGACCGACCGGCCCGCCGACCGCATCGCTCAGCAGTACGCCATCGTGCGGGGTCGCGAAGTGCTGCGCGAGGACCTCGCGACGATGGAGACGAACTACCTCGGCGTGTCTTCGGGCGCGCTGCCGCACATCTTCCTGTCGCAGCAGGAGATGCTGATCCAGAACCACTACCGCGCCGCGGACGACCTCATCGCCGAAAGGAACGTGCATGCCCTCCCGAAAGTTGCCTGAGCCCTTCGCCACCCTCCAGCCGTTCGTGGACGCCTGGGCGCTCGGGTCGGAGCAGGAACGTTTTCGCAAGCTGCACACGACGACGATCGAGGACCTCCGCGCCTTCTACGACGCCGTGCTGCCGCGCCTGCGGGAGGCGCTGGCGTATCTGGATCAGTGGACGATCGGCGAGCTGCCGGAAGACGCGCGCACGCTGTACGACCTGGCGATGACCTTCGCCGAGACGGCCCACCCGGTCGACCTCCAGTGGAAAGACGTCGACTTCCCCGACGCCTATCCATGGGACAGGTTCGAGTTCCGCACGGTCAGCGCCGGCGCGTAGGACGATGGCTTCCACACGCAAAGTCATCGTGACCTGCGCGGTCACGGGGGCGATCCACACGCCTTCGATGTCGCCGCACCTTCCCGTCACGGCGCGTCAGATCGCCGACGAGGCCGTCGCCGCGGCCGATGCGGGCGCGGCCATCGTGCATCTTCACGCACGGCTGCCGCACAACGGCCGGCCGTCGCAGGACCCGGCGCTCTTTCGCGAGTTCCTGCCCTCGATCAAGGAGCGCAGCGGCGTGGTGGTGAACATCACGACCGGCGGCGCGCCGACGATGGCCGTCGAGGAGCGGCTGCAGCCGGCGCTCCAGCTCGAGCCCGAAGTCGCCTCGCTCAACATGGGCTCGATGAATTTCGGGCTCTTTCCGATGCTCGATCGCCACAAGGAGTTCAAGTACGACTGGGAAGAGCCTTACCTGCGCAACTCCGACGAGCTCATCTTCCGCAATACCTTCCGCGACATCCGCCACATCCTCGAATCGTGCGGCGGCAACGGCACGCGGTTCGAGATCGAGTGCTACGACATCGGGCACCTCTACACCGCGGCGCACTTCCTGGAACGCGGCATTCTCGAGCCGCCGCTGTTCATCCAGTCCGTATTCGGCCTGCTGGGCGGCATCGGCCCGCACCCGGAGGACGTGCTGCAGATGCGCCGCACGGCCGACCGGCTCTTCGGCAAGGACTACGTGTGGTCCGTGCTCGGCGCGGGGCGCAATCAGATGCCGATCGCCGCGATGTCGCTCGCGATGGGCGGCAACGCGCGCGTCGGCCTGGAGGATTCGCTGTGGGACGGCCCCGGCACGCTCGCCAGGAGCAATGCCGATCAGGTCCGGCGCATCGTGGACATCGTCCGCGCGCTGAGCCTGGAGCCCGCGACGCCCGACGAAGCGCGCGAACTGCTGCGGCTGAAGGGCCGCGGCGAAGTCGCCTTCTGAAACAAGACATTCAACCACTTCCCCAAGGACCTCGAACATGCTTTTCATGTGCCACATCGACGTGAGCGTTCCGGCCGAGATGCCGCAAGACCAGAAGAACGAACTGCGCCAGCGCGAGAACGCGCGCGCCGAACAGCTGATCGGCGAAGGCGTGATGGTGCGCATCTGGCGCATCGTGGGCCGGGTCGCCAACTTCAGCGTGTGGGAGGCGCCGACGCTCGAGGCGCTGCACGAGACGCTCATGTCGATGCCCATGTTCCCCTACATGAAGATCGAGGTGACGCCTCTCATCGACCACCCGTGCACGCACATCGCGGAAGCGCGCAACACGCGCAAGCCGTAGCCGGGGCGCCGCCATGGATCTCGCACGCATGCGCAGCCGGCTCGGCGACTACGCGAAGAAGTACGACACGCTGCGCATCCGGCGCGAGGACGGCATCCTGGAAGTTGCGATGCACACCGGCGGCGGCCCGCTGCGCTGGAGCCGCCAGACGCACGCCGAGCTGGAGGAGGCGTTCATGCACATCGGTCGCGACCGCGAGAACAAGGTCGTGATCCTCACGGGCACGGGCGCCGAGTTCTCCGGTCCGGTGCCCGATCCCGCCGCGAACAAGGCGGCGCATCGCAAGACGACGGCCGACGTGGTCGAGTTGGGCTGGGAGGTGAAGGGCCTGCTGTCCAACATCCTCGCCGTCGACGTTCCGATGATCGCCGCCGTGAACGGCCCCGCGCTGCGCCACGCCGAACTGCCGATGCTGTGCGACGTCGTGCTCGCCGCCGAGACGGCCGAATTCAAGGACTCGGCACACTTCGTGGGCGGGCTCGTGCCGGGCGACGGTGTGCACATCGTGTTTCCGGCCGTGATGGGCCTGAACCGCGCCCGCTACTTCCTGCTCACCGGGCAGACCGTGAAGGCCCGCCAGGCACTGGACTTCGGCATGGTCAACGAGGTGCTGCCGGCGGGCGAGCTGCTGCCGCGCGCGTGGGAACTCGCCCGGCAGATCGCCTCGCAGCCGGATCTCGTGCGCCGCTACGCCCGGCTGCTCATCACCGAGCCGCTGCGCCGGCAGATCGCCGAACTGCTGCCCTACGGCTTCGCGCTCGAAGCCATCGGCATGACTTCCAGCGACTAGCCCCCGGAACAAAGGAGATGTTGGTGAAGCGTATCGCATTCGTATTTCTGGCCGCGCTCGCGTGGCTCGGCCTCGGGACGGCGGCTGTCGCGCAGTCGGACTTTCCGTCGCGTCCCGTGAAGATCGTGGTGGGCTATGTTCCGGGCGCATCCACCGACATCGCCATGCGGCTCGTGGCCGACAAGATGTCGCAAGGGCTCGGGCAAACGGTGATCGTCGACAACAAGCCCGGCGCCGCGGGGCTCATCGCCGCGCAGATGGTGATGCGTGCGCCGGCCGACGGCTACACGCTGCTCTCGTTCAACCCCGATCTCGCGGGCGTCGTGCCCGCCTTGTACAAGACGCCGCCTTACGATCCCACCAAGGATTTCGCGTACATCGGCCGCCTCATGCGCAACTCGGGCTGGATCATGGCCGTGAATCCGCAGTTGCCCGTGCACACCTTCGACGAGTTCCTGAAGTACGCCAAGGCCAACAAGATCAACTACGGCAGCTACGGCATCGGCAGTCTCGCGCATCTGCACTTCGAGGCGCTGAAGCTCAAGACCGGAATCGACATGGTCCACGTGCCGTACAAGGGCGGCGCGCAAAGCTACCAGGCCGCGATGGCCAACGAAGTGCAGGCCGTGATCGGAACGAGCTTCATCGAGCTTCTGAAGTCCGGCAAGCTGCGGCCGCTCGTGATCGGCGGCGCGATCCGGTCTCCGCAGTTTCCGGACGTGCCTTCGATGGCGGAGCTCGGCTACGGCGACCAGATCTTCGGCGAGGTGTACCTCGGACTCGCGGCCCCGGCGGGAACGCCGCCTGCAGTGATCGCCAGGATCTCGCGCGAGCTGGAGCGGGCGCTCGCGCTGCCGGAAGTGCAGCAGCGGCTCGGCCAGTTCGGCGACGTCGCCTACGCCGGCCCGGAGGAGTTCACGAAGATCGTCCAGCGGGACAACGCGCTCTACGGCCCGCTCGTGCGGCGACTCGGGCTGAACACGCAGTAGCGGACAGCGGGGGGGGCGGGGGGCGGCGGGGGGCGGCGGGCCGTCAGGCCCGCAGCGCGGCGACGCCGCCCATGTACGGCCGCAACACCTCCGGCACCGTCACGGACCCATCCTCGTTCTGGTAATTCTCCAGCACCGCCACCAGCGTGCGCCCCACCGCCAGGCCCGAACCGTTGAGCGTGTGCACGTGCTCGTTCTTCCCCTGCGCATTCTTGAACCGCGCCTGCAGCCGCCGCGCCTGGAAAGCCTCGCAGTTCGACACCGAACTGATCTCGCGATACTTCCGCTGCCCCGGCATCCACACTTCCAGGTCGTACGTCTTCGACGCGCCGAACCCCATGTCGCCCGTGCACAGCAGCACCACGCGATACGGCAGCTTCAGCTTCTGCAGGATCGCCTCCGCATGCCGCGTCATGCTCTCCAACGCGTCGTAGCTCTTCTGCGGATGCACGATCTGCACCATCTCCACCTTGTCGAACTGATGCTGCCGGATCATGCCGCGCGTGTCCTTGCCCGCGCTGCCCGCCTCCGAACGGAAACAAGGCGTATGCGCGGTGAGCTGGATCGGCAGCGCCGCCTCCGTCACCACCTCATCCCGCACGAAATTGGTCAACGTCACCTCGCTCGTGGGAATCAGATAGAGCGCCTTCTGCTCCTCATCGGCAAGCCCCTCCTGCCCGCCCTTGCTCACGGCGAACAGATCGCCCTCGAACTTCGGCAACTGCCCCGTGCCGCGCAACGTGTCCCCGTTCACGATGTACGGCGTGTAGCACTCCGTATACCCATGCTCGGTCGTCTGCACGTCGAGCATGAACTGCGCGATCGCACGATGCAGCCGCGCGATCTGCCCGCGCATCACGGTAAATCGCGAACCGCTCAGCTTCACGCCCGTCTCGAAGTCGAGCCCGAGCTTTTCTCCGATGTCCACGTGATCCTTCACGGCAAAGCCGAATTCGCGCGGCAAGCCCCACTTGCGAATTTCGACGTTGTCGTCTTCGCCCCCGCCCACCGGCACGCTTTCGTGCGGCAGGTTGGGCACGGCAAGCAGCAGCGCTTCCATCTCCGGCTGGATCTGCGCAAGCCGCGCGGCCGATGCGTCCAGCTCGACTTTGATCTGCGCCACCTGCGCCATCACGGCGTCGGCCGATTCGCCCCTGGCCTTCAGCTGGCCGATCTCCCTGGAAAGCGAATTGCGCCGCGACTGCAGCTCTTCGGTGCGGGTCTGGATCGTCTTGCGCTCGGACTCGAGGCCGCGAAACGCCTCCACGTCGAGGAAGGGCTGGGCCGCATCGCGCGTCTTCAGGCGCGCGACGACTTGGTCCAGGTCTTTTCGCAGCAAGGTGATGTCGAGCATGATGGTTCCATTTTATTCGTGGGCCACGTACCATCCCCGCTTCTGCCCTGCCCCCACGAAAGTCTTGCCATGCAGATCGAAACCTACCTGTTCTTCGGCGGCAACTGCGAAGAGGCCTTGAAGTTCTACGAACAAGTGTTCGCGGGCAAGACACTCGCGCTGCACCGCTACGGCGGCTCGCCGATGGACGACGCGGACCTCCCCGCCGGCTGGAAGGACAAGGTGATGCACGCCACCTTCGAATCCGAAGGCGCACGCTTCATGGCGAGCGACACCATGCCGGGCACGGCCACCGCCGGCTACACGGGGTTCTCGATGTCGGTGAACCTGCCGAAGGAAAAGGACAAGGGCGAGCGCATCTTCAACGCGCTCGGGCAAGGCGGCCACGTGACGATGCCCTTCTCGCCCACGTTCTGGGGCGCGCACTTCGGCATGGTCACCGATCGGTTCGGCGTGCCGTGGATGGTGAATTGCGAAGGGTAAAGCGAGAAGCCCGCGCCCGCCCTCACGCGAGCGTCGCAGGATCCACGTTCGCCCCGCACAGCACCACGCAGACCCTTTCGTCCGCACGCACCCGATAGCGGCCCGTGCGCAACGCAGCAAGTCCCAGCGCCGCGGCGGGCTCCACCGCGAGCTTGAATTCCGTCCACAGCCACAGCTGCGCCGCACGGATCGAAGCGTCGTCGACGAGCAGCGCGTCGTCCACGCAGCGCTGCGCGATCTCCCACGCGATCGCGCCGATGCGCTTCGCGCCCAGCGAATCCGCCGCCACGCCGCTCACCGCCACATCCACCGGCTTGCCGTGCCTGCGCGCTTCGTACAGCGTCGGCGCGAGCTCAGGCTCCAGCGCAACGACGCGCGCGCGACCATCGAACCACGACGCGATGCCGCAGATGAGCCCGCCACCGCCCACGCTCACGAGCACGCTGTCGGGCACCTCGCCGCCCTGCTCCTCGATCTCCATCGCCACCGTGCCCGCGCCCGCCACCACCTCCGGCTGGTCGTACGCATGCGTGAGGAGCGCGCCGGTCTCCTTCTGACGCGCGTTGCAGGCTTCGAGCGCTTCGGCATAGACAGCGCCGGTCACGACAAGCCGCGCCCCCAGTTCGCGCAGCTTCGCCTGCTTCGACGCGCTCGACACCGTCGGCACGAACACCTCGCACTTCACACCCAGCGCCTTCGCGGCCGCCGCGGTGGCGATGCCCGCATTGCCACCCGAAGCGACGATCACGCCGCTTGCCGGAATTTCGTTGGCGAGCAGCCGGTTGAGCATGCCGCGCGCCTTGAAGCTGCCGCTTGCCTGCAGGTGCTCGAGCTTCAGCCACACTTCGCGGCAATCCACGCCGAGTGCCGCCCCGGGCAACTTCCAGAGCGGCGTGCGGCGGATGAAGTGCGGACGGCCTTCGCGATACCGCTTCGCGGCCCGCTCGATTTCAGCTCGATTCAAGCTTCAGTCCCTTCGGCAGCGGAAACTTCACGGTCTCGGTGATGCCATCCATCCTTCGCACGGCCACAGCCCCCAGCGCACGGATGCGCTCGATCACGTGCTGCACCAGAATCTCCGGCGCGGACGCTCCCGCGGTGATGCCCACCCGCTGCCTGCCGGCGAGCCACTCGGGCCGCAGTTCCTCCGCGCTGTCGACCATGTACGCGTCGACGCCGAGCTTGCGCGCGAGCTCGGCAAGGCGGTTGCTGTTCGAACTGGTCGGGCTGCCCACCACGATCACCACGTCCACCTGCTTCGACAGGAGCTTCACCGCGTCCTGCCGGTTCTGCGTGGCGTAGCAGATGTCCTGCTGCTTCGGCTCGCGAATGCGCGGAAAGCGCATTCGCACCGCCGCCGAGATTTCCGCCGCATCGTCCACCGACAGCGTGGTCTGCGTCACGACCGCGAGTTTCTCCGTCTGCGAAGGCTGCACGCGCCGCACGTCGTCCACATCCTCGACCAGGTGAATGCCGTGGTCGAGCTGGCCCATCGTGCCTTCCACTTCGGGGTGGCCCTTGTGGCCGATCATGATGAATTCGTAGCCTTCCCGAGCGAGCTTCGCGACTTCGACGTGCACCTTCGTCACGAGCGGGCACGTGGCGTCGAACACGGTGAAGCCGCGCGCGTCCGCCTCGCGCTGCACCGCCTTGCTCACGCCGTGCGCGGAAAAGACGAGCGTGGCACCCCGCGGCACTTCGGCCAGATCCTCGATGAAGATCGCGCCCTTTTCCTTCAGGTTGTTCACGACGTAGGTGTTGTGGACGATCTCGTGGCGCACGTAGATCGGCGCGCCGAACTTCGCGAGCGCGCGCTCGACGATCTCGATCGCGCGGTCGACGCCGGCGCAAAAGCCGCGAGGCTCCGCGAGGACGATCTTCTGCAGCTCATGGCTCGTCATAGGACACCGATCACATGCACTTCGAAAGTCACGGGCTGGCCCGCGAGCGGATGGTTGAAGTCGAAGAGCACGGCCTCCTCGCTCACCTGGCGCACGGTGCCGGCGTACTGGCCCATGCCGTCGGGCGTGGGGAACTGCACGACCTCGCCCACGTGGTATTGCTCGTCCGGGTCGCCCATTTCCTTCAGGAGGCTGCGCGCCACCCATTGGACCATGTCCGGGTTGCGTTCGCCGAACGCCTCCCCCGAGGGAATGTCGAACGTCGCGCTCGCGCCCTCTTGCATGCCCATGAGCCGCTGCTCCACGGCCGGCGACAGCTCGCCGGTGCCGAGCGTGAGCGTGGCGGGCTTGTCGCCAAACGTATTGATGATGTCGCCCCCGGGCCCCGCGAGCCGATAGTGCAGCGTGAGAAAGGAGCCCGCGTGGACGCGGGGCGACGACGAAGCGCTGGAGCCCATGGAAGTCCCGATAAACTGGGCTCCATTGTAGAAACACAAGCTTTCTTCCTCGCTCATGCAGCTCAAAGACCTTCCAGCCGATGCCCAGCCGCGCGAAAAGCTGCTCGCGCGCGGCGCCGCGTCCCTGTCGGACACCGAACTGCTCGCGCTGCTGCTGTGCACGGGCACGCGCGGCCGCGGGGTCATGACCATGGCCGACGAGGTGCTCAGGCATTTCCAGGGGATCGCGGGCCTGCTCAACGCCGACGGGGAGATGATGAAGGCCATCAAGGGGCTCGGCGGCAAGGCCAAGCGCGCCCAGTTGCTGGCGGTGCTCGAACTCGCGCGGCGCGCGGTGGCCGAGCGGCTGAAGGCCCGCGAGGTGTTCAGCTCGCCCGAGGCCGTGAAGAATTTCCTGCAATTGCACCTGGCGCATCGCAAGCACGAGGTGTTCGCGGCACTTTTTCTCGATGCGCAGCATCGACTCATCGAGATGGAGGAGCTCTTTCGCGGCACGCTCACGCAGACGAGCGTCTACCCGCGCGAGGTCGTGCTGAAGGCGCTTCACCATCACGCCGCCTCGGTGGTGCTCGCGCACAATCACCCGAGCGGCATGGTGCAGCCTTCGCGCGCGGACGAAACGCTCACGCAGGCGCTGAAGGCGGCGCTCGCGCTCGTGGACGTGCGCGTGCTCGATCACGTGATCGTCGCGCCGGGCGAGGCGTTGTCGATGTCGGAGAAGGGGCTATTGTGAGATCGAAGTCCTTGCAGGACCTCCACGCGATGCGCAAGTCACTCGCGGATGCGCGCGAGGCCGCGGCGGCGGCGGAGGCCGCGCGCCGCGAAGCCGCGCGCAAGGCCGAAGCGGAGCGCAATCTTTTTTCGCGCGCGGCGGGGCGGGTGGTGCCGCTGCGCGCGCACGGCAAGGTGCATCACGCGCCGGAGCCGCCCGCGCCGATTCCCGTGCAGCGGCAGCTCGACGATCAGCGAGTGCTGCGCGAATCCATCAGTGACGAATTCGATGCGAGCACGCTGCTCGACGTCGACGACGCGATGAGTTTTCGACGCGCCGGCATCGGCATGGAAGTGACGAAGAAGCTGCGCCGGGGCGACTGGAGCATCCAGGGCGAAATCGATCTGCACGGCCTGCGCACGGACGACGCGCGCGAAGCGCTTTCGGCCTTCCTGCGCGATGCGCTGAAGCAGGGTTGGCGGTGCGTGCGCGTGGTGCACGGCAAGGGCCTCGGCTCGCCGGGGAAGACGCCGGTGCTCAAGGGCAAGGTGCACGGGTGGCTCGTGCAGAAGAACGAAGTGCTCGCGTTCGTGCAGGCGCGGGCGGATGAGGGCGGGGCGGGGGCGGTTGTCGTTCTCCTCAAGCCGGCTTAAGAGAAGTATCGGGCCGCCATCGTGCTGCGCCACGCTTCGTTGAAGACGAGATCGCATTCGATCGTTTCCCTCGCGCCTTCCAGTGCGAGTTCGCCGGAACTGCGGAAGCGTTCGTCGCAGTAGGCCTCGGTCAAAGCGGCCAGCAAGGCCTGCTTGTAGGCCGTGTCGGAATTCCCCGCCAGGTGGACCCCTTTCGTCTCCAGCACCACGACCCGCGAGTCGGCGCCCTGCGTGAGAAAGCCGAAGACGAAGTCCGGATACACCTTGTGCCGCTTCCAGCCCTGCAGGCCGTACTGCGTTCGCGCGACGTTCCGGTGCCACCAGCGCAGGGCGGCCTGCTCGTCGAGATATCCCGCAAACAAGGCCTCGAAATTGTTCATGTCGGGCGTCCGCAGCGCCGGGGCAAGCAGGCTCTTGCCGATGTCGGAGAAGCCGTCCGGGCGAGTCAGCTTGTCGGTTTTGCCCGCGATCTGCAGGAGGTCGTCGTGCGGCAATTCGTAGTCGGTGCCATCCGCGCGCAACCGAAACTCGATGCGTCCCGCGGCCACCAGCCTGCAGAAGACGTCGTGCGCGAGACGATCGCGCTCCGCTTCGACGTCTATCCTGAGCCGCTCGATCAGCGATGCGTCGGACAGAGCGATCGCGGTGTCGTCCCAAGTCTTGCGCAAGCGCGCGAGAACGGCCGAGACCCATTCCCACAAAAGCCAGGGATTGGGCACCAGATCGGCCAAAGTCCGCACGAGACGCGCACCATCCACGCGCTGTGACAGCGATTGCAAAGCGTTCCTGAGCGGCGCGGACTCGTCGTCGAGAATCGACAATCCCACCTCCAGATGCATGTCCACCGCGGAGGCGCCCGGGCTGGGCGCCCAGCTCCGCGCCAACTCATCGGGCTGCAGGCCGTCCCAGTCCAGGCGCGACAGCACGTCGCTCTCGTACTGCAATTCGCGGCGCGCGCCGTCGGGCCCCACCCAGGTCACGCGCGGCAGAAAGATTCTCAGCTGCGCCAGCTCCGGCCGGCGCATCAGCGGTACCGGTTTCGGCACCTCGGGATCGCCCGCGTCCCCGTGAACGGCGATGCCCAGATCGCCCATGCCCTCGCCTTCCAGCGACTGCTTGATGGCCTTGACCACCTCCCCCGTACTTGCGTCATGGCACAGCACGTAGCACGCGTCGAGCGCCGGCCGTCCCGTCTTCGCGACGTTGGGCATCCGCAGTATGCGCCCGACCAGCTGCGTCATGGCGCGCTTGCCCCTGCTTGCGGAGAGCGCGCACAGCACGTACGCGAAAGGGCAATCCCATCCTTCCTGCAAGGCCTGCTTGGTGATGATGACGCGCACCTCGCTCGCTGGCGAAAGCAATTCCTCATCGCCGATCTCGTCCTTCTCGCTCGTCTTCTCGCGGATCTGACGCTCCGTCAGTCCGAGTTGCGCCAGGTACTCTCGCACGTGCGTCGCATGAATGAACCCGGCGTCGATCTGGTCCCGGCCCGTACGTTCCACCTGTACGAGCAGGATGGGCCGAACGTATCGCGCCGTCTCGCCCTGCAAAACCTCGGCCTCGCGCTGAAGCATGTCGAGCCTGCGCACGCTTTCAGCGAGGCAGCTTCGCCAATCCGTCCAGTGCCGCACATCGACGTGGATGGGCAGCTTGATCATCTCCGCCTCGTCGAGATCGGTGCCGCGCACGTCCACCAGGATGTTGGATCCGCCGCCGTCCCCGCCCGCCTCCCCGCTCCCGATTCTCGGCGTGGCCGACAGTTCGAGCATGAAGCAGGGGTTGAACCCGTCGAGGGTCGCGAGCGCCGTCTCGGTGTAGGCGTGATGGCCCTCGTCGATGACGACCATCGGCCGCACGAGCCGCATCACGTTGCCGAGCGAACTCTTGACGATGCTGCCCTTCTGCGCTCGCGCCTCTTCGGGACGAGCCCACGGGCTGCCGTAGGCATCGAGGTTCGGCACATCGGCGAGCAGCTTCCAGTGCGCCTCGATGTCGTCCTCGCGGGGCAGGAACCCCAGCACGTTGCCGCGGTCGCGGAAGAACCGCAACGTTTCCTTGTTCTGGCGCGACGCCGCCGCGAGCATCAGCACCATCACGCACAGGTGCGAATCCACGTCGAGCCGCGTGAGCGGCGAGTTCTTTTCCAGAATCTTCACGCGCCCGGCCCCCGCCAGGTTGAGCATCTGCCGATAGGGATGATCGCGGTCGGCAAGCGTCCTCAGGGTCTGCCGGTAGATCGCGTCGTTCGGCACGATCCACAGGACGAATCCCACATGCCGTTCCAGGTAGGCATTGAACACCTTGCCGAGACTCGCCGCTGCGAGCAGCGTCTTGCCCCCACCCGTCGGCACCTTGAAACAGACATTGGGAATCGCGCGGCCGGCCCCGTCGAAGCGGCTGGAATGGGGATGGACGGCGAACTTGGGCGGCAGCGCGCCCGATTTCTGCATCGCTGCCCAGGCCTTTCGGGGAAAGTCCCGTGCCTGCAGCGCGAGATCCTCGGCACCCTCCATCGCGCGCAAGTGTGCAAGCTGCTGCTCGCTCTGGCGGCGGCACTGCACGAGGTGATCGAGGTAGCGGTCCAGCTGAGCGAGCGTCTCGCTCTGGAACTTCTTCAGCTGGGCCGCGCCCTCGCGTGAAGCCGGGCGCAACCGGATCTCCCAGAATAGTTTCCGATCGCGCTCTATTGCCGCTCGAAAGGCCGGATCGAGCGTGTCCTGCAACAGGACCGCGTCGACCTTGTAGAGCAGGTTCAGACTCTCGATCCGCCCCGCGAGCCCCGCGTGATCCGCGAATGTCCAACCCGGCGCGTCGAAAGCCAGATCGATGTCGGAATCCGGCCGGGCGTCGCCGCGGCCGCGAGAACCGAAGATCCAGACCCGCTGAAGTCCGCTCGCCTCTTCGAAGAGCGCGCGCAGCTTCGCGGCCGACGAGCGCGCGATTCCGAAGTCCCCCGCGGCGTCGGTCATAGCGTGCGCAGTTTCTGCTGCAAGACGTCGAAGGCGCCCGCGGCCGTGGAGCGGATGAACGCCGCCACCTGGATCGCCTTGGCTTCGTCGTACGTGTGGCTCGTGAGATTGCGATAGGCCCGGATCTGATCCCACACCTGCGCATCCGCGAGGAGCTGCGACTGAAAAGCCAGCGGAATGACGGCAAAGGCCTGACGAGGCACGCCAGCGCCTTGCGCCGACAAGTAGTCGAACAATGAAAGCCACGCCATCTCGAAGGTGAACTCGAAGCGCTGGATGAGCGCGTCGCGGACGATGGCGGTCTCGTTTTCCGCGAGTGCTTCGTGCAGCCGTGCCAGCGCCTTGTCGAAAAGCGCCCGGTGCTCCTGGAATCGTTGGCGGCTCATCGCGTCACCCGTTCCGATACAGCGCGAAGGGCAATGCGGCGTATTCGATCCCGTGCTCCGCGAGCTGCTTGTTGCTCAGGTACTTCGCGGGCGCGAAGACCAGACACCGCTTCACTTCGCCCGCGGTTCGAGCCGCATGGTCCTTTGCCCATGTCGAGAGCTCGGTCGCCCGGCTCAGGGTAAGGGCCGCGTCGGGCGACTTCAGAAACGCGAGGCGCGGTTCGTAGATCAGCCAGACGTGCGCGTCCTTGGCTTCGCCGAGGTACCAGCGAGGCGCATCCCTGGGCGCCGGGGGCAGCGAGCCGCCCGTGGCGGTGTGGAACAGCCACGCGCCCAGGGCCTCCCACGCCGGGAGCGACTCGCCGGACAGGAGCTTCTCGATGTCCAGGGGTTCGCCGAGTGTGCAGTAGGCGAATTCTCCGCCGAGGCCATCGGCGCGTTCGGACACCTTCTTCTCGCCTTCGACTCGCAGGATGCCGTCCTTCAACTCCACATTGATGCGGTCGAAGCGTTTGCGCCGGTCGGTCGCGCGGTCCGCGAGATCGCCCTCGGCGAAGCCCTCGCGGGCCTTGAGCGCATCGACCTTCGCGAGCCATTCGTCCGCTTTCCTGAACTGCGCCCAGTTGATCTTCTCTTCCAGGAGCGTCTCGCGCTGCGTGCCGCTCCACGCGTAGCCGTCGATGACGCGGCGCACGCGTTCGGCCGTCAGCTTGTCGGCGTAGTCCTCGCCTTCCACGAGGATGAACTTGCGGTTGCCGTTGTCTTTGGCATTGGCCTTGAGGACGGCATGCGCGGTGGTGCCGGAGCCGGCGAAGGAGTCGAGGATGATCGAGTCTTCGTTGCTAGCAAGTTCCAGAACGCGTTCAATCAAACCCACAGGTTTCGGGGTAATGGAGCTCTCATTGCCCTCGAGGACACCTATCTCCAACAGCGTCTTCTTGGCATCCTGCGTATGCCCGACCTCTTCGTAAAACCACAGCGTCTGAGGAGTGCGGCCCTGCTTCACTTCGGAGAGATATCGTTTGATCCTTGGTTGGTTGTTTCCGTCGGCGCCCCACCAGATTCTGCCTTCCTTGTCCATGTCGAGGAACTTTGACTTCTTCACTCTCCAATAGGTCCCAGGGGGAGGTCCCTCGATCAGTCGACCACTGGGACACGTGATGTCGTACACACCCTCGCTATAGGAGTTTCGTGCGGAGAGATCGCCAGATGTCCAAGGTCCACGAGGATCCCCGTCCGGATTTGCATACCTGGCCTCCATTCCCTCGGTTCGCTCCAGCAGATTCGGTCGCCATTGTTTCTTATCTTTCGCGACCACGAGCAAATAGTCATGGTCTTCGCTGAAGAATTGCGCCGTATTCTTCGGTGAAAAGTTCTTTTGCCACACACATGCAGCAACGAAGTTCTCCTCCCCGAAGATCTCATCCAGCATCATCCTCGCCCGATGCACTTCGTTGTCGTCGAGCGTGATCCAGATGCTCCCCTTGTCCGACATCAGCTCGCGCAGCAGCACGAGCCGCGGCCACATCATGCACAGCCACTTGTCGTGCCGCAGCATGTCCTCGCCGTCCACGGGATTCGACGAGAGCCATTCCTTCATGATCGGACTGTTGACGTTGTCGCTGTAGCACCACCCTTCGTTGCCGGTGTTGTAAGGAGGATCGATGAAGACGAGGTCCACCTGCCCGGCGTAGCGAGGCAGGAGCGCCTTCAGCGCGTGCAGGTTGTCGCCGTGAACGATGAGGTTGCCGGACAGATCGCCGGGCCCGATGCCCTTGGACTTGTCCACCACGAGCGGCCGGTAAGGCACCGTCAGGTGATGGTTGTAGACGTACTCCTTGCCCTTGAAGACAATTTCCGGCATGAACGCTCCTTTGGAGCGATTCTAGAGACCACGAGCGACGCCGGGTCGAGGCGTCACGCCGGAGGCACGGATGGGAGGCCCTCGATGGACTCTGCGTGGCGCCTGTTCCGGATTCGAGCCAGCGCGGAATACGCAAGGATCGTGAACGCAAACAGGCCGGCAATCCAAAGATACCAAGCCTTGCTCGCCCAGATTTCTCGAGCCCTGTGGGCTATCCAGGGACGGCCGTAGGCATAGAGCACTTGCGGTCCGCGGTCCTCGATCAGCAGGCGGAGATCCTGCGTCTGCGGGATGCGCTCCACGGTCTGACCACGCAAGACGCGCGACTGCTGAGAACCCGTGCCAGGTTCCACTTGATAGACGACCAGGAACCCAATATCGGATGTGAGCTGGGAATCGAACATCACGCTTTGCGCATCGACAGCCAGAGTCGCCGGCTGTCTCGGCGGAAGCGATACACCGAACGGCTTCAACGAGTCCGAGTCCCCCTTCCAAGTCGTGAAGTCGGGAATTTCGGACAGCACCCGGTAGCAAGCGGTTTCCTCGTTGCCCTGACATGGATGCATCGCCGAACGCGCGTCGCGGGTGGCCACGAGCTTGACCGCCAGAACCTGGGCGTTTCGCGGCTCCACTCCGTCATATCGAAACTTGATGTAGGCCGCGCCGCCGTCCCCCGGAGTGGAATGAATGTTCGCAAAGTTGATGTTGGGGATATAGGCGACCAGCTCCCTGGGTGGCCAGATTTCGTCCATGCCTTTCTTGACCTTTTCAGGCAGGTCGAGGACATGGGATAGCCAAGCAAGTGCACCGACGCCAACCGCACTGGACAACAAATGAACTATCCCGCGCTCCACTTGAACTCCCATCAACCTGTCGAGAACGAATCGTGCCTCGCAGTCGGTCGGGAATCAAGCGCCTCAACCCGAACCCCCACCCACATTGCGCATCCAGTCCGCCGTCTGGAAGAACGATTCGCGCAGCCGCTCGCGCATCGTCTCTTCCACCCCCGTCTCCTGCATCGCCTGGTCCATGCACGCGAGCCACTGATCGCGTTCCCTGATCCCGATCCTGAAAGGCAGGTGCCGCGCGCGCAGCATCGGATGCCCGAATCGGTTCGTGTAGTGCTGCGGGCCGCCGAGCCAGCCGCACAGGAACCAGAAGAGCTTCTGCCGCGCCTGCCCGAGCTCGCTGCCGTGCACCGCGCGCAGCGCCGAGTACCGCGGCTCCAGGTCCATCAGGTCGTAGAAGCGTTCGACGAGCGCCTTCACCTTCTCTTCGCCGCCGATGCGCTCGAACGGGGTTTGTGTTTCCATGCGCGCGATTGTCCCATCGCCGCATAACGTTTCGATCACTCGGGGGCCTTGCGCAACGTCTCGATCACCGGCCGGCTGAGCACCTCGCGCAGCCCCCACCACCCCGCCGCCAGCGCGAGCAGCGCCCCCGCCGCGGCGCCGGCGAGCGGCACGAAGGGCGAGGCGGTCCACTCGAAGTCGAACGCATACTTCGCGAGCGCCCAGCCGACGGCCGCGGCAACGATGCTCGCAAGCGAGCCCGCCAGCAGGCCAACCCCCGCGAGTTCCGCGCGCTGTACCTGCCGCAGCAACGCGCTGCTCGCACCCACGGCACGCATGATCGCGAACTCGCGCGCGCGCTCCTCGCGCGTCGCGGTCACGGCCGCGAACAGAACGACCACCCCCGCGGCGAGCGTGAAGCCGAAGAGGAATTCCACCGCACGGATCACCTTGTCCAGCACCGACTGCACCTGGTTGATCGTGGCCGTCATGTCCACTTCGGTGATGTTCGGAAAGCGCCGCACGAGCTCGTTGTCGAAGCCGCGCCGCTCGGGCGCACGGAACGCGCCCATGAAGGTCGCGGGCACGTCGGGCAGGCGCGCGACCGGATACATCACGAAGAAGTTCGCGTGCATCGAGCTCCAGTCCACCTTGCGCAGCGACGTGATCTTCGCCTCGGTCTGCGTGCCCGCGATGTCGAATCGCAGCTTGTCGCCGATCTTCAGTCCGAGCGTCTCGGCGATGCCCTGCTCCACACTCACCGCATCGCGCTCTTCGGGCTTCCAGCGCCCCGCGACGACGTCGTTGTGCGGCGGGCGCTCGGCGCTGTAGGAGAGATTGAATTCGCGGTCGATCAGGCGCTTCGCACGATCTTCCGCATAGTCCTCGGGCGAGACGGACCGCCCGTTCACCGCGACGAGCCGGCCGCGAAACATCGGATACCAGTCGAGCTGCCGCACGCCCTCGTCGCGCAGCGTCTTCACGAAGGCGTCGCTTTGCTCCGGCATCACGTTGATCACGAAGCGATTGGGCGCATCGGCCGGCGTGGCGCGGCGCCAGCTCGAGATCAGGTCCGTGCGCAGCAGCACGAGCAGCACCAGTGCGAGCAGCCCCACCGCGAGCGCGCTCGCCTGCACCACGGTGTACGCAGGGCGCGCGGAGATATGGCGCGTGGCGAGCACGAGCCAGCGCGGCGCGGTGGATTCGTTGACGACGCGGCGCAGCAGCTTCACGGCGACCCAGCTGAGCCCCGCGAACACGAGCACCGCGCCCGCGAAACCGCCGACGGCGATGCCGCCCAGTTTCACGTCGCTGCTGGCGGCCAGGAGCAGCGCGGCGAAGCCCGCGACGCCGAGCGTGAGCACCGCGATCGATGTGGGCTTCAGGTTGCCCACGTCGCGCCGGATCACGCGCAGCGGCGGCACCTGCGCGAGCTGCAGCACCGGCGGAAGGCCGAACGCGAAGAGCAGCGTGAGGCCGACGCCGACGCCGAACAGCACGGGCCATGCGCCCGGCGCGGGCAGCGACGTTTCCACGAGTCCGCCGAGCAGGTACACGAAGACGAAGTGCACGGCAAAACCCAGCAGCACGCCGGCGACGCTCGCAACGAGCCCCACAAGCGCGAACTCGAACGTGTAGCCAAGCGCGATGCGGCGCTGGCTTTCGCCCAGCACGCGCAGCATCGCGCAGTCGTCCAGGTGGTTGGCCGCGAAGCCGCGCGCGGCAAGCGCCACCGCCACCGCGCTCAGCAACGCGGCCAGCAACGCGACGAGGTTCAGGAATTTTTCGGCGCGGTCGAGCGTCTGGCGCATCTCGGGCCGGCCGCCTTCGAAGGACTCGATGCGCAGGCCGTGCACGGCCGGCGACTTCGCTTCCTGCGCCGCCCAGTCGGTGAAGCGCGCGACGGCCGTATCGCGCCCGGCGACCGCGAAGCGCCACGTGATGCGGCTGGCCGGCTGCACGAGATGCGTCGCGGGGAGATCGCCAGCGTTGATCATGACGCGCGGCGCGAAGTTGAGGAAGCCGCCGCCGCGATCGGGCTCCACGACGATCGTGCGCGCGATGCCGAAGGTCGCGTCGCCGAGCTGCAGCGTGTCGCCGTAGTCGAGGCCCAGCGCTTCCAGCACCGCCGCATCGACCCACGCCTCGCCGCGGGCGGGCACGTCATGCGTCCGGTGCGCCGGGTGCGCCGCGTCCGCGACCGTGAGACTGCCGCGCAGCGGATAGCCCGGCGGGACCGCCTTCAATGCGATGAGTCGGCTCGCACCGCCCTTCGCGTCGGCAGCGCGCGCCATGGAGGGAAACACCTGCGTCGAAATCGTTTCGAGGCCGAGCGCTTTCGCGCGGTCGATGAAGGCTTGCGGCGTGGGGTTGTCGCTCACGATCACCGCGTCGCCGCCGAGGAGTTCGCGCGCGTCGCGCGAGAGGCCGGTCTTCAGCCGGTCGGCGAAGAAGCCGACGGCGGTAAGCGCCGCGACCGCGAGCGTCACCGCAACGATCAGGAGCCGCAGTTCGCCCGCGCGCAGGTCGCGCCAGAGCGTGCGCCAGCCGAGGGACCAGGGGGACGCGGTTTGCATGTTCGCAAGCGTATTACAAAAGGCGCACTGCCGAATGAGGTGAGCGTGAGACAGGGAGCGGGGACGCCGCTTGTATCGGAGGCCTTATAGTCGGGCGCACGATGTCCGGAGTGCCCATGCTGTCACGCACCCTGAACTTGGTCGCTGCGCTCTCGCTTGCGATCGTGTCACTCGCCGCGCACGCCGCGCGCGACGTCTGGCCCGGGGACGATTGGGAAACGGCGACGCCCGAGTCGCAAGGCATGTCGTCTCGCGCGCTCGCGGAGCTTCTCACCTGGGCGTCCTTCGCCCACGTCGACAGCCTCGTCGTCACGCGCCACGGGCGCATCGTCACCGAGGCCTACTACGCGCCGTACGACGCGGCGATGAAGCACCGCATCAATTCCGCCACCAAGGCTTTCGTGGGATCGCTGGTGGGCATCGCGGCCGCGGAGGGCCTGCTCGATCCGCAGGGCGGCGCGCTCGTCCAGCTCGGCGAGTCGTCCACCGACCCTGCGCGCCGGGCGATCACGCTGCAGCACCTGATCGACATGACTTCCGGCATCGAGTGGCACGAGCCGCTCACGTCCGACTTTCCGCGCTCGCTCGTGGCCATGGAACGCAGCAGCCACTGGGTGCGCTACGTGCTGGACCAGCCCATGGCGAGCGCGCCGGGGACGGAGTTCAACTACAACTCGGGAAACAGCCAGCTCGCTTCAGCGATCGTCGCGCGCAAGACGGGGATGAGCACGCGCGAATTCGCCGTACGGCGTCTCCTCGACCCCATCGGCATTCGCGATTTCCGCTGGCGTGAAGACCCGCAAGGGGTGAACACCGGCGCAATGGGCTTGTACATGCACACGCGCGACATGGCGCGCTACGGCTATCTCTACCTGAACCACGGTGAATGGAACGGCAGGCCCGTCGTTCCGCGGGCCTGGGTCGACAAGGTGTTCGACGCGAAGGTGCCGATGCATCCCATGGCGCAGTGGCGCTACGCCGACGGCTGGTGGACGCTGCCTTCGAAAGAGGCTTACCTCGCGGTCGGCTATGCGCGCCAGCTCATCGTCGTGCTGCCGCGCCAGCGGGTGGTTGCCGCATTCACAGGCCGTGCGGGTTACGCGTTCGAGGACGTGATCGACAAGCTCGTGGGCGCGGTGCGATCCGACGAAGCGATCGCGCCCGACGATTCCGCCCACGCGCTGCTGCAGGCCGAGGTGCGGAAGGCGGCGACGCCACCCGCGCCGGCCCACGCCAAGGATGCTTCGCCGCCGCAGTCGCACACGTTCAGGTTCGAACCCAATCCCGCGCGGCTGCGTGCGGTGACGATCGATTTCACCGGCGCGGGACGCTACGAGCTGCAATGGGAGGACGCACCCGAGCCGCAAGTGCGGCCGCTGGGCCTGCAGGGCTGGAGCGCCGCCGCGCCGTGGCGAGGCGAAGTGGCGTATTCGCGCTCGCAGTGGCTCGGCCCGCGCAAACTGGAGGTCGCGGTGCGCTGGCCCGAAGAGGCGCGCGACCAGCTCTTCCTGCTGGAGTTCGGCGACCGCACGCTCGATGTGAAGTTCACGCCCGCGAACGGAAAGCCGGTGCGCATGAGCGCCGTCGCGCAGTAGCCGACAGCCCGCGGCGAGCGCTTTCCTTTCATCAACGCTGCGCGAGTTCGGGCTGCAGCAGCAGCCTCTCCTGGCCGGTGTAGCAGAGGAAATGCTTCCCGGTCGCCCGCCCGATCGTGCACAGCCCGAGGCGCTTGGCCACATCGTGGCCCATCTGCGTGATCCCGCTGCGCGACACGACGATCGGCACCCCCATCTGCGCGGACTTGATCACCATCTCGCTCGTGAGGCGCCCCGTCGTGTAGAACACCTTGTCGTCGCCGCGCGCCGCGTCGGCGCCGTGCAGCCACATCCAGCCCGCGATCGTGTCGATCGCGTTGTGCCGCCCGACATCCTCGATGAAGAGGAGCATCTCCCCGCCCGCGAAGAGCGCGCAGCCGTGCACGGAGCCCGCCGACTTGTACGTGGTCTCCTGCAGCCGGATCGTGTTCACGATGCCGTAGAGCTGCGCCTGCGAGATGGAAGCCGCGGGCAGCTCGATGCGGTCGAGTTCTTCCATCATGTCGCCGAAGACGCTGCCCTGGCCGCAGCCGGTGGTGACGACGCGCTTTTTCGTGCGCTCCTCGATCCGCGCGATGCCTTCGCGCGTCCTGACGGCGGCCGCATCCACGTCCCAGTCGACGGTGATGGATTCGACTTCCTCCACCGATTCCACGAGACGTTGATTGCGCAGGTAGCCGAGCACCAGCCATTCGGGCTCGGCGCCGAGCGTCATGAGGGTGACGAGCTCGCGGTTGTCGACGTAGACGGTGAGCGCACGCTCGGCGGGGATCGAGGTGGATTGCACCTCGCCCTTTTCGTTGACGGTCCGGACGTCGCGGGTGAGCGGGGCGCGGGCTTGGGTGAGGCGGGGAATACGCATGGGCGGTGAGGTGCCCTCCGCTTCGCTCGACTCCCCCACCCTGCGCGGGCCGGGTACCCGAAGGGCACTCCGCCATCGTACGACGACTTCTACTTCTTCTTCTCGGCAGGCTTCATCTCCCCCGCCGTCTTGTTCACACTCGGCGGACTCGCCGCGTTTCCCGCGGGCGAATGCGCGCCCGACGTTTCCACCGGCGTCTGCGAGGGCGGGTTGTACGCGAACGGCCCGGGGTCCGCGCACGCGGGCACCGTGGGGGCGGCAGCCACCGCGGGCGACGGCGTCGGCGCACTCGCGCTCGCGCCCGCCTTCGCGGCCGAGGCCGCTGCCGCGGGCTTCGACGCGGAAACGGCCGATGGCTTCGCCGCCGCATCGTGTTTACCGAATTTCGCGGCCACCCTGTCTTGCGCCTTGCACAGGCCGAACGCGTCCACCTTGCCTTGCCACGCCGCTTTCGCTGCCGCCTCGGCCGCCTTCGCCTTGGCGGCGTCGTCGGGCGCGGGCAGTTTCGCGAGCGCGAAGCCGCACGCAAGGAACGCAATCAGCGCGGGCACCGGCATCCATCGTTTCATGTCGCTTCCTCCTCAGGCGGGCCGCACCGTTTCGTCACTCGGACGCACCACGGGCTGCGCCTTGCTGCGTTCGGCCGGCACCTTGCCCGCATGAATGTCTTCCAGCCAGTAGGCGTGGTGTTCCTTCGCCCAGGCCTCATCGACATAGCCGTGACGCATGGCGTCGTAGGCACCCTTGTAGCCGATCGTGCCGAGGTAGATGTGCACCGCGAACACGCACATCATGAGGACGGCGAAGGTGGCGTGCACCATGTTCGCGAGCTGCATGTTGCCGCGCACGTAGTCCATCGAGGGCAGCACTTTGTCGAGGAAGAGCCCCGAGGCCACGACGACGAAGCCGAGGATCAGCACGCCGATCCAGAACACGACCTTTTCGCCCGCGTTGAACCGTCCCGCGGGCAGTTCGTCGCCCACGCCTTGCCTTGCCTTGCGGCGGAACACGCCGCCCGCGTGCAGCAGCCAGCGCAGGTCGCCGCGCTCGGGAAATTCGGAGCGCACGAACGTGATGAACACGATCACGAGCGACACGGCGAAGAGCGGGCCGAAGAAGTTGTGCAGGTTCTTCAGGACATAGGTGAGCCAGCCGAAGAGCACGCCGCCCATCAGGGGCAGCAGCAGGAACTTGCCGAACGCCATGACGAGGCCCGAGATCGCGAGCACGCTGAACGCGATCGCGTTCGTCCAGTGCGCCGCGCGCTCGAACGGCGTGAAGCGCTCGATGCGCCGCCCGCCGCCGCCCACCGCGGGGTTGTGGCCGATCTCGCCGCGGGCGAACCACATGATGGCGAGCGCCACGAGCGCGATGAGCAGGAGCGAGCCGCCGTAAGGCAGGATCCACAGGTTGCGCGTTTCGCGCCACGCCTGCCCGGCGGTCGTCGTGTGCGAGCCCGGGTAGCGCACCTGCGGCTGGATCGCCACGCCCGCTTCGGGGTACGTGTCGCGCGGGTAGTTCGTGAAGCCTTCCTGCCCCGCATGCACGCCGCGCCATGCGGGCGAATTGTTGCCGGGCTGCACGCGGTTGCGCTGGCCGTTGTTCTGCTGCAGGTAGCCGGGATCGCTCGGCGCGTCGCGCTTCACCTCCGGCTTCACGTCGAAGATGTTCTGCGACTGGATGCCGCCCGGCGCGGCCTGGCCCGGCACGATGTCCTCGGGGACGATCTTGCTCGCCGCGGGCGCCGGCTTCTCGGCGGAGCTCTGGCCTTGCGCCGCGGCTTGCGCGAAGGCGCTGCTGCCGGCCACCGCGAGCACCAGCGATGCCACGCCCAAGATGCACCAGTGCCCCCGCGCAACCGGCTTCGCCGGGCCGCCGGGTGCACCCCCCTCGGGGGGAGGCGGCCGCAGGCCGCTTCGGGGGGGATCAATTGACTTTGGCATAGTCGTTCTGGCCGGTCTGCGTGCGGACCTTGAGGTGCTCCTCCCAGCTGCCCCGGTCTCCCGGCTTCCACCCGGCGGCGGTGAAGGGCATCGTATTCGTGCCCTGGAACGCGGGCGAGTCGCTGCGCACGCCGGTCGCGGTCTGGGGGGCTTCCGTGCACGCCGACATCGCGATCGCGGTGAACGCCCACCACACGATCACCACGCGGCGCGGCCGCTTCGGTTGCTGAGGCTGCTCGTGCGGTTGCGTCATGACTTCTGTCCTCCCGGCTGGCCCGCCTGCTTGGAGCCGTAGGCCGTGCCCCAGCCCCACACTTCCGCGCCCTTGCCGCGCTTCACCACGCGGTTGCGGAAGATGTCCGCCACCACGTCGCCGTCGCCCGCGAGCAGCGCCTTGGTCGAGCACATCTCCGCGCACGCCGGCAGCTTCCCCTCGGCGAGGCGGTTGCGTCCGTACTTCTCGAATTCCGCTTCGCTGCCGTTCGCCTCGGGCCCGCCCGCGCAGAAGGTGCACTTGTCCATCTTGCCGCGCACGCCGAACGCGCCTTGCGCCGGAAACTGCGGCGCGCCGAAGGGGCACGCGTAGCTGCAGTAGCCGCAGCCGATGCACGTGTCCTTGTCGTGCAGCACCACGCCTTCGTCGGTGTGGTAGATGCAGTTGACCGGACACACGGCGATGCACGGCGCATCGGAGCAGTGCATGCACGCGACCGAGACCGACCGCTCGCCCGGCACGCCGTCGTTCAGCGTGATCACGCGGCGGCGGTTCACGCCCCAGGGGACTTCGTGCTCGTTCTTGCACGCCGTCACGCAGCCGTTGCACTCGATGCAGCGCTCGGAGTCGCAGATGAATTTCATTCGTGCCATGTCGCGCTCTCCTTCAGGCCCGCTGCACGTCGCAGATCGTGGTCTTCGTCTCTTGCATCATCGTCACGCTGTCGTAGCCGTACGTCGTGCCGGTGTTCACGGCTTCGCCGCGCACGATCGGCGCCGCGCCGCTCGGGTAGTAAGGCAGCATGTCCATGCCCTGCCAGCGCCCCGAGAAGTGAAACGGCATCCACACCGTGTCCGGCCCGACGCGTTCGGTCACCATGGCCTGCACATTGAGCTGCGCGCCCGTGGGCGTCTTCACCCACACGCGGTCGCCGTTGCGGATGTTGCGCGCGGCCGCCGTCTTCGGATTGATCTCGACGAACGACTCCTGCTGCAGCTCCGCAAGCCACGGGTTGGACCGCGTTTCCTCGCCGCCGCCTTCGTATTCGGTGAGCCGGCCCGAGGTGAGGATGAGCGGGAACTTCTCCGCCACCTTGTCGCGCAGGTTCTTGTCCTGCAGCGACTTGAAGAGCGTGGGCAGCCGCCAGAACGCCTTCTTGTCGTCGTGCGTCGGATATTTCGCGACGAGGTCGGGCCGGGTGCTGTAGAGCGGCTCGCGATGCTGCGGGATCGGGTCGGGGAAGTTCCACACGACCGCGCGCGCCTTCGCGTTGCCGAAGGGGTAGACGCCGTGGTTTTTCATCACCACGCGGATGAGGCCGCCCGAGAGATCGGTCTTCCAGTTCTTGCCTTCGGCCGCCGCCTGCTCGGCGGGCGTGAGCTCGCCCCACCAGCCGAGCTTCTTCACGAACACGTGGTCGATCTCGGGATAGCCCGTGGTGATGTCGCAATCCTTCGGGTACGAACCGTCCTCGGCGAGCAGGTTCACGCCGTTGCGCTCCACGCCGAAATTCGCGCGGAAGCAGCCACCGCCGTCCATCACGGGCAGATTCGTGTTGTACAGCACGTGCGTTCCGGGGTGCTTCAGCTCCGGCGTGCCGAAGCAGGGCCACGGCAGGCCGAAGTAGTCGCCCGTGAGGTCGTAGCCCGTGTCCTTGTCCTTCACGGTGCCCTTGCAGCGCAGCGTCTTCACGTCGAAGGCCGCCATGTTCTTCATGTGCGCCTTCAGCCGCTCGGGGCTCTGGCCCGTGTAGCCGATCGACCAGCAGGTCTTGTTGATTTCGCGCAGGATGTCCTCGGGCACGGGCTCGTCCATGCCTTTTACCTGCTGCATCTTGAAGTTCTTCACGAGCTCCTTGCCGAAGCCGAGCTTGTCCGCGAGCTGATACATGATCATGTGGTCGCTGCGGCTTTCCCAGAGCGGCTCGATCACCTTCTCGCGCCACTGGATCGACCGGTTCGACGCGGTCACCGAACCACTGGTCTCGAACTGCGTGGCCGCGGGCAGCAGGTACACCGTGCGGTTCGGATTCAGGTCCTCCGGCCTGCCGGGCATCGCGGCCATGGCGGCCGTTGCCGAGGGATAAGGATCGACCACGACCAGCAAGTCGAGCTTGTCCATCGCCTTTTTCATCTCGAGGCCGCGCGTCTGCGAATTCGGCGCGTGGCCCCAGAAGACGAGCGCGCGCAGGTTCGGGTCCTGGTCGATCAGCTCGTTTTTCTCGAGCACGCCGTCGATCCAGCGCGAGACGGTGATGCCCGGCTTGGACATCATCCCCGCGTTGGCGAAGCGGCCCTTGAGCCAGTCGAAGTCCACGCCCCACACCTTGGCGAAGTGGCGCCACGAGCCTTCGACGATGCCGTAGTAGCCGGGCAGCGAATCGGGGTTGGGCCCGACGTCGGTCGCGCCCTGCACGTTGTCGTGCCCGCGGAAGATGTTGGCGCCGCCGCCGGACACGCCGATGTTGCCGAGCGCGAGCTGCAGGATGCACGAGGCGCGCACCATCGCGTTGCCGATCGTGTGCTGCGTCTGGCCCATGCACCAGACGATGGTGGACGGGCGGTTCTTCGCGAACATCTCCGCGATCTGCGCCATGCGCGCTTCCGGCACCCCGCAGGCCTCCTCCACCTTGTCGGGCGTCCACTTGGCCATCACGTCCTTCTTCACGTCGTCCATGCCGTAGACGCGGTCGTGCAGGTACTTCGGGTCTTCCCAGCCGTTCTTGAAGACGTGGTACAGCAGCCCGAAGAGGAAGGGGATGTCGCCGCCCGAGCGCAGCCGCACGTACTCGTCGGCCTTCGCGGCGGTGCGCGTGAAGCGCGGGTCCACCACGATCATCTTGCAGCCGTTTTCCTTGGAGTGGAGCATGTGCACGAGGCTCACCGGGTGCGCCTCGGCGGCGTTGGAGCCGATGTACAACGCGCACCTGCTGTTTTGCATGTCGTTGTACGAATTCGTCATCGCGCCGTAACCCCACGTGTTGGCGACGCCGGCGACGGTGGTGGAGTGGCAGATGCGCGCCTGGTGGTCGCAGTTGTTGCTGCCCCACAGGCTCACGAACTTGCGCATCAGGTACGACTGTTCGTTCGAATGCTTCGACGAGCCGACCCAGAACACCGCGTCCGGGCCGCTCGCCTTGCGGATGTCCTGCAGCTTCGCCGAGATCTCGCTGTACGCCTGGTCCCAGCCGATGCGCTGGTACTTGCCGTCCACGAGCTTCATCGGATAGCGAAGCCGGAATTCGCCGTGCCCGTGCTCGCGCACCGAGGCGCCCTTCGCACAGTGCGCGCCCATGTTGATGGGCGAATCGAACACCGGCTCCTGGCGCACCCACACGCCGTTTTCGACGACCGCGTCGACGGCGCAGCCCACCGAGCAGTGGGTGCACACGGTGCGCTTCACCTCCACTCGCCCCGCGCCGACGGCGGGCTCGGCGCCGCCTTCCTTCGCTTCGGACTTCTTCACGAGCGCGAGCGACGAAGCGGCGATGCCCACGCCCACCCCGAGCCCGGAGCGGCGCAGGAACGCGCGCCGGTCCATCGTCGGAATCGCGGCGGCCAGGCCGCGCTGCAGGCTGTGCACGAAAGGCGAATGCGTCCGCTCGCCCGGGGCCGATTTGCGGGTCAGCAACATTGGATGTCTCCTCACCTCGGTTGTTCAGAACCGCGTGGTCTTGTAGTAGCGCCGCACGTGCTCGCTTTCGCGATAGCCGCCGCCGCGCTCGGGAGGCGGCGGCGCATCTTCGGCGACGGCGGGGGCGGAAGGTGCCTGCACATTCGGCAACGTGGCGACCGCCGTGGCGGCGGCGCCGGTGGCGGCCGCGCCCCAGAGGAAGCCGCGGCGCGATGCCTTCTTGTTCGAGGATGGTTGCATCTTCGTCTCCTGCCTGGATAAGGGAGCGGGGAGCGCTTCGGAGCGCTCTGCTCTTATGAAATCCCTTACATACTCTAGTCCGAAGCGAAGCCCTCGGCATGCGAAAAGTCGCCGATGCGCCTCAGGGTTAACGCGATGTGGACCTTTGGCGGACAGGCACCGCCCGATGCATTCGCACTCTCAGGCGAGCAGGTCGAAGCCCTGGGCTTCCACGCTTGCGAAGGCCCGCGTGAAGTCCGCGAGGCGCGCATAGAACCTCGCGCGCGGCTCGGACGATATTGCGTCGCACAACCGATTCACCCACGGCTGCAGGTGCCGCGTGTAGAACTCGCGCTGCCGCGCGAGGTTGGACACGCCCGCGTCGTCCCCCGCGATCAGGAAGCGCATCACCTCGCACAAGTAGGCGATGTGATCTTCCGTCTCGGGCATGGCCTCGTCGCGCGTGAGGCCGAGCGTCGCGAGATCGTCGCGCAGCTTCGAGAGCGGCCGCTCGTTCAGGAAGCCCGCGAGGTAGTGCGAGCCGAAGAGGAACACCTCGGGTTTTCCGACGCCGCCGAAGAGCGCGTCGTATTCGCTCGCGATCTCGGCGTCGGCTGCTTCGCGCGCCGCGCCGACCAGGGCCCGCCAGGGCTCTTCGAGGAAGGCGCCGCGCGCCGGCGCATCGGTGACCGCGACGCGCAGCGCGGCGAGCAGTTCCGGTGCGGGCGGCGCGTAATACAGCTGGGCGAGCAGCCCGTACAGCTCGGCGCGCGCGACCTCTTCGTCGAGCGCGGACGATTGCAGCGAAGGCTCCTTCATAGGCCGGTGATCTTCGCCTCGCCGCCCGAGGAGTGGATGTCGATCACGCGGCAATCGCCGCACATCTTCAGCCGCTCGAGCGCCGCGCCCTGGAACATCGCGTGGCCGGCCAGCTTGCCGAGCATGGCTTCGACGCCTTTGAGCGTGCCGAACGGTTTGCCGCAGCGGATGCAGTCGAAAGGCGCCGTACGGTTCAGGATTCGCGGCCGGCGCGCCTCGGGCGTGAGCGCGAGCCTCGGCACGAGGCGAATCGCATCTTCCGGACAGGTCTTCTCGCACAGGCCGCACTGCACGCAATTGCGTTCGACGAAGCCGAGCTCGGGGGCGAGCGGATTGTCCTGCAGCGCGCTCGCCGGGCAGGCGCTCACGCACGCCATGCACAGCGTGCACTTGTCCTTGTCCACCTCGACCGTGCCGAAAGGCGCGCCCGGACGCAAGGCGATCGCACCGGGCTCGAGCGGGGCGTGCCGCACGAGGTGATCGATCGCGAGTCCGAGCGTCGCGCGCTTGTCGTTCACGACCGCGAAGGTGGCCGGCGGCGGCGTCTTGCCTTCGCGCCTGGGCACGAGACGCAGTTCCTGGTCGAGGTCCTGCGCATTGCCGCACTCGATCAGCTTCAGACGCACGGCATCGAAGCCGAGGCCTTCCACAATGTCCTGCGCGACGGCCATTTGCGCGAGCAGCGCCTGCCGGTACTGCGGCGCCTCTTCGCCCGTGGCGAGCACGATCACCTGCGACGCCCCGTGCGCCACGGCGGCAAGCCACAGGTCGATGCCGGTACTGGCCGCATGCCACAGCGCCATCGGAATCACGTGAGCGGGCACGCCGTGCGCGGCGCCGACGCGCGCCGCGCGGCCGAGCTCCTCGACGAGCGACTGGCCACGCTGCGAATCGTGCAGCAGCAGCGCGCAGCCGCGGCCGCCGGCCTTCAGGTAGGTGTGCAGCAGCGTGCGGACCTTCAGGCCCTGCTCGTGCACGGCCGGATACGCGAAAGTCATCGCCCCCGTGGGACACACCGCCGAGCACGCGCCGCAGCCCACGCACAGGTAGGGATCGACCCGGACCTGGTTGCGCTCCTTGTCGCTCGCGATGGCTTCGGCCGAGCAGATGTCGACGCAGGCATTGCATCCCACGGTTTCATTGCGGGCGTGCGCGCAGAGCTTTTGCCGGTACGCGAAAAAGCGCGGCTTTTCGAATTCGCCGGCCAGGCCTCGCACCTCGAGGAGCGTCGGCAGCGCCCACCCGCTCCCGGCGGAGGCCGCCGCATCCGCGCGCAAGTGGAAATACCCCTGCGGCTTCGCGTGCCGCGCGAACGCCGGGCGCTCGCGCAGGTCCAGCACGACGTCGAACTTTTCGACGTCTTCATGCGGCTCGCGCGTGAAGTCGATCGCGCCGGCCACCTGGCAAGCCTTCACGCAGTCGCGATGCTCCCGGCAGGCCGCAAGGTCGATCTGGTAGTCGAGGCCGATCGCGTTCTCGGGGCAGGCGGCCACGCAGGCGTTGCAGCGCGTGCACAGGTCGAGGTCGATGGGATTGGTCCGCGTCCACGCGAGCTCGAAGGCGCCGAGCCGGCCCGAGAGCCGGCCGATGCGCCCTGCGAGCACGGGCCAGCGGCGCTCCTGCGCACCCGCGCCGCCACAGGCGAAGATCGTCACGTCGAGTGCATCCGCGAGCATCGCCGCGTAGCCTTCCGCCTCGTCCAGGGGCCCGATGACGAGCAAGCGGCCATCGCTCTTGTACGTGACGGTCGGCACCGGTTCCGGCTCGGGCAGCTTCGCCGCGGCGAGCAAGGCTGCAAGCTTGGGGACAGCGCTCGCGGCGTCGCGGCTCCAGCCGCCCGTCTCGCGGATGTTCACGAAGCGCACCGGCGCCACCGCGCCTTCGGTGTGCTCGGCGATCTCCGTGAAGAGGCGCCTTTCCTGCGTGCAGGCGACCACGACCTCGCCGCTGCCGCGCATCGCCTGCTGGAAGTCGCCGGCCTCGCGCCGGCAGAGCACCGAATGGAGTTTCAGGTCCTCATTCAGCGCGCTGCCCAGGGCCTTCGGGTCCAGGGGCATCGTCCGGTTGCAGTCGCAGATCAGAGTCGGCATGGGGTTGCTCGCCCGACTGTGCCACGCTTTGCGAAAGCGCGTGATCCGCGTCTTCCCTGCCGGCTGTCGGCTCGGTCTCTTCTTCGTCGAACAACCGCAGGACTTGCGCGCTCGCCATCTTCTTCAGCATCTGCGGCGAGATCGGATCGGGCTGGGAATAATCGTCGATGTAGACGTCGAGCCTGTCCATGCGGTTGAAGTGCGGGTCCGAGAAAAGCTTTCTGACCGCGGCGTTCTTCACGTCCTCGGGGACCTCGGCCGCGACGAAGCGGCTGAAGTCGGATTCGGGCGTGAGGGATCGGACGTCTTCGAGAGTCGGGAGGGGCACGGCGGCCTGCCCATCTTCGCGCGCTTTCCCGGCTGAGTCAGCGGCCGCGGGAGAGGGCTGCGAAGCGGGCACCGAAGCGGGCACCGAAGCCGGCTGCGGTTCGGCGGCAGGCTCCGCCTGCACCTCCTTGCCCTCGCGAACCGCATCCTTGCGGCGCGACCAGCGCGCGAGGAATCCTTCGTCACTCATCGGGCCTCCCGTGCTCCGGCTCGCCTGCGAAACGGTCCTCGAGCGCGCGGAAACTCTGCGGCCGCCGGCGCTTTCTCGGCTCGGGCACATAGTGCTCGTCGGCGAACGCGCGCATCCACTCGATCACGTCGGCGGGCGCGCTCACCTGCTCCACCGTCTCCTGCGCGTCGAGCCAGCGGCCCGCGTCGTGATAGCTGAGGCTCACCGCGACGGGCCGCGCGATCGGCGCCTCGGAGATCGAGGGCGTCTCCTCCATCCGCCACAGCACGAACCAGCACGGCGCCGGTGTGGTGGCGTTGAGGTAGTAGCCTTCCGCGTCGTCGCGAAAGAGTTCGACGGTGAAGCCCGCGTGCAGCCAGCGCTCCTCGCTCGCGTTGTTCACGAGGCACCGGGGTTGGCTGCCGAACGCCGGCTCGTTCGGAATGACCTCGCCCAGCTCCCACCGCCAGGGCTGCCACGCGCTCGCCTGGCGGATGCGTCGCATCACCACGGCAACTTCGATGCTCGGGCGCGGGGTCATCCGGACACTGTAGCGCCGGTCGGGACGCGGCGGGGCGCGGATGGGCAAGAAAGCCGGATCGCCTGCCGATCCGGCCGGGCCCCTCCCTGGGCCTTACCCTGATTCTCGGGCGTTTCCCTATGCCGGTTCGCGCCGTGCTGCCGATACTGGCTTGGCGAATGCGCGAACTTCCTCCCTACCCCTTCGGCGACCCCGCGGCGCTCGCGCCGCCTCGCGTCACGTGCGAAAGCCTGCCCACGGGCGGCTTCGTGCTGCGCCACCCCGAGCCGCTGCAGCCGTACGCACGCTGCGTCGGCGCATGGCTCGATCACTGGGCCGGCACGACGCCCGATGCGATCTTCCTCGCCGAGCGCGAAGCCTCGGGCGCATGGCGCCGCCTGTCGTACCGCCAGGTGCGCGAATCGGTGGGGCGCATCGCGCAGGCGCTGCTGGACATGGACCTTGCGGGCGGCCAGCCCGTCGTCACGCTCTCGGACAATTCCGTGGACGCCGCCTTGCTCTCGCTGGCGGCGATGCACGTCGGCCGTCCGAGCTGTACCGTGTCGAGCGCGTACTGCCGCCTCACGAAGGATCATTCGCGCATCGCCGCGATTCTCGATGCGCTCGATCCCGCGCTCGTGTACGCCTCGGACGTCGCGGTCTACGGCCCGGCCGTGACCGCGTGGGGCGCGAAGTCACCCGTCGTGTTCGGCGCCGGGCGCATCGAGGGCTCGCACGATTTCGCCGACCTGCTGGAGCCGCGCGAAACCAGCGCCGTGATGCGGGCCTTCGCGCGGATTCGCCCCGACGATCACGCCAAGTACCTGCTCACGAGCGGCTCCACCGGCGCTCCGAAGGTCGTGATCAACACGCACCGCATGCTCTGCGCCAACCAGCAGATGATCGAGCAGGTGTGGCCGTTCCTCGCGCGGCATCCGCTCGTGCTCGTGGACTGGCTGCCGTGGAGCCACACGTTCGGCGCCAACCACAACTTCAACATGGTGCTCGCGCACGGCGGCGCGCTCTACATCGACGAAGGCCGGCCCGCGCCGGGGCTCGTGGAGAAGACGCTGCGCAACCTGCGCGAGGTGAAGCCCAACTTCTGGTTCAACGTGCCGCGCGGCTTCGACATGCTGCTGCCCTTCCTCGAGGCCGACGCCGCCGCGGCCCGCGATGTCTTCGAGCGGCTCGAAGGCATTTTCTACGCGGGCGCGGCGCTGCCGCAAAGCGTGTGGCAGCGCCTCGAAGCGGTCGCGCGAAAGGCGCGCGAGCGGCCGCTGTGGTTCACCTCCGCGTGGGGATCGACGGAGACCTCTCCTGCCGCGACGCAGGTGCACTGGCGAATCGAACGCGCGGGCTGCATCGGCCTGCCCCTGCCGGGGGTGACGCTCAAGTTCGTGCCCAACGGCGCGAAGCTGGAGATGCGCGTGCGCGGGCCGAGCGTGTTTCCCGGCTATCGCGACGCGCCGGAGCTGTCATCGCAGGCGTTCGACGAAGAGAGCTACTACCGCATCGGCGATGCGGGCCGGCTCGTGGACGCGGACGATCCGGTGCAAGGCGTCGCCTTCGACGGCCGCGTGGCCGAAGACTTCAAGCTGATGTCCGGCACGTGGGTGAACGTGGGGATGCTGCGGGTAAAGGCGGTGAGCGCCATGGCACCGCACGTGGCGGATGTGGTAGTCGCCGGCCACGACCGCGAGGAAATCGGCCTGCTCGTCTTCGCGACGCCGCAGGCGAAGGCGCTGCCGGCGGAAGACTTGCGTGCGCACGTGCGGCAGGCGCTGCGCGCGCTGGGCTCCGAGGGCCTCGGGTCCTCTCGGACGCCGACCTGCGCGCTGGTGCTCGACGAGCCGCCGAGTGCGGATGCGGGGGAGATCACGGACAAGGGCTACGTGAATCAGCGCGCCGTGCTGGAGAGGCGCAAAGCGGAGGTGGAGGCGCTCTACGCATCCGCCGACGCGCGCGTGATCCGCCCGTGAGGCACCGCGCCAGCGCTCAGGTGTTCTTCGAAACCGTGATCGTCGGAAACTTCGCGGTGAAGTCCTTCGCCTTCGCGGCGATCGTGAGCGCCACCTGCCGCGCCACGGTCTTGTAGATCGAAGCGATCTCGCCGTCGGGGTCGGCCACGACCGTCGGCTTGCCGCTGTCGGCCTGTTCGCGGATGCGGATGTCGAGCGGCAGCGCGCCGAGGTAGGCGACGCCGTGCTCGGCCGCATACCGCTTGCCGCCGCCTTCGCCGAAGATGTGCTCCACGTGCCCGCAGTTGCTGCAGATGTGCACGGCCATGTTCTCCACGACGCCGAGGATCGGCACGCCCACCTTCTCGAACATCGCCACGCCCTTGCGCGCGTCCAGCAGCGCGATGTCCTGCGGCGTGGTGACGATCACGGCGCCCGTCATCGGCACGCGCTGCGAGAGGGTGAGCTGGATGTCGCCCGTGCCGGGCGGCAGGTCGACGATGAGGTAGTCGAGATCGTCCCAGTTGGTCTGGCGCAGCAGCTGCTCGAGCGCTTGCGTTGCCATCGGCCCGCGCCAGATCATGGCTTCGTCCTGGTTCACGAGAAAGCCGATCGACATCACCTGCACGCCGTAGTTCTCGAGCGGGTCCATCGTCTTGCCGTCCTCGCTTTCGGGGCGGCGGTCGATGCCCATCATCATCGGCTGCGAGGGGCCGTAGATGTCGGCGTCGAGCAGGCCCACGCGTGCGCCTTCGGCCGCGAGCGCGAGCGCGAGATTGGCCGCCGTCGTGCTCTTGCCCACGCCGCCCTTGCCCGAGGCGACGGCGACGATGTTCTTCACGTTGGGCATGAGCTGCACGCCGCGCTGCACGGCGTGGGCGATCACCTTGGTGGAGATGTTGACGGAGACGTTGCCGACGCCGGCGACAGTCTTCGCCGCCGCGATGAACGACTGGCGCAGGGCGGGCAGCTGGCTCCTGGCGGGATAGCCGAGCTCGACGTCGAAGGAGACGTCCGCGCCTTCGACCTGAAGATTCTTCAGCTGCCGGGTGGAGACGAAGTCGTGGCCGGTGTTGGGGTCGGTGACGGAAGCGAGGACCTGGAGGAGCTGGTCTGGAGTGGGCATGGGGTGTCTCGAATCCATGCGAGTGTACCGACAGGAGCCGCGCGCCTCAGGACCGTTCCTCTCCCGTGTGCGGGTCCACGTGAACGACGCGGCCGTCGCGCCACATCACGAGATACGTCCCGGTCTGCTTCGCGATTTCCCGCGCGCGTTCGGCAGCGCGCAACAGGGCCTCGTACGAGACACGAATTTCGGGTGGGGCATTCGGAGGTAGCCCCGGATAGCGGTCTGCTGGTTCTTCCATCGCGCCAAAGGTCATCGATTGGCCGCCGGTGTCGATCAACAAAGGCGGGACTTTCACATTGTCGTAGAGAACCCAGCAGTCCACCAATGGCTTGTAGATCCTCTCGAAGAGCTCGAGCCCTGCCGCGAATCGGCGCCTCACGATCTCTTCCGGAATGTGATGCCCCCCCTGTTTCACCCGGGCAGCCACCCGACCGATCGCGAATTCGGGTGTCGGCAGCCGCAGGAAGATCAGCTCCACGCCATAGCCGGCTGCACGCCAACGCGAGATCTTGCGTGCGTACCCCAAGCCCGAGAGCGTCGTTTCGAAGGCAAAGCTTTCGCCTCGGGAGACGTGCTGATCGATCGCTTCCAGCAGAAGTCGACCCGCCTGCACCGCGGCCCGCTCCGGAGCAAATGGCGACAGCCCCGCCGCGATGAGATCGGCATTCAGGTAAATGGGGGAAGACGCGATCCGGGGCAGGTACTCCCTTGCGAACGTCGTCTTCCCAGCGCCATTCGGTCCTGCAATCAGGACGATCTTCGGTCGGTCCAAATCCTCTGCCCTTCGCGGAATAAAATCGTCGTTTCCCCGGATTGTCCCCCCGATCGCCGCCAATGCCCCAGCGCAAGCTCTTCGTCACCACCGCCTTGCCGTACGCCAACGGCAAGTTCCACATCGGCCACATCATGGAGTACATCCAGGCCGACATCTGGGTGCGGCACCAGCGAATGGGCGCTCACATGGTGCACTTCGTGGGCGCGGACGACGCGCACGGCGCGCCGATCATGATCGCCGCCGAGAAGGCCGGCAAGACGCCGCAGGCGTTCGTGCAGGACATCGCGGCCGGGCGCAAGGAATACCTCGACGGCTTTCACATCGCATTCGACAACTGGCACTCCACCGACAGCCCCGAGAACGCCGAACTCGCACAAGGCATCTACGAGCGGCTGAAGGCGGGCGGGCTCGTGGCCTCGCGCACCATCGAACAGTTCTACGACCCCGTGAAGGGCATGTTCCTGCCCGACCGGTACATCAAGGGCGAATGCCCCGTGTGCCATTCGAAAGATCAGTACGGCGACTCGTGCGAGGTGTGCTCGAGCGTGTATTCGCCCACGGAGCTGATCGATCCCTACTCCGTGCTGACGGGTGCCAAGCCCGAGCTGCGCACGTCCGAACACTTCTTCTTCAAGCTCTCGGATGCGAAGGTGGTCGAATTCCTGCAGTCGTGGACGCAGGACGGCAAACTGCAGCCCGAGATGGCGAAGAAGGCAAGCGAGTGGTTCGAAGCGGGCCTCGCGGACTGGGACATCTCGCGCGATGCGCCCTACTTCGGCATCGAAATCCCCGACGCGCCGGGCAAGTACTTCTACGTGTGGCTCGATGCGCCCATCGGCTACCTCGCAAGTCTCAAGAACCATTTCGACAAGGGGCAAGCCAGGAATCACCCGGACCCGCATTCGCGCACCGATGCCACCTTCGAGCAGTTCGTGAGCGACCCGGAAGTCGAGCAGGTGCATTTCATCGGCAAGGACATCGTGTACTTCCACACGCTCTTCTGGCCCGCGATGCTCCGGTTTTCCGGCCGCAAGACGCCTTCGCAGGTGAACGTGCACGGCTTCATCACCGTGAGCGGCGAGAAGATGTCCAAGAGCCGCGGCACGGGCATCGATCCGCTGAAGTACCTGTCGCTCGGCATGAACCCCGAGTGGCTGCGCTACTACATCGCGGCCAAGCTGAACAGCCGCGTGGAGGACGTCGACTTCAACCCCGACGACTTCGTGGCGCGCGTGAACGCCGATCTCATCGGCAAGTACGTGAACATCGCAAGCCGCGCGGTGAAGTTCATTCCCGGCGGGAAGCTCCTGAAGTCGGACACGGCGCGACTGCAGCCGGCGAAGCTCGTCGACAGCGTGAAGGCGCTTTACGAGTCGCGCGAATTCGGCAAGGCGCTGCGCGAAGTGATGGCCTTCGCCGACGAGGTGAACCTGCGCTTCGACGCTGCGGCTCCCTGGAAACTCGTGAAGGAAGACAGGCGCGAGGACGCCGCCCGAGTCTGCTCGGAATGCATCGAGGCCTTCAAGGTGCTCACGGCGTGCCTGAAGCCCGTGCTGCCCGAACTCGCGCAGCATGCGGAGGCGTTCCTCGAATGCGATCCGCTCACGTGGGCGAATGCGGCGGTGCCGCTCGGGGAAGGCCACGTCGTGGCGCAATACCGGCATCTGATGCAGCGAGTGGATATGAAGCTGCTCGACGCGTTGTTCGAGCCGGCGGGGGAAGCGCCCCCACCTCAGCCCTCCCCCAAAGCGGGAGGGAGCGGCTTGCCAGGCGGGGAGGCCATCGGGCAGGACATCACCATCGACGAATTCGCGAAGGTGGACATGCGCATCGCAAAAGTCGTCGAATGCAAGCCCGTCGAAGGGTCGACCAAGCTGCTGCAGCTCACGCTCGACGTCGGCGAGGGACGCACGAGAAACGTGTTCTCCGGAATCGCTTCGGCGTACAAGCCCGAGGACCTGCAGGGGCAGTTCGTGGTGGTGGTCGCGAATCTGGCCGCACGCAAGATGAAGTTCGGCGTGAGCGAAGGCATGGTGCTCTCCGCGAGCCACGGCGACGAGAAGTCGAACCCGGGCATCTTCGTGCTCTCCGCCTGGCCCGGCGCGCAGCCGGGGATGCGCGTCCGATAGGGCTGGGCCCCGCGCGTGCCGCCGTCGACGCGGCAAGACGATACGAACGTATAGAGACGTGCCTCGGCAGTCTGCCTAGACTCGCTTCCCTTTCGAGGCACGCAATGAAAACGAATTCCTGGCGCCGCTTCCGGCGCGCTGGCGAAAGGCCGGCAATCGAAGGCGCGGACATCGCCCGCACCGCCGCACTGGTGATCGCATCGATCGCATCCGCCAGCATCATCATCTGGGGCGACCAGATGCGCGCACCGGCCCGTCACGAGCCGATGCTCGTGACGCTGCCCACTGTCTACATCGTCGGCAAGGCGCTGCCCGAGGATTCGGTCGTCGCCGAAGTTGAAAGCGTGAAGAAAGTCGCGCACCAAGGCACGACCGGCGAAGCCACCTCGCGCTAGACGGGAAGGGACGCGACGAGACGCGAATCCACTCGGCTCGCGCTGAACCGCTAGCGCAGGCCGCAACCCGCGCAAGCGGTGTCGGCGCGACCCAACGCTTTACAAGCGGAACACGCGCCAGACATTGGCGAAGCGCTCCCCCGGCCGGAGAATCGGTTCGATCCGTCCTCCTTGCAGTTCTTCCCGGGGCAGTCCATGAAGTCCGTTCTCGCCGCAGCATCCGCCTGCATCCTTCTGTCCGGGTGCGTGAGCATGGTCGTGGGCGCGGTGGTCACGGCGGCCGACGTCGCCGTGGGCGCGGTCAAGCTCACGGGCAAGGCGGTCGGCGCCGCGGCCGACCTAGTCATCCCGGATGGCAGGAAAGACGAGAAGTAGCCCGCCGCCACTTGCGAATTCTCAAGTGACGCGCTCCCCGCCCGCCCTTAGACTGGCAGGCATGTACCCGACCGTCCTGCTGCCCCTTTCGCGTCGCAGGCGTTTCATCACCCGCCTGCATCACTGCGGGCCTCCGGCAGTCGCCTGACCGTCATTCGCGGTTCGGTTCGACTTCCGGAGACTTCATTGCGCCTTTCCTTCGCAGCATTCCGCCCCCGCCTGCTCGATGCGGTTCGCGGCTACGACCGTGAGCGGTTCGTCCGCGACCTCGGCGCGGGCATCACCGTCGGCATCGTCGCGCTGCCGCTTGCCATGGCGTTCGCCATCGCCTCCGGGCTGAAGCCCGAGGCGGGCCTCTGGACCGCGATCATCGCGGGGCTCGCCATCTCGCTCGCGGGCGGCTCCAACGTGCAGATCGGCGGCCCCGCCGGCGCCTTCATCGTCATCGTCTACGGCATCCTCGAACGCTACGGGCTCGCCAACCTCATGATCGCCACGGCCTGCGCGGGCGTCGTGCTCTTCGCGCTCGGCCTTCTCAAGCTGGGCCGGCTCGTGCGCTACGTGCCGGTGAGCATCGTGATCGGCTTTACCAACGGCATCGCGGTGCTGATCGCCGCATCGCAGCTGAAGGACTGGCTGGGCCTCAGGATCGCGAAGATGCCGGCGGACTTCTTCACCCAGCTGGAGGTGATGGCCGCGCATCTGGACACCTTCAACATCTACTCGTTCGCGCTCGGGCTCGCGTGCGTCGTGGGCCTCGTCCTCTGGCCGCGCCTCTGGAGCGAGCGCTCGCCGGTCCAGCTCGCGATGGATGTGCCCGGCATGCGCCGCGCGGTGAAGTTCAGCGCGCGTACGCCCGGGCCGATCGTGGCGCTCGTCACCCTCACCTTTGTCGCGTGGTACTTCCACATGCCGGTGGAGACGATCGGCACGCGCTTCGGCGAGATTCCGACGGGGCTGCCAACGCTTGCGCTGCCCACCTTCAGCTGGCAGACCGTGAAGCTGCTCGTCACGCCGACCGTCACGATCGCTCTCCTCGGCGCGATCGAGTCGCTTCTGTGCGCGCGCGTGGCCGACCAGCTCACGGCACTGCCGCGCCACGACCCCAACCAGGAGCTGATGGCGCAGGGCCTCGCGAACTTCATCACGCCGTTCTTCGGCGGCATGCCCGCTACCGGAACCATCGCGCGCACGGTGACCAACGTGCGATCCGGCGCGACGACGCCTGTGGCGGGCATCGTGCACTCGATCACGCTCGCCGCGATCGTGCTCCTGGCGGGGCCGCTCGCGGTGCTCGTGCCGCTGTCGGTGCTCTCGGGCATCCTTCTTTTCGTCGCGTGGAACATGGGCGAGTGGCGGGAGTTCTCGCACATGTGGAAGTACAGCACGCACTACCGCGTGCTGATGCTGGGCACCTTCACGCTCACGGTCGTGTTCGACCTCACCGTCGCCGTGCAGGCGGGCCTCGTGGTCGCCTGCGTTCTTTTCATCCGCAAGATGAGCTCGCTCTTCTCGGTGGAGCTCGTGAAGCGCGAGGGCGCGCTCATCGAATACAAGCTCTACGGGTCGCTCTTCTTCGGCGCGGTCGCGAAAGTCGACGAAGTGCTCCAGGCGGTCGAGCGCGGGCCCGAGCAGCCGGTCGTCGTGCTCGATGCGCTGCATCTCGTGCACCTCGACACGTCCGGCCTCGATTCGCTGCGCCAGTTGCACAAGGCCGTGCTGCTGCGGCGCGGCTCGCTTTTCATCGAGAACCTGCAGGAGCAGCCGAGGGAGGTGATGGATCGCGCGGGCTTCGCGGGCGAGGTGCGAAGGAGCGAGCCGTCGCCGGAGGTGGCGGTGTAGCCGGGCACTTCGCGCGCGAGCGAAACAACCTGCGTCAGCCGCTCGAGGCGCGTGGGCCGCGTCCAGGACACGTGTCACAGCTTCCCGGCGACATCTTGCGGAAACGGCGCGGTCGAGAAACAAAAGTTTGAACTAAGATCGCGCGCTTCAGGGAGGAACGACACATGGCCAACTGGCGAAACGCATTCGCCTGCTTCGTCGCGTCGTGCGCCGCTTGGAGCGCCGCCGCATTCGGGCAGGAAGTGATTCCGGACTTCTACAAGGACCCCGGTCTCTACCCCAACCGCAGCTACGTCAACCAGCACGTCACGGAGCACATCGATCCGTTCACCGGTGCCCTGCAGCTGCATTCGGTCGACATCCATCTGCCCGGCAACGGCGGCTTCGACCTGAAGGTCGTGCGCTCGTACAACAGCGCGAGCATCGACAGCGCCAACCCGGCGGCCTACGAATCGCTCGCCGGGCTCGGGTGGACCGTGCACTTCGGCCGGGTGCTGAAGGCGAAGCAGGCGTTCGTCTGCACGAATCAGAACGCGCTCTCCGTCGCGGACAACCCGGTGCTCGAACTGCCCGACGGCAGCCGCCAACTGCTCGCCTTCACGGGCGGCACATCGCCGCTCATGCTCACCTCGCAGTGGTGGAAGGCCGACTGCTTCGGCAGCGGCCTGGCCGTGTATTCGCCCGACGGCACGCGCTACGACATGACGCAGCCGGTCAACGTGGGCACGCAGCTCGCGCCCGTCTACGCGTGGTACACGACGAAGATCACGGACCGCAACGGCAATTACGCCACCATCGCGTATGCGGGCGCCACGCAGCAGATCGCGGGCGTTTCGACGAGCGACGGACGCAGCATCGCCTTCGTTTACGCGGACAGCGGCCTCGCGACCCGAAGGATCTCCTCGATCACCGCGGCGGGGCAGACGTACACGTACGGCTACCAGGCCGTCACCGGATTTGCGGGCCTCTATCAGCTCGCCTCCGTGACCCGACCCGACGGGCGAACGTGGAACTACGCGTACAACGGCAACCTGAACGGCGCGGCCGGCAGCTACCTGATGAGCCGCGTCACGTATCCGCAAGGCGGGCAGATCAACTACGGCTACGCGTACGTCTACTTCGACTCGCAGGCCAACCCCCTCAGCCGCACGGCCGTCGTCGCGACGAAGTCGGTGAGCACGGGAGGCAACTGGACTTTCACCTACCAGCCCGGCGGCCCCGGCACTCTCGACACCACGACCGCGAACACACCGGCCGGCACAATCGTCTACCGGCACGTCGGGCCCAACTATTCGAGTTCGGGCACGGTGTGGATGGTCGGCCTGCTGATATCCAGGACGATCGGCACCGCGCAGACCGAGAGCTACACGTGGGGCAAGCTCAAGATCTCCTCCGAGAACTACTTTCGCCCCGGCGCTTTCGTGACGAAGATCGATTCGGGCGCGACGAACGCGCCCGTGCTGACGGCCAGGACGATCACGCGCGACGGCGCGACGTACGCCACCGCGTACTCGGGCTTCGACGGCTTCGGCAACCCCGGCACGATCGGCGAGGCGGGGCCGAACGGCGGCAACCGCACGACGCAGGTCGGCTACTACGTCAACACGGCGAAGTGGTTCGTGAAGCAGGTACAGGACGAGGTCGGCGCGAGCACCGTCGACCGCACGTTCGACGGCAACGGCAATCTCCTCGCGATCTCGCGCGACGGCGTGAGCACGAGCTACACGTACGACTCGCAAGGCAACGTGAGCACGGCGACGTTTCCGCGCGGCCTGCTGCACCAGTATTCGAACTACAAGCGCGGCGTCGCGCAGACGGAAAACCAGCCCGAAGGCGTGAACCTCGCGCGCACGGTGAGCGACGCGGGCAACGTCTCTTCGCAGACGAACGGCGAGGGATTCACGACGAGCTACGGCTATGACGGCCTGAACCGCGTCACGTCCGTGAGCCCTCCCGTCGGCAACGCGGTCGCGGTGACTTACGGCGCAACAACGCGTCAGGCCACACGGGGCGGTCTCGTGGAGACGACCGGCTACGACGGCTTCGGCAACACCGTATCGGTGGTCCGGGGCGGCATCGCGCGCACCTTCACCGTGGATGCGCTCGGACGCACGACATTCGCTTCGAACCCCGGCAGCGGGACGCAGGGCGACACGGTGCAGTACGACATCCTCGGCCGGCCGACGCTCGTCACGCACGCGGACGCCACCCGGGTGAGGATCGCCTACGGTCCCGCCGGAAAGACCGTGACCGACGAGCGAGGCTTCGCCACGAGCTACAGCTACCGTGCATACGGTGATCCGGATCGGACATTTGCGATGGCCGTGAGCGCGCCCGAGCCGAGCGCGAGCCTCACGCTGCAACGCGATTCGCGCGACCGGGTGACCTCGATCACGCAAGGCGGCCTCACGCGCACCTACGGCTACAGCGGCAACAACTACCTCACGACCGTCTACAACCCCGAGACCGGCACGACGATCTACGGACGCGACGCGGCGGGCAACATGACAAGCCGCTCCGTCGGCGCCGCCGGAACCACGAGCTACGGTTACGACGGCCAGAACCGCCTCACGTCGGTGACTTACACGGGCGCCGCGGCCGTCACGCACGCGTACGACCGGGCGCATCGCATCACACGCTCCACGTCCGCCATCGGCAACCGCACGTATGCGTACGACGGCAACGGCAACCTGCTGTCCGACTCGCTCGGCATCGGCGACACGAACGTGGCGATCACCTATGCGTACGACGCCAACGACCATCTGGGTGGCATCGGCTACCCGCTTTCCGGCAGAAGCGTGCTGTATTCGCCGGACGCGCTCGGGCGGCCGACGAAGATGTCGGGCATCGCGAGTACGGTGACGTACTGGCCCAACGGGCAGCTGAACCAGGTGACGTACGCCAATAGCGTGAGCGTCACGTACGACCAGAACTCGCGCCTGCTGCCCAGCGCCTTGCGCGTGACGAAGTCGGGCACGTCGCTCGCCAACGCGAGCTACGCGTGGGACGGCGCGGGCAATCTCACGAGCATCGTCGACACGCAGGACGCCGCGTACAACCGCACCCTGCGCTACGACGGCTTGAACCGCCTCACCGGTGCGGACACGTTCGCCGGCACGGGCACCATCGGCTACACGGCCACGGGCAATATCGCGCAGCAAAGCTATGGGCCGGTGACGTTCGGCTATGCGTACGACGCGTCCAATCGGCTGAGCTCGATCGGTGGGACGTTCGGTGCGAGCTATGCGTACGACGCCTGGGGCGATGTCGTGGCCGCGGGCGCCAACACCTTCACGTACGACGGTGTGCCGAATCTCGTCTGCGCCAATTGCGCCAACGCGGCCAAGGCCGTGAATTACATCTACGACGCGAGCAACCAGCGGCTCGCGGCCAAGAGGAACGGCGTGGTGACCATCGAGATCCACGACCGCGAGGGCCGCCTGCTGGTCGAGTTCACGCCGGCGAACGGCAGGCTGGTCGAGCATTTCTATCTCGGCGAAAGGCGTGTAGCGCAGGCGGTGGGCGGCGGCGCGCCCACGACGTACCTTCACAACGACCTTGCCGGCTCGCCGGTGCTCGCGACGGATGCTGCGGGTCTGATCGCGTGGAAGGAGAACTATCTACCCTTCGGCTACCGGCTGAGCAATCCGTCGAACGCGGCGGACAACCCAAGCTGGTTCGCGGGCAAGCAGTACGAAGCGGCGACCGGCCTGTCGTATTTCGGGGCGCGCTACTACGACCCGCTGATCGGGCGTTTCATGGGAGTGGATCCGAAGGGCGTGGACCCGAACGATCTGCACAGTTTCAACCGGTACGCGTATGCGAACAACAATCCGTATCGGTATGTGGACCTGGACGGCCGCAATCCGATCGCCGCGGCAGGTGCGCTCGGCGTCGGGCTGGTTGGGATCGGCATCGCTTCGCAGCTTTCACCGGAAGCCCGCCTCCTGATGGTCGAGGGAGCAAATCGGGTACTGCAACGCACGAGCGAGCTACTTGACAGGGCAACAGGCCTGATCTTCAATGAAGCTGACAACCGGCCGATAGGTCAAGGCACCGGGAGTGATGGTCAATCAGCCGACCAGAAGGACGTGACCAAGCGTCCTTCGCGAGTACGAAAGGGAACCGAACAGGCCAATTGGGACAATGCTCAGGACGGTGAGAATGGGAGCAAGCTCTGCCCCACGTGCGGAAGGGAAGTGAGCTCCCAGCCGGGAGAAAAGAGCAAGGATTGGGACAACGATCACATTCCGCCGTGGCGAGACCGAGACCTTGCCGGGAAGGATCGGAAGGGCGTTCTCGACGAGTACAACACTGGCACGCGTCTTCGCTGCGTCGGATGCAACCGATCGGACAATGGAAACTGACCCCTCGTCGCTGCCCGCTCACTACGAGAAGCATCTCGGTGAAATCGCACGCGGGTGGTCGGATGAAGATCGCATGCACGGGGTTCAGGTCGTTTGCTTTGAAAGCCAGCCAGAGCCCGGCGTCAGATCCTATGCGACGCTTGGTCTGAGTGAGCACGTGGTGGACTTGCCGGGAGCCAGGAAGGTCAGGCAGGAATTGCTGATGTCCGCCAACGACGACGTCGAGCCCGCTGCCATCGCTGGCTTGATGCTGTCGATAGCTGAACACGTGCTCCGCGGTGGAAAGGCTTTGTTGCGCGGGGATGTCTTGGGTCCGGCGACACCAGTTGTTCCGGGCGCATCGACTACGGCAATCTATGTGACGAACCCGAGCCCCTTTGATGAATCGTTGACCCATTTCGAATCTCCGTCTCCTCCAACGGTCTTTGCTTATCTTGTGCCGATCACAGGTACCGAAGCAGCGCTCGTCGTCGGGAGAGGCTGGAAGTGGTTCGAAGGCCAGCTTGAGGAGCAAAATCCCGACATATGGAATCCGGCCCGAAAGGAAGTCATTGACGTACTCTCATAGCTGATCAGTTTTGCGTCGAGGTGGTGATCTGGGCAGATGATGCGCGCAACCCGGCACGCATTGCGATCAGCGCGAAGCCCGTCCCCAATTGAGTTTGCGCGAGAATCCGGAACTCCGGGCTCGAGGGCTTCCGCTGCTCGAGTGACCCAGGAAGCCGGAATCCGAAATGCACCCACTCGCCTCCACCGCCGCCTACGTGTCCCTCGGCGCGCTCGTCGCCTGGCGCGTCTACTCGCGCTTTCGCCGGATGGTCGGACGGCAAAGGCTGTCGAAGTACCGCCCCGCCATCACACTCGTCATCTTCCCCGTATTGGTCGCACTGGTCGCCCTTGCGTCGCTCGCGCATCCGCTCAATCTGCTGTGGTTTGCGGCCGCACTCGGCTGCGGTGTCGCACTGGGCTTCTTCGGCCTCGCCCACACGCGCTTCGAAGCCGTCCCGGGCCAGGGGCTCTTCTATACGCCCAACGCCCATCTCGGCATCGCACTTTCGCTTGTCTTCGTCGCTCGCATCGCCTACAGGCTCATCGAAGTGTTCTACATCGCGCCGCAAGCTCAGTACAGCGCCACGGAGTTCGCCCGCAGTCCGCTCACGCTCTCGGCCTTCGGTCTCCTCGCGGGCTACTACATCAGCTACGCCGTAGGTCTGCTTCGCTGGCGCGGCCGCGTCCTGCGCGCCAGGCAGGCTCGCGAAGCAGGCCAAGGCAACGCGAATGCTCCGTAGCACGCTCGCCTGCGCGGGGCTGCTGCTGCTCGCGAGCTGCGCGCCGCTCTCTTCACCCTCTTCGGCGCCTCCTTCACAGGCTTGCGGGCCGGGCGAAGACACGATGGTGAACGATCTCCTCTTCTTCGGCACCGCGATGCCGGGCGGGGTGGTCTCCGACGACGAATGGAAAGCCTTCCTCGAACGCGTCGTCACTCCGCGCTTTCCCGCCGGACTCACCACGTGGCCGGCTTCAGGACAGTGGCGTGCGGGAAATGGTTCGCTCACGCGCGAGAGCTCCCACGTGCTGGCCCTACTGCATGCACCGGACGCGGCCTCGGACGCCGCCATCCGCGAGATCGTCTCGCAATACAAGGCACAGTTCCGGCAAGAGTCCGTGCTTCGCGTGAGGGCCGCGGCCTGCGTTTCGTTCTGAGGGCCGAGGCGCCTTGCCTGCAGCGGTATCATTCGCCCCCCAAAAGGAGACAACGATGGACAGAGAACTGTCACAAGCCGAACAGGCCCTGCGCGAGGCCGCCCGCGAATACCACCGCACGCCCACGCGCGGCAAGATCTCCATCACGCCCACCAAGCCGCTTTCCAACCAGCGCGATCTGTCGCTCGCCTACTCGCCGGGCGTCGCGTATCCCTGCCTCGACATCCAGGCCGATCCGAAGCTTGCCGCCGAATACACTTCGCGCGCCAACCTGGTCGGCGTCGTCACCAACGGTACCGCCGTGCTGGGCCTGGGCGACATCGGCCCGCTCGCGGGCAAGCCGGTGATGGAAGGCAAGGGCTGCCTCTTCAAGAAGTTCGCGGGCATCGACGTGTTCGACATCGAACTCGCCGAGAAGAACCCCGACCGGCTCGTCGACATCATCGCGGCGCTCGAGCCGACGCTCGGCGGCATCAACCTCGAGGACATCAAGGCGCCCGAGTGCTTCTACATCGAGCGCAAACTGCGCGACCGGCTCAACATCCCCGTATTCCACGACGACCAGCACGGCACCGCGATCATCTCCGCGGCCGCGGTGCTCAATGGCCTGGAGCTCGTCGGCAAGAACATCCGCGACGTGAAGGTCGCCGTCTCCGGCGCGGGCGCCGCGGCGATCGCGTGCCTCGACATCTTCGTGGGCCTGGGCATGTCGCCGAAGAACATCTTCGTGTGCGATTCCAAGGGTGTCATCCACGAGGGCCGCCCCGGAGGCTACGACGAATCCAAGGCGAAGTACGCGCAAGAGACGTCCAAGCGCACGCTCGCCGACATCACGCGCGATGCGGACGTGTTCCTCGGCTGCTCCACCGCCGGCGTGCTCACGGCCGACATGGTGAAGACCATGGCCGACAAGCCGATCATCCTCGCCCTGGCCAACCCGGAGCCCGAGATTCGACCGGAAGTCGCGCTGGCCGCGCGGCCCGACTGCATCATCGCCACCGGCCGCTCGGACTATCCGAACCAGGTGAACAACGTGCTGTGCTTCCCCTACATCTTCCGAGGCGCGCTCGATTGCGGCGCGACGAAGATCACCGAAGCAATGCAGCTGGCCGCCGTGCGCGAGATCGCGCAGCTCGCCAAGGCCGACATCAGCGAGGAAGTCGCCAACGCGTACGCGGGCAAGGAGCTGAAGTTCGGTTGCGACTACATCATCCCGACGCCGTTCGATTCGCGCCTCATCCTGCGCATCGCGCCCGCGGTGGCGCGAGCAGCGGCGGAATCGGGCGTCGCGACGCGCCCGATCGAGGACTTCGACACGTACCGCCAGCACCTGCTGCGCTTCGTCTACCAGACGGGCATGATCATGCGCCCGGTGTTCGCCGCGGCCAAGGCGGTGGCTCGCCAGCGCATCGCCTACGCCGAAGGCGAGGACGAGCGGGCGCTGCGCGCCGCGCAGACGGCGCTCGACGAGAAGCTCGCGCAGCCGATCCTGATCGGGCGGCCCGCGGTGATCGAAGCACGCATCGCCAAGGCGGGCCTGCGCTTCAGGCTCGGCACGGATGTGGAATGCGTCAACCCGGAAAGCGATACGCGCTTTCGCCAGTACTGGGAGGCGTATCACCGCCTGATGGGCCGCAACGGCATCACGCCGGAAGCGGCGAAGGCGGCGGTGCGCCGCTCCAACACGCTGATCGGCGCGCTCTCGGTACATCTCGGCGACGCCGATGCGATGCTGTGCGGCCTGCTCGGCCGCTTCGACCAGCATCTCGAACATGTGCGCCACGTGATCGGCCTCGAGGAACGCGCGCCCGGCTTCGCGACGCTGAACGCCGTGATGCTGCAGGACCGCACGCTCTTCATCGCCGACACGTACGTGAACGACGATCCGAGCGCGGAGCTGCTCGCCTCGATCGCGCTCATGGCGGCGAAGGAAGTGCGCCGCTTCGGTCTGCCGCCGAAAGTGGCCTTCCTCTCGCACAGCAACTATGGCTCCTCGACACGCGCTTCGGCCGCGAAGATGCGCCGCGCGCGCGACGTCTTCCTGCAGATGGCGCCGGACATCGAATGCGATGGCGAACTGCAAGGCGACGCGGCGCTTTCCGAGAACGTGCGCCGCGCGAGCCTCATGGAAGGCGGCACGCTTTCCGGCGAGGCCAACCTCTTGATCTGCCCGAATCTCGATTCGGCCAACATCCTCTTCAACGTGCTCAAGATGAGCGGCGGCCACGGCATCACGGTCGGGCCGATCCTGCTTGGCGCGCGCGCGCCGGTGCACGTGCTCACGCCCTCGGCGACCGTGCGGCGCGTGATCAACATGACGGCCCTGGTGGCGGCCTCGGCGGCGCGCGGCTGAGGAGCGCTGCCGGCGGGGGCGGTCGCGGGACGCCCCTCGAAAGCCCGCGCTTATGATCCGCGCCATGCTCGCCAAACTGATGGGCTATCTGCTCCTGGCCATCGTGCGCGTGCTCACGGGCGCGCAGGCGCGCTGGTACGGCTGTCCGCCCAAGGCGGAGCAGCGCATCTACTTCGCCAACCACCAGAGCCATGCCGACCTCGTGATGATCTGGGCGGCCTTGCCGCAGGAGCTGCGCGGCATCACGCGGCCGATCGCGGCAAAGGACTACTGGACGAAGACGCCCTTTCGCCGCTGGATCACGACGGCCGTGTTCAATGCCGTCTACGTCGACCGCGAACGCAAGGAAGGCGAGGACCCGCTCGCGCCGCTCGTGAAAGCGCTCGAAAGCGGCGACTCGATCATCCTCTTTCCCGAAGGCACGCGCGGCAACGCGGAGGAGCCGCAGCCGTTCAAGTCCGGGCTCCATGCGCTTGCGCAGAAGTTTCCGCAAGTGGTGCTCGTGCCCGCCTGGATCGACAACATCCAGCGCGTGATGCCCAAGGGCGAGGTGGTGCCGGTGCCGATCCTCTGCTCGGTCACGTTCGGCGCGCCGATCGCGCTGGCCGAAGGCGAGGAGCGCCGGGCCTTCCTCGATCGCGCGCAGCAGGCCGTCGTCGCGTTGCGTGACGTATGAACGAGTTCCTTCGCACGCTCTCTTCCACGCAGCAGGTCGCGGCGCTTTTCATCATCGTGTTCGGCTGCCTCGTGATCGCGAGCGTCACGGCGTTCCTGCTCACGTTTCGCGAACGCGCGACGCCGCTCGACGAGGTCCGCTACGAGGAGCTGAAGGATTTCCGCCGGCTGCTGGGCACGTCCTGGTTCATGGTGATCGTGTTCTGGCTCGCGTGGGCATCGGGCGAGACGGTCGCGACCGTGCTCTTCGCGCTGATCGCCTTCTTCGCGCTGCGCGAGTTCATCACGCTCTCGCCCACGCGCCGGGGCGATCACAACAGCCTCGTGCTCGCCTTCTTCGTCATCCTGCCCGTGCAGTTCTGGCTCGCGGGCACGCGGCACTTCGACCTCTTCACCGTCTTCATCCCGGTCTACGTGTTCCTCCTGATCCCGGTGGCGAGCGTGCTCGAGGGCGACCCCCAGCGCTTTCTCGAACGCAACGCCAAGCTGCAGTGGGGCATCGTGGTGTGCGTGTACGGCATGAGCCACGTGCCCGCGCTCATGCTGCTCGACTTCCCGCGCCGCAACTTCGTCGGCAAGGGAGCATTTCTCGTCTTCTTCCTCGTGTTCGTGGTGCAGACCTGCCTGCTCGTGCAGCGCGTGCTCGCGCGCAACCTGAGGCGGCCGCCGAGCATCCCGCAGGTGAGCGCGAGCTTCAACTGGTACAGCTGGGCGCTCGGCATGTCGGTGGGCAGCATGGTGGCGGCGCTCCTGTCGTTCATCACGCCCTTCCGTCCCGCGCAGGCGCTCGCGATGGGCTTCATCGCCTGCGCCGCGGGCTCGCTCGGCCACCTCGTCATGAAGGCGCTCAAGCGCGATCGCGGCGTGACGTCATGGGGCAAGCGGAGCCTGTCGGTCACTGGAGCGAACGGATTGCTCGATCGCGTGGATGCGCTCTGCTTTGCCGCGCCGATCTTTTTTCATTCGGTGCGGTGGTATTTCGGGGTGTAATGCGGGCATGCGCATTCTCGGCATCGACCCCGGTCTCCAGACCACCGGCTTCGGCGTGGTGGACGTCGCCCCGGGCCAGTCGCTCGCCTATGTCGCAAGCGGCACGATCACCACGACGCACCTGGATCGCGGCAACCTGCCAGCACGCCTGAAGGCGCTTTACGACGGCATCGCCGAAGTCCGCGCGCGCTACGAGCCCGACGTCGCCGCGGTGGAAATCGTCTTCGTGAACGTGAACCCGCAGGCCACGCTGCTTCTCGGGCAGGCTCGCGGCGCATGCGTGACGGCGCTGGTCGCGTGCGATCTCGCGGTGGCGGAGTACACCGCGCTGCAGATGAAGCAGGCCGTGGCCGGCTACGGCAAGGCCGCCAAGACTCAGGTGCAGGAGATGGTGAAGCGCCTGCTGAATCTGCCGGGCCTGCCCGGCAAGGACGCGGCGGATGCATTGGGCCTCGCCATCACCCATGCCCATGCCCGAACCGCCATCGACCGCATCGGCCAGGCGGCGCGGACGTCGCGCCGCGCGAGCGCCATGTACAAGGCCGGGCGGGCCTACTGAGCCGCCTTCGGCGTCGCCGCTTCAGCGCTTTCGATCCACGGCTCGACTTTGTCGTCCGCAACGCTCGGGGCCGGGCTCTGCTCGGCGATGGACGAGCGCCCGGGGTTCCGCCCGAAGATCATGGAACTGGAGTGGGCGTCGTGCATGGCGCCGGCATCCTCGAGTGCGATGCGCTGGCGCCGCTCCAGCAGCCAGGCCGCCCAGCCGACGATGGCGAGCATGCCGGCGCCCCATACGACCGCGGCGGGATAGCGATCCTTCTTGGCCTGCTCCAGTTGTTCGCGCAACTGCGTCGTCTCGTTGCGCGCCGCGACCGAGTGTTTGCGCAGCGCGAGCAGGCCGCGATCCATTCGTTCGAGCTCGGCCCGATCGCGCACGACGTCGTCGACGCTGGCTTGGGCGGCTTGCCAGGTGCGCTGCGCCTGTGCGCGACGCGGCGTGGGGTCTTCAGGTGCCGAGGAGACGAGTTGGGGCTCGACGCGCAGTTGCGGCGAATCGGCACCGGAGTCCAGGACGTCCGGCTGGCTGCGGGGCGAGGGCGACGCGCGCATGCCGAAGCATACACGCGCAACGGCAAGCGGGCCGGGCCTGGCCCTCCTTCGTTCCCACCGCCTCCGTCGTTCCCACCGCCTCCGTCGTTCCCGCCGCCTCCGTCGTTCCCGCCGCCTCCGTCATTCCCCGCCGCCTCCGTCATTCCCGCGAAGGCGGGAATCCAGGGCTTGCCCCCGCATGTCCCTCACGCCTCTCGCCAGGCGGCGGTGCGGCTTTCCAGCCGCAGCATCGCGCGATCGAAGAGCACCGTGATCGCCACGACGAGCAGAATCGCGAAGAACACCTGCGGCGTATCCATGAGCGTCCGATACTGCGTGATCAGAAAACCGATGCCCGCCTGCGACGACAGCATCTCCGTCACGACGACCCCCACGATCACCAGCGCGCCGCCGAGCCGCATGCCCGCGAGCACCGCCGGCATGGCCGCAGGGATCATCACGCGCCATACCTTCTGCGAGGTCGAAGCGCCCATGCTGGAGGCGGTGAGCACGAATTGTGGTGGGATGGTCCGCACCCCAGCCGCCGTCGCGAGTACCGTGGGCAGCAATCCATAGACGCCCGCGAACCAGATCTTGGATGCCACGCCGACGCCGAACCAGGCCGCGAGCAGCGGATAGATGATGATGAGCGGCACCGCGTAGAGGCTGGAGAGCACCGGCAGCAGAAGGCGCCTCGCGGTGGCCGTGCCGCCGGCAAGAACACCCAGCAGGATGCCCGCGGTGCAGGAAAAGAATCCCGCGATGGCGACTTCCTTCAGCGTGACCCACAGATGCTCGGTGTATTCGTGCCAGTTGCGCGCGCCGACGACCAGTGTGTCCGAGAGCGAGGGAAGAAAAAGCGCAGGAACGAGCCCCATGCGAGGGACGACCTCCCAGGCGGCGAGGAGGCCCGCGACGATCAGCCAGCGCGTGGCTCGCGGCGAGAGTGCGATGGGACGCTTCATGTCGTGCGCCAGCTTCCGAACACGTGCTCGAGGCCGCGGATCGCCTCGTTGAAGAGGATGGCGACGAACGACACGAGGAGAATGCCCGCGAGCAGGTCGCCGATCGCGAACGAATCGCCCCAGGAGGTGATGAGATAGCCGATGCCGCTGCGCGCGCCGTACATCTCGGCGATCAGGATGCCCGTGAGATCGAAGATCATCGCGAGGCGCACGCCCTCCAGCAGGAGCGGCAGCATGCTGGGAACGTAGACGCGGGAGATGATCTGCATGCGCGTCGCGCCGCAGGATTTCGCGACCATCACGTGGTTCGGCAGCACCGACTCGATCGCCGTGGCGGTGCTCATCACGATGATGAACACCGTGGAGAATACGCCGAACGCGACCTTCTCGGTGAGCGTGATGCCCAGCAGCAGCACGAAAAGCGGCAGGAACACCGACTTGGGCATGCTCATCGGAAAGTAGAGCAGCGGCCGCAGGACGTCGCCCCAGTAGCGGTTCTCCGCCACGAGAATGCCCACCGCCGCGCCTAGCGGAATCGAGATCACGAGCGCGAGGAGCACTTCCGCCGACGTGAGCAGCAGATGCAACCGGACGGCGGGATCGGCAACCTGATGCCACAAGCGCACCATCGTGTCGGTGAACGAGGGCAGGAGCTTTGCATCGACCATGCCGGTGCGCGCGCACAGTTCCCAGATGCCCGCCACGATGCCCACCATGACGAGCCGGCTCGCGACCGATGCGGCGGCGCCCGCGATTGTCCTCACGTTCATTCGCGGCTATGGCGTCGTCGGCACCGGCTTGAAGCGGGTGGTGTAGGTGGCTTCGGCGGGCGCGAGGCCGGTCATGCCGCCCGTCTTGGCCAGGTCGAGCCAGGCTTCCACCCACTCCTTCCTGATTTCCCCGTTGGGCAGTAGCTTGAGCACGACGTCTTCGTACTGCTTTACCGCGACGGGTTCGGAAATCCCGTGCACTTCGGCGATTGCCTTGATGCCGTAGGCGCGGTTCTGCTGCACGTAGCGCAGGCCGCCGTAGAGCGCATTCAGCGCCCTTTGGATGAGCTGCGGCTTCTCCGCGATCAGCTTGTCGGTGGCGATCCAGCCTTCGGACAGCATCTCGGGCATCTGAGTGCCGAAGTCGACGACCGGCTTGGCCGTCTTCTCCGTGATGAGCTGAAAGCTCTGCGGCGCCATGATCACCGCCGTGTCCACATTGCCCGCGATCAGGTTCGGAACGACGCCCGCGCTGCCCACGGGAATGCGCTTCACCTCCACGTTGCCCTGGGTCGCCGCCCAACGCGCGAAGAGATCCGTCATGGAGCCCGCGCCGGCGATGCCGATGCTCTTGCCCTGCATCTCCTGCACCTTCGACACCGGCGACTTCGCGGTCGCAAGCAGGTACCAGCCGTTCGGCTTGTTCGCGCCGCCGGCGACGACTTTGCTGGCCACACCGCGCGTGATCCCCGCGGCCACCTGGGACGGCGACGCGAGGATCAGGTCCGTGGAACCCGCGGCCATCGCCTCGAATGCGTCGCCACTGCTGCGAAAGATCGTCACTTCGGCGGTGATGCCTTCCTTCTGGAACAGCTTCAGGTTGGTTGCTGCGTCGGTCGTGACGGTACTCCAGTAGGCCTTCACCGGCAGGCCGATCCGGATCACGTCCGCGGCCGCGGCGGCAAGCGGCATCGCGCTCGCGGCGAGCGCGATGGCGAACGCGCCGATTCGGCTCGGCAGGCCGCGTGCGGCACGCGGTCGTATCGGAAGTCGAGACATGGCTATGCTCCTTGAAGAAATGCGAATTGCTGGATGGCCTAGTTGTTATAATATTGTTAGTGCATGAAGATTGCAAGGAGAATTGCAGTGGCGGCGGGGGAGTGCAGGATCGCACTGAAACCGAACGGACCCCCAATTCGTCGCTACATTGACATAACAACTTATAGGCAACCCATGAACACGATTCGGCGGATCGATTCCAATGCCTGGCCGAGCCGCGCGGTGTGCTGCGGCGATCTCGTCTTCCTCGCGGGCATGACGGCAGACGACGTGAGTCAGGATGTCGCGGGTCAGACCGAGCAGGTGCTCGCGAAGATCGAAGGTTACCTGCGCGAGGCCGGCAGCGACAAGCGCATGCTGCTTTCCGCGCAGATCTGGCTGCACGACATCGGGGCATGGCAGGCGGTGACGGACGTATGGTGCCGTTGGATCGATCCGGGCCATCCGCCGGCCCGCGCCGTAGTAGGCGCGACGCTGGATCGCGGCCACCTGGTCGAGATCATGGTCACCGCGGCGAGAAGCCCGTCATGAACTCGGGCGAGGCGGTCCGCATCCCCGGCGAGAGGCTGCAGGCATTCGTTCAGGCTTGCATGGAAACGCTGCGCGTCTCGCCGCGGCACGCCCAGCGCATCGGCGATTGCCTCGTCGCGGCGGACCTCTGCGGCGTGCATACGCACGGCGTCGCGCGCCTGCCCGTGTACGCGAAGCGGCTGCGCGCGGCAGTGGTGAATGCCACGCCCGACGTCCGCATCCTGCCCGGCGTGGGCGGCTGCGCGGTCGTCGACGGCGACAACGCGCCCGGTCCTGTGGCCGCCGGCGTTGCGGCGGATGAAGCCCTCCGCCTTGCCCGAACGCAGGGCGTGGCGTGGGTCGGTGTTCGCCACAGCAACCATTTCGGATTTGCCAGCTTCTACTGCGAGCGGATCGCGCGCGCGGGGATGATCGGCTTGTCCTCATCGAGCGGCGAGCCCTCCGTCGCGCCTTGGGGCGGCAAGCGCGCGTTCTTCGCGAACAATCCGTTCGCGCTGGCGGCGCCCACTTCGTCGCACCCGCTCGTGGTGGACATGGCGACCAGCGTGACCGCGCGAGGACGCATCCTGCTCGCGCAACAGACGGGCCGCCCGATTCCCGAAGGGTGGGCCGTCGATGCCGAAGGACGCCCCACGACCGACCCGGCCGCGGCTTTGAGCGGTTCGGTGCTGCCCATGGCGGGCGCCAAGGGCTATGCGCTCATCGTCGCGCTCGAAGTGCTGTGCGGCGTGCTCACGGGCGGCGCCTTCGCCCCGCACGTGCGATCGCAGACGGATACGGCCGCGCCTGCGCAAGTCGGTCACTTCATTTGCGCGATCGATCCCGCCGCGTTCATGCCGCTTGCCGAATTCATCGCGCGAATCGACCGGATGCTCGAGGAGCTACGGGCCGCGCCGTCGGCCGCGGGCAGCGATATCCTCGCGCCGGGCGATCGCCGCCAGCGGGTGCGCGAATCGAATCTCGCACTCGGCGTGCCGCTGCATTCGAAGGTCATCGAGGAGCTGCGCACTCTCGGCCGCGAGCTCGGACTCGCCTGCGGCGCGAATCTCTGATCGGCCCTGGACTCGCATCAGGCGAGCGCTTCTTCGCACCACCGGGCATTCGCGAGCAACCGATCGTCCTCGCCGAAGCCGCCCGCGAGTTGCACGCCGATGGGCAAGCCATTCGCGCATTTCAGGCCGGGCAATGAAATCGTGGGCACTTCCAGCAGCGTCCACATGCGGCTGAAAAGCGGGTCGCCCGTGGCGCGCAGGCCGAGGGGCGCCGAGCCTTTCGCGCTCGGCGAGAGCAGGATGCGCCCGTCCTGAATCATGGATGCGAATTCGATTCTCGCGCGTCGCGCCCGGGTCTTCGCAGCGGCATAGTCACTCCACGACAGCGCCTCTCCAGCTTCGATCAACTCCGTGAGTTCCGGGCTCAGTTGCTCCCGGAACGCGTCGCGCTCGTAAGCTAGTGCACGCGCGCTTTCGAAAGCCATGATCTCCTTCTGGTCCGCCGCGAGTCGCTCGAACTCCGCGGGAAGCATGAATTCGTCCACCTCCGCTCCGGCGCGAGCGAACATCGACGCGGCAAGCTCCACGGCATTTCTCGAATCGGCATCGGCCTCGCTCCACCAGGGCGTGCGGCACAGGCCAATGCGGGGCGGCTGCGCGACGATGGTCGCGGCCTCGGGATCGCAGCCCGCGAGCGCCGCGCGCAGGAGCACGACATCGGCCACGTGGCGCGTGAGCAGCCCGAGCGTATCGAGCGACTCGGCGAGCGCCTTCACGCCCACGAGCGAGAATGCGCCCGTGCTCGGCTTGTAGCCCACCACGCCGCAATAGGAGGCGGGCCGGATGATCGATCCTGCCGTCTGCGTGCCGAAAGCGGCAGGGACCATGAAATCTGCCACCGCCGCCGCGCTGCCGCTCGACGAGCCGCCCGGGGTGCGCTCCACGTCGTGCGGATTGCGGGTCTTTCCCGGCGAGAAGTACGCGAACTCCGTCGTCACCGTCTTGCCCATCACGAGGGCACCCGCGCGCTTCATGAACGCCACGCACGAGGCATCGGAAGACGGCACGCGTTCGGCGTAGATGCGCGAGCCGCGGCACGTCGGCATGCCGGCCGTGTCGATGATGTCCTTGATCCCGATGGGCAAGCCGTGCAACGGCGGCCGTATCGCCGCGGGGACACGATCCTTCTCGAGCGCCTCCTTGCGAAGCGAGTCGGGTTCGAGAAAAGTCCAAGCACCGACCGACGCTTCACGCGCTGCGACGCGCGCAAGGCAGGCTTCCACGAGTTCGCCGCAGCTGAGACGCCCCGACTTCATCTGCGCGAGCGCCTGCGAGACGCTCAGCTCGTTCGGCGACGTCATCGCCCGTGTTCCGCTCAGCCGGCCTTCCTGCCGCGCGGACGCGCGGAGGAAGCGGAGCCCGCGGAGGAGGCCGGCTTGGCCAGCGTGCGCCGGCGCAGGCGCGAAGGCGGCCGCACGCTGGAGAAGCTGATGCGGTACTGGTAGTGGTCCACGCGGTATTTCGTGCGCGCGGCCTGCACGAGGTTGCCCGATTCGTCGTAGTAGTCGCGATCGAGCACCAGCAGCGGATCGCCCGGATTCACGCCCATCGCCTTCGCGGATTCCTCGTCGCAGATTTCCGCCGTGATCGTCTGGTAGGTCTCGTGAGCCACGATCCCCGTCTTCTCCTGCAGCACCGTGATCATCAGCTGGTTCTGGAACGCCGGGTCCTCGAAGTCGACCTTGTCCATGAGCTCGCCGACTTTCGGGTGGTAGTAGACATCGGCGATGGAGAACCGTTCGCCCTGGCTTTCACGCGCCGTGCGCACGACATAGAGCTTCGAGTTTGCCGAACGGCCGAATTTCTTCGCGGCCCACGCCGGTGGGATCGAGAGCGACCTGTCCAGCAAGACCAGCTTGGTCTGCAAGCCGATCAGGACGAGGTCGAACATCGAGCCCAGCCCCCAGACGGGCGTCTCGCCGTCGGGCTTGCGCACGAACGTGCCTTTGCCCGGATAGCGGACCACCTTCAGCTTGTCGATCAGCACGCGCATCGCCGCGCGCGCGGTGATGACGCTGATCCCGTATTCCTCGCTCAGCGCGAAGTCGCCGGGCAGCTTGTCGCCGGGCTGGAATTCGCCCTCGTCGATGCGCTGCTCGAGCGCATCGCTCAACTGCAGGTACAGGGGCTTGTCGCTGGTGCCTAGGGTTTTCGTGTTCATTCGGGGTCGACGGCCACGTAGACCGCGCCATCCTTTTCATCGACCTGGAAGCATCGCAGGTCGTCCTTCGCCGGGCCCGCCGTGCACTTGCCGTCGGTGATCCTGAATCTCGCCTGGTGCACGGGGCATTCGATCTCGTCGCCTTCCTGCCAGCCTTCGGACAGCATCGCCACTTCGTGCGTGCACACGTTGCTGGTCGCGAAACACCGCTCACCGATGCGGAAGATGGCGATTTCCACGCCGGCCAGCACGCATCCGAAGGGCCCTCCCTCCGACACATCGTCCGATGCGCACGCCTTGTGCCACTCGCTCACGTCACTGTCTCCATCGCTGCCGCCCGCACGTCCTTCAAGAGCGCTGCCAGCGGGACGGCGGCGTCCGCGAACCGGTGCGCATGCGCCGCCGCAGCAGCGCCGGCCGCAATGAGCCGTTTGGAAATCGAAATGTCCCGTCCCTCGTTCAGCGTCACGGCGCCCGTGAGCCGGCCCTCCTGCATCGCCAGCACGGTGAGCCGGCCGCGACCGTAGTCGCGCATCGCCCACGCCGCATCGGCACTCCACGTGCCGACGGACTGCAGCTTCAATTCTCCCTGATCCGACCAGAACCACGGCATCTCCCCGAATTCCGCGGGCCGCCCCGCCGCAGAACTGCCGGCGGCGAACGCCTGGTGCTCGGCGATCTGCCAGAACTCGTGACGCGCCGTGCCGCCTGCATGCGGCACGGGGTGGCGCGTGACTTCGCCGGCGGCATAGATGCCCGGCAGCGACGCGCGCCCGAAGGCATCGACCACGATGCCGTCGTCGACGTCGAGTCCCAGCGCCTGCGCGAGCTCGACGTTGGGCTGCACGCCGATGCCCACCACGACGGACGCGAACACGTGGGTCTCTCCCTCGCGCGATCGAAGCCGCAGGGCACCTTGCGAATCCGTGCCGGCGGACTCGATCTCGAACCCGGTGCGCACGGAGATGCCCTGGGCTTCGTGAAACTTCCGGATCGCCTCCGAAACAGCCGCAGGCAACACGCGGCCGAGCAGCACGGGCGCCTGCTCCATCACAGTGACGCTGCAACCCAGGCGCGCGGCCGTCGCGGCGACTTCGAGTCCGATGAATCCGCCACCGACCACGCCGAGCCGCTCACCAGGGCGCAGGCAGGCCGCGAGCGCGAGCGCATCCGCGGCGGTGCGCAGGTAGTGCACGTTCGGCAATCCATCGAGCAGCGCGAGCCGCCTCGGCCGGGATCCCGTGGCGAGAACGAGTGCGTCGTACGAGATCGCGCGTCCGTCCGCAAGGACGAGCCGCCGCTGCGTCGCGTCGGCCGAGACAACGCGGCTGCCCAGCACGAGCCCGATGCGCCTGTCGCCGTAGAACGCCGGATCGTGGCGCCTGTGGGTGAGCAGCGCCGCCGGATGCGCAAGGAGTCCTTTCGACAGCGGCGGGCGCTCGTAGGGGAGACACGATTCATCGCCGATGAGAGCGATGGACGCGTGAGGATTCGCGAGCCGCGCGGCCTCCGCGGCGCGATCCCCCGCGTGCCCCGCTCCCACGATCACGATGTCGAAGCGCTCGGCGCTCGACAGCGGAAGTGAAGCGCCTTCGCAAGGCCGCACGGCGCTCATGCCTGCCCTCCGCCGCCGACGCACAGCTCGCGCACGAGCTTCGTCACTTCGCTGCGCGCGTCGCCAAGCTGGCCGCGAATGGAATAGTGGTTCGCGTTCGCGATTCTTCGCACGCGCGGCGCTGTTATCCCGGACTTCCATCGATCGGCAAGCAAGTCGCTTTGCCGCTGAAACTCGGTCGTCTCGGCGCTGCCCACCAGGAGCTCGAAAGCGCATTGCACGCGCGGGCTCAGGTTCACCGGGCTGAAGTCGCGCACTTCCTGATCGGTGAGCGCGAGTGTCTGGTTGATCGGCGCCTGCTGCACGGGTGCAAGGTCGTAAAGCCCGCTCAATCCGATGGCGCCGCGGATGAAGTCCCGCGGGAGATCGCTCGCGCGCGCCGCCCAATCGGTGGACAGCAGCATCGCGGCCACGTGCGCACCGGCGGAGTGTCCGCACAGAAACACACTTCCATCGCGCAGGCCGAGCCGCCCGGCATTGCGCGCGAGCCAGGCGACGGCGTCGCGGCACTGATCCACGAGCCGACTCATCCGCACCGACGGAATGAGGTCGTAGTCGACGATCGCGACGTTCATCCCGGCCTGGGTGAGCCCCGTGGCGACGTAGCTGAAGTCTTCCTTGCGGTTCGAACGCCAGAAGCCGCCATGCAGGAAGACGCAAAGCGGCGCCTGCTCGCGGCGTTCGCTCCAGAAGAGGTCGAGCCGGTCGCCCGCGGCCTCGCCGAAGGCGACGTCGAGCGTGCAAGGCAGGGACTTTCTCGCCGCGACGCTTGCTTCGGCGCATTCCACGCGGAACCGCTCCAGGTAGCTGGCCGTGACCGTCGAACGCGGTTCGTACTGCGCGCGCGGATCGCCCTGCGCGACAGCGATGTCGCCGCGGCCGCGCAGCGACTCCATGTTGTGCACGTGCACGTGCTCGCCCGGCGCGACATCCGCGGTCATGCGTCCCACTCGCGCGCCGTACTTGATCACGGGGTCGCCCGCGGCGATCGCGCGAAGGGCCACCTTGTGACCGTGCGGAATGTCCTGGCGCACTTCGAGCTGGCCGGTTGCCGCGCCTCGCATCGCGCATCGCGCGCCGCTCGCGGCATCCACTCCGACGACGGAGCCGACGTTGTCGCTTCGATCGAGAATCCAGACGGAGGGCGATGCAGGGCTGCTCATATCGAAGGCCCGATGCGGCTGATGGCGACTTCGAGTTCGCCGAGCACCTCGCAGCAGGTCGGCTCGCCGTTCAGCACGCCCGACAACGCGCGGACGATCTTTTCCGCGGCGTCGTCCAGGCCCGCGGTGCCGTCGATCACGTCGCCCAGGTCGACGTCGATGTGAGGCCCCATGGTGCGGCAGCTGTTCGGGTTGCCGCAGATCTTGATGGTCGGCGCGATCGGACTGCCGATCGTGTTGACCATGCCCGTGCCGAAGAGGATGACTTGCGCGCCCGCCGCCGCGAGCGCGGTGATGTTTTCCGTGGCGGGAGCCGGCGCATCCATGAGGAAGAGTCCGGGGCCGGACGGCCGCTCGCCATAGGCGAGCACGCCCGAGATCGATCGCGCGCCGGACTTGCAGATCGAACCGAGCGACTTCTCCTCGATGGAGCTGAGGCCGCCCTTGATGTTGTCGGGCGCGGGGTTGATGCGGTTCAGGTCGACGCCGGCGCGCATCGCGATCGTTTCATAGTGGTGGATCGTCGCGAGGATGCGCTCGGCCACCACGGAATCCTTCGCGCGGCGCCGCAGGACCTCTTCGCCGCCCAGGCACTCGACCGGCTCGGAGAAGATCGCGATGCCCCCGCGGTCCACGATGCGGTTCGTAACGAGCCCGATCGCGGGATTCGACACGAGCCCCGACGTGGCGTCCGAGCCGCCGCACTCGAGGCCGATGCTCAGTTCGCGCGCGCTGCCGGGCTCGCGCCGCTGGCGATCGCGTTCGCGCTGCCACACCTTCAGCCATTCGACTCCCTTGCGGCGCACGGCCTGCGTGCCGTGCTCGCCCTGGATCGACAGCAGTTCGACGGGTTTGCCCGACCGCGCGATGGATTCGGCGATGCGCTCGCCCGCCACCGATTCGAGGCTCACCACCAGCACGGCGAAGACGTTCGGGCTGCAGCCGAGACCGACGAGCGTGCGAATGCGCTGCTCGAGGTCGTCCCCGAGCTGCCCTCGGCCGCCGGGCGGCGTGACGGCGACGGCATCCGGAAACTGCGCCGCGATCGAACGCGCGACGGGATTCGCCGCATCGGTTGCCGACAGCACGACCATCAGGTTGCGGATGCCGATGCCGCCGTCCCGGCGCCGAAAGCCCATGAAATCCAGTTCACTCATCGTGTCTCCTCGTTCTTCCGCGCCCTCAGCCCGCCTGGTCCGCGGGAATGACCTTGCCTTTGAGCGTCATGGGCACGCCGTCGAGGAACACGGAGCACTTGCGCATCGGGATGTCCAGGTGGCAGCGCGTGTCGCGCTTGCCGCCCGCGTCCGTGTTCGGCCCCGTGGAGAACATGAAATTGCCCGCGAAGGCCCGCGCTTCGTTGCCGTTCGTCTGGTGCTTGGCCATCGTTCCCAGCGTGGTCCACCGCGAGCGCGGATCGAGGCCCCAGCCCAGATGCGAAACCGCGTAGGCTTCGGGGTCCCCGTAGCTCGCGATGTGATCCGAAAGGTATTCGGCATCGAAGCCGCCCTCGACGTCCACGATATAGCCTTCGCGGATCGTGAGCTTCACCGGCGACGTCACGTAGTTCTTCAGCGGCAGGACGATGTCGCCGGGCATCAGCATCACGGTGCCGTTGGCCGAGCCTTCGTTCGGCCAGGTCGCGAGGAAGGTGGAGGGCCAGTGGTCCCAGTGCCCCGGCTCGTCGCTGTAGCCCCACTGCGTGAGCAGCGGGTATTCGCCCACGCGCACGTCGAGGTTCGTTCCCGCATCGGATTCGACGTGCATCGCCTTGGCCGCCTTCAGGCATTGCGCCGCCGCCTTCACGCGGCGCTTGTCTTCGGCGCAGGGAATGAGCGGCAGCATGCCTTCGGGCGGCTCGACGGTGTAGAGAATGCGCACGCCGGCCTGCATGATGTCGGCTTGCTCGTAGGTGCGCAGGTGGTGCAGGCCGAGGAAATCGAGCACCATGTCCACGCTCTTGAGCGCGTGCATGGCGACGGCGTTCTCGCGCAGGCTTCGGCCGTCGAGCACCGGCTCCATGAGAAACACCTTGGCACCGATGTCGGCCAGCGCGTGCTGCGCGGCGGCAAGGTTGCGCGCGTCGGCACCCTGGCGCGTGAGGATCGCCACGGTCTCCTGGGCGTTCACGCGCGAGAGATCGAGCACGTGCCGCCAGGCACGCACGAGTTCGGATTGGCTCACTGGCATGGTTCGTCCTTCCTCAGCGAGAGCCGAACATCCTGTCGAGGTAGTCGTTGACCACCGTGTAGATGCCGACTTCGAGCGTGCTCATCCGGCCGGGCTCGTAGTTCTTCGACTGGACTGCGCGCTGCAGCGAATCCATCATGAGCCGGTCCTCCTCCAGCACGACGTGGATGTAGTCGTCGTACACCTTCACCCGTTCGTGCGCGCCCGGCTGCTCGAGAAATTCCTTGGGGAACAGGTTGTAGACGATCGTGCGGCTCGTGTTCGCCGTCACCGGCCACATGACGAGGGGGTGGATGTTGTCGCTGCGGGCGATGACCTGCATGTTGGGGAACAGGTGGGAGGAGCAGGCGAAGCTGTCGCCGCGATCCGCGATCGCGGGCATCCGCCCGAAGAGCGTCTTGCCATCGGGTGTCATGGGCGCGGCCTCGTAGATCATGAAGGTGCCGCCGTTGGGCCGGGGCTCGGTGGGGTGCTTCTCGGGACTCGAGCGGAACTTGCCGAACGTGTTGATGTGCAGCGTCCGCGCGTGATAGATGTCCATGAGGTTCTCGACCACGAACTTCCAGTTGGCCTTCAGGTCGATCACGAGCTTGGAGCCGATGCGGCAGTCCTCCATCTTCAGGAAGCCGAGGTCGCGCGAGAAGAATTCCAGGTGGTCCTGCAGCGGCTTGGGGTCGTCCGCGAGGTTGATGAAGACCCATCCGGTCCACTCGCCCACCGCGATGGGCTTCAGCCGCACGGCCTTCGGGTCGAACCCGCACGACTCGCGCATGTACGACGCGCTCACGAGACGGCCGCTCAGGTCGTAGCGCCAGGCGTGATAAGGGCAGCTGAACTCCTCGGCGTGCCCGCAGCCGTAGGCCACCTCGACCCCGCGGTGCAGGCACATGTTCGCGAAACAGTTGATGCGCCCTTGCGCATCGCGCGTGATGACGATGGGCTCGCCGAGGATGCCGAGCGTCATGTAGCTGCCGGGCTCGCCCACTTCCTCGCTGCGCGCGACGCAGAGCCATTCCTTCAGGAAGATCTTGCGCTTTTCCTCGGCGAGCACTTCTTCCGAGTGGTAGATGAAGCCGGGCGCGTGCGACGCCTCCGGCAGCGGACGCCTCGTCTTCTCGAACTGGATGGGCCGCGTCGTGGAATCCTGGGCTGGCATGTGATCGATCCTTTCGGTGTTCGCGATTATCTTAATATAACAATTGAGCGGCACGCAAGATAGAAATTGGTGCAAGCGCACCCATATTTTCGTGGTGTTGACGTCATCGCAACATTATTATGATAATAAGTCGAGGAGAAATCTGAAACCATGTACCTGATGAAAGCCAGCGCCGATCCGGATTCCCGCGCCCCGCGCCTCGTGGAGGCGGCGCACGCCGAAGCCAAATATGCGATGGAGGTGCGTAGCGCCTCACTGCGGTTCGGCTCGGCTTCGCGCGAGGTGCAGGCGTTCGAGAACGTGTCGTTCACGATTGCTCCCGGCAGATTCGTCGCGATCGTCGGGCCGTCGGGGTGCGGCAAGTCGTCGCTGCTCATGACGCTCGCGGGCCTGCGGCCGCTCACGGGCGGTGAGATCCTGTGCGAGGGCAAGCCGATGACGAAGCCCGATCCCGACCGGATCGGCGTCGTGTTCCAGGAGGCGAACCTGTATCCCTGGCTCACGGCACAGCAGAACGTCGAATTTCCGCTGGAGCTGAAGCGTGTCGCGAAGGATGAGCGCTCGCGCGCCGCGCGCGAAGCCCTGGCCCTCGTCGGCCTCGCCGATTTCGGCAACAGCCGCCCGCACGAGCTTTCCGGCGGCATGAAGCAGCGCGTGTCGATCGCGCGCGGGCTCGTGCAGGACCCGCCCGTGCTCCTCATGGACGAGCCCTTTGCCGCGCTCGACGAACAGACCCGCCTCACGATGGGAGATGAGCTCCTGCGCATCTGGGCGAAGACGGCCAAGACCATCGTGTTCGTGACGCACGGGCTGAGCGAAGCCGTGTACCTCGCCGACGAGATCATCGTCATGAGCGCGCGGCCGGGGCGCGTCGTCGACCGCATCGACGTGAATCTGCCACGACCGCGTACGCATCAGATGATGAGCACGCCGCTCTTCAACCAGTTGCGCGAGCGCATCTGGGACAAGATTCGCCACTGATGTCCGGCGCATCCCCGTTGGCGGCCTGCGAAGAAGTCCGCATGGTCTGTGCGCGCAATGCGCTGACGGCGCCGCTCGTCGAGGGAACGATCGCCAATGAAAATCTCACTTTGCTTTGGAGCGAACTCGCGGCTTCCGGTCCGCGCTTCCTGCGCCTGCTGGAATCCATGAACTGGGACGTGGCCGAGCTGCCACTCGTCACGAGCCTCATCGCGCGTTCGCGTGGTTTTCCGGTCACGCTGCTGCCCGTGGCGGTTCAGGCGCGTTTCCAGCATCCGTACTTCGTCGTGGACGAAGCGCGCGGCATGCGCCTCGAGTCGATCCGCACCGTGGGCGTTCGCTCGCACACGGCAACGACCGTCGTCTGGATCAAGTCGATGCTGCGCGAGCGCGGTATCGACCCCGGCACCATTCGCTGGATCGCGATGGACGGCGGAGATGTCCCCGGCCATTCGGAGCCGCCCGCGCTGGAGCGGATGCCTCCCGGCGACTTGCGCCAGATGCTCTCGGAGCGCCGCCTCGACGCCGCAGTGCTTCCGGATATCCGGGGTGTCTGCGGTGTGCGCGGGGCCTTCGGCGATGCGGACGCCTGCGCGCGCGAATGGCATGCGCGCCGCGGCTTTGCGCAGATCAATCACGTGCTCGTGGCGAACTCCGCGTTCGCGCATGAGCGGCCTTCGGCATTGACGGCTCTTCTCGATCTCGTTCGACGCGCGAAGGCGCAACTCGACGCCTCGCAAGCCGACGTGGCGGACTTCTTTCCGGTCGGATGGCCCGCGATGGAACCTTGCCTCGCTCTCGTGGAGGCGGAAGTGCGCGCCGAGGGTCTCATCGCCTGAACCAGCGGCCTCGCAGCCGTCCCAGTGCGATCCACCCATGGCGCCTCAAGCAACCCAGTCCGAAGGCGAGCGAGCGAGGAATTCGTCCACGGCGATGCCATCGCCGCCGACGAGCAGTGTGCGCCGCGGCTTGAACGCGGCCTCGAATGCGGCCATGCCCGCGAGAGCCTGCGGGCTACGGCCGCTCTTGACCTCGATGGCTGTCACCTGACGCCCGGCGCGCACCACGAAGTCGACCTCATGACCACGATCGCGCCAATAGAACAGTTCGAAGGCGCCGCCCGCCGCGGCGTTCGCAAGATGCGCACCGACCGCCGACTCCACGAGGCGACCCCACAGCTCCGGCTGCGCCCTCACCTGCGCCTGCGTGAATCCGCTCGGCGCCGTGATGAGCGCGTTGTTGTAGACCTGCAGTTTCGGACTCGAGGCGCGGCTGCGCGCTTCGTCGCCCGCGAACTTGTGCAAGCCCGTGACCATCCCCGCCGCCGCGAGCAGTTCGAGGTAATGTGCCAGGGTCGTGGTGTTGCCCGCGTCCTGCAAGGGACCGAGCATCTTCGTGTACGACAGAATCTGGCCCGAGTAGCGGCACGCCAGATCGAAGAGGCGACGCATCAGCGCCGGCTTGTCCACGCGCGACAGCAGAAGAACGTCCCGCGAGATCGACGTCTCCACCAGCGAATCGAGAATGTAGCGGGACCAGCGATGCGGCTCGCCGATCAGCGCCGCCGCGCCTGGATAGCCGCCGTGAAAGACATAGGTATCCAGGTCCCAGCCGAAGGCTTCGCGCATTTCCGCGAACGACCAATGCGGCAGGTGGATCAACTCGAAACGCCCCGCGAGGCTTTCGCTCAGACCGCGCTCGATGAGCAGCGGCGCGGACCCCAGGAGCACGACTTTCAGGGCCGAGCGGTTGCGCGTGTCCTCGTCCCACAGGCTCTTCACGGCATCGGACCAGCCGGGAATCTTCTGGATTTCGTCGAGCACGAGGACGCCACCGCCTTGCTCGGCGCCGGCCGAAGCGAGCCGGGCGGCCTCCCATTGCTGCCGGATCCATCCAGGGCCCCGCAGGGAGGGCTCGTCGGCGCTCACAATGCGATGGGGCAGCCGCGACGCGGCCACCGCATCCTGAGCCAACGTGCTCTTGCCCACCTGCCGCGGGCCGGCGACCACCTGGATGAAGCGCCTGGGCTCGGCAAGCCGGGCGGCGAGAACGGCGAACTGCGGGCGGCGATAGGCCATGACGATTTACTCAATATCCTGAGTAATTTTACTCAGGATATTGAGTAAATCGATTCCCTTCGAAGCGCCTGCGCGCCGGCGCCGCTACCAGGCCCGCGCCATCCGCACAAAGCCCGCCGGCGCGAGGCTCTCGTCATCGAAAGTCACCATTTCGAACGACGCCGGATTCGCCAGCAGCTCGCGCAGCAGCCGGTTGTTCAGCGCATGCCCCGAACGGAACGCGCTGTAGCTCGCGAGCAGCGGCTTGCCGATCAGGTACAGGTCGCCCATCGCATCGAGCAGCTTGTGCTTCACGAATTCGTCGTCGTAGCGCAAGCCGCCCGCATTGAGCACGCGGTAGTCGTCCATCACGATCGCGTTGTCCAGGCTGCCTCCCAGGCCCAGGCCGCTCGCGCGCATCGCCTCCACGTCCTTCGTGAAGCCGAACGTGCGTGCACGCGCGATGTCGCGCGAATAGTTGCCGGTGGACAGATCGAATTCGTAGCGCTGGCCCTCCACCACGCGATGATCGAAGACGATCTCGAACGCGAGCTTGTAGCCGTGATAGGGCTCCAGGCGCGCCCACTTGAGGTTGTGGCCCTCGCCTTCGCGCACCTCCACTGTCCGCTTCACCTTCACGAAACGCTTCGGGGCGTTCTGCAGCTCGATCCCCGCGCTTTGCAGCAGGAAGACGAACGAAGAAGACGATCCGTCCAGAATCGGCACCTCTTCGGCCGTGATGTCGACATAGAGGTTGTCGATGCACAGTCCCGCGCAGGCCGACATCAGGTGTTCGACCGTCATCACCTTGGCGCCGCCATTGGAGATGGTGGACGCGAGCCGCGTGTCGGTGACGGCGGTCGCCGAGACGGGAATGTCCACCGGCAGCGGCAGATCGACTCGGCGAAACACGATGCCCGTGTCCGGCTGCGCGGGGCGCAGCGTGAGCTCCACGCGGTGGCCGCTGTGCAATCCAACGCCGACGGCCTTGGTCAGGGTCTTGAGGGTCCGTTGGCGCAGCATCCGCGCATTCTAGGGAGTCGTGCGGCAACGCGCTCGCAGCCGCAGCGAATCCTTACATCCGCCACAAGATCTTCATCCAGACCGCACGCTGGACCTCCGCTGCGCCGGGCGCGGCGCCGTACTCCACGTGGGCCGAGTCGAACAGGTTCTGCACGAGAAGCGACAGCTCCGTCCGCCTCGACACGTGCCATCCCCAGCGCAGGTCCACGGCGGTGTATGCGGCAACGAAGGGCGACGGCAGCGCGCCCACATGGCGCACGGTGGTATCGAATTCGTGCGCGCCGGCGTTCAGGCTGGAGCGCACCTGCCACTGCATGCGAGGGTCGTTGCCGAGCGCGCTGGGCCCCGTCGGGTCGGTGCTGCCGGGCAGCAGATGCAGGCTCTTGTGCAGCTGATTGAACCCCGCGCTCAGGCGCCAGTTGTCCCTCACCTGCCAGAGGCCCCACGCCTCGACGCCGCTCGTGTGGCCTTCGATCATGTTCTGCACCACGGCCGGCGGCGGCTGGCCGCTGCGAAGCTTCTCGTATTGATCGTAGAAGAGCGTCACCGAGTACGAAAGGTGCGGCGTCGGCTGTTCGCGCCAGCCGATTTCGGCGACCTTCGCCACTTCCGACTGGAAGTTGGGGCCGCCGTTGATGAAGAAGGGCGGCGCGCCCGGAAAGAAGAACTCGCGATCCAGCCGTGCCGGCGCGCGCACGGCGCGCGACAGCGATGCCCAGGCCATGCGCGTGGGCGAAGGCGTCCAGGCAAGGCGCGCGTTCGGCAGGAACTCCCAGCCGGTGTAGACGTTCCGTTCCAGCTTGGAGCCCAGCGTCACCGCCCACCGGTCGCCGAGCGCGATCTCGTCCTGCGCGAACACGTTCACCCAGCGCAGGTCCTTCTGCTGCGGGATGAAGCGCACGAGCAACGTGGCCTGCGTATCGTCGCGCGCCTGGCGGTAGCCCGCGCCCCAGACGAGCTTGTGCGACTGGCCGAGCGCCGGGCTGTGCTGCCACTCGACGTCCATCACCTGCATGTCGTCGTTGAACGAGAACGGCTCGACGCGCCGGCTCTGGTCCCAGTACGCCTGCAACTGCCACGACGAGCCATCGACCTCGCGACGGTTCCAACGCGCCAGCACGTTCGCGCCGTCCAGCTTCGGCGCTTCGGGCGTGCCCGGCCGCTCGCCGCCTTCGTACGCGTCGCCCTGGAACGTGAAGCCGTCCGCGCCCATGTCCCAATCCGCACGCCAGCCGGCCTGTTTCTTGCGGGTCGCGTCGTTCAGCTTTGCTCCGCTCGCGCTATGCGAATGCTCGCGCTCGATCCCCAGGCCGTAGACGCGGAACGTGCCGGTTTGTCCCAGCTTGCCGCCAAAGCGGGCCGCGAGCTGGCCGTCGGTGCCGCCGCCGCTCGCGCCGAGCAACGCGCCTTGCGTGTCCTTCGAAGCGCGCGTGACCACGTTGATGACGCCGTTCACGGCATTCGCGCCCCAGAGGGTCGCGCCCGGGCCGCTGATCACTTCGATGCGGTCCACATCTTCCAGCATCACGTCCTGCGCGTCCCAGAACACGCCGGAGAAAAGCGGCGAATAGATGGTGCGCCCGTCCACCAGCACGAGCAGCTTGTTGCCGATGGCGTTGTTGAAGCCGCGCGCGCTGATCGACCATTGAGCCGCGTTCACGCGCGCGACCTGAAGATTCGGCGCGAGGCGCAGCGCCTCGGGCAGGCTGCGCGCGCCCGAGCGGCGGATGTCGTCTGCGGTGATCACGTAGGCCGAAGCCGCGGCCCTCAGCAGCGACTCGTCGCGGCGAGAGACCGACGTGACGACGATGTTGGCGAGCTGTTCGATCGAGAGATCGCTCAGGTCGATGTCGCTTCGCGCCGCGACGCTTGCCGGCTGCGCGTGCGCGGTCCAGGCGCAAAGGGCCGCGAAAGCCGCCGCCACGCCCTGCCGCTGCCAGACTCCCGTTGCGCGCTTCGCGCTGTTGTGCCCCTTCATGCGTGGCCCTTGTTCTTCGAAGTTTCTTCTGCGGCCTGTTTATAGCGCAGAGTCGGTGCGCAGGAAAGGACGGTGCGAGGCTCGCGCAGACCCCGCGACAAAGAAAAAGGGTGGGACAAGCCCACCCCAAGCACTCCCCTTGGAGAACACTCTTCGTGATTTCGCTCTTTTTTTTCCTGCTCAGTCCGCCTGCTTGCGCAGGAACGCCGGGACCTCGATTTCGTCCAGGCCTCCCGCGGTGAGCGCATCGACCCTGGCCGCCGCCTGGCCGCGGTTGTTGCGCCAGACGCTCGGCACCGCCATGCCCGCGTAGTCCTGCGCGGCCGTGGCGGTGCCCATCTGCATCTCGCGCGTGACGATCGCACCGGGCCCGCCCACGGCGTTGTGGATCGTCGGCACGTTCAGCGGCACGTTGTCGGTGCCGGTGCGCAGCACCTTCAGCGGCGGGGCGGCGCGGCGAGCGGGCTCGCCGGGACGCGAAAGCCCCGTCGCCACCACCGTCACGCGCACGTTGTCGCCGAGGCTGTCGTCGTAGGCGGCGCCGTAGATCACGTGCGCATCCTGCGACGCATAGGCCCGGATGGTGTTCATCGCGAGCTTCGACTCCGACAGCTTCAGCGACCCCTTGGCCGCGGTCACGAGCACCAGCACGCCCTTCGCGCCGGAAAGATCGATGCCGTCGAGTAGCGGACAGGCCACGGCCTGCTCCGCGGCGATGCGCGCGCGGTCCGGCCCCGAGGCCATCGCCGTTCCCATCATCGCCTTGCCCGGCTCGCCCATCACCGTGCGCACGTCCTCGAAGTCGACGTTGATGTGGCCGTAGTCGTTGATGATCTCCGCGATGCCGCCCACGGCGTTCTTCAGCACGTCGTTCGCGTGCGCGAAGGCTTCGTCCTGCGAGATGTCGTCGCCCAGCACGTCGAGCAGTTTCTCGTTGAGCACGACGATGAGCGAATCGACGTTGGCTTCGAGCTCGGCGAGGCCCTGGTCCGCGTTGGTCATGCGCCGGCCGCCTTCCCAGTCGAACGGCTTGGTGACGACGCCCACTGTCAGGATGCCCATTTCCTTCGCGACGCGCGCGATGACGGGCGCGGCGCCCGTGCCGGTGCCCCCGCCCATGCCCGCCGTGATGAAGAGCATGTGCGCCCCGGCGATCGCCTCGCGGATCGCGGCGTCGGCCGCGACGGCCGCTTCGCGCCCCTTGTCGGGCTTGCTGCCCGCGCCCAGGCCGCTCGAGCCGAGCTGGATATGCTTGTGCGCGGAGTTGCGCTGCAGCGCCTGCGCATCGGTGTTGGCGCAGATGAATTCCACGCCCTGCACCTTGCGCTCGATCATGTGCTGCACGGCGTTGCCGCCGCCGCCGCCCACGCCGATCACCTTGATTTGCGTGCCCTGGTGGAACTCCTCGACTTCGATCATTTCGATGCTCATTTGATGCTCCTATCTGTTGCAGTTGCCACTTGCCGTCTTGTTGGTGTGCTTGTTCGCGTGATTCGATAACGCTCAAAAGGCGGATCGGTGCACGGGCAACATCGTCGTCGCCTCCGATGGGTTCTTGTTCCGGTTCGAACCATTCAGAAATTCCCCACGATGAAGTCCTTGATGCGGCCGAACGCGGTTTTCACGGACCCGTTCTTCTGCGCCACGCGCGCACCGCGCACGCGCGCGAGCCGCGCTTCCTCGAGCAGGCCCATCACGGTCGCCGCGCGCGGCTGCGCCACCATGTCCGACAGCGCGCCCACGTAGCGCGGCACGCCGCGGCGCACCGGCTTCAGGAAGATGTCTTCGCCGAGCTCCACCATGCCGGGCATCACGGCGCTGCCGCCCGTGATCACGACGCCCGAGGAAAGCACCTCCTCGTAGCCCGAGTCGCGGATCACCTGCTGCACGAGCGAGAAGATCTCTTCCACGCGCGGCTCGATCACGCCCGCGAGCGCCTGGCGCGACAGCATGCGCGGCCCGCGGTCGCCAAGCCCCGGCACTTCGACCTGGACCTCCGGATCGGCGAGGAGCTGCTTCGCATAGCCCGACTCGACCTTGATGTCCTCCGCGTCCTTCGTCGGCGTGCGCAGCGCCATCGCGATGTCGCTCGTGATGAGGTCGCCCGCGATCGGGATCACCGCCGTGTGGCGGATCGCGCCGCCCGTGAAGATCGCGACGTCGGTCGTGCCCGCGCCCACGTCGACGCATGCCACGCCCAGCTCCTTCTCGTCGTCGGTGAGCACCGCCTGGCTCGACGCGAGCGGATTCAGCATGAGCTGCTCCACCTCGAGCCCGCAGCGCCGCACGCATTTCAGGATGTTCTCCGCCGCGCTCTGGGCGCCCGTCACGATGTGCACCTTGGCTTCCAGCCGGATGCCGCTCATGCCGATCGGCTCCTTCACGTCCTGGCCGTCGATCACGAATTCCTGCGGCTCCACGAGCAGGAGGCGCTGGTCGGTCGAGATGTTGATCGCGCGCGCGGTCTCCACGACGCGCGCGACGTCGGTGGGCGTCACCTCGCGGTCCTTCACGGCCACCATGCCGCTCGAATTGATGCCGCGGATGTGGCTGCCCGTGATGCCGGTGTAGACGCGCGTGATCTTGCAGTCGGCCATCAGCTCGGCTTCCTTCAGCGCCTGCTGAATGCTCTGCACCGTGGCGTCGATGTTCACGACCACGCCGCGCTTCAGTCCGTTGGACGGCGCGACGCCGAGCCCGGCGAGCTTCAGCTCGCCGTTCGCCATCACCTCGGCCACGACCGTCATGACCTTGGCGGTCCCGATGTCGAGGCCCACGACCAGATCCTTGTAGTCCTTTGCCATCTCCGTCCTCGTCCCTCTATTTCTTCGCCGGCGGCTCGGTCGTGCTGACGCCCCTCAGCCGCACCGCATAACCGTCCGTGTGGCGCAGGTCCGCCGAGACCAGCGCCTCGGGGCTGCGTCCGTACTTACCCGTCACCTGGGTGAGCGTCTGCGCGAACCGCTGCGTGCGCGCGACCACCTCGGCGCCGCTGCCGCGCCCGAGCTCGATCACCGCGCCCGAGTCGAGCGTCGCCGCCCAGCTGCCACGGTTGGAAAGCGTGAGCTGCTCGATCGCGAGGTCCAGCGGTTCGAACACCGGTTGCAGCGCGCGATACATCGCAAGCACCTGCGCCGATTCGCCTTCGGGGCCCGCCAGGCGCGGCAGGTTGTCCTGCTCCACGTCGCCGACATTGGCTTCGAACACCTCGCCGTAGGTGTTCACCAGCCGCGAATCGCCCTCGGCGCCCTCGGCGCCCCAGAGCGCCGCCGCTTCGTGCTCCTGCAGGCGCACGCGCAGGCGGTTCGGAAACTGGCGGCGCACGACCGCGTGGCGCACCCACGGCACCGCCTCGAATGCCGCGCGCGCCCGCTGCAAGTCGAGCGTGAAGAAGTTGCCCGAGAGCTTCGGCGCCACGTTGGCGCGAAGCATCGCGACGCTGTTGTGCGACGTATCGCCTTCCACCGCGATCGCCGCGATCGCGAACATCTGATGGCGCAGCGCCCACCAGCCCGCCGCCGCAGCGAGCAGCAGCGCGAACGCCGCGAACAGCACCGAAGCGGTGATGTTCATCAGCTTCACGTCGAGCGGCGTGGGCAGGCCCGCGGTCATCTGCGTTTCGCCTCCCCGGCTTCATGGTCCAGCGCCGCCATCGCGAGCAGCTGCAGGCAGAGGTCTTCGTAGGAGATGCCCGCCGCGCGCGCCGACATCGGCACGAGCGAATGGCCCGTCATGCCCGGTGACGTGTTGATCTCCAGCAGCGAGGGCTTGCGCGTCGCCGCATCGATCATCACGTCGGCGCGGCCCCAGCCGCGGCAGCCGAGCACGCGATACGCCTTCAGCACGATGTCCTGGATCGCCTCCTCCTCCCCCGCGGGCAGGCCGCACGGCACGAGGTACTTGGTGTCGTCGGTGAAGTACTTGTTCTGGTAGTCGTAGTTGCCCTCGGGCGCCACGATGCGGATCACGGGCAGCGCGCGCGCCGCGTCGCCCGTTCCGAGCACGGGGCACGTCACTTCGTCGCCCGAGATGAACTGCTCGCACAGGACGTCCGCATCGAGCGCCGCGGCCGCCTCCACCGCGTCCTGCATCTCCGAGTAGCCGTGCACCTTGCCCACGCCGATGGAGGAGCCTTCGCGCGCGGGCTTCACGATGAGCGGCAGCTCGAGCTCGTCGGGAATCGAGCGCACCTGCTCGCGCGTGAATGTGCCGCGCCTCAGCAGCACGAACTTCGGCGTCGGCAGGCCCTCCGCGATCCAGACTCGCTTGGTCATCACCTTGTCGATCGCGATCGCCGAGGCCATCACGCCCGAGCCGGTGTAGGGAATGCCGAGCAGCTCGAGCGCGCCTTGCACCGTGCCGTCTTCGCCGAAGCGGCCGTGCAGCGCGATGAAGCAGCGCCCGAAGCCCTTGCGCTTCAATTCCACGAGGTCGCGTTCGGCCGGATCGAACGCATGGGCGTCGACGCCTTTCGCTTGCAGGGCCTTCAAGACGCCGCTGCCGGACATGAGCGACACCTCGCGCTCGGCCGAACGGCCGCCCATCAGCACGGCCACCTTGCCGAAGGACTTCGGGTCGACGCTCATGCCGAGCCTCCCATCTCCACCAGCTTCGCGGGCACGCCGCCGATCGAGCCCGCGCCCATGCACATCACGACGTCGCCGTCGCGCACCGTGTCGAGCACGGCCTGCGGCATCTCGCTCACGTCGCCCACGAATCGCGGCTCGACCTTGCCCGCGATGCGCACGGCACGCGCGAGCGCACGGCCGTCGGCCGCGACGATCGGCTCCTCCCCGGCGGCATAGACCTCGGCCAGCAGCACCGCGTCGGCGAGGCCCAGCACCTTCACGAAGTCCTCGAAGCAGTCGCGCGTGCGCGTGTAGCGATGCGGCTGGAAGGCGACCACGATGCGCCGCCCGGGAAAGGCGCCCCGCGCCGCCGCGAGCGTGGCTGCGATTTCCGCGGGATGATGGCCATAGTCCTCGATCACGGTGAACCGGCCGCCGCCCTGTGAAGCAGGCACGGCGAGTTCGCCGTAGCTCTGGAAGCGCCGCCCCACGCCCTTGAATTCGGCGAGCGCCTTCAGCACCGCATCGTCGGGGACGTTCAGCTCCACGCCGACCGCGATGGCGGCCAGCGCATTGAGCACGTTGTGCATTCCCGCGAGGTTGAGCTTCACGTCCAGATCGGGCAGCGTCACGCCGTTGCGGCGCTGCACGTGGAAGTGCATCTGCGCGCCCACCGCGCGCACGCCGCTCGCGCGCACCTGGGCGTCTTCGCCGAAGCCGTAGGTCGTCACCGGGCACTGCACCTCCGCCACGATGGAGCGCACGGCTTCGTCGTCCACGCACAGGATGGCCGTGCCGTAGAAGGGCATGCGATGCAGGAAGTCGACGAACGCGCGCTTCAGGCGGCCGAAGTCGTGGCCGTAGGTTTCCATGTGATCGGCGTCGATGTTGGTGACGACGGCCATCACGGGCATCAGGTTCAGGAACGACGCATCCGATTCGTCGGCCTCCACCACGATGTAGTCGCCGCCGCCCAGCTTGGCGTTCGCGCCCGCGCTGTTCAGGCGGCCCCCGATCACGAACGTCGGATCGAGCCCGCCTTCGGCGAGCAGGCTCGCCACGAGGCTCGTCGTCGTCGTCTTGCCATGCGTCCCCGCGATCGCGATGCCCTGCTTCAGGCGCATCAGCTCCGCGAGCATCGTCGCGCGCGGCACGACCGGAATCCGGCGCTTGCGGGCGGCGAGCACCTCGGGGTTGTCCGGCTGGACGGCCGTGGAAGTCACCACGGCGTCCGCGCCGATCACCTGGCTCGCGGCGTGGCCCACGTAGGTCTGGATGCCCAGGCCGCGCAGGCGCCCGAGCGTCGCGCTGTCGCTCTGGTCCGATCCGGATATGAGATAGCCGAGGTTGCGCAGCACCTCGGCGATGCCCGACATGCCGGCACCGCCGATGCCGACGAAGTGAATGTGCTTGATCGCGTGTTTCATGAGCGCTTCACGATCTCTTCCAGTGCCACCGTGGAACCGGCCTTGCCGGGCCATCGGTGCAGGCGCTTCGGGGGTGGGTCGATTTCTCGTGTTTCATGGTCCGGCCAACTCTTCGCATGCGGCAACGATGTCCGCGGTGGCCTGCGTCTTGCGCATCTTGCTCGCGGCCTGCGCGCGCTTCAGGAGTTCCGCACGCGTCGCGTCCTGCAGGAATTGCGCGAGCTTCTCGGGTGTGAGGTCGCGCTGCTGGACGAGCCAGCCGCCGCCCGCGTCCACGAGAAACTTCGCGTTCGTCGTCTGGTGATCGTCCACCGCGAACGGGAACGGCACGAAGAGCGCCGCCGCGCCCACCGCCGCGATCTCGGTGACCGTGCTCGCGCCGGCCCGGCAGATGAGGAGGTCGGCCCGCGCATACGCGCTCGCGGTGTCTTCGATGAAGGGCGTGAGATCGGCCTGCACACCCGCGGCCACGTAGTTCGCGTGCAGTTCGTCGATCTGCTTGGCTCCGCTTTGATGCAGCACGCGCGGGCGCTCATGCTCCGGCAGGAGCGCGAGCGCCTTCGGCACGACGTCGTTCAATCCCCTCGCACCGAGGCTGCCGCCCACCACGAGCACTTCGAGCGGGCCTTCGCGTCCCGCGAAGCGCGTGGCCGGGTCGGGCTGCTTCAGGAATTCGCCGCGCAACGGATTGCCGATCCAGCGGCCCTTGCCGAGCACGCCGGGAAACGCGGTGAACACGCGATCGGCCACGCCCGCGAGCACGCGGTTGGCCATGCCCGCCACCGAGTTCTGCTCGTGCAGCACGAGCGGCTTGCCGAGCAACACGCTCATCATCCCGGCCGGGAAGGTGATGTAGCCGCCGAGCCCCACGACCACGTGCGGACGCACTCGCCGCACGACGCCGATGCTTTGCCAGAAGGCTTTGAGCAGGCGCAGCGGCAGCAGCACCAGCGTCTTCAGTCCCTTGCCGCGCACGCCCGAGAAATCGATGGTCTCCAGCGGGAAGCCGCGCGGCGGCACGAGGTCGCTTTCCATGCTGTTTCGCCCGCCCAGCCAGTGCACGCGCCAGCCCCGGCCGCGCAAGGCCTCCGCGACGGCGAGGCCGGGGAAGATGTGGCCGCCCGTGCCGCCGGCCATGACGAGCGCGCATCTCGTCATGGCCGCCCTCCGCGCATCAACGTGCGGTTTTCCGCGTCGATTCGCAACACGATCGCGATCGCGATCACGTTCATGAGCACCGCGGAGCCCCCGTAACTCATGAGCGGCAGCGTGAGCCCCTTGGTGGGCAGCGCGCCCAGGTTCACGCCCATGTTGATGAAGGCCTGAAAGCCCACCCAGATGCCGACGCCCTGCGCCACGAGCCCGGAGAACACGCGGTCGAGCGCGATCGCCTGCCGGCCGATGTGCATGATCCGCCGCGTCATCCAGAGGAAGAGCACGATCGCCGTGAGCACGCCGGCGAAGCCGAATTCCTCGCCGATCACGGCGAGCAGGAAGTCGGTGTGCGCCTCCGGCAGCCAGTGCAGCTTTTCGACGCTGCCGCCCAGCCCCACGCCGAACAGTTCGCCGCGGCCGAGCGCGATCAGCGAATGCGACAGCTGGTAGCCCTTGCCGAGCGCGTTCTTCTCGCTCCACGGATCGAGATACGCGAAGATGCGCTCGCGCCGCCAGTCCGACAGGGCGATCATCAGCACGAAGGCGATCGTCATCACCGCCGCGATCAGGAAGAACATCCGCGCGTTCACGCCCCCCAGAAAGAGGATGCCCATCGCGATCACGGCGATCACCATGAAGGCGCCCATGTCCGGCTCCGCGAGCAGCAGCGAGCCGATCACCGCGACCGCCACGGCCATCGGCAGCACGGCGCGGAAGAAGCGTTCCTTCACCTCCATCTTGCGCACCATGTAGTCGGCCGCGTAGAGCAGCACCGCCAGTTTCGCGAGCTCCGAGGGCTGGAAGTTGAGGGCGCCAAGGGCGATCCACCGCCTCGCGCCGTTCACGCCCTTGCCCACGTGCGGCACGAGGACCACGATCAGAAGCAGGAGGGACACGACGAAAAGCCACGGCGCCCATCTCTCCCACACCGACATCGGCACCTGGAATGCGAGCAGCCCCGCGGCGAAGGCGAGCGCGAGGAAGAGCGCGTGGCGCGTGAGGAAGAAGTCGTGCGCGTAGCGCGAGAACTTCGGGTTGTCCGGCATCGCGATCGAGGCCGAATACACCATCACGAGGCCCCAGGCGAGCAACGCGACGGTGACCCAGAGCAGCGCCTGGTCGAACCCGGCCATGTGTGCCGCGCGCAGGCGGCCATCGGCCTGCGCACGGCGCGGTGTCCAGGGGCGAAGAACGGCGTGGAGGTTCACCGGCAGTCCCCTTCGATCACCACGCCGGCGTCGTTCGCCACCGAATGCACGACCTCGCAGAAGACGGCCGCCCGGTGCTTGTAGTCGCGATACATGTCGAAGCTCGCGCACGCGGGCGACATCAGCACCGCGTCTCCCGCATGCGCACGCTGCGTGGCGAGGCGAACCGCGTCTTCCATCGAACCGGCTTCGAGCAGCGGCACGCCGGTATCTTCGAGCACCGACCGGATGCTCGGAGCGTCGCGGCCGATCAGCACGGCCGCGCGCGCGTATTGCGCAACGGGCGTCGCGAGCGGCGCGAAGTCCTGGCCCTTGCCGTCGCCGCCCAGGATCACGACGAGTTTGCGTTCCGCGCCGAGGCCGTGCAATGCCGCGACCGTCGCGCCCACGTTCGTGCCCTTGCTGTCGTCGAAATACTCGATCCCGTTCACGATGCCCACGGGTTCGACGCGATGCGGCTCGCCGCGGTATTCGCGCAGGCCGTAGAGCATCGGCGCGAGCGGCGAGCCTGCCGCGGTCGCGAGCGCGAGCGCCGCGAGCGCGTTGATCGCGTTGTGACGGCCGCGGATGCGCAAGGCATCGGCGGGCATGAGGCGCTGGATGTGGATTTCTTCTTCCTCGTCCTTGCGCCTTTTTTGCGTCTCGTCGGCTTCGTGCGCGCGCACGAGCCACGCCATGCCGTGCACGACCTCCAGGCCGAAGTCGCCGGGGCGCCGGGGCATGTCGCCGCCGAAGGTGACGTGCGCTCGCTCTTCGAACTTGCCGCCCTTCACGCGCACGGGCTGCGGCAGCATGCTCATCACGAGCGGATCCTCGCGATTGAGCACCATGAGCGCCTCCTTGCCGAAGATGCGCGCCTTCGCCGCGGCATACGCTTGCATCGTGCCGTGCCAGTCCAGGTGGTCCTGGGTGACATTCAGCACCGTCGCCGCCGTGGGCTCGAAGTTGTCGGCGCCTTCGAGCTGGAAGCTGGAGAGTTCGATCACCCACACCTGCGGCAGCGCTGCCGCTTCCAGCTTCGCGCCGAGCGTCTCGACCAGCGTCGGGCCGATGTTGCCCGCGACCGCGACCGTGCGTCCGGCGCGTTCGACAAGTTGACCCGTCAGCGACGTCACCGTCGTCTTGCCGTTCGTACCCGTGATCGCGAGCACCCGCGGCGCATAGCCGTCGGAGGCCTTCAGCGCGACCAGCGCATCGGCGAAGAGCCCGAGCTCGCTCATCACGCGGATACCGCGCGCGCGCGCCGCCTCGGTCACCGGCGCGGTCTGGGCGGGTGCGAGGCCCGGGCTGCGAAGGACGAGCGTCACGTCCTCTTCGAGCAGCGAAGGCGCGAATGTGCCGGGCACGAAGCGGGCCTGCGGCACCTGCTCGCGCAGGGCCGCGAGCCCGGGCGGCGCCTCGCGCGTGTCGGCGACGGTGACGCGCGCGCCCCGCCCCGCGCACCAGCGCGCCATCGCGAGGCCGGATGCGCCGCAGCCGAGGACGAGGATGTGGCCTGCTTCCATCGCGCTCATCTGAGCTTCAGCGAAGACAGGCCGACCAGGCACAGCAGCATCGTGATGATCCAGAAGCGGACCACGACCTGAGTCTCCTTCCAGCCGGTTTTCTCGAAGTGATGGTGCAGCGGCGCCATCTTCAGGATGCGCCGGCCCTCGCCGTAGCGCCGCTTCGTGTATTTGAAGTACACGACCTGCGCCATGACCGAAATCGCCTCGACCACGAAGATGCCGCCCATGATCGCGAGCACGATCTCCTGCCGCACGATGACCGCGATCGTGCCGAGCGACGCGCCGAGCGCGAGCGCGCCGACGTCGCCCATGAAGACCTGCGCCGGATGCGTGTTGAACCAGAGGAAGGCAAGCCCCGCGCCCGAGATCGCGGCGCAGAACACGAGCAGCTCGCCGGAGCCGGGGATGTGCGGGATCAGCAGGTATTTCGAATACACCGCGTTGCCCGTCACGTAGGCGAACACGCCGAGCGCCGAGCCCACCATCACCACCGGCATGATCGCGAGGCCGTCGAGCCCGTCGGTGAGGTTCACCGCGTTGCTGGAACCCACGATCACGAGATAGGTGAGGATCACGAAGCCGAACACGCCGAGTGGATAGCTCACCTCCTTCACGAAGGGCAGGAGCAGCCCCGCTTTGGGCGGCAGGTTCACGTCGAACCCCGAGGCCACCCACTTGAAGAAGAGCTCCAGCACGCGCCAGTTCGACACTTCGGAGATGCTGAACACGAGATAGAGCGCGGCGAGCAGTCCGATCAGGGACTGCCAGAAGTACTTCTCGCGCGAACGCATGCCCTCCGGGTCCTTGTGCACGACCTTGCGCCAGTCGTCGACCCAGCCGATCGCGCCGAAGCCGAGCGTGACCGCGAGCACGATCCACACGAACCGGTTGGTCCAGTCGAACCAGAGCAGCGTGCTCACCGTGATGCAGATGAGGATCAGCACGCCGCCCATCGTGGGCGTGCCGCTCTTGCTCAGGTGCGTCTGCATCGCGTAGCCGCGGATCGGCTGGCCGATCTTCAGCTCCGCCAGGCGCCGGATCACGAACGGACCGGCCACGAGGCCGATCAGGAGCGCCGTCATCGCGGCCATCACCGCGCGGAACGTGATGTACTGGAAGACGCGCAGCCAGCCGAACTCGGGACCGAGCGACTGCAGCCACGAGGCGAGGAAGATCAGCACGCGCTGTCTCCTTGCGGATGTTGCCGTTCCTGCCGGCCCAGCGCGAGGATCGCCTCGGTCACGCGTTCCATCTTCATGAATCGCGACCCCTTCACGAGCACGCTCGCGACGTGGGGCAATTGCTCGAGCACCGCCGCCTTCAGCGACTCGACGTTGCCGAAATGGCGCCCCGCCATCGCCACCGATTGATCTCCCAGCGTGAAGAGAAGCGCGATGCCGCGCTCGCGCGCATACGCACCCACCTCGGCATGGAACCGCGGCCCGTTCTCGCCCACCTCGCCCATGTCGCCCAGCACGAGCAGCTGGGGCGCGGGCAGTTCCGCAAGCACGTCGACGGCCGCCCGCGCGGAATCGGGATTGGCGTTGTAGGTGTCGTCCACCAGCGTGATCGTGCGGCCCGCAAGCGTCAGGGCCACGGCACGCGAGCGGCCCTTCACCGGCTCGAACGCTTCGAGCCCGCGCACGATCGCCTCCAGCGGCGCGCCCGCGGCGAGCGCGCAGGCGGCCGCGGCAAGCGAGTTGCGCACGTTGTGGCGGCCGGCGATATGGAGACGGTAGGCCACCGGCCCGGCAGGCGTCTGCGCCCTCACGCGCCAGTGTCCGTCGTCGTGCCATTCAGTCCCGGCCAGACGGATGTCGGCCTGCGCGCTGGTCGCATCGCCGAAAGTCGTGCAGGCGCGCTCGCCCGCGAGCCGCGTCCACAAGGGCGTGAACTCGTCGCCCGCGGGGAACACCGCCGTGCCCGAACGCGCGAGCGCGCAGAACACGCTGCCGTTCTCGCGCGCCACGGCTTCCACCGTGGCCATGAATTCCTGGTGCTCGCGCTGCGCGTTGTTCACGAGAGCGACGGTGGGCTTCGTGATGCCCGCGAGGTAGCCGATCTCGCCCGAATGATTCATGCCGAGCTCGAACACGGCGGCCTTGTGCCGCTCGCCAAGGCGCAGCAGCATGAGCGGCAGACCGATGTCGTTGTTGAGGTTGCCCTGCGTCGCGAGCGCGGCGTCGCCGTGCCACGCGCGCAGGATCGCCGCGATCATCTGCGTCACGGTCGTCTTGCCGTTGCTGCCGGTCACGGCGATGACGGGCAGATCGAACCGGCAGCGCCACGATTTCGCAAGCCGCCCGAGCGCAAGAAGCGTGTCGTCGACCTCGATGCCGCTGAAGCCCGCCGGGATGCGGCCGCGATGCGCGAGCGCCGCCAGGGCGCCCTTGGCCTGCGCTTCGGCGATGAAATCGTTCGCGTCGAAGCGTTCTCCCTTGAGCGCCACGAAGAGATCGCCGGGCTCGAGGGTGCGCGTGTCGGAGTGGACGCGCGCAGGCTGGAGCGAAGCGTCGCCCACGACTTTTCCTCCCAGCCACTGCGCGGCTTCCCGAAGCGTGAACATCGTCATGCCCGCCGTTCCTCGAGCGCCTCGCGCGCGTGCGCCTGGTCGGAGAACGGGTGCTTCACGCCCGCGATCTCCTGATAGTCCTCGTGCCCTTTGCCGGCGATGAGGATCACGTCCTCGGCAGCGGCCTGGGCGATCGATTCGCGGATCGCCCGCGCGCGGTCGGCCTGCACATTCACGCATTCGTTGTGCGAGAGGCCAAGCAGGATCTGGCAGATGATCGCTTCGGGCTTTTCGCCGCGCGGGTTGTCGCTCGTGACCACCACGTGGTCCGCGCCCTTCTCGGCCACAGCGGCCATGATCGGCCGCTTCACCGGGTCGCGATCGCCGCCGCAGCCGAACACGCACCAGAGCTTGCCGCCACGCTCGCGCGCGAGCGGCCTGAGCGCGGCCAGCGCCTTGTCGAGCGCGTCGGGGGTGTGCGAGTAGTCGACCGCCACCAGCGGCTGGCCGGGCAGGCCGATGCGTTCCATGCGTCCCGGCACAGGCAGCAGCGCGTGGCACGCCTCCACAGCGCGGGCGAGCGACACGCCGAGCGTGCGCATCGCGGCGATGACGCCGAGGAGATTGGACACGTTGTATTGCCCGACGAGCTGCGTGCGAAGCGTTTCGCGGTCGCCGTTTTCCGCGACGGTGAAGGCGAGGCCCTCGGTCGCATGGGCGATGTCGAGCGCACGCAGCCGCGCGGGTCCGAGGCAGGAGACGCTCCAGAGGTCCATGCCCGCATCCTTCAGCTCGTCGTGCAGTTCGCCGCCTTTCTCGTCATCGACGTTCACGACCGCGGCCTGCAGCCCCGGCCAGCGGAAGAGCATTCGCTTCGCTTCCCAGTACGCCTGCATCGTGCCGTGGTAGTCGAGGTGGTCCTGCGTGAGGTTCGTGAAGATCGCGGTGCGGATGCGCATGCCGTCCATGCGATGCTCGGCGATCCCGATGGAAGAGGCCTCCATCGCGCAGGCGCCCAGGCCCGCGTCGGCGAAGCGGCGCAGTTCGCGCTGCAGCAAGACGGGGTCGGGCGTCGTGAGGCCCGTCGAATGCACATGAGGCGGCTGGCCCGTGCCGAGCGTGCCGATCACGGCGCAGCCGATCGGATGCGGCTTCACGCCCGAAAGCGCCTGCGCGAGCCACCACGCGGTCGATGTCTTGCCGTTCGTGCCCGTCACGGCAAGCACGTCGATCTGCTCGCTCGGATGGCCGTAGTACTCGGCTGCGACGAGCGAAGTCGCGTTCTTCAGGCCCCGGTAGCCCGCGACCTGCGGCGAATCGAAGGCGAACGATTCGGCACCTTCCGCCTCGACGAGACAGGCCGCCGCGCCGCGCGCGAGCGCCTCGCGCACGAACTGTCGTCCGTCCGTGGCGGCGCCCGGCCAGGCGATGAATCCATCGCCTGGCTGCAGCTTGCGGCTGTCGCAGTGCAGCGTGCCGTCGACCTGCCCGGCCAGCCACCGGGCGGCTTCGCGCGGATGGTGGAAGTCGAGCATCAGAACGACTCCTCCACCTGTTCCACCACGATCTGCGGCTTCACGTTCATGTCGGGCTGCACCCCCAGCATGCGCAGGGTCTGCTGCACCGTCGCGCTGAACACCGGCGCGGCGACGTCGCCGCCGAAGTAGCGGCCCGCGGAGGGCTCGTCGATCAGCACGGCCACGACGATGCGCGGCTTCTCGACCGGCGCGATGCCCACGAAGAACCCGCGGTACTTGTGTTCCGCGTAGCCCTTGCCTTCCTGCTTGTGCGCGGTGCCGGTCTTGCCGCCCACCGAATAGCCCATGGTCTGCGCGCGCGGCGCGGTGCCCCCGGACTGCGTCACGAGGTGCAGCATGTTGCGCACGGCCCGCGCGACTTCCGGATCGATCACACGCAGGCCCGCCGCATCGCCTGGCGACTTGAGGAGGGTTGCCGGCACGAGCTCGCCGTCGCGCGCGAACACGGTGTACGCATGCGCGAGCTGAAAAAGGCTCGCGGAGAGGCCGTAGCCGTAGGCCATGGTCGCCTGCTCGATCGGCCGCCAGCTCCGCCAGGCCCGCAACCGGCCGCCGACGGCGCCCGGGAAGCTGATCTGCGGCTTCTGACCGAGTCCCACTTCGCTGAAGATCTCCCACATGTCGCGCGGCTGCATCTGCATCGCGATCTTCACGATGCCGACGTTGCTCGACTTCTGGATCACCTGGTTCACGGTGAGCGCGCCCTGCGGGTGCGCGTCGCTGATGGTCGAGCCGCCGATCGTGAGGCGCCCGGGCGAAGTCTGGATCACCGTGTCGGGCGTGACGACGCCTTTTTCGAGCGCGAGCGCCGCCACGAAGGGCTTCATGGTCGAGCCCGGCTCGAATGTGTCGGTGAGCGCGCGATTGCGCAGTTGCGCGCCCGAGAGATTCTGCCGGCGGCCGGGGTCGTAGCTTGGATAGTTCGCGAGCGCGAGCACTTCGCCAGTCTCGGCATCCAGCACGACGGCGCTGCCGGACTTCGCCTTGTGCTCGATCACCGCGTCGCGCAGCTTCTGGTAGGCGAAGAACTGCACCTTCGAGTCGATGGAAAGCTGGATGTCCGCGCCGTCCACCGGCGGCACTTGCTGGCCCACGTCTTCCACGATCCGCCCGAGCCGGTCCTTGATCACGCGGCGAGAGCCGGGGCGGCCCGCGAGCTCCTTGTTGAATTCGAGCTCGATGCCTTCCTGCCCGACGTCCTCGACGTTGGTGAAGCCCACCACGTGCGCCGCGGCCTCGCCTTCGGGGTATTCGCGCTTGTATTCCTTTCGCTGATAGATGCCCGCGATGCCGAGCTTCGCGATCTCGCGCGCCACCGGTTCGTCCACCTGGCGCTTCAGCCAGACGAAGGTCTTGTCCTCGTTTTCGAGCTTGTGGCCGAGCTCGGACATCGGCATGTCGAGCAGCTTCGCGAGCCTGGAGAGTTTCGCGGGATCGCGGTCCACATCCTCCGGGATCGCCCAGATGCTCGGCGCGAGGACGCTGGTCGCGAGCAGCAGGCCGTTGCGGTCGAAGATGCGGCCCCGGTTGGCGGGCAGCTCGAGCGAGCGCTCGAAGCGCACTTCGCCTTGCTTGCGGAAGAACTCGCTGCCGAAGATCTGCACCCACGCGGCGCGGCCCGCGAGCGCGGCGAAGCCGAGCGCGATCGCGCCCACGATGAGCTTGCTGCGCCACACGGGCGTCTTGCTCGCAAGCAGCGGGCTCGGGGCGTGCAGGACGGCCTTGGCGTTCTTCACGGCTGGCTCCCCGTCGGCCGCGCGACGTACTGCGTGATCGCGGGCGTGGCCGTGCGCATCTGCAGCTGGTCTTTCGCGACTTTCTCGACGCGCAGCGGCGTGGCCTGCGCGCGCTTTTCCACTTCGAGCCGGTAGTTCTCGATCTCGATCTGGCGCGAGCTCGCCTGCGCCTTCTCGATCTCGGCATAGAGGTAGCGCGACTCGTACTGCACATGCACGAGGTAGAGCGCGCTCGCGAGCACGGCGGCGAGGAGCGCGAGGTTCACCCGGGTCATGCGTCGGTCCTTCGCGCCACGCGCATGATCGCGCTGCGCGCGCGCGGATTGCGCGCGATCTCTTCTTCACCCGGCTTCACTCGCGCGATCGCCTCGAGCTTCATCCGCTCGGGCCGCGCGAAGGGCGCGCGGCGGTCGTAGACCTCGCGCGAATGCTTCGCGATGAACTGCTTCACGATGCGGTCTTCCAGCGAATGGAAGCTGATGACGACGAGGCGCCCGTCGGTCTGCAGGATGTCGAGACTCGCATCTAGCGCCTCCTGCAGCTCTTCAAGCTCGGCGTTGACGAAAATCCGAAGAGCCTGAAATGTGCGCGTTGCAGGGTCCTGGCCCGGCTCGCGGGTTTTGACCGCACGAGCCACGAGCTCGGCCAGTTCGGCGGTGGTTGCAAGAGGGCCCCGTTCCTGTCGGCGAGCAGCAATCGCCTTTGCAACCGGAAGAGCAAACCGTTCTTCGCCATAGTCACGGATCACCTCCGCCATCTGCTCCACCGAGGCGGCAGCGAGCCACTCCGCGGCGCTCGTGCCGCGCGTGGTGTCCATGCGCATGTCGAGCGGCCCCTCCGCGCGGAAGGAAAAGCCGCGCGCGGGGTTGTCGATCTGCGGCGAGCTCACGCCCAGGTCCATCAGCACGCCCGCCACGCCGCGGCGCGGCAATTCGCCGATCGAGCGGAAGCCCTGGTGACGAATCTCGAAGCGCGTGTCCTCGATCGCGTTGGCCGCGGCGACCGCTTCCGGGTCCTTGTCGAAGGCGATGAGATGCGACGACGGGTCGATGCGCGAGAGAATGAGCCGGGAGTGACCTCCGCGGCCGAAGGTCGCGTCCACGTAGGTCTGTCCCGGCTTGGAGAACGCATCGGCCGAAAGTGCATCGACTGCTTCGTTCAACAAGACGGTGGTGTGTTGCCATGTGCCTTCCACCGCCTGCCTTCAGAAAGAGAAGTCCTTGAATGCGTCCGGCATGTCGCTCAGCAGTGCCTCGGCTTCCTTCGCCTCGTAGGTCGCGCGGTCCCAGAGTTCGAAATGGTCGCCCATCCCGAGCAGCATCGTTTCCTTCTCGATTCCCGCGCTGCTGCGCAGTTCCGGAGACACGAGCATGCGGCCGGTGCCGTCGAGCTCCACATCCATCGCGTTGCCCATGAAGATTCTCTTCCACCACTGCGCGGCCATGGGGAGCTGCGCGATCCGGTCGCGGAATTTTTCCCATTCGGGGCGCGGAAAGATCATGAGGCAGCCGTGCGGATGCTTCGTGATCGTGAGCTGGTTGTTCGCTTGCGAGGCGAGCACGTCACGGTGCCGGGTCGGCATCGAGAGCCGGCCCTTGGCATCGAGACTGAGCGATGAAGCCCCTTGGAACACCTGCGTAAATCCTCGGCTACGTTCGAACGGCGCGAGGCCAGCCCCGAAGGCACTGACCACCACTTAATTGCACTTTTTTGCACTGTAGCAGGAAAAAACCGGCGTGCGGCAAACTCGTGTATCAAAATTCGCAACGAAATCAAGGAGTTAGGGCCGATCTTCGAGGCCGGCTCGCGCTGTTTCTCCTTCAGGAGCAAATACTTACGTCACGCTCTGAAAGTGATTCATGAGGCTCAGGCGTTTCGCGGACCGAACCGTCCCTGCACGCAACGCGACCTCATCCGAATGCTGGAACAGGGCCGCGCATGCTGGTATACCTGCGCACATACACGTGCGAAGCGCGGCAAGCCCGCCCTTTTCGCAGGCGTGCGCGGCACAACCACAAGGCGATCGAACCAGCGATGCGATGCTTAGCGGCGGGATGACAGACACCGGCGTTCTGCCGGCAGACATGGCCGCCGGGCCGTTTTCGGAGATGCTCTACGAGAGCTCGACGACGCGGGTCTGGCGGATTGCCGATGCGGGCGTGATCTGCAAGGAGCCGCTCGGTCCGGCGGCCGCGCAACGCCTGGGGCACGAAGGCGCGATCCTCGCCGGCCTCGCCGCGGTCGATGGGGTCGCGAAACTCGCATCCGGGCCTCGCGCGGACGGCTTGCTCGTGCTGCGGGACTGCGGAGGCGAGCCGCTCGCGCGACGGCTGCGCGGGGTCGCTCTGCCGCCGCTCGAGGCGATCGACCTCGCCGCGAAGATCGCGCGAACGCTCACCGGGATTCACCGCGCCGCGGTCGTCCACCGCGACATCAACCCCTCCAACATCCTCCTCGCGGCCTCGCAGGAGCCCGTGCTGATCGACTTCGACTCGGCCGCGTGGGCGCATCAGCCGAGCGCGCCGGGCGCGACGAGTGAAGTCGTGGGCACGCTCGGCTATCTCGCTCCCGAACAGACCGGCCGCACGGGACGCGGGGTGGACCACCGGGCCGACCTCTACGCACTGGGCGTCACGATCTACGAGATGGCGACGGGGCGCCTGCCCTTCGATGCACAGGATGCGCTGCAGCTCGTGCACGACCATCTCGTGCGCGAGCCCGTGCCGCCCTCGCGCCTCGACGAGCGCGTGCCGGACGGCCTCTCGAGGATCGTGCTGCGCCTGCTCGCAAAGGTGCCGGAGCAACGGTATCAAAGCGCCGAAGGCCTCCTGCATGACCTGGAGCGGTTGCGCACCGTGCTCGCCGAAGGCGGGGACGACGCGTTCGCGCTGGGCGAGCGCGACTTCCCGGCGCGCCTCGCCGCGCCGGCCAGGCTCGTGGGGCGCGAGGCGGAACTCGCCTTGCTGCGGCAATCGTTCGCCGATGTCCTTCGCGAGTCGGCCCGGATCGTGCTCGTCGCCGGTGCGGCGGGGGTCGGCAAGACCATGCTGGTGAACGAACTGCGGCCCGTCGTGGCCGAAGCCGGCGGCCTGTTCCTGCAGGGCAAGTTCGATCAATATCAGCGCGAAGGCGCCACTGACGGCGGAGTGACGCAGGTGCTGCGCGGCCTCGGCCGCGTGCTGCTCGCGAGCGACGACATCGCCGGACAGAAAGAGCGCCTACTGGCTCACCTGGGCCGCAATGCCGCACTCATCACGCGGTGGTTGCCCGAGTTCGCGCTGCTGCTCGGCGAGCAATCCGATGCGCTGGAAGTCGACCCGCAACTGGCCGAATCGCAGATGCGCGAGGCCATCGTCGCTCTCTTCACCGCCGTCGCGTCCCCCGCCCGGCCGATCGCGGTGGTCCTGGATGACCTGCAGTGGGCCGGCGCGCTGTCGCTGCGCACGATCGAGCGGCTCGCGCTCGAGCCCCGCGTGGCCGGCCTGCTGCTGATCGGGACGTACCGCACCGAGCCCCTGCACGCGGCCGACAGCCTCACGCCGCTGCTTGCGAGCCTGCGCGACCGGGAGCTGCCCGCGGTGCGAATCGAACTCGCCGGAATGCCGACAGCCGAGTCCACCGAGCTCATCGCCGGCATGCTGCGTCTGGACCGCCCCTGGGCGGAGCGGCTGGCCCGCGCGATCGGAGAGGTCGCCGCGGGCAATCCCTTCGACACGGTCGAGCTGATCAACGAACTGCGCGCAGCCGATCTGCTGCGCATCGGACGCCATGGCTGGGAATGGGACGAAGACGCGATCGTCGGATTCGCGGGGCGCAAGAGCGTGGCGGACCTCCTCGCGGCGCGCATCGCCCGCCTGCCCGAGGCCTCGCGGCTACTGCTGGATTCGATGAGCTGCCTGGGCAATGTCGTGGACGCACAACTCCTGCACATCGCCTGCGGACTCGAAGCGGATGAACTGGACAAGGGCTTGCATCCGGCCATCGAGGAAGGCCTTGCACTGGTGAGCGACGGCGCCCCGCTTCGGCGCGTGCGCTTTACGCACGACCGTGTCCAGCAGGCCGTGCTGGGCTCGATGGGTGCCGGCCAACGCGAATCGCGTCACCTCCTCATGGCGCGGCGCCTGGCCGCCCGTCCCGAATTCGAGGCCGAGGCGGCCCAGCAGTACCTTGCGTGCGCGGGACTGCTCAGCGACGCCGATGAGAAACTGCTCGCCTGCCGGCTCTTCCATCGTCTCGCCCGGCGGCTCGCGGACGCCGCGAGCAACCTGCTGGCCGAACGCTATCTCGCAGCAGCTTCGGAGCTTCTCGCGGACCGCGGACAGCATGAAAGCGAGTCGCTGCGAGCCGAAGTCGATGCCGCGCGTCACGCCGCGCTGTACAGCCTCGGGCGCCTGCAGGAGGCGGATTTGCTGTTCGCGCAGATGCAGGCGGCTCGCGTCGAGCCGCTCGACATCGTCGAGCCCGCATGCCTGCAGATGCGCAGTCTGGACATGCGCGCGCGGCTGCGCGACTCGTTTCGACTGGGACGGCAGCTCTTGGCCCGCCTCGGGCAGGAGATGTCCGAAGGCTGCGCCGCCGACACGCAGGAGCGGCTCGACACCTCGGCCGCGTGGCTCGCGCAGGAAAGCGCCTTGGACCATCGCTCTCGCGCGCAGATCACGGACAGGCGAACGCGCGCAGTGGCGCGGCTCATGAGCTGCATGGTGCGGGCCGCCTATTTCCTCGGCGAGGAAGACGCTTTCGCATGGCTCCTGATGGAAAGCCGTCGCATGTGGGACGAGCACGGCCCCTGTCCGGAACTCGTGGCGGGCCTCGGCCGCCTGAGCGTCGCACTGATCCGCGGGCGCCACGACTATTTCACCGGCTGCCGCATCGCACGGCACGTCGTCACCGTGGGCGAAACGCTGGGATACGAGCCTCAGACCTCGGAAGCGCGATTCATCTATTGCACCTTCGCCGGGCACTGGATCGAGCCGCTGGAGAACGTCCTCGAACAGCTCGAGCGCGCCTTCGCGGGCGTGCGGGAGTCGGGCGACGCATCCTACGCGTCCTATGTGCATCTCGCCATCAACCTGCTCGTGCTGGAAACCGCCCCGAGTCTCGACGAATTCGAGGCGAGCGTCGCGCGAGGCGGTGCGCTCGCCGAAAGCACGGGCAACGCGTACTCGGCGGGGCTTCATCTTTCGCAGCAGCAGCTACAGCGGGCGCTGCGCAGGCAGCCGCGCGCGCCCGTCCCCTTCGGGGACGCCCAGGGGAGCGAGGCAACGCTGCGAGCGCGCGAGGCATCCGCGTTCGCCACGATCCACACGGACTACCGGACCTTGCACGCGCTCGTCATGGGCGACTTCGAATTCATCGCGCGGCATGCGGACACGCTCGCGAGCGTGCGGCCGTTCCTGACCGCGGTTCACAACCACGTGGCGCTCGCGCTCGCTCGTGCCTGGCAGCTTCGCGGCGGCGCGGAGGCCCCGCATCAGCAGGAGCAGCACCTCGAGAACCCGGAGCACCAGGCGCAGGAGCGCGAGCTCGAAGGCTGCCGCGCCTGGCTCGCGGCGCGGGCGACCGACCAGCCCCACAATTTCCTGCACCTGCTGCGACTCGTGGAAGCCGAGCAAGCCTGGGCGCTCGCAAGGCCATGGGACGCGGCCAAGGCATTCGATGCGGCGGTGCTCGAATCGGGCATTCGCTCCCGGCCCTGGCACGCCGCGCTCATCAAGGAGCGCGCGGGGCGGTTTTACCTGCAGCAGGGTTTGACCGCCGCGGGCCGCGATCTCCTCGCCCGCGCCCGGGACGCCTACCAGGCCTGGGGCGCCGCGGCGAAGGCGGAGAGCCTGCGCAACGAATACGACTTCCTGCGCGCGACGCAGCCGCAGGAGCCGCAGCGTGGGGCACCGCGCCTCGCGCAGTCGTCCACCAAGGGCGGCTCCAACAGCGTCCTGTCCGAATCCCTCGATCTGCTTGGCGTGCTGCGCGCGTCGCAGGCGCTCAGCTCCGAAACGAGCCTGGACCGCCTGGCCGCCCGCGTCACCGAAGTGGTGGCGGCCCTGAGCGGCGCGACGCAGGTGCTGGTGCTCTCGTGCGTCGAAGGCCGATGGTCGCTGCTCGCCCCGGGCGGCGCGCCGATCCCCGTCTCGCGCGCGGCGCAGCAGGGCCTCGTGCCCCAGTCGGTGTTCTCGTACGTCGAGCGCACGCGCGAAGTGCTCGTGATCGACGATGCAGTGGCCGACGACCGTTTCTCGCGAGACCCTTACTTCGACCGGCTCGCTTCCTGCTCCATGATGGCGGCGCCCATCGCGATCCAGGGCGAAGCGGGCGCGATCCTCCTGCTCGAAAACCGTCAGGGGCGAGCCGCGTTCAACGCGCAGTCGCTCGACGCCGTGATGCTCATCGCGGGGCAGCTCGCCGTGTCGCTCGGCAACGCGCAACTCTACGAAAGCCTGGAAGAGCGCGTGCAGGCGCGCACGCGCGAGCTGCAGGAAATGCAGGCCGAGCTCGTCGCGACCGCGCGCCGCGCGGGCATGGCGGAGATCGCCAACAACGTGCTGCACAACGTCGGCAACGTCCTGAACAGCATCAACGTGTCGGCGAGCGTCGTGCGCCATCTCGTCGAAGCATCGCGCGGCGCGGGCCTCGATCGCGCGGTGGCGCTGCTTCAGGAGCATCAGCACGACCTGCCGGACTTCCTCGGGCGCGACTCGCGCGGAGCGGCGCTTTTCAGCTACCTGAAGGAGCTGGCCGCCGCGCTTCGCGCGGAGCGGCAGGACATGCGCGCCAACCTCGACCGGCTCACACGCAGCGTGGAACACGTCTCCTACATCGTCTCCACCCAGCAGTCGCATGCCGGGCCGTCCAGCTTGCTGGAGGCGACCCGGCCGCAGGAGTTGCTCGAAGAGGCGCTGCGCCTGAGCGCGAAGACGACCGGGACCTGCGGCATCGCGGTGGTGCGCCGCTACGCCGACTTGCCGCCCGCGGCGCTCGACCGGCCGCGCATGCTGCAGATTCTCGTGAACCTGATCGACAACGCCGCGCAGGCGATGGCGAACACCGCCGAAGGCTCGCGCGTGCTCACGCTCGGCACAGGCATCGTCGATGACCGGACCGGCTCGCGCCTGCGAATCACCGTCGGCGATTGCGGCGAGGGCATCGCGCCCGAGAACCTGCGGCGGCTCTTCGCGCATGGCTTCACGACGCGCAAGAACGGCCACGGCTTCGGCCTGCACAGCAGCGCCCTCGCGGCGATGGAGATGGGCGGGCGGCTGCTCGCCCATAGCGAAGGCGCCGGCCGCGGCTCGACTTTCACGCTCGAGCTGCCGGTGGCTGCCGCTACGCGCGAAGGGTAAGTGTCAGGTCCGCCGATGCCAGCTGTGCAGGGTCGACAGGTCGAGATCCCACGGCGACATCGGCGCGACAAGGTCGTTCGCCGAGACGGACACCCGGGAGCGCAACACGAGCGGGATCACCGCGTGGTCGCGCACGACGATGTCGTTCATGCGGATGAATAGCGCCGCGCGGGCGGCGGGGTCGAGCTCCGCCTCGGCCGCCGCGCACGCGCGCTCGTACTCGGGATGCGTCCACCGCGCGATGTTGCGGCCTTGCCATTTGTTGGCCTTCGTCGGGATTTCGGCCGCGCGGAACTGGAACATGAAGCGTTCCGGATCGGGCTGCGTCTGCGGATGGGCGTACATCTGCATGTCGCTCCAGAACTTGCTGTAGGTGTTCGGGTTGGCCACGTCCGATGAAAAGTACACCGACGGGATGACGGTCTTCAGCTCGAGCTCGACGCCCGCGGCGCGCGCCGCCTGCTTGATCACGGCCTGGGCTTTCTGCCGCGGCGCGCTCACAGAGGTCTGGAATTCGAACTTCAGCCGGCGCCCCGCCTTCTCGCGGATGCCGTCGGCGCCCGGCTTCCATCCGGCCGCTTCGAGAAGCGCTGCGGCCCTTTCGGTGTCGAACACCATCCTGTTGTTCGGCGAGCGGAAGCGCTCCGGATTGTTCAGGATGTTGGGCGTCGCGGTGCCGGAGCGGCCGTAGACGAAGCGCTGCAATTCGGCCCGGTCGACGAGAAGCGACATCGCCTCGCGCACGGCCGGATCGGAGAAAGCGAAGTGCCTCGTTTTCGCGTGCGCGCGCTCTCCTTCGAATTCCGACCAGGGGTCGGTCATGTTGAGCAGCATGAATTCGATGTCGCCGCCCTGCACGGTGCGCACGTGGCCGGTGCCGCCCTCTTCCATCCGTCTGAGCACGTCGTCTTCCACGAGGATGTTCCCCGCATGGTCGAAGTCGCCCGTCTGAAGCACCGCGCGGGCCGCGGACGTGGCGTCGCCGCCGCCTTTGATTTCCACGGCATCGAAGTAGGGCCGGTTGGGCATGTGGTAATCGCGGTAGAGCTCGGCGCGCACGAAATCGCCCGGCCTGAAGTCCACGAACCTGTAGGGGCCGGTGCCTACCGGCCGCAGGTTCGCGGGCGCTTCGCGCGACTTCGCGCCGATGTAGGCCCCGAAGTGATGCCGGGGCAGGATCATGCCGATGGCGCCCACGAACGGGCTCGCCCAGAACGGCGTGGGCTTCGCGAAGACGATCCGGATCGTGTGCGAGTCGACCCGCGTCACGGTCAAGCCCCGGTAGCTGCCGCCCGTGACCGTGGCGGCCTGCGGATGGCTCACGAATTCCCAGGTCGCCACGCAGTCGTCCGCCGTGAAGGGCTGCCCGTCGTGCCACGTCACGCCTTGCTTGAGCTTCCACGTGACCGAGGTGCCGTCCGCGGAAACGCCGCCGTTCTCGCGCGTGGGAATCCCGGCGGCCAGCACCGGCACGAGCGAGCCCTCGGCATCCCAGTTGGCGAGCGGCTCGTAGAAGATGCGCGATGCCTCCTGGTCCTTCACGCCGTTGGCGAAGTGCGGCTGCAGCAAGGTGGACCCCTGCCACGAGATGAGCCGGAGCGTGCCGCCGCCGCCGCGCCTCGTCGGACTGTAGGCAGGCGCGGCCTGGGGCCAGGCAACGCCGTGGTGCGCGAGCAGCATCGACGCCATCGGCGCCGCGAGGCCCGCGGCCGCCATCTTGCTCACGAAGTCGCGGCGCGAGAGTTTCGCGCGGCGCACCTGCTCGATCAGGTGCCTGATTTCACCGACGTCCATCGTGCATGTCCCTGTCACTTTCGAATGCGTCGAGGATGAACCGCGGCATCCGTTTCAGGGACAGTGCAAACGCCAATTCCGCTGATTCCCCCGGTTCCGCCAATTTCGCGGATGGCTCCCGCCGCGCCCGTCGCTGCCGCGACACGGGACGGCGCGACAACCAGCGCGACAACCAGCGCGATACTGCGCCCAGGCTTCAGAGGATGTAGCGCGAGAGGTCTTCGTCACGGCTCAGTTGCTGCAGCCGTGCATCGACGTAAGGACCGTCGATCGTCACCGTGCCGCCCGCGAGCTTCGTGGCATCGAAGCTCACTTCGTCGAGCAGCCGCTCCATCACGGTGGAGAGTCGCCTCGCCCCGATGTTTTCGGTGCGCTCGTTCACCTCGAAGGCGATCGCCGCGAGCCGCGTGATGCCGTCGGGCGTGAACCGCAGCGTGACGCCCTCGGTGGCGAGCAGCGCCTGGTACTGCTTCACGAGCGACGCGTGCGTGCTCGTGAGGATCGCCTCGAAGTCTCCCACCGAAAGCGATGCGAGCTCGACGCGGATCGGAAAGCGTCCCTGCAGCTCCGGGATCAGGTCGCTCGGTTTGGACAGATGGAACGCGCCGCTTGCGATGAAGAGGATGTGGTCCGTGCGGATCGGCCCGTACTTCGTCGCCACCGTCGTGCCCTCGACGAGCGGCAGCAAGTCGCGCTGAACGCCCTGGCGCGAAACGTCCGCGCCCGCGACGTCGCCGCGCGAGGCCACCTTGTCGATTTCGTCGATGAAGACGATGCCGTTCTGTTCGGCGTTGTGCACGGCCCGCGCGCGGATCTCGTCCTCGTTCACCATGCCCGCGGCCTCTTCCTCCACGAGCAGCTTCATCGCCTCGGCGATCTTCAGCTTGCGCGACTTGCGGCGGCCGCTACCCATCTGGCTGAAGAGCCCGCGCAGCTGCTCGGTCATCTCCTCCATGCCGGGCGGCGTCATGATCTCCACCTGCGGCTTGGGCTCCGCGACCTCGACTTCCACGTCCTTGTCGTCGAGCTGGCCTTCGCGCAGGCGCTTGCGGAAGGAGTGCCGCGTGGCGTTGTGTTCGTCGCCGCGCGTGCCGGGCAGCAATGCTTCGAGGATGCGTTCCTCGGCGGCGTCCTCAGCGCGCGTCTTCACCTTCTGCATCTCCGCGACGCGCGTTTGCTTCACCGCCATCTCGGCCAGGTCGCGCACGATCGCGTCGACGTCCTTGCCGACATAGCCGACCTCGGTGAACTTGGTCGCCTCCACCTTGATGAAGGGCGCATCCGCGAGCTTGGCGAGCCGCCGCGCGATCTCGGTCTTGCCGACGCCCGTGGGGCCGATCATGAGAATGTTCTTCGGCGTGATCTCCGCGCGCAGCTTCTCGTCCACCTGCTGGCGGCGCCAGCGGTTGCGAAGCGCGATCGCGACGGCGCGCTTCGCACCGTCCTGCCCGACGATGTGGCGGTCGAGTTCGGAGACGATTTCCTGGGGCGTCATCGAACTCAAGGCTTGTCCCCCAGGACTTCGATCGTATGGTGCATGTTCGTGTAGATGCACAGCTCGCCCGCGATCTCGAGCGACTTCTTCACGATGTCCGCCGCCGACAGCTGCGTGTTGTCGAGAAGGGCCTTCGCCGAGGCCTGCGCGTACGGCCCCCCCGAGCCGATGGCGACGATGCCGTACTCGGGCTCGAGCACGTCGCCGTTGCCGGTGATGATGAGCGAGGCGTCCCGGTCGGCGACGGCCAGCATCGCTTCGAGCCGCCTCAGCACGCGGTCCGTGCGCCAGTCCTTGGTGAGCTCGATCGCCGCGCGGACGAGGTGGCCCTGATGCTTCTCGAGCTTGCCTTCGAAGCGTTCGAAGAGCGTGAAGGCGTCGGCGGTCGCGCCCGCGAAGCCCGCGAGCACCTTGTCGTGATGAAGCTTGCGAACCTTGCGGGCCGTGCCCTTGACGACCAGGTTGCCGAGCGTCACCTGCCCGTCGCCGCCGAGCGCCACCTGGCCGCCGCGCCGCACGCTCAGGATGGTCGTGCCGTGAAACTGTTCCATCGTTGTGAAATGGGGCGTGCGCCGCGATAAGCAAGCGCGAGAAGGATCAATCGTGGCGCGGAATGATGCGCGCGTGTTCGCTGATGCCGATCACGTTGAAGAACGCGGCCACCAGGCGGTGCACCTCGACGAACTGCACCTGGCGGCCCTCCGCCTGCCGGGCCGTGACCCAGTTGAGCAGCGTGCCCGCGGCGGAGAAGTCGATGCGCACCAGCCGGGAGCAGGAGATCACCATCACGTCCGCGCCGGCAAGCCGGGCTTCGAGCGTATCGACCGCTTCGGTCGCGTCGCCGCTGATGTGGCCGGCAAGCTCCACGGTCGAGACGTTCGACATCTGCGAACTCATGGAAGGCATCTGGGTATCGCCGTAGGCGGTGTTCATGCCGGAGGCGAGGGAGTCGCGAAAGGCCTCTCCGATGATCGTATGGCCGTGCGCGAGGCTGCCATCGGCCTGCAGCGCCTTGAAGTCGCAGCGCGCGCTGTCCCACGAGGGCGGCGAGACTTCGTACGTCACGCAGTAGTCGAGCGCGACCAGTTCGAATTCGTCGGGCCGGTGCATCACGCGCAGCACCTCCATGCGCAGCTTCCACCACGCGGGGTTCACGCCGCGGTCGCCGGAAGGCGTCGCCTCCTTCAGCACCTTCTCGAACACGTCGGCGCCGATGAAGCGCAGCTGCACGGGCTGGGAAGCCCACTGGGTGAACATCTTCGTGAGCGGCTCCACGGCCGACTCGGCAATCGAGTTGAGCTTGGTCCAGGCAAGCCGCCACGGCGCGGGCGCCTTCGCGAGCGCGGCATTCATCGCGGCAAGAGTCTGCGTGCCGAACACCGCGGGCGAGGTCCAGTCGGCCACGGCCTGCCCTGAGGGCAGGCTCGACGGTGTGACCGTCGTCATGCGCCCCACAAGTTCCGGCAGCGAGAACCACTGCGGGGCGGAGCGGCCGAAGCGGCTCGCGAAATCGATCGCGGCGGTCTCGAAGCGGTCCTGCTGGCCGGTTGCGCGGTAGAGGTCGAAGAGCGTGAGCCAGGTCTCGTCGTGGTTGACCCGCGCGCCATGCGGTGCGAGCACTTCCAGGAGGCCCGCCTCGGCACCCGCGCTGTCGCCGTTGGCAAAGCGGATGGCCGCCTCCTCGAGCTCGGGGTCGTGCGCGAATTCGTCGACGTCGATCGCGAAGAGTTTCGAGGGCGTGAATGCGCTTGCGCCGCCGGAAGGCTCCGACACCGGCCCCGCCGCCGCGCCGCTGGACATCCGGGACGAGCCGGAGGACGACGATGAGAGCGACGGCGGCTGAGCGCTCGCCGGCTGCTCGGAAACGGACACGGCCGACTTCGCCGCCACGGCCGCGGGCGTGACCACGTCGAGCATCGGCTGAAGCTCCACGGGACGCGTCTTGTCCGCATCCTTGGCGCTCACGAGCGGCTGGGGTTCCGTGCGGGTGTACGCGGTCGACTTGAGCGTGGGCGAGCCCACGGGGCGGCTGCCCGGAGTGGAATCGGGCGGCATGTGCGTGGACACGGGGAACTGGCTGGTCGGGCCGCCCGTGCGCGCCGCGGTGTCGGCATGCTTCGTCTTCCACCACTGCATCGACATCTGCGCCTCGATCTCATCGATCTTCTTCAGCGTGGTGGCGCGATCGTCCGGCTTGGACGGCATCGAGCTCTGGAAGAAGGACGGACGCGCGGCCGGGTCCTGACCCGCCATCACTTCGCTTCGGCGCATCTTGCGCAGCATGTCGAATTCGCGCTTCCTCACGAAATCGTTGCGGCGCTTGCGCTCGATCATCTCCTTCAGCATCTGCTTGCTGTAGGAGCTCTCGCGCTCGGTCTCCTGCTGATCGAGGTCGGCCCAGTTCGTCGTGGTGTTCTTTACGAACCGCACGACTTTCGACAAAAGGCCGGGGTCGTCCTTTGCAGCCATGATGATTTCGATTGTCCGGCCGAAGGGCGGTGGATGCCACCGAGACTTCAGTCTCCGAACATCTTCTGCTTCAGCTCGCGCCGCTGCTGCGCCTCCAGCGAGAGCGTCGCCGTGGGCCGCGCAAGGAGGCGCCCCACGCCGATCGGCTCGCCGGTCTCGTCGCAATACCCGTAGTCGCCCGCGTCGATGCGCGCGATGGACTGCTCGATCTTTTTCAGCAGCTTTCTCTCGCGGTCGCGCGTGCGCAGTTCGAGCGCGTGTTCTTCCTCGATGGTGGCCCGGTCGGCGGGGTCCGGAACGATCACGGTGTCGTCGCGCAGGTGCTCGGTGGTCTCGCCGGCGCTCTTCAGGATGTCTTCCTTCAGGCCGATCAGCTTCAGGCGAAAGAAGGCGAGCTGTTTCTCGTTCATGTACTCGCCGTCGGGCATGGCGAGCACTTCCTCGTCCGAGAGTTCCTCCGCCGTCTTGGTCTTCCAGTTGTTCGCGAGCTTCGGGTCTTTCTTGATTGCCACGACGGGCGGGGGATTCAGGAGGGATTGGGACGACATGGGGGTATAGCTTGCTTTTGCAGCGGTAGGGGCAGCGGTATGTGCAGCGGTGGAGGCCGTGCTCGCGGTTGCCGGCTGCGTCGCGGCACTCGCCGTCGCATTCGACGGGGCCGGAGCTCGCGCGGCAGCCGCTTGAGCAGGCTGGACGGCGCCGGCGACGGGCGCCGGCGTGGGTTTGCTGGGTGTGCCGCCGGCAGGCCCGGCCTTCGCGGGCGCGGCCGCCCGGGCGGCGGGATGGGGCTTGGCTGCTTCCGGCGCGGCCGCCTTCTGCGGAGGATTCACGGCCGATTTCATCGCCGTCTTCACCGCACCGGCGGCGTGTTTCGCCGCGGACTTGACGGCAGTCCCGGTCGCGGGCTTCGCCGAAGTCCGTGCGGCCGTCTTGGCGGAACCCTTGGAAGATGCCTTGGCCGGAGCCCTGGCGGGCGCTGGGGCTGCGGCTCGCGAAGGGGCCTTCTTCGCCGGTGCCTTCGCTGCCTTCTTCACCGCGGCCTTGGCCACCGCCTTCCTGGCCGGCGCCTTCGCGGCGGGCCGCGCCCCGGCGGGCTTCTTGGCGGCCTTGGCAGCGCTCTTGGGCTGAGGCTTCACGGCTGGTCTCCTCGCGTCGGTGGCGCTGTGAGCAGCATGCGGGTGCGCCGTGCTGCCTTGTTGTCGAGTCGAAGCGCCTTCATGAGGGCGATTTATACCCTGATTGACGGTCGCCGAACGGTCACTGTCGGCCTTTTGCGCGGCAGGAGCGGGCGCCCCCGCTCCGAAAGCCGGGAAACCCAGCAGTTGCAGAATCGAGACAAACATGACGGCCCTCCCCGCCAGCCATTCGGCCGGCCAGCCCGAAGCCTAACCGAAGTGCGACCGTGCCCCGGCCGTCACACGAGGCACTGCTCGAGTCCCTGCAGGAAGATCTCCTTGGGCAGCTCGATGCCGATGAACACCATCTTGCTGCCGCGCGCCTCGCCTTCGGCCCACAGCGGCCCGAGGTCGCTGCCCATCAGCTGGTGCACGCCCTGGAAGATCACCTTGCGGTCGGTGCCCGACATGTGCAGCACGCCCTTGTAGCGCAGCATGCGCGGGCCGTAGATGTTCACCACGGCGCCCAGGAAATCCTCCAGCCGGGCCGGATCGAACGGCCGGTCCGAGCGGAACACGAAGCTCTTCACGTCGTCGTCGTGATGGTGGTGGTGCGGGTGGTCGCAGTGCTCGCCGTGCTCATGATCGTGATCGTGGTCGTGCCCATGCTCGTGATCGTGGTGCTCGTCCTCTTCCTTCAGGAAGTCGGGGTCGATGTCCAGCTTGGCGTTCAGGTTGAAGCCGCGCAGGTCGAACACCTCGCCGATCGGCACGTCGCCGAAGTGCACCGGCCGATGCGGCGCGCGCGGGTTCATGTGCTTCAGCCGGTGCACGAGCGCGTCCACCTCGTCCTGGGCGACCAGGTCGGTCTTGCTGATGAAGATCTGGTCGGCGAAGCCCACCTGGCGGCGCGCCTCCTGGCGCTCGTCGAGCTGCTTGTCGGCGTGCTTCGCATCGACCAGGGTGAGGATCGAATCGAGCAGGTAGCTCTCGGCGATCTCGTCGTCCATGAAGAATGTCTGCGCGACCGGGCCCGGGTCCGCGAGGCCGGTCGTCTCGATCACCACGCGGTCGAAGTCGAGCAGGCCCTTGCGCTTCTTGGCGGCCAGGGCCTGCAGCGCCTCCCTCAGGTCCTCGCGGATCGTGCAGCAGATGCAGCCGTTGCTCATCTGCACGATCTGCTCCTTCGTCTCGTTCACGAGGATGTCGTTGTCGATGTTCTCCTCGCCGAACTCGTTTTCGATCACGGCGATCTTCTGTCCGTGCGCCTCGTTCAGCACGCGCTTGAGCAAGGTGGTTTTGCCCGAGCCGAGAAAGCCCGTGAGGATCGTGGCGGGGATGAGGGCCATTTTGATGCGACTCCGTTGAAGCGTGAAGTGTAGGCTCGCGCGGGACGCCGCGCGGTGAGCCCGGTCATTTGCGCACGACGATCAGGCCCTTCAGGTACTCGCCCTCCGGAAATGCGAGCGTCATCGGGTGGTCGGGCGCGGCGCCGAGCCGCTCGGCGATGTAGCCGTCCACGCCGGCATCGGCGCCTGCGGATGCCACGATCTTGTGGAACAGGTCCGCGCCGATCCCGCCCGAGCACGAGTACGTGAAGAGCACGCCGCCTTCCGCGAGCAGTTTCAGCGCAAGGCGGTTCAGGTCCTTGTAGGCGCGCGCCGCGCGTTCGGCCGCCGCCGCGCTCGGCGCGAGCTTGGGCGGATCGAGCACGATCGCATCGAAGCTCGCGCCCTCGGCGACGAAGCGCCGGAGCGAATCGTTGACGTCGGCGTCGACGAACTCCGCGCGGGCGGCGTCGAACCCCGCCAGCGCCACGTTGGCGCGCGCGCGTTCGAGCGCGGGCGCCGAGGAATCGACCGAGGTCACGCTCGCCGCCCCGCCCGCGAGCGCCGCCACCGAGAAGCCGCCCGTGTAGCAAAAACAGTTGAGGACGCGCCGCGCGCCCGTGCGGCCCACCCATTGCGCGAACTTGCGCCGGCTGTCGCGCTGGTCGAGGTAGAAGCCGGTCTTGTGTCCGTGGGCGATGTCGACGCCGAAGCGCCAGCCGTGTTCGGAGATCCCGAGCTCGGTCGGCCCGTCGCCTCGCAGCCAGCCGGCCGTCTCGCCGAGGCCCTCGAGCTTGCGCGCGTTCGCGTCCGACCGTTCGTACAGCTTCGCGAGCCCCGTCTCCTGCAGGAGTGCATCGGCGAGCACTTTCTTCCAGCGCTCGGCGCCCGCGGCGAGGAATTGCGCGACGAGCGTGTCGCCATAGCGGTCCACGACGAGACCGGGCAGGCCGTCGGACTCCCCATGCACGAGGCGCAGGGCGTCGCTCGGGATGTCGAGGCGCGTGCGCGCGGCGATCGCGCGCGCGCAGCGGCCGCGGAAGAACGCGGGCTCGATACGCTCGGCCTCGTCGAAACTCCAGGCGCGCGCCCGGATGCCCGAGGCCGGGCTGAACGCGGCCCAGGCGAGGAAACGCCCGTCGCTCGACTCGATGCGCACCGTCTCGCCGGGGTCGGCGCCGCCCTTGGCCACCGCCGAATCGAAGATCCACGGGTGGCGCCTCAGGAGCGAACGCTCGCGCCCCGGGTGCAGCCGGATGACTTTCATGCCCCCATTGTCGTCGGGGCGAGACACCAGGCCGCCGTCCGCATACGACAATCGCGTGACGGATGCTCGAAGACAAGACGATGGCAATGCAGGGAACGCGCCGGTGGGTGCTCGCGCTCGTGCTGCTCTGCGCGAGCCTTTCGCTCACGGCCGCATGGGGACGATCCGTGCTGGAGCTCGATGCGGCTCGCCAGCCCGTGCGCCTTCTCGACTGGGGCGATGCGTGGATCGACGAAACGGGCGAAGCCGCCGTGGAGCGCGTCGCCACCGATCCGGCCATTCCCTGGCGGCCGACGGGGCAGGAGACGAGCTACGACCTCGGCGAGCGCCGGGCGCTCTGGATTCGCTTCACGGTGCCGCCCGCGCCCGATGGGGAGCGCTGGTACCTCGATGTGCCCGATCCGTCGGTGGACCAGGTCACGCTCTTCGCGCCCGACAGCATCGGCAAGTGGCAGTCGCAGTCGGCGGGCGACGCGCTTGCAGTCGCCGACTGGCCCGTGCCGCATCGGCACCCGCTGATGCCGGTCGTCGTCTCCGCGGAGGAGCCGCGCAAATATTTGCTGCGCGTACGCAACGCCCACAGCTTCAGCGCGCCGCTCGCTTTCGTGAGCGAGAGCTGGCTGAACCGCCACGAGCAGCGCACGTCGCTCGTCCTTGGCATCTACTTCGGCCTCGCCGGACTGGCCGCGATGCTCGCCGCGCTGAGCGCCGCGTCGCTGCGCGACCGGGCCTATGCCTTCTACGCGGTGACCGTGGCGCTGATGGGGTTGACGCAGGCGTCGATGACGGGAATCGCGGGGCTGCATCTGTGGCCGCGATGGCCGCTCTGGAACGACGCTTCCTCGATCGTGCTGCCCATCCTCGCCGTGGGATCGCTTCCGTGGTTCTTCTCGGCCGTCGTCTCGCTGCCCGAGCGCTCGCCGCTCATGCACCGGATGCTGTCGGCGCTCGGCATGCTCAGCATCGTCGCGGCGGCGGGCGCGATGCTCGTCGAACCCTCGCATCGATTCTGGCTCATGGTGCCCTGCATCGCGCTCACGGCGAGCGCATCGACGGCGGCGCTCGTCTGGGCCGTGCGCCGCGGCGACCGCTGGGGGCTCTGGCTGCTGCTCGCGTCGCTGCCGGTCGTCCTCGCCTCGGCGTTGGCGATCGCGCACGCGGCGGACCTCGTCCCGGCGGGCTTCTGGACGCTGCACGGCATGCAGGTCGGCATGGCGATCGAGCTGCCTCTCGTGCTCCTGATCCTCATGCTGCGCAGCCAGCACCGGCGCGAGCTCGCGCGGCGCATGCAGGGGCTCGACCGCATCGACCCCGCCACCGGGCTCATCAACGAACACGTCTTTCGCGACCGCCTGCTGCGCCTCATCGCGATCTCGCAACGGCTCAAGCTGCGCAGCGCCGTGCTGCTCGTGCAGATCGCCAACGTGGAGACGATCCGCGAACAGTTCGGCCCGCGTTCGGCCGCCGAGCTGCCGCTGCAGGTCGCGGGCCGGCTCATCTCGGCGGCGCGCGAGATCGACAGTGTCGCGAGGCTCGCCGAACACCGCTTCGGCGTGCTGCTGGAAGGACCGCTCACCGCCGAGGAACTGGCCGCGGCCGGGCCGCGCATCGTGGCGCGCTGCCTGATGCCCTACAAGGGCAAGCCGATGGAGTGGGTGGCGCAGGTGCGCGTGGCGCAGGCGCTCGTGCCGATGGACGGGACCGACCCGGACGTGCTGCTCGGCGAGCTGCAGGTGCTCCTTGCGAGCGTGCCGGGCGACAGCAAGCGCGCGGTGTTCACGCTGCAACGGGCGGTGGCGACTTCGTAGTCACCGCTCGCCGCTTTGCTTTCGGGGCCGATGCGCGCGTGGATGCGCCGCGTCGTACGCCTTCGCGAGATGCTGGAAGTCGAGCCGTGTGTAGACCTGCGTGGTCGTGATGTTCGCGTGCCCGAGCAGTTCCTGCACCGCGCGCAGGTCGCCGCTCGACTGCAGCAGGTGGCTCGCGAACGAATGGCGCAGCATGTGCGGATGCACGGGGGTCGCGAGTCCCGCCTCGAGGCCGCGGCGCTTCAGGCGCGCCCACACGCTCTGCGCCGTGAGCCGCGTGCCGTTGCGCCCCGTGAAGAGCGCGGGCTCGGACGCCGCCCAGGGCGCCTGCGCGCGCGCGCCCAGCCACAGCCTGAGCGCTTCGGCCGCCTTGCTGCCCACCGGGACGCTGCGCCGCTTGCCGCCCTTGCCGAGCACGTGCGCATCGCCCGCGTCGAGATCGATCCAGCCTCGCGCGTGCGCGCTCGCGCGCACGTCGAGCCCCACGAGTTCGCCGACACGCAAGCCGCAGCCGTAGAGCAGTTCCACGATCGCCGCATCGCGCGCGTCGAGCCATGCGCCGCCGCGATCGTCATGGTGCTGGGCAAGCTGCATTGCATCTTCGACACCCAGCGCCTTGGGCAGCGGCTTGGCCTGCTTGGGCGCGCGCACGTCCTGCACCGGATTGCTCGCGACGAGCCCCTCGCGGCCGAGCCAGCGGTAAAAGCCGCGCCAGCCGGACAGGATCAGCGCGATGCCGCGCCCGCTGCGGCCCGCGCCGTGCATCTGCGCGACCCAGCGGCGGATGTGGGCGTTCTGCACGCGCGTGAGATCGACGCCGGCTTTCGCGGCGTTGGCAGCGAGCCGGGCGAGATCGAGCGCGTAGAGCTCGACGGTGCGCGCGGCAAGGCGCTTTTCGACGCGCACGTGTTCGAGGTATCGCTCGAGGAGTGCGGCGTCTTGCATTGCCCCTGGTGCGGCTTGACGGGGGCGGCCTACCGTGGCCTGAGGCGGATCAGGGCGGCGCTCGCGAGCTCCGCGATGCGTTCCAGGAAGTCCGTGCCGAGACCTGCCGCGAACCGCTGCGGATCGGGCGAAGCGAGCACGAGCATGCCGAACGCATCGCCCGAGCCGTTCGCGGTGCCCGAGCGCAACGGGATCAGCGCCACGGACATCGCGGTGTCCGGGTCCTCCAGCCACGAGACGGCTTCGAAACCCGAATTGACGCCCGTGTAAGGCTGCGTGAGGGACGTGGCGAAACTCTTCGCGTCCTCGCTCACGCCCAGCGCGAAGGGCTCGTTGCCGTAGCGGTTGTCGACGTCCCAGACCTTCAGCGCGACCTGCGGCACCATGAAGGTCCGCTGCAGCTCCGCGACCAGCGTGGCCGGCAACGCGCGGCCCGACTGCACGAGAAAGAGCGCCCGCGCCCAGCGGTAGAGCCGCTCCGCGATCATCTGGTTCTCGTTGCCGTGCCGCACCATGTCCATGATGCGGTGCTCGAGCGCCTTGATCTTCTCGCGCAGCATCTCCGCCTGCCGCTCCTGCAGACTCACCGCGCGATTGCCGTGCGGACTCGCGAGCTGCACGGATGCGAGCAGCTCCGCGTGGCGCTCGAAGAAGTCGGGCGTGTTCGCGAGGTAGTTGGCGATGTCTTCTTCGGTGATGGGGTTCATGTCGCTCATTCGGGAATCTCGATCTCGCCTTCGAACACGGTGGCCGCCGGGCCGGTCATGTACACGGGCGCGTGGCCGCCCGCCCATTCGATCGTGAGCGTGCCGCCGCGGGTTTCGACGTCGACCCGGGCATCGAGCCGCCCGAGCCGGATCCCCGCCACGACCGCCGCGCACGCGCCGGTGCCGCACGCGAGCGTCTCGCCCGCGCCGCGCTCCCACACGCGCAAGCGGATGTGGGTGCGATCGACAATCTGCATGAAGCCCGCGTTCACGCGATTGGGAAAGCGCGGGTGGTGCTCGATACGCGGCCCCTGCGACTGGACGGGCGCCGCATCGACATCGGCCACCTCCTGTACCGCATGCGGATTGCCCATGGAAAGCACCGCGAGCGGCACGACGGGCGACTGGGCATGCGTATCGAGTGCCAGGTGCCAGCGATGCCAGCCGCCTTCCGGGTGCTCGCGGAGTCCGGCGGCATCGAAGGGAATCGATGCCGGCTCGAACACCGGCGCGCCCATGTCGACGGTGACGCGGCCGTCGGCGTCGAGGCGCGGCTCGATCACGCCGCCGCGCGTGCTCACGCGGATCGTGTCCTTGTCCGTCAGGCGGTGTTCGCGCACGTAGCGCACGAAGCAGCGCGCGCCGTTGCCGCACTGTTCCACCTCGCCACCATCGGCGTTGTGGATCACGTATTCGAAGTCGACGCCGGCTTCGGGCGCCGTCCTCACCGAAAGGATCTGGTCCGCGCCCACGCCGAAATGGCGGTCCGCGAGCCAGCGGTACTGCTCGCGGCGAAGCCCGAGGCGGCCGCGCGTTTCGTCCAGCACGACGAAGTCGTTGCCCGCCCCTTGCATCTTGGTGAACCGCACACGCATCTCAGCCTCCGCCGAGCCGCCTCAGGGAGGCCGACGCCCCCTCGGGGGGCAGCGCAGTACACGAAGTGACAAGCGTGGGGGCCGACATCCCTGGATTATCGGGGCATGGGGTCGGGACGCGCCAGCGGCGGTATGCTGTTTCGCATGGTACGAGCCACTCAACTGCTGCATCCCCGGCGCGAGCCCGTCGCGCCGCGCCCTGCCGCCACAGTTCTTCTCATGCGCGACGGGCCCGAGGGGGTCGAGCTGCTGATGACCCGAAGGTCGCCCACCGCGAGCTTTTCTCCTGGCGCCTACGTCTTTCCCGGCGGCGCCATCGACGCGGCCGATGCGAAGGCGCATGCGCTCGCCGCGCGCAGGCCCTCGCAAGGCGACCTTCTGCTCACGCAGGCGATCGCCGCGATCCGCGAATCGTTCGAGGAAGTCGGCGTGCTGCTCGCGCGGCATGCCGACGGCTCGCCCGTGACGGCGCGGGAAGTCGCCGCGCTCGATCGCGAGGCGCCATTCTTCGAGCAGTGCTCCGCGGCGGGCCTCACGCTCGCGGCGGACGATGTGTTCGTGCTCGCCCACTGGATCACCGACCGCGACTTGCCACGCCGCTTCGACGTGCCTTTCCTCGTCGCGCGCATGCCGGCGGGGCAGTCGCCGCGGGCCGACGAGGCCGAACAGTTCGAGCCGGAGTGGGTGCGTCCGGCCGACGCGCTCGCAAGGCACGAGGCGGGCCGCTTCTTCATGGTCTTTCCGACGATCCGCACGCTGCAGCGCCTCACGCGATTCGCGCGTGTCGACGAAGTGCTCGCGACGTGCGCCGGCGACAAGCCCTTGTGGACGAGCTGTCCACGCGGCGGGCTGCTGCGCGGCGCCGAGGCGCGCTACATGGAACATGAAATGCAGTTCGGCGAACTCGCGCTCGTCTGCCCCGACGGCCAGATGCTGCATCACCTCGACTGGCGCACCGACGAGCCCGTGGCGCTGCTGAAGAACGTCACGCGGCTCACGGCGCCCAATCCCGGCGTGATGACCGGCCCCGGCACCAACAGCTACATCGTGGGCGATCCGTCGAGCGGCTACCTCGTGATCGACCCCGGGCCGAACGAGCCGGAACACATCGATCGCCTGTGGCGCGCGACGGGCGGGAACATCCGCACGATCGTCTGCACGCATTCGCATCCGGATCATTCGCCGGGCGCCCGGCCGCTGCAGGCGCTGTGCAAGGAGAAGCCTCCCATCCTCGGACTCGGCTCGCGTCCGACGGCGCGGACGGACAGCGAATTCCATCCAGACCGGGAGCTTGCGAACGGCGAGCGCGTCGTGCTCGAAGGCGGCGGCGCGACGCACACGCTGCATGTTGTCCACACACCCGGGCACGCCGCCAACCACCTGTGCCTCGTGCTGATCGAGGACGGCCTGCTCTTCTCCGGCGACCATGTGCTCAATGGCAGCACGACGGTCGTGAGCCCGCCGGACGGCGACATGACGGCCTACATCGATTCGCTCGACACCCTGATGGCCGCGTGCGACACCTTCGGCATCGAATTCATCCTGCCCGCGCACGGCCACGTGATCGGTTTCGCGAAGGAGGCGATCGCGCATCTGAAGGCGCATCGGCTGCAGCGCGAGGCCAAGGTGCTCGCCGCGATGCGCGCGAAGCCGAACGGGACGCTGGAAGAATGGGTCGAGCTCGCCTACGACGATGTGCCGCAGCGGATGTGGCCGGTGGCGCAGCGTTCGCTGCTCGCGCACGTGCAGCGGATCGAATCGCTGCAGCTCGCGTGACCATGAAGCATCGTACGCCGGAGTGACGTGCATTACTCCCTCTCCCCCTCGGGGAGAGGGTTGGGGTGAGGGGTTCCTGAAGCAGGAGCATCACTTCTTTCCAGGCTCCGCCTGGAAAGAAGTGAAGCGCGCCGGTACGCCGGATCCTGTGCGCGTGGTCGCCCACGCGTGACCGCCATTCCTCTGGGCCGGGAGTCGCCCCCCGGCTCGGTGCTACCTACCCGCCGGCGTCTTGCGGGCCACAGTGAGGCAGCAGGCTGCCCTGCTGCCGTGCCGGCCTATTTGGTATTGCTGCGCGTAGAGATTGCCCGTTTCACCCCTCGCGGTCGCCCGCGAGGACTCGTCTCTGTTGCTCTGATCCTCACCTCACGGTGGACAGGTGTTACCTGCTACGCTGCCCTGTGCAGTCCGGACGTTCCTCCAGTGCGGCCTTTCGGCGAATGCACCAGCGGCGGTCTGGCGTGCTTCACGGGAAGATTTTCGCACAGCGCAAGGCGGACTGCCCTTCGGCTAGCCCACCGCGATCGGCCAGCGCGCCGCCGTCACTGCGCGCCCGCGTTCTGCAACGCCGCGATGCGCTCCTCGATCGGCGGGTGCGTGGAGAAGAGCCTCCCCACGCCCGAGGTGATGCCCATGCTCTGCAGATTCTTCGGCAACTCGCCCGGCACCATGCCGCCGAGGCGTGCCAGCGCATTGATCATGGGCTGCGGGCGACCGAGCAGATTCGCCGAGCCGCGGTCCGCGCGGAATTCGCGCTGCCGCGAGAACCACGCCACGATCATCGCCGCGACGAACCCGAGCAGGATGTCCAGCACGATGGTCGTGATCCAGTAGCCGATCCCGGGGCCGCTCCTGCGCTCGTCGCCGCGCGACAACCAGCTGTCCACCAGCCAGCCGATCACGCGCGAGAGGAACACGACGAACGTGTTCATCACGCCCTGGATCAGCGCCATCGTCACCATGTCGCCGTTGGCGATGTGCGAGACCTCGTGGCCGATCACGGCCTCCACTTCCTCGCGCGTCATGCCCTGCAGCAGGCCGGTCGACACGGCCACGAGCGCGCTGTTCTTGAACGCGCCGGTGGCGAACGCATTCGGCTCGCCTTCGTAGATGCCGACTTCGGGCATGCCGATGCCGGCCTGCTCGGCGAAGCGGCGCACCGTGTTCACGATCCAGGCCTCGTCGGCGCCTTCGGTACCGGTCACGATGGTCATGCCGGTGGTCCACTTGGCCATCGGCTTGGAAATGAGCAGTGAAATGATCGCGCCGCCAAAGCCGATCACGGCCGCGTAGACGAGCAGCGCGTTGAAGTTCATGCCGTTGGCGGTGAGATAGCGGTCGACGCCGAGCAGCCGGGCAACGATGCCCAGCACCAGCACCACGGCCAGGTTGGTCAGCACGAAGAGGACGATGCGTTTCATGGATTCTCCGTTGGGCTTGAAAACTCGCCCGGCGCCACAGATGAGGCCGCCAGGCCCTGTTTCAAGACGGGAGGCGGCCGGAACACGAGCGGGTCATCATAGAAGGATTCGTCGGCGTTGCCGGGCCACCAGCCCGGCACGCCGAGCACCGGCAGCGGCGTGAACGGCTTGGCGGCGAGTGCCTCCGGCTTCATTCGATCCGCGAGCCACGCGTCGAGTTCCGCCCGCTGCCCGGGCGCATCGGCGCACCACACGTGCGCGGTCAGATTCTTGCGCGGCGCGGCGAGCTGCTCGAGCAGCGCGTGGCCGAACACCGTGACCGTCGCCTTGCGCCAGAGCGGCCGCAGTTCGACGAAGACGCGGTGCCACTCGCGCGCGCGAAGCGCTTCCCACAGCGGCGCGGGCGCGTGCAGCAAGGCGCCGTTCTCGTCGAAGATCGTGATCGCATCGCGCACCGGGCCGCGGCGCGCGCCGACGCCGCTGCGCACGATCTCCTCGGCCTGCAGGCGATTGAGCGCCTGCTTGCTGCGCGCGAAGCGCAGCCAGACGAGGCCGTTGAAGAAGTCGTGCAGGTTGCCGCGCGTCGGGCAGGTGCCGTGGCGGAAGATGTGCAGTTCGTAAGGCGCGCCCGGCGGCAGCTCACTGGCCGCCACGAACCGGACCGGCGCCGTGCCCTGCGCGTTCAGCGCATCGTGCACCGCCGCTTCCCGCGCGACGGCATGCGCCACCGCCTGCCCGCTGTCGCGCCAGGGAAGAAACCAGGGCGCGGTCCAGTCGATGGCGCGGATCACGGGCGAATCACGAACGGATCGCGAAAGGACCACGAACGGACGGGCGGGCGGATCAGCCGCGGGCGCCTTTGGACAGGCGCTTGTCGCGCACGGCGACGGCGCCCCGCCCTTCGTTCGCGAGCTCGAACAGCTGCGTGGCGGTCAGGAGCTTCGTGAGCGTGGCGTAGCCGTAGTTGCGCGGATCGAAGGACGCCTGGTTGGCGATCTGGTTGCCCACGGCATCCACGCGCGCCCAACCCTCGTCGTCGGCCGCGGCCTGCACCGCGTTGCGCAGCAGCGTGACGAGCTTCGCGTCCTGCTTCAGCTGCGCGGTGCTCATGCGAAGCGGCTGCGCCACGGCAACCGCCTCGGCTTCCGCTTCGTTCGGCGACGCGCGCAGCTCGTCGAGGAAGAGAAAGCGCGAACACGCGTTCACGAACGGCTCGGGCGTCTTGCGCGCGCCGAACCCGTAGACCGCGGCGCCCTTGGCCCTCAGATGCATGACGAGCGGCGTGAAGTCGGCATCGGACGAAACGATGCCGAACGCGTCGGGCCGGTCGGTGTAGAGCAGGTCGAGCGCGTCGATCACCATCGCCATGTCGCTCGCATTCTTTCCCTTGGAATAGTCGAACTGCTGCATGGGGCGGATGGCGTGCTCGTGCAGCATTTCCTCCCAGCCTTTCAGCTCCGACTTCTTCCAGTTGCCGTACGCGCGCCGCACGTTGGTTTCCCCGAAGGTCGAAAGCTCGTTCAGAATCAGGTCGATCTTGCCCGCCGGCGAATTGTCGGCGTCGATCAGGAGGGCCACGCGGGCTTTTCCGTTCATGGCTTTTGCCTCAGGCGGCAACGCGCCAGTTGAGCACGTCCCCGCCGCGCAGCGGCTTCAGCTGCGCATCCCCGTACGGCAAGGTTTCGGGCACCGTCCATTCTTCCCGTGTCAGCGTGAGCGTGCCGGCGTTGCGCGGCAGTCCGTAGAAATCGGCGCCGTGAAAACTCGCGAAGGCTTCGAGCCGGTCCAGCGCGCCGGCGCGCTCGAATGCCTCGGCGTACATCTCCATCGCCGTGATGGCCGTGTAGCAGCCTGCGCAGCCGAACGCGTGCTCCTTCAGGTGCGCCGCGTGCGGCGCGCTGTCGGTGCCGAGGAAAAAGCGCGCGTGGCCGCCAGTGGCCGCTTCGACGAGCGCCTGGCGATGCTCCTCGCGCTTGAGCACCGGCAGGCAGTAGTAGTGCGGCCGGATGCCGCCCGTGAAGATCGCGTTGCGGTTGTAGAGCAGGTGATGCGCGGTGATGGTCGCGCCGAGGAAGCGGTCCGCATCGCGCACGTACTGCGCGCCTTCACTGGTCGTGAGGTGCTCCATCACGATCTTCAGCTCGGGAAAATCGCGGCGCAGCGGCCTCAGGTGGCGATCGATGAACACGGCCTCGCGATCGAACACGTCCACCTCCGGGTCCGTCACTTCGCCGTGCACGAGCAGCAGCAGGCCTTCGCGTTGCATCGCTTCGAGCGTCCGGTAGGTCTTGCGGATATCCGTGACACCGGCGTCGCTGTTGGTGGTGGCGCCTGCCGGATAGAGCTTGCAGGCCACGATGCCCGCCGCCTTCGCCCGCGCGATCTCCTCAGAAGGCAGGTTGTCGGTGAGGTAGAGCGTCATGAGCGGCTCGAAGCTCGAACCGTTCGCAACGCACGCCAGGATGCGCTCTTTGTAGGCCAGTGCAAGCGCCGTCGTCGTGATCGGCGGTCGCAGATTGGGCATCACGATCGCGCGGCCGAATTGCGCCGCCGAGTGCGGCACCACCGCGCGCATCGCGTCCCCGTCGCGCACGTGCAGGTGCCAGTCGTCCGGACGGGTGATGGTGAGGGACTTCATGGCCCCATTGTCGTTGACGCAAGGCCGCGCGGTCCAACGCAGAGGGCCGCAGAGAAAAACCAAATCTTCTCTGCGGCCCTCTGCAATCTGCTCTGCGCCTCTGCGGTGAACAAGCCCCTAGTGCGCCAGGATCTTGTTCAGGAAATCCTTGGTCCGCGGCTGCCGCGCCTCGGGACTGCCGAAGAAATCGTCCTTCGTGCAGTCCTCCAGGATGCGCCCGCCCACGTCGATGAAGATCACGCGATTGGCCACCTTGCGGGCGAACCCCATCTCGTGCGTGACCACCATCATCGTCATGCCTTCCTTCGCGAGCTTCACCATCACGTCGAGCACCTCGCCCACCATCTCGGGGTCGAGCGCGGAGGTCGGCTCGTCGAAGAGCATCACGATCGGGTCCATCGAAAGCGCCCGCGCGATCGCCACGCGCTGCTGCTGCCCGCCGGAAAGCTGGCCCGGGAACTTGTCCTTGTGCGCCATGAGGCCCACGCGGTCGAGCATCTTCAGCCCGCGCGTCTTCGCCTCGTCGGGATTGCGCCCGAGCACCTTGATCTGCGCGATCGTGAGGTTTTCGGTGACCGAGAGATGGGGAAAGAGCTCGAAGTGCTGAAAGACCATGCCCACGCGGCTGCGCAGCTTGGGCAGGTCGGTCTTCGCGTCGTGCACGCCGATGCCGTCGACGTAGATTTCGCCCTTCTGAAACGGCTCGAGCCCGTTCACGGTCTTGATGAGCGTCGACTTGCCCGAGCCCGAGGGCCCGCACACCACGACGACGTCGCCCTTGTCGATGTTCACCGAGCAGTCGTTGAGCACCTGCACCGGTCCGTACCACTTGGAGACGTTCTTGATTTCGATCATGGACATGATGGCGCGCTTTCCTTCAGCGGATGATCTGGATTTTCAACTGCACGCGCCGCACGATCCAGGAGAGCGTCACGCACATGAGGAAATACAGCACGGCGGCCAGCAGGTACGCCTCCACGGGGCGCCCCATGTTGTGGCCGGCCGTCTCGAACCCCTTCAGCATGTCGTACGCGCCGATCGCGTAGACGAGCGAGGTGTCCTGAAACAGGATGATGGTCTGTGTGAGGAACACCGGCAGCATATTGCGAAATGCCTGCGGCAGGATGACGAGCTTCATGTTCTGGCCATAGCTCATCCCGAGCGCATAGCCCGCGTAGACCTGGCCGCGCGGAATCGACTGGATGCCCGCGCGCACGATCTCGGAGAAGTACGCCGCCTCGAACGCGATGAAGGTGATGATCGCCGACATCTCCGCGCCGATCGGCCGTCCGATCGCAAAGGGGATCAGCAGGAAGAACCACAGCAGCACCATCACGAGCGGGACCGAGCGCATGGTGTTCACGTACGCGGCGGCCGGCAGCTCGAGGCTCGGCTTGCCGGAAAGCCGCATGAGCGCGAGCACGGTCCCGAATGCGATGCCACCGATGGTGGCGACGATGGTGAGCCAGATCGAAAACCAGAAGCCTTTGATGACGAACGGCGCGAGGACGTCCCAGCTGAAGAACGAGAGGTCGAGATTTCCGAGCATCTCAGTGGCCCCCCATGCCGCCCGCGGCCACGAAGCCGGGCACCTGCGTCCTGCGCTCGATCACGCGCATCACCCGGTTGATCACGAACGCCGAGATCGCGTAGAGCACCGTCACCGCCATGTACATCTGCACCGGCGCCGAAGTCTCCTCGCCCGACTGGCGAGCGAAGAAGGTGAGTTCGGTGATCGACACCGCGAACGCCACCGACGAATTCTTGATGATGTTCATCGACTCGCTCGTGAGCGGCGGGATCACGATGCGCAGCGCCATCGGCAGCAGCACGTAGCGATAGGTCTGCGCGGTGGTGAGGCCAAGCGCAAGCCCGGCATAGCGCTGCCCGCGCGGCAGCGCCTGGATGCCCGCGCGTACCTGCTCCGCGATCCGCGCGGAAGTGAAGAGTCCAAGGGCCAGTATCACGAGCAGGAGCGGCGGCGTGTCCTTCATCGCGGGGAAGATGCCGGGCACAACGAAATACCACAGGAAGATCTGCACCAGCAGCGGCACATTGCGAAAGAGCTCGACCCAGCTGTTGGCGAAGCGCACGAGCCACGGGCTGTTCGGCAAGGTGCGAAGCGTGCCGACGACGAGCCCCGCCACCAGCGCCACGATCAGCGACAGGATTGCGACGGCGAGCGTCCAGCCCCAGGCGGTGATCAGCCAGTTGAGATAGGTCTGGTCCTGTCCCTTGGCGAATCCCGCAAGGCAACCCGAAATCACTTCACCGGTGGTCGTCTCCTTGCAGAACACCTGCCAGTCCCAAGCCATGCGGTACTCCTCTTCGATATGGGGCGAAACGGGGGGCGAAACGGGAAGACCCCTGCCGGAACCCGTCCGGTCAGGGGTCGAGCCGAAATCGGCCGGTTACTTCTTGGCGTAGTCTTCCATCGGCTTGTCGTTCGGATTGGCCCATGCGGCCTTCGTGCTGTCCGACGCGGGCAGGCCGATGCGAACGTTCTTCGGCGGGATCGGCTGCATGAACCACTTGTCGTAGAGCTTGGACATCTCGCCCGACTTCACGAGCTGGACGATCGTGTCGTCGCCGAGCTTCTTGAACGCGGGGTCGCCCTTGCGGACCATGATGGCGATGGGCTCCACCGACAGCACTTCGCAGCAGATCTTCAGCTCCGCCGGGTTCTTCGACTTGGCGATCTCGCCCGCGAGGATCTGGCCGTCCATCACGAAGGCGTCCGCGCGGCCGGTCTCCAGCAGCAGCAGGCTGTCGGAGTGGTCCTTGCCGAACACTTCCTTGAAGTCGATGCCGGAGGCGCGCTCGTGCTTGCGCAGGTGCTGCACGGAGGTCGTGCCGGTCGTGGTGGCGACGGTCTTGCCATTCAGCTGGTTGATCGACGTGATGCCCGAGTTGGCCTTCACCGCGGTGCGCACTTCCTCGACGTACGTCGTATCGAGGAAGGCGACGTCCTTCTGGCGCGTCGCGTTGTTCGTGGTCGAGCCGCACTCGATGTCCACGGTGCCGTTGGCCACGAGCGGAATCCGGTTTTGCGAGGTGACGGGCTGATACACGACGTTCACCTTGCGCCCGACCTGCTTCTCGAGGTTGGCGATGATGCGCTGGCAGACTTCGGTGTGGAAGCCGCCGTACTTGCCGTCTCCGATGGCATACGACAGGCCACCCGACGAATCGCGCACACCCATGGTGATGGTGCCGGAGGACTTGACCTTGGCGATCGTGTCGTTAGCCTGCGCGAAAGCGCCGCTCGCGGCCACGGCGGCCACGGCAAAGGCCAGCAAATGCTTCTTCATGCCTGTTTCTCCTGGAGTGAATATCGTGTGATGGGACAACGGGATTCTATGGAACCGGGCTTGAGGGATTACCCGGATTACCCTTAGGAATCCAGACTGAAAGCAGCCTCCATGCCATCACGCTTTCAGGCGCAAAGGCTGCGTCAGTTTTTCCGGCACGAGGAGCGCTTCGATTTCCTCTTGCGTGAGGATGCCGAGCGACTTCGCCACGTCGTCCACCGGACGGCCGGTGGCAATCGCGGTCTTGGCGATGAGCGCCGCCTTCTCGTAGCCAATGATCGGGTTCAGGGCGGTCACGAGCGTGATCGATTCGCGCACCCGCCTTGCAAGCAGTTCGGTGTTCGCTTCGATGCCGCGCACGCAATGCGCCTCGAGCGTGAGACATGCGCTCGACAGGTGCGTGATGCTCTTGAAAAGGCTCCATCCCATGATGGGTTCGAAGGCGTTGAGCTGCAGCTGCCCCGCCTCGGATGCGAGCGTCACGGTCACGTCGTTGCCGATCACCTCGAAGGCGACCTGGTTCACGACCTCGGGGATCACCGGATTCACCTTGCCGGGCATGATCGAGGACCCCGCCTGCCGCGCCGGCAGCCGGATGTCGCCGAAGCCCGCCTGCGGGCCGCTCGAGAGCAGGCGCAGATCGTTGCATGTCTTCGACAGTTTGGTCGCGACGCGCTTCAGCACCCCGGAGAGCTGCACGAAAGCGCCCGTGTCCTGCGTGGCTTCGATCAGGTTGTGCGCCTTCACGACGGGAATGCCGCTCGATTCCGCGAGCAGCCGGCAGACGAGTTCCGCATAGCCGTGGCGCGAGTTGATGCCCGTGCCGATCGCGGTCGCGCCGAGGTTCACTTCCTGGATCAGCGAGCGCGCCTCGCGCAGGCGAGCCTCGTCCTCGTCCAGCATCACGGCGTAGGCCGAAAACTCCTGGCCGAGCGTCATCGGCACCGCGTCTTGCAGCTGCGTGCGGCCGATCTTCAGCACGGTCGCGAATTCCGCGGCCTTGTCCTCGAACGCTTCGCGCAGCTTCGCCATGGCCGCGAGCAGCCCCTCGATGCCGAGCCAAAGCGACATCCGCACCGCGGTCGGATAAACGTCGTTCGTGCTCTGCGAGGCGTTCACGTGGTCGTTGGGGTGCAAGACGTCGTAGCGGCCCTTCTGGTAACCCATGATTTCGAGCGCCACGTTCGCGATCACCTCGTTCGCGTTCATGTTGGTCGAAGTGCCCGCGCCACCCTGGATCACGTCGACCACGAAGTGCTCGTGGAAGCGCCCGGCGATCAGCTCGTCGCAGGCGGCGGCGATGGCGCCGGCGCGGAGCTGGTCGAGTGCGCCCAACTGCTGATTGGCGCGCGCCGCCGCCTTCTTCACGAAGCCGAGCGCTCGGATCAGCTCCGGCATCTGCGCGACGGTCGTGCCGGAGATCGGAAAATTCTCCATGGCGCGCGCCGTGTGCACGCCCCAGTAGGCATCGAAAGGAATGCGCTTGTCGCCGAGGAAATCGTGCTCGACGCGATATTCAGCGGATGGCATGCGGGGGTGGTTTCGAATTCGCGCGAACTGTAGTGGGCCCCGCCCGCGCGAGCAAATGCTGTTTGCGCGCCGGGTCATGCAAGAAATTCATACGGCGCTCATACGGAAGGATGGTGAGAAGCGAGGTATTCCCAGAGCGACTGCACGGTCCGCTTCGGCTGGTCCTTGCCTACGGGTTTTTCCCGATAAGCGCGCACCTCCATCGACATCTCGAGTCCCGCGAGGCCCGGCGCCGCGTTCACCAGGCGGCGCGAGCGCAGTTCCTTCTTCACCGCGCTGTATGGGAGGAAGGCCACGCCGTGGCCTTCGAGCGCCATCACCTTCAGGCCCTCGGCCATGTCGGTCTCGTACACGCGGTCGAAGTGGATGGCGGTGCCGGCCTGCTTCAGGATGAGCTCGGTCACGCCTCCGAGGTAGGCGTCCGGCGCGTAGGCGAGATAGGGCAGCGGGTGACCCGCGCGCCCCGGCAGCCTGAACATCGGCTCGCCCTCGGCGTCGGCCTTGCAGTAGGGCGCGAGCGATTCCTGGCCAAGCGGCACCATCTCGTAGCGGTCGGTATCGAGCTGGAACGGCTGCGAGGGGTGGTGGTAGGCGATCAGCAGGTCGCAGCTGCCTTCGACGAGGCGCATCACCGCGTCGTGCACGTTCAGCGCGATGAGCCGGCTCTTGAGCGGCCCGAACTTGTCGCGCAGGCTCGAGATCCACGCCGGGAAGAACGTGAAGGCGAGCGTGTGCGGCACGGCGACTTCCACGACGTCCTGCGCGGCCGCCGAGTGTCCGCGCAGCATCGCGCGCGTGGTCTGCAGCGACTGCAGCATCTCGAGCGCCTGCGAATGGAGGGTTTCCCCGGCGGGCGTGAGGCGCGTCGGGTAGGAGCTTCGATCGACGAGGTCCGTGCCCGCCCACGCCTCGAGCGCCTGGATGCGCCGTGAGAAGGCGGGCTGCGTCACATGGCGAAGCTGCGCCGAGCGGCTGAAGCTGCGCGTTTCGGCGAGGCTCACGAAATCCTCGAGCCACTTGGTTTCCATGACGCGATTATTGCGCCGCGTTGCGGGTCGTTCACGCACGCACGCGTCATCGCCGCACTCGCCGGTCGTCTGCGCACCGTCATTCCCCCGCCCGTCCCGCGAGCGCGCCGACGTCTCGACGCCGCCTCACTTCAGCGGGCAGTTGCACCCCTTGTCGAAGACGATCCTCCACTGCCCCGGCGCTTCCTGCCGCCAGATCGAGGTGAAGCGCCCGATCAGGTTGCCCTCGGGATCGTGCACCGGCCCCGAGCTGAGCGCGAGTTGGCCCGAAGGCAGCACCTCCACCTGCTCGGGCTCCCACGAAAACGGCGCGGCCCGCTGCGTGAAGAACCGCGCCCACGCCTCGGACACCTCGCGCTTGCCGTGCTGCACCGTGCGGCCGAAGAACACCGCCTCGTCCGAAAGAAACGAGGTGAACGCCGCGTGGTCGCGCTCGGCCATCGTCCGCGCGAACGCGGCTTCGGTGGCACGCACCTGTTCGCGCAGGCGCTCCGTGTCCGGCGCACCCGTGGAGGCGCAACCGGCGACGAGCAGCACGAGCACCGCCAGCACCGCATGCACATACCTCATGACGGCACCTCTCATGGCGCAGGCACGTGGCGGAAGGTGCGCAGCACGATCGCCTTGTCCTCGGGGTCCTCGATGCCCTCGACGCTGGAGGCGGCGAGCCCGTACGAGCGCTTGTGCTCGGCCTCGAGCCCCGCCACCTTCGCCGCATGCGCGTGGATCGCGTGCGTGAAAGCGATTTCCCAATCGGGCGTCTCGGGGCGCGAGAGGAAGAATTCGCTCATCTCCCGCGCATAGGCGATCGCGCCGGGGCCGTCGCCCGCGAGCGCGTGCGCCTGTGCGAGCAGCATCGCCGCGCGCATGCGATGCAGCTCCGTGCCGACGTGGCCCCAGTGCCAGGCCGCGGTGTGGGCCGCATCGACCATTTCCCGCGTCTGTGCCTCGTTGCGACCCGGCAATTCGGCGAGTTCCCAGGCCCGGTTGTTCGCCTGCGATCCGAAGAAGCGGTGCCACGCTTCGGGATCGGCCACGGTTGGCGAGTTCGACATGTTCCGCTCTCCTTCATCGCGCCACGATCGCCCAGCGCTCGTGATCGCGCCAGCGTCCGCCGATCTTCGGGGACTTCGGCGAAATAGCCTTCCAGAGAAAACCCGCAGGACTTCGCAAGCGCGATCCAGGGGCGATGCAGCCTCAGCGCCCTTGCCGCGCCCGGTGCGCTTCGATCTTCGGCATGATCGCGCGGCGCCGCTCGAGGCTTTCGGCGGACCACACTTCCTTGCTGTCGTAGTACTCCGGCACCGCGCGCGCACCCTCGGGCAACACGACCCACGGCTGCTTCGACGACGTGAAGATATGGATGTCGGGCGCAAGTGCGTCCGGGTCGTCGAGCGTGCCCACCCGAACGAACTTCAGCACGGGCCCCGCGCCGGCGTAGTGACTCCAGAGCGCGACGCGGCATTGCGGGCAGCGCGCGATGAGCTGCCCCTGCCCGCTCAAGGAAGGCGTATCGACGAGATCGGGCTCGCCCGCAAGCGTCTCGACGCGATCCGATTCGATCATCGCATTCAGCGCGAAAGCCGTGCCCGTTTCGCGCTGGCACCAGCGGCAGTGGCACGCATGCACGACGAGCGGCGCGGTGTGCATGCGGTAGCGGACATGGCGGCAGCCGCAGCCGCCTTCGAGTGGAAAGTTCATGGCTTCGCGCCTTGCAGGAGCGCGTCGCAGCTCACGCGCACCATGGGAAACGGGATCACCCGCAGGCTGCCGCCACGCATGCCCTCGATGCGCGCGGCAAGCCGGTCGGCGCCTTCGCGGGCATAGACCACGCGCTGGGGGAATTCGTGCTGCGGGTGTTCGCCCGAGCCCGGTTCGCCGCCCTCGGCCGTCCAGCAGCCGGCCAGCCAGGCGAGCCTGCCGATGTCGGGCGCTTCGGCATGCGCGGCGAATGCGGCGGTGGCGAGCGCCAATGCAATCGGCAGCGCGAGATGGCGCGCGAGCCTTGCGTGAAGCGTCCTCTTCATGACGCGCTCCTTCCGTTCCAGTCGCTCAGCAGCAGGCCGTACAGTTCCGAATCCGACACTTCCCCGTCGACGATCCAGCGTTCGCGCAAGTGCCCTTCCTTGCGAAAGCCGAGCCGCTGCAGGCTGCGCGCGGAACGGCCATTGCGCGGATCGATGTCCGCTTCGACGCGATTGAGCGAAAGCTCCGCGAAGCCATAGTCCAGCAGCTGCACGAGCGCTTCGTGCACGTAGCCCTTGCCCCATGCGGAACGCGCGAGTCCGTAGCCGACCTGGCAGCGGCGGCAGGCCTCGACGAAATCGAAGAGCGTGCACATGCCGAGAAGGGCGTCGTCCTCGCGCCGCACGATCCCCAGGCGCAGGTGCTCGCCGCGCGCCATCGCATCGATGTCGGTGCGCACGAACCGCTCGGCGAAATCCATGGACTGCCAGGGCACCGTGCTCCAGTAGCGCATCACTTCGCGGTCCGAGAAGATGGAAAAGAGCGCCGGCTCGTCGCCCGCCACGAGCGGTCGCAGCTCGATGCGCGGCGCGAGGAGCCTCAGGCCGGAGAACGATTTCATCGCCGCTTCGGCGCGGGCGCCGCGACCTCGAGCGCAAGCCGCACGATCGGCCGGTCCGGGCGATGGCGCGCCACTTCGCCGAACCCGGCCTCGTCGAACATGCGCTTGGAGCCGAACCAGTCGGCCCGCGCGGCGCCCGGCTCGTCCTTGTCCACCGGATACGCCTCCAGGAGCTTCACGCCGCGCTTGCGCGCGTACCCGACGGCCGCGGCGAGCAATTCGCGCGCGACGCCCTGCCCGCGGAACTCCGATGGCACGACGAAGCAGATGATGGACCACACCGGCTCGCCGTCCACGGCCTTCATCACGCGCGACTTCTCGAGCTTGCGGTAGTCCTCGCGCGGCCCGAGCGAGACCCATCCCACCGGCTTGTGGCCTCGATAGCCGATGAGACCCGGCGGCGGATCATGGCTCGCGAGTTCATGCAGCGCTTTCCTGTTGCGCGCGACGCGGTCGTCGCCCGGGCGCATGTAGCCCGTTTCCTTGCCGCTCTTGCGGTAGTACATGCACCAGCAGCTGCGCGCCACCGAGCAGCCCTTCGCGTTGAAGACGGCCTCGAGGTCGTCCCAGCGTTCGGCGGTGAGCGGGCGCACTACGATCGGCATGTCGGATCAGGCTCCGTCCCAGTTGAGGCGCAGAGACTCGATGATATCGGCGAAATAGCGCTGCGACGCCGCGAGGTCGTCGCACTGGTAGTCGTGAAACGCGGCGCGAACGACCAGCGGCACGTGCGCGATCACCTTGGAGGCGATGCGATAGGCCTGTCCCCGCGCGAAGGCGTCCGAAATCGCCACGGTGGTCGCGCCGAGCGTGATCGACTCGTCCTGCAGCAAGTCCCACGAGTAGCCCTGCATGCGCCGAAGCGAAGCCTGTTCGGCGCGGCGAAACGATTTCGCGGCCTGCTTGCCGTCGTGTTCGGCGCCCATCGGGATGTTCCACGTCGCGATGTAGACGCCCTTGGTGCCGTCCGCCGATTCGAAGTACACCTCCTCGGACGCGGTCTCGGTGCGGTCCGCCCAGTCGGCCGGCAGGCGAAGCTGCCAGCTCGCGGTGCGCACGACGGTGTATTCGTTCATTTCACTTCAACCCCGCGGCAGCAGTTCCCACCAGTTTCCCGCAAACCTGCCCTGCAGGAAAGCGATGAAGGCCTGCACCTTGCCGGGCACCAGCTTGGGCGAGGGAAACACGGCGTTGATCTCCTGCTCGGGCAGACCGTGCCCTTTGAGCACCTCCACGAGACTTGCGGCTTTCAGCGACTCGAATGCCACATACCACGGCAGCGCGGCGATGCCGAGACTCGACCGCGCGGCCGCGAGCACCGCCGACAGATTGTTCGAGCGCAGCCGCCCGGTGACGGGCACGCTCACCGGCTCGCCTTTCGGTGCGATCACGCGCCACACGTCGTTGCCCTGCACGCTGCTGTAGATGAGCGTATCGTGCGCGCTCAGGTCCTCGGGCTTCTTCGGCACGCCGTGCTTCTTCAGGTATTTCGGCGACGCGACGAGCACCCAGGGGTTCGCACCGAGGAACCGCGCGCCGAGCGACGAGTCGGCCAGCTTGCCGAGGCGAAGCGCGACGTCGATGCCCTGCGCCACGAGGTCCGTGTAGCGGTCCTCGAAACTCAGGTCCACCTTCAGCTGCGGATGCTGCGCCATGAATTCGAGCGCGAGCGGCACCACCACGCGCCGGCCGAACGCCACGGAGCTTCCGATGCGAAGCAGGCCCTGCGCCTGGCCCTGGCGAAGCTTCACGATGCTGTCGGCCTCCTCGGCTTCGCGCAGGATCGTCTTGCACTTGTCGTAGTAGAGCGTGCCTGCCTCGGTGAGGCTCACGCCGCGCGTGTTGCGATTGAGGAGGCGCGCCTTCAGGCGCGCCTCGATCGCGGCGACCTGCTTCGTGACGGTGGGCTGCGTCGTCGCGAACTCGCGCGCGGCCTTGGAAAAGCTTCCGGTCTCCACCACCCGCACGAACATTTCCATCGCCAGCAGCCGGTCCATCGTGAGTACTCCACTCCATCGCTCATTCCATCTTGGAATAAATCTTATGGGCGGGGGACGGATTCCGCAACGCGGCCCGTGTTCCTACAGTGAAGGCATGCCCCACCCCGGCCCTCCCCTCCTGCGCGGGAGGGAGAAATGCAAGACAGCTCGAGGAGAACATAGATGGCAAGAATGCGCGCGATCGATGCGGCCGTGCACGTGATGGAAAGAGAAGGCGTGACGCAGGCGTTCGGCGTGCCCGGCGCCGCCATCAACCCGCTCTATTCGGCCTTGCGCCGGCGCGGCTCGATCGGGCACATCCTCGCGCGGCACGTGGAAGGCGCGTCGCACATGGCCGAGGGCTACACGCGCGCGACCGCGGGCAACATCGGCGTGTGCATCGGCACGTCCGGGCCCGCGGGCACCGACATGATCACGGGCCTTTATTCCGCGTGGGCCGACTCGATCCCGATCCTGTGCATCACCGGCCAGGCGCCGCGCGCGCGCCTCTACAAGGAAGACTTCCAGGCCGTCGACATCGAATCCATCGCCAAGCCCGTGACGAAATGGGCCGTCACCGTGCGCGAACCCGCACAGGTGCCGCGCGCTTTCCAGCAGGCCTTTCACCTGATGCGCTCCGGCCGCCCCGGCCCGGTGCTGATCGACCTGCCCTTCGACGTGCAGACGGCCGAGATCGAATTCGATCCGGACACCTACTCGCCGCTTGCCGCTTACAAGCCCGCGGCCACGCGAGCGCAGGTGGAAAAAGCCCTCTCGATGCTGCAGGCCGCCGACCGCCCGCTCATCGTCGCGGGCGGCGGGATCATCAATGCGGATGCGTGCGAACTGCTCGTCGAATTCGCGGAGATCACCGGCGTGCCGGTCCTTCCGACGCTCATGGGCTGGGGCGCGATCCCCGACGATCACCCGCTCATGGCCGGCATGTGCGGCCTGCAGACGAGCCACCGCTACGGCAACGCGACGATGCTCGCCGGCGACTTCGTGCTGGGCATCGGCAACCGCTGGGCCAACCGGCACACCGGCTCGACGGACGTCTATACCCAGGGGCGCAAGTTCGTGCACGTGGACATCGAGCCCACGCAGATCGGGCGCGTCTTCGCGCCGGACTACGGCATCGTGTCGGATGCGAAGGCCGCGCTCGCGCTCTTCGTCGAAGTGGCGCGCGAATGGCGGGCCGAGGGGCGGCTGCGGAATTTCGGCGACTGGGCCGAGGCCTGCCGCGAGCGCAAGCGCACGATGCTGCGCAAGACGAACTTCGAAGCGGTGCCGATGAAGCCGCAGCGCGTGTACCAGTGCATGAACAACGCGTTCGGCCGCGACACGTGCTACGTGAGCACGATCGGCCTGTCGCAGATCGCGGGCGCGCAGTTCCTGCACGTCTTCAAGCCGCGGCACTGGATCAACTGCGGCCAGGCGGGCCCGCTCGGCTGGACGGTGCCCGCGGCGCTCGGCGTGCGCGCGGCCGATCCCGCGCGGCGCATCGTGGCGCTGTCGGGCGACTACGACTTCCAGTTCATGCTCGAGGAGCTGGCCGTGGGCGCGCAGTTCAAGCTGCCCTACATCCACGTGGTGGTGAACAACTCCTATCTCGGGCTCATCCGGCAGTCGCAGCGCGGCTTCGACATGGACTACTGCGTGCAGCTCGCCTTCGACAACATCAACATGCCCGAGGACGCCGCGCCCGAGCGGGGCTACGGGGTCGATCACGTGAAGGTGGTGGAGGGGCTCGGCTGCAAGGCGATCCGCGTGCACACGCCCGATGAACTGCGCTCGGCGCTGAAGCGCGCGGACGAACTCATGAAGGAATTCCGGGTGCCCGTGGTGGTGGAGGTGATCCTCGAACGCGTCACCAACGTCGCGATGGGAACCGAGATCGACAACATCGTCGAGTTCGAGGAACTCGCCGAGAACCGGGCCGATGCGCCGACCGCGGTCGCGGCCCTGCTGGACTGAAAGGAAGACGCCCGCCATGCCCCGGTTCGCCGCCAACCTCTCGATGCTCTTCACCGAGCAGCCGTTCCTCGACCGCTTCGCCGCCGCCAGGAAAGCGGGCTTCGATGCGGTCGAATATCTCTTCCCTTACGACTACCCGAAGGAAACGCTGTCGCAGCTCCTGCGCCGCCACGGCCTGAAGCAGGTGCTGCACAACCTGCCGGCGGGCGACTGGGCCGCGGGGGAACGCGGCATCGCCTGCCATCCGCAGCGCGTGAAGGAATTCAGCGAAGGCGTCTCGCGCGCCATCGAGTACGCGCATGCGCTCGACTGCCCGCAGGTGAACTGCCTCGCGGGAAAGCTCCCGCAAGGCGTGAACCCGGCCGAGGCGCGCGAGGTGTTCGTCGAGAACCTGAGGTTCGCCGCGGGCCTGCTGCGCGCGAACGGCATCCGGCTCCTCATCGAGCCGATCAACCACTTCGACATCCCCGGCTTCTTCCTCACGCGCACGGACCAGGCGCTCGCGATCATCGAGGAGGTCGCCTCGGACAACCTCTTTGTGCAGTACGACATCTATCACGCGCAGCGCATGGAAGGCGAGCTCGCCGCGACGCTTCGGAAGAACCTGCCGCGCATCGGCCACATCCAGCTCGCCGACAACCCCGGCCGCAACGAGCCGGGCACGGGCGAGATCAACTGGCGCTTTCTCCTGCGCCACATCGACGCGATCGGCTGGAAGGGTCACATCGGCTGCGAATACAAGCCGAAGACCACCACCGCCGAAGGACTGAACTGGCTCGAGGAACAACTTCAATGACCAAATCCGGACTGAAGATCGGCTTCATCGGCCTGGGCGTGATGGGCGCGCCCATGGCTCAGCATCTGCTGAACGCGGGACACGTCCTCTTCGTCAACACGCGCGGCAAGGTGCCCGAGGCGCTCGTCGCCGGTGGCGCGACGGTGTGCGTGAACGCGCGCGGCGTGGCCGAGCGGGCGGACACGATCTTCATCATGGTGCCCGACACGCCCGACGTGGAGCAGGTGCTCTTCGGCGAATACGGCGTGGCTTCGGGACTCGCGAAGGGCAAGACGGTCGTGGACTGCAGCTCGATCGACCCGATCGCGACGCGCGCGTTCGCCGCGAAGATTCGCGGGCTCGGCTGCGACTATCTCGACGCGCCGGTGTCGGGCGGCGAAGTCGGCGCGAAGGCCGCGACGCTCAGCATCATGGTGGGTGGCGAGCCCGCCGCGTTCGACCGCGTCAAGCCCCTGCTCGAGCTGATGGGCAGGAACATCACGCTCGTCGGGAACGTGGGCGACGGCCAGGTGTGCAAGGTCGCCAACCAGATCGTCGTGGCGCTGAACATCGCGGCGGTCGCCGAAGCGCTCGTGTTCGCGTCGAAGGCCGGTGCCGATCCGGCGCGGGTGCGCGAGGCGCTGATGGGCGGCTTCGCGAGCTCGCGCGTGCTCGAAGTGCATGGCGAGCGGATGGTGAAGCGCACCTTCGCGCCGGGCTTTCGCATCGCGCTGCATCAGAAGGACCTGAACCTTGCCTTGCAGGGCGCCCGCGGCCTGTCGATGGCGCTGCCGCAGACGGCGATGGCAGCGCAGCTGATGCAGTCGTGCGCCGCGCTCGGCAACGCGCAGGCGGATCATTCGGCGCTGGTGCTCGCGCTGGAGGTGCTTGCGCAGCATCGGGTCGCGCAATAGGGGCACGGTATTGCCCCCTCTCCCCTCTGGGGAGAGGGTCGGGGTGAGGGGCTCGCCGACGCCGGCAGCCTTAGACATTCCCCCCTCGTCGCAGTAGCATGCGCTCCTCGGAGCCCACCCAAGGAGAGTTCGCATGAAGCTGTACTACCACCCCGCCTCCACCAGCTGCCGCCCGCCGATGCTCTTCGCCGCCGAGGCGAACATCCCGCTGGAATACGAACTGGTGGACATCTTCACCGGCGAGCAATACAAGCCCGCGTTCGAGTCGGTGAACCCGAACCACCTCGTGCCCGTGCTGGAAGACGGCGACTTCCGCCTCACGGAAGCCTCGGCGATTCTCAAGTACCTCGCCGACAAGATCGATTCCCCGCAGTACCCGAAGGACCTGAAGGAACGCGCTCGCGTCAACGAGCGGATGGACTGGTTCAACACCCAGCTCAACCGCGAGTTCAACTACGGATTCCTCTATCCGCAGATCTTCGGCTTCCTGAAGCGCTCGTCGCCCGAAGTGCAGGACGCCACGGTGCAGTGGGGCAAGGAACGCTCGCAGAAGTGGCTGAAGGTGATGAACGACCACATCCTCGGCCCGGGCAACAACTACGTCTGCGGCGACAGGATCACCATCGCCGACTACCTCGGCGCCGCCATGCTCGGCGTGGGCGAGATCACCGGCTGCAAGTTCAGCGACTATCCCAACGTGTGCGCCTGGCTCGGCCGCATGAAGGCGCTTTCCAGCTGGAGCAAGGTGCACGAGGCGATCACCGGCTACGCGCAGTCGATCAAGGACCAGCCGATGGTGACGGTGTGATCGAGAAGCTGCACCACGCGGCGTACCGCTGCCGCGACTCCGAGGAGACCCGCCGGTTCTACGAGGATTTCCTCGGCCTCACGCTCGCGGGCGTGGTCGAGATCAGGGAGACGAAAAGCGGCCGCGCCACCGACACGCTGCACACCTTCTACCGGCTCGACGACGGTTCGCACCTCGCCTTCTTCGAGGCGGGCGACATGCCGTTCGAGTTCAAGAAGCAGCACGACTACGACCTGCACATCGCGCTGGAAGTGAAGCCCGAGGTGCTGCAGCGCATGTTCGAGAAAGGCAAGGCCGAGGGCATCGAGACGCGCGGCGTTTCCGACCACGGCTTCATCGACTCGATCTACTTTCGCGACCCGAACGGCTACGTGCTGGAACTGTGCGCGAAACGGCCGAACCACGACGAGGCGATGGACCCGGCCAGGAACGGCGCGCGGCAGAAGCTCGACCGCTGGACGGCCGGCAAAGCGCGCTTCATTTCGCGCTGACGAGGGACGCGATACGCTGGCGCTTCCGACCGACACCGAAAGCATCACGCACGGCATCCAGCTTGCGATCGCGCCGGTGTTCCTGCTCACGGCGGTGTCGGGCATGACGGGCGTGGTGGCCACGCGGCTTGCGCGCATCATCGACCGCGCGAGGCGCGTGGAGGACATCGCGCGCGAGGCGCGGGACGACGAAACCGTAAAGCGCGCCTATGCGGAGCTGGCGGAATTGCGATTTCGCGGGCGCCTGTCGAATGCGGCGATCGCCCTGCTCACGACGTGCGCGATCCTGATCGGCCTCACGATCATCCTGATCTTCCTCGGGGAGGCGGTGGAGTTCCGCACGAACGTGAGCGCGGTCGTGAGTTTCCTGATCGGCGTGGTGAGCTTCCTGCTCGCGCTGCTGTGCTTCCTGTGGGAGACGATCGTGGCGACGCGGCTGCTCAACTTCCACATGCTGCGCTAGGACACACGGTGCCCGGCGGGGTGGGGTCGGCGAAAGGCACCTCCCACTCTCACCGGCCACCCGACTTCTTCCACGCCTCGTACTTCTTCCGGTTCTCGTCGTTGGGCGGATAGAGCCCCGGCAGCTTCGCACCGGCTGCCACCTGCGACATGATCCAGCCTTCCAGCCGCTCCTGTTCGACGGAAGCCTCGATCACTTCGTCCAGCAAGGCCTGCGGAATGAGGACCGCGCCGTCCTGGTCCGCGACGACGACGTCGTTCGGAAACACCGCGACGCCGCCGCAGCCGATCGGCTCCTGCCAGCCCACGAACGTGAGCCCCGTCACCGACGAAGGCGCGGCGGTCCCCTGGCACCACACCGGCAATTGCGTGCCGAGCACGCCCGTCACGTCGCGCACCACGCCGTCGCTCACGAGCGCGGCCACGCCGCGCTGTGCCATGCGAGCGCACAGGATGTCGCCGAAGATGCCGGCATCCGTCACCCCCATCGCGCCCACCACGGCGATGCAGCCTTCGGGCATGGCCTCGATGGCCGCGCGCGTGGAGATCGGGTTGCCCCACGACGCCGGCGTGGCAAGGTCCTCGCGCGCGGGCACGAAACGTAAAGTGAACGCGCGGCCCACGAGCCGCGGATAACCGGGCGCGAGCGGCCGCGTGCCGCGCAGCCAGACGTTGCGCAAGCCGTGCTTCAGCAGCACGGTGGTGAGGGTGGCGGTCGAAACGCCTTGCAGCGTCGCGACGATCGCGGGGTCGAGGGCAAGCGAGTCCATGACGGCCATCCTACGCAATTGCCGCGGTCACCGGTGGCATCAGGGTTTCGAGGGCTTCCAGGAGCGGCGACGGCTCGAGCCCCGTGACGATCGCGCGCGAGCGCCCGAGCACCGACAGGCGCGACTGCAGGATGCGATCCTTCGCCTCGCCTTCCGCCTCGAACACGGCCACGTCGCAACAGGCAAGCGGCAATCCCTGGGCCAGCAGCACGTCGGCTTCGACCTGCACGAGGGCGATATCGACCGACGTGTCGCCGAGCACCATGCGCACGAGGTCCGCGGTGGAGGCGCCCCGCGCCGCATTGATCGCGAGCGGACCGGCGAACGCGTCGCCACCGAACACCGCGCCCAGGCACAGGCCGCGCGAGCGCGCGTATGCTTCGATCGCCTCGCGTGACCGGGCGGCCTCGGCGGCGGCCGCAACGACGACGATCACGGGAATGCGGCCGTTGCCGCCGTGCGGAAACAGATGATCGACCACCCGCTTCGGCCCGCCATCGCTCACCCGGGCGGGAGTCGGATTCACCTCGCAGATCGCGCCGCCCACCTCGCGCCACGAACGGCTCACATCGGTCGTGAGGAAGTCGATCCCCGCATGATCCAGGCCCAGGCAGGCGGCGGCGCGCTCGGCCAGGCGCAGATTGTCCGGGTGGGTGGCTTCCTTCACCTCCTTCGACACGCCGCCCGTGGAGACGTTGGAATTGGTGCGCAGCAGCACGACCCGCCCCTCGGGAGGCACGTCCTTCGGCGACAGGCCCTGATCGGAGAGCGTCGCGGCCACGAGCGGATCGTCCAGCGATGCGGCGCGATAGCTCCTCATCTGCGGATCGCGCCTGCGCTCCTCGGCGTAGCGCGCCATCAGCACGGCGATCGAATCCCGGCCGTTGCCCGTCACGCGCGCGGACAGGCGCAGCAGCACGCTGAAGCACTGGCCGCCGAGCACCGTGAAGCGGTAGTCCTCGCCGGGCACGTGGTTTTCCACGACGGCGATGCCGTGGGCCCGCGCCGCCGTGAAGGCGCGTTGCAACGCGGCCTCGTCGCGGATATTCGTCGTCACCGCCGTTCCGAAGTCGCTGGCGGCCGGCTTGACGATGACCGGCCAGCCGATCGCGGCGGCCGCCCTCCTCGCGGCTTCGAAATCCCTCGCGAGCGCCTGGCGCGGCACCGGAAAGCCGTGGGTGCGCAGCAGCTCGTTCGTCACGTCCTTGCGTGTTGCCATCACGGTGCCGATGTGGCTCGTCGACTGCGTGAAGCCGCGCCACAGCCGCCGCTGCGCGCTGCCGTCGCCGAACCGGTAGACCGCCGCGGAGGTGACGATGCGCCGCACCGGGATGCCGCGTCCGATCGCGTGAAGCACGGTATCGATCGTGCCGTCGTTCGGGCGCAGCCCCTCGAATCTGCGGCTCTCCTGCTCGATCGACTGCGCGGCCGCCGCGCGAAACGACGCGAAGGAATCGTCGCCCCGCTGCGCGAGCGCGCGCGCGATGCGCAGCGCCGCGCGGCCGCACAACTCGGCCAGGACTTCGTCGGCGTAGGGATAGCGCAATTCACGCGCGGGCTGCCATGGGAGCGCGGCGAACCAGTCGCGGGCGGTCGGCATGCCCAGCCCCATGAGGTGCACGGCGAGCCCGGCGGCGAACCGGGGAAGCACGTCGGCGTCCGCGTGCGGCCCGGTATCGTCCTGCGGCTGGGCCTCCTCCGCGCCGAACGCCTCGCGCTGCAGGCGCAGCAAATTCACTGCGAGCGCGTCCCGCGGCGCTGTCGGCCACGAGACATCCCAGCAGGCGATGGGCGTGGGCAGCGCGCCCCCGAGGTCCTGCCATTCGTCCGGCAGGCGCGCGATCCGCCAGGGGTCGGGGGCGGCCACGTCCGCCGTCAGCGCAGCGCGCCTTGCAGCGCCGCCTGCTCGATGGAGGTGAGCACGATCAGCAGGATCTGCGCGACGACGAGAAAGGCGAGCGGCGACAGATCGATGCCGCCCACGAGCGGGATGATGCGGCGCCAGGGCCGCATGAGCGGCGCGCAGAGCCGCTCGATCAGGTCCGTGATCGGCGTATCCGCGCGCACCCAGGAGAGGATGGCGTAGACGATCACGAGGCCCATCAGCCCCGACAGCGCAAGCCGCAGCAGGCCGAACACGGCCAGGAGCAGGACGACCGGGACCTGCACGGCACGGCCCGCGAGCAGCCAGAGCAGCCCGTACTGCGCGAGTTCGAGCAGGAACGCGGCGACGATGCTCGCCGTGTCCCAGCGGCCGACGGCCGGCAGCAGGCGGCGCAGCGGCAGCACCAGCCAGTCGGTGAGCGAGAACACGAAGCGGCCGACGGGGTTGCCGAATGCAATCCTTTGGTACTGCATGTAGAGACGCAGGAGGCAGGCCCCGGCCAGCAGGCCGACGGCCACGTCCAGCAGGAACTTGACTATTTCGAAGATCATGGAGCGCCTTCCGTTGCGGCCGTGGGATGATAGCGGGCAGAACCCATGTTTCGCCGACGTCTGCCCGCGTCCTGATCCCTGTGTCCGCCGCACTCACCCTGCAGTCCCTGCCGCTCTTTCCGCTCGCGGCCGTCCTGTTTCCCGGCGGCGTGATGCCGCTCAGAATCTTCGAAGTGCGCTATCTCGACATGATCGGCCGCTGCCGCAAGGCGGGCGCGCCCTTCGGCGTGGTGTCGCTCACGCAAGGCGGCGAGGTGCGCCTGCCCGGCGTGAAGGAAGCGTTCTCGCGCGTGGGCACGCTCGCCACCATCACCGAATTCGAAACGCCGCGCCCCGGCCTCATGCTCGTGCGCGCAAGCGGCGAGCAGCGCTTCCGCATCACGTCGAGCGACCAGCTGAAGCACGGCCTGTGGGTGGCCGACGTCGAACGCGTCGACAGCGACCAGGCGGTGCCGGTGCCCGACGACCTGAAGGTCACCTCCGCCGCGCTCGAGAAAGTGATCACGTCGCTGCAGGAGCGCGCACCCGCGCCCGACCAGGCGCCGGTGATGCCGCCGTGGCACCTCGACGATTGCGGCTGGGTCGCGAACCGCTGGTGCGAACTGCTGCCGCTGCCGATCGCCTTGAAGCAGCGCCTCATGGAACTGGAGAATCCGCTCGTGCGGCTGGAACTCGTGAGCGATGTGCTCACGCGAACCGGCATCACGCAGTGAGCCCCGCCCTCGCCCGTCGCCGCGGAGATGGCACCGCAGCGCTTTCGGCACTTTCGCGCCGAGGCGCGTTCCGTCGAGCCCGGGCGCCGTTCACATCCGCGGCTGATATTCCGGCACTTGCGTCTTCAACCATTCGCGCACGTCTTCCGGTGAAGGCGCCGCCCCCGCCTGCACCACCCACCGCATGACCGCATCGACGTCCGCGAGCGGCCCGCCGGTCTTCGCCACGCGCAGCTTCGGATGCGGCGTGGGCTCGGTCGTCTCGTCGTTCGCAAGCAGTTCCTCGAAGAGCTTTTCGCCCGGGCGCAGGCCCGTGTAGGTGATCGGGACTTCCTGCTCCGTCTTGCCCGACAGCCGTATGAGCATGCGCGCGAGATCCGCGATCTTCACCGGCTCGCCCATGTCCAGCACGAAGATCTGCCCCGAGCGCCCCATGAGGCCCGCCTGCAGCACGAGCTGCGCGGCCTCGGGGATCGTCATGAAGTAGCGCACGATGTCCGGGTGCGTGACCGTGACCGGCCCACCCCGCGCCACCTGCGCGGTGAAGAGCGGCACCACCGAGCCGCTGGAGCCCAGCACGTTGCCGAAGCGCACCGACACGTACTGCGTCTTCGGATACTGCGCGGCTTCCGCCTGCACCACGAGTTCGGCCAGGCGCTTGCTCGCGCCCATCACGTTCGTCGGGTTCACCGCCTTGTCGGTGGAGATCATCACGAAGCGGCGCGCGCCGCATTCGCCCGCGGCGCGCGCCGCATGCCACGTGCCGAGCACGTTGGTGCGCAGCGCCTCGATCTCGTTGGCGGTTTCCATGAGCGGCACGTGCTTGTACGCCGCGGCGTGGAACACGACCGCCGGACGGTGCTTCGCGCAGATCGCGGCCAGGCGTTCCAGTTCGCGCACGTTCGCCGTGTAATAGACGCCCTCCATCTGCGGATGCGCCTCGCGCAACTCCTGTTCGAGCTGGTACACCCCGTATTCGGACACATCGACGCACACGAGCCGGCCGACGCCGAAGCGCGCGATCTGGCGGCACAGCTCCGACCCGATCGAGCCGCCCGCGCCGGTGACGAGCACCGTCTGGCCGGAGATCATCTGCGCGAGTCCCGCGACGTCGAGCTGCACGGGCTGGCGCCCGAGCAAGTCCTCCAGTTCGATCTTGCGCGGGCCCACGCCCTCGGGCCTCAGCCACTGGTCGGGCCGCGGCAGCGTGAGCAGCGTGATGCCCGCCGCCGCCGCGGCGAGCAGCGCGTCGCGCCGCTCGGGCGCGCCGGGCGGGCTCGCCACGAGCGCCGCCTGAGCGCCGAGCGCCTCGCAGGCGCGCGGCAGCCCCGCGATCGTGCCGAGCACGCGCACGTTCTGAATCGAGCGTCCTTCTTCGGCCGGGTCGGGCGAAAGGATGCCGATGGCCTGCCATTGATGCGACCCCTTCAGCGCGCGCAATGCGTTCGATGCATCGGCCAGCGTGCCGACGATCACGAGCCGGTTCGCGCCATCGGTGAGGATGCGCCGCTCCGCGAGCATGCGCCAGGCCGCGCGCAACGCGCCGAGCAGAATGAGCGCGATCATCGGCTGCAGCAGCAGCACCGAACGCGGGAACGACGGAAAGCGCAGCATGAGCACCGCCGCCGCCGTGAGCACCGCGCCCAGCAGCACGCCGGTGGCGAGCTGCTGCAGTTCCGGCAGGCCCGTGTAGCGCCACACCTGCCGGTGCACGCGAGTCACCGCCAGGCCGATGCCGTAGGCGAGCACGCACCAGGGGCTCGCGAGCAGTGCGATCTGCTCGAATTCGTCGGGCAGGTCGAGGTTGAAGCGCAGCCAGAACGCCGCCCACCACGCCGCCATCACCAGCAGCAAATCCGCGGCGAGCGGCGCGAGGGTCGAACCGAGACGAGAGCGAAGCGCCTTCATGCCCGCGCCAGGCCGTGCGCGAGCACCGCCTCGGCCACCATCCAGTCGAATTCGTCGTCGATGTCGAGCGCGAGATGGCGCTCGGCGAGCACGAGCGCCCGCGTGTCCCGCGAGAAGAACGTCCGCTCGCGAAGGAACCGCGCGACGCCGATCGCATAGAGGCTGCCGCTCACCTCCACCACCGGCGCGAGGTCCTGCGAGCGCAGGGCCGTGCCGCCCGCTTCGAGCAAAGGATGCGCACGGCCTTCTTCATCCACGGTGAAGCACCAGCCCGGGTGCGAGCGCGCTGGCGCGAAGTCGACGACCGGCTCGCCGTCGTGCGCGATGCACAACTCGATGGCCTCGCGCACGTGCGAGGCCGAACGAAACGGCGACGTCGGCTGCAGCAACACGAAGATGTCGAACGAGCGGCCTTCTCGCGCGCGCTCCTGGATCGCATGCACGATGGCGTCCGAAGAGGGCGACGTGTCGGTCGCGTACTCGGCGGGCCTCAGCCACGGCACGCTCGCGCCGTGCGCCTTCGCGACTTTCGCGATGTCCGCGTCGTCGGTCGAGACCAGCACCTCGTCGATGCCCTGCACCGAGCGCGCGAGATCGATCGACCACGCGATGAGCGGCTTGCCGCCGAGGGCGCGGATGTTCTTGCCGGGAAGTCTCCTGGAGCCGCCGCGCGCGGGGATCAGCGCGAGCACCGAGCGCCCCGAGATCATTTGAAGACCATCCCGTAATCTTCGTGTGCGCGCGCGAAGTCTTCCATGCGCCCGATGTCGAGCCAGTATTCGTGGATCGGAAATCCGACCGCCGCGTCGCCGCGCGCCATGAGGCCCTGCAGGAGCGAGGGCATGTCGAGCGTGGCACCGGAAGCGACGAGATCGAGCGCCGCGGGCGAAAGCACGTAGATGCCCGCGCTCACGAACACCTCCTCTTCGGGCTTCTCGACGATGTCCACGAGCCGCTGGCCCTGCAGTTTCACGACGCCGTAGGGAATGGAATGCGTGATGCGCCGCACGCCCACCGATGCCATCGCGTTGGAGCCCGCGTGGAAGTCGAGCATCGCGTTGAAGTTGACGCGCGCGAGGATGTCGCCGTTCATGACGAAGAACGGCTCGCTGGGCCGCTCGGGCAGCAGCGAAAGCGCGCCCGCGGTGCCGAGGCGGCGGTCTTCCACCAGATAGCGGATCTCCACGCCGAAGCGGCTGCCGTCGCCGAAGTGTTCGCGCACGAGCTCGCCCCGGTAGTTCACGGAGATGAAGAAGCGGCGAAAGCCCTGTTCCACGAAGCTCGCGAGAATCGTCTCGAGGATCGGCCGGTCGCCCACGTGCAGCATCGGCTTCGGACGATCGTCCGTGAGTGGCTTCAGGCGGCTGCCGAGGCCGCCCGCCATGAGCACGACCCAGTTGTCGCGCTCGGGCGGTTGCATCGCGAGCTGTTCGATGCGTTCGAGCCCGATCACGCGGCCGTCGGCATCGACCACCGGGATGCGCTGGATGCCCTTGCCGCGAAGCACCGCGAGGCGTTCGCGCAGATTGTCGCCGGCATGCGCAACCGTGGGCGCGGTGTTCATCGCATCGGACACGGGCGCATCGAGCGAGGCGCCGCGCAGCAATGCGCGGCGCACGTCGCCGTCCGTGAGCGTGCCCAAAAGGCGGCCGTTCGCGTCCACCACGAGCGCGATCTGCAGCGCGCTCGCGTCGATGCGCGCGATGGCTTCGCGCAGGTTCGCCGTCTCGGGCGTCAGCGTTTCGTGCCAGTCACCCATGCGCGAATCTCACAGCCGCTCGCGCAGGAGCTGGAACGCCTCGGCCGCGGCGAACCCGCTCGCCGCGCCGCGCACCTGCGCGAGCGCGCGCACCGCCTCGACGCTGCGGGGAAAGGGGAATGCCGCGAGCTCCGATGCGTAGATCGCGAGGAGCTCCAGCTTGCGTTCGATCTGCGCGGAAATATCGACGAACACGTTCGCGCGAAACGCCGCGCCGGGGTCGAGCGCGAAATCGGTTTCCGACAGCGTCTCGTAGGCGAGCACGCGCCGCACGGAAGGATAGCGAAACCACTTGGCGCAACCCGCGACAGCATCGAACACCACGCGGTGATCCGAGTGGACGTCCGAAGGCGACGGCACGAAGATCTCCGACGGCTGCGCCTCCTCGATCGCTTCGCCGATGCGCTGCACGAGCGTGCCGAGCGGCTGCGCATCGAGCCGGGTGGGCGCGAAGCCGAGCTGCGTGACCTTGCGAAAGCCCACTTGCGCGGCGACCTGCGCGATCTCTTCCGCGCGGCGCGCGACCCGGTCGGCCGCGTAGCCCGCGGCTGCCGACATGCCCGTGACGAGCAGCCAGTCGACCTCCACGCCTTCGTCCCTGCGGCGCAGCAGCGTGCCGCCGCAGCCGAGCAGTTCGTCGTCGGCATGCGGAGCGACCACGAGAATGCGATTCGTCATGCGTCGGGCATCCGGTAGGTGATGATCCAGTGCCTCGAACGCGTGCCGCCGAACTCGTGGCCGAATTCGCCGACTTCCAGTTCGCGCCCGGGGAAAAGCGCGGCAAGCTCGTCGCGCTCGGGGATGAGGAGCATGCAGCCCTCCTGCCCGGGCACTTGCGAACGATAGATCGAATCGCCGAGCGCCTGGCTCATCCGATGCGAGATGTCGCCTGGCGCCGCGGTCGCGATCAGGATGCGCGCGCCGGGTGCGGCGACACGTTCGATTTCGGCGATGGCCGCCGACCACGTCGCGCGCTCGTTGTAGTAAAGCACCTGCCACGCCACGACCGCGTCGAACGATTCGTCTTCGAAGGGAAGCGTCGCGCCCGCCCCGACGAGATGCACCTGCCCGGAAAGCCCGGCTTCGAGCAGGCGCGACGACGCCACTTCGACGGCGGACTGCGCGACCTCCACACCCTGCACCCGGTGACCGAGACGCGCGAGATGCGCGAGATTGGCGCCGGTGCCGCAGCCGTAGTCGAGGATGCGCCGCGGCTCGCCCGCTGGCCACCAGCGGGCGGAAAGCCGCACCAGCATGTCGCTCGGGTAACGCAGGTCGTTGCGGCCGGCCGCATAGAGCGCCTGCCAGATCTGCGCGTTGCGTTCGGTGTTGCGCACCTGCGCGGATTCAGTGGCCTGCACCGGGCGTCCTCTCGTTCGGGTTCGTGAGCGTCAATGGATCCTCGATTTTCGCGCGGATCGCGGCGAAGTCGGTCTCGAGCAGGAAGCGCACGGCCCGCCGGCAGCTGTCGCCGCGCCCGTAGGGGTTCTCCATGCCTGCGATGCCGGCGCGAAACGCCTCCGAACGCACGCCATCGATCGCATCCCCGATGCTTTGCGCATCGGCGTCGCAGAAGACCACGTTCGCCCCCGCCGCGCGGCCGCGCTGGCGCAGGCCCACGTTCACCACCGGCAGCGGGATCGAAGCGGCCTCGAGAATGCCGGAGGACGAATTGCCGATCAGAAAGCTCGCGGACTTGTAGACCGAGAGGAAGGGTTCGCGCGCGAGGTTGTGAAAGAACCAGCAGTCCGGTTCGTGTTCGTACTTCGCCATGGCGTTGCGAATGGACGCATTGCCCGGGTCGGTGTTCGGATAGCTCGCGCACACCGGGATGCCGCGATCGCGCAACTGCCGCAGGATCGTTTCGAACTGCTCGCCCGCGTGCTCGCGCTCGGCATCGACCGGGTGAAAGATGAGAAGCGCGTAGCCGTCGAGCGACTTGTCCGGGGGGAGCAGTTGCTTCAGCTCCGTGGGCGTCGGTGCGCGATGCGCGACGAAGCGGTCCAGCGCGACACTGCCGGCCACGACGATGCGATGCGCGCTTTCCCCCATCGCCCGCAGGCGGCGGCGCTGTTCGTCGGTGGCGACGACGTGCGCCGTCGCGAGCTTGGAGATCGCATGACGCGCGGCCGTGTCGGCATGGCCATCCTGTTCGTGGTCGCCGCCGAAGAAGTGCACCGTGGGCACCTGCAGGTAGGCGCCGAGCGCGGCGGCCATCAGCGCATCTTCGCGGTCGCCCGCGAAGATGAAGAGGTCCGGCGCCCAGGACGCAACGGCGTCGCAGGCGGACTGCAGGAAGATGCCCGCGGACTTCGCGCGCGAACGCGGCGCGTCGCCATCGATCAGGCTTTCGATTTCCGCGAGGATCGGCAGGCCGTCGGCTCGCACCATGTCGATCGTGTGGCCGTGGTTCGCCGAAAGGTGCGTGCCGGCCACTAGCAGGCGGAAGTCCACGCCGGGCTCGCGCGCGAGCAGCGTGTACACGCCGCTCAGGAGGTCGTAGTCCGAACGGATCGAGGTGAGGCCCAGAATCTTCTTCATCGCTTCACACCGTGCCCGCATCCACGAGCAGTTTCCATGCTTCCTCGAGGCCGACGTTGAACAACGCGTCAAGGCAAGCGAGCCCCGGCACGAAGGCGGCCGAGTGGGCTTGCGGATACACCGGGTGCGTGAAGCGATCGTATCGCAGTGCGACGTCGCGCCCGAACGCGCCTTCGTCGAGATACGCCCGAGCACCCGTGCCGGAGAGGTACACGTCGCCGCCGGCTGCTCGTACCAGCGCGAGCACCAGATCGCCCCGCCGAAGCGTGCGGTCGTAGTCGAGGCTCGTTTGCAGCACGACGCGCGCGGGAATGCGCATCCATTCGAAGCTGAGCGCCATCGAGGCACGTACGACCTCGAAGAGCGTCGCGTACGTCTGCGCGTAAAAGGCTTCGAGCCGCTCGAACAGCTCGCCGGCGAACGGGTGCTTGCGGTAGTTGTTCCAGAGGAAGTCGCGGTGCCGCCTCGCCCAATGCGGATCGGCCAGGGCGATGTCGCGCAGCGGCCGGTCGAGGTAGCCCTTGCGCACGAACGGGATCGAGAGGTATTTCACCTCGCCCGCCGTCGTGAGGAACTGGTTGCGATGCTGATAGGCGCTGTCGGTCAGCTGCACTTCGTCCATCAGCACGAAGACGTCGCAGCCTCGGGCTTTGTGCAACAGGCCCAGCCACGGAAAGTAGCTCGGCTGGTGGATCGCAACGATCATCGCGGCAGTTCGATCGGCTCGTCGGGCGCGAAGGCGCGCGGCGCGCGCACGCCGAGCACCTCGTTCCAGCGCATCGGCGAGATGCCTGTTCCCGGACGCTTGACGGTGACGTTCGCCTCGGTGAAAGGCTCGCCGGCCGCGATCGCGCGCGCGGCGACGATCGACTTGCGCGCGACCGCGCGGTTCTTCGCTTCGCTCGCGCTCGGCCGCTTGATGCCGTCGCCGAGCGCGGCTTCCACGCGCCGGATCGCGCGGACCATCGCGCCGAGTTCGCCGGGCTCGAGACTGGCGGCCTGGTCCGGGCCGGGCAAGGCGCGATCGAGCGTGAAGTGCTTTTCGATCACGCGTGCGCCGAGCGCGACGGCCGCGGTCGGGATCTCGACCCCCGGCGTATGGTCCGAGTAGCCGAACGCCACACCGAGCGCGCGTCCCATCGTGGCCATCGCCCGCAGGTTCACGTCTTCGAAGCGCGTGGGGTAGTCGGTGTTGCAGTGAAGTACGCAGACCCGCTCGCGCGCGGCGCCGTGCGCGAGCAGCACGTCCAGCGCCTCGGCCACGTCGGCGAGTGTCGCCATGCCGGTCGAGAGCACGATCGGTTGCCCGAGCTGCGCGATCTTCACGAGATAAGGGTAGTTCGTGATCTCCCCGGAGGGAATCTTCCAAAGCGGGATGCCCATCTCCGCGAGCAGGTCGACGCTTTGCAGATCGAACGCGGTGGAGAACATCGCGATGCCGCGCTCGCCCGCGCGCGCCGCGAGCGCGCGATGCGCGGCTTCGTCCAGCTCCAGGCGCTTCAGCATGTCGAACTGGCTTTCGCTCACGCCCGTGTTCTCGCGCTGGTAGTCGGCCATCGCCGCGTCGCGCGTGACGAGCGCCTCGGCGCGGAAGGTCTGGAATTTCACGGCGTCGCATCCCGCGTCGGCCGCGACATCGACGAGCCCGAGGGCCAGCGCGAGATCGCCGTTGTGGTTGACGCCCGCCTCGCCGATCACGAACACGCGTTGCTGCCAGGGCGTCATGAAAGCTTCCTCGCGGGCGCGCCCGCCCAGGTCGTGCCGTCTTCGAGCAGGTCGCGCGTGACCACGCAGCCCGCGCCCACCATCACGTTCGCGCCGATGCGCGTGCCCGGCAGCAGCACCGCGCCGGCGCCGATCATCGAGCCGCTTCCCACCTGTGCGTCGCCATTCACGATCGAGCCCGGTGCCGCGTGGCAATGGTCGCCGAGGACCGCGCCGTGCTCGACGATGGCCGCGGTGTTGACGATGCAGTTCGCACCGATCCGGGCGCCCGCGTTGACCACGGCCTGGTGCATGACGATGGTCCCGGGCCCGATCGATGCGCCGGGCGCCACGACAGCGCTCGATGCCACGGCGGTCGCAAGCGACAGGCCGCGCTGAAGAATGGCTTCATAGATGGCGGCGCGGCGCGGGCCGACGCGATTCAGGCCGACCGACACGAGATACACGAAATCCCGCGCCGCGTTCGTGTCGAGCCAGGCATCGTCGCCGAGCCAGACCGTTCCCGGCGGCGCCACGCCCCGCCGGACGTCGATGACACCGGCGATCTCGCGGCCCGCGCTCTGAAGCACGGCCATGCACGACTGGCAATGCCCTCCGCCGCCAACCAGCACGATGGCGGTCACCGGTCCGCCTTCGCGCTGCGCGCTCCGGATCGGAGCGCCTTCGGGCGGCCGTATATCGCTCATCGCCGCACGCTGCTCGGCAGGTTGACGAGGCGCTCGGCCCCGAATTTCGCATTCGGGATCGGCGCGCATGCCGCCGCGGCGAACGCGGGCAGTTCGTTCATCAGCTTCCACGCGGGACGCGCCATCACGCCCGCGTCGTTGCAGTACGCGAGGAAGGCGTCGCGCTCTCCTTCGTCGGCGGCGAAGACAGCGTTCAGCCAGTAGTTCGAAGTCGTCCCGGGCCGTTCGCGGGCCACGGGCACGCCCAGCGCGTCGCAGCGGCGGATATAGGCCTGCGCCGTGACGCGCTTGTTCGCGAGGAATCCGTCGAGCTGCTCCAGCTGTGCGCACGCGAGCGCCGCGTTGAGGTTGGGCAGGCGATAGTTGAAGCCGACTTCGTCATGCCGGAACTCCCAGCGGTGCGATTCCTTGGCCGTCGTGCTCAGGTGCTTCGCGCGGCGCGCGAGTGCTTCGTCGTCCGTCACGATACAACCGCCGCCACCCGAGGTCACGGTCTTGTTGCCGTTGAAGCTGAACGCGCCGATGCGCCCGAAGGTGCCGGTGTGGCGCGTACCGATTTTCGCGCCGAGCGATTCGGCCGCGTCCTCGACGAGCGCGAGGCCCCAGCGAGCGCACAGCCGGGCCAGTTCCTCGATGCGGCAAGGCAGCCCGAAGGTGTGCATCGGCACGACCGCCGCCACGCGCCGGCCGGTGCGCCGGTGGCGGCATTCGCCATCGACGCGCTCGCACGACGTTTCGAGAAAAGCCTGCAGCGCATCCGGCGACATGCCGAGCGTGTCGGCATCGACATCGACGAACACCGGATGCGCACGCTGATACGCGATCGCGTTGCAGGTCGCGACGAACGACAGCGGTTGCGTGATCACTTCGTCGCCGTCGCGCACGCCGGCCACGACCAAGGCGAGATGCAGCGCGGCGGTGCCGTTCATCGTCGCGACCGCGAAACGCGCGCCGGTGATCTCCTGCATCATCGATTCGAAGCGGTCCACGTACTCGCCCACGGAAGAAACGTAGGTCGTGTCGATGCAGTCGGCGAGGTATTTCTTTTCGTTGCCGCGAAAGACCGGCTCGTGCAGCGCGATGCGGCCCTCGCGGCCGTACAGCTCGCGGATGAACTCGTACAGCTCGCGCAATCGTCCGGAGATCTCAGACATTGTAGATATCCGTCTTGTAGCGAGCGAGGTTGCCCGGCTGCGTGAACCACTCGATGGTGCGCGCAAGACCTTCTTCGAGCGTGTACTCGGTCTCGAACCCCGTGAGCTCGCGGATCAGCGAGTTGTCGCACCAGAGGCGATGCACTTCGGAATTCGCGGGCCGCGTGCGCTCCGCATCGCTTTCGATTTCCGCGTTCGCGCCCATGAGGCGGTTGATGAGCGCGAACGTGTCGCCGATGGAGATCTCGCGGTTCGAGCCGATGTTCACGGTCCGCCCGACCGCCGCATCGCAATCCGCGAGCAGGCGCAGCCCCCGGCACGTGTCGGCCACGTAGTTGAAGTCGCGCGTCGGGCGCGTGTCGCCGAGGCGGATGCGGTCCTTCCCCGCGGCGATCTGCGTGATGATGGTGGGGATCACCGCACGCGCGCTTTGCCGCGGGCCGTAGGTGTTGAAGGGCCGCGCCACGATCACGGGCAGATCGAATGAAAGATGGAAGCTGAGCGCCATCGCGTCCGAGCCGATCTTGCTTGCGCTGTAGGGCGACTGCGGCGCGAGCGGATGCTTCTCGTCGATGGGCACGTATTGCGCCGTGCCGTACACCTCGGAGGTCGAAGTCTGGATGAACCGCGCGACGCCGTGATCGCGCGCGGCCTGACACATGTTGAGCGTGCCGCGGATGTTCACGTCCACGTAGCTGTCCGGCGCGGCGTACGAATACGGAATCGCGATCAGCGCGGCCAGATGGAACACCGCTTCGTGCCCCGCCACGATGCTGCGGCAAAACGCCGGATCGCGCACGTCGCCCGTGACCACTTTCACGCGCTCGCGGTCGATGGTTTCGAGCCAGCCCCAGTCGTTGAAGGAGTTGTAGAGCGCAAGCGCCGTCACGTCGTGGCCGGCCGCGGCGAGCTGCTCCACGAGGTGCGAGCCGATGAAGCCGTCGGCGCCGGTGACGAGGACTCGTTGGAATTTCATTGCGTGTGCGCGGCGGCCACGGCTTCGCGCAGGACTTCGATGACTTGGGGCGTGGCGGCATGACGGCCGGCAAGATCGTGCCGCGGCAGACCGCGGATTTCGTCGAGCGCGCGTTCGACGCCGTCGAGTTCGACCGCGCGGTCCGCGATGCCGGATTCGAGCCAGGGCGTGTCGGCATCGAACGGCGTGCCCAGTACCTGCACGAGCCGCGCGCCCGCCAGGCGCCCTTCCATGCCGACGGTCGAACAGATCGTCACCACCGCATCCACGGCGTAGAGCAGCGGCGCGAGCGGCCATTCGGCGCCGCCCGTGATCGCGGCGCGATCGCTCACCGGTGTGTTCGCGGCCGCCTCGCCCGGGCGCGGACGCAGGCACAGCACCGCGTCCTCGTTGCGCTCGAGCCAGCGCAGCATCACGGCTTCGAGCCGCTGCGGCAGATCGTGTTCGGCCCAAGGCCCGGTGAGCGGGTGCCACGGCTGGAAGTTCTGCGCCGGCAGCAGCACGACGTAGCGTCCCTGCCAGCCCATGCTTTGCCTGAGCGCCTTGCCGCGCTCGAGATTGCGAACATCGAGGAGTGCGTCGAATGCCGGATTGCCCGTGACGTGCACCTGCTGCGCGCGCACGCCGCACGCCACGAGCACCTGCGCCACGGCCTCGTTGAGCACGCAGTACGCATCCGCGTAGCCGGGCGCGCCGAGGCGCTTCGCGTCGTCGCGGATGAACGTGTCGATCATGCAGACGGAAGGGATACCCAGGCGGCGCGCGGCGATGAACGCGGCCTGTTCGGCCCGGGGCGAGCTGGTCGCGACCACCAGGTCGGGCTGCACGCGGCGCAGGATGCGCTCGAGCGTCACGTCGGGCAGGAAGGCATGCCGCCCTTTCGCTCGGTATTCGTCGAGCGCGGCGGCCTCGCCGAGCTCGTCCACGCGCTCGGCGAACGAGAGGCCGAGATAGGCAATCGATTCCTCGGCGTCGATGGTCGCGCCGCTCATCTCGCGAAGCAGCCGTTCGCCCCAGCGGCGCGCCGCGGCGTCGGCCGGACCGAGGAAGTCCTTGAACTGCACGAGCGGCAAGCCCGCATCGCGCACCGCTTTCGCCGCGGTCGTGAGGCCGAGCACGACCGGCTCGGCCCAATCGCTCGCGGCCAATGCGCGCGCCACGGGAACGACCATCTGTGCATGGCCGCCACCGTACGTGACGAACAGGATCCTCGCTCGAGCCATGGCCGGATTATCGGATAGCGGCCGAGTCCGGCGCCCACAGCGCGAGAGCGCAAAGCGCCCGCAATTCCCGGGTGTGGTTGGCCGTGCCGTCCCGATGGGCTTCGAGCAGGGCTGCGATGGCCTCGGGGCGGAACAGTTCCTGCAACAAGCCGCTGCCCGCGAGCGTCGCGCGCAACCATTCGTAGCTCTCGCCCCGGAACCATTCACCCACGGGCACGGTGAACATCTGCTTTTTGCGATGCGCGAGGTCTTCGCCGATCAGCGGCACGACGGCCCGCTTGTACCAGTGCTTCTTGTCGGCGCCGTGCAGCTTGGTCGCGCCGCGCGAACGGAAGGCAAGCTCCATCACGCGCCAGTCGAGAAACGGTGTACGTGCCTCGATCGAGACCGCCATGCCCATGCGGTCGGGCTTCACGAGGTTGTTGCCGGGCAGGAGCAGCTGCATGTCGAGGTAGAGCGCCTGGTTCACGCGGTCGAAGTGCGCGGCCTCGTCGAACCAGGATTCGGCCGCCGCGCGGAAGCTGTCGACTTCCCAGAGTCTGCGCGCGACCGCCGGCCGATACAGGTCGAGCTTGGCGGCCGGTGTGAAAAGCGAGATCGAATCGAAGTAGCTGCGGCGAAACGATTCCTCCGGGAGGCTTGCGATGCCGTCTTGCCCGAAGTAGGCCGAATACTTCTCGTAGCCTGCGAAGAGTTCGTCGCCGCCGTCGCCCGTGAGGACGACTTTCACGTGCTTGGCCGCGAGCTCGCTCACGCGCAGCGTCGGCATGAAGGACGCGTCGCCGTGCGGCTGGTCGAGGTGGTACAGCACGTGCGGCCAGCGGCCCAGCATGTTCAGCTCGGCGACCTCCATCGTGTGCTCGCAGCCGAAGCGTATCGCCGCCTCGGCTGCGTGCCGCGATTCGTCGAAGCGCGGGTCTTCGAAGCCGATGCAGAAGGTCTCCACCGGCCGGCTCACGTGCCGCGCCATGAGGCCCACGATCGTGCTCGAGTCGACACCGCCCGAGAGGAACGCGCCCCACGGCACGTCCGCGCGAAGCCGGATGCGCGTGGCGTCGTCCAGCAGCGCGAGGAACTCGTCGCGCCATTCGTCGAAGCCGTGGTCACGTTCGCGCTGCAAGGAGAGGTCCCACCAGCGGCGGACCTCGGTGCCGCCGCGCGTGAACTTCATCCAGTGCCCGGGCATCACGTGGCGCACGCCTTCCCACACGGTCCACGGCGGCGGGATGTAGTTGAAGGTGAGGTAGTGGTGGATCGCCTCCAGGTCGATGGCCGGCTGCGCCGCGAGCGCGGGCAGCATCGCCTTGATCTCGGAGGCGAACACCACGCGGCGGCTCTGCTCGGCGATGTAGAGCGGCTTCACGCCGATGCGGTCGCGCGCGAGGTAGAGCGCATCGGCCCGCGCGTCGTCGATCGCGATCGCGAACATGCCGTTCAGGCGGTTCAGGCAGGCGATGCCTTCGCGTTCGTAGAGGCGCAGGATGACTTCGGTGTCGGAGTGCGTGCGCAGCGCCACGCCCTGGGCGCGCAGTTCGTCGGCGAGTTCGACGTAGTTGAAGATTTCGCCGTTCTGCACGATGGCAATGCGTCCGTCGTCCGACACCATCGGCTGGTGGCCGCCGGCGATGTCGATGATCGAAAGGCGCTTGTTGCCGATGGCGACGCCGCGCCCGGGTTGGTGCCATGTCCCTTGGTCGTCGGGGCCGCGGTGTGCGAGCTTGCTCGCCATGACGGCGAGCGTTTCGTCCGGCATGGCGCGCGCGCCGCGGTCCCAGTAGCCGAAGATGCCGCACATGGGGTCAGCTTTCGCGGGGGCGCGTCGTCATGCCCGCGAAGGCGGGAATCCAGGGTGTCAGGAGGCCCTGGATCCCCGCTTTCGCGGGGATGACGAACTTTGACGCGGGTATGACGACGCTTGACGCGAGGACGACGACCCTTGACGCGGGGACGATGGGCGCGCGATGTCGCTTCACTTCAATTGCTGCCTTTGCCCGACAGGCGTCCGAGCGTCCACGCCATGATGCGCAGGTCGAGCGCGAGCGTGTGTTCCCGCGCATAGCGCAGATCGAGCCCGCGCCGCTCGTCTTCCGTCGCTTCCGAGCGCAGCTTCGCCTGCGCCCATCCTGTGATGCCGGGCCGCACACTGCAGCGCAGCGCCCAGTCCTCCTCCGAGTAGAGCGACCTTTGCGCGGGCACGTCCGGGCGCGGGCCGACGAGGCTCATGTCGCCCTTCAACACGTTGAAGAGCTGCGGCAGCTCGTCGATGCTCGTGCGGCGGATGAAACGGCCCACGCGCGTCACGCGCGGATCGCCGGACGCGGTGAAATACGGGCCGAGAGCGGCGGCGTTCTTCACCATGCTGCGGAACTTGTACATCGCGAACTCGCGCCCCGCGCGGCCGATGCGGGCCTGGCGGAACAGCACGGGAAATCCATCCTCCAGCGCGATCCCGACCGCCGTGGCAACGAGAACGGGAGACAGCACGACCAGCGCCGCGAGCGACAGGAGCACATCCACGGCGCGCTTCGTCACGGCCTGGCAAGCCCGGCCGCGATCTCCCGGATGCGCGCGGCGATGCGCACGCGATCGTTTTCCACCTCGTCGCGGCTGCGCCGGGCGAGCCGCGCTTCGGCCTCGCGCAGTGCCCTCACCTCGCGTTCGAACGTCACAGGAGAGTCCTCGCGATGGAAGGTGCGCGAGAGGATCACGGCATCGGACTGCAGGCGCAGGTGCTCGGCCAGCACGTCGCGGCCGGGCAGGAGGCCATCGTCCAGCCGCGCGATCCCGCCGAAGCCGAACGCGAGCGTGCGTGCCTGCGCGGCTCGCGCGACACGCTCCACGTCTCCGTTGGCGAGCGGCTCGAACATGAAGGCAAGCCCGAGCGAGACGTGCAGGTCGTTGAGGCCGACGTAGACTTCATCCAGGCCGGGGGTCGCGATCCACTCGTCGAGCGATTGCAAGGCGGCCGAGGTTTCCAGCAGAGCCACGATCGGCGCGCGCCCGTTCACGAGGCGCGCGAATTCGCCGAGGTCGGCGGCTCCCTGGAACATCGGCAGCATGAGCGAGTCGGGGCCGTAGTCGAGGACCTCGTCGAGCTCTTCTTCCGTGTCGTCGTGCAGCGGATTCACGCGCACCATCAGGTCGCAGTGGCGCACGGCGTCGCGCACGCGGCCCACGTCGTCCATGCGATGTTCGCTGATGAACGTGTTGCGCCCCGCCTGTCGCTCGGCCTTGCCGAGGCGTTCGAGGTCGACGAAGAGTCGAAAGCTCGCGAGCGCGTCGCAGCGGCGCGCGAAGGCGGGGTCGTTCGTGATCTGGATCAGCTCGAGCATGACCCGTCGATTATCGCCGCAGGGCCGTGCGCAGTTCGGGGCTCGCGATGGAGGTCGCCACGAGCACGAGGGCTGCCGCGCACGCGGCAATGCCGAGCTGCAGGGCGTCGTTCGCGGGCAGGATGCCGCCCCCCTTCGTGCCGAGCACGAGGATGAGCAGGGTCGCGGCAGCCACTGTCATGGTCCGCCACGGGATGCAACGGGGAAGCGACCGCAGGGCGATGAGCAGCACGGCCGCGATCGCGGCCAGGACCATGTCGAGCGTGAGCATCATGGCCGCCCCGCCGTTGAAACCCGCGGCCGCCGCGGCCAGCAGCAGCGCCAGCGCGGCCGCATAGGCGAGCACGGCCACGCGCATGCGCCTGCGCGCCGCGAGGATCGTGAGCGCCACGGCGATCACCGCCTGCGGCAAGAGCCCCCATGCGCCGATGCGCCCCCACTCGGCCACGTGGACGAGCGCGAGGCTCGTCATGCGTCCCCAGCCGAAGAGCAGGTGCGCGAGCGCGGGTGCCCCGAGGATCACCCCGGCGGCGGCGGCGCACGCGAGCGTCCACGCGAGGGCGAAGGCGGGCCGAACGGCCAGGCGCACTTCGGCCTCGTCGAGGCGCTGCGGTTGGGCGAAGGCGCGCGCGATGCCGGGGAAGGCCAGCGTCGCGACGAGCTGGATCGCAAGCACGAGGGGCAGCTCCACGAGCTTCCACGCGTAGTTGAAGACGGCGAGCGCGCCTTCGCCGTCGGCGGAGGCGGCCGAACGCGCGGCGAAAGGCAGCGCGAGCGGCAGGCCCGCCGCGAGCGCGGCCCACCACCACGTGGCGGGGGGCGGCAATGCGATCTCGCGATCTTCTCGGGCGAGCTCGTGGCGCGGCAGTCGCCCATGCAGCCACACGAGGCGCAAAGCCATCGCGGCAAGGAGCCCCGAGCCGAGTCCGACCACCGCGGCGTCCGCGTGCGCGGCAAGCAGCCAGAGTGTTGCGATGAGCACGGCATTCACGACGAGGTTGGCGCCGTACATGCCGACGAATTCGCGCTCGTGCTGCAGGCGTGTCGCCCAGAGCGACGCGAGTAGCGCGAGCGGCAGCGCCGCCCCGCTGAACCACAATGCTTCGGCGCCTTCGCTCCTCAGCGACGCGCCGAGCCCCGGCGCCAGCAGATCGAGCGCGGCATCGCGCGAGAGCGCGAGCGTGACGCCGATGGCGAGCCCTGCCGCGAGCAGGACGCGCGCCAGCCGCCTTTGCCCTGCCGCGATGGCGTGCGAAGACTGCCCCGACCACGCCGGCAGCATCACGTACGCGAGCGCCCCGCTTGCGACGAGGCTCGCCATCCAGTCGGGCAACGTGAGCATGAGCACGGCCACGTCGGCAAGGCCCGACGCGCCGAAGGCCGCCGCCTGCGCGGTTTCGCGCAGCAGGCCCAGCAGCCGGCTGGCCACCAGCAGGGCCAGGGAAAGTGCACCGGCACGCAGGAACATGGCAGGGATCGTATCCAAAGCGCGGGAGGCTCGAGAAACGGCGTTTCCGCTCTATCGATGACACTCGTCGTCCCCGCCTCCGTCCCGTCATTCCCGCGAAAGCGGGAATCCAAGGCGCCTGGCGAAGCCTGGGATGACGGATGCCGTCCACTCGGCGCGGAAGCGCGATGCGCCATAGACCCCTAAAATCACACGTTTCGCGTCGGCTCGCCGCTTTCCCCTCTTTCCTTCCCGAATGTCCAACGAATCCCTGCCCGTCGACGAGAACAAGCTGATCGCCGAGCGCCGCGAGAAGCTGCGCCTCCTGCGCGAAGCACAGAAGGCGGGACAAGGCGTCGCCTTCCCGAACGACTTCAAGCCGTCGCACCACGCGGCGGACCTGCATCGCGACCACGGCGCCAAGGAGCCCGGTCCGCTCGAAGCCGAAGCCGTCCAGGTGCGCGTGGCCGGCCGCATGATGCTCAAACGCGTGATGGGCAAGGCGAGCTTCGCCACCGTGCAGGACGGCTCCGGGCAGATCCAGCTGTACGTCACGCGCGACGGCGTGGGCGAAGAGGCCTACGCGGCGTTCAAGCATTGGGACCTGGGCGACATCGTCGCGGCCGAGGGCAAGGTGTTCAAGACGCGCACGGGCGAGCTTTCGATCCACGCCACGTCGATCCGGCTTCTCACGAAGAGCCTGCGCCCCATGCCCGACAAGTTCCACGGCATGGCGGACCAGGAGATGAAGTACCGCCAGCGCTACCTGGACCTCATGACCGACGAGGAGGCGCGCAGGCGCTTCGTCGCGCGCAGCAAGGCGATTTCGGGCCTGCGCGAATTCATGGTGAGCCACGGCTTCCTGGAAGTCGAAACGCCGATGCTGCACCCGATTCCGGGCGGAGCGAACGCGCGCCCCTTCGTCACGCACCACAACGCGCTCGACCAGGAGATGTACCTTCGCATCGCGCCCGAGCTTTTCCTGAAGCGCCTCGTCGTGGGCGGGTTCGAACGCGTGTTCGAGATCAACCGCAACTTCCGCAACGAAGGCATCTCGGTGCGCCACAACCCCGAGTTCACGATGATGGAGTTCTACGCGGCCTACTGGAACTACCGCGACCTGATGGACTTCACGGAAGCGCTCGTGCGCGACATGGCGATTAAGTCCGTGGGACGGCTCGATCTCTCCTACGCCGGCGAGGCCGTGGACCTCGCGCAGCCTTTCGCGCGCCTCACGATCCGCGATGCGATCCTGAAGCACACCGAGGCGGGCTCGGGCGTCGACGACCGCGACTGGCTGATCGGCGCGCTGCGCAAGGCCGGCCTGAGCGAGGAGAAGAACCGCCTCTCCACGCGCTCGCTTGCGTCGCTGCAGGTGCTCTATTTCGAGGAGAAGGTCGAGGACAAGCTCTGGCAGCCGACCTTCATCATGGAACACCCGACCGAAATCTCTCCGCTCGCGCGCGCCAACGACGAGCGGCCGGAAGTCACCGAACGCTTCGAGCTCTACATCACCGGCCGCGAGATGGCCAACGGATTTTCCGAACTGAACGACGCGGAGGATCAGGCCGCGCGCTTTCAGGCCCAGGTGAACGCGAAGGACGCGGGCGACGACGAAGCCATGTTCTTCGACCACGACTTCGTGCGCGCGCTCGAATACGGCATGCCGCCCACGGGGGGGTGCGGTGTGGGCGTCGATCGGCTGATGATGCTGCTCACCGACAGCCCGAGCATCCGCGACGTGATCCTGTTTCCCGCTCTCAGGCGCGAAGGCTGATCGCTCGAGGCGGGTGGCTGGCTCGCTAGGGCACGAGCCCGACCGCATGCATGTAATGCGGGTCCGACATCAGCGCATCCCACGAGGGCGCCCCGATCGAGGGCAGCAGCGCGAGCCTGCGCTGCTCGCTGCGCTCGCTCGCCTGCCAGTCGCCCGCCACGCGCGCGCGCTCCAGTTCCTCGAGCACCATATCGATCGCCTTGCCGCCCGACTGCGCCGACTCGTTGCACAGCAGCACCATGTCGCAGCCGGCATTCAACGCGGCGACCGCGGCTTCGCTGTACGTCACCTGCCGCCCGTCGATCGATCGCGCCCCGGCCATGCTCAGGTCATCGCTGAACACCGCACCTTCGAATCCGAGTTGCCCGCGCAGGATGCCGTTCAGCCATTTCGTGGAGAATCCCGCGGGCCGCCGGTCCACCTTCGGATAGACGACGTGCGCCGGCATCACACCGGTCAAGACCGTGCTGAGCCAGCCATACGGCATCGCATCGTCGGCAAGGATCGCCTTCAGCGCGCGGTCGTCGACCGGCACGTCGACGTGCGAATCCGCCTTCACGAATCCATGCCCCGGGAAATGCTTGCCGCAGTTGCCCATGCCCGCCTGCAGCATGCCGTGCATCAGGCTCTTGGCGAGCAGCGCCGACACGCGCGCGTCATAGTGGAACGAGCGGTCGCCGATCACGCTGCTCGCGCCGTGATCCAGATCGAGCACCGGTGCAAAGCTCAGATCGACGCCGCAAGCGCGCAGTTCCGACGCGAGCACATAGCCGCACGCGGTGGCCGCGTTGGTGGCCTGCATCGCATCGGTCATCCACATCTCGCCCAGCGCTCGCATGGGCGGCAGGTGCGTGAACCCGTCGGTGCGGAACCGCTGCACGCGGCCGCCTTCGTGATCGACGCAGACGAGCAGGTCCTCGCGCACGGACTTCACCGCCGTGCAGAGGGTGGTGAGCTGCTCGCGGTCCTTCCAGTTGCGGGCAAAGAGAATCATGCCGCCCACGAGCGGATGCGCGAGGCGCTTTTGGTCCACCGCCGTGAGTTCGGTGCCGGCAACGTCGATGACAAGAGGCGCGTGCTCGCTCACTATTCGTTCTCCTTCTTCTCCACGATCACGAAGCTCGCGGCGTAATCGCTTTCGTCGGTGACCGTCACCTGCGCGGTGAGACCGCGCGCATCGAACCAGTCCTTCAGTCCGCCGTGCAGGACGATGTAGGGCTTGCCGCTCGCATGATTGGCGATCTCGCACAGGCGCCACGCCATCGGCATGCGTAGTCCCAGCCCCACCGCCTTGCTGAAAGCTTCCTTGGCGGAAAAGCGTGTCGCGAGAAAGCGGATGCCGCGCTCCGGCCAGCGCGAGGTGCGGTGCTTCCACACGGCGATCTCGCCTTCGCTCAGCACCCGGCGGATGAACTTTTCGCCGTTGCGCTCGTAGGTGGCGCGGATGCGCCTCACGTCGCAGATGTCGGTGCCGATGCCGAAGATCATGGGCTCCCGCCGCCGCTGCCCTGGCCGATGGCTTGCAGATAGAGGCGCACCGTCTGCGCGTAGCCGAACTCCAGCGCGTCGGCGATCAACGCGTGGCCGATCGACACTTCCAGCACGCCGGGCACAGCGCGCAGGAAATCCGGCAGATTGTCGCGGTTGAGATCGTGGCCCGCGTTCACTCCCAGGCCTTGCGCCGCGGCCGCGCGCGCGGCATCCGCGAACCGGCCCAGCTCCTGCGTCTGGCGGGGCGTGCCCCACGAAGACGCATAAGGTTCGGTGTAGAGCTCCACCCGGTCGGCGCCCACGGCCCTCGCGAGCTCCATCGCATCGGGCAGCGGGTCCATGAAGAGGCTCACGCGCACGCCGAGCGCTTTCGCTTCGGCGATGAGCGGCTTCACGCGCTCGCCGTCGGCACGTAGGTCCCAGCCGTGATCGCTCGTGAACTGGCCTTCGCTGTCCGGCACGAAGGTGCACTGGTCCGGACGCGCGTCGCGCACGAAGTCCATGAGGTTGTGGAAGGGATTGCCCTCGATGTTGAATTCCGCCTGCGGCCACGACTTCATGAGTTCGCGCAGGTCGTGCACGTCTTCGGCGCGGATGTGCCGCGCATCCGGCCGCGGATGCACCGTGATCCCGTGCGCGCCCGCCTGCAGGCACAACGTGGCCGCCCGCACCACGCTCGGGATGCCCAGGTGGCGCGTGTTGCGTACGAGCGCGACCTTGTTGACGTTGACCGAAAGGGCGGTGGTCATGAGCCGTCGCCGGGCCGCCCCAAGGCGGCGAACGCCCCCTCGGGGGGCAGCGCAGTACACGAAGTGACAAGCGTGGGGGCTGACATGCTCATAGGGACTGGAGATCGATCATCATCTGCCGGGTGCGCAGCACGTTGACTCCGCAATGGTAGTTCAGCAGCGCGCGCAGCTGGGGCTTGAGGGCCTGCATCATCGAATCCGTGAGGGGCAGCACCGCGGAAAACGGTGCTGGGCCGTCCAGCGCCTCTTGCAGTTGGCGCCACTGGCCGCCCGCCATCGCGGGCCGCGCGTCGTCGCCCCCCGTTTCGACCAGTCCCGCTTCGGGCAGCAGCGAATAGCGCGCATCGCCAAGCAAGGGCGCGAGTGTCGAGGTCTGCGCATCGAGCATGGGCAGCAGGCCGATTTCCCGCAGGAGCAGCAGCTCGAAAGCGCGCAGCGCCGGCTGCAATGCCTCGCCATGTTCGCTGGCCAGCACCTGCACGGCGGCCGAGTACGCGTCGAAAAGCTTCGCATGGGGATCGTCGCGCGCGATGAGGCGCAACAGGAGTTCGTTCAGGTAGTAGCCCGACAGCAATGCCTCGCCCGTGGGCATGACCTGCCCGCCGACCCATTCGGCGGACTTGAGCTGCCGTATCTCGCCGGTGCCGCCGAAGGCGATCTCCAGCCGCTGCAGCGGCAGCAGCACCGGCCGGAAATTCGAGCTGGGCCGCTTCACGCCTTTGGCCGCGAGCGCGATGCGGCCGTGGTGGCGAGTGAACACCTCGAGGATCAGGCTGGATTCGCTCCAGTCATAGCGGTGCAGCACATAGGCCGGCTCGTCCGCGGTGCGCTTCATGCGTCATTCATACCCGAAGCTGCGCACGCGCGCCTCGTCGTCGGCCCAGCCGCCTCGCACCTTGACCCAGAGCTGCAGGAAGACTTTCGCGCCGAAGAGTTTCTCGAGTTCCTGGCGCGCTTCGGTGCCGATGCGCTTCAGCCGCTCGCCCCCGTCGCCGATCACCATGGCCTTGTGGCTGTCGCGCTCCACCACGACGGTCGCCGCGATCTTCACGAACCGGCCGTGCTTCGGGCTCGGCTCTTCCTCGAACTGATCCACCACCACCGTCGAGGTGTAGGGCAGCTCTTCCCCGGTCAGGCGGAACAGCTTCTCCCGCACGATTTCGCCCGCCAGGAACTTCTCGCTGCGGTCGGTGAGTTCGTCCTCCCCGTACCACCACGGCTGCTCGGGCAGGTACTTGCGGCAGACGGCAAAGAGCCGCTCGATGTCCTTCGGGTTCTTCGCGGACATCGGCACGAATTCGGCGAACGCATGCCGCTCCTGCATCTCGCGCAGCCAAGGCGCGAGCTCCTCGCGGCGATGCACCTGATCGAGCTTGTTCGCAAGGAGGATCGCCGGCACGTTGGGCCTCAGAAGCGCGAGCACCTTCGCATCGGCGAGCGTGAAGGTGCCCGCCTCGACCACGAAGAGGACCAGGTCGACGTCGCCCACCACACCGCTTACCGCCTTGTTGAGCGAACGGTTGAGTGCCGTGCTGTGCCGCGTCTGGAAGCCCGGCGTATCGACGAACACGAACTGCGTGTCGCCCACCGTGCGGATGCCGGTGATGCGGTGGCGCGTCGTCTGGGCCTTGCGCGACGTGATGCTGATCTTCTGTCCGACGAGCGCGTTCAGGAGCGTCGACTTGCCCACGTTGGGCTTGCCCACGATCGCGATCAGGCCGCAGTGCCGACCCGCGGTCGCGTTGCTGCCGGTCCCGGTGCCCGTATCGCTCACTTGCGTGCCTTGAGTGCCATCAGAACGGCGGCCGCGGCCGCCTGCTCGCCGGCGCGCCGCGTCGCGCCGATGCCGCGTTCGACGACGCCGAGCTCCGTGACTTCGCATTCCACATCGAACGTCTGCTTGTGCGCCGCCCCCAGGGTCGCCGCGACACGGTAGACCGGCAGCTTCATTTTGCGGCCCTGCAGCCATTCCTGCAGCTCCGTCTTCGGGTCCTTGGCGGCCGCCGCCAGGGTCGGCCGGACCTCCACGTCCTTGAAGAGCCTGTGCACGAGTGCCTCGGCCGCCGCATAGCCCGCATCCAGATAGACCGCGCCCAGCACGGCTTCCAGCGCATCGGCAAGGATCGAGGGGCGCCGCCGGCCGCCCGTGCGCAGTTCGCCTTCGCCGAGCTGGATCGCCTCGGACAGTTCGAGCCCGAGCGCGAGCTGGTGCAGCGAGTCCTGACGCACGAGCGAAGCACGGATCTTCGTCAGGTCACCCTCGGTAAGCGATTGCAGCCGCTCGTAGAGCAGCGCGGAGACGGCCAGGTTCAGCACGGAGTCGCCGAGGAACTCCAGGCGTTCGTTGTGCTCTGCGCCAAAGCTGCGATGCGTGAGCGCCCGCCTGAGCAGGCGCGGATCGGAAAAGCGGTGCTGCAAGCGCTGCTGCAGCGCTGCGAGCGATTCATCCACTAGATCGATTGCCCCCGGTACTTGAGCAGGAGATAGGCCGGACCGAACATGTGGATCTCCTTGTCGTAGGCGAAGGAGACGACCACGCGGTCGCCGTTCTTGGTGATCTGAAGGTCCTTGCTGCTGATGGAGGTGATGTCGTCGATCTGCGCGGCCTTGTCGAAGATGGTGCGCACTTCCTGCACGGTCGTGCCTTCGCGGGCCTTGTTCACGGCCTTGAGGATGGCCTGATACTCGAGGACGGTCGGGAAGGCCTGCGCGGCGAGCACGCCCACGCTCGCGAGCACGGCGATCACGAAGATCAATCCGAAAAACGAAATACCCGCCTGCCGGGTCCTGCGTTGCTGTCTCATCTACCAAACCCCTCTGAGTGAGAGCTACTCGAACGAGCCGATGCGGCCCAGGCTTGTGAAATTCATCCAGATGAAGAATGCCCTGCCGACGATGTTGCGGTCGGGCACGAACCCCCAGTACCGCGAATCCTGCGAATTATCGCGGTTGTCCCCCATCATGAAATAGTAGCCCGGGGGAACCTTGCATGTGACGCCGTCGACACTGTAGCGGCAATTCTCCCGATACGGGAAGTCGAACGCGCCCTCCACGAAAGCGGGCCGCGCGTCGTCGTTCAGGATGCGATGGCGCTTGCCACCGAGCACTTCCTCGAACTGCTTGAAGTAGCGCATCGAGTCGGCGTCGAAGTATTCGGGCACGGGGTCCTTGCTCACGGGCTGCCCGTTGATCGTGAGCTTCTTGTCGATGTAGGCGACCGTGTCGCCCGGCACGCCCACCACGCGCTTGATGTAGTCGAGGCTCGGCTTGGGCGGGTAGCGAAACACCATCACGTCGCCGCGCTGGGGCGCGTTGCCCTCGGTGAGCTTGGTGTTCACGACCGGCAGCCTCAGGCCGTAGGTGAACTTGTTGACGAGGATCAGGTCGCCCACCAGGAGCGTCGGGACCATCGAGCCGGAGGGAATCTTGAACGGCTCGAAGAGGAACGAACGCAGCACGAAGACGGCGAGGATCACGGGGAAAAGCCCGGCCGTCCAGTCGAGCCACCACGGCTGCATCAGCAGGCGCTGGCGCGCCTCGGAGATGTCGCCGCCATCGGCCTGGATGCCCTTGGCCGAGAGCTGCGCCTTGCGCTGCGCGGCCTGCGCCTGCAGCGTCGCGGCCGCTTCGCGGCGCTTCGGCAGGAAATAGAGGCGCTCGGCGACCCAGTAGAGCCCGGTCACGACGGTCGCGAGGAAGAGGAGCAGCGCGAAGTTGCCTTCGATCATCTCGAAGTACCACGCGCCCGCGTATGCGACGAATGCGGCCAGGACGACGGCGGTGAGGAAGGGCATCATCGCGCCTTTCGTGCCGAGCCGAGGGGCGCGCGAGCGCCCTCGGGGGGCGCCTGCCGCACGGAGTGGGGAGTGCGGGGGCTCATCATTCTTCTACTTGCAGGATGGCCAGGAAGGCTTCCTGCGGGACTTCCACGGACCCGATCTGCTTCATGCGTTTCTTGCCTGCCTTTTGTTTTTCGAGGAGCTTGCGCTTGCGGGTGATGTCGCCGCCGTAGCATTTTGCCAGCACGTTCTTGCGCAGGGCCTTGATGGTCTCCCGCGCGATGATGTTGGCGCCGATGGCCGCCTGGATGGCCACGTCGAACATCTGGCGGCTGATGATCTCGCGCATCTTCGAGGCGACCGCCCGTCCGCGGTACTGCGCCTGGGTGCGGTGCACGATGATCGAGAGGGCATCCACCTTCTCGCCGTTCAGGAGCATGTCGACCTTCACCACGTCGGACGCCCGGAATTCCTTGAACTCGTAGTCCATCGACGCGTAGCCGCGGCTCACCGACTTCAGCTTGTCGAAGAAGTCGAGCACGATCTCGCCGAGCGGCAGTTCGTACGTGAGCATGACCTGGCGCCCGTGATAGGCCATGTTCACCTGCACGCCGCGCTTCTGATTGGCAAGGGTCATCACGGGGCCCACGTACTCCTGCGGCATGTACAGGTGCACGGTCACGATCGGCTCGCGAATCTCGCGCAGCTGCCCCTGCTCGGGCATCTTGGCGGGGTTCTCGACCATGACGACTTCGCCGTCGTTCTTCTCGACCTGATAGACGACCGAAGGCGCGGTCGTGATGAGATCCTGGTCGAATTCACGTTCGAGCCGCTCCTGCACGATCTCCAGGTGCAGCAGGCCCAGGAAGCCGCAGCGAAAGCCGAAGCCGAGCGCCTGGCTCACCTCGGGCTCGTAGCGCAGCGACGAATCGTTGAGCTTCAGTTTTTCCAGGCTGTCGCGCAGCGAGTCGTACTGGTTCGCCTCCGTCGGATAGAGGCCGGCGAACACCTGCGGCTGGATTTCCTTGAAGCCCGGCAGCGCCTCCTCGGCCGGCACGACGCTGCGCTGCCCGGCGCGGATGCGCGTGATCGTGTCGCCCACGCGAGCGGCCTTCAGCTCCTTGATGCCGGCGATGACGTAGCCCACCTCGCCCGCTTCGAGCGCATCGCGCGGGGCATTGGAGGGAGTGAAGACGCCGAGCTGGTCGGCGTCGTAGGCCGCCCCCGATGCCATGAGCTGGATGCGGTCGCCCTTCGCGACGCGGCCGTCGACCACGCGCACGAGCATCACGACGCCGACGTAGCTGTCGAACCAGCTGTCGATGATCATCGCGCGCAGCGGCGCTTCCGGGTCGCCGCGCGGCGCGGGGATGCGCGCGACGATCGCTTCGAGGATGTCGTCGATGCCCTCGCCCGTCTTGGCCGAGCAGGGGATCGCGTGGCTCGCGTCGATGCCGATCACGTCCTCGATCTCCTCCTTCGCGCGCTCGGGGTCGGCCTGCGGCAGGTCCATCTTGTTCAGCACCGGGACGACTTCGACGTGGAGGTCGAGCGCGGTGTAGCAGTTCGCGACCGTCTGCGCCTCCACGCCCTGGCTCGCATCGACCACGAGCAGCGCGCCTTCGCATGCGGAGAGCGAGCGCGAGACTTCGTACGAGAAGTCGACGTGGCCCGGCGTGTCGATCAGGTTGAGGTTGTAGACGTTGCCGTCACGCGCCTTGTATGCGAGCGAAGCGGTCTGCGCCTTGATGGTTATCCCACGCTCCCGTTCGAGCTCCATCGAATCGAGCACCTGCTCCTCCATCTCGCGGTCGGAGAGTCCGCCGCAACGCTGGATCAGGCGATCGGCGAGCGTCGATTTGCCGTGATCGATGTGCGCGATGATCGAGAAGTTTCTGATGTGATTCATCAAGGGGGACACTCAAGTGATTGATTCGAAAGGGCGCGCACAAAGAAAAAAGGGCGCGCCCTCAAGTGACGCGCCCTAAACCAACAATCTATGGCAACTGCGATAGTTGGAACTTCATTTTAGGCAAAAAGCCCCGGGCGTATAGTCGCGCCGTTCGATCCAGGGGGTCGTTGCAGGGTCGCAACTCGCAGTTTGTACACATCTTGTCAACAAGATTGGGGCAAATGGCTGGGACAACGTGTGGGCGATCTGTGGATGCGCTGTGCAATGGCTGAGACCATCCCGCATCGTGGTGACCCCGGTTGCCTGATATGTGGCCAATCGCGCCTCGGCACTCTCGATTCTATCGAAAATAGTCGTTAGCTCCGATCAAAGTGTGCGTACGCTAACTAGCCGGATCGCCTTGCCCGGCCGAAAAAAATTTCGAGGCCTGTCTTTTTTTGATCACCCCTTGAGCAAAACCCCAAACCCGAGTACGGGCTTGGGGCTCCCTCGCCGGCATGCCCCGAAAGGAGCTACCCGCGTGACGGCCGGATGAGAGCGTAGGTCGCGAGCTCTCCGCGATGCAGCAGCACCGGCACCGGCTTCGTCTTGTCGACCTTCGCGATCACCGCGTCGAACTCGCGCACGCTGCGGACGTCCGTGTTGCCGATGGCGACGATGATGTCGCCTTCCTGGATGCCGGCTCGCGCGGCGGCGCCGCTCGCCGCATCGACCACCACACCGCCTTTCACCTTGTTCTCCTTCTTCTGCGCGTCCGTGAGTTCTCGCACGGCAAGGCCGAGTGTCTTCGCGCTGGGCGTGGCTTTCGATTGTTCCTCGGACGAGTTCGCCCGGGCCTGCTCCTTCTCGGGCTCGATCTCGGCCACGGTCACCGTGACGTCGCGCGAGCCGCCGCGCCGGAAGAGCGTCATGTTCACGCGGCTGCCCGGCTTGGTGTTGCCGACGAGCCGCGGCAGATCGGTCGCCTTGTCGATTGCCACGCCATTGAACTTCGTGATGATGTCGCCCGCCTCGACGCCCGCCTTGTCGGCCGGCGAGCCGCTCTCGACATTGCGCACGAGCGCGCCGAGCGCCTTGCCGAGCCCGATCGATTCGGCCACGTCCTTCGTCACCTGGTCGATCTGCACGCCGATGCGCCCGCGGGAGACGCGTCCCGTCGTGCGAAGCTGCTCGGAGACGCGGATCGCCTCGTCGATCGGAATCGCGAACGAGATGCCCATGAAGCCGCCCGAGCGCGAGTAGATCTGGCTGTTGATGCCCACCACTTCGCCGCGCAGGTTGATGAGCGGCCCGCCCGAGTTGCCCGGGTTGATCGCGACGTCGGTCTGGATGAAAGGCAGATAGTCGCCCGTGTCGCGCTGCTTGGCGCTCACGATGCCCGCGGTCACGGTGTTCTCCAGGCCGAACGGCGAGCCGATGGCCATCACCCATTCGCCCACCTTCAGCTTGTTCGCGTCGCCCACGCGCACGGCGGGCAGGCCGGTTGCCTCGATCTTCACGACCGCGACGTCCGTGCGCTTGTCCGAGCCGATGATCTTCGCCTTGAACTCGCGCTTGTCGGTGAGCGTGACGATCACTTCGTCCGCATCCTCCACCACGTGGGCATTCGTCATCACGTAGCCGTCGGGCGACAGGATGAAGCCCGAGCCGACGCCGCGCGGATGCTCCTCATCGGGCGCCGGCGACGGCCGGCCCGGGTTGCCGCGTCGCGGCACGTTGGGCATGGGCACGCCGAAGAAGCGCCGGAAGAATTCCTGCATCTCCTCATCCGACGGGTCCCCCCGCGAGGAACGCGCACGCTCGAGCGTGCGGATGTTCACCACGGCCGGGCCCACCTGTTCGGCCAGTTCGGTGAAATCAGGCAGCGAGCGCGGCTGCGGCGCCGACTGCGCCAATGCAGGGGCGCAGGGCACGAGCGCCATCGAGGCGCCGAACGCAAGCCCGAGAGCGGCGGCACCGGTGCGCAACGCCTTCCATTCGATGCGGAACATATCGACCTTTCCTGGAGAAACGGCTGAGAACAATAATGCTCAGAATACGCTGCGGCAAATTGGTTCAGCGTCAGCCGAGGGCGCATTCGGCGCACCCCCGCCCGCGCGCCGCCCGCACCCCCCACCGGGCTCGCGCGGGCCGCCGCCTCACGCGATCCTACTTGCGATGCTCCAGGCCCTGCGCGAACTGATTGAGCGTCTGCGGCGGCACCTCGCCCACGACGGTGAGCCACGAGCCCTGAACCCGGCGCGTGAGCGTATGGGTCGCGCCGCTCGCGAAGATGCCTTCCTGGACGTGGCGGCGACGGTCGAGCGCCTCGATGAAGAGCGAGACGGAAGCGAGTCCGTCCGAAAAGATCCACTGCAGCACGCCTTCGGCGGGCCGCTTGTAGCAGCTGAGCGGCTTGAAGCCCGCCACGGCCGTGCGCATCGACCAGCCCTCGGCATCGGGCGTCGTGCGGACGGCTTCGCTGCGCTCCACCCGCCAGCCCTCCGGAACGGCCATCATCTGCGCCAGCCGCTCGGCGTGCACGGGCGCGTCGAGCTGCAGCTCGGAAAAAGCGGCCTGCTCGAGCACGGCGCCCAGCACGTCGAGCGTCTGCGTCTTCACGACGAGGCCCGTCTTCTTCTCGCTCCAGACGCGATAGCCGAAGCGCAGGTTGTCCTTCGGCACGATCTGGACGACGTCGGTGTCGAAGCCCGCCACGCGGTCCTCGCCCACGCGCTTCGCCTCGTAGAACGCCGGGATCGAAGTGCCCGCACCTTTCAGCAGGTCCGTGAACATGCCGAGCGATTCGCGATGCTCGGTCCGCGCGAGGCGCCTCTCCGGCAGCAGCGTCACCACCTCTTCGTTGCGGCGGAAGGTGGAACGACGCGCCCCGGTGAGCGACTCCACGCGCTCCACCTGCACGTCGCCCTCGCACGCGTGCCAGATGCGCGCGCTCGCAAGCCCGGTGGGGGACGAGACCACGAAGGTGCCGGCATAGCTGCGTAGGCGCGAGGCGTCGTGCATGCGAAGCAGCCATTCGTTGATGCCGCGCTGGCGCGCCTCCTTGCCTTCGGGAGGCGCCGCGGCGGTCTGCGCGGCGGCGATGCCGACGACCCCACCCGCCCACAGGAGCAGGGCCCATCGTCCGGCGCGCGCGAGCAGCGTCGAGGGGGTTGCGAATGCCATTGCGCGCCGCGGGCTTTAGCGAGCCGGGCCTTCGAAGGCCGCGTTGCGCACGAACTGCGCGGGAGTCTGCAGCGCCGTGGCCGTGCCGAACTGGCGATGCGCGGCCAGCAGGCGATCCAGGTCCTCGTCGCGGATCATGGGGCCGTTCGCCGACCCCGTGAGGACCATGGCCGACCCCGCCGAGGGCGCGGGCGCTGCCGCGAGCTGCGGGCCCGCCGCGCGATCCGCGGCCGGAGCGCCGATCATGGACCAGCCGATCGCCGCGGCGGCCGTGAGGGTCGCCACGCCCGCCACCATCTTCCAGCGGCGGCTGTCGTTGGCCGCCGGCCGTGCGGCATCCACTGCCGCCGCGGCCGGGAAGCACTCGATCTGCTTCAGCTCGCGCGTCACCGATTCTCCCCGCAGGCTCTCCTGCAGGCGCGCGAGGAATCTCTCGGCCGGCGTCGCCGCGGCGAGATCCTGCGAACGCAGGACGTCGCCGATCAGGTGATACCGGTGCCAGGCCGCAAGCGCCGCCTCGTCCGCGCACACCGCGTCGAGCGCCCCGGCAAGCGCATCGCCTTCAAGATGACCATCCGCCAGTGCCGAAACCAGTTCCTGCGTATTCATATTGTTCATTGCATCACCCTTCGCGCCTACCAGCGCCTGCCCGACTGGTTCTCCAGCAGGGGCTTGACCTTGGCCGAAATCGCCTCGCGCGCCCGGAAGATTCGCGAGCGCACCGTTCCGATCGGGCAGTTCATCACTTCCGCGATCTCCTCGTACGAGAGACCTTCGATCTCCCGCAGCTGCACCGCCTGGCGCAGCTCCTCGGGCAGCGCTTCCATGGCCGAGTTCACCGTGGCCGCGATCTCCTTGGCCGCGAGCACCGTTTCGGGCGTTTCCGCGGAGGTTAGTTCGTTCTCCACGGCGGAAGTTTCGTCCCCGTCCTCATCGCCGCCGCCCTTCAGCGCGCTTTCCGACACCAGCGGGTCGCGCTTCAGGTCGACGAGCGCCTTCTTGGCGGTGTTCACCGCGATCCGGTACAGCCACGTGTAGAACTGCGCCTCGCCCCGGAACTGCCCGAGCGCGCGGTAGGCGCGAATGAAGGTTTCCTGCGCGATGTCCTCGATCAGGTCGGTATCGCGCACCATGCGCCCGATCAGCCGTTCGATGCGCCGCTGATACTTCAGCACGAGAAGAGCGTAGGCCTTGTGGTCGCCCGCGACCGTGCGCTCGACCAGGACGAAATCGGGATCGGCGGGCGAAGGAGGCGGCGCGGCAGGAGTCTCGGTCATGGGGCAGCCACCGGCGGACGGACCAGCGCCGCGGTCCTGGCGCGCGAATATACCGCACGCCGCAGCGCATCCCAGTCGGACGCCGCCGCGCGCCGTTCGGCCCACAGCCACTCCTCGCCGCCGGAGACCTTCACGCACAGCAGCAGGACGTGCTGCAGGTCGAGCGCCACGCGCAGCACCTCGGCTTCGCGGGTACCGAAGTGCCAGATGCCGCCGTCCCATTCGATCATGCCGCCCGGCGAGCGCCACCAGCCGGCGACCGCGGCCGCCCCCACGGCGCACCAGAGCACCAGCGCCGCACCGTGGCGCGCGTTCAGCGGCTGGCCCTGCCACGCCCACCCGGAAAGGGCGATGCCACCCAGCAGCCAGGCGACCACGCAGGCGGCGGCCGCGAAACGGCAACGCCCCACCGGGTAGCTCACCGACGGGGCGCGATGCATGCCTGGGAAACGGATCAGGTCAGGCGCGCCTGAACACCAGCGTGCCGTTGGTGCCGCCGAACCCGAAGTTGTTCTTCACCGCCACGTCGATCTTCAGGTCGCGCGCCGTGTTGGCACAGTAGTCCAGGTCGCACTCCGGGTCCTGGTTGAAGATGTTGATGGTGGGCGGGCTCTTCTGTTCGTGCAGCGCGAGCACGGTGAACACCGATTCGATGCCGCCGGCGCCGCCCAGCAGGTGGCCCGTCATCGACTTGGTGGAGTTCACCACGACCTTCTTCGCATGCTCGCCGAGCGCGAGCTTGATCGCGTTGGTCTCGTTGACATCGCCAAGCGGCGTGGATGTGCCGTGCGCGTTGATGTAATCGACCTCGTGCGCATTCACGCCCGCGTTCTTCAGCGCCATCGCCATGGAGCGGCGCGGACCGTCCACGTTGGGCGCCGTCATATGGAAGGCGTCCGCGCTCAGGCCGAAGCCGGCGAGCTCCGCGTAGATCTTCGCGCCCCGGGCCTTCGCATGGTCGTACTCTTCCAGCACGAGCACGCCGCCGCCTTCACCGAGCACGAATCCGTCGCGGTCCTTGTCCCAGGGCCGCGAAGCGGTCTTCGGATCGTCGTTGCGCGTCGACAGCGCGCGCGCCGCCGCGAACCCGCCGATGCCGAGCGGCGACACGCACGATTCGGCGCCGCCCGCGACCATCACGTCGGCGTCGCCCGATTCGATCATCCGCGCCGACACGCCGATCGCGTGGAGACCCGTCGTGCACGCGGTCACCACGGCGATGTTCGGCCCCTGGAAGCCGAACTTGATCGAAACGTGGCCCGAGATCATGTTGATGATCGAAGCCGGCACGAAGAAAGGCGAGATGCGGCGCGGGCCGCGATTGACCATTTCCGTGTGCGTCTGCTCGATGAGCGGCAGCCCGCCGATGCCCGAGCCGATGTTCACCCCGATGCGCGTGGCGAGTTCGCCATCCAGCGCGTCGCCGGTCGGCAAGCCGCTGTCGGCCACCGCCTGGCACGCCGCGGCGAGGCCGAGGTGGATGAAGCGGTCCATGTGCCGCGCTTCCTTCTCGGCGATGTATTCGCCGATGTCGAAGCCCTTCACTTCTCCCGCGAACCTGCACGCGAGATTGCTCGCGTCGAACGATGCGACCGAATCGATGCCCGGCTTGCCCGCGAGGAGGTTGGCCCACGACTCGGCCACCGTGTTGCCCACGGGGCTGATGCAGCCCAGGCCGGTCACGACAACGCGACGGCGACTCATGCTGCGCCCACGCTGCGCGCTGCGTGCATTCCGCTTCCCATCCGCTCAAGCCTTCTGGTGCTGCTGCGCGTAGTCGATCGCGTTCTGCACCGTGGTGATCTTCTCGGCGTCCTCGTCGGGAATCTCGATGCCGAATTCATCCTCGAGGGCCATCACCAGCTCCACCGTGTCGAGCGAATCGGCGCCGAGGTCCGCCACGAAAGCCTTCTCGTTGGTGACCTGCGACTCCTCCACGCCGAGCTGCTCGGCGATGATTTTCTTGACACGTGCTTCGATATCGCTCATTTGATCCCTCGGAGGGTTGTGACTGAATCCGCAATTCTAGACCGGGCAGCCCTCCCGGCCGGGCTCGGGCGAATCGCCCCATTTGCACGCATGCGTCAGGCCATGTACATCCCGCCGTTCACATGGACCTCCTGTCCCGTCACGTAGCCGGCCTCGGGCGAGGCGAGCCAGGCGACGGCATGCGCGATGTCGGCCGGCTTGCCGAGGTGGCCGAGCGGGATCTGGCCGAGCAGCGCCTTTTGCTGCTCCTGCGGCAAGCTCGCCGTCATGTCGGTCTCGATGAAGCCCGGCGCCACGCAATTGACCGTGATGCCCCGGCTGCCGAGCTCGCGGGCGAGCGAGCGGGTCATGCCGGCCACGCCGGCCTTGGCGGCCGCGTAGTTGGCCTGACCCGCATTGCCGCTCGCGCCCACGACGCTCGTGATGTTCACGATGCGGCCGTAGCGCTGCTTCATCATCGTGCGCATCACGGCGCGGCTCATGCGAAACACGGCCTTCAGGTTCGTGTCGAGCACGGCGTCCCAGTCCTCGTCCTTCATCCGCATGGCGAGCGTGTCGCGCGTGATGCCGGCGTTGTTGACGAGCACCTGCAAGCCGCCGTGCTCCGCGGCGATCGCGTCGACCACCGCCTGCGCCGCGGCGGCATCGTTCACGTCGAGCTTCGCGCCTCGGCAGCCCGCGAACTCGGCGAGTGCCGCGCTCACCTTCGACGCGCCCTCATCCGTCGTCGCGGTGCCGATCACCTTCACGCCGCGGTGCGCGAGTTCGTGCGCGATCGCCGCGCCGATGCCGCGCGACGCGCCGGTGACGAGCGCCACCTGTCCCTGGAACTTCGCAGCCGTCATGCGACGAGCCCCTTCGCTTCGGCAAGCGTCGCGGGGTCGTACATCGCGCCGGAGGCGAGCTCGCCGTCGATGCGCTTCACCATGGCCGCGAGCACCTTGCCGGGACCGCACTCGATCACGATCCGCGCACCGTGCGCCTTGATCGATCGCACGCAGTCGACCCATCGCACCGGACCGAAAGCCTGCTCGTAGAGTGCCGCGCGGATGCGCTGCGGATCGCTTTCGGACTTCGCCTCGATGTTGTTCACGACCGGAATGCGAGGCGAAGCGAACTCGGTGGCCGCGAGCTTTTCCTTCAGCCGTTCGGCCGCGGGCTTCATGAGGCTCGAATGGAAGGGGGCCGACACCGGCAGCGGCAGCGCGCGCTTGGCGCCGCTGGCCTTCAGGATCTCGCACGCCTTGTCCACGGCGGCCTTGCTGCCGGCGATCACCGTCTGCAGAGGATCGTTGAAATTCACCGCCTCGACCACCTCGTCGCTGTTGGTGCCGAAGGTGCGCTGCGCCTCGGCGCAGCCTTCGATCACCTTGTGCGCATCCATGCCGAGCACGGCGGCCATCGCGCCGACTCCGACGGGCACGGCTTCCTGCATGGCCTGAGCGCGAAAGCGCACGAGCGGCGCGGCGTCGGCGAGGGTGAGAGACCCCGCCGCCACCAGCGCGGAATATTCGCCGAGCGAGTGACCGGCCGCAACGACCGGATCGGCCCCGCCTTCGGCCTTCCACGCGCGCCACGCCGCCACGCCCGCGACCAGCATCGCGGGCTGCGTGTTGGTGGTGAGGGCGAGCGCCTCCTTCGGGCCTTCCCGGATCAGCCGGCCGAGGTCCTCGCCGAGCGCGTCGGACGCCTCGCGCAACGACTCCTTGACGGCAGGATGATCACCCCACGCATCGAGCATGCCGACGGCTTGCGAACCCTGTCCGGGAAAGACGAATGCGAACGGTTTCATGTGATTTCTTGTTCCGCGGGGCCGCCTCGCGGCGCCTCAGTAGTCGAGCAGGACGGCGCCCCAGGTGAAGCCGCCGCCCACGCCCTCGAGCATCAGCGTGTCGCCACGCTCGATCTGGCCGCCGCGCACGGCGGCGTCGAGCGCGAGCGGGATCGATGCCGCCGACGTGTTGCCGTGTTCGTCCACCGTCACGATGAGCTTGTGAAGCGGCAGCTTCAGTTTCTTCGCGGTGCCCTGCATGATGCGCAGGTTGGCCTGGTGCGGAATCAGCCAGTCGATGTCGGCATCGGTGCGTCCCGCCTTGGCGAGCGTCTTGCGCGCGGCGTCTTCGAGCACGCCGATCGCGAGCTTGAACACGGCCTGGCCGTCCATCTTCAGCAGGGGCTCGCCCAGCACCTTGCCGCCCGATACGGTGCCCGGCACGCACAGGATGCCCACGTGCCTGCCGTCCGCGTGCAGGTCCGAAGCGAGGATGCCGGGCTGGTCGGACGCCTCGAGCACGACCGCGCCGGCGCCGTCGCCGAACAGCACGCACGTCGTGCGATCGTTGAAATCGAGGATGCGCGAGAACACCTCCGAGCCGACGACGAGCGCCTTGTTCGCCGCACCCGACTTGATCATCGAGTCGGCGACCGTGAGCGCATAGACGAAACCGCTGCACACGGCCTGCAGGTCGAACGCGGGACAGCCCGCGATGCCGAGCTTGTGCTGCAGGATGGCGGCCGACGAGGGAAACACCATGTCCGGCGTGGACGTCGCCACCACGATGAGATCGATGTCGGCACTCGACACTCCCGCCGCCTCGAGCGCATGCCTGCACGCCGGCAAGGCGAGGTCGCTCGTCGTCACGCCGGGCTCGGCGAAATGGCGCGCGCGGATGCCCGTGCGCTCGACGATCCACTGGTCCGATGTCTCGATGCCGCGGCCGCCCAGTTCGGCGGCGAGCTCTGCGTTGGTGACGCGGCGCGGCGGAAGGTAGCTGCCGGTGCCGGCGATGCGCGAATAACGGTTCATGGAACGGCGGCCTCGGTCGCGGGCGCATCGGAGCCGACCAGGAGGGGTCGGGCATGAGCGATGCGGGCCTGGACGCGCTCGAGCAGATTGTTTGTGGCCGCATCATACGCGCGGTTGAGGGCCTGCTCGAAAGCGAAGGCATCGGCCGAGCCGTGGCTCTTGAAGACGAGCCCCCTCAGGCCGAGCAGCGCCGCGCCGTTGTAGCGCCGATAGTCCACGCGTTTCTTGAATGCGGAGAGCACCGGATACACCGCCACGGCCGCGAGGCGCCGCAGCAGGTTGCGCGAGAACTCCTCGCGCAGGAAGCCGCCGATCATGGACGCGAGGCCCTCGCTCGTCTTCAGCGCCACGTTGCCCACGAAGCCGTCGCACACCACGATGTCGGTCGTGCCCTTGAAGATGTCGTTGCCCTCGACGTTGCCGTGGAAGTTGAGGTCGCCCGAATGGGCCGCCGAGCGCAGCAGCTCCCCGGCCTTCTTGATCACTTCGCTGCCCTTGATGATCTCCTCGCCGATGTTCAGCAGCCCCACGGTCGGCGAATTGTTGCCGCTGAGCGCCGCCACCAGGGCCGAGCCGAGCACCGCGAACTGCAGCAGGTGCTGCTCCGTGCAGTCGACGTTGGCGCCGAGGTCGAGCACGGTCGTCGCACCGCCCTTCGCATTGGGCAGGGGATACGCGATGGCGGGGCGGTCGATGCCCTCCACCGTCTTCAAAAGATAGCGGGCGAGCGCCATGAGCGCGCCGGTGTTGCCGGCCGAGACGGCCGCCTGCGCCGCGCCCTGCTTCACCTGCTGCAGGGCGACGCGCATCGAGGAATCCTTCTTCCTGCGAAGCGCGATCTCCACCGCGTCGTGCATCTCCACCACTTCGGATGCGGCCACCGTCTGCGCACGAGGGTGCTGGAACGTGGCGAGTGCCTCGGGCTGTCCGACGAGCAGCAAGCGCGCCTCGCCGTGGTTCTCGAGGAAGCGGCGGCAGGCAGCGAGCGTGACGGGCGGACCGTGGTCGCCGCCCATGCAATCGACAGCCAGAGTCGTCATGGCCTGAAATGTAGAGGCTTTTGCGCCGCCCGAGCGGCCCCAAGCAAAAGGCCCGGCTGCGTTTCGGCAACCGGGCCCGGGACAGGTGGGGGCGCGACGCGAAATCGCGTCAGGCCCCGTGCGGCCTCAGCGCGTGAATCGCAGCGGCGCTCAGGCTTCGTTCTTGGTCTTCACCACCTTGCGGCCGCGATAGAAGCCGGTCGGGCTGATGTGATGGCGCAGGTGCGTTTCGCCCGTGGTGGGCTCCACCGCGATGCCCGGGACGTTCAGGGCGTTGTGCGAGCGGTGCATGCCGCGCTTGGAGGGCGACTTCTTGTTTTGCTGAACGGCCATGAGGGGCTCCTGTGGGAGGGTTGCCGCTTCGAAAAAAAGCTGCAACACCGTAAGTTCGGTGGGTGGGATGCGGGGACGAGCCGGGGCTTTCCGCGCGAAGCTTTTGATTATAGCCGAGAAGCGACACGCCTCGCGGCCGCCTCTCAGTGTCTCGTGCTCTTCAGCTTCCCGAGCGCCTCGAAGGGCCTCGCCTTCTCGCCCCCGGTAGCCTCGAACTCGGCCTCGCCCGCGGTCATCGGCAGCTCGACGGGGCACCGTTCGTGCCGCGGCGCGAGCGGCAGCTCCATCAGCAGCTCGTCTTCGGCCAGCTCGAGCAGGTCGAAGCTGCGGCTTTCGGCGAGCACGTCTTCCTCGCTCGCCTCGTCCTCGCTCGCGGCCGTGGATTCGTCGCGCACGAAGCGAAACGACCGCCGCACCTCGAGCGGCACCCGCACCGGCTGCAGGCAGCGCTGGCAAGTGAGCGTGAGCCGGGTGGAGGCCTCCAGGTGCAGCCAGACGTCGGGCTGCACATGACCGGGATCGAGCAGTTCGCCGCGCGCCGACCAGCGCACCGGCTCATCCGTGCCCCGGCCCTCGGCTTCGTCCAGCAGGCGGCGGAAAGCCGAGAGCGGCTGCGTCGCTTCGATGACACCGCGCTCCTCGGCGAACCGCCGAATGTCCAGCCTGCGGGCATCGAACTCGTTCTTCATACGATCAGTGTAAGAGAATCGATGCTGTTCCCAGCCCGCCACCCCATGTCCGCCCGCCCGCTCGTTCTCGGCTCCACCTCGCGCTACCGGCGCGAATTGCTGGAACGCCTGGGCATCCCCTTCGAAGTCGCGGCGCCCGGGGTCGACGAGACTGCGTTGCCGGGTGAGGCGCCCGCGCAGATCGCGCGGCGCCTCGCGCTCGCGAAGGCTCATGCGGTCGCGCAGCGTTTTCCGCATGCGGTCGTGATCGGCTCCGACCAGGTCGCCGACCTCGAAGGAGAACCGATCGGCAAGCCAGGCACGCACGAGCGTGCGACGCAGCAGCTCAGGCTCATGAGTGGCCGCACGGTCGTCTTTCAGACGGCGCTCGCGGTGGTGTGCCGCGAGACGCAGTACGAAGCGCTCGACCTCGCCGCGGTGCGCGTGAGCTTCCGATCGCTCACCGATGCCGAGATCGAAGCCTATCTGCGCGCCGAGCAGCCGTACGACTGCGCGGGCAGCGCGAAGAGCGAAGGGCTCGGCATCGCCTTGCTCGATGCGATCGACAACGACGACCCGACCGCGCTCGTGGGCCTGCCGCTCATCCGCACCTGCCGCATGATCCGCGCCGCCGGCGTGAAGGTGCTCTGATGACGCAGCCCGGGCGGCTCGTGCTCGTGCCCGCGCCGCTCGATTTCGGGATGAGGCAGCAGGCACCGCTTGCGGATGCGCTGCCCGCGACGACGATCGCGCAGGCCGCGGCCATCACGCACTGGATCTGCGAGAACGCGAAGACCGCCCGCGCGTTCCTGAAGCGCATCGGCGAAGAGCGGACGCTTGCGGTACCGCTGCAGCAGCAGTCGATCGCCGAACTGCCCCGCGCGGTGCACAAGAAGGGAGATCATGTCGTGGACTACGACGCGAGGCCGCTCCTGCAAGCCGCGCTCGAGGGTCACGACGTCGGCCTGCTCAGCGAAGCGGGCATGCCGGCCATCGCCGATCCGGGCGCGTCGGTCGTGCGCGCGGCGCATGCGCTCGAGCTGCCGGTGATCCCGCTCGTCGGTCCGTCTTCGCTGCTGCTCACGCTCGCCGCCAGCGGCCTGAACGGGCAGAGCTTCGCTTTCGTCGGCTACCTGCCGCAGGACAACGCGGCGCGCGCGCACCGCGTACGCGAGCTGGAATCGCTCGCGCTGAAGCACGCGCAGACGCAGCTCTTCATCGAGACGCCCTATCGCAACGGCGCGCTGTGGGACTCGCTCATTCAGACGCTGCATCCGAACACGCGCCTTGCCGTCGGCAGCGGCCTCACGCTGCCCGAGGCGCGCTGCCGGTGCGACACCGTGCAGAACTGGAAGCGCGAGCGGCCGCCGGTCGACAACGACACGCCCGCGGTGTTCGCGATCGGCCGTTAGTGGGGGGCCCTGCCCTCACCCCGACCCTCACCCCGACCCTCTCCCGGGGGGAGAGGGAGCTTCATGGCCCTCCGCGCCCAGGCTCTCATCGAAGGCTCGGCATCATATGCAATGCCTTGATCGCCCCTTCGCCGATCGAAGTCCCGAACTTCTTCGCCAGCCGCTCGGCCACGTTCGCGTGCCGGGTGTAGTCCACCACGTCTTCGGCCTTCACCACTTCCCGCGCCACGTAGTCGAGGTTGCCCAGGCCGTCGGCGAGACCCATGTCCACCGCCTGCTGGCCCGTCCAGAAGAGGCCGCTGAAGAGTTCGGGCGAATCCTTCAGGCGCTTGCCCCGCCCGGCCTTCACCACGCTGATGAACTGCTGGTGGACCTGGTCGAGCATCTGCTGCGCGTGCTCGCGATGCTTCTCGGTCTGCGGGCTGAACGGATCGAGGAAGCCCTTGTTCTCCCCGGCCGTCATGAGGCGCCGCTCGACGCCCAGCTTGTCCATGAGTCCGACGAAGCCGAAGCCGTCCAGCAGGACGCCGATGCTGCCCACGATGCTCGCCTTGTCGACGTAGATCTTGTCGGTGCCCGCGGCGATGTAGTACGCCGCGGACGCGCAGGACTCCTCCACCACCGCGTATACCGGCTTGTTGTACTTCGCGCGCAGGCGCTTGATCTCGTCGTTGATGATGCCCGCCTGCACCGGGCTGCCGCCGGGCGAATTGATGAGGAGCACGATGCCGCGCGCGCCGTCGTCCTCGAAGGCCGAGCGCATGGCGGCCACGACGAATTCCGCGCTGGCCTCGCCCTCGGAATCGATCTCGCCCTTCACGTCGATCACGGCGGTGTGCGGCGACGTCTTGTCCGGCGTGCCCGAGCCGCGCAGGGCGATCGCCCACAAAAGGATCAGGAAGAACACGAGCCACGCCATGCTGCGGAACATGCGCCAGCGGCGGTTGCGCCGCTGCTCGTCGAGCGTGGCGAACACGAGCTTCTCGAGCGCGGCGCGTTCCCAGCCCTCGGGCGAGGCCTTCGATGCGCTCGCGGCTGCGGCCGCGACGGGCGCGGGGCTCGCCGCACGAGGCGGTTCGGGAGGTGGCGTTTCTTTCGGCGCCTCCTGCGGATAGGGCGATTCGTTGTTGTCCATCTCAGTTGTCCATGCTGCGGAGCACCCGCGGCTCATGAAAGGCGCGGTCGGTTCGGATGCACCCGCGCAACCGGCTTTGCCGGGCCGCCGGGTGCGCGCCCTCGGGGGGGAGGCGACGAAGGCGCTTCGGGAGGGGATTCATTTCAGAACTCGAGCGGCTTCAGGTTGAAGGCAGTATGCCAGTGCACGACGCCGTCTTGCTCCGACACCTCGATCTTCACGAGCCCGCCCCGGCACGGGCCGCCCGCGCAGGCGCCGGTGTCGGGCCGGTAGACCGCGCCGTGAGTGCCGCAAAGAAGCCACTGGCCGCTATCGTCGAAGAAGCGGTTCGGCTGCCAGTCCAGCTCCATCGCCACGTGCGCGCAGCGATTGAGGTAGGCATGCACGCGGCCTTGCCAGCGCACGGCGAACGCCCGGCAGGTGTAGCCGCCGTGGACCACATCGAACGGCACCGCGAGGCCGCCGTCCACGAGGTCGGCGGAATTGCAAAGAGGCACGGGCGTCGAATCTTGCATGGCCTTCAGGCATTGGCGAGCAGCCAGTCGTGCAGCTCGCGCACCGAATGCGCGATGAAGCGCGGCTCGAGCGCGTGGAATTCCGACGGTTCGTGCGCGCCGTAGCTCACGCCCACGCTCGCGCAGCCCGCGTTGAGCGCCATTTGCAGATCGTGCGTCGTGTCGCCGATCATCAGCGTGCGTTCGGGCCCGGCTGCGAATTCGCGCATCAGTTCGCGCAGCATCCTCGGGTCGGGCTTGCCGGCCGTCTCGTCGGCCGTGCGCGATCCGTCGAACACGCCCTTCAGCTGCGCCATGTGCAATGCGTCGTCGAGCCCTCGGCGCGACTTGCCGGTGGCCACCGCGAGCCGGTGGTCGCGCGCGCGCAGGTCTTCGAGCAGCGGCAGCACGCCCTCGAAGAGGCTCAGGTCGTCCCGGTGCGCGAGATAGTGGAAGCGGTAGCGTTCTGCCAATTGCGAATAGCGCTCGCGCGGCACATCCGGCGCGGCATGCGCGAGGGCTTCCATGAGGCCCATGCCGATCACGTAGGCGGCGTCCTTGTCCGAAGGCACCGTCCCGCCCACGTCCGCCACGGCACTCTGGATGCAGCGCACGATGATCTTCGTGGAATCGAAGAGCGTGCCGTCCCAATCGAACGCGATCAGGTCGAAGCGTCTACGCGGGCGGTCGGACATGGTCCAGGAATTTCTGCAATTCGGCCGGCAGGGGGCTCGTGAGTTCGATGCGTTCGAGGCTCGCCGGATGACTGAACTGTAACCGCCACGCGTGAAGGAACATGCGCTTCAGGCCATTTCTCGCAAGGAGCCGGTTGAGCTCGAAGTCGCCGTACTTGTCGTCTCCGAGGATCGGGTGGCCTTGCGATGCGACGTGCACCCGGATCTGGTGGGTGCGGCCGGTCTTGATCGTCACTTCGAGCAGCGAGCAGCCGCCGGAAAGCCCCTGGATTGCCGCTTGCGCGGGAATGACGGCGCAAGGACGCACGAGCGTCACGGCACGCATCCCGTCGGGGTCGTCCTTCGCGACCACTTTCACCCGCCGCTCGCCGTCGGCCAGGAGGTACTTGTGCAACGGCTGGTCGATGACCTTGCGCTGGGCGGGCCACACACCCTGGACCAGCGCGAGATAGGTCTTGCCCATGTCCCGCTCGCGGAACTGATCCTGCAGCTTCGTCAAAGCCGAGCGGCGCTTCGCCACGAGCAGGATGCCCGACGTCTCGCGGTCCAGCCGGTGCACGAGTTCCAGGAACTTCGCCTGCGGCCTCGCACGCCGCAACTGCTCGATGACGCCGAAGCTCACCCCGCTGCCGCCGTGCACGGCCACGCCGGCCGGCTTGTCGATGGCAAGGAGATGCTCGTCCTCGAACAGCACCGGGAATTCACGTGCCGGCGCAACCATCCCGGGCGTTTGCGAGGCTCTTTCGGCAACGCGCACGGGCGGCAGACGCACGACATCGCCGGCCGCGACCCGGGTATCGGCCGCCGCCCGGCCCTTGTTCAGGCGCACTTCGCCCGAGCGGATGATCCGGTAGACGTGCGTCTTGGGCACGCCCTTCAGCTCGCGAATCAGAAAGTTGTCGAGCCGCTGCCCATCGGATTGCTCGCCGACCGTCACCTGCGCGGCCCGCGGACTTGCAGGGGGCCTCGCGCCCCCTATAATCTGTTTCACTGGCGTTACGGCCTAAGTGGTTGATTTGCCTCGGAGTTTAGTCGAGGCCCACCACGGAAGCCCGCGCCGGTTGGTCGATGCCCCCGCGCGCGTCTCGTGCACGCCATGTGCACGCGCGCAGTCAAGCGCGGGTCGAACGGCACTTTGGAACACCGATACGGAATTGCATGCTCTCCAGCCCCGAACGCTGGAAAGCGGATCGAAGCGAGAACAATGTGCTGATGGCGCTTTTCATGCTCTGCTGGGACTGGCTCGCAAGCCTCCCGCGGGCTTTCGCCGCGCCATCGGCCCTTCCCCCGACGCGCCCTGCCCTCGCCGCGCTACCCGCGGCGCGGCCGCGCCTTGTCCTTCTCGCCACCATCCACGTGCCCTGGCGTCGCCGCACGAGCTAGCCGCTCGCGCCGCGCCCACGGCAATTCCCGTCGTTTCGAAGCGTCCGGCCGGCATCGTTGCCCCGTCATGGGGCGGGAAGTCGTTTTAAGAAGGTGACGCGATGAAGCGCATGCTGATCAACGCCACGCAGGCCGAAGAGCGCCGGCTGGCCATCGTCGACGGGCAGAAGCTCCTCGACTACGAAATCGAGATCGAAGGGCGCGAACAGCGCAAGGGCAACATCTACAAAGCCGTCGTGACGCGCGTCGAGCCGTCGCTCGAAGCGTGCTTCGTCGACTACGGCGAGGACCGCCACGGGTTCCTGCCGTTCAAGGAGATCTCCCGCCAGTTCTTCCAGGGCAACATGTCGCCGTCGCAAGCGAGGATCAACGACGTGATCCGCGAAGGCCAGGAACTGCTCGTGCAGGTCGAAAAGGAAGAGCGCGGCAACAAGGGCGCGGCGCTCACGACGTTCATTTCGCTCGCCGGGCGCTACGTCGTGCTCATGCCCAACAACCCGCGCGGCGGCGGTGTCTCGCGCCGCATCGAAGGCGACGACCGCGCCGAGCTGAAAGAAGCGATGGACCAGCTCGAGTACCCGAGCGGCATGTCCATCATCGCGCGCACGGCCGGCATCGGCAGGAGCGCCCCCGAACTGCAGTGGGACCTGAACTACCTCCTGAAACTCTGGAACGCGATCGACGGCGCGGCCAAGGCGGGCAAGGGCGCGTTCCTCATCTACCAGGAGTCGTCGCTCGTGATCCGCGCGATCCGCGACTACTTCAACAGCGACATCGGCGACATCCTGATCGACACGGACGACATCTACGAGCAGGCGCAGCAGTTCATGTCGCACGTGATGCCGGAGCACGCGCAGAGGGTGAAGCGCTACCGCGACGACGCGGCGCTCTTTTCGCGCTTCCAGATCGAGCATCAGATCGAATCGGCTTACGCGCGCGAAGTGAAGCTGCCCTCGGGCGGCGTCGTGGTGATCGACCACACCGAAGCGCTGGTCTCCATCGACGTGAACTCGGCGCGCGCGATCAAGGGCGGCGACATCGAGGAAACCGCGACGCGCACGAACCTCGAAGCCGCCGACGAAGTCGCGCGCCAGATGCGCCTGCGCGACCTGGGCGGCCTCATCGTGATCGACTTCATCGACATGGAGGAGTCGAAGAACCGCCGGGAAGTCGAGAACCGGCTGCGCGATGCGCTGCGGCAGGACCGCGCGCGCGTGCAATTCGGCTCGATCTCGAAGTTCGGCCTGATGGAAATGAGCCGCCAGCGGCTGCGCCCCGCGCTGTCCGAAGGCGCGTCGATCCCCTGCCCGCGCTGCGGCGGCCATGGCCACATCCGCGACACCGAAAGCTCGGCGCTGCAGATCCTGCGGATCATCCAGGAGGAGTCGATGAAGGACAGCACGGCCGCGGTGCACGTGCAGGTGCCGGTGGAAGTCGCCTCGTTCCTGCTGAACGAGAAGCGCACCGAAATCGCGAAGATCGAGCTGAAGCAGCGCATCAGCGTGATCATGGTGCCCAACAAGACGCTCGAGACGCCGAACTACCGGCTCGAGCGCCTGAAGCACGACGACCCGCGCCTGGACAATCTGAAGGCGAGCTACCACATGGCCGAGGACTTCGAGGAGCAGACGACGGTGACGCGGCGCTCCCACGAGCGCGCGAACCGCCAGGAGCCGGTGATCAAGGGCGTGCTGCCCGATGCGCCGGCGCCGCTGCCGGTCGCGAGGCCCGAACCCGCATCCGCGCCGGTGGCGGCACCCGCGCTGGATGCGGTGGCGAAGGCGCCCGCGCAGCCGACGAGCGCGCCGGTGCCGGCCGAAAGCGGCTTCATGGCCTGGCTGAAGAACCTCTTCGGCATGACGCCGGCGACAGCGGGGGCCGCGCCCGCGCAGCCGGCAGAAGCGCGCAAGGAGGAACGGCGGGAAGGCCGCGGGGAAGGTCGCGGGGAAAGTCGTGGAGACGGACGCGGGGATGGACGCGGAGAAGGACGCCGCGACGGTCGACGCGACCAGGGGCGCGGTGATGGCCGCGCCCGCGACGGACGCCGCGGCGATCAGCAGCCGCGCCGCGAACGCGCCGCGGCCGAAGGCGCGGATGGCGCGCAGCAGCCGCGGGGCGAAGGTCGCGGGCGCGACGAACAGCGGCGCGACCCGCAGCAACGCCGGGAAGGCGGGCAGCAACGTGAACGTGGCGAGCGCGGGGAACAACGTGGCGACCGGGGCGAGCGCGGGGATCAACGTGGCGACCGTGGCGACCGTGGCGACCGTGGCGACCGGCGTGGCGAGCGCGCGGAGCGTGGCGAAAGTCGCGACAATCGCCAGCGCGATCGCGACCGCCGCGAGGATCGCGCACCGCAGGAAGGTGTGGAGGTCGAAGCGCAGGGCGTCGTCGAGAGCACCGAGCAGCAGCGCGACCGGCAGCAGCCGCGCGGAGAAGGCCGTCGCGAAGGCGCGGAACGCGGGGAACGTTCGGATCGCGGTGACCGCGGTGACCGCGGCGACCGCGGCGATCGTGGCGAGGCCCGCCGTGATCGCGGCGACCGCGCAGAACGTGGCGATCGCCGCGATCGGCCACCGCGCGAAGGCGCCCCCGCACCCGAGGCGCTGGCGGACGAACCGCGGCCCGGCGACGAGCGCATGCCCGAGGTCGTGGATGCGGCCGAGGGCGACGCGGCTGGCGTCGAGCCCCCGCTCGATGACCAGCGCCGCGACCGCCGCTCGCGCGACCGCTACGGCCGCGACCGCAGGGAGCGCGGCGAACGCGGCGAACGCGGTGAACGCGGTGAACGCGGCGAACGCGAGGCAGCCGCGGAACCTGCCGCGCGGTCATCGGGCGAAGGCGCCGGCGCCGAGCGCATCAACTATGTCGCCGAAGCCGCACCGGCAGCCGTGCATGCGCCCTCGCGCGCGATGCCACCCAAGGTTCAGCCGTACGAGCTGCCTGTCGGCGATCTGATGCAGGTGGCGGAGGTTTCGGGCCTGCAATGGGTGAACTCGGATGCGCAGAAGATCGCGGCCGCGCAGGCGGCGATCGCGGCCGAGCCGAAACCCGTGCACGTCCCGCGCGAGCGGCCTCCGATGGTCGTGATCGATGAAGGTCCGCTGGTGCTGGTGGAAACTCGCAAGGACCTGCGCAACCTCGCGCTTCCGTTCTAGACCAGCTGGCGTGCAACGGTGGAGTGCCCGAAGGGCATTCCACCCGCGCGGGCCTTTCAGTCGCTCGCCGCGCGCTTCCAGGCTTCCCCGGCTTTCGCATCCTCGCCGCGCTGCTCGGCAAGCTGCGCGAGCGCGCGCCACGCCTTGCGGTGCATGCGGGCGTCCTGCAGGCCGAGCGCGGCTTGCGTGAGCAGCTGCTGCGCCTTGCCCCAGAGCTGCCGGTGCATGCACGCCATTCCCGCCAGATATTGCAGCGTGCCGTCGCGCGGATTGGCGCGCTGCGCGGCTTCGATGCGCGCGAGCCACACGCCGTCGAGCGACTCGAAGCTCTCCTCCAGCGCCTGCGCAAGCCGCGTCTTCAGGCTGTCGCCGAGCGTCGCATAGCGCTCCCACACCGGCAGCAGCCACTCGCGGGCGAGCTGCGCGTCGCCACCGAGCGCGGCCAGACGCTGCGCGGCGTGGATCGCGACTTCGGGCATTTGCCGTTCGGCGGGCTCGAGCGATTGCCACGCGCGCATGAGCTGCGCCGTGTCGTACGCGCCGTTCAGAAGGTCGATGGCCAAGCCCCGCACGATGCTCTGCGCGGCCTCGGGGGAGAACGCGCGATGCTTGGCGAGCAGCCGCGCGGTATCGAGCGCCTCGGCGCTCAGGCCCGCGAGGCGCGACGCCTTCAGGCGAGTGCGCAGCGCGAGCGTGCGGCGCGCGGCGCCTTGCGGCATGTCCTTCAGCCACTTGAGGGCGGCCTCGGGCTCGCGGTCCTGCAGCGACCAGCGCGCCGCGCGCATCAATGCGCCCTCGTGCGTCTCCTGCGCCTCGCGCGTCGACGCGTCTTCGAGCGCGAGCCGCAGGTGTTCCTCGCGCGCCGCGCGATCCTGCAGCGCCTGCGCGCTCTCGGCGGCCAGCAGATGCGCGATCGTGCGAAGCTGCGCGGCGCCGGCGAGCTTCACGCCGGCGTCTTTCAGCGACTGCTCCTGCGCGATCGCCGACTCGGCCGACTTGCGCGCGCGGATGAACCGGCCGGCCGTGAGATGCGCGAAGCCGTCGAGCAGGAAGGCATACGTCGAACGTTCCTTCTGCTGGTTGCGCCAGCGCTGCGCCTGGCGCGGCAGGTCGAACAAGGCGGCGAGCGCGCCGAGCACCGCATGAATGAAGGCGAACAGCGCCACCGCGATCAGCAGCGCGAGGTTCAGCGAGACGTCGATGCGGTACGGCGGCCAGAACACGGTCACCGTGCCCTGGTTGTTGCCGGCGAAAAGCGCGATCGCCGACGCAATGCCGAAAAGCGCGAGCAGCCACAGCACCGCACGCATGAGCCGCTACCTTCCGCCCGAAAGTGCCGCGAGCGCGGCGAGCGACTCGTCGATGCGCGGCAGCTCGGCGGCGCGCAATTGCGCCTGCACCTGCTGCAGCTGCAAGGTCGCGGCCTGCGTGTGCCGCGAGGCGGGGTCGAAGTACTTGCGCACCGCGCCGCTTGCCGCGGCGACATCGCTTCTCGCCGCTTCGATCTGCCGCGCGAGCAGCGACAGGCGCGCGTTCAGGAGCTTCAGCTTCAGGTTCTCGCGAACGAAGAATGCCTGGTCGGGCGCGAGCAGCGCCGCATCCGGCTGGTCGATGCGGCTCACACGCACGAGGCTGCGCGCCTCGTCGAACACGGTCTCGAGCCAGCGCTGCCACACCTGCTCGCGCGTCGGCGCCGCCGCGGCCGAGGGCGTGGCCACGGGCTTGCGCGGCGCATCGGGGGGGCGCAGCGGCACGGCGTTCATCACGGGCAGATCGTCCACCTCCCGCACGAGCTGATCGAGCCGCGCGAGCACGGCCGGCACGTCCGTCACGCCCGCGGCGCGGATGCGGTCCATGTCGCGCGCCATCGCGGCGCGCACGCGCGCAAGCCGCGGCTGGGGCGTGCGCGCAAGCCGCTGGTCGGCCGTGCGCAGCGCGGCCAGCAACGGCTCGGGGCTGCCGATGAGCTGCGTCTGCTGCTGCGCGAGGCGCAGCGACGATTCGATGTCGACCAGGAGGTTCTCGTCGCGCGAGAGCGACAGGCTCTGCATCAGCTCCTCGAGCTGGCTGCGCTGCAGCGCGACTTCGTTCAGGCGGGTCTCGAGAACGGCCTGGCGCGCCACGACGTCGCGCGACTGCTCCTGCGCCTGCTTCGCGAGCGCGCGCGCCTCGATCGCGCTCGCGCCCGCGTCCGCGCTCTGCCGCGCGAGCTGCTCCTGGATCGCCGAGAGCTTCTGCCAGAGCATCGTGCTCGCAAGCAGCGCGGCGCCGGCGAGCACGATGAGCGCGATGAGCGAACCGCGAGCGAGCGTCACATCGCGCCGCGCTGGGATGGCCGCCGCGGGGGCGAGCGATCTCGCTTCATCTCGGGAATCGCTGGAATCGCGGACATCGCCAGTCGGACCGGGCTCGACACTCATCGGTCCGATTGTAGGGAACGAAGCACCTCGTCGAAGTCGGGCCGGCATTCGCGTACCGTGCCGAAACCCGCGCCGCGAGCCGCCTCGGCGATTCGCGGATGAGTGGCGACCGCGCGGGCGGCCGACCAGTCCTGGCCGGGCACGAGCCGCAGCAGATGGCGGATCGCCTCGGAGCTGCTGAAAAGCCACTGCGACCCATCGGATGCGGCGCTGCGCGCGAGCGCGATCCTCGTCTCGTCCCACTCGGAGATCACGCGCCGATACGCGACCACGACGTGCACCTCGCAGCCCCGGTCCTCGAGCCGCTCGGCCAGCCACTCGCGGCCGGCCGGATCGCCTTCGCTGTCGCCGCCGCGCACCACCAGCACGCGGTCGCCGCGCCGCACCTCGCCCTCGACGACCCGCCAGAGCGCTTCGGAGTCGAATTGCGCGCTGTCTTCGCGCGGCTCGTCGATCAGCGCCGCGTCGACACCTCGCGCGCGCAACGCGTGCGACGTGCCCGGCCCCGTGGCCCACGCGCGGATGCGAAATCCCGCGCCGGACGGCGCCTGCGCGAAGAAGTGGCGCACCGCATTGGCGCTCACGAACATCGCCGCCTTGAAGCCCTGCATCCTCGCCCAGGCGGCGCGCAAGGGCTGCGGATCGCGCGGCGGGGCGATCGAGATCAGCGGCAGCGCGATCGCATCGACGCCGAGCTCCACGAAGCGCTGCACCCAGCGCAACGCTTCTTCCTGCGGCCGCGTGACGATGACCGGCACGCGCCGCCCTCGCCTTTTCAGTGAGCGCCTGCGGCGCGCAGTTGCCCGGCGACCTGCTCGCCGAGCGCGGCGGCCGCTTCGAGGTCCGCGACGGCCGCCGACGCATGCGCGCGCACGAGTCGCGGGTCGCCTTCCGGCTCGCCCCACGCGGCGCGCAGCTGCAGGTATTCGCCGGAGAACACGGCATGCGCTGCGAGCGGCATCGAGCAGCTGCCGCCCATCGCACGGCTCACGGCGCGTTCGGCGGCGACGCACATCCACGTGGTTCGATGCGCGAGCGGGTCGAGCGCCTGCAGCAGGTCCCGACGGTTCCCGCGCACTTCGATGCCGAGCGCGCCCTGCCCCGCCGCGGGGAGCATCTCTTCGGGCTCGAACATCGCGCGAATGCGCGGCGCGAGGCCAAGGCGCAGCAGGCCCGCGGCCGCGAGCACGATGGCGTCGTACTGCCCGTCGTCGAGCTTGCGAAGACGCGTATCGAGATTGCCGCGCAGCGGCTCGATCCTGAGATCCGGGCGCAGCGACCGCAGCAGCACCAGGCGCCGCAGGCTCGACGTGCCGACGATCGCGCCCTGCGGCAGCTCGGCCAGCGCCGCGAACCGGTTGGAGACGAAGGCGTCGCGCGGGTCCTCGCGCTCCATCACGCAGGCGAGCGCGAAGCCCTCGGGCAAGTCCATCGGCACATCCTTCAGCGAATGCACGGCGAGGTCGGCGCGGCCTTCTTCGAGCGCCACTTCGAGTTCCTTCACGAACAGGCCCTTGCCGCCCACCTTGCTGAGCGTGCGGTCGAGGATCTGGTCGCCCTTCGTGGTCATGCCGAGGAGCCGCACCGCGTGCCCGCGCGATTCGAGCAGCGCCTTCACATGCTCCGCCTGCCAGAGCGCGAGGCGGCTTTCGCGGGTGGCGATGACGAGCGGCTCCAGGTTCGTAACCGGCATGTAATCCTCGAGGTGGCGCGATGCTAGCATGACGCATCCCCGAAGGAGATCGAACCGATGCCGCCTCCCGCGCGCCGCGCCAGGGACAACGAACGTCCGCTCGTCGAAGACATCCGCCTCCTCGGGCGCATCCTGGGCGACGTGATCCGCGAGCAGGAGGGCGTGGACGCGTTCGAGCTGGTGGAGCGCATCAGAAAGCTCTCCGTGGCGTTCCGGCGCGACGCCGACCACGAAGCCGACCGGGCGCTGAAGCAGCTGCTGAAATCGCTCTCGGGCGACCAGGCGGTGAGCGTGATCCGCGCGTTCACGTATTTCTCGCACCTCGCGAACCTCGCCGAGGACCGCCATCACATCCGACGCCGCGAAGTGCACGAACGCGCGGGCGACACGCAGGAAGGCAGCGTCGAAGTGGCGCTCGCGCGGCTGCGCTGGGCCGGCATCGGCGCGAAGACGGTCGTGCAGACGCTCGAGCACAGCTATCTCTCGCCGGTGCTCACCGCGCACCCGACCGAAGTGCAGAGAAAAAGCATCCTCGACGCCGAACGCGACATCGCGCGCCTCCTCACGGAGCGCGACGAGATCCGGTCGCGCGCACTGCCGAAGGACGCGCTCGCGCCGCGCGAGCTGGCGGCCAACGAGTCGCTCGTTCGCGCCCGCGTGCTGCAGCTGTGGCACACGCGGCTCCTGCGGTTCACGAAGCTCACGGTCGCCGACGAGATCGAGACCGCGCTCTCCTACTACGAGGCGACGTTCCTGCGCCAGATTCCCAAGCTCTACGGCCAGATCGAGCGCGAGCTCGGCAACCAGCACGTGGCAAGCTTCCTGCGCATGGGCCAGTGGATCGGCGGCGACCGCGACGGCAACCCGAACGTGAATGCGGGCACGCTCGAATACGCGCTGCGCCGCCAGTGCGAGGTGGCACTGCGCTACTACCTCACCGAGCTTTACTGGCTCGGCAGCGAACTGTCGCTGTCGGCGCGGCTCGTGGGCGTGACGCCCGAGATGCGCGCGCTCGCGGATGCGTCGCCGGACGTGAGCGAACATCGCATGGACGAGCCCTACCGGCGCGCGCTCACGGGGATGTACTCGCGCCTCGCGGCCACGCTCAAGTCGCTCACCGGCGGAGAGGCGGCGCGCCATGCGGTGCCGCCGCGCAATCCGTATGGGCGTGCCGAGGAATTGCTGGCCGACCTGCTGGTCGTTCGCGAGTCGCTGCGAGCCCATCACGGCGAAGCGCTCGTGCAGCAGCGCCTGCAGCCGCTCATCCGCGCGGTGGAAGTGTTCGGCTTTCATCTGGCCACCGTCGACCTGCGCCAGAGTTCCGACCAGCACGAGGCGGTGCTCGCGGAGCTGCTCGCCGCAGCGCGCATCGAACGCGACTACCGCAAGCTCGACGAAGCCGCGCGCCGCGATCTCATCGTGAAGCTGCTGAACGATGCGCGGCCGCTGCGCGTGATCGGCGCGGACTACAGCGAGCTCGCGCGCAAGGAGCTCGCGATCTTCGAGACCGCGCTCACGCTGCGGCAGCGCTTCGGCACGCGGTCGATCCGGCACTACATCATCAGCCACACGGAGACCGTGAGCGACTTGCTCGAAGTGCTGCTGCTGCTGAAGGAAGTGGGCCTCGTGCACGGCACGCTGGACGATGCGGCCACGACCGAGCTCATCGTCGTGCCGCTGTTCGAGACGATCGAGGACCTGCGCAACGCCGCGCCGATCATGCGCGAGTTCTATGCGCTTGCCGGCATCGCGAAGCTCGTGCAGCGCTCCGGCGGCGAGCAGGACATCATGCTCGGCTACAGCGACAGCAACAAGGACGGCGGCATCTTCACGAGCAATTGGGAGCTCTACCGCGCGGAGATCGCGCTCGCGGATCTGTTCGAGCGGCTCGCGAACTCCAACGACATCCAGCTGCGCCTCTTCCACGGCCGCGGCGGCACGGTGGGCCGCGGCGGCGGACCGAGCTACCAGGCGATCCTCGCGCAGCCGCCCGGCACGGTGCGCGGTCAGATCCGGCTCACCGAGCAAGGCGAGGTGATCGCATCGAAATACGCCAACCCTGAAATCGGGCGGCGCAACCTCGAGACGCTCGTCGCGGCGACGCTCGAAGCCACGCTGCTGCAGCCGACGAAGACCGCGCCGAAACAGTTCCTGGCGGCGGCCGAGGCGCTCTCGCGTTCGAGCATGGCCGCCTACCGCGCGCTCGTGTACGACACGCCGGGATTCACGGACTACTTCTTCGCCGCCACGCCGATTCGCGAGATCGCGGAACTCAACATCGGCTCGCGTCCCGCGTCACGCAAGTCCACGCAGCGCATCGAGGACCTGCGCGCGATCCCCTGGGGCTTCAGCTGGGGGCAGTGCCGCGTGACGCTGCCGGGCTGGTACGGGTTCGGCTCGGCCGTGCAGCAGTTCATGGGCGACGAGCGCCACGGCAAGGGCGAGGCGCTGGCGCTCCTGCAGCGGATGTACCGGCAGTGGCCGTTCTTCCGCACGCTGCTGTCCAACATGGACATGGTGATTGCCAAGAGCGATCTCGCGCTCGCGTCGCGTTATGCCGAACTCCTGCCCGATGCGCGCTTGCGCAAGCGCATCTTCGGCGCGATCGAGGAGGAGTGGCACCGCACGGCGGACGCGCTGGCACGGATCACCGGAGAAAAGCAGCGGCTGCAGGGCAACCCGTCGCTCGCGCGTTCGATCCGGCACCGGTTTCCGTACATCGATCCGCTGCACCACCTGCAGGTGGAGCTCGTGCGCCGCTGGCGCGAAGGCAAGGCCGACGAGCGGGCGCGCACGGGGATTCACCTCGCGATCAACGGGATCGCGGCGGGGTTGAGGAACACGGGGTGAGATCTGCGCGATTCGCAGGGGCCATCAGTACGTCCCCGGATACGCGCCGCCGTCGATCGGGATGTTCTGCCCCGTGATGTAGCTCGCGCGCGCCGTTGGAAAGCCCGAGCACGTCGATCGGCGCCTCGACCGAGCTCGAGAGCGCCCAGCTCGAGAGCGCCCACTTGCCTGCGATACCCATATCCATGAGAATGACTCCTCTCAACTGTCGAGCGTTTTCCGCGATGCGCAGATCATCGGCCATTGTCCTTGCCAGTTTCTGCCTCGGGGTTTGTGCATACGCGCAAGGATTCAGGTTTTCGAATCCTTCCGAAGACGACGAACGCCAGGCCGTCGAGCAGCAGAGGAAGGACGCCCGCATCGACCGGCAGCTTTCCACACCCTGCCGCGAGCGCATCAGGGACCGCAAGATCGTCGTGCTGATCGGCGAGGAGACCAACGGCGTCATCCAGGCGCCGCAATCGAATTTCGGCCGCCACGTCGATGCGATCAATTCGCGCTTGCGCTCGCTCGGCCTGAAGACTTATTCCGCCGAGCAGATCCGCCGCCAGATCGCGCAGGAAGAGATCGACGCCTACTTCAAGAACGATCCCGATCGCGCGCTCTCGGCTTCCAAGCGCATGGCCGCGCAATACGTGCTGAAGGGCGTGATCGCGACGCAGGCGTTTCGCAACACGACGGTCAACGTGAACCAGGTGAACGTCGCGCTCGACTTCACGCTCACCGACGCCGCGGGCCGTACAGTGTCGAGCGCGCGCGCGACCCACGCGAGCTACGCCGGCGCCGACGTGTCGGGCATGGCGCTCAAACTCATCGAGGAGCGCGCCGACGAAGTCGTCGCGCAGTTGTACAGCGACTACTGCCGCAACGCGAAATAGCCGCGGGCTGGCCGCTTTCAGGTGAATCACAAGGAGATCAGCATGGAGAAGAGCACACTTCGGGGTACACATCGGGGCACCCTTCGGAGCACACTTCGGAGCAACGTCCGCGCCGCCGCCTTCGCGGCGCTCGCCGCCGGCGTCTGCGGCGCCGCGCTCGCGCAGCCGACATTCGGCAACCCGTCGCCCAATGCGGGCAGCACGACCTCGCAGCAGGCCAACGCCGCCGCGGACCAGGCCGCCTACCAGGAGCTCGCGTACACGAACAAGGCCACGCGCGGGCCCGCGCTCGTCGTGATCCCCGGCGAGATCAAGAGCAGCAACGCGAGCTTCCTGCAGAAGATCGCGCCGAACAACATCGCCGACTTCGGCGAGCTCGAACTCTCGCAGGCCAACTTCCAGGTGCTGGAGCGCTCGGACCTCGGGCCGCTGCTCAACGAGATCTCGCTCGCCTACAACCTGGGCGACGTCGACAAGGCTCGCAAGGCGATGGGCGTGGGCAAGCTGAAGACGACCAAATGGGTCGTGAAGTTCGACATCCTGAAGGCCGAGCAGATCGCCGAGAACAAGCAGGGCTTCAACGGCCAGGCGGTGGGCAGCATCATCTCCGGCCTGGGCGGCTTCGGCGGATTCGGCCGCAACAACTGGGCGGCCGGGCAGGCCGTGAGCTCGGTGCAGACGCAGGAGTCGACCGGCGTGTGGCTGATCGGCATGCGCTACAAGATCATGGACGCCTCCACCACCGAGCAAGTCGCGCAGGGCTACAAGGAACTGAAGATGGAAGTCGGCTCCAACGCGACGACGGTGCTCGGCGTGTCGCAGCAAAACAAGGGCGGCGTGGGCCTGGACACCATGGTGCAGCGCCTCGTGCAGACCGCCGTCTGGGACATCGACAAGAACTACAAGTGACACGTCACGACTGAGCCTGCACCGCAGGCAGGAGGCGCGCGGCGCATGAACAAGCTGGGCAAGTACATCATCCGCCGCACGCTCGGCAAGGGCGCGATGGGGATCGTCTACGAAGGATTCGATCCCGAAATCGAACGGGTCGTCGCCATCAAGACCATCCTGCCCTCGCAGCTGGAAGGCGCGCAGTACGGCGCGGTGATGGCGCGCTTCAAGCGCGAGGCGCAAGCCGCCGGCCGCCTGAACCACCAGGGCATCGTCGCCATCTACGACTACGGCATCGAAGCGCCCGAAGAGCTGAGCGAGGAAGAAGCCACCCTCCTGTCGCCGCCGCTCGGCGGCAAGCCCGCGGATCGCATCGCGTACATCGCGATGGAATTCATCAAGGGCCGCGAGCTGAAGGACTTCTTCGACAAGAGCGAGCGCTTCCGGCTCGAGGACATCGCGCGCATCATGGGCGAGATCCTCGACGCTCTGGATCATGCGCACGCGCAAGGCGTGGTCCATCGCGACATGAAGCCCGCCAACCTGATTGTGCTGGATCCCATCGGCGCCGGGCCGCCCCAGGCGGACGGGGGCTCCCTCGGGGGGCAGCGCGGCACAGGCAGTGACGAGCGTGCGGGTGCCAGGCTCGGGCATGTCAAGATCGCCGACTTCGGCATCGCGCACGTAGAGGAGTCGCAGCTCACGCGCACGGGCACGCTGCTCGGCACGCCGGCCTACATGTCGCCCGAGCAGTTCATGGGCCACCCCGTGGACGGCAGGAGCGACCTCTTTTCCTGCGGCGTGATCCTCTACCAGCTCCTCACGGGCGAGCGGCCCTTCACGGGCGAGTCGACCACCACCGTCATGTACAAGGTGATGCGCGAGGACCCGGTGCCGCCTTCGCACATCAACCTGTCGCTCGCGCCCGAGATCGACGCGGTCGTGCACAAGGCGCTCGCGAAGAACGTGAACCAGCGCTTCCACAGCGGCAAGGAATTCGCGCAGGCGCTGCGCGCGGCGGTCGACGCGCAGGCGCGGCCGTCGGCATCCGGCGCGCCGGTGGCGGCAACCGCAGCCGCGATGACACCGATGCCTCCCGTCCCCGCGCCGCAGGCGGGCTCGGCGCCCGTGGCCGCGGCCGCGGCCGGCCGCAAGTCGATGCAGGCGGTGTGGGCCGTCGCGGCCGTCGCCGTGATCGGCGTGGCCGCCGGGATGTACGCTTTGTTCGGCGGCAGGACGTCGACCGCGCCGCCTTCACAGGCGCAGGCATCTGCACCGGCGCCTTCAGCCGCGCCTTCAACGGCGCCTTCAACGGCGCTCGCATCGGCGCCCGCGGCTGCCTTGGTCGCGCAGGCGCCTGCCCCTGCGGCACCGCCGCCCACCGAACCCGGCACCATGATCCTTTCCGCGCTCGGCGTGGTCGATGCGCAGGACGCGCGCTTCAAGGGCGACGCCGCCGCGGCGCAGGCCGAGGCGCGCAATGCCGCGAAGCGCCAGCTCGTGGAGAAGGCGCTTGCCCTGTACGTCGAGGGCGATTCGCTCGAAGCGAACCGCAAGGTGATCGAAGCGAAGCTGCTCTCCGATCCGGGCCACTTCATCCGCAGCGTCGTGCAGGAAGGCGCCGCGGACACCAACGGCAACTTCGTCGAGATGCCCACGCGCGCGGTGGTGAGCGTGCGCGACGTGCAGCGCTCGCTCAACGAGCTTTCGCGCGAAGAACGCATCGACTTCATCCGCCGCCAGGGCGACCCGCGCATCTCGATTCGCATCGACATCGGCAACGCCGAGGGCCCGGCGATCGGGCGCGAGCGCTCGCAGCTTGCCGAGAACGTCGTGAAGGAACGCATCAAGTCGTTCGGCTTTCGCGTGTGGTCGGGTGATGGCGACAATCCGAACGCCGCCAACGCGCAGCAGGCGGACTTCGCGATCAAAGGCGATGTCAAGCTGAAGACGATGTCGATGAAGCTCGCCGCCTCGGGGCTCACCATCGGCAAGTCGGCCATCACGTCGTGGACGCTGAAGGCGATCGACACCGGCACCGGCGAAGAGGTGTACCTGAATACGAAGATGCCCGCGGGCCAGAGCTGGGCAAGCGAGGACCAGGCGCTCGCGGCCATCGGCCGGCTCGTGGGCGACGAGTTCTCGAAGAACTTCTTCCTCTCGTTCTACAACTACCGGCCGCAGCGCACGAGCCTCGCCGTGACGGGCCTGCCGGAGGGCATGGCGCCGCTGGTCCTGCGCGAATTGCGCGCGCTGCGCACAGTGCTCGACGCGCAGGCGCAAGGCGCCCGTTTCGCGCTGCAGCTGCCCCCGGGCAACGCGGCCGACATCGTGCAGGACGCCGTGCTCGGCCCGCTCAATTCGAAGATGGGCCGCGCATGCTTCGGGCTCGGCGGCGCGACGGCCACCGAGGTGACGGTGACCTACGACGCCGGCTGCGCCAACGCGCAGATGCGCTCGAAGCTCGAAGGCGGCGCGCCGGCGGGCTGGAAGTTCACGCCCGCGTCCGCGAAGACGACGTGAACACGAAGATGCCGGCGATCACGAAGGCAGTCCCGGCCGCGATCCATCCGGTGAACGGCTCGCCGAGCAGCACGACGCCCATGAGAATCGTCGAGACCGGACCGATCATGCCGCTTTGCGAAGTAACGGCCGGCCCGACGCGCTCCACCGCCATCATCACGAGCAGCACGGGCACCGCTGTGCAGAGCACCGCGTTCAGCACGGAAAGCCACACCACCGGCATCGGCACGGCGAGCAGCGCGGCTGGCGTTCGAAGCGCGAAATACTGCGCGATCGCGCACACGCAGGCGACCGAAGTCGCCAGGCCGACGAGCCGCATCGAGCCGAGGCGCTGCACGACCTGGGCGCTGTAGACCAGATAGAGGGCGTAGGTGATCGTGCTTGCGAACACGAAGAACGTGCCGAGCGCGACGTTGCTGCCTTCGACGTGGAGTTCCTGCCCGAAGACGAGCACCACGCCCGTGTAGCTGATCGCGATGCCGATGACGTGACGGCGCTGCCAGCGCTTGCCGTGCAAGAGCCAGCCGAGCAGCAGCACGAGCGTGGGCGTCACGTACATGATCAGCCGTTCGAGCGAAGCCGTGACGTAGCGCAGCCCGAGAAAATCGAGAAAGCTCGACAGGTAGTAGCCGATCACGCCCAGGCCGATGGCGCCCGCCCAGTCGCGCATGGCAAGCCGTGCCTGGCCGCGGCTCGCCCACCACGCCATCGCCGCGAAGAGCGGCAGCGCAAAGAGCATCCGCAGCATGATGAGCGTGACCGCGTCCGTGCCGTACCGGTAGGCCAGCTTCACGATGATCGCCTTGCCGGAAAACGCGATGGCGCCGCAGATCGCGAAAGCCAGGCCGCCGGCGCGGCTCCTTTCCTGCGCGGAGGCTGCCGTCAAGCGCGCATCACCCTGGCATGCAGTCCCCGCAGCGACCACCACACCCCGAACGCGACGACGGGAATCGCGCACGCCGCGCTCGCCTCCGCGCTGAACGGCCACCCGATCGCATGCGCTCCCTTGGCGAGATAGCTGACGAGGCCCACGATGTAGTAGGTGATCGCAGCGACCGAGAGACCTTCGACGGTCGCCTGCAGTTTCAGCTGCAGCCCCTGGCGGCGGTTCATGGCCGCGAGCAGGGCCTGGCTGCTTTGCTGCTGTTCGATCTCCACGCGCGTGCGCAGCAGGTTGCTGATGCGCGAGACGCGTTCGGAAAGCGCATCCTGCCGGCGCACCGCCCAGGCACAGGTGGCGCGCGCGGGCGACAGACGCCGGGTGATGAACTCGCCGATCGTCTGCAATCCCGCCAGGCGCGATTCGCCGATGTCCGCGATGCGGCGGTCCACGAGCTCGAAGTAGGCCGCGCTCGCCGAAAACCGCGAGTGCGTGGCGGCATATTCGCTTTCGACCTGGCCCGCGAGGCGGGTGAGGCGGTCCAGCAGTTGCGGCTCTTCGTCGCGGCCGGCGGCGCGGATCGATTCGGCGAGCGCGGCGAGCTCGCGTTCGGCATAGGCGAGCACGCTCGCCGCTTCCCGCGCGACGGGCAGGCCGAGCAGCGCCGCCATGCGGTAGGTGTCGATCTCCAGCAGCTGCTGCACGAGACGGCCGAGCCGGCGCGGCGTGACGCTGCCCGCGAGCAGCACCATGCGCGAGAAGCCGTCGGCATGCAGCGCGAAGTCGGTGTACACCTCGCCCAGGCCATCGGCGACGGTGGCGCCGATCAGCATGTCCTCGTTCAGCACGTGCTTCACGAGCGTGCCGCTTGCGAACTGCTGCGTGGAAAGCACCCAGAGGTGGCTCGCCGCGAGGCATTGCCCGGGAAGGGCCGCGAGCCAGTCCTTCGGCACCGCTTCCAGTGCCGTGAGAGGGTCGCGCTCGCCGAAGTTCGCGGCATCGAAGGGCCGGGCGAAACTCCAGGTCACGAACTCCGTGTGCAGTTCCCAGCGGATGCGAAACCCACCGACGTCCATGCGGATGTGGGTCGTCGCCGCGTCGGGCTGCGGCAGATGGTGGTTGCGCAGCAGCGCGGCCACGTGCGCGCGGCTCGCCTCGCGCTCCTCGCGGTTCGCCTGCATCACGATCTGCGAGATGGCGAGCGGCGCGGCCATCGCATCGGGCGGGCGGGCATGGAGTTCGTTGTGCAGCGCCACCCTCTGGGGATGGACGGGAGTGGTGATCATCGCGAGACGGATTGTCGGCCAAAAGTGACGACGGCGCCCTCGGGCGCCGTCGTCGTGTTGCACGATGCGGGCCTCAGTCTTCCACGAAGGCTTCCGCGCGCTTCGCCTTGATCGAGGGCAGCGCCACGATCACCACGAGCGCGAGAGCGCCCGCGAGGAGACTCGCGGAGAGCGGCCGCGTGACGAGCACGCTCCAGTCGCCGCGCGACAGCAGCAGCGCTCGCCGCAGGTTCTCTTCCATCATCGGGCCGAGAATGAACCCGAGCAGCAGCGGCGCGGGTTCGCACCCGAGCTTGATGAAGATGTAGCCGACGAAGCCGAAGATGCCGACCATCCAGACGTCGAAGGTGTTGTTGTTGGTGGAGTACACGCCGATCGCGCAGAAGAGCACGATGGCCGGAAAGAGCCACCGGTAGGGCACGGTGAGCAGCTTGATCCACATGCCGATCAGCGGCAGGTTGAGGATGACGAGCATCAGGTTGCCGATCCACATCGAGGCGATCAGGCCCCAGAAGAGTTGCGGGTTGCTCGTCATCACCTGCGGGCCGGGCTGGATGTTGTGGATGGTCATCGCACCCACCATCAGCGCCATCACCGCGTTGGGCGGGATGCCCAGCGTGAGAAGCGGGATGAACGACGTCTGCGCGCCCGCGTTGTTGGCCGATTCCGGCGCGGCGACGCCGCGGATGTTGCCCTTGCCGAAGGGGACCTCGCCGGGCTTCAGCTTGGTCTTTTTCTCCAGCGTGTAGGCCGCGAACGCGGACAGCAGCGCGCCGCCGCCCGGGAGGATGCCGAGCGCCGAGCCGAGCGCCGTTCCGCGCAGCACGGCGGGCACCATGCGCTTGAAATCTTCCTTGGACGGATAGAGGTGCTTCACCTTTCCGGTGAACACTTCGCGGTTGTCCGACGGCATGGAGAGGTTCTGGATGATCTCGCCGTAGCCGAACACGCCCATCGCGATGGTGATGAAGCCGATGCCGTCGGTGAGCTCCGGGATGTCGAACGAGAAGCGCGCCACGCCGGAATTCACGTCCGTTCCCACGAGCCCGAGCAGCAGGCCGAGCACGATCATCGCGATCGCCTTGATGAGCGACCCCGAAGCCAGCACGACGGCGCCGATCAGGCCGAGGATCATGAGCGAGAAGTATTCGGCGGGACCGAACTTGAACGCGACTTCGGTGAGCGGCGCGGCGAATGCCGCGAGGATGAGCGTGCCCACGCAGCCCGCGAAGAACGAGCCGAGGCCCGCGGCGGCGAGCGCCGGGCCCGCGCGGCCCTGGCGCGCCATCTGGTAGCCGTCGATCACGGTCACGACCGAGGACGACTCGCCCGGCAGGTTCACGAGGATGGCGGTCGTCGAGCCGCCGTACTGCGCGCCGTAGTAGATGCCGGCCAGCATGATGAGCGCCGAGACCGGCGGCAGCGCGTAGGTGGCCGGCAGCAGCATCGCGATCGTCGCGACCGGGCCGATGCCGGGCAGCACGCCGATCAGCGTCCCCAGCACGCAGCCGATGAACGCGTAGAGCAGGTTGATCGGCGTGAATGCCACGCCGAAGCCGAGGGCGAGGTTGGCGAACAGGTCCATGCGTGTGTCCTCGACTTTTCTCAGCCGGCGATGAAGGTGGGCCAGACCTGGAACTGCAGCCTCAGCAGCCAGACGAAGGCGGCGTAGCTGCCCGCGGCGAGCACCACCGAGAGGATCGCGATTTCCTTCAGGTTGAACTCGTCACCCGCGAAGGCGGAGATGAAGGTGAGGGCGATGATCGCGAGGATCATGCCCATCGCGGGGACGTGGAAGCCGGGAAGCCCCCCGAGCAGGATGCCGAAGACGAAGTTCGCCGCGAGGATGAAAGCAAGCGGCCGCCAGGCCCATGTCCCGATCTTCTCGCCGTCTTCCGTCTCGACCACGAGCGACTCGAACAGCACGAAGGCTCCGAGCCCGGCCAGCAGGATGCCGAGCATGAGCGGAAAATACCCCGGGCCCATGCGGGCGCCTTCGCCGATCGTGTAGTTCGTCGCGCCCCATGCGAAGGCGATGCCCATGGCGATGAACAACAGCCCCGCCCAGAAGTCCTTCTGGCTTTTTATCTTCATCCGACGTCTCCAGTTCCCGAACCGGCGGATTGTGCGATGAATCTGACCGCAAACTGATGCGGCAAGTACCTAGTGGCGGCTACCGGCTCTCCACGGATCGAACGCCCCGGATTGCCGCCTGCGCGGGAATGACCGCGTACGTTTTACGTCGAGACGGTCAAGTCTCCAGCGGCGGCGTCGCCGTGAGCACTTCCTCGAGCGTCGTGAGCCCCTCCGCCACGCGCAGCGCCCCGGCGAGTCGCAAGGGCCGCATTCCATCGGCGATGCCCTGTCGCCGCAGCGCATCGATGGTCGGGACCTTCATCACCTTCTCCTTGAAGACTTCCGTCACGGTCAGGAGCTCGTACAGCCCCATGCGCCCCAGAAAGCCCGTCATGCGGCAATCCACGCAGCCTACCGGCCGGTACGGGTTCCACCCGCTCGTGATCTTCCAGGGCCGGATGATCTCGCCGAGCGCCTCGGGCGTCGCCTCGTCGTCCTTCTCGCGGCACTGGCGGCACAGCGTGCGCACGAGGCGCTGCGCGAGCACGCCCAGCACGGTGGCGTTGATGAGGTAGGGCGGCACGCCCAGCTCCATGAGCCGCGTGACGGCCGAGGGCGCGTCGTTGGTGTGCAGCGTGGAGAAGACGAGATGACCCGTGAGCGCGGCCTGCACCGCCATCTCCGCGGTGGTCAGGTCGCGAATTTCGCCCACCATGATGATGTCCGGGTCCTGCCGCATCAGGGCGCGCAGGCCTTCGGCGAAACCGAAATCGAGCTGCGTCTGCACCTGCGTCTGGTTGAACGCGGGCTCGATCATCTCGATCGGGTCCTCCACCGTGCTCACGTTCACTTCCTCGGTGGCCACGCGCTTCAGCGTCGAATAAAGCGTCGTCGTCTTGCCCGAGCCGGTCGGGCCGGTGACGAGGATGATCCCGTGCGGCCGGCGCACCAGTGCCTCCCAGCGCTGCGCATCGTGCGGCGTGAAGCCGAGCGCGTCGAGGTCCTTCACCGCCGTGTCGGGGTCGAAGATGCGCATCACCATCTTCTCGCCGAACGCGGTGGGAAGGGTCGACAGGCGCATTTCCACTTCCTCGCCCCGCGGATTGCGCGTCTTGATGCGGCCGTCCTGCGGCCGGCGCTTCTCCACCACATCCATGCGGCCCAGCAGCTTGATGCGCGCGATCATCGCGTTCAGCACGCCCATCGGCATCTGGTAGACGGGGTGCAGCACGCCGTCGATGCGAAAGCGGATCACGCCCTGCTCGCGCCTCGGCTCCAGGTGGATGTCGCTCGCGCGCTGGTCGAACGCATAGGTCCAGAGCCAGTCCACCACCTGCACGACGCCCTGGTCGTTGGCGTCCAGCTGCTTGTTGGTTTTGCCGAGCTCGACGAGCTGCTCGAAGCTCGCGGCGCCGGAGCTGCCGCCCGTCTTCTGCGCCTGGCGCACCGACTTCGCGAGCGCGAAGAATTCGGCCGTGTAGCGGTGAATGTCCAGCGGATTGGCGATCACGCGCCGCACGCGCCTGCGCGCCTGCCGCTCCACTTCGTCGATCCAGCCTGTCACGAAAGGCTCCGCGGTGGCGACGACGACTTCGGTGGGGGTCACCTGCACCGGCAACACCTTGTGGCGTTCGGCGTAGCCCGCGCTCATGGTGTCCGCGACCTTGCCCACGTCGACCTTCAGCGGATCGATGCGCAGGTAGTCGAGCCGCGCCTTGGTCGCGAGGTACTGCGTGAGCGCCTCGATGTCGAGCGGCTTGCCGTCGCTCGCGCGTTCCATCGACACGGCGGCCAGCCGCACGAGCGGGTGCTGCGCGCTTTCGGCCTGCGAACAGCGCGCGATGGTGCGGCGCGCCTGCTCCTGCGTGATCACGCCGTCCTCGCTCAGCCACTCCACGACCTGGCGCCAGTGCACCGGCCCCGCACCGGTCGCCGCGCGGGGCGGCGCGTGCTGGGCATGCGTCTTGTGTTTGGGAACGGCGCTCATCGGGTCGGGGTCGCTCGGGCCAAGGGCCTGAACACGCGCAGCCACTTGCGCGCGGGCAGCCCCCAGCGAGTTTCGATGGTTTCCGCGCGCTCGGCAAGCTGCGCGCGCGTGGGCTCGCACGGCGAGCGCAGGGCCGCGACGACCGTGTTGCCCTCTCGCGTCGGACGGAACGCCCACACGGCTTCCTCGCCGAACGCGGCCACGATGCGCGCGAGGCTGCGCTCGTAGCTCGCATCGCGGCCGAAGAGGTTGACCATCATGCACCCATCTTCGGTGAGGAGCCGCCTGCAGTCGCGGTAGAACGATTCGCTGTCCAGCACGGGCGCGGCCGCCTCCTCGTCGTAGAGGTCCACCTGCAGCGCATCGACGCTCGCGCGCCAGTGCTCGTGGCGCGCGACTTCGGCGGCGTCGCCCAGCACCACCGTGAGGCGCTGGTCGTCGGCCGGCAGCTTGAACCACAGGCGGCACGCCGCGATCACCTGCGCATTGAGCTCGATGGCGGTGGTGCGCATGCGCAGCTTGCGGTGGCTGAACTTCGTGAGCGCGGCCGCGCCCAGCCCGAGCTGCATCGCATGACGCTTCGCCACGCTCACGGGCGGCACGAAGAGCAGCCACGCCATCATGCGCTGCACGTATTCGAGGTGGATGCCGAACGGCTCGTCCATGCGCATCGAGCCCTGCACCCAGGGCGTGCCGAAATGCAGGAAGCGGATGTCGCCCTGGTCGCTGAATGTGACTTCGGGCAGTGGGCGCGCGGCGGATTTCACTGGCGGGGATTATGTTGGAACGCCGCGAGCTTCGGCAGCGCGGCAACCGCGTTGCGGCCGGTCGACCGCGCGAGCTCATCGACCGAGACACCTCGCAAGGCCGCTACGACGGCGGCGATCCCCGGCAGTTCGGCAGGTTCGTTGCGCGCCCGCGGCTCGCCCGCCGCGCGCTCGGCGGCCGTCCGGTAGAGCCAGTGCGGCGGAATGTCCGGCGCATCGGTTTCGAGCACGATCGCGTCTTGCGGCAGTTCGCGGGCGAGCCGCCGCAACTGCAGCGCGCGCTCGAACGTCACCGCCCCGCCGAAGCCGAGCTTGAAGCCCAGGCGCACGAATTCCCGCGCCTGCTGCACGCTGCCATTGAACGCATGCGCGATGCCGCCTCGCACCTTCGCTTCGCGCAGGTACTTCAGCAGGCGGTCGGCCGAACGGCGCACGTGCAGGATCACCGGCAGGTCGAAGCGCTCGGCCAGGCCAAGCTGCGCGCGATAGAAGCTTTCCTGCTTCGCGGCATCCAGCCCCGGCACGAAGAAGTCGAGCCCGATCTCGCCCACCGCGACGAGCCGGGGATCGTCCCGCCAGCGCGCGAGCGACCGCTCGAGCGCGGCCAGATCCGTGTCGTTCGTATCCGCGATGTAAAGCGGATGGATGCCAAGCGCATAGGCATCGCCATGGCGCATCGCGAGTTCGCGCACGCCGTCGAAGGCGCGCGGCAGGACGGCCGGCAGGACGCACAGCGCAACCCCGGCCGCGGCGGCGCGCGCGCGCACGGCATCGCGGTCGGGCTCGAATTCCGCCGCGTCCAGATGGCAGTGCGTATCAATCCACGAACTCACCGCCCGATCATGCCGCAAGGCGTGCAGAGCCCTGCAAACCGTGATACCGTGTGAGCGCAAGAACGCAGGTGCATGGATGCGCAGGCCCGCCCTCTATAGCTCCAGTCGGCCCCACCGGCCGAGCGGATCGGCGCAAACCGGCGAATCGCAAACGGGGCACTCGGGTGCGGCCGGCGTGCCCGGCGACATGCCGGATGATTCGGCCGCGGCGCAAGGCGCCGGCTCCCCCTCCCCCGGCGCGCTTCGGCGGCGCCGCTTCGCGATCTCGCTCGCGAGCCCCCGATTGCTCTGGACCGCCATCTTGCTGCTGGGCGCGGCGCTCGCGCTCTCGCTCGCATTGCAGCCGCACCCGCGCAGGCTCACGCAGGAAGACATCAACGCCGCCGTGCTGAAGACGATGGAAACGCACGTGATGCCCTCCGAATGGGCCAAGGCGTACGAGAACATCAAGCCGTCGGTGGTGCGCGTGGTGAGCTACGTGAAGAAGAGTCACCTGAAGGAAGAGATCGGGAAGGCCGGCAAGGGTGAGCACTCCGACAAGGGCGCAAAAGGCGCGAAGCCCGCCCGGCCCGGGAAGCCCCCGCACGGGATGATGGACGCGACGACCGATTCGGACGCGGCGGACGACGAAGTGGAAAGCGGCGTCGGCACCGGCGTCGTGATCGTGGACAAGGGCGTGATCCTCACCAACATGCACGTGATCGCGGGCTCCGACCGCATCAAGGTGGTGTTCTCCGACGGACTCGAGTCGCCCGCGACCATCACGGGCGTGCAGCCCGAGAACGATCTCGCGGTGCTGCAGGCCTCCAAGCTCCCGGACGACCTCATCCCCGCCACGCTGCGCTCCACCCACGACCTGCAGCCCGGCGACAAGGTGCTCGCGGTCGGCTTCCCCTTCGGCATCGGCCCCTCCGCTTCGGGCGGGATCATCTCGGGGCTCGGCCGCGTCTTCCGCTCGCCCGAGGGCAAGCAGGAAATGAAGAACCTGATCCAGTTCGACGCGGCCGCCAATCCCGGCAATTCCGGCGGGCCGCTCGTCACGATGGACGGCGAGGTGGTGGGCATCGTGACCGCCATCCTGAACCCCACGCCCGCGCGCACGTTCCTCGGCATCGGCTTTGCCGTGCCGATCGAGAACGCGGCCTCCGCAGTCGGCCTGCCGCCCTTCTGACGGGGCCACGCCCGACGAAACGCGCGGTCCCTTCCCTTCATCCCACCCACCCGAAGCCATTCTCCATGGAACAGAACCGATCCGAAGCCGCCACCGCCCAGCTGATGGAGCAGATCCTCTACGAAGTCAAGCGCGTGGTGGTGGGGCAGGACCGCTTCCTCGAACGCGTGATGGTCGCGATGCTCGCGCAGGGCCACCTGCTCGTGGAAGGCGTGCCGGGTCTTGCGAAGACGCTCACGGTGAAAACGCTCGCCAACACCATGCGCGGCGTCTTCAAGCGCATCCAGTTCACGCCCGACCTCGTGCCCGCGGACCTCGTCGGCACGCGCGTCTACAACCAGAAGACGAGCGAATTCACGACCTCGCTCGGGCCCGTGTTCGCCAACCTGCTGCTGGCCGACGAAATCAACCGCGCGCCGGCCAAGGTGCAAAGCGCCTTGCTGGAGGTGATGCAGGAGCGGCAGGTGACGATCGCGGGCGAATCCCACAAGGTGCCCAACCCCTTTCTCGTGATGGCGACGCAAAACCCGATCGAGACCGAGGGGACGTACCCGCTGCCCGAAGCGCAGGTCGACCGCTTCATGATGAAAGTGCTCGTGGACTATCCGAGCGACGAAGAGGAATTCGTGATCGTGCAGCGCGTGACCGGCCCCTCGGTGGACGTCGTGCCGGTCGCCACGACCGAGCAGCTCGCCGAGCTGCAGAAGGAATGCCGCCGCATTTACGTGGACCCTTCGCTCGTGCAGTACGCGGTGAAGCTGGTCTCGGCCACGCGCGAGCCGGCGCGCCACGGCCTGAAGGACGTCGTCGGCTACATCACCTACGGCGCGAGCCCTCGGGCCACCATCAATCTCACGGAAGGCGCGCGCGCGCTCGCCATGCTGCGCGGGCGCAGCTACGCCCTGCCGGAAGACATGACCGACCTGGTGCCCGACGTCCTGCGCCATCGCCTCGTGCTCTCGTACGAAGCGCTTTCCGAAGGACTCACGTCCGATGCGCTGATCGGCAAGATCATGGCGCGCATCCCGGCGCCGCCGAAACCGCTGGAACATGAGAAGCTCGCCGCCTGAGAGCAGCACGAAAGCGCCGGACGCGGCGCCAGGCGCCGTGTCCTTCGGCCTCGTCGGCCGCCACGGCCATGCCGAGCGCGTGCTGCGCCGGCTGGAATGGACCGTGATCAAGCGGCTCGACGGCCTGCTGCAGGGCGACTACCGCACGCTGCTGCGCGGCACGGGGCTGGACCTCACCGACCTGCGCGAATACCAGCATCACGACGACGTGCGCCACATCGACTGGAACGTGACGGCGCGCACCACCGTTCCCCACGTGCGCGTGTACACCGAAGACCGCGAGATGTCGGCGTGGTTCCTGCTCGACCTGAGTCCGTCCGTCGACTTCGGCTCGGGCGAATTCCGCAAGCGCAACATCTCCGCCGAATTCGTGGCGGTGCTCGCGCGCCTGCTCACACGGCGGGGCAATCGGGTCGGCGCGATGCTCTACGGCGCGGGCGTGGAATCGGTGATCCCCACGCGCAGCGGCCGCCGCCACGTACTGCACCTCCTGCATGCGATGCAGACGCACCGTGAACACGAAGAAACGGGCGGCACGAACCTCGCCGAGCTGATCCGCTCGGCCGCGAGCGTGATCCGGCGGCGCTCGACCGTCTACATCGTCTCGGACTTTATCAGCGAGCCCGGCTGGGAACGCGCGCTCGCCCTCCTGGCCGAGCGCCATGAGGTGATCGCGGTTCGCGTGCTCGATCCGCTCGAGCTCGAGCTGCCCGACCTGGGTCTTCTCACGATGCGCGACGCCGAGACGGGCGAGCAGATCGTGGTCGACACACACGACAAGGCGTTTCGCCGGCGCTTCGCGAGCATCGCCGCGCAGCGCGAGGCCGAGCTGCGCCAGGCGCTGGTCGCCGCGGGCGTGGATGCGCTGGAACTCGCCACCGATTCCGACCTCGTCGAGGCGGTGGTGCGCTTCGTCGAGATGCGCAAGCGCCGCATCCGGCTCGCGGCAGGCGGCGGCCTGCCGACGCACCTGCGGCGTGCCGGCTCGCACGGCCCCGGGGGAGGCGAGCCGAGATTTTTCGGGGGGCGTTAGGAGATGCCGATGAACTTCCTCTGGCCGCAGAACCTCTGGTCCCTCCTTGCCCTGCCGCTTCTCGTGCTGCTTTACCTGTGGCTTCTGCGGCGCAAGAAGAAGCTCGCGGTGCGCTACGCGTCGCTCTCGATCGTGAAGGAAGCGATGGGGCGCGGGCCGCAGTGGCGCCGGCACGTACCGCCCGCGCTCTTTCTCCTTGCGCTCGCGTGCATGCTCGTCGCCGCTTCGCGGCCCGTCGCCGTCGTCACGCTGCCTTCGAACCAGCAGACCATCATTCTCGCGATCGACGTTTCGGGCAGCATGCGCGCGACGGACGTGCAGCCCAACCGCCTCGTCGCCGCGCAGAACGCGGCCAAGGCATTCATCGGCGAGCTGCCGCGCCACGTGAAAGTGGGCATCGTCGCCTTCGCGGGCTCGGCGCAGGTGGCGCAACTGCCGACCACGAATCGCGAAGACCTCGTGACCGCGATCGACCGCTTCCAGCTGCAGCGGGCGACGGCCACGGGCAACGCGATCGTGATCTCGCTGGCGGCGCTGTTCCCCGACGACGGCATCGACCTGCAGTCGCTGCAGACCGGGCGGGACCGGCAGCAGGGTTTCGCCATCGACGACGACCGCAAGCCGAAGAAGGAACGCCAGCCGGTCGCGCCGGGCTCCTTCACGTCGGCGGCGATCATCATGCTCACCGACGGCCAGCGCACGACGGGCGTGGACCCGCTCGATGCGGCGAAGCTCGCCGCGGACCGCGGCATTCGCGTGTACACGGTAGGCATCGGCACGGTGGACGGCGAGACGATCGGCTTCGAAGGCTGGTCGATGCGCGTGCGGCTCGATGAGGAAACGCTCAAGCAGATTGCGCAGAAGACGAGTGCGGAATACTTCTACGCCGGCACGGCCCACGATCTGCGCAAGGTGTACGAGTCGCTCTCGTCCAAGCTGACGGTGGAGAAGAAGGAGACCGAGATCTCGGCGCTCTTCGCGATGGCGGCAGCAGCGCTGGTGGTGCTGTCGGCGGGGCTCTCGCTTGCGTGGTTCAACCGGATACTCTGAGCGGGCGTCGACAGCGCCCCACCGGCGCGTGCACTGCATTTGCAATGACGTCCACTGCGCGCTCGGCGGCATTCAGCCAACGGAGTCCAGCCGCCCCGAAGTGAGCCGCCGCCGATGCCCGCACCGCTCGGCCAGCTGATCGTCGTGCGTCACCACGACGAACGCGGTGCCACGGTCCTGCGCGAGCTTGAGCATCAGCTGGAAGACGACGTCCGCCGTCACGCGGTCGAGATTGCCCGTCGGCTCGTCGGCGAGCACGCAGGCCGGATGCGTGACCAGCGCCCGCGCGATCGCCACGCGCTGGCGCTCGCCCCCCGAAAGCTCCGCGGGGCGATGCTTCACCCGCTCGCCGAGCCCGACCGCGGCGAGCATCTCCGCGGCCTGTGCATGACACGCCTCGAGCGGCATGCGCCGGATGCGCAGCGGCATCGCCACGTTGTCGAGCGCGCTGAATTCGGGCAGCAGATGATGGAACTGATAGACGAAGCCGAGGTACTTGTTGCGCAAGTCCCCCTGCGCGGAGGGCGACAGCGCCGCCAGCTGCCGCCCCATCAGCTGCACCGACCCGCTCGTGGGCGCGTCGAGCCCGCCGAGCAGGTGCAGGAGCGTGCTCTTGCCCGAGCCGGACGCCCCCACGATCGCGAGCGTCTCGCCGGCGTTCACGCGCAGCTCGACGCCGTGCAGCACCTCCACGTCGAGATCGCCCTCCTGGAAGCGCTTGGTGAGGCCCTGGCAGGCGAGGACCGCATCGCTCGCCACTTCACTCATACCGCAGCGCCTCCGCCGGATTCACGCGGCTCGCGCGCCAGCTCGGATAAAGCGTCGCGACAAACGCGAGCACGAGCGAGATGAGCGCGATCGGCATGATGTCCGCGCTTTGCGGATCGCTCGGCATCCGGTTGATGAGGTAGATGTCGCGCGGCAGGAAGCTCGCGTGCAGCACATGTTCGATGAAGGGCACGATCACGTCGATGTTGAACGCGACGACGAGGCCGAGGAAAAGCCCCGCGAGCGTGCCGATCACGCCCACCGCCGCACCCTGCACGACGAAGATGCCCATGATGCTGCGCGGCGAAGCGCCGAGCGTGCGCAGGATCGCGATGTCGGCGCGCTTGTCGGTCACCGTCATCACGAGCGTGCTCACGAGGTTGAACGCGGCCACCGCGACGATCAGCGTGAGGATGATGAACATCATGCGTTTTTCGAGCTGCACGGCGGAAAACCACGTACGGTTCTGCTGCGTCCAGTCGCGGATCAGGAACTCGCCCGAGAGGGTGTGCTGCAGTTCGGCCGCCACCTCGCGCGCGCGATTCAGGTCCTTCAGCTTCAGGCGCACGCCCGTCGGGCCTTCCAGCCGGAAGATGCGCTGCGCATCCTGGATATGCACCATCACGAGCCCCGAATCGTATTCGTAATGGCCCGAATCGAAAGTGCCGACCACCGTCATCTGCTTCAGGCGCGGCACGACGCCCGCGGGGGTGACCTGTCCGCCCGGCGCGATGAGCGTGAGCGGATCGCCCGGCTGCACGCCAAGGTTGCGTGCGAGTTCGATGCCCGGCACGATGCCGAATTCGCCGGGCTTCAGCTTCGCGAGCGTTTCGCGAAACCCCGCCGCGACGTCCGTCACCTGCGGCTCGAGCGCCGGGTCCACGCCGCGCACGATCGCACCGCGCATGTCGTCGCCGCGCGCGACGAGCGACTGCGCCGCGACGAAGGGCGCCGCGCCGATCACCTCGGGATTGCGCTTCGCTTCGGCCATCGTGCGGTCGATATCCGCGAGCGGACCGCCCCCGGGCCCGTAGATCTCGATGTGCGACACGATGCCGAGCATGCGGTCGCGCACTTCCTTCTGAAAGCCGTTCATGACCGACAGCACGATGATGAGGGCCGCGACGCCGAGCGCGATGCCGAGCATCGACACCGCGGAGATGAACGAGATGAAGCCGTTGCGGCGCGTGGCGCGGCCCGCTCGCGTGTAGCGCCAGCCGAGCACCAGTTCATACGGAATTCGCATCAGGCGCGCATTGTGGCATCCCCGACAATAGGCGCCATGTCAGACGGAGTCCATTGGCTCGTGCCTTTTGCCGCCGGGCTCACGCAAGCCGCGCAGGCCGCGGCGAAGACGCTTTGCCTCCCCCACCTGGAAAAGCTCCTGGCGCGCATGGCGCCCGCCGGGATCGACTCGGGTGACGAGCACACCTTCTCGATGCCGCACGAACGCGTGCTGGCGCGCGCGCACGGCGTCGATCCGCTGGATGGCCGCATTCCCTGGGCCGCATGGCAGCTCGCGCGGTCGGGCCGCGAGCCGGGCAGCGACGCATGGGCCTGGCTCACGCCCTGCCATTGGGACGTGCACGTGGATCATGTGACCATGGACGTTCCCGAAGACCTGGGGCTCTCGGCCGAGGAGTCGCGGCAGATGCTGGCGGCCATGCAGCCTTACTTCGAGCAAGACGGCATCGTGCTCGAATTCGATGCACCCGCGCGCTGGCTCGCGCGCGGCGAGCCGTTTCGCGCGATCCCGACGGCGTCGCTGGACCGCGTCTCGGGCCGCGCGATCGACACCTGGATGCCGCGCGCGGACGAAGCCCGGGTCTTGCGTAGACTCCAGCAGGAAATGCAGATGCTCCTGTACACGCACCCGCTGAACGAAGAGCGCACGCAGCGCGGCCTGGCCCCGGTGAATTCGTTCTGGGTGAGCGGGGCCGGAGCGATCGATGCAGGAGGCGGCGTGTCCCGCGCTTCGCTCGGCGACCGCTCTCGGCGGAACGCGGGCGCGTTTGCGCCGCACGCCGTGCGCGTACAGCTCGCGAATGCCTTGCGCGCCCCCGCTTTGCACGAGGACTGGACCGCGTGGTCCGCCGCCTGGCGCGAGCTGGACACTGTCGAAGTCCCACGCCTTGCTTCCCTCGTGGACCAGGCCGGGCCCATCGCCATCACGCTTTGCGGCGAACGCCGCGCGCGAACTTGGACCTCTGAAGGCGCCGGCTGGGCGCGGCGGCTCGCGTCCCTCGTCCGCCGCGAACGCGCACCCGATCTGCTGGAGCCGCTATGAAGATCCTCACCCGCGACGTGCCGCCGCGCGCCGCCTGGGCGCTCGAGCAGGCGGGCGTGCATCCCCTCCTCGCGCGGCTCTATGCCGCGCGCGGCGTCCTCGGGAAGGACGAACTCGACGACGGGCTCGCCCGGCTGCTGCCGCCCGCATCGCTCAAAGGCGCGCAGGAAGCCGCCGTGCTGCTTGCCGATGCGCTCGCGGCGAACCGGAAGCTGTGCATCGTCGCCGACTACGACTGCGACGGCGCGACCGCGTGCGCGGTGGCGATGCGAGGCCTGCGACTGCTCGGTGCGGCAAACGTGTGCTACCTCGTGCCCGACCGCGTGGTGGACGGCTACGGCCTCACGCCGGCGATCGCCGAGCGCGTGAAGGCGCAAGGCGCGGACATCCTCATCACGGTCGACAACGGCATCGCGAGCGTCGAAGGCGTCGCGGCGGCGAATGCCCTCGGCCTGAAAGTGCTCGTGACCGACCATCACCTCCCGGGCGCGCGGTTACCCGACGCGGCGGTGATCGTCAATCCGAACCAGCCGGGCTGCGGCTTCGAGAGCAAATCGATGGCCGGCGTCGGCGTGATGTTCTACGTGCTGCTCGCGCTGCGGGCGGAATTGCGCGCGCGCGGCACCTTCACCGGCGACACGCAGCCCAAGCTCGATTCGCTGCTGCCGCTCGTGGCGCTCGGCACCGTCGCCGACGTCGTGAAGCTCGACGCGAACAATCGGCGGCTCGTGGCGCAGGGCATGAAGCGCATCCGCTCGGGCGCGTTGCCCTGCGGGCTCGCGAGTCTCTTCGGTGTCGCCGGGCGCGAGGAAGCCTCGGCGAGCACGTTCGACCTCGCCTTCGCGCTCGGGCCGCGCATCAACGCCGCGGGCCGCCTCGCCGACATGACGCTCGGCATCGAATGCCTCCTCACCGACGACGCGGCGCGCGGCGAGGAACTCGCGCGCACGCTCGATACGATCAACCGCGAGCGGCGCGAGATCGAAGGCGGCATGCGCGAGCAGGCGCTCGCCGAAGCCGAAGCGATGTTCGAGGAAGGCGCGGAGCCGCCGAGCGCGATCTGCGTCTTCGACCCCGATTTCCACGAAGGCGTGGTCGGCATCGTCGCTGCGCGCATCAAGGACAAGCTGCATCGCCCGACCTTCGTCTTCGCGGCGAGCGCGGCGCCGGGCAAGGGTCACGAGCTGAAAGGCTCGGGGCGCTCGATTCCCGGCTTTCATCTGCGCGACGCGCTGGACCTCGTCGCCAAGCGGCACCCCGGCGTGCTGCTCAGATTCGGCGGCCACGCGATGGCCGCGGGCTGCTCGATCGGCGAGGAGCATTTCGACGTCTTCGAGCAGGCCCTCGCGCAGGTGGCTCAGGAATGGCTCGATGCCGAAGCGCTGCTCAGGAGTCTTCCCACCGACGGGCCGCTCGCGCCCGAGTACCGCCGCCCCGACCTCGTCGATACGCTGCAGGAAGCCGTCTGGGGCCAGGGCTTCGCGCCGCCGGTGTTCAGCGAGGAAGTCGAGGTGATCTCGCAGCGTCTCGTGGGCGAGAAGCACCTCGCGCTGCGCCTGAAGCACCAGGGGCAGCCGGTGGACGGCATCTGGTTCGGCCACACGCAGCCCCTGCCCGCGCGCGTGAAGATCGCGTTCCGGCTGGAGGCGGACGAGTGGCAGGGAACGCGTCGCGTGCGGTTCCTCCTGGAAGGCGCGGAGCTCTAATTCGCGGGGGGAGGGAGAGTAGGCGCCCCGGCCACCGCGGGCATGAGCCGGCTCGCGCAGGTGGCGATCGACGCGCCGGGGGTGGACTGCAGGCAATCGGAGAGCGCGACCTGCAGCACCTGGTGGTCGCTGTCGCGCGCCTGCGCGAGGCTCACCTGCCGGCTGCACAGCAACCAGATGGCCGCGAGCTGCGCGAGGATCACCGCGCCGAATACCCACCAGAACATTGTCCTGCGGGGGTTGTGGGCGGCGGGATCGAGCAGGTCGGACAACATGGCGTGCGCTCCTTGCTTCATGCAAATCATTGTGATCGCCGCACGCGAGCCGTCGCAGCAAGCTTTCGCGCGAGCCGCTGTAGGACAGGATCGCCACTGCCGAGCCTGGAGCTGCGGCTGGGCGGGGTGGGATCCGGCGGCGGCTCGCGTGGCGATTCAGTCGGCGCGGTAGCCGGATTCGCGCTAATGGCGAATGGAGAGGACGACGACGGGCGTCTGCTGTCGGATGGAGCTTCTGATCGACGAGGAAGTCAGATCGACTTGCGCGAACTTGCCGCGCCTCAGCTCAACGCCGACAGCTGCGCCAGAAACTTTCGGATGTTCTCGGCGAACGCGCGTTCGTTGGCGATGCGCAGGCGCTCCGCGGCGTCGAGGCTGTCGCTCGGGTAGGCGGTGCCAGAGGCTTCGATGGGGAAGGAGCGCGCCCCGCCCGGGCCCGTGACCGTGTACGTGACGTTCGTTCGCACCTGCATGCTCACGCCGCCTGCGGGCTGGGTGAGCTCCTCGATGTTGGCCGACACGGCAAGGCGTGCCGCCGCCGGGTTGCTCGTGTAGTAGCCGTTCATTGCCAGGCTGTCGAGCAGCGCACGGCGGAATGCGTCGGCGTTGCCCGGGCCGCCGCGGAACATCGACCAGGTGGATGTCTCCGGCGTTGCCGGGCCCGTCACTTCGCGCAGCGTGACGGCGGCCTTCAGGCGCGGATTGAGCGCCGCCACGGTGCCCGGCCGCGCGACGGCGCCCAGGCCGATCGGCTGGGCGGCGCACCCGGCGAGAACGATGGCGGCCGTGGCCGCCGTGAACGCTGCGATGCGAGTGAATTGCTGCTGGCTCATTCGTGTCGGCTCCTTCTCATGGCCTGGTGTCATGCCTTCGGCAGGGTGACGCCGGTCTGTCCCTGGTACTTCCCGCCCCGATCCTTATAGCTGGTTTCGCATTCCTCGTCACTCTCGAAGAAGAGCACTTGCGCGCAGCCTTCGCCCGCGTAGATCTTGGCGGGCAGCGGGGTGGTGTTGGAGAATTCGAGGGTGACGTAGCCCTCCCACTCGGGTTCGAAGGGCGTTACATTCACGATGACACCGCAACGCGCATACGTTGATTTTCCGAGGCAGATGGTCAGCACGTTGCGCGGGATGCGGAAGTATTCCAGAGTCCGCGCCAGCGCGAAACTGTTGGGCGGAATGATGCAGACATCGTCGTGGAAATCGACGAAGCTCTTCTCGTCGAAATTCTTCGGATCGACCACCGTGCTGTGGATGTTGGTGAAGACCTTGAACTCGGGCGCGCAGCGGATGTCGTAGCCGTAGCTGGAGGTCCCGTAGCTGATCACCCGGTGGCCGTCGGCCTGGCGAACCTGATTGGGCTCGAACGGCTCGATGAGACCCCTCTCCTCGGCCATCCGCCGGATCCACCTGTCGCTCTTGATGGTCATCTCGCTTTCTCTCCTTCGCGAGATTCTAGGACCTCCGGCCGTTCACGCCCTCGAACGTCGACGCCTCAGGCCGAAGAAGAAGCAGCATCCGCCCCATCGATCACCACCCGCTCGATCGCACGGTCGTCCGCGAGCACGATCAGCGAAAAGAGCAGTTCCGCCAGATCCTTCGCCTGCGATGTCCGGCGCGCCAGCAGCGGCGTCGCCTTCGGATCGATCACGACGAAGTCCGCTTCGCAGCCGGGCTGCAGGTTGCCGATCGCGCCGTCCAGCCCCAGCGCCTCGGCCGCGCCTTGCGTGTGCTGCCACCACAGGTGCTGCGGCGAAAGACTCACGCCGCGCTTCGTCTGGCCTTCGCGCCCGACGTAGTACGCCGCCATCATCGTCGCGAACGGACTGAAGCTCGTGCCGCCGCCCACGTCGCTCGCGAGTCCGTAGCGAAAGCCCGCGCGATCCGCGGCGTCGTAGTCGAAGAAGCCGCTGCCGAGAAAGAGGTTGCTGGTGGGGCTCACGGCCGCGGCCGCGCCGGTGTCGCGCATCAAAGCGCGGTCCTCGTCGTCCAGGTGGATGCAGTGCGCGTACACGGCGCGCTCGCGCAGCAAGCCGAAGTCGCCATACACCGACAGGTAGCTGCGCGACCGTGGAAAGAGCTCGCGCACCCAGCGCACCTCGTCGCGGTTTTCCGCGACGTGCGACTGGATCCAGACGTCGCGGTACTGCGCCGCGAGTTCGCCCGCGCCGCGCAGTTGCGCCTCGCTGCAAGTCGGCGCGAAGCGCGGGGTGATCGCATAGCCGAGCCGGTCCCGCCCATGCCAGCGCCGAATGAGCGCCTCCGTGTCCACGAGCGACTGCTCGGTGTCGTCGCGCACGCCCTCGGGCGAATGACGGTCCTGCAGCACCTTGCCCGCGATGAGGCGCATGCCGCGCGTACGCGCTTCCTCCATCAGCGCATCGACCGAATGCGGATGCGACGTGGCGAATGCAAGCGCCGTCGTCACGCCATGACGCAGCAGCTCGTCGAGGAAGACCTTCGCGACGGCTGCGGCGTACGAGTGATCGGCAAAGCGCGCTTCGTGCGGAAACGTGTAGTTCTCGAGCCAGGGCAGCAGCCCCTCCGCCGGCGAGCCGATCACGTCGGTCTGCGGGAAGTGGACGTGCAGGTCGATGAAGCCCGGCGCGAGGATGCGGCCCGGCAGATGCTCGATGGCCACGCCCTCGAAGCGCGGCGCGAGCGTGGAATACGCGCCCGCGGCGCGCACGACCGGGCGCCCGCCGGCGCCGGGGCCGACGATCAGGAGTCCGTCTTCTTCGTAGATCGCGCTTCGGCCTTCGCCGAAGCGCAGCAGGTGAGCTCTGTAACCTCGCATGGCCCCGTCATTTTGGGACATTGCCCACGACGCCCGATACGAGAAAGTTCATAGCGAGTATCTGCGAGTCCGTCATGACCCGGCCGCGCGCGAGCACCTCGTGGCCTTCGTTGTCCACGATGGGGCCGGTGAAGGGGTGCAGCTTCCCGCTCGCGATGTCCTTCTGGCGCGCGAGCGCTTCGTTGCGCACGGCCGCGGGCACCTTCGGGCCGAAGCCCTCCACGCGGACCATGCCGTCCTTCACGCCGCCCCAGAAGCTGCCGCTCTTCCAGGTCCCGTCGAGCACGGCCTTCGCGCGTTTCGTGTAGTAGTCGCCCCAATGGTGCGTGACGGCGACGATCTGCGCATCCGGTGCCACGCGGCGCATGTCGGAGTGATAGGCCACGGCCATCTTCCCGCGTTCCTCGGCCGCCGCCATCACCGCGGTGGAGCCGGTGTGGAAGGCGATCACATCGGCGCCGGTGTCGAAGAGCGCCATCGCGGCGTCGCGCTCCTTCGGCGGATCGAACCATTCGTTCAGCCAGATCACCTTCACCTGCGCCTTCGGGTTCACCGAGCGCATGCCGAGCGTGAAGGCGTTGATGCCCTGCAGGACTTCGGGAATCGGAAAGCCCGCGACGTAGCCCGCGACGTTCGACTTCGTCATGCGGCCGGCGACGATGCCCGCGAGATAGCGGCCTTCGTAGTAGCGCGCGTTCGCCGCGGCCACGTTCGGTGCGGTCTTGTAGCCGGTGATGGATTCGAACTTCACGCCGGGAAAGTCCTTCGCGACCTTCATCGTCGGCTCCATGTAGCCGAAGCTGGGGGTGAAGATGAGCTTGTGCCCGGTGGCCGCGAGGTCGCGGATGACGCGTTCGGCATCGGCGCCTTCGGCCACGTTCTCCACGTAGTCGGTCTTCACGCGGGGGCCGAGCGCGGCCTGCACGGCGATGCGTCCTTCCTCATGCTGATGAATCCAGCCGGCGTCGGTGACGGGGGCGACGTAGACGAAGCCGATCCTGAGGGGCTCCTTGTCCTGGGCGAGCGACGAGGGGGAAATCGAAAACAGACAGGCGGCCGCGAACGCGGCAGCGAGGTTTTTGTACATGGTGTTCCTCTACATGGCTCCGGAGGCCGCCGGAGCGCGGATGGGCGAAACCGTGAATTCTAAGGTCCCGCGCACGCCGGCCCGCCGATTGCGTATAAAGGAACCCGCAATCCAACATCTCGACTCCAGGGCCCTTCGATCCATGCGCAAATACAACGGCCGCAGCCAGGTTCTCGTCACCGGCGGCGCGGGCTTTCTCGGCAGCCACCTCTGCGACCGTCTCCTCGGCGAAGGCCACGATGTCATCTGCGCCGACAACCTCTTCACCGGCAGCAAGCGCAACATCGAGCATCTGCTTGCCCACCCGAGGTTCGAGCTGATGCGCCACGACGTGACCTTTCCGCTGTACGTGGAGGTCGACGAGATCTACAACCTCGCCTGCCCCGCCTCGCCCGTGCACTACCAGCACGACCCCGTGCAGACGGTGAAGACGAGCGTGCACGGCGCGATCAACATGCTGGGGCTTGCCAAGCGCACGGGCGCGCGCATCTTCCAGGCGTCCACGAGCGAGGTCTACGGCGACCCCGACGTGCATCCGCAGACCGAAAGCTACTGGGGCCGCGTGAACCCGATCGGCGTGCGAAGCTGCTACGACGAAGGCAAGCGCTGCGCGGAGACGCTCTTTTTCGACTACCACCGCCAGTACGGGCTCGACATCCGCGTCGCGCGCATCTTCAACACGTACGGTCCGCGCATGCACCCCAACGACGGCCGCGTCGTGTCCAACTTCATCGTGCAGGCGCTGCGCGGCGAGCCGATCACGATCTACGGCGAAGGCGAGCAGACGCGCAGCTTCTGCTACGTGGACGACCTGATCGACGGCTTCGTGCGCTACATGCGGCTGGAGGGCCCTGTGCCGGGGCCGATCAACCTCGGCAACCCGAACGAATTCACGATCGCCTCGCTCGCGCAACTCGTGATCGAGCTCACGAACTCGCGCTCGTCCCTCGTGAAGCGCCCTCTGCCCTCGGACGACCCGATGCAGCGCCAGCCCGACATCGCACGCGCGCGCGAAACGCTGCAGTGGGAGCCCAGGGTGCAACTGCGCGAAGGCCTCGCGCGCACCATCGACTACTTCGACCAGCTGCTGCGCGAGGGGAGTTGATCATCGAGCTTCGCAGCTCGAGCGTCCGCGTTCCATCGGCTGCGAGGTGGCGGGTTGCCTGGTCGAAGACACGATGGCCATCGCGCGCCACGCTCAAGGCACCAGCGTCGCCTCGTGCACCCACGCCTGCGGCTTCATCCGCAGCGGCCGGTACCGCGCTTGCGCCCATTCCTCGCTCATGTCGTCGTACCGCGAACTGAACACGAGTCCGCTCTGCCCGGTCTGGTAGATGAACCGCGACTTCTCCGGGTCCGCGAGGTCGTAGATCGCGCGCAGGCTCGGGCCATGACGGGTCGCGAACGGCAGGCGCGCCTCGCCGGCCCAGTACTGGCCCACGTTCACGGTCCACGGGTCGCCGGCCGAAGGCACGCTCACGTCGAAGAAGCGCGCGAGCGCTGCCACGTTGTCGAACGGCCGATGCGCCGAAAGCGCCGGATGCGAGCGGCCCCAGCGCCACACGGCAACGTCGCCGCCTTGCTGCGCCGACAGCCGGTCGAGCGCGGCGCCGAGCGCGCGCGAGGACTGTCCGGCGCAGCCGGTGGGGCCGCACCACCACGCGCCGACTTTCGGATCGAGCAGCATCCGCTCGATGCCGGCGCGGAAGGTCCGCTTGCCGTACATCGCATTGAACCTCGCCTCGCCGATCTTCGGCATGACGAGGCCGCGCGTGATTTCATCCGCCCAGTACGCGAAGATCGCCGCCGCCGCGCTGTCCGAGCGCATGTTGCCGTCGAAGGTTTTCAGCTCGGCCTGCGCGGCCGCCGCGAGCGGGTGACTGCTCGCCGTCTGCCGCAGCACCGGCAAGAGCCGCATCGTCGCGAGCGACAGCGTGTCCGCCTGGATGGCGCGCACCGTCTCGAAATCGTGCTTCGGCGTCGCGGCGAGCAAGGCCTCGATGCGATCGAACCGCTCCGGCGTCACCCAGTCCTGCCCGATGAAGTAAGGATAGTCCGGTGCGGCCACGCGCTGATTGGCCGTCGCATACCAGCCCTTGGCGGCAATGTCGGCATGCGTCGCGCCCGGCACTTCGCTCGCGGGCACCCAGCCCGACCAGTCGTACTTCGCCTCCCATCCGGGCGCCGGCGCGATGCCGCGGATGTCGTTGCCGGCCGCGCGCAGCGGAATGCGGCCGATGGCCCGGTACACGGTGCGGCCCTGCGTGTCGGCGGCCACCATGTTCTGCGTGGGCGTGTGATAGAGCGCGAAGCCCGCGAGCAGCTCGTCGACGTTGCGCGCGAGGTTCGCCCGCAGGCCGCCCAGCACCGTCTGGTTGTCGGCATCGAGCGCGGTCCAGCGCAGCGCAAGAACGAACTTCTTCGTGTCGACCACCGTTTCGTACGCCGCATTGGCGTCGCTCATCACGGGCCCGTGGCGCGTGCTGCGCACCACGAGTTTCTCGTCGGGGTGCCCTTTCACGTGAATGATCTCTTCGCGCGTCTCGAAATCGGCCCAGCCCGTGGGGGTGCGGTACTGGCGAGGGTTGTCCGGATTGATCTGTTCGAGGTACAGGTCCTGCACGTCCGGGCCGGTGTTCGTGAAGCCCCACGCCACGTCCGCGGTGCGGCCCAGCACCACCGAAGGCAGCCCCGGAAAGGTGGCGCCGATCACGTCCATCATCCGGCCGTCGGCCGCGGGCGCCTTCAGCCGCGCGAAGTACCAGATCGCGGGCGCGCTCAGACCGAGGTGCGGATCGTTCGCGACGATGGGCTTGCCGCTGGCGGTGTGCGAACCCGCGATCACCCAGTCGTTGGAGCCGACGCCTTGCAAGTCGCCGAGCCCGCGCGTCCACGCATCGAGCTGCGGCAGCGCCGCGACCGCTTCCGGCAGCGGCGCGGCCTGCGCCGTCTTGCCGTCGGCGCCATGCGCGCGATACACGCCGAGCGAGCGATAGAGCTTCGCAAGATCGACCGCGGTCGCGGGCGCTTCCCCGGGATACGGCGGCATCAGCTCCCACAGCTGCGCCGTGTCGAGCCGCTGCAGCAGTGAAAGGCGCGTGAATTCCGTGCCCCAGTTGCCGCTCAGATCGAGCCCCATCATGATCACCCAGGCGACGCTGTCCTGCGGTGTCCACGCGCCGGGCCTCACGCCGAGGATGTGGAACTCGGGCGGAAGTGCCTGCGAACTCGTGGCGTGAAAGGCATCGATCCCGCGCGCGTAAGCCTGCAGCAGCGCCTGCGCGTCGAGCGGCAAGCGCTCGTACTGCGCCTGCGCGGCACGCATCACGCCGAGCTTGCGCAGCGTGCGGTCCGTCTCGAGCGTGGCGGGGCCGAACACTTCGCTCAGCTCGCCGTGCATCACCCGGCGATTGAATTCGAGCTGCCAGCCGCGTTCCTGAGCGTGCACGTAGCCGAGGGCGAAGTACGCGTCGGCGACGCTCTTCGCCTCGATGTGCGTGACATCCGATGCATCGCGCCGCACCTGCACCGAAGCGGCGAGGCCGGGCGCCTTCAGTTCGCCGTCGAGTGCGGGAAACGCGCGCCAGACGTAGACCGCGGCGGCCAGGCCGAGCGCGGCAAGCAGCGCGGCGAGCCCGCGCAGCGCGATCTTCATCGTTCTCATGTCGGTCAGCCGAAGGCGGCGAATGTCTCCTCGAGCCGGTCAATGTAGCGCTTGCGCGCGGACTCGTCGATGAAGCTCGCCTCGAAGCTGTTTCGGGCGAGCCGCCACGCGTGGTCCCCCCGCATGCCCGTGGCGGCGAAGGTGCGCTCGAAGTTGTCGTTCACGTAGCCGCCGAAGTACGCGGGGTCGTCCGAATTGACGGTGACGCACAGGCCCCCTTCCAGCAGTTGCTTCAGGTTGTGGTCTTCCAGGCGCGGGAACACGCGCAGCTTCAGATTGGAAAGCGGGCACACCGTGAGCGGAATGCGTTCCTTCGCGAGGCGCCGCATGAGCGCCTCGTCGCGGCTCGCCCGCACGCCGTGGTCGATGCGCTCCACGTGCAGCACGTCGAGCGCGGACCGGATGTATTCCGGCGGCCCCTCCTCGCCCGCATGCGCGACGCGGTGCAGCCCGAGCTCGCCGCAGCGCGCGAAGACGCGCGCGAATTTTTCCGGCGGATGGCCGACCTCGCTCGAATCGAGGCCGACGCCGATGAACCGGTCGCGATGCGGCAGCGCCTGCTCCAGCGTCTCGAAAGCGTCCTGCTCGCTCAGGTGCCGCAGGAAGCACAGGATGAGCGAGGCATCCACGCCCAGCTGCGCGCGCGCTTCCTCGCAGGCGCGATGCAGGCCGTTCATGACGGCGTCCATCGCCACGCCGCGCGCGGTGTGCGTCTGCGGGTCGAAGAAGATCTCGGCATGCACCACGTTGTCCGCCGCCGCGCGCTGCAGGTACGCCCACGCCATGTCGTGAAAGTCCTCCTCGCGAAGCAGCACGCTCGCGCCGGCGTAGTAGATGTCCAGAAAGGTCTGCAGGTTCGTGAACGCGTAGGCGCGCCTGAGCGACTCCACCCCCGAATAGGGGAGGGTCACGCCGTTGCGCTCGGCGAGCCGGAAGATCAGTTCGGGCTCCAGGGAGCCTTCGATGTGGATGTGGAGCTCGGCCTTGGGCATGCGCTTCAGGAGCGCGGGCAGGAGGGCGGGCTCGATGGAGCGTTCGGCCGGGTGCGGTGCTTGCATGGATGCCGAGGATATCCCGTCAAGGTGGCGTTTGCTCCCTTGACGAGTGCAGTCCGGCTATGACCGAATGGGCCGGCACGCGCCCAACCGGCGCGCAAGGACGCGCGGTGCGACCCGCACCGAACGCACACTGGAAAGAGGAGTCCCCGCACCATGTTCGCTTCGAATCATCCCTGGCGCGCCCTCTGGCGCCCACTCTGCCGTCTCACCCTGGCGTCGTCGTGCGCGGCCGTCCTGCTCGCGGCCTGCGGTGGCGGCTCGGACCCCGTGGCTGCCGGCGACGCCGCGCCGCTTGCGGCCGTCCCGCAGACCCAGCCCCGCGCGGCAGCCGCGCCCCACGACATCGACAATGGCGTCTCGAGCGTCCGAACGGACGGCAAGGCCTCGCGCGCGGACAGCCGCTACACCAACAAGGTGTACATCGTGCAGCTCGCCGAGGAGCCGGTGGCAGGCTACCGCGGCACGATCCGCGGCCTGGCCGCGACGCGACCGGCCCGCGGCCACAAGATCGATTCGGCCGATCCGGCGGTGAGCGCCTACCGGTCCTATCTCCAGTCGCGGCACGACAAGCTGGTGCGCGCGGTGGGCGGGCGCAAGCTCTACAGCTATGCGCACGTCTTCAACGGCTTCAGCGCGGAGCTCTCCGACGAGCAGGCGCAGCAACTTCGCGCGACCAAGGGCGTGCTCTCGGTCACCAAGGACCGCGCCCGCCACGTGACGACCGCTTCGACCCCCGCATTCCTCGGGCTCTCGGGCGATACGGGCTTCTGGAACCAGACCGGCGCCACGGGCGACGGCGTGATCATCGGCCTCGTGGACGGCGGCGTCTGGCCCGAGTCGCCGAGCTTCAGCGACGAGGCGGACGCCAACGGCGTCTATACGCCCGGCAGCGGCTCCACCTACCCGCGGCTCGCGCGCTGGCACGGCCTGTGCGAAAAGGGCGAGGAGTTCCGCCCGAGCATGTGCAACGGCAAGCTGATCGGCGCTCGCCACTACAACGCGGCCTGGGGCGGCGACGCGGGCATCGACGCGAGGATGCCGCACGAATACAACTCGCCGCGCGACTGGGGCGGCCACGGCACGCACACGTCGAGCACCGCCGGGGGCAACCGCAGCGTTCCGATCACGGGTCCGGCGGCCCTCTTCGGCAGCGTGAACGGCATGGCCCCGCGCGCGCGCATCGCGATGTACAAGACGTGCTGGGACGACGGCAGCGGCGGCACCTGCTTCGAAAGCGACTCCATGGCGGCGATCGACCAGGCCGTGGCCGACGGCGTCGACGTGATCAACATGTCGGTGGGCGGCTCCAACGACTCGTCGCTCGACCCGGTGGAACTCTCGTTCATGTACGCCGCGGATGCCGGCGTGTTCGTGGCGGTCTCGGCCGGCAACGACGGTCCCACCCCCAGCACGGTCGAACACCCGAGCCCCTGGCTCACGACGGTGGCCGCGGGCACGCACAACCGCATGACGCAGGCGACCGTGACGCTTGGCAACAGCAATCAGTACACCGGCGCTTCGCTCAACTTCACCAACGTCCCCGCGACGGCGCTCATCGACGCGAAGAACGCGGGTCTGCCGGGGGCGAACCCGACGAAAGTCGCCCTGTGCTTCACCGCCGCGGACAACGCCGATGCGTCGCTCGGCCTGCCCACCGCGACCGGGCCGGTGCTCGATCCGGCGAAGATCACGGGCAAGATCGTCGTGTGCGACCGCGGCTCGAATGCGCGCGTCAACAAGAGCGCCGCGGTGCTCGCAGCCGGCGGCGTGGGCATGATCCTCATCAATCCCACGACCAATTCGCTCAACAACGACTTCCACTCGGTGCCCACGGTGCACCTGCAGGCGACCGACTACACGGCCGTGAAGAATTACGCGGACACGGCCGACAGCCCGACCGGCGCCATTCCGGTCGCAACCGTGCTCACCAACGTCGATGCGCCCTTCCAGGCCGACTTCTCCTCGCGCGGGCCGACGCTCGCGGCCGGCGGCAACCTGCTGAAGCCCGACATCACGGCGCCCGGCGTGGACGTGCTCGCCGCCGTCGCGCCGCCCGGCAATTCGGGCCGCAGCTTCGACATCTACAGCGGCACCTCGATGGCGAGCCCGCACATCGCCGGCATCGCGGCGCTCTTCAAGCAGGCGAAGCCCTCGTGGACGCCCATGATGATCAAGTCGGCGCTCATGACCACCGCGTCCGACGTGCTGGGCGGCTCCAACACGGACGCCACGTACATCTTCGGCCAGGGCGCGGGCCACGTGCAGCCGAAGAAGGCGCTCGACCCCGGGCTCGTGTTCGATTCCAGCTTCCTCGACTGGCTGGGCTATCTCTGCGCGACCGACCTCGGCACCGACTACTGCGACTACTACGGCATCCCGATCGTGCAGCCGGTCGACGTGAACGTGGCGTCGCTCGCTGCCGCCAGCATCGCGGGCTCCCAGTCGCTCACGCGCTACGTGACGAACGTGGGCGCCTCGGGCACTTACACGCCGCACGTGGACGGCATGAGCGGCTTCACGGTGGACGTGCAGCCGCCCTCGCTCTACCTCGCGGCCGGCCAGACGAAATCGTTCACCGTCACCCTCACGCGCAACGGCGCCACGCTCAACGCCTACGCGGGCGGCCAGCTCACCTGGAGCGACGGCACGCACACCGTGCGCCTGCCGATGGTCGCCCGGCCCGTCGCGCTGAAGGCGCCCGTGGAGGTGACGGGCTCCTACAGCGTCAAGTTCGGCTACTCGGGTTCGTTCACCGTCACGCCGCGTGGACTCGTCGCGGCCGCGCCGTCCAAGGGGTCGGTCGCAACCGACAAGCACGTCGACATCCCGATCACCGTGCCCGCGGGGACGACCTATGCGCGCTTCGCGCTCTTCGACGCCGACGTGTCGGTGAAGAATGCCGACCTGGACCTCGAGGTCTACAGGAACGGCGCGCTGGTCGGCCTGAGCGGCACGGCCACCGCGACCGAACGGGTGAGCCTGCGCGATCCGACGCCGGGAACCTACGTGGTGCGCGTGATCGGCTACGACACGCGCGGCAAGACGGCGAAGTTCACGCTCTCCAGCTGGCTGCTCGGCTCGGCCGATGCGGGCAACCTGAAAGTCGCCGCCACGTCCACGGCGACGGTCGAGACGACGGCCGGCGTCACGCTGCAGGCGTGCCCGCGGACCGCGAAGAAGGTCAACCCGGCGGGCCACGGCTGCACGCTGCAATCCGGCGTGAGGTACCTGGGATCGGTGGTCTACGGCGGCGCGAGCGGCATGCCGCCGCCCACGATCGTGTTCCTCGAATGACGAGGCCCGCACCATGAGGGTCCGGGTTCTCTCGTTCGGCGTTTCGCTGGACGGATTCGGCGCGGGCCCGCGGCAGGACCTTGCCCATCCGCTCGGAGTCGGCGGGCCCGCGATCTTCGAATGGTTCTTCCCGACGCGCGTGTTCCAGCGCATGCATGGGCAAGGCGAGGGCGAGACCGGCATCGACAACACGATGGCCGAGCGCGGCTTCGACAACATCGGCGCGTGGATTCTCGGGCGCAACATGTTCGGCCCGGTGCGCGGACCCTGGCCCGACGAGAGCTGGCGGGGCTGGTGGGGGGAGGAGCCCCCCTACCGCGTGCCCGTGTTCGTCCTCACGCACCATCCGCGCGCGCCGCTCGTCATGCAAGGCGGCACCGAATTCCGCTTCGTCACCGACGGCATCCATTCGGCGCTCGAGCAGGCGAAAGCCGCGGCGTCCGGCAAGGACGTGCGAATCGGCGGCGGCGTGTCCACGGTGCGGCAGTATCTCGAGGCTCGCCTCATCGACGATCTCCACATCGCGATGCGGCCGGTGTTCCTGGGCGAAGGAGAGGCGCTCTGGCACGGGCTCGACCTGCGCGCGCTCGGCTATGAATGCACGCAAGCCGTCGCCGGCGAACGGGCCACGCACCTCACGATACGTAAGAAGGTCTGATTCCAGGCACTTTTTCCGTTGACCCCGGCCGGGGGTGCACTAGCATTGGCGAATCGTCAGGCTCATCCAGGAGACCACAACTTGAAGAACACCGCCCTCCTCGCGCTCGGCGTGCTGGCTTGCACGGGCGCCGCCGCCTTCGACGCATCGGACAAGCCGGACGCCCGCGCGATGCGCGAATCGCAGGACCAGGCGGACGACCCGCCGCGGCTCGGCTCGCACTTCACGCGCGAAGAGCACGAGCGCCGGCGCGAAGACCTCGAACACCGCCGTGAACGCGAAACCCTGGAGGACGCTGAGCGCGAGGCGAGGCGCGATGCGAAGCGCCCGGCCAGGACACCGCCCAGCCCGAACATGACTTACCACGGCGGCAAGATCATGACCACCGTGGTGTCGAAAGCGATCTTCTGGGGCCCCAAGTGGGCAGACCCGGCCTTTGCCAAGGACAAGATCACGGGCCTGGACAACTGGTACACGTACCACAGCGGCTCGAACTACGCCGCGGCGTCGAACGAATACACCGGCAGCAACGGCAAAGTCGGCTCCACGGGCTTGCTGCACCTGGGCCACGTGATCGACACGACGAAGGCCAGCAACGGCGCGATCACGTCCGCCATCCTGGGCGAGGTCTGCAGGATGATCCCCACGCCCGACCCGCAGGGCAACGGCTACTACCCCGTGTACACGGACGTGCGCCGCGGCCGCGCGGGCTATTGCGCGTGGCACAGCTACGGCACGTGCCACGGCATCCCGGTGCAGTTCGGCTTCTTCTTCGATCTCGAGGGCGACAGCGGCTGCGACCCCGGCGACAACCCCGCCATCACGGGCCACTCGCAGGGGCTCGCGGCGCTCGCCAACGTCACCGGTCACGAAATCGCCGAAGCCCGCAGCGACCCCGCGAATCCCGGCGCGTGGTACGACCCGCAAGGCGCCGAGAACGGCGACAAGTGCGCATGGACCTTCAACACGCCCTACGTGACTTTCTCCGATGGCGGCAAGTGGCGCATCCAGGGCGAATGGTCGAACGCGGCTTACAACAACAAGACGGGCTACGCCAACCTTTCCGGCCAAAAGGGATGCCTGGACGGACATTGAGCGGCGCGCTGCTCGCTCTTGCCGCCCTTTCGCTCGCCGCGGCGGACAGCGCGTGCGCGCAGCCGGCTCGCGGGGCGGGACCTGGCGCCATGTCTGGCGGGGCCGCGGCCGCGACGCGCGATGTGTCCCGCTTTCTCGTGCTGGAGCGCGGCTTGCAGCAGGCCATGGCATCGGGCGACGCGGCCTCCGTGCGCGAGCGCGTCGCGAACGATTTCGAGCTCCGGGTGCCCGCGTCGGCGCAGACCACGGATCGGGAGCATTGGCTGCGGTCTTCGCTGCGACGCGCAAGTGGCGTGGTGCGCGACCTGTCGGTGCGCGAGGAGGGCGGGCTCTCGATCGTGAGCTTCCTCCTGGTCGGTGCGCGCCAGCGCACGCGCTTCGTCGTGGATGTGTGGAAAGGCGAGGCGCTCGTCGCGCGCTACGAGAGCCCCGCCGTGGCACCGAAGGGACCTTCGCGCCCCTCGGGGCGCGAATAGAAAGCCGGCGACGCCCTACTTCTTGTCGCCTCCCGGCACCTTGCCTTCCACGCCCTTCACGTAGAAGCTGATGCCGACCAGGAACTTGTCGTCGGCCACCGCGTCCTTGGCGAGTACTTCCTTGCCCGCGTTGTCGTGGATCGGGCCCTTCCAGATCACGAGGCTGCCGTCCTTGAGACCGGCCTTCACCTTGTCCAGAGCCTGCTTCGCGTCGTCCGGAACGTCCGCCGCGACCGAAACGAAATCGATCGCGCCTTCCTTCACGCCCCACCAGATCTTGTCCGGCTGGCTCTTCCAGGTGCCGTCCAGCACGTCCTTCGTGGTCTTGATGTAGTACGGCGCCCAGTTGATGACGGCCGAACCCAGATGCGCCTTCGGGCCGTAGCTGGACATGTCGCTGTCCCATCCGAACGCGCGCTTGCCGAGCTTTTCAGCCGTCTGCAGCACCGCCGACGAGTCGGTGTTCTGCATCAGCACGTCGGCACCGCCGTTGATGAGGGCCGTGGCGGCTTCCGTTTCCTTCGGCGGATTGAACCAGTCGCCCACCCACACGACCTTGGTCTTCACCTTCGGATTGACCGACTGCGCGCCCATCGTGAAGCTGTCGATGTTGCGGATCACCTCGGGAATCGGGATCGAGCCGACCACGCCCAGCTGGTTCGTCTTGGTCATCTTGCCTGCGACCACGCCCGCCATGTACGCGCCCTCGTAGGTGCGGCTGTCGTAGATGCGCAGGTTGGGGGCGGTCTTGTAGCCGGTCGCGTGCTCGAACTTCACGTCGGGCGAATCGGCCGCGACCTTGAGCATCGGCTCCATGTAGCCGAACGTCGTGCCGAAGATGAGCTTGTTGCCCTGGGCGACCATGTCGCGCAGCACGCGTTCGGCGTCGGCCGACTCGGGCACCTTCTCGACGAAGCTCGTCTGCACCTTGTCGCCGAATTCCTTTTCGATCGCCTTGCGGCCGTTGTCGTGCGCGAAGGTCCAGCCGCCGTCGCCCACCGGGCCGACGTAGGCGAAGGCGATCTTCAGCGGCGCGGGCTTGGGCGCCGGGGCGGGCGCGGCAGCCGTGGGCGCGGGCGCGGGAGCAGGCGCGGGCGCCTCTTCCTTGCTGCAACCCACCAATGCCGCGGAAGCGGTGAGTGCCGCGAGCGCGGAGAGCTTCAGCATCGAGCGTTTCTTGAGGTCGGTCATCTTCTTTCCTTCGTCTGGTCGAGGAGTGCGGGTGATTGCCAAGTGGCGGATTATGTGCCCGGATAGAAGGGCTTTCCAAGCGAGGCCGGCATGTTGATCCGGATCCACGCGGGATTGCGCGAGATGAGTGCCAGCACCACGATGGTGGCGAGGTACGGCAGCATGTTCAGGAACTCGCTGGGCACCTCGACGCCGGCGCCCTGCATGGAGTACTGCATCATCGTCACGCCGCCGAAGAGATAGGCCCCCAGCAGCACCCGCGTGGGCCGCCAGGTGGCGAACGTGGTGAGCGCAAGCGCGATCCAGCCCTTGCCCGCGACCATGCCCTCGACCCACAGCGGCGTGTAGATGACCGACATGTACGCGCCCGCGAGCCCGCAGAGCGCCCCGCCCGCGACCACGGCCGCGAGGCGGATGCCGCGCACGGGATAGCCGAGCGCGTGCGCCGATTCGGGCGATTCGCCGACCGAGCGCAGCACGAGCCCCGTGCGCGAGCGGTAGAGGAACCACATGAGCCACGCCACGAGCGCGATCGCGAGGTACACCATCGGGTGCTGGCGAAAGAGTGCCGGGCCGAGCACGGGGACGTCGCCCAGGAGCGGCACCGAGAAGTGCGGCCGCTCGGGCAGCTTCTCCTGCACGTAGCCGATGCCCGCGAACGCCGAAAACCCCGTGCCGAAGAGACTCAGCGCGAGGCCCGTGGCGTACTGGTTGGTGTTCAGCCAGATCACGAGCACGCCGAAGATCGCCGCGAGCAGCGCGCCCGCGCCCATGCCGGCCGCGAAGCCGGCCCAGTCGCTGCCGGTGTGCACCACCGCGGAGAATCCCGCGATGGCCGCGCAGAGCATCATGCCCTCGGCGCCGAGGTTGACGATGCCGGACTTCTCGTTGATGAGGAGCCCGAGCGCCGCGATGGCGAGTACGGTGCCGGCATTCAGGGTGGCGGCGAGGAGGAGTGCGTAGGATTCCATGTGTCGGTCGATTGCGTTTGGGGGGTTCACCGCAGAGGCGCAGAGAAACGCAGAGGGCCGCAGAGACCATTCTGAAATTTCTCTACGGCCCTCCGCGACCTCTGCGCCTCTGCGGTGAACAGGGGTTTCACGACTCACACCGCCTTCGCCGCGAGCGGCATGACCCGCAGGCGATACGCGATCAACGTGTCGCAAGCCAGCAGCGTGAAAAGCAGCAGCCCCTGGAACACGCCCGTGAGCGACTTCGGCAGGCCCAGGCGCGACTGGGCGAGCTCGCCGCCGATGTAGAACATGCTCATGAGAATCGCGGAGAAGACCATTCCCACCGGATGCAGCCGCCCCACGAAGGCCACGATGATGGCCGCGAAGCCATAGCCCGCGGGCACGTACGGCGTGAGCTGGCCGATCGGGCCCGCGACTTCGAGCGCACCCGCAAGACCGGCCGCGCCACCGGAAATCAGCATCGCGGTCCAGAGCGCCCGCCGCGCCGAGAAGCCCGCGTAGCGCGCGGCGTGCGGCGCGAGCCCGCCCACCTGCTGCGCGAAGCCGGCGCGCGTGCGAAAGAGAAACACCCACAGCCCCGCCACGCCCGCGAGCGCCAGCACGAGCCCGATGCTCACGCGCGAGCCCTGCATGAGACGCGGAATCTGCGTGACGGCCTCGAACGTCTTGGTCTGCGGAAAGTTGTAGCCCTGCGGGTCCTTCCACGGGCCGAATACCATGTAGTTCAATACCTGCACCGCCACGTAGACGAGCATGAGGCTCACGAGGATTTCGTTCGCGCTGAACTTGTCGCGCAGGAACGCGGTGATCGCGGCCCACAGCATGCCGCCCGCGATGCCCGCGGCGAGGATGCCCAGGACGATCCAGCGGCTCGAATCCTTGTCCGCGAGCAGCGCCACGCCGCCCGCGAACACCGCGCCGATCACGAACTGGCCTTCGGCGCCGATGTTCCACACGTTGGAGCGGAAACACACCGCGAGGCCGAGCGCGATGAGCAGCAGCGGCGTCGCCTTCACCATCAGCTCGCCGATGGCGTAGCTCGATTTGATCGGCTCCCAGAAGAACACTTCCAGGCCCTTCACCGGGTCCTTGCCGAGCGCGATGAAAAGCAGCGTGCCCAGCACCACGGTGATCGCGAGCGCGAGGATCGGCGAGGCGATGCCCCAGAACTTCGAAGTCTGCGGACGGGGTTCGAGCTTAAGCATCGGTGGCTCCGTGGTTTTGCTCCCGCTCCCTTTGAGAGAGGGTCGGCGTGAGTGGCGGCGGCGTCTCGCGCAGCGGATGCACGACCCACAGCCCGCTCATCCACTCGCCGATCTGCGTGATCGAGGCGCGCGAGCGCTCCACCGACGGCGAGAGCCTCCCCTTCGCGATCACGTGCAGCCGGTCGCAGATCTCGAAGAGTTCGTCGAGTTCCTCGCTCACGACGAGCACGGCGCAGCCCGCGTCGCGCAACTTGAGGATCTCCCCGCGAATCTGCGCGGAGGCACCGACGTCCACGCCCCACGTCGGCTGCGACACGACGAGCAGCCGCGGCTTCGCGTCGATCTCGCGGCCGACGATGAACTTCTGCAGGTTGCCGCCCGAAAGCGACTTCGCCGCCGCGTCGGCGCCGCCCGCCTTCACGTTGAAGCGGCGGATGATGTCCTCGGCCTGGCGGCGCAAGCCCCCGACATCGATCCAGCCGCTCGCGCGCACGGCGTCCGTGCGCGTGAGCAGCAGGTTCTTCGCCAGGCTGAGCGTGGGCACCGCGCCGCGGCCGAGCCGTTCTTCGGGAACGAAATGCAGGCCCAGGTGGCGACGATGCGCCGGGCCGAATCGCCCCGCCGCCTTGCCGGCCACCTGGATCATCTCTGGCACGGCGCGCGTGTCCTCGCCTGAGAGCGCATAGAGCAGCTCGCGCTGGCCGTTGCCCGACACGCCCGCGATGCCCACCACTTCGCCCGCGCGCACTTCGAGCGCGATGCCGTCCAGGTCGACGCCGAACTGGTCTTCCCGCGGCAGCGTGAGCGCATTCACCTTCAGCACCACGTCGCCCGGCGTGCGCTCGTGGTGCTCCAGCTCGGGCGGCTCCGCACCGATCATCATGCGCGAGAGCGACGCATTCGTCTCGCGTCCGGGATCGCACGTCCCGGTCACCTTGCCGCCGCGCATGACGGTGCACGCCGTGCACAGCTCGCGAATCTCGTGCAGCTTGTGGCTGATGTAGAGAATGCTGCAGCCTTCGCCCGCGAGCTTCTTCAGGACGACGAAGAGCTTCTCCACCGCCTGGGGCGTGAGCACCGACGTCGGCTCGTCGAGGATCAGGAGCTTCGGATTCGTGAGCAGCGCCCGGATGATTTCCACGCGCTGCATCTCGCCCACCGACAGCGTGTGCACGGGGCGCGACGGATCGACGTCGAGCCCGTACTCGGCCGCCTTCGCGCTGATGCTGTGCGTCACCTGGTTGAGCGTGAGCGACTTGTCCAGGCCGAGCCACACGTTCTCGGCCACGGTCAGCGTGTCGAACAGGCTGAAGTGCTGGAACACCATGCTGATGCCCAGGTGACGCGCCTCCTGCGGGTTGCGGATATGAACGGGCTGGCCGTCGACCATCACGCTGCCCTCGTCGGGCTTCACCGTGCCGTAGATGATCTTCATCAGCGTGGATTTGCCGGCGCCGTTTTCGCCGAGCACGGCGTGCGTCTCGCCGGGCTGCACGGTGAGCGACACGTCGTCGTTGGCCACCACCGCCGGGTAGCGCTTCGTGATGTGCGCGAGCTGCAATCTCGGAATGCTCACTTGAGCGTGTCTCCTGTGAAATCGGTGTGGCTCATTGTTGTTTTTTGCAGGGAAGCGGCCACGTTCCTGATGCGCTCGCGCAGCCACTTCGCCGAAGCGGATGCGTGCGAGCGTTCGTGCCACAGCTGGTAGTACACGAGCTGCGGGAATTCGATGGGACATGCGAGCACCCTCACCGGCAGCCTGTCGGTGAAACGTTCGCAGAACTGGCGGCCGGTGGTGAGCACGAGCAAGCTCGATGCCACCATGCGCGGAATGAGCCCGAAGTGGGGGCAGCGCGCCGTGATGTTGCGGCTCAGGCCGAGACCTTCGAGGTGATCGTCGATCACGCCCTTCGCCCCGGGGTGCGTCGGCGTGGGCGCGATGTGCTCGGATTCGAGCCAGGCATCCGCATCCCAGCCGCGGCGCACGGCCGGGTGGTCGTTCGACACGAGCGACACAACGTCGTCGGCGAAGAGCTTGCCCAGGTGCAGGTCTTGCGGCGGCTTCAGCCAGTTGCCGATCACCACGTCGAAGTCGCCCTGACCGAGGTGCGCGTGATAATCCGAATCCGCCGACAGAGGATGGATTTCGATGTGGCAAAGCGGCGCGTTCGACTTGATCTGCGAAACGAGCTGCGGCAGGAAAAGCGGATCGAGATAGTCGCTCGCCGCGACGCGGAAGGTGCACGCCGCATGCTGAGGCTCGAAGCCGCGCGTGTCGGAGAACAGCATTTCGGCGGCACGAAGAATGCTCGCGCTCGGCTCGATCATGCGCAGCCCCGCGTCGGTGGGCACCATGCCGGCGCCGGAACGCACCAGCAGGGGGTCACCGGCCAGCTCGCGCAGGCGCTTGAGCGACGCGGACACGGCCGGCTGATGCATGCCGAGCCGCAGGGCTGCCTTGGAGACGCTTCGTTCGGTGAGCACGGTATGCAAGACCCTGATCAAGTGGAGGTCTATCTTGTCGAAAAGCGCCTGGTCTCTCATACCTCGTCCTGCATTGAAGCCATACGGGCGCCCATATGCCGGGACTCAGGGTTGACCCCTACCCTCGGGCCATCCGGGAAAACGAATCCTGCACTGAAGATGAAGACGATGGAAGCAAAGACGATCCGGTTCTGGCGCGCCGGCGAACTCGTGAGCCTGGGCAATGTACCACCCGATAGAACGCTGCTGGAAGTGCTGCGCGAAGACCTCGGGTGCACCGGAACCAAGGAGGGATGCGGCGAAGGCGACTGCGGCGCCTGTACGGTCGTGCTCGGCGAGCCGCGCGGCGACGCGCTCGAATATCGCGCGATCAACAGTTGCATCCGCCTTGCGCACTCGATCGACGGGATGGCGCTGTGGACGGTCGAAGACCTCGCCGATGCCGGGGGCCGGCTGCACCCCGCGCAGGAGGCGATGGTGCAGTGCCACGGCTCGCAATGCGGCTTTTGCACGCCGGGCTTCGTGATGAGCCTCTTCGGCATGTACCAGAACCATGTGTGCCGCGGCGAGACCATCACCCGCGAACTGGCTCAGGAGGAACTCTCCGGCAATCTGTGCCGCTGCACCGGCTACCGGCCGATCCTCGATGCCGCGCAGCGGATGGAGAAGCTGCCCGCGGTGCAGATCGATGAAGCGCACGTCGCCGCGCAGTTGAATTCGCTCGCGCGCGAGCGCGCGTCGTTGCCCGCTTCGGGCCGTTACCTGCTGCCGCATTCGCTGCGCGAACTGCTCGCGCTGCGCGCCAGGCATCCCGATGCGCAGATCGTGGCGGGCTGCACCGACGTGGGGCTCTGGGTGACGAAGATGCACATGCGCTTCGCGAAGGTGCTCGACGTGACGCAGGTCGAGGAATTGCGCAGGATCGAGACGTACGAGAACCACGTTGCCATCGGTGCGGCCGTGACGCTCTCCGACGCGTTCGGTGCGCTCGTCGCCGAGCGGCCGCAACTCGAGGTGTTCGCCAACCGCTTCGCGGGCTTGCCGGTGCGCAACTCGGGCACCCTCGGCGGAAATGTGGCGAATGGCTCGCCCATCGGCGACTCGATGCCGCTTCTGATCGCGCTCGGTGCGCACGTGGTGCTCATGAGCGAGCGGGGGCATCGCGATTTGCCGCTGGAGGATTTCTACACGGGCTATCGGAAGAACGTGCTGGCGGCGGACGAGGTGCTCGCGTGGATCAAGGTGCCGCGGCCCGCCCCTCACCCCGGCCCTCTCCCTCTCCCTCTCCCGCTTGCGGGAGAGGGTTGGGGTGAGGGTCGGGAGTTCCTCCGCGCCTACAAGATCAGCAAACGCTACGACGACGACATCTCCGCCGTCTGCCTTGTCATCAACATGACAGTGACCGAAGGCATCGTGCGGCACGTTCGCATCGGCGCGGGCGGCGTTGCTGCCACGCCCGCGCGGGCGATCCGGACCGAAGCCACCGTCTTCGGCCAGCCATGGAACCTCGACACCGTCCATCGCGCGACGAAGCAGCTGCGCGAAGAGTTCCACCCGATCGGCGACATGCGCGCATCGGCGCAGTATCGTTCGGAAGTGCTCGGCAACCTCATGCAGCGCTTCTGGCTGGAAAGCCAGGGACGCTCGCAGATCAACCTGGAGCGCTTCCGGCTCGAGGAGGCGACCGAATGAACGCACCCGACACATTCCTCGCGCAGACCGCGGCGGCGAAGCCCGCCACGGGCACTTCGCACTATCACGAGAGCGCCCGCGCGCAGGTTGCGGGCGCCGCCACCTACATCGACGACATCCCGGAAGTGAAAGGCACGCTGCACGCGGCGCCGATCCTGTCGAACGTCGCGCACGGCATGCTCAAAGGCATCGATGCGAGCGAGGCGCTGAAGATGGAAGGCGTGCGCGGCGTGTTCACGTCGAGGGACGTTCCCGGCGACAAGTTCCTCGCGACCTTCGTGCACGACGAGCCGATCTTCGCCGTCGACAAGGTCGAATTCATCGGACAGGTCGTGGGCGTGGTCGTCGCGGACACCGTGATGCAGGCGAGGCGCGCCGCACGCAAGGTGAAGCTCGACGTCGATCCGCTGCCCGCGATCCTCGACCCGCGCGAAGCGGCGCGCGAGCGGAGCTTCGTGCTGCCGCCCGTCACGGTTCGCCGGGGCGACCCTGAACAGGGCATCGCCGGCGCGCGGCATCGCCTGCAAGGCAGCCTCGACGTCGGCGGGCAGGAACACTTCTACCTCGAAGGCCAGGTGGGCTACGTGCTGCCGCTGGAGCAGGACCAATGGTGGGTGTATTCGAGCACGCAGCATCCCGGCGAAATCCAGCACTGGGTCTCGCACGCGCTCGGCCTTCCCAACAGCGCGGTGACGGTCGAGTGCCGCCGCATGGGCGGCGGCTTCGGCGGGAAGGAAACGCAGTCGGGCCACATCGCGGTGTGGGCGGCCGTCGCGGCGAACCGGCTGCGCCGACCGGTGAAGCTGCGCCTGGACCGCGACGATGACTTCATGATCACGGGCAAGCGCCACCCCTTCGCATACGACTACGAAGTCGGCTTCGACGACGACGGCCTCATCTGCGGACTGAAGCTCGTGCTCTCGACCAACTGCGGCTTCAGCGCGGACCTGAGCGGCCCCGTGGCCGACCGGGCCGTCTTCCACGCGGACAACGCCTACTTCCTCGGCGACGTCGAGATCGTCTCGTACCGCTGCAAGACGAACACGCAGAGCCACACGGCGTTCCGCGGATTCGGCGGGCCGCAGGGGATGATCGTGATCGAGGCGATCATGGGCGACATCGCGCGCGAGCTGGGCCTCGACCCGCTCGACGTGCGCAAGCGCAACCTCTACGGCATCGAGGAGCGCAACGTCACGCACTACGAGATGAAGGTGGAGGACAACATCCTCGCGCCGCTCGTTTCGCGGCTGGAGGAGACGTCCTCGTATCGCGAACGGCGCGAGCGCATCGCGCGCTGGAACGCGCGAAGTCCCGTGATCAAGCGCGGCATCGCGCTCACGCCGGTGAAGTTCGGCATCTCGTTCACCGCGACCTTCTTCAACCAGGCGGGCGCGCTGGTGCACGTGTACACGGACGGCAGCGTGCAGGTGAACCACGGCGGCACGGAGATGGGTCAGGGCCTGAACACGAAAGTCGCGCAGATCGTCGCGGATGAACTGGGCGTTCCATTCGATGCCGTGCGCGTGACCGCAGCCGACACGAGCAAGGTGCCGAACGCGAGCGCGACGGCGGCCTCGAGCGGCACGGACCTGAACGGCCGCGCGGCTCAGTTCGCCGCGCGCCAGGTGCGCGAGCGGCTGGCGGCCTTCGTCGCCGAGCGCAATCACTGCGAGGCTTCGCAGGTGATCTTCGCGCATGGCCAGGTGAGCACGCCCACCACGCACATCGCGTGGGAACAGCTTGTCGACGACGCCTACAAGTCGCGCGTGCAACTGTGGAGCGACGGCTTTTACAAGACGCCGAAGATCCACTACGACAAGCACACCCTCACGGGCCGGCCGTTCTACTACTTCGCGTACGGCGCCGCGTGCACGGAAGTCGCGATCGATACGCTCACCGGCGAGAACCGCGTGCTGAAAGTGGACATCCTCCACGACGTCGGCCACTCGATCAACCCGGCCATCGACATCGGCCAGATCGAAGGCGGCTTCATCCAGGGCATGGGGTGGCTCACGACCGAGCAGCTCGTGTGGAACGACAAGGGTCACCTCGCGACGCACGCGCCGAGCACGTACAAGATCCCCGCGACGGGCGACGTGCCCGAGCACTTCAGGATCGAGCTGTGGCCCGAGGCGAATCGCGAAGACAACGTGGGCGGCAGCAAGGCCGTGGGCGAGCCGCCCTTCATGCTGGCGATCAGCGTGTGGGAGGCACTGCGCGACGCGGCTTGCGCGGCGCGGGGTGGCCATGCGGTGCGGATGGATGCGCCCGCGACGGCGGAAAACGTGCTGCGAGCGGTGAAGGCGTGAACGGGTCCGGGCCCGCCATGCGGCCTCGACATGGACTGCCGAGACGCCAGCCTCACTCGTCGTGCGTCCACATTCGAAGGACTCGAACCGTTCGCTCCTTCTTGAAAATCTCGTAGACAAGACGGTGCCGCATGTTGATGCGCCTGGAGTAAGCCCCCTCCGGATCGCCCACAACCCTCTCGTAAGGTGGTGGATTCGATCGGACCCCTTGGAATTTCCACGCCCCACCCCAACTGCGCCTGCATGGGCGCGCGCGATCTCGACCTCCTCGATGCCTATTCACGCACGATCGTTTCCGTCGCGGAAAGGGTCGGCCCGAGTGTCGCCGCGATCCGAGTCGAAAACGGCAACGGCCGCACGCAAGGCAGCGGATCGGGCTTCATCTTCACCGCCGACGGCTACCTCCTCACCAACTCGCACGTCGTGCGCGCGGGCGGCCGCAAAGCGCCGCCCCCCGCCACGCGGCTGCACGCATCCTTCAGCGACGGCCGCCACTTCGTCGCGCGGTGGGTGGGCGACGACCCGCACACCGACCTCGCACTGCTGCAGGTCGACGGCCTCTCGCAAGGCGCGCTGACGCCCGCGCCGCTCGGCCGTTCGGCCGACCTGCGGCGCGGGGAGATCGCCATCGCGATCGGCAATCCGCTCGGCTTCGAGCACACCGTCACCTCCGGCATCGTGAGCGCGCTCGGCCGCAGCATGCGCGCGAACACGGGGCGGCTGATCCCGGACGTGATCCAGACCGATGCCGCGCTCAACCCCGGCAACTCGGGCGGGCCGCTCGTCGACTCGCGCGGGGAAGTCGTTGGCGTGAACACGGCCATCATCCCGCAGGCGCAGTCGATCTGCTTCGCGGTGGCGATCGACATCGCGGCGTGGGTGATTCCGCAGCTCATGCGGCACGGCCGCGTGCGAAGAGGCTACCTCGGTGTGGGCGGCAGCACGCTGGCGCTCGACCGCCGCACCATCGTGCAGGCGGGCAGCGTGCCCACGCACGCGGTGCGCGTGCTGAACGTGGAAAACGAAAGCCCGGCCGCCAGGGCCGGGCTGAAGGTCGGCGATGTGATCGTCGGCCTGGACGGCGTCGACGTGGACTCCGTCGACAAGCTCCATCAGCTGCTTACCGAGGAACGTGTGCACCGCGACTGCATGGTGAAGCTGCTGCGGCCGGGGCTGGCCGCGCCGGTCTACGTCACCGTGCGGCCCGTGGAAGCGCTGGATGCCTGAGCTGCCGGGCGCATCGGCCGCTTCGGTCCATGCATCGAAGGCACGTCAAAGGCGCGTGACGCCTTCGACGATGCCCACCAGCTTGCCGTCCACATACAGCGCGCCTTCGGGCGCGCCGCTGTCGCGGTAGATCGGATGGAACTCCACGACGTGCGGCGCGGGCTCGGCGCGCTCGGCTTGCGCCAGCTTCGCCGCGACGCGCGCGAGCACGCCGCTTGCGGTTTGCAGCACCGCCGCTGCGAGGTAGAGCAGCGTGGCACTCAGGGGGCGGGCCGTTTCTCCGGCGGCCCAGGGCAGGGTTCTCGTCATCGAAATCTCCAGAAATGGGTGGCCAAAAAACCGAGCGGCCCGGGGTTCTGTCAAAACCCCGGGCCGCTCGCGCCGACTGTGGAATGAACCGTCAGCCCGGCGGGGGCGCGTTGCCCGGGTTGTGTGCGCGCAGCACGCGCAGTGCACCGCCGATTCGCACGGCGACGGCACCGCATTCCTTCATCGAGGAATGCTGGGCGGCGGCGGCGAAGGCAATGAAGGGCGTCATGGCTGCAAACACGGGGTGGATCGGTGGGGGCGTCATCGAAGAGTCATCGATGCATCTTCTCATCGGTGAATCGTTCGACTTGCGCATATGATAAATACTCGATTATCAAGCGCAACTACCGTTTATCGGATGCGCGCTGCGGCGTTTCGTGCGCGCCACATCAGCGCTTGCGCTTGAGGGGCGCGACGCCTTGCTGCGAACGCTGCCAGAGGGAGTGCGGTTCGTCGTCCGGCGCGCCCTGCTTGCCCGCGACCTGCTTGCCCGCGGCAGGCTTGCGCAAAGGTCCCTGCGGCTGTTGCTGGACGGCAGGTGCGGGCGTCGGGGCCAGCACTTCGCCGAGCAAATCGAGCAGGCGCGTGCGTGCACGCTGCGGGTGCCGCCGGTAGTAGGTGAGCACGAGTCCCACGATGAAGCGTTCGTCGTCGTCCTGCGGAAGCGGACTCTCCACGGGCTGCGGCGCGACGGCCACCGCCGGTGCGGTGGCGGAAACCGCGCCTTCTGCGGAACCGGGGCCGTGCGGCACGTCCATCCAGCCGAAGGGCTTGTGCGAGAGGTGCTCGAACTGGCGCGCGAGGCGCTCGCCGATCTGGCGCGAGCGGCTCTTGATCTGGCTCCAGTAGCTTGGCTGAATCTGCAGCCGCTCGGCGAAGCGGCGCTCCAGGCCTCGCAGCGTCGCCGCGTCGGGGTGCTTCACCGTGCTGCGGACGAACTCATCGAACAATGCGAGCGCGTTGTCCAGGCGGACCTGGGCGACGTCGCGGGGACCGGGATGCATGGCTTGCGATGATAAAGCTTGCTTGCGCTGGCCGGGGGTTCGTGGAGACCCGCCGGATGCTCCGGTTGTCGAAAGCAGGTTGAACTCAGTAGGTCTCCAGATGGAGTCGGCCTTCGCGCTTGAGCGCACCGGCGACCGTTTCCCAGTCGAGGCCGGCGCCCTGGGCGATATCCTTCAATGCGAGCACGACGCCTTCTTCCATCGCCTTGAGACCGCAGACATAGAAGTGTGCGGCCGGGTCTTCGAGAAGCTGCGCAAGGTCCGCCGCGCGTTCTCGCATAGCGTGCTGCACGTATCGTTTCGGCTGGTCCGGTGTGCGGCTGAAGGCCAGGTTGATGTCGATGAAGTCCTTGGGCAGGTTCTGCAGCGGGCCGAAGTACGGCAGTTCTTCTTGCGTCCGGGCACCGAAGAACAGCATGAGCTTGCCGCCGTCGAATTTGCCCGACTGCCGCAGTCGCCGCCGCCACTCGGTCATGGCGCGCATCGGTGCCGAACCGGTTCCGGTGCAGATCATCACGATGTGGCTGCGCGGGTGGTTCGGCATCAGGAAGCTCGCACCGAACGGGCCGATCAGCTGCACGGTGTCTCCGACCTTCAGGTCGCACATGTAGTTGCTGGCCACGCCGCGGACGGGGTTGCCGGCGTGGTCTTCCAGGACTCGCTTGATCGTGAGAGACAGGTTGTTGTAGCCGGCCCGCTCGCCGTTTCTCGGGCTCGCAATGCTGTACTGCCGGGGATGGTGCGGCTTGCCGTCGCTGTCGACGCCCGGAGGAATCACGGCGATGCTCTGGCCTTCGAGCACCGGGAAAGGGGTGCGCCCGAAGTCCAGGACGATATGGTGCGTGTCGTATTCCTTGCCGACCGCCGTCACGCGCACGTTGCCCGTGACGGTGGCCGTGACGTATTTCTCGGGAGCGCGAGGGCCGTACAGGTTGGTGAAAGCATGCGCAGCCGACCAAGGCGGCACGGTCGATCCGTATGCGGCGCTGTTGAACGGGGCTTCGCCCGCCACCGGCGCAGGCGTGATGTCGGCCCTCGCGGCTGCTTCGGCTGGCGCCACGCCGGCGCCGGCCAACTCAGCCTCCGGCAGCGGCGGCGGAAGCTCCTCCCAGCTGAACTGCTCTTCGAGCGTGTAGGCACGCTCCTTTGGCACGGTCCGCCAGTTGTCGATGCTGCCGGTGGGGCACGGCGAGACGCAAGCCATGCAGAAGTTGCAGACGGACGCATCGACAACGTAGTTGCTGCTGTCGTGCGTGATCGCCTTGACGGGACACACCGACTCGCAGGTGTTGCACCTGATGCAGATTTCCGGGTCGATCAGGTGCTGCTTGATGACCTGGATTTCCGATGCGCCCATGGCAAGCTCCCGGCAAGCGGTTCAGGCGAAGCGGACGTATTCGAAATTCGTCGGCTGGCGGTTCACGCCCATCACCGGCGGCGCGATCCAGTTCGCGAACTTGCCGGGCTCGACGACGCGTCCCATCAAGCTCGCCACATACGCGCGATCTTCGGCCGTCGGCAGCCATTCGGCAACCTTCTGGTTCCACTCGGTTTCGCCGACCACACGCCCCTCGGGCGACACGTTCACGCCGGCCAGTGCGCCGATGTTGCGGTGGAAAGCCTTGTGAGGAACGGTCAGCTTGAACGGGATCGCCGCCTTCTCGATCACCTTGTTCCAGCGGCCGACACCGGAGACGCTATCCTTGATGTAGTCGTCACGGAGCACCTCGTTCAGCGCGTTGAGCATCGGCACTTCGCGTTCGCTGAGCACGCCGTTGGCCGCTTGCAGGACCTTGTAGGTCTGCCCGCGCAGCCGATGATCGTCCGCGCGCTTGCCTTCTTCGAACCGGCCCTTCAATCCCGTGCTGTAGAACGTCGCCGCGTTGCTCGATTCGTCGGCGCCGAACAGGTCGATCGTCACGCTGTAGTGGAAGTTGATGTAGCGCTGCAGCGTGGGCAGGTCAACCACGCCGGCTTCACGCAGCTTCTTCGGGTCATCCGTCTTCAATTCGTTCATCACCTGGCAGGTGCGCTGGATCACGCGGCTCACACCGGACTCGCCGACGAACATGTGGTGAGCTTCTTCGGTCAGCATGAACTTCGTCGTGCGGGCGAGCGGATCGAAAGCCGACTCGGCCAGAGCGGAGAGCTGGAACTTGCCGTCGCGGTCGGTGAAATACGTGAACATGAAGAACGACAGCCAGTCCGGCGTCTTCTCGTTGAAGGCTTGCAGGATGCGAGGGTTGTCGTCGTTGCCGCTGCGGCGCTCGAGCAGAGCTTCACCTTCTTCGCGACCGTCCTTGCCGAAGTACTTGTGCAGCAGGTACACCATGGCCCACAGGTGGCGGCCCTCTTCCACGTTCACCTGGAACAGGTTGCGCAGGTCGTACTGGCTCGGGCAGGTGAGGCCGAGATGGCGCTGCTGCTCGACGGAAGCCGGCTCGGTGTCGCCCTGTGTGACGATGATGCGGCGAAGGTTGGCGCGGTACTCGCCGGGAACGTCCTGCCAGGCCTTCTCGCCCTTGTGATCGCCGAAATGGATTTCACGGTTCGCGTCACCCGGGTTCAAGAAGATGCCCCAGCGGTAGTCGGGCATCTTCACGTGGCCGAATTGGGCCCAGCCCTCCGGGTCCACGCTCACCGCCGTGCGGAGGTAGACATCGAAGTTCTGGCTGCCTTCGGGGCCCATGTCGTTCCACCAGCTCAGGTAGTTCGGCTGCCACTGCTCGAGCGCACGCTGCAGCGTCCGGTCCTCGCTCAGGTTGACGTTGTTGGGAATCTTTTCGCTGTAGTTGATCGTGCTCATGTCTTTGCTCGCTGTCAGACGCGGTTGAAATCGAATTGGGCGCGGTCGCCCTTGCCGTACACCTTGAGGGCACCCTTGTCGCCGACCGCGTTGGGCCGCTGGAAGATCCAGTTCTGCCAGGCAGTGAGCCTGCCGAACACTCGCGTGAACATGTTTTCGGGGCCGTTGAAACGCAGGTTCGCCTCCATGCCGGTGAGGGCATCCGGGCTCATCGCCACGCGCTCCTCGATGGCCAGCCGGGTCTCGTCCGGCCAGTCGATGTCGTCCGGGTTGAGCGTGATGAGGCCGAGCGCGAATGCGGCGTCGGCATCGAGGGGCTGGCCGGCCATCGCGCGCACGGCGTCGAGTGCGGGGGCCTCGCCGTAGAAGCGGCGCTGCAGGCGACTCTGGTCAGTCACCATCGGGAAGAGCCCGAAATTCGTTTCGCCCACTTCGATCCTGGGCGCCGTCGCCGGGTCGGCAGGCAGAGCGAGCTGGTAGCTGCGGTCGCATGCCAGGGCCAGTTCGAGCAGGCTGCCGACGAAACAGGAACCCGGCTCGATCAACGCGAACAGGCTGCGGCTGGAAACGTCCAGGCGGCTGAAGGTGCGGCGAAGCAGGCCGATCGTTTCGCGCACGAGCCAATGACCCTGGTTCGCAAGGAGTGCGGCATCCATCGAGCGCACATGGGCCGCACTGCCCTGCGTCTTGATCAGCCACGTTCCGATGTCCAGCTGGTTGGTGCGCATCGAAAGGATCGCGTCCTCGAGTTCGCGGGCAAGCAGCAGCGGGTACCAATTCGCGCCCTTCGCTTCGATGGAGGCCACGTCGCTTTCGACCGGCATCGCCGGCGCCTTCACCGTGAATGTGGCGACGCGACGTGCCCGGTCGATTTCCACGGTCACGTGCGAGTAGCGCAATGCATCGGGTTCGATCTTGCGTTCCAACGGCGTCAGTGTCACGCCTTTCCCGTCCGCCGGTCGATCACTGGTCGCGGCCAGCTGCAGCGCCCGCTCCTGGACGCGCGCGGCGAATTGCGCCGGCTTGACGACCTCGTCGACAAGGCGCCATTCCACGGCCTTCTGGCCGCGCACGCCTTCCACCGTGGTGCAGAAAATGTCCGCGAGGTCGTGACGGACGTGGCGTTTGTCGGTCACGCGGGTCAAACCGCCCGTGCCGGGAAGAACCCCGAGCAGCGGCACTTCCGGCAGGCTCACGGCGCTGTTGCGGTCATCCACCAGGACGATTTCGTCGCAGGCCAGGGCAAGCTCATAGCCACCGCCGGCGCAAGCGCCGTTGACCGCAGCCAGGAACTTCAGGCCGCTGTGCCGGGACGAGTCTTCCAGGCCATTGCGCGTCTCATTGGTGAACTTGCAGAAGTTCACTTTCCACGCGTGGCTGGACACGCCCAGCATGAAGATGTTCGCGCCCGAGCAGAACACCTTCTCTTTGGCGCTGGTGATCACGACCGTGCGCACTTCGGGGTGCTCGAAGCGGATGCGATTGACCGCGTCGTTCAGCTCGATGTCGACACCGAGGTCGTAGCTGTTCAGCTTGAGCTTGTAACCCGGACGCAAGCCTGCGTTTTCGTCAAAGTCCGCGGTGAGCTTGGCCACGGGTCCCTCGAAAGTGAGTTTCCAGTGGCGATAGCGGGAGGGGTGGGTCTCGTAGTCGACCGCGGGCAGAGCGGCTTGGGGGGTTTCGGTCACTTGTCTCTCCAGATTCGATGCACGGCAGTGCGTGTTCATGCTTGCAGGTCAATTGGCATCATAGTGCATGTATTGGAGAACAGGCAAGCACTAAATTGCATCTGCCTTGCTTCACTCAGCTGCACTCAGCTGCAAAGCCCCCCGAACCATCGCCCGAAGCGACAGGAACGTCTGGTCCAGAGGCCGGGAACTCGTGTCGAGGTGCATTTCGGCCTTGGAGTAAAACGGCGTCCGGTGTGCAAGGATTCCCTTGAGGTCGTCCATGGCCTCGCGGTTGCCCGCCATGGGACGCATATCGCCCTGCGCCGCAACCCTTTTCATGTGGTCTTCAGGGTGCGCACGGAGCCAGACCGTTGTGCAATGAGACAGCAGGAGGTTATAGGTCGCAGGTTCCGCGACCAGCCCCCCCGGCACGGCAATGACCGCCTCGGGGTGGATCTGGATGGCCTCTTCCACGGCGCGCCGCTCGTATCGGCGGTAGGCGTTCTGGCCATAGAGCGATTGGATTTCATTGACCGTGCAGCCGGCCAGCTTTTCGATTTCGCGACTTAGTTCGAGGAACGGAAAGCCCAGGTCCTCGGCAAGCATCTTGCCAAGGGTGCTCTTGCCGGCGCCCCGAAGGCCGATGAGCGCAATCCGCGGCGGCCGGGCATCGCCTTGAGGTGCGGCCCCAACGAGCGGCAAGACGGCCTGACGCACGCGCTTGAGCGTCTCCTCGTCCTGGTTTTCGAGCAATTCCCGGATCAGGAGCCACTCGGGCGAACGGGCTTCCTCGGCGAGCAATTCGGCGACCGTGCACCTCAGAGCCTTGGCGACCTGCAGAAGGATGAGCACGGACGCATTCCCGACCCCGAGCTCGAGATTGCCGAGGTGGCGTTCGGATACGCCAGCCGCCAGGGCGAGACTCCTGCGCGTCATTCCACGCTGGTTTCGCACCCCTCGCACCCGCTCCCCAAGCTGGACCAGAAACGGATGCTTGCCACTGGCAAGTTCTTCGTTGCTCAGGACCACCGGCTCCAGATTGGGCAGGACGGCATCGTCAACAGGCATTATTTTGCTTGACATGCTCATGACCTGGATCGTACAGTCAAAGGCACAATAATGCATCAAGTTGTGCGGCGCAAGCCAAAATCGCACAGTCACGGGGGGCCGCGCGCTCGTGCTCTACCTGCTGCCGCAAGGCGCGATCCGCTTTACCTGAACGGATGCTTTCGACCTGTTCGTCAAGGAAGTCGTGCTCGGTCACATGACATGAAGCCGGCGAAGAAGTCGGCCAACTGCTGGTGCGCCTCCAGCGGGAGCACGTGCGCGACGTACTGATCCGGGCGGACGACGATGAGGGCACCTTTCGCGCGATCGACGCCTCGCAGGTCGAAGATGTCCGGGCCGTTCTTCAGATCGGGCGAAAACACCTTTTCATAGTCGCGCAAGCCATACCGGCCCTTGCGCGGCAGCAGAAGGGCCGGCAAGGACTCGATCGCGATCGCGGCGTGCGGCTGCTGGAAGATCGCTCGCAGGTCGAAAACCGCGTCCACGTCCTGGCCCGGCCGCGCGTACCGCCGAAAAGGCGAGGCGTCGGACGTTTCCAGGAACGAGCACAGTGCGCGTATCCCCTTCCCATCGCATGCATCGTCTTCGGCTCCCGCGAAGGCATACATGCGCCAGCGGCCGTCCGCCTTGCCCGCGTGGCCGAGCTGGAACGGCTTGGCATCCGAGACGCGAATCACGGGCGCCGAATGAAAGCGCGTGCCGACAACAAAGCCCGTTGCGAGGCTCTGGTGCGTGCTTTCACCGCGAATCTTCGAGACGCCGTAGTGGGTCCCCATGCCGGCGGTGAAACGCCCATGCCGCTCGAAGTAGTCCTGAAAAGCCTTCGGGTCCACACCGCCGGACCCACTGTCCTCGCCCTCCCTGGGGCGATCGCTGAACATCCTGGCCCACTGCCGGTCGAAGTCGATGAGCTCCTGCGCGACGGCCTGTCGCTCCGCCGAATAGGTATGCAGCAATTCGGGACCGCACTGCCGCCGCAGCACCGCCGCGAGTTTCCAGCCCAGGTTGAAAGTGTCCTGCATCGACACGTTCATGCCCTGCCCCGCCTTCGGACTGTGCGTGTGGCAGGCATCGCCCGCGATGAACACGCGGGGCGACCGCGCGACCTCCCCCGCGGGAACGTCGTCGTACTTGTCGCAGATGCGCTGGCCGATCTCGTAGACCGACCACCACGGGACTTCCTTCACGTCGAGCGTGTAGGGATGCAGAATCCGCTGCGCCGCCGCGACGAGCTTGTCGAGCGTGATGCCGCGGCTGGAAACGCGCTCGTCGTCCGCGAGCTTGTCCATCTCCACGTAGAGACGCACGAGATAACCTCCCTCCCGCGGAATCACCAGGAGGTTGCCGCTGCCCGACTGGACCACCGACTTGTAGCGGATGTCCGGGAAGTCGGTCAAGGCGAGCAAGTCCATCACGCCCCACGCCTGGTTCGCCGAGTCGCCGGCCAGGTGCCGGCCCATGCTCTTGCGCACGCCGCTTCGTGCGCCATCGCAACCCACGACATACCGGGCGCGTACCGTTTCCAGGCGCTTGCGGCCATCTGCATCGGTTCGCTCGAGCCGAACTTCAACCGGGTAGTCGGCAGCGCTGCCGGACACCGCCAGGTCGACAAAGCGGCGTGAGTAATGCGGCTCCAGCCGGCTCGGCGAATCGCGCATGAGCTCCAGGTAGAAGTCGTGCACACGAGCCTGATTCAGGACGACGTGGGGAAACTCGGACAGGCCGTCTTCCGTGTCCTGCACGCGGCCATGGCGCATGACTTTGCCGGGATCCTGCGGATCTGGCTTCCAGAACGTCACCTCGCTGATCCAGCACGCCTCCTTCATCACCCGCTCGCTGAAGTTGAAGGCTTCGAACATCTCCATGGTTCTGCAAGCAATTCCGTCGGCCTGACCCAGTTCGAGCGGACCTTCCTTCTGTTCGACGATGCACGTTCTGATGTCGGGGAATGCCGCGAGCTGTGCGGCAAGAGTCAAACCGGCGGGCCCGCAACCCACGATAAGCACATCGACGTGCGAAGGCACGGCCCCGGGGTCGTGCCGCGCGCCCGGGTCAGCTTCCGCTCGATGGGGATCGCCCGCCTTGAATCCGTTATGGTGAAACTGCATCCTTGATACCTCGTAGCGCCCCGTCAGATTCCCGCAGCGGGACCGGGGACGAAAACGTCGCTGAAAAAGCGGTGCGGATCCAGCCCGCGCTCGGCGACGCAGGCGCTCTTCACGGCAGCCACCATCCCCGGCGAGCCGCAGCAATAGGCTTCATGGGCTGCGAGCGTCGGGAATCGCTCGCGAACGGCTTGGTCCACACGGCCTGCGAAGCCTTGCAATGCCGCCGCGTCCGCTGCGTTCTCCACGGCAGGGATGAATTCGAAGCCGGGCAACAGTTTTTTCCAGCGCTCCACCGCCGGCATCAGGTACAGGCCGTCGCGGTTGCGGCCGCCCCATATCAGGGTCACCGCGCGTCGCACGCCTTTCTTCACCATGTCGTCCAGCAGCGACTTCACAGGCGCGAAGCCCGTGCCGCCTACGATGCAAAGCATCGGGGCCTGCGACTCCTGCTGCAATTCAAAGCTGCCGAACGGCAGTTCGACCACCAAGGTGTCGCCAGCCTTCAGGTTCGCAACCAGCTGTGTGAACTGCCCGCCCGGCACGTGGCGGATATGGAGCTGCAGCATATCGCTCTCGTGCGGCGGACTCGCCATCGAGTACGAACGCCTGCTTCCATCCGGGAGAGCGACCTGCAGGTACTGTCCCGCCTTGAAACGGGCGCGCCGCCCGATCGGCAGACGCAGTTGCAGCACACTGACATCGGGAGCGGCAAGGGTGTTGCGGAACACCTTGGTGGTGAATGTCTTTCTCGCCGATGGGTCCAGGCGGTGCCACGCTTGCGGAACGATCTCCAGATCCGAAGCGGCAGTGCACTGGCAAAAGAGGTGCATTCCGGGCGGTGTCGACTCGCCTGCCTGGGGACATCGCACCTGCCCGGCGCGTACATGCCCCGCGCAGTTGCCGCATACGCCCTTGCGACACGAGTAGGGCATTTCGATGCCGGCCTCGAGCGCTGCGTCCAAAATGTTCTGCCCGGACTCGCACCCGAAACGGACATCGGTGTCCGCGATGCGGATGGTGAATGTCATCGGGCTTCCGCCGGTCGGCAAATTCCGCCCACGAGGCGCAGGCTGCGCAGCAATGCATCGGGACGAGCCGTGCCTTGCCCCGCGATGTCCATCGCGCTGCCGTGGCCCGTACTGGCAAGCAGCACACCGGCGCCGATCGAAATGGCGCTGGCCGCCTGCGGCGCGAGCAGCTTCACCGGAATGTGGCCCTGGTCATGCAGCATGGCCACATAAAGGTCGTGCTTGCGATCGGCAAGCAGCACGTCGGCGCCCAGCGGCCCCGTGACGTCGACGCCCCGGGCACGCAGCATCTGCGCGGCTGGCACGACCCGCTCCTCATCTTCGGGACCGAAGAGGCGGCCCTCCGAAGCATGAGGATTGATTCCGAACAGCGCGACTTTCGGCTGCCCGATGCCCATCGCACGGCAGGCTCGCAACCCTGCTTCGGTCGCCGCGACGACGAGGTCGGGTGTGATCCGGGACAGCGCCGTTGCCACGCTTTCGTGCAGGGTCGCATGGACGATGCGCAACCCCCCGCCTACGAGAAGCATGAATACGCTGTGTTCGGATTGCCCGCACACACGCGCAACAAGCGACGGGTAGCCGCTGAAGGAAATGCCGGCTTGGGCGATGGCGGTCTCGTGATGAGGACCGGCAACCACCGCGTCGAATTCGCCGGAAATGCAAGCTTCGATGGCCGCCGTAGCGGAGGCGACGGCGCTCGCACCGGCCGCTGCGCTGACCGTCCCGGGTTGAAAGGCACCTGGCTCGAGCTTGCCGACGCACCGCAAGGGCGTTCGCTCGAGCAGATCGACGAATCCAAGATTCCGCGCAGCGCCCAAGAAGGCTTCACGCGGGCCAAAGAGGGTCAAGCCGATCGAACCATCGTCCTCGAGCGCAGCCAGGGCCTTGAGCGCGATCTCGGGGCCAATCCCGTTCGGATCGCCACAGGTGAGAGCAACACGGCGCGTCACAGCGGTAGCGCCAGCAGGGTGTCCGTGACGGTGCTGTCGCACACGGCCGTTCGCTCCTCGAGGAGCAGTTTGCCATCCACCATCACGAAGCGGTCGGCGTAGACGCCCGTGGCGAACACCATCGTCTCTCCGGTGTGCATGATGCGCGCGACCATGAATGGAGTGCGCGAAACCGCTGCCTGCGCATCCGCCTCTTGCACGAGCGGGATGCCCAGCAGGTGGCGATAACGGTGCCGCTCGTAGATGTTGGCTTCGCGCAGCGCGGCAATGCGGTCTTCCAGCATCGCGCGCGAATCGGCGTACACGATGCCCGCGGCCAGGCCGTCGCGTTCGTTCTCCACGTTCGTGATGCGATAGCGGCACTGCTGCGCGAAGAAAGCGGGCCATTGCTCCAGCGCATCGCTGTCGATGGCCTCCGCGTAGGCGGCATTGAAAGAGCAAATCGACAGGAGGTCGATCATGTTGGGGCCTCCATCCGTGCGCGGTAGGCCTTCCAGAAGCCGCGCACCGAGGTCTCGGTGGCGCGGCCTTCGCTGGACCCGGTGTCGTCGCCGCCCATTTCCACCACCGCATCCAGGTCGTGCGCGCCGGCGATGCCGCGCTGCACGAAACCGCCGACGGCGCCATCTTCCATCGAGATGAAGCCCGCCGGTCCTACGAGGTTCGACTGCTTCAGGCGCGCGATGCGCTGTTCGGGCGTGTCATCCGCATATCCGAGGTACGTCCAGTTCAGCTCGGTGCGGCCAACCCCCTTGGGCAGGACCTGTCTCACGGCGAGGCAGTTCTGGATTTGCTGCAACACGAAGCCGGGGAACACCGAGAGAATCTGCAAAGTGATGCCATCGTCACGCTCCCTGAACCCGGCCAGGACGCTCGGATCCTTCAAGCGGTACCTCGCGTCGTCCGAACGCAGCCCCTGTTCCTTGTAGGACTCGTCGGCCGCCGCCGGATCGATCATCGAGAAGCTCACATGGTGGCCGCCCGATTCGTCGACGATCACGCCGCCCTTTTGCGATAGGCGATTGAGCTCGAAGGTCGTGAAGAACAGGTGCAGCAAGCTCGCGTGGTAGCTGTCCTTGACGTTTTCGACGTAGAGTTTCCAGTTGTTGGGCAACGCCTGGGTGAAGCGCCCGATGACCTCGACCGGCTTGTTCAGCACCCGCTCGATGCGCGCGCAGATCTCGGGCCCCAGGTATTCCTCGATGGGAGGTACTTCGTCGCTGAAGCTGGCGAACACCAGCCCGCAGTACACCGCCACCATCAGCTTGCGGGGGCCATGCTCCTCCTTGCAGAACGAAGTGGGCATGCCGCCCTGCCCCTTGACGCCCGTCTCGAACGCGACGCCCGTGAGATCGCCCTGGCGGTTGTAGCTCCAGGCGTGGTAGACGCACTGGAAGCTGCCGGCCCTTCCGGACTTTTCCAGCGCGATGAGCGCGCCCCGGTGTGCGCACCGATTTTCGAAGGCGTAGATTTCGCCGTCGTCGTCCTTCACGACCACCACCGGCGTCTCGCCGACGAATGTGGTCCTGTAGCTTCCGGCCTCCGGCAGCTCGGCGTCGAGGCACAGGTAGTTCCATGTCGCGCCGCGAAAGATGCGCTCCTGCTCAGCCTGCGCCACCACGCCATCGTCGTAGAGCTGAAAAGGAACACGGGTCAACCCCGCACTTTTCCATTGAATCGTCTGTTCCTGCATGTCGTCAATCCACGGTCACGCCGGCGCTCTTGATCACTTTGCTCCACCGGTCCGACTCCTCCTGGATGAACCGCCCCGTTTTCTCCGGGGAGGCTCCCCCGGGAATGGCGCCCTGTTCGGCGAATCGCTGTTTCACGTCGGGCAAGGCCAGCGCGGCCGCGAAAGCCTTGTATGCGTAGGCCACCGCGTCGCGCGGCGTCCCCGGCGGAGCGACGATGGAAAAGAAGGTAACGGCTTCCATGCCGGGCACTTTCGCCTCGACGAACGTCGGCACATTCGGCAGCGCGGGGGACCGCTCGTCGTCTGCGACGGCCAGTACGCGCAGCTTGCCGCCTGTGTGGAAGGCCGCCGAAGAACTGATGTTGTCGAAGAACACGTCCACGTTGCCCGCAACGAGATCCACCAGCGCGGGGGCCGTGCCTTTGTAGGGAACGTGGATCATCTTCGTGCCGGTCAACTGCATGAAGAGGCTTGCCGTGAGGTGCGACGTGGACCCATTGCCCTGCGACGCGTAGCTGACCTTGCCCGGGTTCGCTCTCAAGTAAGCGATGAACTCCGCGACGTCCTTGACGGGCAGCTTGTTGCTGACCGCGAGCACGTTCGGGACCGTGGCGATGACAGTGACCGGAACCCACTTGGTGGGGTCGAAGGGAAGCGACTTGTAGAGATGGTGATTGATGGCGATGGGCCCCGGTGGCGACGCGAGCAACGTCGTGCCGTCCGCCTCCGACTTCGCCACAAAGTCAGCACCGATGTTGCCACCCGCGCCTGCCTTGTTCTCGACCACCACGCCGGCGGGATACGCGACACGCACTTTTTCCGCGAGGATGCGCGGCAACACGTCCGCGGTGCCGCCTGCCGGGAACGGCACGATCAGCTTCAGCGGCTTCGTCGGCTGCGCATTCGCAATGCCTGCGGCACCGGCTACCAGCGCGGCACCCAGCGCCAACACCACGCGGCGCCAAGTAATGGGTCTCATGATGATTCCAATGAAAGGAGGTTCGACGTGGTCTGCGCCTCGCAAACTCGGTCGGGTGAAGTGTCGGATCTGCGTTGATCCACGTCAACGAATTCGACTATATTGTTCGCATACCGAACATCGAACTCGAGAAGATGACGCGACTCGAAAAGACGCGGAACGACAGGTCGGCCGATCGCGAGTACGTCATGGGCCTCGAGAAGGGGCTGGCGATCATCGAAGCCTTCGGCATCGTAAAAGGCCCTCTGACGCTGACCCGGGCCGCAGAAGTGACGGGGCACTCGAAAGCCTCGATTCGACGCAGCCTGATCACCCTGTGCGAACTCGGCTATGCCAGGCAACAAGGCCGTGAGTTCAGTCTCGCTGCGCGCGCGTTGCGCCTCGGACATGCCTACGTCGCATCCGACGCACTGGCGAAGGTAGCCCAGCCGATTCTCGAAATGACCAGCGAGCGCACGGCGGAGTCCGCGTCGATCGCCGTGCTCGATTCGCAGGACGCCGTGTTCGTCGCGCGTTCGACGCATCGCCGCAGCTTGTCCAGCGGACTGGGGGTCGGTGCACGACTGCCCGCGTACTGCAGTGCCACTGGCCGGGTCCTTCTGTCCGAAATGGCACCGGCTGAGGTGGGATTCCTGCTGAACCGCATGTCGCGTCCGGCCTTTACGCCCCACACGCGCACATCGACAAAGGACATCGTGCGGGAGATCAAGCTCGCCCGCTCGCAGGGTTACGCGATCAACGACGAGGAACTGGAAATCGGGTTGCGTTCGATCGCAGTGCCGATCCGCAACGGCGCCGGAGAACTGATGGCGGCGATCAGCCTGTCGGTGGCGACGAGCCGCCTGAACCGGGACGAGGTCGTCGAAAAGCTCCTCCCCGAACTCGAGACCGCCCGGCGCATCTTCGCTTCACTGCTCTAGCGTGACTGTGCGTTGGAGGTTCCCTACCCTCCCGGCATCGCCAGCAAGGAATTGCCTTCATGTGGTGGATGGTGTGGACGTGCTCTCGCTCGTGCCAAGCCGGCAGGTCGACGGCGGGATCGATGTCATCGGCCACTCAGTACGGCGAGGACATTTCCGAAACGAACTTGGTCACCACATAACCGTCGAAGGTCTCCTGGCCGCCTTCGGCGCCCATGCCACTGTCCTTGATACCGCCGAATGGCGTCTCCGGCAGCGCGATGCCGAAGTGGTTGACGTTGACCATGCCCGATTCGATTCTGTCGGCGGCGAAACGTGCATTGGACAGCGACTCCGTGAACACATACGAAGCAAGTCCGAACGGCAGGCTGTTGGCGCGCTGCACCGCTTCCTCGCGTGTCCTGAAGGGCGTGATCGGCGCCACAGGCCCGAATGGCTCTTCGGTCATGATGAGCGAGGAGTCGGGCATTCCCGTCACGACCGTCGGCGGAAAGAAGTTGCCGGCGCGCTTGACCCGCTCGCCCCCTGTCACGACCTTGCCGCCGCGCTCCACCACGTCCGCGACGAAGCGCGTCATCGACTCGACGCGGCGCTCGTGCGCAAGCGGTCCCATCGTCGTGCCTTCGGCAAGGCCGTCGCCAAGCTGCTGCGCCGCATAGGCCGACGTGAACTTGTCGACGAACCGGTCGTAGGCCTTTTCCTGGACGTAGAAGCGGCTGGGCGCCACGCAGACCTGGCCCGCATTGCGCGACTTGTACGCAGCCAGCTGCGCGGCCGCACGATCGATGTCGGCGTCGTCGAAGACCAGCACGGGCGAATGCCCACCCAGTTCCATCGTCATGCGCTTCATATGGCGACCCGCAATGGCGGCGAGCTGCTTGCCTACCGGCACCGATCCGGTAAACGAGATCTTGCGCACGATCGGCGACGCGATCAGGTATTCGGAAACTTCCGAAGGGACTCCCCAGACCACGTTCAGACAACCCGGCGGCAAGCCTGCGTCGTGGAAGATGCGGGCGAGGGCCAGCACGGCACTCGGCGAGTCTTCGGGGCCCTTGAGGATGACGGTGCAGCCGGCGCCCAGCGCAGCGGAGGTCTTGCGGATCGCCTGGTTGAACGGAAAATTCCAGGGCGTGAATGCGGCGCAGACGCCGACCGGCTGGCGCATCACGGTCTGATGCACGTTCGGCCGGCGCGATGCAATGGTGCGGCCGTAGATGCGGCGGCATTCCTCGGCGTGCCATTCGGCGTGGTCCGCGCAAGACAGGATCTCGGCCTTCGCTTCGGCGAGTGGCTTGCCCTGGTCCAGGGTGAGCGCGCGCGCGATGTCGTCGCAGCGTTCGCGAATCAGTGCGCCCACGCGGCGCAGCAGCGCCGAGCGCTCCAGCGGCGACGTCCATCGCCAGGACTCGAAGGCCTTCTGCGCGGCTTCCAGTGCAGTGTCGAGGTCGGCGCTGCCCGCATGCGGAAGATGGCCCAGCACCTTGTCGTCCGCGGGGTTGAAGATGGGCTGGCTCTTGCGCCCCTCGCCATCGAGGAAGTTGCCGTTGATGTAGAGATGCTGGGTCGGATACATGATGAATGTCCTCGAGAGGGATGGTTCGAAATTCGAGTGGCCTCGGTGGCAAGGGACACACCCAGCCGAACCTCGATGGCTCAGCGGCCGATCTGCGCCTCGATGAGAAAGGGGCCTGGGCGCTCCACCGCGTGCTTCAGCAGCTTGGCAAGTTCCTCGCAGGTGCTTGCCGCCGCGGCTTCCACGCCCATCCCCTGCGCCATCTTCACCCAGCTGATGTCCGGATCCGCGATCGACAGCATGCTCTCGGCGCGCGCGCCCCATTCCTTGGCGCCAACGCCCACGAGCTCGGCTTTCAGGATCTGGTAGCCACGGTTGGCGAAGATCACGGTCACGACGTCCAGCCGCTCACGCGCCTGGGTCCATAGCGCCTGGATGGTGTACATGGAACTGCCGTCGCCCTCCATGTTGATCACCTTGCGGTCCGGGCAAGCGATGGCGGCCCCGACCGACAGTGGCAGGCCGGCGCCGATGGAGCCACCCGTGAGCTGCAGGTAGTCATGCGCCTTCGCACCCTGCGAAGCCGGGAAAAAATTGCGGCCGGCACTGATCGACTCGTCGACGACGATGGCATTGTCCGGAAGAAGCGCGGCAATGGTGCGCAGCGTCGCGTCCGGGGTCAGCGGGCCGCTGCCGACGGCAAGTTCCTTCTGCAGTTCGACCCGCGCGGCGAGGGAGAGGGCGCCCAGGCGCTGCGCGAGTTCCTTCAGCGTGGCATGCAGATCATCGCCGGGCGACGTCAGCTCGATCAGGTTGGAGCCCGGTGCCATCAGGCGATCGGGCTTGCCGGGATAGCCGAACAGCGGTGCGGGCAGCTTCGCGCCGACCAGGATCACGTGCTTCGCGTCCCTGAATGCAGCAACCCCCTGGTCCACCGGAGCGGGTGTGCGGGCAATCGCCACGCGGCCCGCTCCGCGTTCCATGCGTCCATTGGAGTACTGGGTCAGCATCTTCGCGCCCGTGCGCTGGCAGATCTGGTCGGCCAAAGCCAAGGAAGCCGCGCGCAGGGCCCGCCCCGCCAGGACGAGGATCACTTCCTCACCCGACTTGAGCGCGTTGATGGCACTGTCGAATTTCGTGCTCGCCGGCAACGTTGCCGCGGGCGTCGTGAAATCCAGCTTCGCGTGCGGCTTGGCCATCGACCAGGCCGTGTCGGCGGGCAAGACCAGGGTGGCGATGCGCCCCGGATGGGTATTGGCTTGGCGAATTGCCTCGGCCGTATCCGCCGCGATGTTGTCCGCCGAGGTGGTGGTGCGGGTCCAGTCGGAGATGCTCCTCGCCACGGTCTCGATGTCGCCCACCAGGGGCGAGTCGACTTCCTTGTGCCCCTGGCGGTGCTCGCCGACGATGTTGACCAGCGGCACCTGCGCGCGCTTGGCATTGTGCAGGTTGGCGAACCCGTTGGAGAGCCCGAACGAAAGGTGCAGCAAGGTACTGGCCGGCTTGTCGGCCATTCGCGCGTACCCGTCGGCCGCACCGGTCACCACGCCCTCGAACAGCCCCAGTACGCAGCGCATCCCGGGCACCTTGTCCAGCGCGGCGACGAACTGCATCTCGGACGTGCCGGGATTGGCGAAGCACACATCCACCTTGCCTTCCAGGAGCGTGTGCACGAGGGTCTCGGCGCCGTTGATCTGTTCCATTTCCGCGTCTCCGGGGTGGGTGGGTGCGCCGACAGGAAGGCGCTGCTTGCTTCAATTTGCTATGCGAATATTTCATTCGCACATAGACTCATGATAGAACGGCGTCGCGCCGCGGTCAATGCGGGACACGTGTGGCCCCTGGACCCGCGAGGATTGACCCGGGCAACACGGGTCGGTAAGATTATTGAATAAACAATTTGCAGTGCAAATGAAAACGGGGGCTCGTCCGCGCTGGCCGAGGAGTGACGGCGTCTCGGCCGCGCGATCGTGAATGCCTCGTGACGCTTGAACCGTTGAGTACACTGCCGCCCCATGACTGCCACTGCCTCGAAGAAAAACGCTACCGCACGCGCATCGAAGGGCGCCGGCGACAGGCAATTCGTGACCGCGCTGGGCCGGGGGCTCGCGGTTCTGCGGTGCTTCGACGCAACCCATCCGCAACTGGGCACCACCGAGATCGCGCAGATGACGAAGCTGCCGCAGCCCACGGTCTGGCGCCTGTGCTACACGCTGCAGCAACTCGGGTACCTCGTGCCGGCACCGGACAGCGACAAGTTGCGGATCGGCATGGCGGTTCTGGGTCTTGGGCAGTACGCACTTGGCACCGCCGACATCGGCGAAATGGTGCAGCCCGAGTTGATGCAGATCAGCAAGCGGACCGGTGCGGCGGTGTCGATGGGCGTCGCGGACCAGGACGACATCCTGATCGTCGCCCGCGCTCAGGGCGAAGCGGCCTTGCTCGTCAACATGAGAGTCGGCTCGCGCCTGCCCATGGCCACGTCGTCGGCCGGATGGGCTTATCTTGCGAGCCTGCCTCCCGACGTGCGAGACAACCAGCTGCAAAAGCTCAAGTACCAGTACAAAGGCAAGTGGGCAACGCTGCGCGCTGCCATCGAATCGGCGGCGGCGACGCTTCCGGCCTCGGGCTTCGTACTGAACGAGGGCTTCTTCCATCCCGATGTCATCGCGGTCGCAGCGCCGGCCTTCGACAAGCAGGGCAAGCCCCAATTCGTCGTCACCTGCGGCGGCCTCAACCTCAAGCTCAAGTTCATGAAGGCCGAGATCGGGCCCGAAATCGCTCGACTCAGCCGCAAGATCACCGTCGCACTTGCCGGGCGCCAGGCCTGAAGCGCACTTGGGCCGTGGTTTCCTGGCGCGGACGATTCAGGACGAAGATGACCAAGAACGTGGAACGCGCACAAGGAAAGTGGGCCTCATGAGATTTCCGCCTGTCGCGCCGAACGACATGACACCCGCCCAGCGCGACCTCGCCTCGAGCTATCGAACCGGATGGCGCACCACGATCGCCAATGCCGACGGCAGCCTGGGAGGGCCATTCGACGCCACGCTTCGCAGCCCCGAACTGGCCGGGCGCCTGGGCGCCGTGAGCAACTATTTCAGAGACGGCACCGCCTTGCCTCCGCGCCTGAACGAACTTGCGATCCTCGTGGTCGCCCGGCATTGGGATTCCGACTTCGAGTGGCACGCACATTGCGCTGCGGCGCTCGATGCGGGCCTGGCGAGGGAAGTGGTCGATGGCGTGAACGCCGGCCACACGCCCGCCGGCATGAGGGCCGATGAGGCCATCGTCTTCGAAGTCGCGACCGAGCTTCAAAGCCGTCATCGCCTGTCCGACGCCACGTTCGAGCGGGCCCGTTCCGTCCTGGGCGAGCGTCAGCTCATCGACCTGGTCGGCGTGTGTGGTTACTACACACTCGTCGCGATGATGCTTGCCACGGCCGACGTGCATCCCGCATCGGCTCCGCGCGAAGGCGTCCCGAGCCTGGCGGCCAGGCAGCCCTGAGCCGCTTCAGGCCTGCGCGAGGTTAGCCTTGGCGATCGCTCGCCGCTCAACAGCCCGAAGACGCTGGACTTGGTGAGCCCGCCCGAGTAGCCGGCAAATCCACCGCCTTCCAGCCCGCCGGCGCAGGTCCCGGCCGCATGGAGGCCCTCGATCGGCATCTCTTGCGTGTCCAGGACCTGCGCGTTCGCGCCGGTCGCGATGCCGCCCATGGTGTACGTGATGCCCGCCGCGATCTCCAGCGCGTGGAACGGCGCCTGCGTGATGGGCCAAGGCTTGCTCCCTGCGCTGCGCGGCGGCGAGACTGCGGCGCCGCCCGACAAGGAGGCGTTGTAGTCTGGCCGGTGATCCCGAAATCGCATTCGTGCCTCGCGATGCTACTTGCACTGCAAATTATCTATTTGCAGGTGCTATGATCCCATCCCACACGCCTTGCGTCGTCAACGCGCACCATCGCAGCGGCGCCTGCATCGGCCGACTTCACTCACCAGGGGCACCCCTCATGGACCTCCAGCTCGCGAGCAGGCACGTTCTCATCACCGGCGGCAGCAAGGGCATCGGCCTGGCGTGCGCCAACGGCTTCCTGGCCGAAGGCGCGCACGTGACGCTGGTATCGCGCGACCGCACCACGCTGGACGCGGCGCGAGACTCGTTGCTGAAAGCGTTTCCCGGCGGCAAGGTGCATGTCTGCAGCGCGGATCTCAAGGTTGCCGCGGCCGCGCTCGCCGCCATCGAGGACGCGGAGCAGGCGATGGGGCCCGTCGATGTGCTCGTCAATTCCGCCGGCGCTGCCCGGCGCACGCCGCCGGCCGAACTCACCCCGCAGCACTGGCGCGACGCGATGGACGCCAAGTTCTTCACTTACGTCAACATGACGGATCCCCTCGTCAAGCGCATGGCGCAGCGCGGCGCCGGCGTGGTTCTCAATATCGTGGGCATGGGCGGCAAGGTGGCCAGTCCTACCCATCTCGCGGGAGGATCGGCCAACGCCGCACTGATGCTGATGAGTGCGGGCCTGGCCGCGGCTTACGGCCCCAAGGGCGTGCGCGTGAATGCGGTGAATCCCGCGTTGACCCTCACCGAACGCATGGACGAGGGCCTGGCGGCCGATGCGCGGCTGAACAACATCACCAAGGAAGAAGCGCTCGCGAAGGCGAGCGCACGCATGCCGCTGGGGCGAGTTGCCTCGCCGGAAGAGATCGCCAATGCGGTGCTCTTCCTGTGTTCGCCGCGGGCGAGCTACATTTCCGGCGCGATCGTTTCGATGGACGGAGCGGTGACGCCGCTGGTGGTCTGACTTCCAGGGGCCGCGCCGGCGCCTCGGGCGTGCAGCGCGGCCCGGTAGCCGAAGACGAGCGCGGGCCCCAGCGTCGTTCCCGGACCCGGATACGTGCCTCGCATGATCGACGCCAGGTCGTTGCCGCAGGCGTACAGGCCGGGAATCGGTTGTTGCCCCGCGTCCAGCACCCGCGCATGTTCGTCGGTTTCCAGCCCCGTGCTGCAGCCGATCTCGGCCGGCCACACCGCCATCGCGCAATACGGCCCGTTGCCCAACGGTCCGATGCAGGGGTTGGGGCCATGGGCGGGGTCACCGTTGAACCGGTTCAGCTGCGTGGTGCCCTTGGCGAAGTCCAGGTCGACTCCGGTCGCGGCGAAGCCGTTGTGGCGCGCCACGGTCGCTTTCAAACCCGCCGTGTCGACGCCCGTCTTGTGTGCGAGTTCGTCGAGCGTGAGAGCGCAAACGAACTCCCCGTCGCGCTCGAACGGCGCCAATCGGGTTGTTCCCGGGCGAATGTTGCCCAAGCCGTACTTGCGTACGAAGCTGCTCTCGCAGATCAACCATGCGGGAATCGTCGGCGTGGTCTTGTGTGACTCGAACATCGCCTCGACGAAGTGATGGTACGAAACCGCTTCGTTGACGAAGCGCTTGCCCGCGGCGTTGACAGCCAGCAAACCCGGCTTGGCACGGTCGAGCGACAGGTGCGGGAACAGGCCCGCCCATTCGCCGGAGCCGGTGCGCGATACCGGCGACCAGAACGCGCCCGTGCCATGGTGCGCCGGCTTCGTCGACGCGCCGATACGCGTGGCGGCGGCAATCCCATCGCCCTGATTGGCAGGAACAGCCATCGAGTCCATCGGCGTGGGCGCCGGCATGAATTCCTTGCGCAGCGCCTCGTTGTGCGCGAAGCCGCCGGTTGCCAGGACAATGCCTTTGCGCGCGCGGACCATCCGCCGGCGGCCACCGCATGACACGATCGCCCCTGTCGCCCGGCCTGCCTCGATCACCACCTCTTCCAGCTTCGTTTCCAGGAGCACCGGCACGTGCCGCAGCCGCAGGCTGTGGTACAGGCGTGCCACGAACGCGTTGCCCATGACGAGGCGCGTGCCGCGCGGGTAGCGCAAGCGGTCCGCGACGAAGCGCAGGAACAGCTTGGCCGCATGCAGGAAGTTGCCCGCCGACTCGAACCGCCCGACCAGGCGCGGGATGTCTGCCTTGCCCACCATCATGCCGCCGAACACGAGGAACTCCGGGATCGGCGCGCGAACATGACTGAATGCCGGCCCCATGACACGCGCGTCGAACTCCAGTGGCGACATCGCCCGCCCCGAAGGCGCGGAACCATCGAGGTCCTGGTAGTCCGGATGCATGCCCGAAGGCACGAACCTCACTTCGGAATTCGCTTCGAACCAGTCGACCACGTCGGGTCCGTCCTGCAGATAGGCCTCGCGCAGTGCCTGCCCGTCGTCACCGTCGGGCAGCAACTCGCGGAAGTAGCGGCGTGCAGCTTCGCGCGTGTCGTGAAACCCCGCCTCGCGGCTTTGGCGGTTTTCCGGAATCCAGATGGTCCCTGCCGAAGTGGCCGCGGTCCCACCGACTTGCGACGACTTCTCGCACACCAGGACTTCCAGTCCCATGATGGCCGCCGCGAGCGCTGCGGACATTCCGCCCGCGCCTGCCCCGAAGACCAGCAGGTCGACCTCGTCGATTTGCCTGTCCGACGGATCCCTCATGGTGTCATTGCCAAGGTAGGTTTGCGCGGCGAGGCATGGGCCGCCGCGAGGATCCGCCCCACGCGCCGCCCCGATGTCATTGCCCAGCCGATGTGGTGGCCGTGGCCTGCGAGAATGGCGCCCCCCTGTCCGGCCGAGCCGACGGCGTACAGGCCCTCCACCGGGGTGCCGTCGCGGCGGATGACTTCATGGCGCGACGACACCGCGAGTCCTCCCTCCGTGAAGACGATCCAGCTCTGCACGGGGCCGAGCGCATGGTACGGACCGCCGCCGATCGCCTGCCGTCCGCCCGGGGCCGTTGCCGCCAGGCCCGCGTTGTATTCCGCCACGCTGTTCCTCAGCGCCTCGGCCGGCACGCGCAGCGACCTCGCCAAGGCATCGAGTGATTCGGCCCGGTGATAAAGATCCGGCCGCGTGCGCTTGTAGTCATCGAGGTAGGCATAGGCGATGCCGGGCGCGGTGGAGACGAAATTCGGCCAAGCCCGGAATTGGCGCGCCACGGCCTCGTCGAAAACGAGGAAGGCATCGCCGCCCGGCTGGTGCGGCACCTTCAACTCGGGCTTGGCCAGCTCGTCGCCAAAACGGCGGCCATCACGGTTCACCAGGATCGCCCCGGCACGCAACATCGAAGGCTCCGGTGCCAGCGAAGAGGTCATGAAACGCGTGATGAAGGGGCGGAACATCCACATCGGCAGATAGGTCAACGCGAACTGCATGGGCCGTGTGAGCCATCGATAAGGCGGCAGCCTCCGCAGCAGCGTTTCCACCGGGGGTGCCTTGAAGCGCATGCTGGGGCCCCACATCACTTCCGCGTTGCGGATCCAGCCACCGACTTTCTGGGCCACCACGTGGCCGTCGCCGGTGCTGGCCGGATTGATCGCGTTCACGTGAGCGGCATGCGGCACGTGGATCGCCTTCAGCGGCGCACCCGCGCTGAAGTCCCCCGTCGCGAGCACCACCCCGCAAGTCGCCTTGAACGCGGTCTCGCCATCGCCGGCGTCGGCGACGATCGCGGTGACGCGGCCGTCCTCGACGACGAGGTCACCAAGCCTCACGTTCAGGCGGAGGTCGACGCCCAGGCGACGGCACTCCTTCTCGAGGTAATAGGCGTACGCCCGCGAGTTGGGAAGCACGTTGTGCATGCGGGGCTTGCCGTGCGGGGGCTCGGGCATCGGGCCGTAGAAGGCCAGCCCGATGCGGATCAGCCATTCCAGCGTCTCGGGCACGTTGTCCACGAGGATGCGGCGCAGCTCGAGGTTCTCCTTGGGTTGGAGTTCCGGCGGCAGGAACAGCGACATGTCGTTGAAGTGCTCGTCCGGCGTGTCGTGAATGCCCTTGGCCCGCTGGAAGCGCGTGCCCGCGGCGGTGATGGATCCGACCGACAGTCGCGTCGTTCCGCCGAGATGGGGGTTCTTCTCCAGCACGACGACCTTCAAACCGGACTCGGCGGCCGATATGGCGGCGGCCATGCCCGAGCCGCCGCCGCCCACGACGATGACGTCCGCGAATTCGGTTCTCACGGGTCAGTCGGCCCGGATGTTCGCCGCCTGGACCACGGGCGAGATGCGCCGCTTCCGCGACTCGACGAAGCGGGTGAATTCAGCCTGTGTCCCGCCCTCGGCGACAGACCCTGTGGCCGCCACGGCCAGCACGACGCTTCTCATCCGCAGTCTCCTCAATTTGACTTGCGAATTGATAATTCGCGTTTTAAGATCATACCCGTCCCGCGCCGGCGCCGTCAACCTGCGCGCCTCTCCCTCAGCGCGGGCGAAAACGGGGAACACCACATGGATTTGGGATTGAAGGATCAGGTCGTCGTCATCACCGGCGCGGGGCGCGGCATCGGGCGCGAAGCCGCCCTCACGTTCGCCGCGGAAGGCGCCCGGGTCGTGGCCTGGGACAAGGACGTCGAGCTCGCGCACGAGGTCGTCGCCGGCATCACGAAGGCTGGAGGCACGGCAATGGCGCTCGGCGGGTCGGTTGGCGTCCGCCAGGAAGTGGAAGCGGGCGTCGCGAGAGCGCTCGAAGCTTTCGGCCGCATCGATGTGCTGATCAACAATGCCGCTTTCGGCGACGACGCACCGCTTGTCGACATGACGGATGAACAGTGGGACCGCGTGCTCAACGTCTGCCTGACCGCCCCCTTCTATTGCGCTCGCGCCGTGGCACCGACCATGATCGCGCAGAAGTACGGGCGCATCATCAACATCGCATCGCGCGCGCATCTGGGCGAGGTCAACAAGGCCAACTACTGCGCCGCCAAGGCCGGTGTGCTGGGCCTGAGCCGCGCTCTCGCTGTCGAACTCGGCGTGCACGACATCACCGTGAACACCATCGCCCCCGGCATCGTGCGCACCGAGCGAGTTCTCGCACAGCCCGGGTATGAAGGCCTGAACGAACGGGCCCAGCAGCGGCAGCTCATCAAGCGTGCCGCCCAGCCTTCGGATATCGTCAACGGCATGCTGTTCTTCGCTTCGCGCACATCCGGCTTCATCACAGGCGACCTGATGTACGTGACCGGCGGGCGCCTCACCTGAAATCGAAAGGAAAACCCCATGCAGAGCTCCCGCATGTCGACTTTGATACGCCGCAGCGTGTTCGCGGCCTTCGTGGCCTTGGCCGCGTTGCCGTTCGCCACGCATGCGCAGGCCTGGCCCCAGAAGCCGGTGCGCCTGATCGTTCCGTTCGCCGCGGGGGGCCCCAGCGACGTGCTGGCCCGCGCCTTCGCTCGCAGCCTGTCCGAGAATCTGGGCCAGCCGGTGATCGTCGACAACCGCGGCGGCGCGGGCGGGGCCATCGGCATCGATGCGGTGGCGAAGGCTGCACCGGATGGCTACACACTCGGCTTCGCGCACACCGGCACCACGGCGATCAATCCGCACGTGATGGCCAAGTACCCCTATGACCCGCTGGTGGACATCACGCCGGTCACGCCCATCGTTGCATACGCCAACGTCCTGGTCGTCAACGAGAAGGTGCCCGCCCGGAACGTGCAGGAGTTCGTCGCCTGGGCCAAGGCGAATCCGAATGCAGCCACCTACGGCAGCGGCGGCAACGGAACCACCAATCACCTCGCGGGCGAGCTGCTGAAGGTGCTCACCGGGGCCCCACTGGTGCACGTGCCCTACAAGGGAAGCGGCCCGGCGATGACCGATGTCGTGGCGGGCAACATCGCTTCGATGTTCGACATCCCGGTGACGGTGATGCCCCACGCCAAGAGCGGCCGCATCCGGCCGCTCGCAATCCTCAGCTCTCGCCGCAGCAGCGCGCTGCCCGACGTGCCGACCTTGCGCGAGGCGGGATACCCCGGCTTCGAAGAAGCGGGCAGCGACCTCTGGTTCGGCATCGTCGCCCCTGCAGGCCTTGCGCCGGCCTTGCTGGAGCGCATTCATGCGGAAACGCTGAAGGCCGTGCGAAAGCCCGAGATGATCGAGACGATCAAGACCATGGCGTACGAGCCATGGACCATGTCGCCGGCCGAATTCAAGACCTTCATCCGCAACGACTACGCCAAGTGGGGCAAGGTGGTCCGGGCCGCAGGGTTGAAGCCGGAGTGACGAGGGCGCGGCGCGCGGGGCTCGGGCCGGGCCTTTGGGCGCCTCAGTCCAGGTTGGGCGTGCCCGCTTCGTGCCGATGCCACACTTCACTGCAGACCTTCATGGCCTCGCGGGTCGAAGGGGCGCCGATGTAGCCAAGCAGCTGGAGGATCGCTTCCATGAGTTCCTCGCGCGTCCAGCCCTGACGGATCGCCATCTGCAAGTGGATTTCGAGTTCGTCGAAAGCGCCGGTGGCGATGTCCGAGATGCAGACGATCAACACCCGCAGTTTCAAGTCCAGTCCTGGCCGCGCCCAGATGTTGCCGAAGACGGAGGTGGTCGCCACGTGAAGGAATTCCTTCATCATCGGATCGGCGTAGGTCCCCGAGCCGCTCTTGGCAAAGCGTTCTTCGCCGACGAGTTCGCGGCGCACCGCCTCGCCGCGCGCGTGCAGGTCTTCCTGGGTGAAACGGGATGTCGACATCGTTTGTCCTTCCAAAAGTGCGGCTGCTTCAGCTCGCGATGTTGCCCAGCTGTTCGTAGACCTTGATCAGCGCGGAGCCATCTTCCTTGGCATAACCCATGTTGCGGCCCATCTGGTACACCTGCTGGGACACCGCCGCGAGGAACACCGGCACACCGAGCTGCTTGGCCAGGGCCGTTTCGAGCTCCTGGTCCTTGTAGGAGATGTCCATGGTGCCGCCGGGTGCGAAATTCCGCGCGATCATCCGGGGCGCGCGCATCTCCCACGCCACGCTGTAGCCCGTGCTGGCCTTCACGATCTCATGGAGCATCTGCGGGTCGATGCCGGCCTTCATGCCCATGGCCATGCCTTCGGCCACGGCGACCGCGTTCACCTGCATCAGCATGTTGTTGATCAGTTTCACGATCGTGCCCTGTCCGATCGCGCCGAGCCGGAAGACCGTCTTGCCGACCGCGGCGAAGACATCCTCGAAGGCATCGATGACGGCGTCCTCGCCGCTGGCGAAGATCGAAAGGCTGCCCGCGATGGCCCGCTCCGTGCCGCCACTGACGGGCGCGTCGATGAACCCCACCTGCCGCGCCGCCAGCTCGACTTGCATCTCGCGGATGTCCCTCGGTGCGATGGTGCTCATGCAGGCAATGCGGTGGCCTGGCACGGCGCCTTCCGCAAGCCCACCAGCGCCGGTGACGACCGCGCGCGCCTGCGCGGTCGTCTCCACCATGCAGATGATCCGCGCGGCCTGGCCGGCGAGATCGGAGGACGACGCTGCGACTGTTGCGCCAAGCGCGCGAAGCGCTTCGCACTTGGCGGCATCGATGTCATAGACCACCAGTGGCAGCCCCGCCTTCAGGATGTTGCGAGCCATCGGTGCGCCCATCGCGCCGAGGCCGACAAGTCCGACCGCCATGCCGGATCGAGCCGCGGTCATAGCGTGCGTTGCTTGAATGTGCGCAGGAACTCCGCGTCCGCCGGCTTGCCCCCGGGTTTGGCATCGATTCCGAGATCCCCGGATGGGTTCTGCCAGTTGCACATCTCGGCGGGGACGCGCGATCGCGGGTTCTCGCGCTGCAGCCACATGCGCAGGTACAGCCTTTTTTTCTCCGGCTCCTCGTAGTCCTCGAACTCCGTGCGGCTGTGCAAGGTCAACCAGTTGTTCGCCCAGTAGATCTCGCCGCGGCGCAGCTGGAATTTGATCAGGTGCTCGTCGTCCCACGAGACGTCGTCGAACATGTCGAGCGCTTCGCGATCCTTCGGTGCCCATTCCTTGCCCATCGCGTCGTAGGCGACGTTCATCGACGCGCGGACATACCGGCCCGCAAGACGGTCGTCGACATAGCCCAGCACGGGCACGTCGAAGGGCGTGATCGCCGGCTGGTCGTCGGGTTGCTCGTTCTTCCGGTGGTAGGGAAACCCGCGAAACAGTGGCTCCAGCAGGTCGGGACGACGCTCGAGGATCGTGTTGAAGACCGCGTGGACGCTCGAAGCCAGGCTCAACCCGCCACTCTTCGCGGCGTTCACGCAGAACAGGCCCATGTAGTCGCCCTGGTCCGTGTGCAGCGGAAGCTCTCGCCTGCTCGTGTAGCCCCGGGCCGCTTGCTGCTGGCCGGGCTGGGTGCGGTCCTTGACGTGCGCGATGCGCTCACCCGCCGCGCTTTGCGAAACGGGCTTTCCCATCTGCAGGCCGAGGAGCCAGTAGCACAGCTCCATCTGCTCGACACTCAGGCCTTCGACCGGCAGCCCCGTCGTGATCACGAAGCCCCGTCCGTTCCAGAGTTCGTCGCGCACACGAGCCATCATGGCCGCGGTTCGGGGCAAGTGGAAGGTGTTGGCCGTGACCTCCAGGAATGGCCTGTTGCCGTTTTGCGCGATCGCGTCGAGCAACTCGCGCACGACGTGCGGCGGCGTGGGAATCCGGAGTTCCTCTTCCGAACTGAAGTTCGATGCGCCCCACACGCTCGGCCCCACGATGGGCTCGGAATGAATCCTGGGTTTTGCGGCTGCAACGGTCATCTGGTTTTCCTTGCTGAATCAAAGCAGTTCGACGCCAATCGCCGTCGCCTCGCCACCGCCGATGCAGAGCGAAGCGACCCACGAGTTGCGCCGCGCGAACGCAGGGCGACGCTGTCCCCCGGAATGCCGGCGCGTTCGATGGGTTGGGTCGAGAGGGCCGGCCGACCCCGTCCGAGCCTCCCATCCGCAAAAATTTTATTCCCTTTTGTCGGACAGTGGTACGATTATTTGAAACATTGACTGATCGAGGAGATCTGATGGTCTGCAATCGCCGCGTCGCACTCACGGCCGCCGCCGCATGGGCCGCCACCTGGACCGTCGGGTGTGCCACTCCCTCGACCAAGCCTGATTTCGTGCTGGTCCACGGTGCCTGGCATGGCGCGTGGTGCTGGGACCGTGTCACTCCGATCCTGCGGCAGGCAGGGCATCGCGTCTTCACACCCACGCTGCCGGGTCAAGGCGAACGGGCCGCCGAGTTGTCGGCCGACGTCAACCTCGAGACGCACATCGCCGACGTCGTCCAGTACATCGAATCGCGCCGACTGCAGAACGTGGTGCTGGTCGGCCACAGCTACGGCGGCCTCGTCGTGAGCGGGGTGGCGGATCGCATTGCACCGCGCTTGCGAAAGCTGATCTATCTCGACGCACTGGTCCTGGACAGCGGCCAGAGCATTGCGGCATTGAGCGGCGCCAGCTGGGAAAACCGTCTGAAAGCCGTGCGCGAGCAAGGCCGGGGCCTGGGGTTGCCTGCCCTTCCTCCGGAGGCGTTCGGTGTGCTCGAGCCGCAAGACCAGGCATGGCTGGCGCCGCGCCTCACCCTGCAGCCGGTGCACACGTTCGACCAGCCCTTGGTGTTGCGCAATCCATTGGGCAATGGTGTCCCCAAGGTCTACATCGACTGCAACCAGCCCGCAATGGGCTCGGTCAATGCCTTCAAGGCCAAGGTGAAGCAACAAGCCGGATGGACTGCGTACGAGACGCTGCCCACGGGGCACGACGCCATGGTGACCCTGCCTGAGGGCCTGGTACAACTCTTCCTCGAGCACGCCTGACGCACCCCCGTCCCAACCTGAAGCCGAGCATGCTGGCCATCCACGTCGACAATGTCGGTCCCGAGAGCGTGCTGCGCTTCGCCCACACTCCGGACCCCATTCTTCGCCCCTCCGATGTCCTGGTGCGCAATCGCGCGGCCGGCGTGAACCGCACGGACCTCTCCTTGCGGCGTGGCGCTCATGGCGATGCCGACTGGGGCGATTCGCCCCTGATCGGACTGGAAGTGGCGGGCGAAATCGTTGCCCTGGGCTCCGATGTCGCGGGTTGGCGCACCGGCGATCGCGTGATGGCCGTCGTGGGAGGCGGCGGCTATGCACAACTGTCCCGGGTGGACCATCGGATGCTCATGCCCATTCCCGCAGGCATGGACGACATCCAGGCGGCGGCCATTCCCGAGGTCTTCATCACCGCGCACCAAGCGCTGTGCCACCTGGGGGAGCTTCGACAGGACGAAACCCTGCTTCTGCACGCCGCAGCGAGCGGCGTGGGGACGGCGGCCGTGCAGCTCGCCCGTGCCATCGGCGCGCGCGTCATTGCAACGTCCAGCGCCTCGAAGCACGCGCGCCTGATGGAGCTCGGCGTCAGCCACTGCATCGATCGCGGCGCGGAAGACTTCGAGCCTGTCGTCGCGTCCCTGACGGAAAGCCGGGGGGTCGACGTCATTCTCGACTTTGTCGGTGCCTCGTATGTCGAGCGGAACATCCGCTCGCTCGCGTACGGCGGGCGCCTCGTTCAGGCCGGTCTGATGGACGGAAACGCAAGCCAGCCATTGCCGATGAGCCGCCTCGTATCCCGCCACCTCAAGATCATGGGTACGGTGATGAAGAGCCGCCCCTTGGCCGAGAAGTGCGCCATGACAAGACGGTTTGCCGATCGTTGGCTTGCAGAGTTCGCAACGGGCAGGCTGCAACCGGTGGTGGATGCCGTCTTCCCGATCACGCAGGCCGAGGCCGCGCACCAGCGAGTGGCATCCAACGCGGGTTTCGGCAAGGTCGTGCTCAGCATCGCGTGACCTCGCTCAACCCGGCCTTGCGTTTCCCGCTTCGGTCATCGTGCCGAGGGCGAATACATCTTCCATGATTCTCACCTCCGGCGGGCGAGCGAGGTGCGACACCATGCGCGGCAAGTTGGCCTTGCGCCCGTCGGAGCTCTCGTAGGCCGCCAGGCGTGCGTCGCGGTCTTCAGGCGATGCGAAGACGCGAATCCAGGTCACCTCGTTTTGCTTGCGGTCGGCCCAAAGGCCGACCACCTGGATTCCAAATGCCGCGTGATTCGGAAAGACGACTTCGTTCAGGGTGGCGATCAGGCCGTCGAGCATGCCGCGATTGGCAATGTAGGTTCTGATCTCTGCGATCACTTGCGCGCTCCTCGATCGATCGCGCCGCTTGCTCGCAGGCGACCGATTTCGTCTTCCGAATACCCGAACTCCGTGAGGACTTCGCGGGTGTTCTCGCCCACCTCGGGCGCGTGATACCGGTTCTGCGGAATCGAATCGGACCACTCCGTCGGGATCGCGGTGATCCGCAGTTCGCCCTGCGTCGGATGCTTCACGGTCTGCACGAACCCGGTGGTGACGACGTGCTCGTCGTTCAGGATGTCGTCGATGCCGTACATGCGGGCGGCCGGCAGGTCCGCTTTCTCGAACAGCGCCAGCCATTCGGCCGTGCTGCGGGTGGCGATGATGTCGCTGAGGAAACCATAAACGTAGTCGATGTTCTCGAGGCGCTGGTTCTGGCTCTGGAAGCGAGCGTCGTCGCGAAAGACTTCGGGCCGCCCGATGGCGTCGAAGAAGCTGCGCCAGTGCTTGTCGTTGTAGACCAGCACGCAGATGTGGCCGTCGCTGGTCGCATACGGCCGACGGTCGTGCGCCAGGCTCCGCTGGTAGCCTGCCTTGCCTTGCGGCGGCACGAACTGATGGCCGGCCAGGTGTTCGCCCAGCACCACCGACAGCATGCCTTCGAACATCGGCACATCGACCTGCTGGCCACGACCCGTGCGTCCGCGATGCACGAGTGCGCTCGTGATGGCCGTGCAGAACTGCAACCCCACCATGCGGTCGACGAGCACCATGGGCGCGTAGCGGGGCTTCTCCGCGCCGGCCTCCTGCGACAGCCACGGGATGCCGCACATGCCCTGGATCAGGTCGTCGTAAGCCGGCTTCGCGGCATACGGCCCCTTCTGGCTGAATCCATACGCGCCTGCATAGATCAGCCCCGGGTTGATCGCGCTCAAGGTCTCGTAGCCCAGACCGAGGCGCGCCATCGCCTGCGGGCGGATGTTGTAGACGAGGACGTCGGCGTCCTTCACCATGCGCAAGAGGACGGCACGGCCTTCCGGCTTCTTCAGGTCGAGCGCGACCGAGCGCTTGTTGCGGTTGAGGGCGAGGTAGAAGTGCCCCATGTCGGTGTTGCGCATCGGCCCGGACTTTCGCATCACGTCGCCATCGGGCGGCTCGATCTTGATCACGTCCGCGCCGTAGTCGGCGAGAACGGACGTGGCGTAGGGCCCCATCACCACGGAGGTGAGGTCGAGCACCCGGATGCCGGCGAGGGGTCCGCTCATGGCCTCAGCCTTCGAACTCGCGCAGCATCTCGCGCGCCGTGATCAGTTGCAGGATCTGGCTCGTGCCCTCGTAGATGCGCAGCAGCCGCACATCGCGGTACAGCCGCTCGATCGGGTACTCCTTGATGTAGCCGTTGCCGCCATGGATCTGCAGCATGCGGTCGGCAATCCGGCCCGCGGCCTCCGTGGCGAAGTACTTGCAGCACGCCGCCTCCTTGGTGATCTTCTTGCCGGAGTCCATGTCGCGCGCCGCGCGTTCCACCATGGCGCGGGCAGCGTAGGCTTCGGCCTGGCTGTCGGCCAGCAGGGCCTGGATGAGCTGGAATTGGGCAATGGGCTTGCCGAACTGCTTGCGCTCCGTTGCGTACCGCATGCCTTCGTCGAGCAGCCGCTGGCACAAGCCGGTGGCCACGCCCGACATGTGCAGGCGGGCATGGTCCAGCGACTTCATCGCGTTCTTGAAGCCCGTGCCCTCCGGACCGAGCATCGCACTGGCCGGAACACGCACGTCCTCGAACATCACGTCGGATTCGTGCGAGCCCGCGAAACCCATCTTCTCGTAGGGCTTGCCCACGCTCAAGCCAGGGGTGTTGCGCTCCACCAGGAAAGCGGAAATGCCGCCGGAGCCCGCTTCCTTCGGCGCCGTGCGGGCGAACACGGTGAACACGCCCGCATGGATCGCGTTGGTGATGAACCGCTTCGTGCCGTTGATCACGTAGTGGTCACCGTCGCGCACGGCCTTGGTCGTGAGGGATGCGGCATCGGACCCGGAGTCGGGTTCCGTGAGAGCGAACGAAGCCATCATCTCGCCGCTCGCGAGCTTGGGGAGGTACTTGCGCTTCTGCTCCTCGGTCCCGTAGTGGATGATGCCCAGGGTGCCAACACCGTTGGTGGTGCCGAAGAAGGAGCGAAAAGCCGGCTGCGCGTAGCAGATCTCGAACACGAGGCGCACTTCCTCGTACACGCTGAGGCCCAGCCCGCCATATTCCTCCGGCACCGTCATGCCGAACAGGCCCAGCTCGCGCAGGCCGCGCACCACATGGTCCGGAATCTCGTTCGTCTCCTGCACGGTTTTTTCCGCAGGCAGGAGCACCTCGCGAGCGAAGCGTCGGCACGCCTCCACCAGCAGTTCGAGGGTTTCTTCGCGGTCGTCGGTCATGGTGTCTCCAAAGGGGCGGTCGAGCGGGTGGACAGCGTCGAATATAGGATCGGCAGCCATACGAGTCCAATACCGTTTTTTCGGTTTGGTGATACGATTTCCGTCGATGAATCTGCGCCAGGTCGGACAGTTCCTCGCGGTGGCCGAAACCCTGAACTTCCGCAAGGCCGCCGAGCGCCTGCACATGGCGCAGCCACCCCTGTCGGTTTCGATCAAGCGCATGGAAGAGGACCTTGGCTCTGCGCTCTTCCTGAGGCAACGCCGGGGGCTGCGGCTGACGGCCGCGGGCGAAGCCATCCTGGCCCACGCGCGCCAGATTGCTTTCCACTCCGAAGAACTGCGCAAGGCGGCAGCCGATGCCGCCGACGGGATTGGCGGCGTTCTGCGCGTGGGCTTCATCGGCTCCGCCACCTACAGGCTGTTCCCGCGCGTGCTACCGGCGTTCAGGACGCGCTATCCGCGCGTGACCCTCGACCTGCGCGAACGCACCACACGCGAAATCCTGCGCGAGATCGAGGCAGGGGTGCTCGATGTCGGCCTGGTGCGCTACCCCGTGATCGAGGACACGTCCGCCGACCTGCTGCCCGTGGAGCACGACCAGCTCGTTGCCGTGATGCCGTCGGGCAGTCGACTCGCAACGCGCAGGCGTTTGCAGCTGAAAGATCTCGAGCACGAGCCCTTCGTCGCCTATGCAGGCACTGCTGCGCTCAACCTGCGCGCGCAGGTTCTGTCCGCCTGCCAGGCTGCGGGCTTCACTCCGGCGATCGCACAGGAAGCCGTGCAAGTGCAGACGATCCTGAGCCTGGTGGAGAGTGGCCTCGGGGTGGCGCTGGTGCCTTCTTCCTGCCAATCGCAGGCCTCCCGCAGCCTGGTGTTTCGGGCCCTCACCGGCAGCGGCGACAGGCTTGCGGTGGCCATCGCCGTCGCCACGCACCCCACCACCGAGCCGCCCGCGGCGCGGCGCTTTCGCGAACTGCTGGTCGAACTTGAACACGACAGCAAACCCGGGCAGCCCGCGATACCGCCGCCGTGATCAATTCAGCTTGATCGGCACGCGCTTGACGATGTCGCGCCACTGCTGCTGGCTCTTCGCGACAGCGGCCGTGAAGTCCGCCGCGTTCATTGCGCCAGGATCCATGGCCGCCGTTCGCATGCGCTCCTGTGTCGCGGGCAGCGCCACCCACTTTTCGGTTTCTGCGGAGATTCGGTCCACGATGGGCTGAGGCGTGCCCGCACGCATGAAGATGCCGAACCACCGGTCGTCGTCCAATCCCGGGACGCCCTGCTCCTGAAAGGTCGGCACCGAAGGCATCAGATTGATGCGTTTGGGCCCCGTGACGGCGAGCACCTTCACCTTGCCTTGCTTCGCATGCTGATCCACGGACAAAGCCTGCACGAACGCGGCGTCGACGCGCTGGTTCAGCAAGTCCGGCACCATCTCCGCATCGCCCTTGTACGGCACGTGGCTCATGTTCAATCCCAGCGTGCGGCTCATGATCTCGCCGTAGAAGTGTGCCGCCGAGCCAATGCCGGGCACGCCATAGGTGATGGCCTGCGGACCCTTGGCCAAAGCGATGAACTCCTTCAAGTTGCTCGCGTTGACATGGCTGCCGACTGCGAAGACTGCACTGATCCCGCCGAGGCGCGCCACGGGCGCAAAGTCCTTGACCGGGTCGTAGTGGGCATTCGGCAGCAGCAGCGGGTTCTGCACGATGGCAGTCCAGGTGAGAAGCATCGTGTACCCGTCGGCCGGTTGCTTCAGCACATAGTCCGTGCCGATCAGGCTTCCGGCACCGGGTTTGTTCTCGACAATCACGGTCTGACCCAATGTCTCGCCCAGCCGCAGCGCCAGGGACCGCGCCAGGATATCGGCGAGGCCCCCGGGGGGCACCGGGACGATCAGGCGCAGGGGCCGATCCGGCCAACCTTGCGGTTGGGCCAGCACGGCTTCGGGGAACACGGCCGCGCCAATGGCGGCACACAGTTCGGCAAGGGCGGTTCTACGATTCGGCACGGGGTGGTCTCCAGGTTGAGGAACGCGAGGCGCGCGGCGGGTCAGTTGAGGCCCTTGCCGCCGCTCACCAGCAGATGCTGGCCGGTGATGTAGCTGGCTTCGTCGCTGAGCAGAAAGGCGATGGCGTTGGCCACTTCCTCGGGCTCGCCGAGGCGCCCCATTGGCACGCGCGAAGCATTCAGCTCCTGCTGCCACGGCGGGATCGCCTTGTTGAACCCCGGAGTGCGGATGGGTCCGGGCGAGACGAGGTTCACATTGATCCCGAGCGGCGCGACTTCCATGGCAAGACTGCGCGTGAAGCCGAGAAGCGCGGACTTGGCCGTGCCGTAGTCGACCATCGTCGGAGAAGGCACCAGCCACTGGGTCGACGAAACGCTGACGATCTTTCCGTACTTGCGCTCCCGCATGCCGCCGACGACCTGGCGCGTGCAAAGCATCGTGCTGACGAGGGACCGGTCGATCACGATGCGCCACGTGGCCGGCTGCGAGAGATGAAACTCCGTCGCGAGTTCGCGGGCGCCACCGCCCACGCAATTTGCCAGCAGGTCGATGTGTCCGGTTCGAGCAAGGATGCCCTCGAACGCGAGAGACACCGCACTTTCGTCGGTGACGTCAAGGCGAACGGGCAGCACTTCGGCGCCAGCCGCCCCTATGGCAGCGCAAGCGTCCTCCAGCTCAGGCGCCAAGTCGATGGCGACGACCAGCGCGGCGCCTTCCTGCGCGAGCTTCAGCGCCGTGGCTCGACCGATCCCGTTGGCGGCCGCTGTCACGATCGCAATCCTGCCTTGCACACGGGGATGGGTCATGGCTTACCTTTAATTGTCGGACAGTACGACTATAATTGGCGATTACCTCTGAAGTGTCAAGCTAGGAAAACACCATTCCCGTCCGACTGGCGGCCCAAAACCCATGACGCTTGCGGCCACCCGGGCAGTGCTCGGGCATCGCAACTGCGCTTGCTGCGATCGAACGGCTACCCGTTGCGGAACCTGTCACCCGATGCGTATCGGGCCTACGCTGCAAGCCTCTATGCGAGCGAGCAGCGCCTGATCCAGGAAAGCGGCTACAAGCCCGAGTGAGTGGAGCCTTCGAGATGCGCCGCTCAGGCCAGCTCGACTCTTGGCTCGTTCGCCGCCGGCTCGGCCCCTGCTGCGGGAGCGTCTCGGAATGGACGAACGTCGCCATTCTCCTCACGCCGTGCCACCGGCTGCGTGATGTCCAGGTTGGCCAGCTCGAACCCACGCTGGAAGTCGGCAATGTGCTTGTCCATCCACGAGGTGGCATCTCGCACGTCGTGGTTCTTCAACGCGTTGACGATATGCTCGTGGGCGACCAGCAGGCGCTCACCCGCATTCAGGCGCGTCATCACGGCGTAGAAGGCCGGATAGAAGAATTCGCTGAGTGGCTGGCGCGCGAGCTGGATCGCCCGGTTCTGCGAAGCTTCGGCGATGAGGTTGTGGAACTCGATGTCGAGCGCAACCAGGCCGTTGCTGTCGGCGTCCGCGATGGCCTTGCGAGTGGCCTGCAGGTTGGTATCGAGCGAGGCGAGCAACGCAGGCGTCACCTTGGTCGCCGCAACGGCCGCCGTGGCGGGCTCGAGCGCGTGCATCGCCTGCCACAACTCCTCGAAGGTCACCTGGTGCAGGATCATTGCCGCCGACAACGGCTTGGAGATTTCACTGTGGCGCGGAATGCTCGCGAGCAGCTTCTTGCGGCCCGGTTCGCGCCGAACGAGGCCATGCTGCTCCAGCACGCGCAGGGCCTCGCGCACCGTCGAACGGTTCACACCCAGCTGCACAGCCAGTTTCTCCTCCGAAGGAAGCGACTCGCCAGGCGGCACCCGGCCGCTCAGGATCTCTTCCTCGATGGAGCGCGCAACCATCTGGTACGTGCGTTCCGCCTGGATCTTGCCAAGGTTCAGTGCCATGATTACTGCTCCGTCTTTCTCAATCCGTGTCAATCCGCCTTGGCGGCCGCCCGTTCTCTTTCCATTGTACGAAGCGCCACCCGCTGGATCTTGCCCGTCATCGTCTTGGGCAACTCCCCGATGAACTCGATCAAGCGCGGGTACTTGTAGGGCGCCGTTGTTCGCTTCACGTGTTCCTGCAGCTCCTTCTTGAGGGCATCGGAGGGCGTGAAGGCGGGCCGCAGCACGATGAAAGCCTTCACGAGTTCACCGCGCTCGCGGTCCGGCACGCCGATCACCGCGGTTTCCAGCACCGACGGATGGTCCAGGATCGCGTTCTCCACTTCCGACGGGCCGATGCGGTAGCCCGCGGAGCTGATCACGTCGTCGCGCCGTCCACGGTAGGTGAAGAACCCGTCCGCGTCGCGGACCCCGCGGTCGCCAGTGATGAACCAGCGGCGACCGTCGGGGGCGGTGAGATACGACTGCTCGGTACGGGACTCGTCCTTCCAGTAACCCAGCATGAGCTGCGGATTGGGGGTGAGCAGCGCGACGTCGCCCTCCTCGCCGCGCGGCAACACGTTGCCCTGCTCGTCGACCACTTCAAGGACCGAACCCACGTTGGGCACGCCCATCGAGCCCACTTTGTAAGGCGTGCGCGGCACGTTCACGAGCGTCATCAGCGTTTCGGTCTGGCCGTAGGCCTCGGCCACGGGCACGCCACTCGCCTGTTCCCAGCGCTGCGCCACCACGGGGTTCAGCGATTCCCCGGCGGAGACCACGTGGCGCAGCGCGCCAAGGTCGAAGCTGCCGATATCCTCGTCGACGAGCCGGAACAACTCGGTGCCCGGCGCGCAGTAGACGGTCACCCTGTACTTGGCGAGAAGGCGAAGGCGCTCTTTCGGATCGAATGGGCCGTCGTGGAAGAATGCGCAGGCGCCCATGCTCCATGGCCCGATCAGGATACTGGTGCCCGCCTTGCTCCAGCCGGTGTCGGCCGTGCACCAGATGGTGTCGTCACGGCCGAGATCGAGCCACGTGTGCGCGACTTCGCGCCAGGCATGGATGGCGCGGCTCGCGTGCAGCACCCCTTTCGGGTTTCCGGTGGACCCGCTCGTGTAGTACAGGAGTGCAGGGTCTTCAGACGCGATCTTCTCCGGCACGAAGTCCTCTCGGCCATCCCGCATCACGCTGTCCAGGGATTCCCAACCCTTGGCGTCACCAACGCTCACGCGCACCGGCAGCTGACCCAGCAATGATTCGAACTTGTGCGCGTGATCCGCCCGGGCGATGACCGCCGCCGCCCCGGCGTTGTCGATGCGGTAGGCGAGGTCCTTGGTGGTCAGCATCTCGATGCAGGGAATCGGCACCGCGCCGAGTTTCATGCAGGCCACCATGGCGACTTGCCACTCCGGGATGCGCGGCAGCATGACGACCACGCGGTCGCCTTTGCGCACGCCGCGCTGCCGCAGACCGCAGGCCAGGCGTGCGGTCAACCGCGCGATATCGGAGAAGGAGTAACGCCGCTCCTCGCCCGCGGCGTTGCACCACACCAGCGCGGGCCCGTCGGCGGTGCGCGCCCAGTGGTCCACGACGTCGGCCCCGAAGTTGAATTGCGCCGGCACCTGCCAGCGGAAGGCGCGGTATTCGCTGGCGTAGTCGCGAATGTCGTTCTGGCCCATTTCAGGTCTCCTGCAGGTCTCGTTCCGGCGACTTCACCACACCACCTGCCTCCAGGCGTTCGAGGTCGCCGCGCGTGTACCCGACGCCGCCCAGGATCTCGGCCGTGTGTTCCCCAAGGAGCGGGGGCGGCGTACGGATACTGGCCGGCGTTGCGGACAATTTGATCGGGAAGCCCAGTTGAGGCACGGTGCCTTCCACCGGATGCTCCACGCTTTGCAGCAACTCACGCGCCTTGAAGTGCGGTTGTGAAAAGGCTTCCTGCATGTCGAAGACCGCCGAAAACGGAATGTCGGCCGGCGCGAGGAACTCGAGCCACGCGTCCCGCGTGCGCTGCGCGAACAGGCCGTCGAGCTCGTCCTTTTGCTGCCTTGCTTCTTCGCCCGTCGGCCACTGCTTCTCCTTCAGCTGCGGCATGCCGACGGCGTCGCAAAAGCGATGCCAGAAGTGCTCTTCGATGATGCCCAACGCCACATGCTTGCCGTCCGCGCAGCGGTACACGTTGTAGCAAGCCGCCTGTCCGATGAAGGGCCGCTCGCCGCCGCGCGGCTCGATGTCGCCGAACAGGTAGTCGGCGCCGTGATACGCGAGCCAGGAAACGGCCCCGTCGAACATCGAGATGTCGACGAATTGGCCGCGACCCGTCTTGCCTCGCGCAATGAGCGCGGCCATGATTCCCGTGGAGGCCATGAGGGAGCCGCCGCCGACGTCGGCGATCGACAGGCCCGGCACGATCGGGTCCTCCCCCGCCTTGCCGAACAGCTGCAACGCGCCCGCCATCGCCAGGTAGTTGAGGTCGTGCCCCGGCGCCAGCCGAAGCGGGCCGTTCTGCCCATAACCCGAGATCGCACAGTAGACCAGCTTGGGGTTGATCTCGGCGAGCTTTTCGTAGGAAAGCCCGAGGCGTTCCATCACACCGGGTCGAAATCCCTCGAGCAGCACGTCCGCATCGCGCACGAGCCGGCGCAGGATCTCCTTGCCTTCCTCGTGCTTCAGGTTCAGCGCCACGCTCTTCTTGTTGCGGTTCAGCAGCAGGAACGAGCCGGACTCCGTCTTTGCAAGCGGAAGGAAGGCGCGGTTGTAATCGCCGCCATCCGGCTGCTCGATCTTGATCACCTCCGCGCCGAGGTCCGCCATGATCTGCGAACAAAACGCGCCCGGCAGCAGCCGGGTGAGGTCCAGGACCTTGATGCCTTCGAGTGCCATTGTTGCCATGTTCTTCTTTCTGCTGCCCGTGTTGTTCGTCATTGCGCCGTCCAACCGCCATCGACCATCATCGACTGACCCGTGACGTAGCTGGCCGCGCCAGAGCCGAGATACAGGCAGATGCCCACCAGCTCCTGCGGTCTGCCGAAGCGCCGCATGGGCGTGTGGGCGAGCACCATCGACGAGAGGCTGTCGTTGCTGCGCAGGCCCGAGGTCAGGTCGGTCTCGAAATATCCGGGTCCGACGCTGTTGACCCGCACGCCCTTTTCCGCCCAGTCGACGGCCAGCGAACGCGTGAGCGCTTCCAGGCCGCCCTTGGCCGCGCAATACGCAGCCGTCCGCGGCAGGCCCGAGCGGGCGGCCACCGAGCTGATGTTGATGATCGAGCCGCTGCCCCGCGCGAGCATCTGGGTGCCGAACAGCTTGCAGCCCAGGAACACGCCGGTTAGATTGACGCCGATGATCTCCTGCCACTGCGCAAGCGGCGTATCCTCCGGCCGCTTGTACCAGGGATTCACGCCCGCGTTGTTCACCAGAACATCCGGCACGCCCAGCTCATCCGCCACTCTGCACACGAAATTCGTGTAGGCCTCTTCGTTGGCCACGTCGCACGCGTAGCCGCGCACGGCCGGCCCCATTTCCGCGGCCGCCTGCTCGATGCCGGCGCCGCGCCCCGCGATGGCCACCTTGGCGCCCGCGTGCGCGAAGCCTTCGGCAATGGCACGGCCGAGCCCGCGGCCGCCGCCCGTGACGACGACCACCCGCCCGGTGAAGTCGAACGCCGCGCCCTGAGCAACCGGCACCGCGCCCTGTGTCATGCAGCCGCCTTGTCCGCGAGGCGTCGCGCGATGTTCCAGCGGTGCACTTCGGAGGGACCGTCGTAGACGCGGAATGCGCGTGCGTCCTTGAAGATGCGCTCCACTTCGGTATCGGCGGTCAACCCGAGGCCGCCCAGCACCTGGACGCAGCGGTCCGCGACGCGATAGATCGCTTCGGACGCATGCACCTTGATCATGCTGCTCTCCTTGTTGCCCCGCCCACCGTGGTCGAGCAGCCACGTCGCATGCCAGATGCCCAGCCGCGTCGTATGCATGTCGATCTCGTTGTCGGCGAGCATGAATCCGATCCCCTCGTGCCGGGCGATGGGTTGCCCGAACGCCGCGCGACGGCCGGCGTACTCCACTGCAATGTCATGGGCGCGCCGCGCGGCGCCCAGCCAGCGCATGCAATGGGTCAGGCGCGCCGGCACCAGACGTACCTGGGCATACCGGAATCCGGCGCCGATCTCCCCGAGCACGCTGCTCGCGGGCACGCGCATGTTTTCCAGGCGCACTTCCGCGTGGCCGCCGGTGAAACTGGAGTCCATGCTGTCGATCAGCCGGTGGATGCGAAAGCCCTGGCACGGGAGGTTGGCGAGGAACATGGTGGCGCCGACGTCCTTGCCGTCGACGATCGTGCGCGCCATCACGATGGCGAACCCCGCACCGTCGGCCCCGGTGATCAGCCACTTGGTGCCATTGATGACGAAGTCGTCGCCATCGCGCACCGCCGTCGTCTGCATGGCCGACGGGTCGGACCCGGCGCCGGGCGACGGCTCGGTCATGCAGAAGCAGGAACGCTTGCGCCCGGACGCGAGGGGGCGCAGGTATTCCTCCTGCTGCTGCGGCGTAGCCACTTCGGCCAGCATGTGCATGTTGCCCTCGTCGGGCGCGGCCAGATTCATGGCCACCGGACCGAGCATCGAGTAGCCGGCCTCCTCGAAAACGATGGCGCGTTCCTGGTGATTCAGGCCGAGTCCGCCCCATTGCTCGGCAACGTGCGGGCTCAACAGGCCGGCAGCGCCCGCCAAGGCGTTCATCTCCAGCCGCAATTCATCGGTCGGGCCGTGCGAGGTCCGGCGGGCGTCCTTTTCGAGCGGGATGATCTTCTCGGCGATGAAGGCGCGCGTGCGATCGCGCAGGTCCTGCATGCGGGAGCTGAGGGCAAAGTCCATATCGACGCGTTCCTAGAAATACTTGTCGTCGGCGATGGCCTGGGTGAACTCCAGCAAGCCATCGGCAAGCCGGCCGAATCCCGCATAGCGCTCGTCCTGCACTTCGCCGCTGCGATAGCGCGAATACAGTTGGTGAAAGACCACCCCCAGCTTGAACATGGCCATCACGCGGTACGCCTTGAAATCCGAAAGCGGACGGCCCGTGCGCCGGCTGTACGCGACAGCAGCCTGCTCGCGCGTGAGAAAGCCCGGGCGCGCGGTCGGCATCTGCGCGAGCTGAGTCATGCACTCGGGGTCGCCTGCCTCGCTCCAGTAGCTCAACATCGTCGCGAGGTCGAACAAGGCGTCCCCGCGTGTTCCCATGTCCCAGTCAAGCACCGCAACCGGGGAAAGTGTGGCCGGGTCGAGCAGGAGGTTGTCGAGCTTGAAATCGTTGTGCAGCAGCGTGCCGTCGCCGCCGAGACCGGCGGTGTGCTGCTCGAGCCACGCGGCAAGTCCCGACACCGTCGGCGAAGTTGGATCGCAAACCAGGCCGGCCCGGGAAATCCAGCCGCGCGCGGCACGGGCGAGAAAGCCTTCGGGCTTGCCCAGCGTGGCCAACCCTGCCTCGGCGGGGTCGACCGAGTGGATCGACGCCAGACCTTCCACCAGCAGGCGTGACAACGCCTCTCCCGTCTGCGCGGTTTCGGCCAACGGCGCCACAGAATCCCCCCGGATGGAGATTCCGCAACGATATTCAAGCAGCTGAAACGGTGCACCGGCGATTGCCAGGTCCTCGCACAGGTGATAGCTGCGCGGCGCCAGCGGCAACTGTCGCCACAGACGCTCCAGGATGCGATGTTCCCGGGCCATGTCGTGAGCGCCAGGAGGCAGCGGGCCGGCGGGGGGGCGCCGCAGGACAACCCATTCCCCGTTGCGCATCCGAAGCAGAAAATTCAGATTCGCCAAGCCGCCGGCAAAGCGGCGTGGAGTGAACCCCGGGTCGAGCGGGAAGCCACATGCCGCCAAGTAATCGCCTACGCGCGACCAGTCGTGCGGAGCCGGGGCCCCAGGAGGGGCCAGCTGCACACCGGCCGGCAGCGAGGCGGACTCGGCAGTGAAGACTTCGGGAGAGCGCATGAGATATTTTTGTCCGACAAAGAACATTCGTCAAATGGTTTTGATGTCACCAAATAGGATGTGGGCGGGTTGACAGAACCCGCTAGTCGCCATATTGTAGTCGGACTGTCCGTCAATATTTGAGGTCCTGTGGCATCCACCATCACTGAAAAAATCCTCAGCCGCTTGGCTGGGCGTCCCGTGCGTGCGGGCGACGAGCTCAGGGTGACGCCGGATTTCGTGCTCGCCTACGCGGCGGTCGGCTATGCCGAGATGTATCTCGAGACGATCAAGAAGGAGTTCGGCGTCGAACAACTGCCGGATCCGCAGCGCTACGCCATCTTCATCGACCACAACATTCCGGCCACCACGGAGAAGAACGAGAAGATGCATCAGGCCACCCGCGAGTGGTGCCTGAAGCAAGGCGTCGCGCTCTATGAACGGCAAGGGATCGGTCACCTCGTGGCTGCCGAAGTGGGCTACGGCACGCCGGGGGCGTTTGCGGTCCACTTCGACGGCCACGTGACTCAGTTGGGCGCGCTCGGCACGCTTGCCATGGGCATTCGCTTCAACATCCTGGAAGCGTTCGTCCGCCCGGACATCCCAATCAAGGTGCCCGCTACCACCCGGATCGAATTCAGCGGCAAGCTCGGTCCCGGCGTGATGGCGCGCGACGTGTTTCACCACATCGTGGGCAAGCTCGGTGCGGGCGCCTGCCGCAACACCATCATGGAGCTGGGTGGCGAAAGCCTTTCCGAGTTCAGCATCGGGGACCTGCAGGGCATCACCGGCCTGGCCATGTTCACCGGTGCGGTCGGCGCCATCGTGAATCCCACGCCGGAGGCCCTGGCCTACGCACTTCCCCGCGCCAAGATCAAGATCGACCCGGTCTGGAGCGACGCGGACGCAACCTATGCCGCGGTCCATCACATCGACCTGAACGGAGTCGAGCCGGTCCTGGTGGTGCCGCCCAGCCCCGCCGACACGCGGCCGCTGAAAGACTTCCTCGGCCTGCACATCGACGTGGGCTACATCGGCTCCTGTGCGTCAGGGCGCATCGAGGACCTGCGTGCAGCCGCCCAGGTGCTCAAAGGCCGGCGGGTGAAGCCGGGCTTCCAGCTCAACGTCGTGCCCTCCAGCAACGAGATCATGCTCCAGGCCACCCAGGAAGGCCTGCTCGCCACGCTGATGCAGGCAGGCGCTTTCATTTCCTCGCCGACCTGCAGCTTCTGCTACGGCGCACTGGGCGGGATGCTGGCCGGGCAACGCGCGCTTTCCACCGGCACACTCAACGTGCGCGGCCGCATGGGCAGCGTGGACTCCGAGATCTACATCGGCAGCGCGGCGTCCGTGGCGGCGGCAGCCATCGACGGCGCGGTTGCCGACCCGCGCGCGTTCTTCTGACCTCTCGCTCCGACCTTTTCCATTCCCACAGCCATGGCACTGAAGAATCTGAAGGGACGCGCCGCGCTCCTGCTGCCCGAGGACGACTTCGACGTCGACCAGATCACCGGCATCGCCAATCTCAAGGTGACCGACCCGGTCCAGCTCTCGAAGTTCGCGCTGCAGTGGTGCGGCCCCGAATTCGAAGCCGGGCTGCGGCCGGGTGACCTGATTGTCGCGGGGCGCAACTTCGGGTACGGGCATCCGCACTATCCCTGCATGATCGCGATGCGGCACCTCGGCATCGCCGGAGTGATCGGCGAATCCTTTTCCCCTGGCTACTGGCTGGGCGAAATCTCCAAGGGCTTCCCGCAGGTGAGCTGCCCAGGCATCCTCGAGGCGGTGAGCCGCTGGGAGGAACTCGAGGTCGACTGGCAAGCGGGCCGTGTGCGCAACCTCACCCGTGGGATCGAACTGCCGTTCGAGCCCCTCGCCCAAAGCGAGATGCAGACGCTGGAAGCCGGCGGCCTGCTCAAGCACCTCAAGAACAACGGAGCCAGAGCATGAACACGACCACGATGCCCGAACAGCATGGACTGGCAGCGAAGTGCGATCCGATCACGGTGGAAATCGTGCGAGGGGCGCTGCGCTCTGTCCAGCGCGAGATGGACGCCGTGGTGGAGCGCACCGCGATGTCGCCCTTCATCCGCGAGAAGAAGGACTATTTCGCCGCGATCTACGACGGCCAGGGCCGCCTCGTCGCCGGCACCGCGATGCCCTCCGGCAATGACATGCTGCCGGCCTTCGTGGAACAGTTTCCGCTCGAAACCATGCGGGATGGCGACATCTACTGGACCAACGACTGCTACGCCACCAAGGGCGCGATTTCGCACACGCCGGACCAGCTCTTCATCGCCCCTGTTTTCTGTGAAGGCCAGCTCACGGCGTTCGCGCTCACCTGGGCCCACTTCAACGACGTCGGCGGCATGCGCCCGGGCTCGCTGTCGGCCGACTGCACGGAGGTATTCCAGGAAGGCGTGATCGTGCCGCCGGTGAAGGTCGTGTCGCAGGGCGAGACCAACGAAGACCTGCTGCGCATGTTCTATCGCAACTCGCGCTTCCCGGCCATGCTGCGCGGCGACGTGCGGGCCGTCATGGCGTGCCTGCGCCTGGGCAAACGCCGCATCGAGGAGCTGGGCCAGCGATTCGGACGCACCATGCTCAGCGGCGCCTTCGACCTGATCATCGGCAACCTGGCCGAGACCGTTCGCGCCGAGATGCGCAAACTGTTCCCCGAGGGCGACTACGAATTCTGCGAAACGGCGGATTCCGACGGACAGGGCAGCGCGCCGATCCGGCTGCGCTACAAGCTGCAGGTGCGGGGCGACCGCTTCGTGCTGGACACCACCGAGTCGGGCGACCAGACCAAGGGACCCGTCAATTTTCTGATGAGCCCGCGTGCCCCCCAGATGGTGATGGCCGCTTACATCAACCGGCACGAAGCCAACTTCATGTCGAACTTCGGCTGCTACACGTCGATCGACGAGGTGAAGCTGCGGCCCGGCTCCGTCCTGCAGCCGAAGTTTCCGGCCGCTCTCGGATTCCGCGGCATCCTGCTGATGCGCAACGTTGCGGCCTGCCTGGGCCTGCTGAACGTGGCCACCAAGGGCCAGGCCAATGCTTCGCACTCGGCATACGTCATCTACTACATCCGTGGCAAGGACGACGAGGGCAAGACCTTCCTGATGTCCGACGGGATCGGCGTCGGCTATGGCGCGCGCCCAACGACCGACGGCAATGACGCCATCTACCTGATCGCCAACGAAAACTATCCGGCCGAATTCGTCGAAGCCGCGTATCCGCTGCGAGTTCGCCGCTACGCGATCAACCCCGATAGCGGCGGCCCGGGGCGCTGGCGCGGGGGCTGCGGCGTGATCCGCGAACTGGAAGTGCTGGCCCCGGAGGCCATGGTCTCGATGCGGATCGACAGCGTCGTCTTCCCGCCCTGGGGCACGAACGGCGGCATGAACGCGCGCACCGGCCGCTGCGTGGTCAACCCCGGGCGGCCCGACGAACGCGTGCTCAAGCCGCTCTCCGACGGCAACATCGTGAAGCGCGGCGACGTCGTGCGCCTGGAGACAGGGGGTGGCGGCGGCTGGGGCCATCCCTACGACCGCGAAACCCATCAGGTGCTGCAGGATGTGCTGGGCGGCTTCGTCAGTCGCGAGAGTGCGCGTCGCGACTATGGCGTCGTGCTTGCCGCCGACGGCCGCAGCGTCGACGAGCCAGCGACCCGGTCTGTGCGCTCGGACCGCCCTGGCACCAAGCTTTTCCACCGCGGCGACTACGTCGAATCCCTCGCTTGAGAAGCTGAAATCATGAATCATCAAGCATCGCAAGGCGCCATCATCGGCGTCGACACCGGCGGAACCTTCACGGACGTCACGGTCCTGGATCCGCAAACCGGCCGCATCTGGACGGCCAAGACATCCTCCACACCCGACGATCCCTCACGCGGCTTTGCCGACGGCGTCGCCAAGGGCATGCAAGTCGCGAGCCTCGAGAGCGTCGACATCGGACGCGTCCTTCACGCGACGACGGTGGCCACCAACCTGATCCTCGAGAAAAAGGGATCACGGGTGGGGATGCTGGTGACCGACGGCTTCAAGTACGTGCTCGAAATCGCGCGCCAAGACGTGCCGCGCGGCTCGAACCTGCTCGCCTGGGTGAAGCCGAAGCGCCCGGTTCCGCCGCAGGACATCTGGGAGATCGGCGGCCGCGTGGACCAGGACGGCCGGGTCATCGATGCGCTGGACGAAGAGGCAGTGCGTACAGCGGCGCGCGCCATCAAGGCCGAAGGCATCACGGCCGTGGCCATCGTATTCCTGCACAGCTACGCCAATTCGGAGTTCGAACGGCGGGCGGGCCGCATCGTGCTGGAGGAGCATCCCGAAGCGATGCTGTCTCTTTCCAGCGATGTGATGCCTGTGTTCCGGGAGTACGAGCGCAGCATGACGACCAACTTGAACGGGTACGTCATGTCATCCGTCTCGACCTACGTCGCTCGCCTCGAATCCCGGTTGAAGGAGATAGGGGTCGCGTCACCGTTGCTGCTGATGAAGTCAAGCGGCGGAGTGACGAGCGCACGCAACGTCCGCCGGGTGCCGGTGGAGACCGCACTCTCGGGTCCCGCGGCCGGCATCGTCGGCGCCAACTTCATCGGCGCCAGCGCCGGTTGCCGCAACCTGATCGGCATCGACATCGGAGGCACGTCGGCCGATATCAGCCTGATCAACAAGGGCGAGTTGGGACTGACCGTCGGCGGCCGGGTCGGCGATTGGCCGGTCGGGTTGCCGATGGTGGACTTGAGCACCATCGGCGCCGGGGGCGGATCGATCGCGCGTGTGACATCGACGGGGACATTGGCTGTGGGTCCGCACAGCGCCGGCGCGGTGCCCGGTCCGGCCTGCTACGGCCGTGGGGGCACCGAGCCGACGGTCACCGACGCCCATATCGTGCTGGGCCACCTTCCGGAGTACCTGCTGGGCGGCGCGCTGCGCCTGGACAAGGCGGCAGCCCGCCGCGCCATCGAGGAGCGAGTTGCCAAGCCGCTGAACCTGTCGGTGGAACATGCTGCCCGCGGCATTCTCGATATCGCGAACAACAACATGGCCGGCGCCATTCGCGTGCTCTCCGTCGAGCGCGGCTACGACCCACGCGACTTTGTCCTGGTGCCGTTCGGCGGTGCCGGGCCGCTGCATGGAAGCGCGATCGCACGGATCATGGGCATCCAGACGATCCTCATCCCGCCCGCCCCGGGGGTTCTCTCCGCACTGGGCCTTCTCGTGTCGAACCTGAAAGCCGAGTTCTCGCGCACCTGCGTGCAGCGGCACGGCAGGCACGACCTCGCCCAGATCGCATCCGTTTATGGACAGCTCGAACGAGACGCAGTCGCATGGCTCGACAAGGAGGAAGTCCCCCAGGGGATGCGGCGCATCAGCCGCGTTGCGAGCCTTCGCTACGAGCACCAGGGCTTCGAGCTCACCGTGCCGTGGGGTGGCGACAAGTTCGATGAGGCCGGGCTCGCGGCCACCATCCAGGCGTTTCACGACACTCACAAGCGCATGTACACCTTCGCGCAGGAAGACACGCCGGTGGAAATCGCGACTCTGCGTGTCGATGCGATTGGCCTCTTCCAGCCGCCCTCCTTGCAGCCTGCGCCCGCGACGGGAAGCGCCGAGGACGCCCGCAATGGAACGGTGTCGCTCTGGCAAGACGGTGGTTACGTCGATGCCCCTGTATACGACCGAATGAAACTTGCGGCGGGTGTCAGGGTGCATGGCCCCGCCGTGCTCACGCAACTCGATTGCACGACGTTGTTGCTGGCGGGGCAGGTCGCCGAAGTGCACCCCCTGGCGAGCCTGCTCGTCACCGAGGAATCGCGGAGCTGACCGCGTTGCTCCACCAACTCGTTCGCCGACTTCCATGAACGAACTGAAACTGGGTCGGCAGGGCCTGAAGACTTCCATTCTCGGGCTGGGCTGCATGGGCATGAGCGCCTTCTATGGAAACCGGGACGAGGATGAGTCCAGGGCGACATTGAGGCTCGCGCTGGATCTGGGCATCACGCACTTCGACACTGCGGAAATCTACGGCCCGTTCGCGAACGAGAAATTGATCGCGAAGACGCTGGGGATGCGCAGGGCCGAGTTCACGATCGCGACCAAGTTCGCCACAGAGATCGCCGACGACGGAACCATCAAGTCGATCAACGGCTCGGCAGCCTACGCACGCAAGGCGCTCGAGCGCTCCTTGAAGCACCTGGAAACCGACCACATCGATCTCTACTATCTTCACCGGACGGACCCCAAGGTGCCGATCGAGGAGACGATCGGTGCAATGTCCACGTTCGTCAGCGAAGGAAAGGTCAAGTACCTCGGAATTTCCGAGCCTTCGGCGCAGACGATTCGGCGGGCCCATGCGGTCCACCCCCTGACTGCCGTTCAGTCGGAATATTCGCTGTTCGAAAGAGACGCGGAGACCAACGGGGTGCTGGATACGGTGCGGGAGCTGGGGATCGGTTTCGTCGCTTTCTCACCTCTCGGCCGGGGGCTGCTGACCGGCAAGATTTCGTCGGCTCAAGGCCTCGCGGACGGCGACGCCCGGCGCAACCTGCCGCGCTTTCAGAATGGGAACATCTCCAGGAATCTGGAGATGGTCGATGCCTTGGAGAGCTTCGCGCTTCGGCGCTCGGCGACGTCGACTCAGGTCGCCCTGGCTTGGGTGATCCGGCAGGGAGTGCTGCCCATACCCGGCACCAAGCGCCGTCGGTTTCTGGAAGAGAACGTTCAGGCCGCGGAACTCTCGCTGTCGAGCGAAGACCTCTCCGAGATCGAGCGCATCGTGCCCGCGGGTGCCGCTGCGGGCGCCCGAAACACCGAAGCCGCGCTCCGACGAGACCGCCTGTAGAACGCGACGCGTGAGGGGCGACTCCTACATCACTTGAGTGCACCTCGTAGACGGGCCCGCTCGCCTCGCGCCGTTTTGTTCAGCCTGGCCAGCCCGGGCGACTACCTCAACGCCGGCTGCGCGGGTCGGTCTGCGGCAGGTACAGGTCCTGCAGCCGTTCGATTTCCGGAAAGCCGATGAACTTCTTGAAGTCGCCGAGGGATGTCTGGGGAACCGGCAGGTTCTGCGAGGATTTGGTTTCGCGCAGCGCCGTGAGGTTCAGCCTCAGCGACTCGGTCACCGTCATGATCGTCGGCCACGCCCAGCCGGCGCAGTTGGAAACTTGCCGGATCTCCGCCGCAGTGAGCTTTTCCAGCCACCCCATCAGGTGCAGCTTGAGCGGCACGCCGGCGGCCGCCCGGATCTGCTTGAGATCGTCGAGGGAGTTCACGCACTTGTTGATCACGAACACCAGGTCCGCGCCTGCAGCCGCATAGGCCTTCAACCGGACGCAGGCTTCTTCCACGGTCGTCGCGTCGGTGCGGGCGCTGATGACCAGGTCCGGATCGGTGCGCGCGGCCACGGCGGCCTTGATCTTCCCGACACCCTCTTCCAGGGAAATCATCTCGGTGTCGCCCATCGCCGGGCAGGTCTTGGGCGCCACCTGGTCTTCGATCTGGACCGACGCCACACCGGCTTGCTCGAATTCGCGCACGGTACGCATCACGTTGATCGCATTGCCGTAACCGGTGTCGATGTCCGCCATCACGGGAATACCCGCTGCGCGCACGATGTTGCGCACCGCCGCGAGGTTCTCGCTCATGGTGTAGAGCTCGGCATCAGGCAGGCCCATGGCGGCGGAGATCTGGAACCCGGCGGCGGCGACACAGTCGAAGCCGGCCTCGGCCACCAGTTTGGCGGTCAATCCGTCATAGGCGGCGGCGGTCCAAGCCACGCGGTCGGATGCCAGCAATTGCCGGAGCTTGGTTGTCATTCGCATGGAATCTCCTGAAGGCGCATCAGAGCGCGTGACATACGTTGAAATAATTGCCGGGTTGTCGGACAATTCTAAGAACATCGACGTCCCAGGTCAATGCAAATCGCAAGAGGCCCCCAAGCAAGAGAGCACCCTATGACACCAAGCCTCGGCACGGTCCGCATCGAGCTCGATGGAGAGGTAGCCATCCTCACACTCGATCATCCGCCGCTCAACACGATCACGAAGGAAATCATCGTGGCGCTTGACGAGCACATCGATCGAATTGGACGCGGCGCATCGATCCGGGCTGTTGTCGTTACGGCGGCCGGTGAACGCGCGTTTTGCGTCGGGTCGGACATTCGCGCGTTCGAGGAACTGACTCGCGCGGGTCAATTGGTCAGCGGGAAGCTGCGTCACGAAAACGACGTGTTCTCCCGCTTGGCACGACTGCCTCGACCCACGGTGGCCGCCATCGAAGGCTATGCCTTGGGTGGCGGGCTGGAACTGGCCGCGTGCTGCGATTTCATCGTCTGCGGCGAGGGTGCGCGCCTGGGGCTGCCCGAGATCCGGCTGGCCGCGCTTCCCGCGATCGGGGGCACTTTCCGCGTGACGCATCGCATCGGCGTCGCTCGGGCCAAGGAGCTGATGCTGTTGGGCGAACCCGTGGATGCGGCCACCGCGCTGTCCTGGGGCCTGGTCAACCGCGTGGCGGCGACGGGCCAGGCGCTGCGCACTGCCCTGGACCTCGCCAGGAAGCTGGCGCGCAACCCGCTGGAATGCCATGTGTTGTGCCGCGAAGCCATCGACAGCGGCAGCGGCCTGCCCGAACGGCAGGCGATCGAGCAGAGCCTCGCCTTCAGCGCGAAGCTGGCGCAGGGAAGCGATTTCCGGGAAGGCGCGCGCGCCTTCCTTGCGAAGCAACAACCGGTGTTCGTGGACGTGCCGAAAGGCCCCGCGGACCAACGTGGCTAACTGGCCAACGGCCGATACCCGACTCGCCTTCGCGAATCAGGAGTCGGCCTTGAAGCCGGTTTGCTCGATGAGCGCCTTCCAGCGCTGGTTGCCCACAGCAATCCGTCGCATCAATTCCGCGGGCGTCGTCGGATCGGCTTCCAGGCCGATGCGCGCCATCGACTCGACGAAGGGTCGCGACCCGATGTAAGCGGCGAGGTAGCGATGCGCTTTGTCCTGCACGGCCTTGGAGGCGCCTCGGGGCAAGTAGTAGCCATAGCCCTCGGTGTGAACGATTTCCTTGAATCCCTGCTCTGCGAACGTGGGCACGTTGGGCGCGAAACGGGACCGGCTCTCTCCCGAAGTCGCGATGAGCCGGATCTTGCCTTCGGCAACGTAAGGCAGGAAATCGCCCAACGGCGTGATGTAGGCGGACACCTCTCCCGCCAGGAGGGCGATCATCGCAGGCTGGATCCCGCGGTAGCCAATGTGGTGCAGATCCAGTCCGGAAAACTTGGCCAACCGGGTCCCGATGAAATGAGGGGTCGCTCCTTGCGCAGGGGACGCATAGTTGGCTTTCTCGGGATTGGCCTTGGCGAACGCGAGCCAGTCGGCCAGCGTCTGCACGGAGGCGGGAACGCCGGGTCCGACTGCCATGGCGAACGTGTAGTTGCAGGCCATGGTGACGGGCACGAGGTCCACAAACGGGTCGTAGTTGACCGGCCCCGTGTACACCTGCAGGGTCAGGATCGAGTTGGGCACCAGCGAAAGGACGGAACCGTCCGCAGGAGCCTGCTTCACGATATCGACCGCGATTCGACCACTTGCGCCCGGCCTGTTTTCAACGATCATCGAATTGGCGTACTTCCCGGTCAGGGCCTCTGCCGTCCTGCGGCAGATGATGTCTGTCGAAGCACCCGGCGGGTAGCCGACGATGATCTTCGCGACATTGATGTCCGCGGCCCGCGCCGGAGCGCAACGGAAGACGGCCGGAAGAAGTGCCGAGGCTGCGAGCAACCCGAGTGTCTGGCGGCGGCGAAGCACTGAATGCATGGAAGGCTCCTTGGTGGTTGGATAAGGGCAGGTCGTCCGATTTCCGGACATGTGATCGACTATCGGACTTGCGTTGCAGGCGTGGTTCGGGGAGCGCCCGGTCGGGCGTGCATCTCCGGATTGGTTAGTGGAGTTCGGCGGCGGCCTCGGTGAGCGGCCGCAGGAAGGCGTTTCGCAACTGGGTCACGGAAAACCGCTCGGCCGGAGCCGACACGCTGAGGCTGGCGATGACGTTCCCATCGATGCCGAAGACCGGGACGGCGATGCTGCGCACGGCCATGTTGTACTCCTGATCGACGAGGCCATAGCCATCCGCGCGCGCCTTTTCGATGCGCTGCAGCAGTTCCTTGCGCGTCGTGACGGTCTTCGGCGTCATGCGCTTGAGGTGAGCTTCGGCGAAGTAGGCATTGAGTGCCGAGCGCGACAAGCCACCCAGCAAAACGTGGCCATTGGCTGTGCAATGGGCCGGCAGGCGGCTGCCGACCGCGAACGATACGGACACCAGCTGCACCTGGCTGGAATGCCCGACGAACAGCACTTCGCCCTCGTCGAAAACCGCCAGCGAAGTCGTTTCCTTCAACTCGCGCGCGACACGTTCCAGCAAGGGTTGGGCGGTGACGGAAAGTGGCGTCGACGCCAGGTACATGTGGCCGAGGGAAAGGATGCGCGGCCGCAGGTAATAGACGCTTCCCTCGGATTCCACATAGCCCAGGCACTGCAACGTGTGCAGGCAGCGGCGTACGGCCGTGCGGGGCAGACCAATTTTCTGGCTGATCCGCAGGACCGTCATCCCCCGCTCGTCGGCGCTGAACGCGCGAATCACGGCAAGACCCCGCGCCAGCGAAGTCATGAAGTTGGGGTCGCCGTTTGCTCCCAATTCGTCGGCAGCACTCTGCGGCGCCTCGTTGTGTGCGGGATGCGAGTTCTTCCTGGTTGCCATCTTTGAGCCGCGTGCGTTTGAAATCGATTTTTGCACACGCCGACTTTGCGCCTCGCCCCTGGCATTGCCGTGTTCCCTGGTGAGCGCCGCGGGGTGCCTCATAGGTCGAGCACCAGTTCTGCTGTCTTGCTGCGGGAACAGCAGATCATCATGCACCGGCCTTCGGCGCGTTCCTCGGGCGAAAGGAGGATGTCGCGGTGGTCCGGCTGGCCGCCGAGCACACGCACCTCGCACGACCCGCAGATGCCCTGCTCGCACGAAGCGTCTGCGTCGATCCCGGCGCCGCGCACCACTTCGAGGATGGTCTGGCCGGCGCCGACCGCGAGTGTTCGCGAACTGCGCGCCAACACGATCCGAAAAGCGCCCCCGGGCTCGGGATCCACCTTCGGGGCGCTGAAGCGCTCCACGTGGCGCCGCCCTGGCGGCACCGCGGCGAATGCGCGCTCGAAAGCTTCGATCATCGGCCCCGGACCGCAGCAGTACGCGTGTGCGTCGCCGCGCAATCCGGCGGCTATGGGAAGCAGGTCGAGGGGCCGGCCACCGCTTTCGGCATCCACATGAATGTGCACGCGCGGGTCCGCAGCGAGTTCCACAGAGAACACGGCATCTTCCCGGTCGCGCACGGCATAGTGCATCTCCCAGGAGAGCCCCAGCGCCTCGGCGCGGTGGAGCATGGATCGGATCGGCGTGATGCCGATACCGCCCGCGATGAAAACGGTGTGGGGTGCCGCTTCTTCCAGCGGGAAGTTGTTCCGGGGCCGTCCCACCTCCAGGACCTGCCCCGGCCGCAGCGACTCGTGAATGTAGCGGGAGCCGCCACGGCTGGCCGGATCGTTCTTGATCCCGAGCACATAGCGGTGGTCCTCGCGCGGGTCGTTGGCCAGCGAATACTGTCTGAGCATGCCGTTGGGCAAGTGCAGGTCCACATGGGCCCCGGCCGTGAAGGGCGCGACAGGAGCACGATCAACGGGACGGAACTCGTAGAGCACGATGTCGCGGCCGCCATGCACCAGCGCCGTGAGCCGCATGGCGCGCGTCGGCGCCACGTGCGGATGCGCCCCCGTGCTCATGAACCGATCGCGACAGGATCGGGCGCCACGTGCTTCAGGCTGCCGGCACGCTCATGGTAGACCACCGGCCACTCCAGCTTCGCAGAGGCAACGAAGAAGCCGCTTCGCGCCGCGGCAAACACCTGCGGGTCGTCCACACCGGGGGGCACGGTCCCCTCCTGCGCGAATCGTTGGAGCGCCTTCACCATGCGCCGGCGGGTCTTCGCAACCATCTGGTCGGACGGAACGAGGTGTTCGAGCGCGTGGTCGACGATCGGTCCCATGCTCTCCACGGCCGCCTGATCCTGGGTGCGAATGTTGTCCAGCCCGGAGAAGGTGACACCATTGCGTTGCATTTCGCGATCGATCAGCCAGTCGTTGGCCGGGTTGGCTTTCGGGCGCCAGCGGCCAAACCAGTCGCTCGTGTTCGGCAGCAGTTCGTTGTTGTTCTTCAGTCCGGGCAGGGGCTTGCCTTCCTTGTCTTCCACCACGAGCGGACGCGACTTCCGGCGCCACGAGAAGTGGAACATCATGGTGTGTTCGTCGTCCATCGGCACGAACGCACGGGCGTCGATGTGGTCGCTGAAATCGCCTTGCGGCGTCTGCGTCCAGAACGGGAACAGGAAGTTGGCGACGCGCCAATAGCGGTCCTGTTCGCCTGCGGCGCGGTGGGCGCCATAGGAGGTGCCCCAGGGCATTTCGGACGACGCGAACTCCGGCGCGCGGTTTTCGGCCGCGAACCGCAGCGGGTTGTCTTCCGGGAAGTCGTCGGGTTCAAGGCAGCCCAGGTGGAGAAAGCCGAAGTGCGACGTGTCGAGATCGCTCTCGGCCATCTGCAGGTAGTTGCACTCGCGCTGCAGGCAGTACACGTTGACCTCTTCGCCCGGCAGCACCGCGGCTTCGATCTGGGGCAGCGCGGGGGGGCGCGTGCGCGAGCCCATGTAGACCCAGACCACGCCTCCGCACTCACGCACCGGGTAGGCGCGCGCCTTCACCAGGTGCTTGCATTCCTGCGCCGGCGGAACGCTCGGCATGTCGATGCACTGGCCGGCGGTGGTGAACTTCCAGCCGTGATATACGCAGCGTATCCCCCCCTCCTCGACCCGGCCAAGAAACAGCGACACGCCGCGATGCGGACAGCGCTCGTCCATGATGCCCGCCTCCCCATTGCTGTCGCGGAACGCGATGAGCTTTTCCCCCAGCAGCAGCAGGCGCACCGGCTCCCGATCGCGCTGCAGTTCGCTCGACATGATGGCGGGGATCCAGTACTCGCGCATGAAGTCGCCCATCGGCGTGCCCTTGCCGACGCGGGTGAGTGCCTGGGAGTCGAGGCGGGGCCGTGCTTGCGCGGCGGCGGGTGTCTGGGTCATGGCTGCTCCGGTCGATACGGGGGATGTGTCTACGCGATCGGGAATTCCGATAATCGGACTTATATCCGTTAATCGGACTCAACGGAAAGGATCCTAGATGCAGCTTTTCAACTTGTCAACCTTGACACTCGTCAAAGATCCGAATATCTTCGGTCATCGTCCGATAAACGGTTTTATGTTCGATTATCGGATTCCATTGAAAATCTCCCGCCAATCCGCATCGTGAAGCACGTCGTCATCCGTCAACTCCCACCCGCCGATCCCGCCGTGGTCGAACACCTGCGCATGCTCGGCGTCGCCACCGTGCACGAGGCCATGGGCCGCGTCGGCCTGATGCGTCCGCACATGCGACCCCTGTTCGATGGCGCACAAGTGGCCGGCCGCGCCGTCACGGTGCTGACGACGCCGGGGGACAACTGGATGATCCACGTGGCCTGCGAAGTCTGCGCTCCCGCAGACGTGCTGGTGGTTGCGTGCACCGCCGACAGCACGGACGGCATGGTCGGCGACCTGCTGGCGACGCTGATGCAGGCGCGGGGCGTCTCGGGCCTTGTGCTGGACGCGGGCTGCCGCGACGTGCGCCAGATCCGCGCGATGAAGTTCCCGATATGGAGCAAGGCGATCTCGGCGCAAGGCACCGTGAAAGCCACGCTCGGCGCCGTCAACGTGCCCGTGGTCTGCGCGGGCGCCGCCGTGCAGGCCGGCGACGTGATCGTGGCGGACGACGATGGCGTGGTCGTGGTTCCGCATGCACGGGCCGCGGAGGTGGCACGCGCCGCCCAGGAACGCAGCGATCGCGAGGAGACCGCGCGGGTGCGCATGGCCGCCGGCGGCCCCGCCGCCGCGGCCATGGGCGCGATGCGCCAGCGGCTGGTCGACCTCGGCATGGTCTGGGTCGACACGCCGGCGGATGCTGGGCTCCAGGCCGCCCCCTCCACACACTCCCTGACTGGAACCCCATGAAACTCGTGACCTTCCGCACGCGCGACGCGCGTATCGGCTACGGCGTCGTCAGCCGCAACGGTATCGTCGATGCGAGCAACCACCTCGGCGCGGACTGGCCCACGTTGCGCTCCGCCCTCGAAGGCGACCAGCTCGACAAGCTGCGCAACCTCGCGAACCTGCCCCCCGACCACGACCTCCAGGCCGTCGAGCTGCTGCCGCCGCTGCCGGAGCCGCCGAAGCTGATCATGATCGGCCTGAACTACCGGGCCCACCAGCGCGAGCTCGGCTTGCCCGAGCCGAAGAACCCGGTGGTGATCCCGCGCTACGCCAACAGCCAGGTGGGACACGAGCAAGCGCTGGTGCGCCCGCGAGTGTCCGAACAGTTCGACTACGAAGGCGAGCTGGCCGTCGTGATCGGCAAGCGCGCGCGCGCCGTGTCGGTGGACCAGGCGATGGACTGCGTCGCCGGCTATGCGTGCTACATGGACGGCACACTGCGCGACTTCCAGAAGCACAGCACCCAGGTCGGCCCGGCCAAGAGCTTTCCGGCCACGGGCGCCTTCGGGCCCTGGATCGTCACGGCGGACGAGATCGCCGACCCGGCGCAGCTGGATCTCGTCACGCGGCTGAACGGCCGGATTGTGCAGAGCACCTCGCTGAGCGACATGATCTGGTCGGTTCCCCAGCTGGTGGCCTATCTCTCCGTGTTTCTCGAACTGCAGCCGGGCGACGTCATCTGCACCGGCACCACGAGCGGCGTGGGCTCCATGCGCACGCCGCCGCTGTGGCTGAAGGCCGGCGACCGCGTGGAAGTTGAGATTTCGTCGATCGGCACGCTCTCGAATCCCGTCGTCGCGGAGGAATGATGGAAAGGCGCATCCTCGGCCGCACAGGCCTCGACGTATCGGCCATCGGGTTCGGGTGCGGCATGGTGGGTGGGCTGATGGTGGGCGGCAGCGTCGCCGACCAGGAGAACGCCGTGGCACACGCCCTCGATTGCGGCATCGACTACTTCGACACGGCCCCTTTCTATGGCGGCGGACAGTCGGAAGCGAACCTCGGGCGGGTGCTCAAGCAACTGCGCCGCCGCGCGGTCGTCGGCACCAAGATCCGCATCGACCCCGCGACCCGGGACGACCCGGCACAGATGCACAAGCTCGGCACCCTGATCGCCGCGTCCGCAGAAGACAGCCTGCGCCGCCTCGGCACGGAGTGCCTCGACCTGCTCCAACTGCACAACCCGGTATCGGTATCGCGGGCCGGCAGTGGCCTCACGCCCGGCGTAGTGCTCGAGGAGGTGCTTCCCGCGTTCCAGCGCCTGGTCCGAGAGGGCAAGGTCCGCTTCGTGGGCATGTCGGCACTGGGCCATGCACCCGACGCCATTCAAGTACTGGAGCATGGCGGGTTCGATACGGCTCAAGTCGCGTACAGCCTGTTGAATCCATCGGCCGAAACGCCTCTGCCCCCGGCGGCACAGGCAGAAGACTATGGACGGTTGCTGGAACCCGTGCGGCGCGGCGGCATCGGTGTGATCGGCATCCGCTTGCTGGCGGGCGGCTCGCTCAGTGGTTCGGTCGAACGGCATCCCACTGCCATGCGCTCGGTGGTTCCGCTCGGCCAGGGCACGGGCTCCGGCAAGGACTACGAGCAGGACGTCGCATATGCGCGTCGGTTCGGCTTCCTCGTGCAAGAGGGCCTGGCGCGCAGTCTGGTGGCGGCCGCTTTGCGCTACGGACTGTCCAACCCCACGATGCACACGCTCGCAATCGGTTTCTCGAGCCGCGAACAGCTGACCGAAGCCGCCCAGGCAGCCGCCGACGGGCCGTTCGATCGCGAAACTCTGCAACGCATCTCGCGCGTCCAGATGGAACTCGGGCTGGCAGCCGGGTGACGCCCTTGTCGGACCCGTGTTACCGCAAGCAGCTCGCTACGATCGGTGCCTCGACGTGCCGGCTCCACGCTGGAGGCCGCCACAGCGCTTGCCTATCTCCAATGACAAGTCAAACCGACAGCGCACGCCGGTAACGGCGAAACTGGTCCTGGATCAGTATCTTGTCCGTACCGACCAGGAAGCGCGAAACGCCAAGCTCCCGCCATGCGTCCAGCTGGCGTTTCGCGCTCGGCAGTTCGGCGGCAAAGACGGGCATGAACAAGGGAATGCCACTGGCTTTCGCCGCGCGAACCATGCGCTGCAGCCCACTGAGCACCTCTTCGTGGAGCACGTTGCCTCGATGTCCCATCGCGACGGACAGGTCGAAGGGACCGGCCACGACTGCGCGCAATCCCTCGACGGCACAAATGGCCTCGATCGCATCCACACCCGCACGTGTTTCCACGAGCGCAAGAACTCCGTGTTCCGCCTCTTGGGCGTCCTCGTACGCCGGCCAGTCGGAAGTCGAGTGACTCGCCGACCGCACGCAGGGGCACGCGCCCCGAGTTCCGCGCGGCGCGAAGCGCGCTGCCGCCACCGCGGCCGCAGCCTGGTCTGCGGACTCGACTGCTGGTGCCACGATGCCAGTTGCACCCGCATCCAGTGCGCGGCCGATCCAGCTGCGGTCATTCGACGGCACGCGCAACAGGGCTGCGAGACCCGCCACCCGGCACGAGCGAACCATGGCCTCGGCTGTCTCGAGGCCGAACGCTGCATGTTCGCAGTCGATCACAGTGAAGTCGAAGCCGGCGCCTCCCAACATCTCCAGCACGTCGGGCGACGAGAGCTGGGACCAGGTTCCGAACAGTTCAGCCGAGCCGGCGAGAAGTTCTTTCAAGGTAGTCATGGCGAATCCGTTTTGACTTTCCGGGTAATCTTGCTATGATTGTCCGACAAACCGGCAAAACGGCCAACTGGCGATCTACCCCCCGTTTTCTACAACTTGCGCAGCGGCGCAGACCCAGGAGACTCCGTGCGAACGACGACCCCCATCGAAAAGCCGCAGGACCTTCGCCTGCCCGCCGAACGCGGTCAGCAGGAAGGCCCGATGACGATGACTTCCCTGCGCCGGCGCGACTTCGTCCAGCTCGCGATCGCTTCGTCTGCAGCTGTGGCACTGCCTCATGCTGCGCACGGCCAGCCTGCGCCTTACCCCTCCAAGCCGATATCGCTGGTGCTCAGCCTGCCCGCGGGCAGTTCGTTCGATGTGCAGGCACGCGCGCTGATCGTCCCGCTGGCGAGAGAGTTGAAGCAGACCGTTATCGTGTTGAATCAGCCCGGCGTGTCCGCAACGATGGGCATGTTGACTGTGGCGAAAGCCGCGCCGGACGGCTACACGGTCGGCATCGCCTCGTCGACGCTGTTCCGTCTGCCGCACATGCAGAAGGTCAGCTACGACGCGCTGAACGACTTCACCTTCATCATCGGCCTGAACAGTTCGCCGCACGGCATCGTGGTGCGGCACGACTCGCCGTACAAGTCGTTTGCCGAACTTGTCGCCGATACCCGGGCGAGACCGGGCAAGGTATCGTGGTGTTCCCTCGGCACCGGGACACCGGGCCACATCGCCACGGCGCGTCTGGCGAAAATAGCGCACATCGAGCCGAACATCGTTCCCTACAAAGGCGGTCCCGAGATGTGGACGGCCCTCCAGGGTGGGCACATCGACGCTGTCGTGGCCAGTGGCTTTGGCGCCTTCGTCGATCAAGGCAAGATGCGCCTGCTTGCGACCTTCGAGCCGCAGCGCGTCAAGCATTGGCCGGACGTGCCGACAGTCAAGGAGCTTGGCTACGACATCGTCATGTCGCCATTGTCGGGCGTCGCTGGACCCAGGGGTATGGATCCCAAGGTAGTTCAGGTGCTGCACGATGCGTTCCGCACGAGCATGGCGGACCCGGCCTATCAGGCTGTACTGGCATCGCAGGGTGAGCTCTCCACCTATCTGAGCACCGCCGACTACGACCGCTACGCGCGCGCCTCATTCCAGAACGAGAAGCGCATGCTCGACGAGATCGGGTTCAAGCCCTGATCCGGTTCAAGCCCCCGGCGGGGCCTGAGCAAGCCGGGGGTCTCCGCGCCGCGGGGACGTTCAGACGAAGCCGCGGCCGCCGTTGACGGCCAAGTGCTGTCCTGTGATGAAGCGCGCATCGTCGCTCGCGAGAAATGAGATGGCGTTGCCGATGTCCTCAGGCTCGCCCATCATCTTCATCGGCACTTCCGAAATGTTCTTGGCCTTGATCTCGGGAGGAATGCGGTCGAGACCTTTGGTGTTGGTCACTCCCGGGGACACCACGTTGACGTTGACGTGGAAAGGCGCCAGTTCGATCGCCAGCGCGCGCGTGAACCCAAGGAGCGCCGACTTCGCCGCGGCGTAGTCGACCATCTTCGGCGATGGCGACAGCCACACCGTGGACGAGACGTTGACGATCTTGCCCTGTCGCCGCTCGCGCATGCCGGGCACGACCTGGCGCGTGCACAGCATCGCGCTCACCAGGGAGCGGTCGATCACCAGGCGCCATGTCTGCGACTCCGACTCGTAAAACTCCGAAGAACGCTCTCGTGCCCCCCCGCCGACGCAGTTCACCAGGATGTCGATGCGACCGAACCGTCGTTCGATTTCGGAGAAGGTCTTGCGCACCGCGTCTTCCTGCGTCACATCCAGTTCCACGGCGACAGCCTCGGCCCCCGCGGCCCGGATCTCGGCGCAGGCCTCCTCCAGCTCCGGGGCGATGTCGATGGCCACCACCACGGCGGCTCCGTTGCGGGCAATGCGGATGGCGGACGCCCGGCCGATGCCGTTGGCTGCAGCGGTGACAACGGCGATCTTGCCTTCGGCACGACGCGGGGACCAGGGTTGGGTCATGAGTGTCTCCTTTGATCCTGAATTGTCGGACCAGAATATGATTCGGTCAACGAGAGGAGCACGATTCAGCGCAATAAACAAGGGTTAACCCTATGGCAAGTCGTTGCTTACGGTTCAACAATCCGACAAGTTCAATAGGAAACAGACCATGCAGAACTATCGTCGCGGCGAGCCCATTCGAGGGGAATCGGCTTGGCGAGCCGACACGTTCAAGACACCGGCCGACTTCACCGTCACGATCCCGCAGCCGGTGATCGCGGAATTCGAGGTCCTGATGACCCGTGAGCCGTTTCGGACGCAGCCCTTCCATCGCATCCAGCTCGAAGAGTTCAATCCCGTCGCGCTCAACGCCTTCATGAGAGATCACGTCCGCCCCCAGGTCTACGGGGGCAGAGGCTTCGTGCTCCTGGATGGCCTGGACGCCAGCCGCTACTCGCTCGAGCAGCTCGAGAAGTTCTACTGGCTCCTCGGCCAGACGCTCGGCGAACCCCTTTCGCAAAGCGCGGCGGGCGACTTTCTGGGCCATGTCGAGGACCGTACCGCGCCGGGCGCAAAGGAATCCGCGCGTGGCTACATCGGACGGCGCGTCCTTCCGCTGCACACCGACGGGGGCGACGTAATGGGCCTGATGTGCGTGCGAACGTCGCGCAGCGGGGGCACCACCGTGATGTCGAGCGTGCACACGATTTACAACGAGCTGCTGGAACGATCGCCGCAGCTGCTGCAGCCCCTTTTCCGCGGCTACAGGTACCACCGTCGCGGCGAGCAGGCGGATGGCGCACCGATCGTCACGCCCTACTACGTGCCGGTGTTCCAGGATGTCGACGGGATGCTCTCGTCACACTACGTGCGCTCATCGATCGAAGTCGCCCATCGTGAACTGGGGCAACCGCTGGAAGGCGTGGATCTGGAGGCACTGGATGCATTCGATCGCGCCGGCAACAGCACGGCCAACCGTATCGAATTCGACCTGCGGCCAGGCCAGGTGCTTCTGGCCAACAACTACACCACGCTGCACGCCCGCACGGAATTCGAGGACTTCGAGGAGAAGGAGCGCAAGCGCCTGATGCTGCGCCTGTGGCTGGTGAGCAGCCCGCGCTGGAACGTGCCGCAGCAGATGTTCGTCTACGAGAACAAGTCGGGCCGTCCGGGCGTCGACCCCAAGCCTGGCGGCTCCCCCGCCTCGGCCGATTACCTGCATCGCTACGCCAGCACTTCCGCCGCCATGGCGCACGAGCAGGTGAAGCGCTCCACCGAACGCGCCTAAGGCGGCGCCACTTTCATCACCTCTCCTCAAGGAACTCGCATGGGAAAAGACCTCGGCTGCGCCATCATCACGGGCGGTGTGGGCAATATCGGCAGCGAAGTGACGCGGCGGCTCGCCGCGGACGGCTTCGCGGTCTTCGTGATCGACGTCGCCGAGGACAAGCTCGACGCCATGACGAAGGAGGTGGAGGGGGCCGGCGGCCGCATGAAAGGCATTGTGGCCGACGTGCGTTCCGGTGCCCAGATGAAGGAGGCGGTCGCGCTCGCGCAGAAGACCTACGGGCCCATCAACGCCCTGGTCCATATCGTCGGGCATTCGGGTGCGAAGCGCGTCACGGACATCGAGGACATCGACGACGAGCTGTGGGCCGAGTTGATCGACCTCAATCTCAACAGCACCTTCGTCGTGAACCGCGCGGTCGTGCCGGTGATGAAGGCCCAGAAGTACGGACGCATCGTCAACTTCTCCACCGCCGGATCGAACGGGACCCGGTCGCCCGTATCCGGAACGCGCCTGCCCTATATCGCGGCCAAAGCCGGCGTCAACGGCCTCACGCGCCAGCTCGCCTTCGACCTGGCCGACCAGAACATCACGGCGAACATCGTCATGCCCGGCCTGGTGCTCGGCAAGCCGGGCACGCGCATTCGCGACGCCTGGGAAAAGAACATGACCGCGCAGCAGATCGCCGAGGTGTTCAAGCTGTTCCCCCCCAACCGTCCGGCGGAGCCGGAAGAGGTCGCCGCAGCCGTGGGCTTCCTCGTGTCGCCGGATGCCAGCTACGTCAATGGGCAGGTCATCCGGCTGGACGGCGGAAAGAACTAGCTGGAACAGAGACCGCCAAGCGAAAAGGGCCCGCTTTCGGCGGGCCCTTTTCGTCTTTTCCTCGCCCTACTGGGGGACGAGTCCGAGCGTATCGATCATCTTCCGGTAGTAAGCGACCGAACTGGCAATCACCTTCCCGAACTCCGTGGGGTTGCGCCAACCGACATCCATGTAGAACTGGTTCAGGCGCTCCTTGTTGGCAGGTTGTTCTATCGCCACCTTCACGGCGTTCGCCAGCGTCGCACGCAAAGCCAGGGGCGTTCCTGCGGGTGCCAGAACCCCGTACCAGCCATCGATCGCATAGCCCGGGATGAACTCGGAAATCGCCGGCACGTCGGGCGCGAGGTCGCTGCGCTTGCTGGTGGCAACGCCGAGGACGCGCAGCTTGCCGGCCTTGATCTGACCCATCAAGCTGTCGTTCTGCGAGCTGATCTGCATCTTTACCTGGCCGCCGATCAGCGCGGTGGCAACTTCGGAGCCTCCCTTGAACGGCACGTGGAGAATCTTCATGCCACCGAGCTTCTCGAGCATGATCGCCGAAATGTGGCCACCACTGTTGTTGCCCGCATTTCCACACTCGATGCCCGCAGGCAGCGTGCGGGAATAAGCAATCAGTTCGGGCACGGTCTTGGCAGGGACGCTCTCGTGCACGATCAGGAAGTTCGGCACGTTGCCTACCATCGCCACCGGATCGAGATCCTTCAGAGGATCGTAGGCGGGCGCCTTCTGAAGCAGCGGCGTCGCGACGTACCCCGAGTTGTGGAACAGCAAGGTGGCGCCATCCGGCGGCGCCGCCTGGACGTACTTTGTCCCGATGACGGCAGCCGCGCCGGCCTTGTTCTCGACGATGACGGTTCGCTTGAGCGTCTTGGCCATCGACTCCGCCATGATGCGCGCCATGACGTCCATGGCGCCGCCGGCTGAATAAGGCACGCACAGCTTCGTGATGTTCTGCTGCGCCCACAGCGGCCGCACGCTGGCCGCAATCGGCGCCAGTGCGGCAAGACGTACGAGTTCTCGGCGCTTCAACATATCGATGTCTCCTAGGTATTGTGATTCAGTCGAACATGGGAGCCAGGCGCTGGGCGAGCGCCTGCTTGCAGAGACCGCGGTCGCTGCCCATCATGAACACGCGAGCGCCAAGTTTCATCCACCGGGCCTTGTCGCGCTTGAAAGAGTCGGGCGACTGCGTCGGGTCGGCCGGGTCGAACGGTTGTTTCAGCGGCATCGGATAGCGGCTGAAGGTGATGCCGGCCGCCAGCAGCTTGGCCGTCATGTCGGAATAGATGCGGTCGAGGGCGGGATGATCGCGGCGGCCTTCGAAACCGAGCGCGTGCGAGAGGTCGAACGTTCCGATGCCGACCCAGTCGATGCCTGGGACCTTCAGAATCTCGTCGAAGTTCGCAATGCCCTCTTCGGTCTCGATCAGCGGTACGACAACGGTGTTGCGGTTCGACCAGCGGAAGAACTTTCCCCAATCGTCGGCTTGATGGCCCGCCGCGCGGATGCCGGGACATGCGCCGCGCGCACCGCCGTTGTCGCCCTCGCGGTACTTCACCGCGGCCACGATGTCTCGCATCTGTTTCGCGGTGGCCACTTCCGGCACGTAGACGCCCATGGCGCCGGCCTCGATCACCTTGCCGATGAATACGGGGTTGTGGTCGGGCACGCGCACGAGAGGTGTGACGCGCACCGCCTCCGCCGCGCGAATCAGCCGCATGGCCGCGGCGAGATCCAGCGAGCCATGCTCGCAGTCGATGACGACGAAGTCATAGCCCACCAGACCCGCGATTTCCACCATCTCGGCGCAGTCCATCTGAATGAAAACGCCGTGGACCGCCTTGCCTTCGGCAATGCGCTCCTTCAGGGGGTTGTTGTGCGGGTACATGATCGCCATTCGATTCGATGCCGCATTTTGCCCGACGGTCCGACAAAAATCAATGCCACGCGAGGAGCTTCCGGGCGGAGCGGCCCAAGATCCACTCCCTGTCGCTGTCCGCCAGGGCGGCAGCGTGTCGCAAGTAGAAAAGCGACTCGGCCCATGTGGTCCCCGTGCGGATCGCAGTGAAGTCGCTCGCCCACAGGATGCGCTCGACGCCAAAAGCATCGATGGAGCGCTGCAGGTACTGGATGCAGTCTGCAAACGGATAACTCGTGGCGCTGAGCTTCGCGGGCGCGTGGCACCACTTGAGGTGCAAGTTCGGAAGGCGGGCCAGCGGCAGGACATCGGTCGTGAAGCGCTGCGCGTTGCTCGGCATGCCGCAGTGATCCAGGACGAAGCGCAGATCGGGGAACGCCTCCAGCGAGGCGCGCAGCGTCGGCGCGCGGTCCGTTGGCAGCAGCACGAAGAGAGGCAGGCCGCTGCGCTGGGCCGCCCTGAAGAAGCTGGAATAGGCGCCCTGCTCCAGCGCCATCACTTCGGACTCGGCGCGCACGTCGACACGGACGGCGCGTACATGCGGGTGCTGCGCGGCCAATTCGAACAACGCCTCGACCATGGGGTCGTCGCGCGTGAGCTTGACCAGGTAGGCGAATCGATCGGGGTGCTGGAAGCTCGCCATTTCCGCACCCGGGTGTACGCGCCGCCGCGCACCGTTGACCAGCGAGAAGGCGTTGGTCGGCGTGCCGCCGGCGTCGAGCGCCCAGTATTCGTCGATCAAGGTAGAGCGGATTCCGAGCGCATCCATCGCCGCCAGACCCTGGCGGGCGTCCATGTTGAGGAACAGGTGCACTTGCGAGTCGACGACGTCCACGGCCGTCACTTCGCAGGAACAGCCGCTTCGTCGGCTCGCAACGTTGTCGCCATCGAGGCGGCCGGTGCGCAGGCGAAGGTGAAGCCATCGCCCTTGCGCAGGATGCGGAAGGCGTGGGGCGCGCCAAAGTGCGCGGGGAAAACGGTCGTCCCGGTGTCCGCGGCTTCGGCCAGAATGCGCCGGCGCGTGCGTTCGGCCTCCGGTTTGTCCTCGCAGTACGGACAAGCCCAGTCGGGATGCAGAACCTGCATCGGCTGGTGCATCGCGTCGCCGGTGAAGATGCCGCTTTCTCCGTTCGAGCGGACCCGCACGGCGAGCTGGCCAGGTGTGTGCCCGTAGGCCGGCTCCACGGTGATGCCGGGGAGCACCGTGTCACCCGCCCCGACGGTGTCGACGAGGCCCGCGAGAAGCACGGGCGTGACGCTGTCTGCGACCCAACGCGCCACATCGCCGGGACGGGACAGTGTCTTCGGGCTCGTGAAGTGCGCAAGCTCGCTCGCCCCCATGATGTACCGCGCATTCGGAAAAGTCGGCACCCATCGGCCGTCCACTTCCATGGTGTTCCATCCCACGTGGTCGCTGTGCAGGTGCGTGTTGATCACGTGCGTGACGCACTCGGGTTCCACGCCGGCCGCGCGCAGGTGCTCGAGGTAGGGCGTCTTCAGGCGGTGGAAGCGCCCCTTGAAACGCGGATCAGGCCGGTCCTTGCCGTTGCCGACTCCCGTGTCGATCACGACGACATGCTTGCCGTCGCGCAAGACCCAGCTGTGAATGGAAGACACGAGGCGACCGGTGTCGCGCTGGAAGAAGCGCTCGGTCGCGAGCGAGGGCTCCTCCTCGAACACCGAGGCGTCGAACTTCTGGAAGAAATCGCCCGCGATCGAGGCGGGGCCGATCAGTTCTTCGACGCGGACGACGGAAAAATCCCCGATGCGGAAATGGAACATGAGCACTCCTGGCAGGCTGGTGTGGTTCGCTGGGGTTACGTGTCTGCGGGGGCGCAGAGGGCGACGAGCCGCTCCACGTCATCCAGCGCCTCGATGTCGCGGACCATATCGACGATGCGCTGCGCACGGGCTGCGCCAATGAGCGGCTCGGCCATGCGGCGAAACCGTGCAGTGCAGTCTTCGGGGGTGACAGGGTTCTCGGGTTCGCCCCGCGGGAAGTCCAGCGCGCTGCGCAGCCGGCGGCCGTCCTTCACGAGGACATCCATCGCCAGCCCGAGGCGCTGCGGATACGCAGCTTCCAGCGCGTCGTCGAGTCCGACCGAAACCTTCGACATCAGCTGCCGCGTGCGCGGATCGTTCAGCCGCTCGAGCGTGAATTTGTCATTGAACACATCGCCCGCGAGCAATGCAGTTGCCACGACGTACTCGATGCAAAACAGCGCCCCGCTGACCGTCGAAGGGTTGCGCACGGAAACCTTCAGCGCAAGCGCGAAGGTTCGCACCTCGATCGCTTCGACGTCGTCGGCGCGAAGGCCGTGATCGCGCATCAATTGCAAAGTGGCGTCGGCTGCCGCATTGGTGTAGCGGCACCCGTCGTGAATTTTCGCTGCGACGTACGGCAGCCCCCAGTCGCGCCCCAGGGCGGCCGCCACGGAAGCGCCGTCCACAGGCTGGCCGAAACACTCGAAGAAGCCTGGCGTGCCGTCGAGGCTTCCGCCTTCGAGGATGCGGCGGTTGCCGAGCACGCCCTGCCGCGCGAGCAGCGCAGCCAGTACGCCGCCCTCGCTGGCGCGGCCGAACTGGCTGCGCCCTCCGTCGATGGCCGCATAGGCATCCAGCAGCCCGCCGCCGGTGGTGGCAGCCAGCGCCAGCGCGTTGGCGGTCCGCGGCGCATCCAGGCCGAGGATGCGCGAAGCCGCGGCTGCGGCAGCAAAAGGGCCGATCACCGTGGTCGGCACGAACCCGCGATCGGCCGGTCGCGTCGCGCGGCCCAGGGCCGTCAGCACCTCGTAGCCCGCAACGATGCCCCCCAGCAAATCGCGGCCGCTCGCATGCGCCAGTTGCGCCGCGGCCAGCGCCGCCGGAACCGTGACGATGCCGGGGTGAGTCACGCTGAAGCGGCACGTGTCGAGCAACGCCGGCGATGCGCTGCTGTTGAGGTACGTGGCCGCGAGGGCGGGAAGCTTCAGGCCTCGGCCCAGCACCGTTGCCTCCTGCGCACCGCCGTTGGGTTCGATGACTTCGCGCATAGCCTGCGCCGTGCCGCGATGCACTCCCCAAAGCGCACTGCCAAGCGCATCCAGCAGGCGCCAGCGGGCAGCGTCCACGACGTGCTGCGGAAGGCGGCGAGCGTCCAGGCGCGACACGAACGCAGCCAGCGCGTCGATCAGCGACGGGGTGACGTCGGTCGAATCCAAGGAATTTACTGCGGCTCGAGGCCGAGCTCCTTGATCAGGTCACGGTACATCGATTGGTAGCGAACGATGTCCTTGGCCACTTCGGCCGGCGGCTTGTAGAGGGTCTGCACGTTCAAGGCCGCGAACCTCTCGCGCGTTCCCGGCTCCGCGACGGCGAGCTCCAGCGCCTTCGTGATCGCGCCGAGTTTCTCCGGCGCCACGCCCGGCACGGCGAAGACGGAGAAGTACCCCTCGAACGGCCACGCGCCAGGGATGAACTGACTCACGGGCGGCGCGCCGGGCGCAAATGTCGAAACCACCGGCGCGGCGGTGGCGATGATGCGCACCGAGCCGTCCTTGATGTGTGAGGCGAGCGCGTCCGTCGTCGTGTTGAACTGGAACTTCGAGTCGCCCGTGATCAATGCCATGGTCGCGTCTGCGGATCCTTTGTACGGCACGTGAACGACGTTGACGCCGGTGCGTTTGCCGAACAGCGCGGCCGCGATGTGGGCGCCCGTATTGATGCCGTTGTTGCCCGCGGAAATCCCCCCGGGAAGCGTCTTGGCGTATGCGATCAGTTCGGGCACGGTCTTGGCCGGAACGTCCTTCGGCACCATCAGGAACAGGTCGCTGCGGCCCACGGTGGCCACGGGAACGATGTCGGTGTTGGGGTTGTAAGTGGCCGTTTTCTGCAGCATCGGTGCAATCACGAGCGCGAGGTCACGCATCAGCACGGTATCGCCGTCGGCAGGCGCCGCCTGCAGGGCGTGCAAGCCGATCAGGCCTCCCGCGCCTGGCTTGTTGTCCACGACCACGGGGCGATGCAGGGTCTTGCGCATCGAATCGGCAAGGATTCGTGCCATTGCATCGGTCTGGCCGCCGGCCGGGTACGGGACGATGATCTTCAGCGGCCGCGCATCTGTCTGGGCGATGGCGGAAAAGGGCAGCGCTGCTATTGCTGCGAAGGCAAGCGCAGCCAGGCTGGCAAGCTGTCTCATGGAATATCCTTGCGTTGAAAACAGTCCGACAATGTACCAAATACAGATGAGAGCCGACTCGGGTTTTCACCTATTACAGGTCAATTTGAACCCTTTAGAACTCAATAAACGGACGATCCGCTGGACATTTCAGGAATGATCCTCGTAATATCCGCAATCATAGTCCGACAATTATTGCCGACATGCACATCAGCGACATCGTCGATCCGCACCGTTCCGCCGGTACGCGCACCACGTTCGGCACCCGCAACCGCCTGAAGCTCGGCCTCTTCGGAGCCAACCTGGCCGGCATCGGCATGACAGCCGTGCCCGAGCGATGGATGGCCGACTGGGACGCCAACGTCGCGGTGGCGCAGATGGCGGAGGAGGCGGGACTCGACTTCCTGCTTCCCGTGGCGCGCTGGAAAGGCTACGGCGGCACCACCGATCCCCAGGGCACCTCCCTCGAGACGATCACCTGGGCGACCGCCTTGCTCGCGCTGACCCGGCGCATCACCGTGTTCGCGACCGTTCACGTGCCGCTGATCAACCCCGTGCTGGCGGCGAAGCAGTGCGTGACCGCCGATCACGTTGGCAAGGGCCGCTTTGGCCTCAACATCGTGTGCGGCTGGAACGACGACGAATTCCAGATGTTCGGCGTGCCCCGGTCCCAGGAGACGCGATACGAATACGCCCGCGAGTGGCTCGATGCCGTGAAGGACATCTGGGCCCGCACGGACACCTTCGACGTGGAGGGCCGGCACATTCGCCTGCACGGCGTGCGGGCCATGCCGAAGCCCTATGGCGACAGCCGGCCCCTGCTTCTGAACGCCGGCCAATCGCCGGAGGGCACGGCCTTTGCGCTGGACAACTGCGACGTCCTGTTCTCCGCGCCCCCCGGGCGTGACCCCTCGAAGCTTGCACCCACCATCGACCGCATCCGCACGGCCGCGGACAAGCCGCACTTCCCGATCTTCACTGCCTGCGTGGTGATCTGCCGCGAGAGCCGCCAGGAGGCCGAGGAGTTCCAGCAATACTGCACCGAGCATGCCGACGAGGAAGCCGTGAACAACCTGCTGTCGGCGAAGCAGCGTTCGGGGCGCGCCATTCCCGCCGGAGAGCTGGACGCGGTTCGACGCGATGTCGCCAAGGCAACGGCGGTCTACCTCGTGGGCAGCGCCGATGACGTCGCGGCACAGCTGGAACACATGCACTCGAGCGGCGCAAACGGCGTCGCGATGATGTTCACCAACCAGTTGCAGGAACTACCCTTCTTCAACGCGCAGGTGCTGCCCCGTCTGGAGCGCATGGGGCTGCGCAGTGCCTGAAGCGCCCAAGGCAGGGACGATCGATGCCGCCGAGTTCCGCCGCCTGCTCGGGACGTTTCCCACCGGGGTGGCAATCATCACCACCCGGACCGCGGGTACGGAGCCGGTTGGACTCACGTGCAACTCGTTCAGCTCCGTTTCGCTCGAGCCGCCGCTCGTCCTGTTCAGCCTGCGCAAGGCAAGCAGCTCGCTCGGGGCATTTCTGGCCGCGCCTTCCTTCGCCATCAATATCCTGTCGCAGGAACAGGACGCCCTGTCCGCCCGCTTCGCCAGCAGCAGGATCACCGACAAATTCGAAGGTATCGCCTGGTCCGCGGGCAGCCGGGGCTTGCCGCTGATCGACGACTGCCTGGCAAGTTTCGAGTGCCGCGTCCACGCAAGCCACGAGGCGGGCGACCACGTGATCTTCATCGGCGAGGTGGAGTCCATGCGCGGCGGCGAAACCAACGAGGCGTTGGTCTTCTACAAGGGCGCCTACATGATGCTCGCGCAGTCGCTGCGCGCGATGGTCATGCAAGGCCGCGTGGACGTGACTGCGCTCGACGAGGCCAACCGCACCGTCTATGGCGGGTTGCTGCAGCTGGCGGGGGCCCGCGCCACCGAAGCCGACCTGGATGCGATCGACCGCGCAATCGATGACATCGAACGCCACGTCCGCGACGAAGAGTTGCCCGCGCGCGCGGAGGCGGCAGTGCGCTTTTTCGCCCGCATCGCCGACGCGGCGCACAGCGATGCGCTCGGACTCGTCGCCCAGACGTTGACCACGTTGCTGCGGCATCGCATGGTCTATTTGCACCCCATCCGCATGCGACAGGACCTGATCCCGCTGCGGCGAGAAATCGTTGCGCAATTGCGGCGACGCAACTCCGACGCGGCCGTGGCGGCGATGAACGACTTCATCCGTCGGCTCCGCGAGCCCGCTTGAGCCTCCTCATGCCGATTCGGCGACCGCACCTGCTGGCATCCGCCGGCGTTCACGCGCAGGAGTAGCCGGCACGCTGCCGGAACTCATCGCGTACTCGAAGAAGCTGCCGCCGACGGCCGCGAGGCACGCCTGCCTACATCGGCGAACGCCGTCGGCGTGCAAGCTTGGCCGCTCGATGCATCGGTTTGGAAGGACGTGACATGGACTCTTCCGACGAGTTCTCGCTCACCCGGCGCGACCTGCTCATCGCGGGCGCGGCCTCGGCCGCCACCACCGTGCCGAGCCCCTCCGCGGCCCAGGGCCTGCCTGGGGAGCCGCCACCTTCCACCGCGCGCGTGACGCTCGAGGTCAACGGGCAGGCGCGCACGCTGGACGTCGATACGCGCACCACGCTGCTCGACGCGCTGCGCGAGCGCCTGCACCTCACCGGCACGAAGAAAGGCTGCGACCAGGGCCAGTGCGGAGCCTGCACCGTGCTCGTGAACGGCCGCCGCACCGTGTCCTGCCTCACGCTCGCCGTGATGAACGCGGGCACGAAGGTGACGACCATCGAAGGCCTGGGCACGCCCTCGCGTCCTCACCCACTGCAGGCCGCGTTCGTGAAGCACGACGGCTTCCAGTGCGGCTACTGCACGCCCGGGCAGATCTGCTCGGCCATCGGCATGCTCGACGAGATCCGCCGCGGCGTGCCGAGCCACGCGGCCGGCGACATCGCCGAGCAGCCGGTGCTCTCGGCCGCCGAGCTGCGCGAACGCATGAGCGGCAACGTCTGCCGCTGCGGCGCCTACTCGAACATCGCGGACGCGATCTACGAAGTCGCGGGGAGAAAGGCATGAAGGCGTTCAGCTACGAACGGGTGACGTCGCCCGCGCAGGCCGCGGCGGCCGTGATTGCGCGGCCGGGCGCGAAGTTCGTCGCCGGCGGCACGAACCTCCTCGACCTCATGAAGCTGCACATCGAGACACCCCTGCACCTGGTCGACATCAATGCGATCGGCCTCGACAGGATCGAGCGCACAGCCGAAGGCGGCCTTCGCATCGGCGCGCTCGTGCGCAACGCGGACCTCGCCACCGATGCGCGCGTGCGCCGCGACTATGGCGTGCTCGCGCGCGCGCTCGTCTCCGGCGCTTCGGGCCAGCTGCGCAACATGGCGACGACCGCGGGCAACCTGCTGCAGCGCACGCGCTGCCCGTACTTCTACGACACCGACATGCCCTGCAACAAGCGCGCGCCGGGCAGCGGATGCTCGGCGATCGGCGGATACAGCCGGCAGCACGCGGTGGTGGGTTCGAGCGACGCCTGCATCGCCACGCATCCGAGCGACATGGCGGTGGGGCTGCGCGCGCTCGACGCGACGGTCGAGACGGTCAACGCGGCGGGGCGCACGCGCGTGATCCCGATCGCGGAGTTCCACCGGTTGCCGGGCACAACGCCGCACGTGGAGACGACGCTCGAGCTGGGCGAGCTGATCACCTCGGTGACGCTGCCGCGGCCGCCCGGCGGGCGGCACTTCTACCAGAAGGTGCGCGACCGCGCGTCGTACGCGTTCGCGCTCGTGTCCGTCGCCGCGATCGTCCAGCGTGACGGCAGCGGCCGCGTCGCGCTCGGCGGCGTCGCGCACAAGCCGTGGCGCATGGAAGCGGCCGACGCGGAACTGCCGCGCGGCGCGAAGGCGGTGGCGGCGCGCCTCTTCGCCGATGCGCGCCCGACCGAGCACAACGCGTTCAAGGTGCCGCTCGCGCAACGCACGATCGACAGCGTGCTGAACGAGGCGAGGAGAGCGGGATGAAGTTCGACACACCCGCGACGGAGAACCCGATCGACCAGGGCAAAGCGGTCGGCAAGCCTGTCAATCGCATCGACGGCCTCCTGAAAACGACCGGCACCGCGCCGTATGCGTATGAACGCCACGACGTCGCAGCGAATCCCGCATTCGGCTGGGTGATCGGTGCAGGCATCGCCAAGGGCCGCATCCGTGCGATGGAACTCGAAGCCGCGCGGCGTGCGCCGGGCGTGATCGCGATCGTGACGGCGCAGTCCGCCGGCCCGCTCGGCAAGGGCCATTCCAACACGGCGCGGCTGCTGGGCGGACCGGAGATCGATCACTATCACCAGGCGATCGCGCTGGTGGTGGCCGAAACTTTGGAAGAGGCGCGAGCCGCGGCGCAGCTCGTGAAAGTCGACTACGAACGCACGCCCGGCCGCTTCGACCTCGCCCAGGGCAAGGACACCGCCGTCAAGCCGGACAGCATGACGGGCGGCGCGCCCGATTCGTCCGTGGGCGATTTCGCCCGTGCATTCGCCGCCTCGCCCGTGCGGGTGGACGCGACGTACACCACGCCGGGCCAGTCGCACGCGATGATGGAGCCGCACGCCACGCTCGCGGTGTGGAACGGCGACGAGCTCACGGTGTGGACTTCCAACCAGATGGCGGACGACAGCCGCACCGATCTCGCGGCGACGCTCGGAATGCCGAAGGATAAAGTCCGGCTCGTCTCGCCCTACGTCGGCGGCGGCTTCGGCGGCAAGCTGTTCCTGCGGGCCGATGCGCTGCTCGCTGCACTCGGCGCGCGAGCCGCACGTCGTCCCGTGAAGGTCGCGCTGCAACGCGCCCTGGTGCCGAACAACACGACGCATCGGCCGGCAACGATCCAGCGTGTGCGGATCGGGGCCGAGCGCGACGGCACCATCACCGCGATCGCGCATGAGAGCTGGTCCGGCGACCTGCCCGGCGGCAAGCCCGACAGCGCCGTGCATCAGACTCGGATGCTCTACGCGGGCGCCCACCGCATGACGGCCACGCGCCTTGCGACACTCGATCTGCCCGAGGCCAACGCGATGCGCGCGCCGGGCGAAGCGACGGGGCACATGGCGCTGGAAGTCGCGATGGACGAACTCGCCGAGAAGCTCGGCATGGACCCCGTGCAGCTGCGCATCCGCAACGACACTCAGGTCGTGCCGGATCGCACGCAAGAAAAACCGAAGGACGACCCGCAGACCGAGAAGCCCGACACCGGAAAGAACGACGAGAAGACCGCGAGCCAGCCGTTTTCGAAGCGGCAGCTCGTGCGCTGCCTGCAGCTCGGCGCGGAACGTTTCGGCTGGAGCCGCCGCATTGCCCAACCCGGGCAGATGCGCGACGGCCGATGGATCGTCGGGATGGGCGTGGCGGCCGCGTACCGGGGCGCGCCCACGACGAAGTCCGCGGCGCGCGTGCGCCTCGACCGCCGCGGCGTCGTGACGGTGGAAACCGACATGACGGACATCGGCACGGGCAGCTATACGATCATCGGGCAGACCGCGGCGGAAATGCTGGGCGTGCCGCTGCAGGCGGTCGTCGTTCGGCTGGGTGACTCGGCGTTCCCCGTCTCTTCGGGTTCGGGCGGCCAGTTCGGCGCCGCGAGTTCGACCGCCGGTGTCTATGCGGCGTGCGTGAAGCTGCGCGAGGCGATCGCGCGCAAGGCCGGCGTCGATCCCCACACGGCGACGTTCGCTGACGGCCAGGTGCGCGCGGGCAAGCGCTCGGTTGCACTGCGCGACGTGGCGGCGGACGGCGAGCTGGTCGGCGAAGACACGATGGAGTTCGGCGAGCTTTCGAAGAAGACGCAGCAGTCGACTTTCGGTGCGCATTTCGTGGAAGTCGGCGTGGATGCGTTCACGGCCGAAGTCCGCGTGCGCCGCATGCTGGCCGTGTGCGCGGCGGGCCGCATCCTGAACCCGAAGACCGCGCGCAGCCAGGTGATCGGTGCGATGACGATGGGCGTGGGCGCCGCACTGATGGAAGAGCTCGCCGTGGACAGGCGGCTGGGCTTCTTCGTGAACCACGACATGGCGAGCTACGAGGTGCCGGTGCATGCCGACATCCCGCACCAGGAAGTGATCTTTCTCGACGAGCTCGATCCCATGGCCACGCCCCTGAAAGCGAAGGGCGTGGGCGAGCTCGGCATCTGCGGCGTGAGCGCGGCCATTGCCAACGCCATCTACAACGCCACCGGCGTGCGCGTGCGGGACTACCCGGTGACGCTCGACAAGCTGATTCGCGACGGGACGAACGAAAGCCCCATCGCGCTCAGTCCTTCGAGAACGACCGCGGCGACAACCCCGCCTGGAACCACACGATGAACGAATAGAGGTCGTAGACCGGCAACCGCACCGCGGCCGACAGGGCGGCCGAATACGGCGCCATGTTGTGGCACTCGAGCACCAGCGCGCCGATGTCGGGATGGCGCTTCACCAGGCGCTGGCCCGCCGAGACGACGTCGCGCTCGGCCTTCTCCAGGTCGAGCCGGGCTTCGCCCTTCAGCAGCACGCGCGTGAGCTCCTCGCCCGCTTCCGTGCCTTCCACTGGCGTGTCGCCGGGCGCGCCCGCGGCGATCAGGTGGTCCGGGCCCAGGCGCGGACCATGCACCGTCACGACGCCCACGCGCTTGCCGGGCGGCAGGAGCTTCTGCACCAGCGGGACTTGCATGAGCGACGAACTCGCCACGGGCACGCCGCAGGCGGCCGACAGCTCCTCCTGGAAGAGGGAGAGAAACCCCCCCGTCGTCGTGATGCCCCGCGCGCCCGAGAGCACGAGTTCCTTCGCCGTGTCCACGAGAATCTTGTTCAGGCCCTGGCCGCGCTCGTGCACCACGACGTGCGGGGACGCGCCTCGCGCGACGCGATAGAGCATGGGAAACGGCCAGGTGCGCGCATTCGCCACGTCGCCGTGCGCGCGCGGCAGACGCGTGTCGAGCGTGATCACGCCCACCGCGGCGCCGTAGACGTTGATGCCGCCTTCGATGATCGTCATGTCTTTCCGCCTTTTCGTTGCCTCAATCGTCCATCTTCACCTTGGCCATGACCGCGCTGAGCGTCACGAGGTTCTGGCGCAGGTGACGGTCGTAGTCCGGGCCGCTCTGGTAGCTCGGCACCGCGCCGCCGTCCGCCAGCGCGGTCTTGATCTTGGGCTCGTTCAGGATCTTCTCGAACGCCTGGCGCAGCACGGCGACGCGGTCGGCGGGCACCTTGGAGCCGGTGACGAAGCCCTCGAACGATACGTACACCGCGTTCGGATAGCCGAGCGCCTTGATCGATTCGACGCTCGGGATGTCGGGCAGCTTCGACTCGGTGCTCACCAGCAGGCCCATGAGCGTGCCCGCATTGATCTGAGCCTTGGCCGTGGCCGCGGTGGCCACCGCGATGTCGACCTGCCCGCCCATCGCGGCCAGCATGGCCTTGGAGCCGCTGTCGTAGGGAATGTGGCGCAGCTTGCCGCCGACGCTCTCGGCGATCATCTCGCCGTAGAAGTGCGCGGGCGAGCGCGGCCCCCAGGTGCTGAAGGTGATGGTGTCGGGCTTCTCGCGCGCTTCCTTCGCGAACGCCTCGAAGCTCGCGAAGCGGCCCGTCTTCGCCACGAGCAGCAGCGGATTGATCGTGGCCCGCGCGATCGAGGTCACGTCGTCGAGCGTGTAGCTGGGCCGCTGGCCGGAGATGAGGCCGGGGCCGAGATTGGAATTGCCGCCCGCGACGATGCGGTATCCGTCGCTCGTGGCGAGGCCGTAGGCCGTGCCGATCGCGCCCGCGGCGCCGGCGCGGTTCGAGACCACCACCGGCACCTTGAGAAGTTCGGACAGGCGCGGCGCGACGACGCGCCCCATCGCGTCGGTCGAGCCGCCGGGCGCATACGGCACGATGATCTCGATCGTGTGATTGGGATAGTCCTCGGCTCGGGCCGCCAGCGGCAGGCTCGCCGCCACGGCGAGGCCCCGCGTCAGGACGGCACGGCGCGTGATACGACGTTCAGACATCATCGAACTCCTTGACGGTGGTAGTGACGGGAATGAGCATGTTCATGAGCGGCACGTGCTGCTGCGCTCCGTAGACGTCGGTTTCGCCCTCGCCGCACTGCGCGTGCGGCCGCACGAAGGTGATCTTGAAAGCGCGCGCGACGGGAATCTCGAAGAAGGAGGACACCTGCTTCGCATCGACGCCGTACGCCCGCGCCACCGATTCCGCGCTGAGCGCCCCGCTTCGGGAGACCGCGAGGTAGTTCTCCTCCCGGTCGAACAGGACGTCGAACGTGAGGCGGTACGGTCCGGCATTCTTGCTGCGCACGATGGCGGCGAGGTTGCCGAGCTTGATGGGTCGCGCGGGCTGCATGTCAGACCTCTTCGGTGATCACGCGGAAACATTCCAGCGCCGACGCCACCTTCATCAGGTGGTACGCACCGAACTCGTACTGCATGCCGAGGTTCTGCACGCGCGGCGAATACGCAAACGCGACGTTGCCCGACGTGTTCTTCTGCCCGGGGTACGCCGCATGCAGAAGCTTGCCGCCCATCGCGTTGCACGCGTCGAAGGCCGCCTGCTGCGTCGCAGCGGTGGTCTCCAGCAGCAGGCCGAGTTCGTGGGGCAGCGTCTTGTCCGCTTCCAGCTCGCGCATCACGGCGTCCATGCCGTACTTGCGAATGCCGATGCGCAGCGTCGGGTTGTCCACGCGCCTGTGCGTGGCCTCCTTCACCTGCTGCAGCACGCTGTCGATGCAGCGGATCATGGTCGGGCAGCGCACGCCGGCGATCGTCATCGAGCGGTAGCCGGCCGGCCGCGCGCCCTCCAGCTTGATCCAGTAGTCCTCCGTGCGCTTGCCGCGCGTGCCCGAGACGCGCACGCGGCGCTCGTCGAGCTGTTCGAACTCGCAGCGCGAAAGATCCATCACGCGGCCCGGGCCGTGCTGCTCGAACGGATCCTCGCGTTCGTAGAGCGAATGCGCGCTCACGGACTTGAGCGATGCGCGCCGCTCGAGGCTACCGGGCTCGAGCGTGAAGCCGCTTTCGTCCACCGTGCCGATCATCACGTCCATGCCGAAGGGCTCGGCACTGAAGGCGCCGCATTCGAGGATCTTCCCCATGTGGATGGCAAGCGCCTCGTTCGCGCCTTTCCAGATCGCGAACGACGCGATCGCGCTGTCGTCGCACGCGCGGCCCGCGATGACCACGTCGGCGCCTTCGTCGAGCGCGCGCCGGATCGGCTCGTCGCCCATCTGCGCCACGAGGCCCGAGCACGCTTGCACCGCATCGGCCGTCAGTTCGAACCCCGCTTCGAAATCGCGCACCTCGCCTCGCGCGATGGCCTCGACCACGCGTTCGCGCGGGATGTCCGCATACACGCGGGCGAGCCGGAAGCGCAGGCCGCGCTCGCGCGCGACCTCGCGCACCAGTTCGCAGACGCGGTCGACCTGTGCGTTGGTGCCGGCGCCGCCCGCGCTGCCCACGACGAACGGAATGCCCGCGGCCCGGGCCACGGGCAGCAGCGCCTCGATCTCGCGCTTGATGATGCCGTCGGAGTAGAGCGGCACGCCCGAGCCGAGGTGATAAGGGCCGGGATCGGTCGAGCCGGCGTCCACCGCGATGGCGTCGGGCTTCATCGACATGCCGCGTTCGAGCGCCGCCTGGCCGAAGCCCGCGCCCATCATGCCCGTGGGGGCCAGTATCCTGATCTGTTTCATGAGAGGTCCGTCAATCTGCAAGCCACGTGCCGGCTCCGTGCGCCAGCGCGCGTTCGTGGATGAGCATGGCGACCGCGAGATCCGCGACCGCCGAGCCGCTGCTGAAGAACATGGTTCGCTCGCGCGCGCCGCCGCGGCCCGGATGCCGGCCGGCCACGAGATCGACAAGCGTCGCCTCGGCGTGTTCGAGCGACGGAACGAGCCCGCCCGGCTTCCCGTAGTGCCTCAGCGCGGATTCGTCGACGGCGGTGACGTCCATCGATGCCAGGCCGTCGCGTTTCCACGAGCGGCCCAGATCCACGGCGGCGGCGAAGCCGCCCGCGCGCAGCCACGCCGCATCGATGAAAGGCGCGAAGCCCGCGCGCAAGGGAACGGTCGTCACCACGACGTCGCTGCCCGACACAGCCTCCTGCGCGCCGCACACGCTCGCGTCCAACCCGAACTCGCGCGCCTGCCGCACGAGACGCTCGGCCGATCGCCCAGTGGCACTGGTCGCGCGCACCGCCTTCAGGTTCGGCAGGACTTCAAGCAGCGCGGCGAGATGATTCCCGGCCTGCGTCCCCGCGCCCACGAAGCCGATGACCGTGCTCTCGGCGCGTGCGAGATGCTGCGCGGCGAGCGCCGACATGGCGGCTGTTCGCCAGGCGGTCGCGCGCCGCGCGTCCATGAGGCAGAGCACGCGCCCCGTGTCCGCATCCGACAGGAGCATGCTTGCATGAATGTTGGTGGTCTCGCCCGCGCCGGGCGGGACGACGCCCACCCATTTCAGGACGGCGCACCGGCGTTGCGTGTCGGCTGCCGACAGGCTTTGGAAGGAATGCCCCTCGCCCAGCCCGAGCACCGTCTTCGCCTCGCACCGGATCGTGCCGCTCGAATACGAAAGAAACGCGTCGCGAACGGCTTCGCGCACCGCGCGGGCGTCAAGTCCGAGCGCACGGACATCCGCGTCCGTGAGGTGGAGAAGCGCCCGGTCGGCTGCCATTCGAACCTATACTCGCTGAAGTATTTCTATGCAATATCAAAGTGCTTTATGTAGTTTACGCGCGCGCAGGCGACGGCGCAAGAAAATTTGCCCGAATGGATGCGGCAGGAAGAGGGGAGAGACGCTCGCGCTTGCGCGCGCGGCGCTAGACGAGGATCGACTTCGCCGCGGAAACGACCATCCTCGCGTACTTCGTTTCCGCTTCCTTGGCCGTGAACCGGTCGGTGGAGACCGCGAGCGAGATGCCCCCCACCAGCTCGCCCGTGCGCGAGCGCACGGGCGCGCCCAGCGATATGTCGTTCGGAAAGTAGTCCGCGACGCTCAGTGCGTAGCCCTTGCCGCGGATGGATGCGAGCCGCTCGAGGATCTTCGCGGGCTCGTACACGGTCTTCGGCGTGATCGGTCTCAGATTGCTGATGCGAAGCAGCCGCTTCACCTGCGTGTCGTCCAGGACGGAGAGCATCGCCAGCCCCGATGCGCTGGCATAGGCCGGCAGGCGCGTGCCGATGCCCACGCCCGTGGAGAGCAGGTGATTGCCGACGATGCGCGACACGAACACCGACTCCGCGCCGTCGAGCACCGTGAGGTTCACGGTCTCGCCCGTGCCGCCGCGCAGGTGCAGCAGATACGGCATCGCCGCCGCGATGAGCGGGTTGGTCGTGAGGTAGATGTGCGCGAGGTCGACCACCTTCACCGTCACGCCGAGGGTCCGGGTCACGGGGTCCTTGTCGAGATAGCCCATCACGACCAGCGTGTGGGTGAAGCGCTGCGCGGTGCTCTTGTCGATGTCGAGCTTCTCGGCGATCTGCTTGAGCGTGAGGCGCGGCTCGGTGCCGCTGAACGCGGTGAGCACCCGGAACGCCTTCTGCACCGAGTTGACCATGAGCGGGCTGTCGGCCCCCGCCTCTGCGCCTTGCGCGTTCTTCTGAACCATGGCGGCGATTATTGCAGTGCCCTGCGCCGGACAGGGTGGGGCGCCGCGCTCGCGGCCATCGCCCTCAGGCGGTGCGCTTCGCGGGGACCTGCGAGCCCCGGGCCTCGTAGAAGGCCTCCATCATGCGTGCGGGCTCGTTGCTCTCGTAGGACTTGCGGTGGTGGCGGATCGCCGCTTCGATCGTCTGGCGGAAGGACGCTTCCGTCATCTCGCGAAACCAGGCCTTGTCGATGCCCATCGCGACCGGAGGCTTCGCGCCGAGCTCGCGCGCGATCGCGATGGATCGCTCCAGCACCTGCTCGGGCTCGACGATGTGATGCAGGATGCCGAGCTGCCGGCACTCTTCCGCGTCCATGAGCCGACCTGTGAGCGTGAGCTCGACGGTGCGCGACATCCCGAGCATCAGGTTCATGATCCAGGGCCCCGTGATGCTCGCGATGCCGGAGTTGATCTCGGGCTGCCCCATCTTCACGCCGCGATGGCCGACGCGGATGTCGCCCATCAGCGCGGCCTGGAATGCCGAACCGGCCGCGACGCCGTTGAGCGCCATCACGAGCGGCCTGGACAGTCCGCGCAGCACCGAGTAGAGATCTTCCCAGCTGCGAATCCAGGCCTCGGCCTCGTCGACGGTGAAGTCGTGCGCCTCCTGCAGGTCCTGCCCGGCGCAGAAGGCCTTGTCGCCGGTGCCGGTCATCACGATGGCGCGAACGGACGCGTCGGCGTCGAACGCGCGCAGGGCAGACATGATGTCGTCGCGCATCGCACCGGTCCAGGCGTTGAGTTTCTCCGGACGGTTGATGCGAACGACGCCGACGGCATCGTGCCGCTCGACGACGATCAGTTCGCTGGATGGGGTCAAGATCGTTCTCCTCGTTGCCGCGTGTCGATCGCCGCGCGGTCCCAGGCGCCTTGCGCCGTCCTCGGCAGCAGGTGCTTGCGGATGCGCTCGCTGGGGGTCAGTTCGAAGCGTTCCACGACCGCGTAGTAGCGCGGCAGCTGGAAGGCGGCCAGGCGCGGCCGCGCCCACTCGGCGAGCTCGCTCCAGATCGCGCAGCGCCCGTCCTTGAACTGAACGTAGAGCAGGATGTCCTGCTCGCCGATCTCGCCCGGCACGCCGACGGCCGCCACCGCCTCGATGCACGGATGCCGGGCGAACACCCGCTCGACTTCCCATGCGGACACGTTCTCGCCGCGCACGCGCATGCTGTCGGTGCGCCGGCCCACGAACGCGAATTCGCCGCCGGGAAGCTCGCGGGCCATGTCGCCCGTGTGCAGCCTGCCGTCGCGTATCACCTTGGCCGTCGCCTCGGGGTTGTCGAGGTAGCCGGGAAGAAAGACGCCCTCGAGGTCGCTCGACAGCACGATCTCGCCGATCTCGCCGGCCGCCACGGCCTGCCCCGCGTCGTCCAGCAGATCGATGCGCATCCAGGGCAGCGGCGCGCCGATCGAGCCGGGCGTGCCCGATTCGTTGAGGGTCGCGAAGCTGGAGCACTCGGTCATGCCGTAGCACTCGCGCAGCTCGCAGCCGAAGCGGTCGCGAATGCCTGCCCAGGACAGCGCGGAAGCGCCGGCGCCCCACGCCACGCGGATCGAAGGAGGCGGCTGCGTGTCGGAATCGGGCAAGCGCATGAGCAGGTCCAGCACACCGCCCAGGTAGTGAAAGTGCGTCGCGCGGGCGGACTGCCACTGCCCCCGGAACAGCCTGGACGAAAAGCGCTTGACCACATGCAGCTGCGCGCCGGCGAGAAAGGGCACCATGAGCATCTGCGCCCCGCCGATGTGGCAAAGCGGCTCCCACAGGAAGGCCCTGTCGCCATCGCCGATCGCGGCGACGCGCAGCACCGCTTCGCCGGCAATGCGCATCATGCGATGCGTGAACATCACGCCCTTCGGCGGCCCCGTCGTGCCGGAGGTGTAGATGATGCACAGGGTATCGGACGGCGCCGTCTCGAGGCGGACCCGCAACGCGGCGACGCCGTCGGACGAAACAGTCGGGGCCAGGTCGTCGAGCCGGCACGGGCTCGCGGCGGCGAGGCAGGCCACGGCCTCCTCGAACTCCTCGTCGAAGACGAGCAGCGCGGGGCGCGAATGCTCCAGCACGTACGCCAGCGCCGCGCCGCGAAGCCGCACGTTCACCGGGACCCAGACGATCCCCGAGAGAAAAAGCGCATACAGAAGCGCGATGTGGTCCAGCGAGTTCGACAGCATCACCGCGACGCGGTCGCCGGCCTTCAGTCCGCGCGCGGCAAGGCTCGCCTGCAGCGTGGCTGCCCGCGCGCCAAGTTCGGCGCCCGTGACCTCGCGCCCCTCGCAGGCGAGGATGCAGCGGCCGTCGACGCTTCGCAGACCCTCGAACAGCAGTGGTGCGATGTCGAGCCTGTCCTGCGGGAAGCGCTTCGGAAAGTACGGCGGAAATTCGGTCATGCGCGCGTGTCGTGCCGCCCTGCCTCCCAGGCGGTATTTTATTCCAATACGATATGGTGGAAAATAATACATCAGGCACGCGCCCGGCCGCAAGGATCCCGTGCGGGAAACCTCGTTGCAGGGGAATGGATGCCTTCAGGCGAACTCGGGGCCCGCGATCGCGTGCAGCATGGGCAGCCGCCCTTCGGGCACGTGCTGCCCCGGGGCGACGAGCGCCATGCGGGCGAACCGACGCTCGTGCAGAAAGCCCAGGCGGCGCAGCGCCTCTTCCATGCGGGGCCTGTCGTCGGGAACGTCGATGACGAGTTCGCGTGCCGACTCCGAAGCGATCGTCTCCAGCAGTTCCGCGGCCGCGCCTTCGCCATCGGAAAGCAGCGGACCCACCTGATGCGCCACGCGGCCCGCGCGGACCATCGCGCAGGCGCCATCGTTCGAGCGGCACACCGTGTCCGGCCGCCGCATCATCGCGCCCAGCACCGCTTCGCGGCGGAAGCCAAGCGCGAGCGCGTCGCGATCGATCAGTTCGTTTCTCACGGCATCGACGTCACGCGCCGCTGCCCGCGGGAACCGCGCGAGATCCGCCCAATGCGGTCCGGCATCGGCGCTGCCAACAGCCTGCCGCCGCCATCGCGCGCTGCGCCAGAGCGCCTGAAAGCCGAACTGGCGGTACAGCGCTTCGCCCGCTGGCGTCGCGTCGAGCATCGGCACGCGATCCATGCGCTGGATCTCCCGCAGGCATTGCGCGAACACGGCCTTGCCGAGACCCGCGCCCCTCTGCGCCGGCAGCACGAGAATCATGCTGATCCACGCGACGCCGTTCGGCTCTCCGCCCATCGGCAGGACCGCGCCGCTCGCGACGATGCGCGCGTGGCCGTCGCGAATCACGTAGACCCGGCCCAGGTCGAGGAAGAGCCGCCAGTCCGACTCGATCTGGTTCCAGCGGCTCGCGGCGACGAGTTCGGCGAGCATCGCGAGTTCCTCGCGATTCGCATCGCGCAGAGGTCCGGGCTGCGGCGACGGCTCAGTAGTTGCCATCCCGGTTTTCGAATTTCGTCGGCTTGCCGAAGCTGCGCTGTTCGCGCCGCACCCAGTCGGCGACCCATTCGATCATCGTGCGCAAGCTCACCCGCGGATACCCGAAAAGCTGCTCGGCGCGCGTCGTGTTCACGAGCCATGCGGTGGGCGCCTCCTCGCCCGTGATGCGCGCCTCGCGATCGAGCACGCGCGCGAATTCCTGCGCGAGCCAGCGGATGGAAAGCGTCTGCGGGCCGCTCACGTTCAGCGGTGAAGTCGGCGTCGTCGCGACGCGCAGGCTGCGCAGCGCCTGCTCGTTGGCATCGCCCTGCCAGATGACGTTGACGTGGCCCATCGTGACGTCCACGGATTCTCCCCGCCACACCTTGGCCGCGACATCGGCGAGCACCCCATAGCGCATGTCGATCGCATAGCTGAGCCGCAGGAGGCGCCCGGGCGTGCCGTGCCGCTGCGAGAAATATTCGAACATGCGCTCGCGCCCGACGCAGGAGTTCGCGTACTCGCCCGGCGGAGTGGGCGCGACCTCCTCGGCAGCGCCCTGCCCCGTGACCGGGACGAAGGGGTACACGCATGCGGTGGAGAAGGCCGCGATGCGCGACTCGCGAAACGCCTCGGCCACGAGCGCCGGCACGTAGGCGTTCATCGACCAGGTGAGCGCCGGATCGCCCCCCGCGCCGAACTTGCGCCCCGCCATGAAAACGACGTTGCGATGCCCGGGCAGCGCGCGCACCGCGCCGGCATCGAGCAGATCGCACGCGATCGTCGCGATGCCGCCCGCTTCGAGCTTCTCGCGCACGCCGTCCTCGGTGAAGCGCGCCACGGCCGTCACCTTGCGCGAAGCGGGAAGCGCGTTGCGCGCGAGCCGCGCGAGCGTGGGCCCCATCTTGCCGCCCGCGCCGAGCACGAGCACGTCGCCATCGATGGCGGCCAGGTCCGCCACGAGTGCGCGGGAGGGAATCGACAGGTAGTCGTCGAGCGCGGCTTCGTTCTCGAAGCGGGCGGGCAGCGCAACGTCCTCCAGGACGACGGGCGAAAAGCGTGAGGGGTTCATATGCAATCGCAATGTAGGCAGGCGGCGTCGCCCTGTCAACCAATTGGTTGATTGATGGCACCCCCGGTGCCCAGAGGCCCCCCGGCGATCATCGGCGCAATGCGTTCAACGTGAACTCGACGACGTGGCGCCGCCGCTCCCGCAGCGCCGCGCGCGTGTCCAGCCGCTTGCCGAAGATGGCGGAGAGCGTGTGGTTGTTCGAGAAGAAGAAGTAGGACAGTCCGGCGATGGAGATGTAGAGCTGCACGGCATCGACGTCGCCGCGGAAAAGACGCGCCGCGACGCCGCGGCGCAGCGTGCGGCCGATCATCTCGACCAGCGGCGTGTGCATCCTGCGAAGCGTCGCCGACGATCGCAGGTGGCTGCCGCCGGCGCGGTTCTCGTCGGTGAGCAGCGCGATGAATTCGGGGTGCCTGCTCAGGAAGTCGAACGAGAAGCCGACGAGCTGCTCCATGGCCGCCACGGGGGCCAGACTCGCGAGGCTCAAGGCCCGTTCCTGTTCGCGCAGGTCGGCATATACGGATTCGAGCGCGGCGCGATAGAGGTCTTCCTTGCTGCCGTAGTGGTGGTACACGAGCTGCTTGTTCACGCCCGCCTGCTGCGCGATGCGGTCGACGCGCGCCCCGGCGAAGCCGTGTGCCGCGAATTCGGCGACCGCCGCGGCCAGCAGGGCGCCGCGCGACGCGGCCGCATCGCGGCGCGGCGGCGCCTTCCTTGCTGCGATCGTTGTCATGTTCCGCCTCGCCGTCTGCCCGCGTCCGGGTGTGCGTTTGCCTGTCAACTGAATAGTTGATATAAATCATACATCGGCCGTACCCCGGCATCGCTTCCTCGTTGCCGACATGCAGTCCTACCGCATCCTCTACGGAGACATCCACAACCACAACGCGCACGGGTACGGCATCGGCTCGATCGAGCGGTCGCTCGACATCGCGCGCACGCACCTCGACTTCTTCGCGTTCACGGGCCACTCGAGCTGGCACGACATGCCTTCGATGGAGGGGCAGCGCGAGCGCCACTGGATCGAAGGCTTCAAGCGGCTGAAGGACACGTGGCCGCGCGTGCAGCGGGTGATCGCCGACGGCAATCGCGACGGCCGCTTCTGCGCCTTTCTCGGTTTCGAGTGGCACTCCTCGCACTGGGGCGACCAGTGCGTCGTGTTTCCCGAGGACGACCGGCCGCTTTTCTACACGTCCGATCCGCAGGAGCTGCGCCGCTTCTGCCGTCACGAGCGCGCCCTCATGATCCCGCACCACCTCGCCTATCCGAGCGGGCGGCGCGGCGTCAACTGGCACGCCTTCTGCGAAGAGTGCACGCCCGTGGTGGAAATCTACTCCGAGCACGGCAACGCGGAAGACGATCGCGGCCCCCTCACCTACTTCACGCATTCGATGGGCGGCCGCCAGACCTCCAACACGGCGGCCGCGGGGCTGCTGTCCGGGCTGCGCTTCGGCTTCGTCGGCTCGTCGGACGACCACGCGGGATTTCCCGGCGCGTACGGGGAAGGCTTGATGGCGGCGCTCGTCACGGATTTCACGCGCGCCGGCATCTTCGAGGCGATCAACGCGCGGCGCACGTATGCGCTCACCGGCGACCGGATCGAGGTGGACTTCCGGGTCGATGGCCATCCCATGGGCGCGACCGTCGAAGCGGGGCGACAGGTCGAAGCGAGCTTCGCGGTGGAAGGCCGCGACGAGATCGACGTGGTGGAAGTGATCCAGGATGGCCGCGTCGTGCACCGAGCCTACGCGAGCGACGACGTGGCGGATGAAGCGTGGCCGGATACCCCGGTGCAGTTGCGGCTCGAGTGGGGCTGGGGCCCCTGGGGCGACCTCGCGCTCGATCGCGTATGCGACTGGGCGATGCGCCTCGACGTTCAGGGCGGCCGCATCCTGCGCCACTTTCCCTGCCTGCAGTCGATGCCCTTCGACGAAGTGCGGCGCCACCGCTTCGAGCAGGTGGGCAGCTCGCTCGACATCCGCTCCTACACCGCGCGCCAGAACGCCTACCGGCAAAACCCCAACCAGAGCGTCGTGCTCGAATTGCAGGGCGACGCTGCCACGACGCTGTCGCTGCGTCTCACCCAGCCGGTGGACCAGGCCGTGACCGTTTCGCTCGCCGATCTGAGGCGCGGATCGTCCAATCACTTCGTCGGCGAATTCCCGAAAGAAGGCTGGCAGTGGCATCGTCTGCTCGGCGCGGGTGCGACGAAGGTTCGCGGCAGCGTCTCGCTCGCCGTGCCCGAAACCCGTTCGCACATCTACCTGCGCGTTCGCCAGAAGAACGGCCACATGGCATGGGCCAGCCCCGTCTTCGTCAACTATCGCTGAAGCCCCTTCATGAAGATCGCCCGCATCGACGTCTATCCCGTGCGCCTGCCGCTCAAGGCGGTGCTGACCCTGCCGCGCGGGCCGAGCCGCACGCTCGACGAAGGCAAGCGCGTGGCGCTCGTGAAGATGACCGACTCCGACGGCCACGTCGGCTGGGGCGAAGCGGGCCCCTCGCGGCGCTGGTCGGCCGAGACGCTGGAATCCTGCGTCACGTCGATCCGCCGCTACCTCGCGCCCGCGGTGATCGGCCACGACATCTTCGACATTGCCGGATTGCACGCGCGCATGAATACCGAACTCGCGACAGGGCTCGACCCGGGGCAGCCCATCGCCAAGTGCGCGCTCGACCTCGCGCTGCACGACCTGATCGGCAAGCGGCTCGGCATTTCCACGCAGAGCTGGCTCGGCGCGAAGCGCTGCGACTCCGTGCCGCTCGCGCGGCTCGTGTCCGCCGCGACACCCGAGGATGCCGCCCGCATCACGGCGGAAGCGAAGCGCGAGGGCTATCGCGGCTTCAAGGTGAAGGTGGGCCACCACAAGGAACTCGATGCCGCCATCGTCGCCGCAGTCGTCGAAGCCGCCGGCGAGGGCTATGTGTGGGCCGACGCAAACCAGGGCTACACGCTGGAGGAAGCGCTGCGCATGGCGCGCGCGCTCGAAAAGCTCGGGGTCACGCTCTTCGAGCAGCCGGTCGCGATGAGCGACGTGTACGCGATGAAAAAGCTCCTGCGCGCCACCGGGCTCACCGTGGCGCTCGACGAAGCGGCGATCGGCCTGCCCTTCGTGATCGAGCTGATCCGGCGCGAAGCGGTCGAAGGCATCGCCATCAAGGTGTCCAAGGTGGGCGGCCTCCACTACGCGCGGCAGATGTGCGACCTGGCGCTGAATGCGGGGCTCACGCTCATCGGCTCCGGACTCATGGATGCGCCCATCGGGTTCGCCGCGTCGGTGCATCTGTTCGCCGCGTATGGCATTCGTCTGCCCGTGGACCTGAACGGGCCGCAGTTCATCGCCGAGGACTACCTCGCGCAACCTCTACCCGTGCGCGACCAGATCGCCTATGTGCCCGACGCGCCGGGACTCGGCGCGCAGATCGACGAGGAGCGCGTCCAGCGCTTGCTCATTTCCGATTTGCCTGAATGAGGAGTGACGATGAGGAAGTTCCTGGCCCTGCTGTCAACCCTGCTGCTTGCCACCGCGGCGGCGATGACGACGCCCGTTGCCGCGTTCGCGCAATCCGCTTTCCCCTCGCGGCCCGTGAAGATCGTCGTCGCGTTCCCGCCGGGCGGCTCCACCGACGCGACGGCGCGCCTCATGGCGGACAAGCTCGCGGCGCGATGGGGCCAGCCGGTCGTCGTGGAAAACAAGCCCGGCGCCGGCGCGAACCTCGGGACGGCCTTCGTGGCAAAGGCACCCCCCGACGGCCACACGCTGCTTCTCGCCACGACCGCGCTTTCGATCAGCCCGGTCGTGTTCAAGCAGCTCGGCTACGACGCGATGCGCGACCTCGCGCCGGTCACGCTCGTCTCGACCATTCCGAACGTGCTCGTGGTCGGCCAGGATGTCCCGGCGAAGACGATGCAGGAATTCCTCGACATCGTTCGCGCGCATCCCGGCAAGTACAACTTCGCGGCACCGGGCGCATCGAGCGGGCAGCGGATGACCTTCGAGCTCATCAAGCAGGCCACGGGCACCGACGTGGTGATGGTGCCCTATGCGGGCGGCGCGCCCGCGCTGCAGGCCGTCCTCGCCGGACAGGTGCAGGCGATGATCGTGAACGTCGTCGAAGCGGCCACGCACGTGAAGTCCGGCCGCATCCGCGCGCTGGCCGTCACGACCGCGGCGCGCTCGCCTCTGCTGCCGGATGTGCCCACGCTCGCCGAGGCGACCGGCGCGAAGATCGACACGTCGGTCTGGCAGGCGCTCTTCGCGCCCGCGGGCACGCCCGCCGACGTCGTGCAGAAGATTCAGCGCGACGCGGCCGCGGTGCTGGCGCTGCCGGACGTGCAATCCAGGCTCACCGGCATGGGCATGACGGTGGAAACGAGCACGCCCGAGCAACTTGCGGCTTTCCTGCGCACGGACATCGACCAGTGGAAACGCGTCGGCACGAAGGCCGGCGTGCAGCCGGAATGACAAGGAGCAAGCCATCATGAAAACCCGACGACGCCTGCTGGCGCTCACCACCCTCGGCCTCGCGTGGGCCGCAATGCCTTTCGCGGCCGCCGCGCAGGCGAGCTGGCCCGAACATCCCATCAAGATGCTGGTGGGCTTTCCGCCCGGCGGCTCGACCGACCAGGCGGCGCGCCTCGTGGCCGCCAGGCTCACGCAGTCGCTCGGACAAAGCGTGGTCGTCGAAAACCGCGCGGGCGCGAGCGGCAACATCGCCGCGGACGTCGTCGCGGCGGCGCCGCCGGACGGCTATACCTTGCTGATGGCGGCCTCGTCGTTCGCCGCGGCGCCCGCGTTCACCGACAAGCTCTCGTGGGACCCGGTGAAAAGTTTCACGCCGATCGCGCAGGTGGCCACCGTGCCCATCCTCGCGGTGACGACACCGAAGCTCGGCGTGAAGAACGCGGAAGAACTCGTGAAGCTGAGCAAGTCGAAGCCGGGCCAGCTGAATCTCGCATCGCCGGGGCCGACCACGCTCGTGCGGCTTTCGGGCGAACAGTTCAAGCAGATCGCGGGCATCGACTGGGTCACGGTTCACTACAAGGGCGGCGCGCCCGCGATGCAGGACATGCTCGCGGGAACGGCCGACGTGATGTTCGCCAACATCTCCGACGTGATGGCGCAGGTGAGCGCGGGCAAGCTGCAGCCGATCGCCGTCGCGAGCACGAACCGTTCGGCGATGGCGCCGGACATACCCACCTTCCGCGAGGCGGGCTATCCGGATTTCGTGTTCACCACGTGGCAGGCCGTGGTCGGCCCCGCGGGCATGCCGCGCGCGATCGTGGAGCGGCTCAACGCGGAGATTCGCAAGATTCTCGCGCAACCCGACATCCAGGCGCAGTTCCTCAAGATGGGCACCGAGGTAAGCACCGGCCGGCCCGAAGACTTCGCGGCGCTGCTCGTGCAGGACGTGGCGAAGATCAAGCGGCTGGCAAAATCGGTGGGAGCGACCAGCACGAACTGAGGAGCTGACATGCACACGGCCACCCGCGAATTCCACGAAGCACGCGACCTTCTCTTCGCACTTCGCGACCAGCCGGCCGAGGCCAGCGCGCAATTCAGGTGGCCGCGCCTGCGGCACTTCAACTGGGCGCTCGACCATTTCGATGCCATCGCGCGCGGCAACGACGCCACGGCACTCTGGATCGTGGAGGCCGATGGCCGCGAATACCGCGCTTCGTTCGCACAGCTTTCGGCCCGCTCTTCGCAGGTCGCCAACTTCCTGCGCGAGCACGGCGTCGCGCGCGGCGACCGCGTGCTGCTCATGCTCGGCAACGAAGCGCCGCTGTGGGAATGCATGCTGGCCGCCATGAAGCTCGGCGCGGTGGTGATCCCCGCGACCTCGCTGCTCACGCCCGACGACCTGCGCGACCGCCTCGAGCGCGGGAACGTGCGGCACGTGATCGCCGGCGCCGCCAACGCCGCGAAGTTCGACGGGCTCGAAGGGCAATTCGGGCGCATCGTCGTGGGCGGCACACGCGAAGGATGGGTCGACTACGCACGAAGCGATGCGGCCCAACCGGAGTTCCGCGCCGATGCGCCGACGCTCGCTGCGGACCCGCTCTTGCTCTACTTCACCTCCGGCACCACATCCAGGCCGAAGCTCGTGCTGCACACGCACGAGAGCTATCCCGTCGGCCACCTCTCCACGATGTACTGGCTCGGGCTCACGCCCGACGACATCCACCTGAACATCTCGTCGCCGGGTTGGGCCAAGCATGCATGGAGCTGCTTCTTCGCGCCGTGGAACGCGGGCTGCTGCGTCTTCATCCACAACACGCCGCGCTTCAACGCGCCGTCGCTGCTGCAGACGCTCGAGCGCTGCCGCGTCACGAGCCTGTGCGCGCCGCCCACCGTGTGGCGCATGCTGATCCAGGAAGACCTCGCCGCATGGCGCGATCGCCTATCGCTGCGCTCGGTGACCGGCGCGGGCGAGCCCTTGAACCCCGAGATCATCGAGCAGGTGCGCACGGCCTGGGGGCTCACGCTGCGCGACGGGTACGGGCAGACCGAGACGGCCGCGCAGGCGGGCAATTCGCCGGGCCTGCCGCTGAAGCCGGGCTCGATGGGCGTGCCGCTGCCGGGCTATCGCATCGAGCTGCTCGACGTCGACGGGCATCCGGCGCAGGAAGGCGAAATCTGCATCGACCTGTCCGAGCGGCCCGTCGGTCTCATGACGGGCTATCTCGACAGCGGCGAGAAGTCGCCGAACCCGATGCGCGGCGGCTACTACCACACGGGCGATACCGCGATGCGCGACGCGGACGGCTACCTCACGTTCGTCGGGCGCGCCGACGACGTGTTCAAGGCGTCCGACTACCGCATCAGTCCGTTCGAGCTGGAAAGCGTGCTGATGGAACACGAGGACGTCGCGGAAGTCGCGATCGTTCCGAGTCCGGACCCGGTGCGGCTCGCGGTGCCCAAGGCGTACGTCACCCTGAAGGCGGGACGCGAGCCGGGACGCCGGACCGCGGAGAGCATCCTTGCTTTCGCGCGGCGCCGGCTCGCACCCTACAAGCGCGTGCGCCGCATCGAATTCGTGACCGAGCTGCCCAAGACCATCTCGGGAAAGATTCGCCGCGTGCAGTTGCGCGCGCAGGAAGCATCGACGGGCGGCGCGCGGCGGGAAGGCGCCGCCGCGTTCACCGAAGACGATTTCCCGGGGCTGCGCGGCGAGAGTTGAAGATCGCGCCCGGCACGCTGCCTCTGTCCGGGCGCTCCTACAGGCCGTACGAACGGTCGCGGACATGAAGCCACGATGGTGGCTGATCAGGCGAGCGGCCCGATCGACATAACCTTCGGCGCATGCATCCGCTCGGGATGCGCCACATAGAAGGGAGTCGACATGCTGCACTACGCCGTCGTGTTTCTGGTCATCGCCTTGATCGCCGCCGTCCTCGGGTTCGGCGGGATCGCCGCGAGCGCCGTGGGGATCGCGAAGATCCTCTTCTTCATCTTCATCATCCTCGCCGTTGTCGCGTTCATCTTCGGCAGGCGCAGGCTCTGACCGGATGTGAGGGGCGCGGTCGACCGGGACAGCGCCCCTTCGGCTGAACTTCAGGGCGCGAGAACGATGCGGCCCTTCCCGATCACTTTCTCCATGCGGATGTAGTCCGCCCGCAGCCGGGCCGGATGCTCGCCTATGCGCGCGCCGGCCCGAGTGTCATTGCGGTTTCACTTGCCCGCTTCAGCATTTCGAGTTCCTTTCGCGCGATGCGCGAGAGCGGATACCTTCGGACAAATGTTGGAAGCCAACCAGGCAAGGAGCATGAGGATGTCGTGGTCGATGAACAAGCGGATGGGCATGGGTATGCCCGCACTGGCCGGCCTGGCCGTGCTGGCCCTCGCGGGCTGCGGCGGCAGTGATGGCGGCGGTTCGCAGAGCGTCACCCCTTCGCAGGGTGTCTTCGGCGATTCGGCGGTGCGGGGCATCCATTTCAAGACCGCGACACAGGAAGGCGACACGGACGCGGCCGGCACGTTCAGGTTCCTTCCGGGCGAGACCGTGACGTTCTCCCTCTTCGGCACCGTCCTCGGAACCGCGGCCGCAAGCGCCAACGTGACGCCGGCCGACCTGAAGAACGGATCGGGCGCCGCGCTGAGCGGCAGCGCGCTCACGAGCATGCTGCAGGTGCTGCAGTCGCTCGACAGCGATCACGACCCGGGCAACGGCATCGCGATTTCGGCCACGGCCTTCCCGGCAGGCTGCTCGCCCACGGATGCGTCCGCCTGCGCCGTGTCGGGTCCGCTCGCGTGGGCCAACTTCGCCAACTACATCGATTCTGTCCCGTCGCTCGCGAGAAATGCGACGCTCACGCAAGCCGTGTCCGCCGCGACGCTGGGCACCCGGCTCTACGCGCAGGCTTCTTCGACGGGGGCGGCCCTTCCCCCTTACGCCAACTGGGGCACCTTGCCCATCGCGGGCTCGGGGTACGGCTCGGCGTTGACACCCGAGCCGGGCAAGGCCGGGTTCTTCTACGGCCTCACGGACCGCGGACCCAACGTGACCGCGCCCGACGGCAGCAACAAGATCGAACCGTACCTGGACTTCCAGCCCGCGATCGCCGAGCTGCAAATCGCGAACGGCAAGGCGATGGTCGTGCGCACCATCGGCCTCTCCCGCCCCGATGGCACCAAAATGAATGGCCGCGTCAATCCCGAGGCCGACACGGCCGAGACCATCTTCGACGTGAACGGCAACGCCTTGCCCAAGAGCGACGCCGGCTTCGACCCCGAAGGCATCGTGGCGCTTTCCAACGGCACCTTCTGGATCTCCGACGAATACGGTCCTTACATCGTGCACTTCGATGCGACCGGCAAGGAGATCGAGCGGTTCAATCCGTATGCCGCGACGAACTCCGCCACAGTCCATCCGCTGCCGTCCGAGCTGAAACGCCGCAAGCCGAACAAGGGCATGGAAGGCCTCACCGTCACGCCGGATGGGAAGTACCTCGTGGGCATCATGCAGTCGGCCCTCGACAAGAACAACGGAACGGGTGTCGCGGCCGCCGACGCGAAGGGAGCGGGCAACGTCGCGGTCACGCGCGTGGTCAAGGTATCGCTAACCGATCCGACGGACGTGCACGAGTACCTCTACTCGCTGCACACCAAGGGCCAGACGAAGAATCCCGGGGGGCAGGCCGTGAGCGAGATCACCGCGCTGCCGGACGGCACGTTCATCGTCGACGAGCGCGACGGCAACTTCGAAGGCACGAGCGACGGCACGGCGAACGGCACGGCCAGGGCCGACAAGAACCTGTGGAAGCTCGATCTGGCCAACGCCACCGACGTGGGCCCGAAGTCGCCCCTGCTCACCTCGCCTCCAGCGGGCCACACCGTGACTTACGATGCCACGTCGGGCCTCGACATCGACGGCAAGAGCATCGAGGACATCGCCGGCACGAAGAGCGACGCCGACGCGATCGCGGCGCTGGCCGCCGTCGGCGTCGGCACGGGCGCCGAATCGCTGTACCTCAACTACGCCGCTCTCTTCACGTCGATCGATCCGAAGGGCATGTATTTCGGTCATGACAAGGTCGAGGGCGTCGCGGTGGATCCCGCCGACCCGAACATCATCTACATCTCCAACGACTCCGACTTCGGCATCACCGACGAGCCCTCCACCGCCACGGCGCCGTTTCCGCCGAGCGAAAAGTTCCTTGCCGACGGCAGGACGCAGGACTTCGGCGAGATTGTCCGGATCGATCTCACGAAGGTGCCTGCCCGGTTCAGGCAGTAAGGCGGGCCGGCAGGCAGCAGGCTCGTGCGAGCCCGGGCATCACGACATGTCGAGGAACCGGTCGAGCCCGAGCACGCGCTCGATGGCGAAGACGAGTGCCACGCTCATGGCGATCAGCAGGGTCGCCATCGCCGCGACGGTGGGGTCGTCGATGTCGCGGATGTAGCTGTAGGCTTCCACCGGCAGCGTCGTGGTCGTGATGTTCGTGAGGAACACCGTGATGGAGAAGTTGTCCATCGCCTCGACGAAGGCGAACGTGCCGCCGGCCACGAGGCCCGGCACGAGCTGCGCAACGGTAATCGTCCAGAACGCGCGCCGCGGCCCCGCGCCGAGATTGCGCGCCGCCTTCTCGAGATCGGGGTCGAGGCCGGAGAGATTCGCCACCAGCGGCCTGAGCACCAACGGCAGCGTGAAGCAGATCATGGCCGCCGTGATCGGCCAGAAGCCGGTGCCGATCCTCGTCTCCGACACGAAGCTCAACGCCGCGGTGCCGGTGATCACACCGGGGACGAGCAGCGGCGCGGAGACGAGGCCGATCAGCAAGTCGCGTCCCCGGAACCGGTGCCGCACGGCGAGCAAGGCCGTCGGCAGCGCGATCAGCACCGCCGCGACGGTCGTGATCACGGACACCATGAGCGAATTCACGAGCGCCGCCGTGAAGCGCTCGTTCTCGAAGAAGCGCCGGAACCAGTCGAGCGTGAATCCGGCCGAGGAGAAGAGCGCATAGTTGCTCTTGCTGAACGAATAGAGCACGATGAACGGCAGCGGCAGCACCACGAAGGCGAGTGTGAGGAGGCCGAGCGCGGAGACGAGCCGCGACACGGGCCGCGCGTGATCGACGCGTGCCGGGCGCGGCCGCAGGGTGGCGGATGCACCGGCCGCCGGCAGGATGCGCTTCGGCGCGTCGGCCATGTTCATGCGGCCTCCGGGGCGAAGCGCGCCGACGCCGCGCGCCTGAGCGCACCCACCGCCAGCAGCATCAACAGCACGAGCACGAAGAACAGCATGGCGAGCGCCGCGGCGGCGGGAATGTCGTAGCTTGCCTGGATGCGCTCGTAGATCGCGGTCGCGAGCACCTGCACGCGGCCGCCGCCCAGCATCTGCGGGAACAGGAAGGCGCCGAGGCTGAGCGCGAAGCACAGCGACGTGGCGGCCGCGAGGCCCGGCAGCGAAAGCGGCAGCGTGACGTGAAGGAAGCAGCGCATGCGCGACGCGCCGAGGTTGCGGGCGGCATGTTCCAGCGGTTGCGCAATGGTGCGCAATGCGCCGAACAGCGTGAGCACGAAGAACGGCAGGATGAAATTGAGCACCGACACCACCACCGCGAACTCGTTGTTGATGAGCGCCATGCGCGGCAGCCCGATGGCCTGCGCGGCCTGGTTCACGAGACCCTTGTTGCCGAGGATGATGAGCCACGCGTACGCGCGCGTCACGCCGCCGGACAGGAACGTCGCCACCAGGCAGAACAGGATGAAGCGCCGCAGGCCGCGCGAGCCCGAGCGCGCCAGCAGCAACGCGAGCGGGTAGCCGGCGAGCACGCACAGCGCGCTGATTTCCGCGGCGAGGCGCAGCGTGTTCAGCACCGCTTTCCATGCGCCCTCCGAAGCCAGCAGCTTCGTGTAGTTGGCGAGACTGGCGGGCCCGTGGAACACCGCCGTGCCGGGCTCCAGCACCATGAAGCTCACGCTCGCGAACGAACCGAGCACGGCCACGAACAGCAGCAGGATGAGCGCGGCCGGCAACGCCAGCAGGAGCGCGGTGCGGCTCATGCGGCGAGCACGGTGCAGCGCGCGGGCGCCGGGCTGATCGACACGGGCTGGCCGTTTTCGAACGGCGGCGAATCGCGCCGCACTTCCGTCACGGCGACGTTCATGCCGTCGCCCACCGCGACGTCGTAGCGCACCGAGGCACCCAGCACCTGCACGAAGGTGACCGTGCCCGGCAGCGCGCCTTCGCCGCGGGGCCTGAGCGATATCGCCTCGGAGCGCACCGCGACGGTGGCGTCGGCATGATGGCCCTCGGGCGCGCGCAGGCCAGGCAATGCAATGCCGCCCACTTCCACCGCGCCGTCCGCGCGGCACCGCGCGGGCAGCAGGTTTTCCACGCCCGTGAAAGTGGCGATGTAGCGCGTGCGCGGATGGTCGTAGATGTCGGTGGGCGTGCCCACCTGCTCGACGCGGCCGTCCTTCATTACCGCGATGCGGTCCGACAGCACGATCGCCTCGCGCTGGTCGTGCGTGACCATCACGGTGGTGACCCCGAGCTTGCGCTGCAGCTTGCGCAGCTCGACTTGCATCTCCTCGCGCAGATTCTGGTCGAGCGCCCCGAGCGGCTCGTCGAGCAGCAGGAGCCGAGGCTCGGTGACGACCGCGCGCGCGAGCGCCACGCGCTGCCGCTGTCCGCCGGAGAGTTGAGCCGGCCGCCGGGCAGCGAGGCTCTCGATGCGGACGAGCCGAAGCGCCTCCTCCACGCGCCGCGCCGCTTGCGCCTTCGGCACGCCCGCCATGCGCAGCCCGAAGCCCACGTTGTCGCGCACGCTCATGTGCGGGAACAACGCGTACTGCTGGAACAGCATGGCGGTGCGGCGCTTCTCGGGCGCAACGCCGAGGATCGATGCGCCGTCGATGCGCACGTCGCCGCCGTCGGGCACCACGAAGCCCGCGATCGACTGCAGCACCGTCGTCTTGCCGCAGCCCGATGGGCCCAGCAGCGTCATCACTTCGCCGGGCTCCACCGCGAGGCTCACGCCGTCGACGGCGCGCACGCTGCCGTAGGACTTCGCGACCGCATCGATCTCGAGGCGGCAGGACCGAGCAGCGCTCATCTACTTCGCGACGGCCTTGTTGAACATCTCCGTCCACTCGCCCAGATGCGCGTTGATCTTCGCTTCGTCGAAGGTCACCGAGTTGGCGGGCGTGGGCAGCACGGCCACGAGCGCATCGGCGGGCTTCACGTCCTTGTTGACGGGTCCGAGGTTGTACACGTCGGTCATGTGCTTTTGCCAGTCGGCGGCGAGTGCGCGGTTGATGAACGTCGCGGCGGCGTCGGTGTTGCCGTTCTTCACCATCATCATCCCCTCGAAGATGAGCGGCGTGGGCTTGGGGCTCACCATCGCCACCGGAATCTTCTGGTCGGCGAGCTCCTTCACGGCCGAGGGCGAACCGATCATCGCCATGATCTCGCCGCGGGCGAGCGCGCGGCGCGCATTGGTGTCCGAGCTGTGGAACATCGCGACATGGTCCTTCATCTTCGCGAGGAAGTCGATGCCGGGCTGCACGTTGTCGATCGAGCCGCCGTTCAGGAGCGCCGTGATCAGGATCGTGCGGCCCGGGTAGACGGTGGGCGCGGGCAGCGCCACGGCATTCTTGAAGGCCGGCTGGAAGATGTCGTTCCACGACGTCACCTTGCCGCCCGGCACGAGGTCGGGCCGATACACGATCCCCGTCGGGAAGTACCAGAACGCGACGAACATGTCGTTGTGCGCGCCGGGCATGAGATGCGCGAGATTGGGCAGCTTGTCCTTCGGCAGCGGCACGAAGAGGTCCTTGTCGGTGGCGGCGCGCATCGCGATCGCCTCGCCCGTGAACCACACGTCCACGCCCGGGTTCGCGCGCGAGGCCTGCAGCTTCGCCAGGCCTTCCGCGGAGCTGTTCTCGATGACGGGCACGATCTCCAGGCCGGTTTCCTGCTTGAAGGCGGGCGCGAGCGGCTTCAGCACGCGTTCCCAGGTCGAGCCGAAGGTCATGACCTTGACCTGCTTGCCTTGCGCGAACGCGGCGCCGGACAGCATCAGCGAAGCGGCGAGCACGCCGAGCGTGCGGCGCGTGAAGCGGGAGGCGGTGTTCATCGAAATTCCTTTCAGTGGGCGGTAACGTGGGAAGTTGCGGCGTCGAACACGGTGCGTCCGGCGCGAAGGGTGCGAACGATGCGGTGGTCCTCCCCGATCAGCACGAGGTCGGCGTCCATGCCCGGTGCGATGGCGCCCTTGGTGGCCGCGAGCCCCAGCATGCGGGCGACGTGCGTGGTGACGAAGGCAAGCGCCTCGGGCCAGCCGAGACGCGCTTCCTGCACGAGGCGAAGCACGTCGCGATAGAGGATGGCCGGCGGCACGGCTTCGGCGCCGCCGCGTCCGTCGGGCACGGCCACGCCCGCGTCCGACGAGAGCGAGATGCGCTCCGCGGGCACGCCCGCGTCGAGCGCGCGCATCACGGCCTCCACGGGGTCGAGCCCCACCGGCAGATGATTGCGCGGTCCGAGGCAGCACGTGAAGTCGATGTTGCCGCCCAGCTTCGCGAAGCGCAGCCCCTGCTCGAACACCGGAAAGCGGTCGGGCGCGCGGTTCACGTGGCTCGGCACGGCCTGCGCCGGTGCGAAGTCGAGCTTGTCCACGAGATCGAACAAGGCCTGCATGCCTTCCTTCATCCGGCCGACGTGCAGGTGCAACGGCGCGGCCTTGCCGCTCATGCCTTTGGCCTGCACGAGGCTGCCGGCGAGTTGCGCGAGCGCGGGGAAGTCGAGGTTGGGCACCGTGCGTTCGCCGATCGCGCTCTTCGCGCCGATCACGCGGTCGATCAGCACGATGTCCGCGCGCGGGCTCGTGGTGATGTACGGCGCGGGCAGCGCCATCGCGCCGGTATAGATGCGCGCATCGAGCCCTTCGCGATCGAGTTCCACCGCCTTGCGAAGCAGTTGCGGCAGCGTCTTGGTCTCGATGTCGCTGCCGAGCAGGCCCACCGCGGTCGTGATGCCCGCCGATGCGAACGCCTGCGCCGCGAGCTCCGGCATGCGGGCGCCGTCGCCGTCGCCGCCGCCGAGAAAGTGCACGTGCTGGTCGATGAAGCCCGGCACGAGTTTCGCGTGCGGCACGGTTTCGACGCGCACCAGCGCGCCCCAGTCGCGCGCGTCGAGGTCGCGCCCGACGGCGAGGATCCTGCCGCCGCCCACCAGGACGTCCTGCGCGCCGAGGGCTTCGGGCGCGAAGACTTCGGCGGCACGCAACAGCAGCAGGGGAGGTTCGCGAAGCATGCAAAAAAGTGTACTTACGAGAAACTCCGCATGTCAATCGCTTTGTGACGCACCAAGCACCTCGCCGCATGCGCCGTTTGGCGTATCCCCCATAGAGAAAACGCTCGCTGTCGGTCAAAATCGATCCAAGGGTTTCCCATGACGAAACTTTCCCTTGATCGAAAAAGTTTCGCAGAAGTACACTTCCATCGAGATGACGCAGACTCTTTCCGGCCGGCTCGGCGAATTCTTCGCGGGATTGCGCAGCGGCGCTCTGCCCTCCGACACCGTGCACGCGGTGCGCCGGCACACGCTCGATACGCTCGGCGCGGCGCTCGCCGGCGCGGCGCGTCCCGAGCCGCGTGCCGCTCTTGCCGCGGGCCTCGTCTGCTTCGGCAAGGGTGGCGGCTCGCCCGTGTGGGGCACGCCGCATCGCGCGCCGCCGGCGCTCGCGGCCCTCGTGAACGGCACCGCGGCCCACGCGCTGGAACTCGATGACGCGAGCGGCTGCGACCACTCCGGTGCCGTGGTGGTGCCCGCGGTGTTCGCCGCGCTCGGCCTGCAACACTGCGACGCCGATGAAGGCGACGTCATCGCCGCGATCGTCGCGGGCTACGACGTGGGCCGCCGCGTGATGGAAGCAAGCGGCGGCTACGACGGCCACAACGGCGCGGGCTGGCACTCCACGGGAACTTGCGGCACCTTCGCCGCCGCGGCAGCCGTCGCGCGCGTGTTGCGCTGCGACGCCGCGACCACGGCGAACGCGCTGGGCATCGCGGGCTCGTTCGCATCCGGCACCTGGGCGTTTCTCGCGGACGGCGCGATGACCAAGCGCATGCATCCCGGCCACGCGGCGAGCTCGGGCCTCGTCGCGGTCGAGATGGCCCGCGCCGGGCTGACGGGCCCTGCCGAAGTGTTCGAAGCGCCATGGGGCGGCTTCTTCCGCACCTACGCACGCGATTCGGCGCAGCCTGATCTCCTCACCGCCGACCTCGGCCGCGAATGGCGCATCCACCGCTCGTCGATCAAGCCCTTCGCCTCGTGCCGCGGCACGCACGCCGCAGTGGAAGCGGCATTGAAGCTGCGCGGCGACTTCCCCGCGGAGACCATCGAGCGGATCACCGTGACGGTGACGCCCACGGTGGAGAAGATGTGCCGCAACAAGCACGTGGCGACCGTCGTCGATGCGCAGATGAGTCTGCCTTATGCCGTGGCCATCGCTTTGCTCCACGGCGGCGCCGGCATCGACCTCTTCGACGAAGCGACGCGATCGAGTGCCGGGGTGCGCGCGCTGATGGAGCGCGTGGACGTCGAAGCCGCCGAGACGCTTCCGAGCAATGTCGCGGCGCGCGTGCGGATCGCTTCGCACGACGGCCGCAGCGCTCGCCTCGCCGTCGACGTGCCGCTCGGATCGCCCGGCAATGCGCTGCCGCAGGCGCAGCTGCTGGAGAAGTACCGCTCGCTCGCCGCGCCGGTGCTCGGCGCGCTCCGCGCGCGAGCGCTCGAGGAGCGGATCATGGCGCTCGGCAGCGCCAGCACCGCGGCCACCGCGGCCACCGCGGCCACCGCCACGAGCCTCGCCGAACTCGCACGCAACACCTGAACCGAAGGACCTGAACACCATGGCCTCCCCCTCCCTTCGCGGCTTCGACCTCCTGGGCGTCCCGTACGACGGCCAGTCCACGCTGGGCTACCCCGGCTCGCGCGACGCGCCCGAGCGCGTGCGCAAGTGCGCCGGCTGGATCAACATGCGCATCCAGGGCGGCCGCATCTACAGCCTGGAGCGCAACGATGACATCGAAGTCGGCGACAACCTGCTCGTGGACCGCGGCGACCTGCCCGTGTTCCCGCACGACGTGCTGGCCACATTCGATTCGACCGTGCGCGGCGTGAAGGGAACACTCGACGCCGGCCGGGTCCCCATCGTGATCGGCGGCGACGACTCGATCCTGTTTCCGGTGGCGCAAGGCGTGCACGATGCGCTTGCCGGCCGCATCGGCATCGTGCACTTCGACGCGCATCTCGACCTGATGGACACGAGCGAGAAGCAGGGCCGCTACAGCCAGTCGAGCGGCATGCGGCGCGCGCTGGAACTCGACCGCGTGAGCCCGCGCGACTGCATCCAGGTGTGCGAGCGGCTCTTCAACTTTCCGGCGTCGGGCCAGTTCAAGAAGGACAACGACCTCGCGCATCTGTCGGCGCGCGAGGTGCTGCGCATCGGGCCCGAGGAAACCGTGAGGCGCGTCCTCGAACGCACGGCGGGCGCCGACCACCTCTTCCTCTCGTTCGACATCGATGCCATCGACCCCGCCTACGCACCCGGCGCGGGCGCGCACGAGCCGGGCGGCATCAGCTCAGCCGAGGCGATGGAGATGGTGGAACTGCTGGCGCCGCATTGCGCGGCAATGGCCATCACCGAAGTGAATCCGGCCACCGACCACATGGACCAGACGTCGATGGTCGCTGCCTACCTGGCGTTCACCTTCGCCGTGCACGGCGCCACGCCCGCGCAGCGCCGGGGAGGCCGGGCGTGAGCGGCTACCAGGGCTTTCGCGGCGTAGGCTCGCGCCTCACCGAAGCGCCGCTGCCGCACGTGGAATTCCACAAGTCGGGGCTGCTCGGCGAATCCATCGACGGCATCCATGCCTTCGACAAGGCGCATGCACTGATGCTGTCCGAGGAGGGCATCAACACGCGCGAAACCGGCCGCGCCATCCTCGAGGCGTTCGCCGAGATGGAGCGCTCGGGCATGGTGCAGGCGCGCGAGCAGGCCGGCGGCGGCATGCACTCGGGCGAGCACTACCTCATCCAGACGCGCGGCGAGGAAGTCGGCGGACGCCTGCACCTGGGCCGCAGCTCGGGCGACCTCGTGGAAGTGGCGCGCCGCTTCACCTTCCGCCGGCACGTGCATGCCATGCTCACGGCGCTGTGCGACACGCGCGAGGGCCTGCTGCAACTGGCGGCGGCGCATCTCGACACGATCATGCCCGGCTACACGCACGGCCAGCATGCGCAGCCCAGCACGTTCGCGCACTGGGCCACGCTGTTCGAGGAAGTGTTCGCGCGCGACACCGCGCGGCTGCTGTCGTTCCACGAGCGGCTGAACCGGTCGCCGGCCGGCGCGGCCATCATGACGGGCAGCGACTTCCCGCTGAACCGCGAGCGCGTATCCAACCTGCTCGGCTTCGACGAGCCGCTGCCCCACACGTGGGACGCGATCATGAGCCACGACCTGGAGATGGAATATGCCGGCGTGCTCGCGGTGCTCGCGCAGAACCTGGGCCGCATCGCCGACGACCTGATCCTCTGGTCCACCACCGAGTTCGCGATGGTGGAACTGCCCGACCGCTACTGCGGCACGAGCAGCATCATGCCGCAGAAGAAGAACCCGGACGGACTCGAAGACATGAAGTCGGTGGCGGCGCGCTCGCTGGGCGTGGTCGTGACCGTGATGGCGGCGGAGAAGGGCCCCACGGGCTTTCCGATCATGGAACGCCGCAACAGCCAGGCCATCCTGTGGGACCTCGGACGCGACCTTGGCCTGCGCTTCGACACGATGGCGCCGCTCCTGCGCGACATGCAGGTGAAGCGCGAACGCATGCTCGAACTGGCCGGCGCCAACTGGGCGCAGGTGACGGACCTGTCGAGCGCGCTCGTGCGGCATGCCGGGCTCGACTGGCGCACCGCGCACCAGGTCGTCGCGGTGCTCGTGCGCCGTTCGGTCGCGGCGGGCAGGCGGCCCGCCGAAGCCGGCAGCGCCGACCTCGATGCGGCCGCCGTCGAGTTCGGCATCGCGGCCCCGAAACTGGATGCCGCCCGCTTCGCCGATGCCATGGACCCACGCCGGTTCGTCGAGCGGCGCACGATCTACGGCGGCCCCGCGCCGTCTTCCGTGGAGCGCGAAATGCGCGCGGCGCGCCGAAGGCTCGCGGCCGACGGCGAGCGCACGGCGGCCTTGAAGCAGCAGGTGGCGAGCGCACTGCAGCGCCTGGACGACGCCGTGGCAAGATTCGTCGCTTCATGACCCCGGACTACACCACCCGCGCGCCGCGCGCGGCCAACCTTGCCCGCCCCGCCCCGGAGTTCGCGTGGCCGAAGCCGTACACGGCCGCGCTGATGCCGGCGTTCGACGTCGACGGCGAATCGATCTGGCTCGGCTTCGACGCGTTGAGCGAGCAGCGCCTGGTGAGCCGCTCCTACGGCGGCTACGAAGCGCGCGTCGGCGTGCCGAAGATCCTGCAGGCGCTGCGTGAGCGCGACCTGCGCGCCACCTTCTTCATCACCGGCTGGGCGCTCGATGCGCATCCGGCGCTGTGCGAAGCCATTGCGGGCGACGGCCACGAGATCGCGCATCACGGCTACTGGCACAAAAAGCCGGAACCGGGAGAAGACGCCGCCATGGCCGAGGAACTGGACCGCGGGCTCGACGCCTTCAAGCGCGTGCTGGGCGTGAAGCCCGTGGGCTACCGCGCGCCCTACGGCGAGAACACCGCTGAAGGTCTCGCGATGCTGCGCGAGCGCGGCATCGTCTACTCGAGTTCGTTTCGCGACGACATTCGCCCGTACCGCCACGTGCTGGCCGACGGCAGCGCGGGGCCGATCGAGATCCCGGTGAACTTCGCGTTCGACGACTTCGGCTACAGCGTGAGCCACGCGCGCTATCCGCGCACGCTCGCCACGCGCGAACACGTGCTCTCGATCTGGAAGGACGAACTCGCGCAGACGAGCGAATGGGGCGGCATCGTTTCGATGGTGATGCATCCGCAGGCCTCGGGGCGGCCGAAGGGCTTTCGCATCATGACCGAGTTTCTCGATCACGCGCTCGCGCAGGAGCGCCTGTGGATCGCAACCGGCGCCGAAGTCGCCAGGCACTTCGAGGCCTGCGAGAAGACGCGGGTGAAGCCTTGAGCCGCGCCGCCCCCGCGCCCGCACCCGCGCCTGCGGCTGCCACGCCGAGGAAGAGCGGCAAGCCGCTGCACATCGTGCGCCCCGCGCAGGAAGACATCAACCTGGGCGAGCGGCTGCGCGTCGCGCGCAAGGCGCGCGGCCTCTCGATCGAACAGGTGGCCAGCGCGTCGGGCATCACCAAGTCGTTCCTGAGCCGGCTGGAACGCGACGCCGTCGCTGCCTCGATCGCAACGCTGATCCGCGTCTGCAACGCGATGGGCATCCGGCCGGGCTCGCTCTTCGACGCGCCCGAAACCAACCTGATCCGCTCGGGCAAGGGCACGCCGATCAACCTCGGGGGCGAAGCCATGAACGAGTACCTGATCTCCGGCTCGAGCAACGAGCACATGATGGCGCTCCTGTCGGTGATCGAGCCGGGCGGCGGCTCCGGCTCGGAGCCCTACACGCTCAATGCAGGCTCAGACCTCGTGCACGTGAAGGACGGCGAACTGGTGGTCGATGTCGACGGCGTGTCGTATCACCTGAAGGAAGGCGACACCCTCACCTTTCCGCCGTCGCTGCCGCACAGCTGGGTGAATCCGTCCAGGACGAAGAAGACCGTGGCGGTGTGGGTGATCGTTCCTCCTCCCTGAGCGCCGCCCGCGGCGCGAGGTGGATGCCGGCGAGCATGCAGCGCACCGAACCGCCGGCGAGCAGATGGGACAGCCCGATGCGTCGGCCGTGTCGAACACGATCGGCTCGAAGTTGAAGTGCGTGCAGAAGCGCTCCAGCGCGAGCGCGTCGGCCCGGTTGGATCGCGCCGTGTAGGCAATGCGCGCCGCGTGGTCCAGCACCATGGCCCCCGTGCCTTCGAGAAACACGCCGTCGCGCTCCAGGCCCGAATAGTCGATGACGTCCTGCACGCGGTACCGCGCCTTGAGCAGTTCGATGACGTCGCCGCGCCGTTCGCGGCGGCGGCTGGGTGAATACATCGGGAACAGGGCCACGTGACCGCCCGCGTGCGTTGAGAACCAGTTGTTCGGGAACACGGCGTCGGGCGTGTCGTTGCGTCCGTCGTCCTCGAACAGGTGGACACGCACGCCTTCGCTCTGCAGACGCGCGGCCGCGGCGGTCACTTCGTCATAGGCCGGCGCTGCACACGACCAACGGGCGCTGGGACCTGATGGCCGAGGTGCGTGTCGACACGCTCGAAGCATTCGACAAGGTGCTGAACACCCTCCGCTCGATCGAAGGCATCGCCAATACGGAGACGAGCATTCTGCTGTCGACCCACAAGCTCTGAGGCCGTTGGCGGCCCAGCGGCGTCCTGAAGCCAGGCGAGCCCCTACTCGTCGGGAAACATCAGCTCGCGCAACTGCCCCGCCGTGCGCTGGATCCATGCGACACGCACCACCCAGCCCGGCAGTACCCGCACTTCCAGGTACATGGCCATCGGAAGCACCTCGGCCGCGCTAGCATCGAACGAGCACAGGTAGAACGAACCGATGCGAAGCGACAGCACCGACATCGCGAGCGCGGGCAACTCCTCGGTGCGCACGTAAGGCGGCGTGCCGAACGGGCGCCTCGTGGGGCGCGGGCCCGTGGCGAACAGGTGGCCGAGGCGTCTCAGGTCAAGGTCGAGCATGGCGCAACATGAAGCGATTGGACGCGATCACACCGGCGGTGACGGCGCACACGATGAGCGTCGCGAGCGCGTAGATCTTCGGCGAGATGCCGAACTTCACGCTGGAAAACACGAGCGTGGGCAGCGTGTTCACGCCCGCGCCGGCGAGCAGGCTCGTGAGCACCACGTCGTCCCACGACAGCGTGAATGACAGCAGATAGCCCGCCACCAGCGTCGGCGCGACGATGGGCAGCGTGATGGTGAAGAAGACTTTCACCGGCCGGGCGCCGAGATTCAGCGCCGCCTCCTCGAGCGACAGATCCATTTCGAGCAGGCGCGACCGCACGAGCGTCGCCACGTACGCCATGCCGAGCGTCGCATGGCCCGCCCAGATGGCGCCGAAGCCGAGGTCGATGCGCAGCACGAAAAGGAAGAGCAGCAGAAGCGAGAACGCGACGATCACTTCGGGCATCACCATCGGCGAAGTGACGAGCGCCGCGAACAGCGTGATCGTCGGCAGGCGGCGAAACCGCGCGAGGCAGAAGCCCGCCACGGTGCCGAGCACGGTGGCGGCGGCACCCGAGAGGAGCGCGATGCGCAGCGACAGCAGCGCCGCCCCGCGCAACTGCTCGTCGGCGAAGAGCTGGCCGTAGGCCGCGAACGAGAACGAGCCCCACACGGTCGCGAGCCGGTTGTCGTTGAACGAATACACGACCATGCAGAGGATGGGCGCGTAGAGAAACACGTAGCCCGCCGCGAGCGCGGCCATGCCGACGCGCGAGATGCCCGACTTCGTCATGCCGCCTTCTCCGAGCGCAGCTGGTAGCGCTGAAAGAGCACGATGGGCGCCACCAGCAGCAGCACGAGCACCACGGTCACGGCCGAGGCCATCGGCCAGTCGTTGTTGTCGCTGAAGGTCTGCACGAGGCGCGTGCCGATGAAGATCGTGTCGCCGCCGCCCAGAAGCGTCGGGATCACGTATTCACCGACCGCGGGCACGAAGACCATCATCGAGCCCGCGACGATCCCGCCGCGCGAAAGCGGCACGGTGATCGCGACGAACACCTTCCAAGGCCGCGCGCCCAGGTCCGCCGCGGCTTCGAGAAGCCGCAGGTCCAGCTTCACCAGATGCGCATAGAGCGGCAGGATCATGAACGGCAGGTAGCTGTAGACCATGCCGACCATGACGGAGAATTCGGTGTTCATCATCGGCAGCGGCGAGTCGATGACGCCGAGCGCGAGCAGCACGTTGTTGACGACGCCGTTGTCGCGCAGGATGCCGATCCACGCGCTCACTCGCAGCAGGAACGACGTCCAGAACGGAATCATCACGGCCACGAGCAGCGCGTTGCGCGTCGCGGGCGCGGCCCGCGCCATCGCGTAGGCCATCGGATAGCCCAGCAGCAGGCACAACACCGTCGTCCAGAACGCCATCTTCAGCGATTCGACGAAGGCGCCGATGAAGTCGGGCCAGCTCGCATCGCCCAACAGGATGGAAGGCAGCTGCACGAGCGCCTGCTCGCCTTCCTGCGCGAGCTCGCGGTAGTTGGCGCCGCGCAGGTCGAGCGCGACGTGGCCCGCCTCCCGCACCACGATGTCCGTGAAAGGCGGCACGCCGATCTGCGCTTCGGTGAGGCTGATCGCCAGCACGATCAGGAACGGCAGGACGAAAAAGAGCGTGATCCATGCGTATGGCGGCAGGATCACCAGCCAGCGGCCGGCCGGGTTCACGAAACGAGCACGACGCATTCGTTCTCCGCCCAGCTCACGTGCACCGCGTCGCCTGTGGACAGCACCTCGCCGCCGTCGCGCACGGTGACAACTGCCTTCAACCTGCGCTGCGTCGGCAGCTCCACTTCAAGGAGCGACGAGCCGCCAAGATAGGCCACGTCGCGCACGGTGCCGGTCGCCCGGTTGGCGCGGTGGCCGCCTTCGGACTGCGGATGTCGCGACACGCGAACACGCTCCGGGCGGACCGATATCCACACGGCCGCGCCCGGCGCATGCATCGCGCTGTCCTCGGCAAGCAGTTCGCCTTCGAAGTCGGGCGAGCCCACGGCGAGACGCCCGCCCTCGGAGCGCTTCACGGTGCCGTAGAAGAGGTTCGTGTCGCCGATGAAGTCGGCGGTGAAGCGGCTCGCGGGCCGCTCGTAGATTTCCTGCGGCGTGCCCACCTGCAGCAGCCGCCCCTCGGACATCACGCCGATGCGGTCGGCCATCGTCATCGCCTCTTCCTGGTCGTGCGTGACCATGATGCAGGTCACGCCGACGCGGTCGATCACGTCGAGCAGTTCCTGACGCGTCTGCTGGCGGATCTTCTTGTCGAGCGCGGCGAGCGGCTCGTCCAGCAGCAGCACCTTGGGATGCTTGGCAAGCGAGCGGGCGAGCGCCACGCGCTGCTGCTGCCCGCCCGAAAGCTGCTGCGGCATGCGCCTGGCGAACCGGCTCATCTGCACGAGCTCCAGCATTTCATCGACGCGGCCGCGAATTTCCGCCGAAGGGAGCTTCTCCTGCTTCAGCCCGAAAGCGACGTTGTCCTGCACCGACATGTGCGGGAAGAGCGCGTACGACTGGAACATCATGTTGATCGGCCGCGCGTACGCGGGCGCGCGCGTGATGTCCGTGCCGTCCAGCAGCACGCGGCCCGACGTGGGCGTTTCCAGACCGGCGAGCATCCTGAGCAGCGTCGACTTGCCGCAGCCGGAGCTGCCGAGCAGCGCGAAGACTTCGCCGCGGCGCACGTCGAGGTCCACGCGATCCACCGCGGTGACGTCGTCGAAGCGCTTCAGCAGCTCGTGGATCGAGAGGAAGGCCTGCGGCGCGGGGCCTCCTTGCGGCACGCCATCGGCCATCAGTGCGCGGTCTTGAAGCGGTTCCAGAACGTCGTGAGGCGCTTCTGTTCGTCCGCCGGGATCACCTTCTTCGGTGTGAGCCGCTTCAGCACGTCGTCCGTCATGTAGATGTTCGGGTCGTCGCGAATTTCCGCCTTCACGAGCTTCGTGGCCGGCACGTTCGGATTGGCGTAGTAGACCTCGTTGGAGATCGCGGCGACCACTTCGGGCCGCAGGATGTAGTCGATGAACTTGTGCGCGTTGCCCGGATGCGGCGCGGACTTCGGAATCGCCATCGAGTCCACCCACAGGATGGTGCCGCGCTTGGGCAGCAGGTACTTGATCTTCTGCCCGTTCTTTGCTTCCGCCGCGCGGTTGCGCGCCATGTACGCATCGCCGTTGAACATCATCGCCACGCACAGGTCGCCGTTGGCCATGGCGTCGATCGGCGAGCTGTTGAAAAGGCGCACGTCGCGGCGGACTTTCGCGAGCTGGTCGTTCGCGGCTTTCAGCGCCGCTTCACTGTAGTCGCCCGCCGCGCGTCCCTGGAAGATGTTGACCATCGCATACGCGTCGCTCGGCGTGTCCATGTACGACACGCCGCAAGAGCGCAGCTTCGACGTGTAGGCCGGATCGAACAGGAGCTTCCATTCGTCGTCGGGGAGCGGCGCGCCCAGCGCCTTCGCGACCTTGTCCACGTTGATCGCGAGCGCGGTCGTGCCCCACATGTAGGGCACGAGGTGCGCGTTGCCCGGGTCGGCGACGGCGACCTTCTGCAGGATCGTCGGATTCAGGTTCGCGTAGTGAGGCAGCTTCGCCTTGTCGAGCGGGCGATGCACGCCCGCCTGGATCTGCTTGCCCGCGAATTCGATGCTGGGCACGACGACGTCGTAGCCCGCCTTGCCGGTGAGGAGCTTCGCCTGCAGCGTCTCGTTGCTGTCGTACAGGTCGTAGCGGACCTTGATGCCGGTTTCCTTCTCGAAATTCGCGATGGTGTCCTTCGCGATGTAGTCGTTCCAGTTGTAGACGTTGAGAACCTTCTCCTCGTCGGCCCGCGCGCCGGGCGCGGCGAGCGCAAGCGCCCCCGCGACCATCGGCGCCAGGACCATCAGCCCCCAGTTGCGCATTGCCCGCTCCAGTCAAAAAAGAAGCGGCACTCAGGCCGCCTCGGGAAGTTTCGCTCGTGCCGGAAATTCTGGCATTGTGCCGTCGTCCCCGCAGCCGGGCTGAACCGTACGGGCAATCCCTAGCCGAGCCCGCGGGGAAGCACGCGCGCGGTGCGTTCAGTGCATGGCCTGCACCAAGGTCAGCACCCCGGCCGGATGCCGAACTTGCGCAGCACGATCTCGAGCGGACACCAGCGCGTCACCGAGCTTTGCAGCAGGTTGGCGCCGACGAAGGCCGTGAGCGCGAGCCACCACGGACTCACGAAGAGCGGGCTGCCCGGGATGGCGAGGGCGAGCGAAACGAGGATCACGATCCCCGCGAACATGCGGACGAATTGCCAAGAGGTCATGGGGAAACTCCTTCGGATGCCGGTGGAAGAACGGGGCGGCTCGCGTGCGTCCGGCGCGCTGCGAGCCAATAGAGAAGCGGAATCACGACGAGCGTGAGCACCGTGCTCACGAGGATGCCGAAGATGAGCGAGATCGCGAGGCCGTTGAAGATCGGATCGTCGAGGATGAAGAAGGCCCCGAGCATCGCGGCCAGCCCCGTGAGCACGATCGGCTGCGCGCGCGTCGCGGCGGAGCGGACCACGGCCTCCTCGAGCGCGACGCCCTGGGCCACCTGCAGGCGGATGAAGTCCACGAGCAGGATCGAGTTGCGCACGATGATGCCCGCGAGCGCGATCATGCCGATCATGCTGGTGGCGGTGAACTGCGCGTGCAGGAGCGCGTGGCCCGGCATCACGCCCGCGAGCGTGAGCGGGATCGGCGCCATGATGACGAGCGGCACGAGGTAGGAGCCGAACTGCGCGACCACGAGCAGATAGATGAGTACGAGCCCGACCGCGTAGGCCGCTGCCATGTCGCGGAAGGTCTCGTAGGTGATCTGCCACTCGCCGTCCCATTTCACCGCGTAGCTGCGGTACGGATCGGCCGGCTGGCGGATGAAGTATTCGGCGGGATTCGCGCCGTTGCCGGCGACGAGCGCGTTCACCGCTTCGCGCATGCGGAACATGCCGTAAAGCGGGCTGTCGAGCGAGCCCGCCATGTCGCCCACCACGTAGCTCACCGGCAGCAGGTCCTTGTGATACGCGGGCTGCTCGCGCAGGGTGTCGCTCACGGTCACGAGTTCGCGGATCGGCACGAGCTGCCCCGCCGAGCCGCGCACCGCGAACTGCAGCAGGGCGTCGATGTCGCCCTGGCGTTCGGCAGGCAGTTGCAGCACGGCGGCCGCGGGGTATTTGCTTTCGTCGTGCAGATAGGTCGCGGGTTCGCCCGCCAGGCCCGCGCGCAGCGTCGAGACGACGGCCTCCTGCGGCACACCCAGCAGCGCGGCTTTGCGGCGATCCACGTTCAGTTCCTTGCGCGGCGCCGCGGCGATGCCGCTGTCGTCGACGTCCACGACGCCGGGCGTGCGCTCGAAGACGCCGCGTACCGCGCGCGCGAGCTGCAGGCGCCCCTCTCTGTCGGGCCCGTACACCTCGGCCACGATCGGCGAGAGCACGGGCGGGCCCGGCGGCACTTCGACGACCTTCACGTTCGCACCGTGGCGCTGCCCGATCGCCTGCAGCAGCGGACGCAGCCGGGTGGCGATGGCGTGGCTCTGCTCGCTGCGCTCGTGCCTGCCCACGAGATTCACCTGCAGGTCACCCACGTCGCCGCCGGAGCGCAGGTAGTACTGCCGCACCAGGCCGTTGAAGTTGATCGGCGCGGACGTGCCCGCATACGCCTGGTAGTCGGTGACTTCGGGCTGGCGCGCGACGAGTGCGCCCAGCTCGCGCAGCGCGGCGGCCGTCTTCTCCACCGGCGTGCCGGCGGGCATGTCGACGACCACCTGGAATTCGGACTTGTTGTCGAAGGGGAGCATCTTCAGCACGACGAGCCCGAGCATGGGCAGTGCGAGCGAGACCGCGATGAGGCTGTACACGCCGGCCCAGAGGACTCGGCGGTTCCTCGCGCCGCGCCGCGCGTCGAGCAGCGGCGAGAAGACCCGCCGCAAGAGTGGAAGCAGCCGGTCGCCGTGCCCCTTTTTCGCATGCCGTTCGGCGCTGTCCGGGGCCTGGCGAATCCACAGGCGCGCGAGCCAGGGCGTCACCACGAACGCGATCGCGAGCGACAGCACCATGCCCATGCTCGCGTTGATCGGAATGGGGCTCATGTAGGGGCCCATGAGGCCGGAGACGAACGCCATCGGCAGCAGTGCCGCGATGACGGCGAGCGTCGCGAGGATCGTCGGGCCGCCCACTTCGTCCACCGCGCCGGGAATCACGTCCGCGAGCGGCCGACCGGGATGCATCGCCTGGTGCCGGTGGATGTTCTCCACCACCACGATGGCGTCGTCCACGAGGATGCCGATGGAGAAGATGAGCGCGAAAAGCGACACGCGGTTCAGCGTGAAGCCCCACGCCCACGAGGCGAAGAGCGTGACGGTGAGCGTGAGGAGGACCGCGATGCCCACGATGGCGGCTTCGCGCCGTCCCAGCGCGAAAAAGACGAGCGCGACCACGGACACGGTCGCGAAGAGGAGCTTTTGCATCAGCTTCAGCGCCTTGTCGTTCGCGCTCGCGCCGTAGTTGCGCGTCTCGGCGAGTTCCACGCCTTGCGGAATGACGGTGTTGCGCAGTTCGTCGGCACGCCGCATCACGGCATCGGCCACGTCGATCGCGTTTTCGCCGGGCTTCTTGGTGATCGAGATCGTGACGGCCGGGTACTCGCCGCCGCCCTGACCCGCGATGCCGTGCCACACGTACTCGCCCGCAGGCAGCGGGCCGTCGCGCACGTTCGCGACGTCCTGCAGGAACACGGGCCGGCCGCCGCGCGTGCCGACGACGAGTTCGCCCACGTCGCGCGCATCGCGCAGGAACGGGCCCGATTCGAGCGCGACGGCCCGGTTCGCGCCGAGCAGATCGCCGAGCGGCGATGCGAGGTTCGCGCCCTGCAGCGCCTGCCGCATGTCGGCCACCGTGACGCCGGCGCCGTTCATGCGCGCGGGGTCGAGTTCCACGAGCACCGCGCGGCCGGGCCCGCCGGTGGTGGTGACTTCACGCGTCCCGGGCACGCGCTTCAGGTCGGCTTCGACGCTGTGTGCCACGCGCTCGAGATCGAAGGGCCCGAGCGCCGCTTCCTTCGCGAAGAGCGTGAGCGTCACGACAGGCACGTCGTCGATGCCCTTCGGCTTGACGATCGGCTCGCCCGCGCCGAGTCCGCGCGGCAGCCAGTCGGAATGCGAATGGATCGTGTCGTACAGGCGCACGAGCGCTTCCGTGCGCGCAACGCCCACCTTGAACTGCACGGTGAGCACCGCGAGGCCGGGGCGCGACACCGACATCACGTGTTCGATGCCGGCGATCTGCGAGAGCACCTGCTCCGCGGGCACGGCCACCATCTGCTCGACGTCCTTCACGCCGGCGCCGGGGAAGGGAATGAGCACGTTGGCCATCGTCACGTTGATCTGCGGCTCTTCCTCGCGCGGCGTGACGACGAGCGCGAAGACGCCGAGCAGCAGCGCGACGAGCGCGACGAGCGGCGTGATGCGCGCCGACTGGAAATACGCCGCGATGCGACCGGGGAGGCCGAGCGGGCTCATCGCGAAGCTCCGATGCGCGCCGCGGCCTGCGGCTCGAGCGCGACGCGCTCGCCGGCGCAGAGGCCCGCCAGTACTTCGACGCGGCCGCCCTGCGCGCGGCCGAGGCGCACCTGGCGCAGCAGGGCGCGACCTTCGGCATCCACGACGTACACACCGGCGAGCTCCGCGCGCCGCTGCACCGCCTGCGAAGGCACGTACAGGCGCGCGCCCTCGCCGGAGGACACGGCGAGCCACGCGCGCGCGAACATGCCGGGTGCGAGCCCGCCGAGGTTCGGCGGCAGGTCGAGCCGCAGTTCCATCGTGTGCGTCGCGGGGTCGACCGCGGGCAGGAGTTGCGAGCGGACGGGCTGGATGCGGCCGCCCGCGATGCCGGGTACTTCGGCCTGCGGAAGCGCGGCGCCCGCGAGGTTTGCCGCGACCGTCTGCGGAATCGGCACTGCGATGCGCAGAGCTTCGGGGTCGTAGAGAGTGATGAGCGCGCGGCCTGGCATCGCCATGTCGCCCAGCACCACGGAGACATCCGCCACGATGCCGTCATACGGCGCCCTCACCGTGTGGAAGTCCGATTGCGTGCGCGCCGCGCCGGCGTTGGCGAGCTGCGCGGCGGCTTCGGCCTGCGCGGACTTGTATTGCGCCTCGGCACGATCGAGCGCGGCCTGGCTGATGTACTTCTGCTGGAAGAGCTGCTGCTGGCGCTCGAAGTCGCGCGTGGCCGCTTCCTGCATCGCGCTCGCGGCGCGCACCTGCGCGGCGCCGGCCGCGGCCGCCTGCTCCGCGGCGCGGGCATCCAGCCGCAGCAGCACCTGGCCCGCCTTCACGCGATCGCCGGCCTTCACGCCCAGGGCGACCACCGCGCCGGGCACCTGCGCCGCGACCACGGTCTGCCGCACGGCTTGCACGACGCCGTCGAAGGCCGAACCTTCCTGCGCGTCGCCGCCCACGACCGCCACCGTGGCGAGCGGCGGCGCGCCGTCCTTCGCTGCGGTTTGCACGACGCGGGACGACGCCGCGGCCCAGGCGCCGAGCATGGCGAGCACGGCCACGGCGGCGAAGGGCGCAAGAGCGGCGGTGAGCTTGCGGGGGCGAGCGGACATGAGGAACAGGACCTTTCGTCGACGGGCTTGCCGGTTTCGATTCGTTGATGTATTATTTGCGCAATTAGTTAAGAAATCAAGTGCTCAACAACTGGAATTTCCCCGGCGCCGCCGCGCCGGATGCGGCATGATCGGAACCCGCCCCCTTCGCACTGCCTGGAGATGAAAGGTCTTTCCCCCGAGATGCTCGAGCGCGTGGCCGCGTATTTCCAGGCGCTGGCCGAGCCGACGCGGCTGCAGATCCTGAACCTGCTGCGCGACGGCGAGCGCAACGTGGGCGAGCTCGCCCAGCTCACCGGCTACACGGCCGCGAACGTGTCGCGCCACCTCTCGCTGCTCATGCGGCACGGCTTCGTCGCGCGCGACAGCCGGGGCACCGCGGTGTACTACCGGATCGCCGACCCGTCGGTGTATTCGCTGTGCGACGTCGTGTGCGGCAACATCGCCGAGCAGAGCGAGCGCAGCGCGCGCGACGGGCGCGTGCTCTCGCAGAGCGTGCGTGCGGCGTCGCGTTCGCGCGCGAAGTGAATCTCCGCCGCGCGGCCCCTCCCTGTCAGCCGCGCCGCTCCCCGGCGATGCGGATCAGCTCGGGCAGATTCGACGCGCCGAGCTTCGCCATCACACGAGCCTTGTGCACTTCGACCGTGCGCGGGCTGATGGCCAGTCGCTCGCCGATCGACCGGTTGTCCAGCCCCTGCACGACGAGGTCCAGCACCTCGCGCTCGCGCGGCGAAATCGATTGCGCTGCGCGCGGCTCGGGCGGCAGGCCGCGCATCGCCTCCTCGATCGAGCGCAGCAGCCGCTCGTCGTCGAACGGCTTTTCGAGGAAATCGACGGCCCCCGCCTTGAACGCCTGGCGCGCGGCGGCGATGTCGCCATGGCCCGTGACGATGATGAACGGCAAGCGGGCGGGGTGCTCGGCGAGCGCCGCCTGCAGGTCGAGCCCCGACATGCCCGGCATGCGGATGTCGGCGATCACGACGCCGCGCCAATGCGCTGCCACCGCGCCCAGGAAGTCCTCGGCGCTCGCGAACACCGCGGTCGCGTAGCCGCGCAGGCTGAGCAGCAGCGACAGCGCGTCGCGCACCGACGCGTCGTCCTCGACGATGAAGACCGTCTGGCTGTGCATCGCCTAAGCCTCGTGGTGCGGACCGGCCGCGGGCAACGAGAAGAAGAAACGGCCGCCCGGCCCCGGCTCGGCCCACATGCGCCCGCCGTGGGCATCGACGATGAGCCGGCTGATGCCAAGCCCCACGCCCATGCCGCCGGCCTTGCCGGAGGGGCGGCTTTCGAATACCGAGGCGATATCGCTCACCGCGAGCCCGGCGCCGGTGTCCAGTACCGAGACCACCACGTCGCCGTCGTCGATGCGGATTCGCACATGCACCGCCGGCTCGTCATGCCGCGGCGGCGCGGCGGCCGCGTCGATGGCGTTCGCGACGAGATTGCGCAGCACCACGCCGATCTGCACGCGGTCGAGCCAGAGCGGCGGAACGCCCGCGTCGCAATACCAGTCCAGCCGCAAGCCGAGCGCGTGCGCGCGCGCGGCTTGCGACTGCATCGCCTCGTCGAGGAGTTCGGCCAGGCCGACGAGCGCGAGCTGCGTCGTGCGCTCGCGAAAGAAGTCGCGCAGCCGCCGCACGATTTCGCCCGCGCGTCCGGCTTCCTGCACGAGCTTGCCCGACACGCTCACGAGCGGCTGCGCGGCCTGCGCGTCGCTTTCGCCGAACCGCTCGGCGAGCAGTTGCGAAGCGCGCGCGTAGGTGGTCATGGCCGCGAGCGGCTGGTTCAGCTCGTGCGCGAGCGCGGCGGCCATGTCGCCCGCCGCAGCCTGCCGCAGCGTCGCGCGCAGGCTGCGTTCGGCCTCCTCCCGCTCGTCCACGGTGCCGCCCAGCAGGAGACCCGTCGCGCCGAGCACGGCCATGAGGACCTGCAGCTCGAAGACCGTGAGGGGCCGGTATTGCGCGGACTGCACGGCCACGATCAGGAGCACCTGCACAAGGATCGCGGACCAGACGGCCCCGGCGAGCCCGAAGCGCGCCGCCGCCCACACCACGGGCACGAACAGCAGATAGAAGAGCCTGAACTGCTCGTCGGGCGGGCGCGCGAAGAGCGCGAGCGTCGCGAGGCATGCGACCAGCACGGCCAGCCACCACTCCACCGACCGCGCCATGGCCTTGGAACGTGCGCGGCCCTCGCGTTGCGCGAGAACGGAGATGAGCGGCAGCGTGACGAGCATGCCCACTGATTCGCCGATCCAGGCTCGGTAGATGGCCGAGGCGAGACGCTCCGGCACGGACGCGTCGATCAGCGCGAGCACCGCCACGTGCAGCAGCGATGCCGCGAGCGCGCCCGCGGCGACGACCGCGAGCAACGTGGCGATGCGCTTTCGGCTGGCAACCCCTTGCGCGAGTCCGGGCCAGCGGGCGAGCAACGCCGCGGTGAGCGCATAGCCGGCGGCGAGCGCCACCGCCGCGAGAAGCGAAACGAAGAGCGGGTCGACCACGGAAGCCGGCCGGGCGAGCATTTCGCCGATCGCCACCGCGAGCCCCGCCAGCCACCACGCGCGCGGCCGCCAGATGAGCAGCGCCACGGCAAGCCCCGCCTGCGGATTCCACGGCGTGATGTTCAGGCCGCGCATGGGATGCACGAAGCTCACCCAGTCGAGCGAAACATAGGCGAGCAAAAAACCGATGGCGAGCGCCGCGCCCGGTTGCGCGGGTGTGTGCTGCCAGGGTGGCTCGCGGTCGACGGCGATGCCCATGCGCGAATTCTGCGGCCGCCGGCCGGGCGTGGGCCCTACTTCCTGGCCTGCATCACGCCGAGCATCATCTCGGTGTTGAGCTTCGCCATCTCCTGGATCAGGGTCCACTGCTTCGCCATGAGCTGGCCGAACTCCGCGTCGCCGGGATAGGCTTTGCCCGACATCGCAAGCTGCGCCGTCGACTGCGCGATGCTCTGCTGGTCGGCGAGAATCTTCTTCACCGCGTCGTTGTATTGCTCGAGGGTCATGGCCGTGTCTTTCGCTCGGGCATTGGCGCCCGGGCGTCATCTTAAGTCCCCTTGCCCGTCAATTCCCGCGCAAGCGGGGAATTCAGCCGCGGAAGTGGCAAGCCACCATGTGCCCTTCGCCCGCGTCCTTCAACACCGGCGTCTCGGTGCTGCACAAAGGCAGTTGCGCGATCGGGCAACGCGTGTGGAACCGGCAGCCCGTGGGCGGATGAATCGGGCTCGGCACGTCGCCCTTCAGCATGATGCGGTGGCGCTTCACTTCCGGGTCGGGCACGGGCACCGCGGAGAGCAGCGCTTCGGTGTAGGGGTGCAGCGGCCGCCTGTAGAGCTCGCGCGCGGGCGCGATTTCGGCGATGCGGCCCAGGTACATCACCGCCACGCGATCGCTGAAATGCTCGACCACCGAGAGGTCGTGCGCGATGAAGAGATACGTGAGCTGCAGCTTTTCCTGCAGGTCTTCGAGCAGATTGATCACCTGCGCCTGCACCGACACGTCGAGCGCCGAGACGGGTTCGTCGCACACGACCAGCTTCGGGCTCACGGCCAGCGCGCGCGCGATGCCGATGCGCTGGCGCTGCCCGCCGGAGAATTCGTGCGGGTAGCGGCGCAGGTAGTCGGGGTTGAGGCCCACCATCTCCAGCAGCTCGACGACGCGGTCCGTCGCGGCCTTCGCGTTGGCCGCGAGCTTGTGAATGGCGAGCGCCTCCCCGATGATCGAGCCGACCGTCATGCGCGGATTGAGCGACGCATACGGGTCCTGGAAGATGATCTGCATGTCGCGCGCCAGCGCGCGCAATTGCGAACGGTCCTGCGCGATCACGTTCTTGCCGTCGAACCACACCTCGCCGGAGGTGGGCTCGATCAGCCGCAGGATGCAGCGGCCCGTGGTGCTCTTGCCGCAGCCCGATTCGCCCACGAGGCCCAGTGTCTCGCCCTGCGCGAGGTCGAAGCTCACGCCGTCCACGGCATGCACCTTGTCCACCACGCGCTTGAAGACGCCGCCCTTCAGCGGATAGTGCTTGACCAGATCGCGGACTTTCAGGAGCGGCTCGGCGGGCGCGTCCTCGGGCTTCAGCACCGCGTTCATCGCGGCGCCTCTTCGAGGATGCACGCGACCTTGTGCCCCGGCGCGACTTCGCGCAGCGGCGGCGTCGCTTCGCGGCAGGCGGGCATCGCGTACTTGCAGCGCGCGGCGAAGCGGCAGCCCTCGCGCGGCGCGATGAGTTTCGGCACCGTGCCGGGGATCGCCTCCAGCCGCCCGCGCTCGGTCTTCGTGAGGTCGATGCGCGGGATCGAGCGGATGAGGCCCTGCGTGTACGGATGCCGCGGATGCGCGAAGAGCTCCTTCACCGGCGCTTCCTCCACGACCTTGCCCGCGTACATCACGACCACGCGCTGCGCCATCTCGGCCACCACGCCCATCGCATGCGTGATGAGCATGATCGCCATGCCCATGCGCTCCTTCAGCTCCTGCATCAGCTCGAGGATCTGCGCCTGGATCGTCACGTCGAGCGCGGTGGTCGGCTCATCGGCGATCAGCAGGCGCGGGTTGCACGACAGCGCCATCGCGATCATCACGCGCTGGCGCATGCCGCCGGAGAACTGGTGCGGATAGTCGTGGATGCGTTGTTCGGGCTGCGGAATCTGCACGAGCTTCAGCATCTCGGCCGCGTGGTCCATGGCCGAGCGCTTGCTGTAGCCGCTGTGCAGCCGCACCGCTTCGGCGATCTGCTCGCCCACCGTGTACACCGGGTTCAGCGACGTCATCGGCTCCTGGAACACGATCGCGATTTCCTTCGCGCGGATCTTGCGCATGCCCTCGGCGTCGAGCGGCACGAGATCGCGCCCCTGCCACAGCACCTCGCCGGCGACGATGCGCCCGGGCGGCATGGGGATCAGCTTGAGCACGGTCATCGCCGTCACCGACTTGCCGCAGCCCGACTCGCCGACCACGCACACGGTCTCGCCGCTGTCCACGGAGATGTCGACGCCGTCGACGGCATGCAGCCAGCCGTCGTCGGTCTTGAAGTGGGTTTTCAGGCCCTTGATGTCCAGAAGGGGCATCTACATCACTCTCCGCGGGTCGAGCGCGTCGCGCAATCCGTCGCCCACGAAGTTGATCGCGAGCACGGTGAAGAAGATCGCGGCGCCCGGAAAAAGCGCCCAGAAGGCCGCGATGTCGATCTGGTCCTTCGCGTCGAAGAGGATGCGGCCCCAGGTCGGCACGTCCGGCGGAAAGCCGAGACCGAGGAACGACAGCGTCGACTCCGCGATGATCGCGGCGGCCACGTCGATCGTGCCGGCGACGATCACCGGCCCGAGCGCATTGGGCAGGATGTGCCGCACGACCTGGCGCATCGTGCTCGCGCCGAGCGCGCGCGCCGCCTCGACGAATTCCTTCTCGCGCAGCGAGAAGAACTGCGCGCGCACGAGCCGCGCGACCGGCATCCAGCGAAAGCCTCCGATCACGAGCACGATGAGGATGAACATGCCCACTTCGGGGCCGAACACCGACTTGAGCGATTCCCGGAAGAGGTAGATGAGCAGCAGCAGAAGCGGCAGCTGCGGCAGCGACAGGAAGAGGTCGGTGAGCCACATCAGCGCCGCGTCCACGCTGCCGCGCGCCATGCCCGATATCGAGCCGATGGTGACGCCCACGAGGATCGACATCCCCATCGCCGCGAGGCCCACGGCGAGCGAGATGCGCCCGCCGTACATCATGCGTGCGAGCAGATCCTGGCCCAGATCGTCGGTGCCGAACGGATGCTGCCAGTTCGGGGGGGTGAGCCGCGCGGAGAAGTCGATGTCGTTGATCGCGACTTTCCAGAAGACGGGCCCGATCAGCACGGCGGCGAACATCGCCACGAGCACGATGAGCCCGGCGAGCGCGAGCTTGTGCCGCCGGTAGCGCCGCCACGCTTCGCGCCACGGCGACACCGAGCGCGGCTTCGCGACCTCCACGGCCGCCTCTGCAGGCTCAGCGATAGCTGATGCGGGGATCGAGCCATCCATAGAGCAGGTCGGCGATGAGGTTGAAGAGGATCACGAGGCAGGCGAACACGAAGGTCACCGCCATGATGACAGGGGTGTCGTTGCGCAGCACGGCGTCGATGAGAAGCGAGCCGATCCCCGGGATGCGGAAGATCTGCTCGGTGACGATCGCCCCGCCGAAGACCGCGGGCATCGTGAGCGCCACGAGCGTCACCACGGGAATGAGCGCGTTGCGCACCACGTGCTTCATGACCACCACGCGCTCGGCAAGCCCCTTGCTGCGCGCAGTCGTCACGTGGTCGAGGCGGATCACGTCGAGCATGGCCGAGCGCACGTAGCGCGTCCAGCTCGCGGCCTGGAAGAGCCCGAGCACGAGCACCGGCATGATCGACTGCCTGATCTGTTCCTGCCACCACCACCAGCCGCTCGCGCTGATGTCCGCGCGGAACACGAACGGCAGCCAGTGCAGCTTGATGGAAAAAAGCAGGATGAGCAGAAGACCGGTGAAGAACGTCGGCAGCGAAAAGCCGATGAACGCGAGCGTGCTCGCGATGCGGTCGAACCACGAATACGGCTTCACCGCCGAATAGATGCCCACCGGCAACGCGATCGCGAGCGCGAGGACCTGCGACGAGCCGATGATCGCGAGCGTGACGGTCACCCGCTGCATGATGAGCGTGTCGACGTTCACGCGGCTGATGAAAGAGAAGCCCCAGTCGCCGTGCAGCATCGCCCAGAGCCAGCGGAAGTAGCGCTGGTACACGGGGTCGTCCAGGCCGAGGCTCGCGCGCAGCGCGAGCTTCACTTCGGCCGGGACGTTCGGGTTGGTCGCGAGTTCGGAGAACGGGTCGCCCGGCGCGAGCGCGAGGATCGTGAACAGGACGACGCTGATGCCCAGCAGGCTGGGCACCGCGATCAAGAGTCGCCGCAGGAGGTAGCGGCCCACGGCGAATCCCTCTACTCTCTCCTCAGGCTTCGCGGTACCAGTTCTGGATCAGGCAGAGATCGAGATCCCAGCCCGAAGGCATCGCCACGAGCTTCAGGTTGGCGCCCTGCACCTTCGGCCGGTTCACGAGCGGCACCACGGCGTGGCTCTGCACCACCAGGTCGTTCATGTGGATGAAGAGCGCCGCGCGCTTGGCGGGGTCGAGTTCCGCCTTCGCCTGGTCGTAGGCCTTGTCGTATTCCGGGTTGCTGTACCGCGCGATGTTGCGGCCCTGCCATTTGTTCGCCTTCGACGAGATCTGGGCCGTGATGTACTGGTCCATGAACCGCTCGGGGTCGGGGTTGGTCTGCGTCGTGGTGTACATCTGCATGTCGCACCAGAACTTGCTGTAGGTGTCGGGGTTGGCGACGTCGGAGGAGAAAAACACGGAAGCCACGACCGACTTCAGCTCGACGTCGATGCCGGCCTTCTGGCAGGCCTGCTTGATGACGGCCTGCTCCTTTTGCCTCAGCGAATTCACCGAGGTCTGGTAGACGATCTTGAACTTGCGTCCGCCCTTCTCGCGGATGCCGTCGGCGCCCTTCTTCCAGCCGGCCTGGTCGAGCAGCGCATTCGCGCGGTCGAGGTTGAAGTCGATCTTGTTGTTGGGCGAGCGGTAGCGCGGGGGATTGTTCAGGAAATTCGCGGTCGCGATGCCGGTGCGGCCATAGAGGAATTTCTGGATGGAATTCTGGTCGCACAGGTGCATCATCGCCTGCCGCACGAGCGGGTCGCTGAACGCGAAGTGCTTGCTCTTCACGCTCGCGCGCTCGCCGTCGACTTCGTTCCACGGGTCGGTGACGTTCAGCTGGATGAATTCGATGTTGCCCCCGGGCGAGATCGTCGCCTGGCCCTTGCCGCCGTCTTCGAGGCGCCTGAGCACTTCGTCTTCCACCTGCAGGTTCCAGGCGTAGTCGTATTCGCCCGTCTGCAGCACCGCGCGCGCCGCCGATGGCGCGTCGCCTCCGCCCTTCATCTCGATCGAGTCGAAGTACGGGCGGTTGGGCATGTGGTAGCCCGTGTTGATCTCGCCGCGCACGATGTCGCCGGGCTTGAAGTCCACGAACTTGTACGGCCCCGTGCCCACAGGCTTCAGGTTGGCCGGCGCTTCGCGCGACTTCGCGCCGATGAAGGGGCCGAACACGTGCTTCGGGATGATCATGCCGGTGTCCGCCACGAACGCCTGGGCCCAGAAAGGCGTGGGCTTCGGGAAGGTGATGCGCACCGTATTGGCGTCGACCTTGGCCACAGAAATCTCGTTGTACACGGCGGCGGTGACGGCGGCCGTGGCGGGGTCCTTCGCGTATTCCCAGGTGAAGACGACGTCGTCCGCGGTGAACGGCTGGCCGTCGTGCCACTTCACGTCGCGCTTGAGCTTCCACGTGACGGACCGGCCGTCGGCCGCGACGCCGCCGTTTTCGCGCGAGGGAATCTCCGCCGCGAGAATGGGGATCAGGTTGCCGTCGTTGTCCCACACGGCGAGCGGCTCGTAGAAGATGCGCGAGCCTTCCTGGTCCTTGGTGCCGTTGGCGAAGTGCGGCTGCAGGAGCGTCGGGCCCTGCCACCACAGGATCTTGAGCGGGCCGCCGCCGCCGCGTTTGGTCGGCTTGTAGGCGGGCATCGGCTGCGCCTGCGCCACGCCGTAGTGCATGAGCATCATGCTGGCCATCGGCGCGGTCAGCCCCACGGCCACCATCCGCTGGATGAAGCCGCGGCGCGGCAGGGTGCCGGAGCGCACTTCTTCGACGAGATCCCGTATTTCGTGTTCTTGCATGACGCACTCCTTCGGTGGCTGTTTGGAAGACAGCAAAGAATGCGCCAGACGCCGCCCGGGGGGCCTCAGTGCAAACGCTAATAGAGGCGCGTCATCCGCCCGAAATCGGGCATCGCCGCACTGGCGAAGCCGGTGCAATCGAGCGAGCCGAGGGCGATGCGCCCCGATTCGATCTTCAGGCGCACCGCGCCGTGGCTTCTCACGTAGACGTCGGGGTGCGCCTGGAGGAACGCTTGCTGCTCGCCCTCGGGCTCGGCCGCGAGGCCGTTCACGTAGTGGTGGCCGTTGCGCTCCACGTGCCGCACGCCAAGGAGATTCACGAGCGCGAGGTCCTGCTGCACCGAAAGGCCCGCCTGCGTCGTCAGGTCCTCGGCGGACATGAAATAGCGTTCGGCGTTCTCTTCACGGTTCCACGCCGCGCACCGCGCCGCGTTCAGGAGCGACTTGTAAAACCCCTTGCAGGTCTTGGAGGAAATGCCGCTGTAGCCGTGGCGGCGCGCCACGACGAAGCTGTCCAGCTCGCCGTCGGACTCGTCGACGATGACGGGCTTGCCAAGGTCCGCCGCGCGCAGGTCGACCTGCAGGGCCGTCTTGCGGGCGATGGGCTGCTCGATGAAGAGGATCGATTGCCACAGGCGCGCAAGGCGCGGCCGCTCGCGGATGCCGCTCACGAGTTGCGCCACGCCTTCGGGGCTCTCGTACTGCTCGTTGCCGTCCAGCGATGCGAAATACGGTTCGCCCGACCGGTCGAGGACGGCCGCGATCGCTTCGAGCCGCGCGAGGTCGGCATCGACGCGGCCCGCGACCTTCAGCTTGAAGTAGCGGTGGCCGTAGGTCCGCACCACTTCCTCCAGCGTCTCGGGCAGGCCGTCGTTCACCCGCTGGGTCGAGTCCTGGGACGTGATCGCATCCACGAGGCCCACCGTATGCCGCGCCTCGATGGAGGAAGCGGGACGCAGCCGCGCCAGAAAGGCCTCGATGCCGAGCCCCGCGAATTCCGGACGCAGGCGCTCGTCGATGCCCACCGCGTTCTCGCGGATCGCGCGATAGAACGATAGGCCGAGCGCGCGGCCAAGCGCATCGAGCACCGCGCGATCCACCTGCGCCGGCCCGTAGCCGGCGAGAAGCGGGTTGAAGCCCCGCGCCGCGCCGCGCTTCAGGCAGTCGTCGTGGTTGCGCGCGAAGTGGCCGAACCCGGTCGCCGGCGACGCGTCCGCCAGATACGCTTCGCGCGCATCGCGCAGGGTCTGCCTCAACTGCTCGAAGTTCTGCTCGTTGGTGAGAGCGAGGTTCTTGTCGAACCACTTGGGCGCCATCATCTCCGCGGCCGCGCCCCAGGCGCTCGGGCCGCCCGCGAGTTCGATGCGCGCGCGAACGAACGCCTGCGGCGAGTGCGTGAGCGTCACCACGCCGAAGCGAAACGGCAGCCTCAGCTTCACCGGCCGCTCGTACAGCTCGATCTCGCGCACCGTGAAGCGGGGAGCTGCGGTCGTCATGCACCGACTCCTTCCGTCACGCCGCGCAGATAGCCGATGGCGCGCGCGGCGGAGCCCGGCCCGTCGGGCACGTAGTCGAAAGGCTCGACCGCGACGATGCCTGTGTAGTGGCCCTGCGCGCGCATTCGTGCCAGCGTCTGGAGGATGGGCGCGAATTTCAGATCGCCCTGCCCCGGCCCGCGGCGATTCGGGTCGTTCACCTGCACGTGCGCGATGTGGCTCGTGGGCATCCAGCGTGCCATCAGTTCGTGCACGGGCTCGCTTTCGGTGCGCCCCGCGGCGCTGCAGTCGATCATCGTCTTGAAGGCGGGCGAGGCGATCTGCTCCACCATCTCGATGGCCTCGGCCACCGTGTTGACGAGGTCGGTCTCGCGTCGCGCGAGCGGCTCGATGCAATAGACGACACCGCACGATTCGGCCCGGCTCGCCGCGCGCCGCAGGCACTCCCGAGCGCGCGACCACGCTTCCTCGCGCGTCGCGTCCGCGGGCACGCTGCGCTGCTTCGGAGAACCGTGCACCAGATACCGTCCGCCCATCGCCGCGCAGAGCTCCACGAGGCGTTCCATCACCGATGCCGTGCGATCGCGCACCGCTTCGTCGCCGCTCACGATGGACAGGCCCGGCGGCGCCACGAGCAGCCAGTGCAACCCGTCGATGGAAAGGCCGTGGTCGATCGCGATGCGCCGGAATTCGCCCGCTTGCGCATCGCTGATCGTCATCGGGTCTTCGGCCAGCGTGAAAGGCGCGACTTCCAGGCCGTCGTAGCCCAGTTGCGCGGCGAGAGCGCATTGCTCGGCGAACGCGAGCGGTTGCAGGACTTCGTTGCAGAGTGCGATGTGCATTGGGGGTTTTCAGGCGCGGCGTGCGAAGAGCGAGCGCACAGTGCCGAACACGGCGGACTTCACGCGATTCAGGCCGCGTTTGACGGGCGGGACGTACAGCAGGATCGTGAAGATCGTGACGACGGCGAATGCAAGCGCGATGGGCCGCGTGAAGAACGGCACGAGGCTGCCGTCGGACAACACGAGTCCGCGGCGCAGGCTCTTGTCGAGCAGCGGACCGAGCACGAGGCCCAGCACGAGCGGCGCCATCTCGTAGCCGCGCTTTCTGAGGAAGAAGGCGAGCACGCCGATCACGATCATCACATAGACGTCGAAGAGGCGCGAGGCGGTAGCGAAGGCGCCCACGACGCACAGCAGGAACACGATCGGCATCAGGATCGCGCGGCGCACCTTCAGGATGTGCAGCAGCGGCCGCACGCCGAAGAGCCCGAAGAGCAGGATCGTGATGGTGGCAAGCGTCGTCATCGCGACCACTTCGTAGATGAAGTGCGGATGCTCGATCATGAGCATCGGGCCGGGCTGCACGCCGTGGATGATCATCGCGGCCATCAGCACGGCCGAAGGCGCCGAGCCCGGGATGCCGAGGGCGAGCGAGGGAATGATATGGCCCGGCACGGAAGACATGTCGCCCGTCTCGGCGGCCATGAGGCCGTCGATCGATCCCTTGCCGAACTTCTCCTTTTCCCGGCTCACGGCCTTGGCGGCCGCATAGGACATCCATGCGCCGGCGTCTTCGCCCACGCCGGGGAGCAGCCCCGTGAGCACGCCGATGACGCCGGAGCGCAGCACGGTCCAGCGGTAGATCCAGATTTCGCGCCAGCGCGGCAGCACCGAGTCCCGCAGGTCCTCGATCCTGCGCTCGATGGGATCGGAAAGCGTCGTGAGCACTTCCGCGAGGCCGAACGCGCCCACGAGCGCGGGGATGAGCGCGAAGCCACCCGCGAGTTCGTCCCAGCCGAAAGTGAACCGGTTGTACGCATAGAGGCCCTCCTGCCCCACCTGTGCAAGGAAGAGCCCGAGCAGGCCCATGAGCCAGCCTTTGAGCGGGTCCTGCCCGACGATGCTGCCCGACATCGTCACGCCGAAGAGCGCGAGCCAGAAGAACTCGAACGCGCCGAACTGCAGCGCCACTTCGGCCAGCATCGGCGTGAAGAGCGCAAGGCAAACCACGCCGATCAGCGTGGAGACGAAAGCGCCCGAGGTCGCGATGCCGATCGCGCGCCCGGCCTGGCCCTGCTTCGCGAGCGCATAGCCGTCGGCGCAGGACGCCGCATTCGCCGCCGTGCCGGGGATGTTCAAAAGGATCGCCGTGCGCGAGCCGCCGTAGAGCGCCCCCACGTACGAGCAGATCAGCACGAGGATCGCCTGGTTCGCCGGCAGCTTGATCGTGAGCGTGGTGAGCAAGGCGATCGCGAGCGTCGCAGAGAGGCCGGGCAGGATGCCCATCACGATGCCGACGAATGCGCCGCCCAGGCCGTAGAGCAGCGTCATCGGGTGCATGAAGCTGAGCCACGCCTCGCCGAGGTCGGACAGTCCTTGCATCATGGGAAACGCTGGAGGAGAAAAACGATTACGGCAGCCGGACCAGGAAGAGGTCCTGGAACACCGCCTGGGTGATGACGGAAGCGGCCACCGCGATCGCGAGCGCCTTCAGGACGAGGCGAAGCGTGATGCGGCGCTCGGCCGGTTCGCTCGCCATGCGCTGCATGACGAGGATCGATGCGAACACGTAGATGCTGGAGGCGAGCCAGAACGGCAGGCCGTGCCCGATCAGCACGACGCCGTAGCCGACGCACAGGCTCGTGACGACCGCGACGCGCTTGCGCTCCTCGCGCGCGAGCGCATCGGCGGGCGGCTTCGCGAGCTTCAGCGCCCCGCGTTCGACGCTGCGCACGGCCAGCGCGCTGCCCAGCAGAATCATGGCCAGGCCCAGCAAGCCGGGCAGGAGGCCCGGCACCGTGTACGGATTGATGTTCTGCGATTCGAGCCGGTCCATGGTGATGGAGCCCACGAGCACGGCGACACCCAGCGCGATCCAGAGGACCGCACCGCGCAAGTCGGTGCGCGGGTGCTGCCGCCCGTCGTCCCCGTGCTGGGTCGCCTCGTTCGCGGCGGCGCTGGCTACGCCTTCGGTCATTGCGGCTTCGGGATGCCCACCGTGTCGGGCGACACCTTGGTCTTGCCGCTCGCGTGCAGGTTCCACGCGTTGGCCTGGATCGCGGGGAACACGGCCTTCTGCGCGGCGTCGCCGTAGAGCGGATTGAAGAGCGCCCCGCGACTCGTCGCGTATTTCCTGAGCGCCTCGCTCTTCGGGATCACGTCGCGCCAGATGCGCTCCACGGTCTTCACCACGTCGTCGGGCACGCCGTTGGGGATGAAGATGCCGAAGTAGTTCGCGGGCGCATTGAAGCCCTTGATCGTGTCCGACAGCGGCGGGATGATGCCGTAGCCTTCGAGCTCGACCGGCTTGTCGCTCACGGTGGCGAGCGGGCGCAGGCGCTTGCCGCGGATCATGTCGGCCTGCTCCACGGCCAGCTGGGTCGTGGCATCGGCCTCGCCCGAGACGGTGGCGACCACGGCCGGGTTGCCGCCGTCGTAGCTCACTTCCTTGTACTTCACGCCGGTGGCCTTCACGATGAAGTCCATCGCGTTGTGGCCGGCGGAGGTCACGCCCGCCGTCGCGACGCTGATCTGCCCGGGCTTGGCCTTCATGTCGTCGATGAATTCCTTCGCGTTCTTCCACGGCCGCGACGGGTTCACGCCGATCACCTGGATGTTGGCGACGTTCAGGAAGAGGTGCCAGTCATGGATGCTCGTGTTCACGGAGCCGAGCGTCTGGTAGGTGCCCAGGTCCTGCGCGGCCCCGGCGGTCCAGGTGTAGCCGTCTTTCGGTGCGTCGAGCGCGCTCTTGGTGCCGATCGCGCCGGAGGCGCCCGGCTGATTCACGATGACGATGGTCTGGCCGAGCGCCTTCTCCAGTTCGGCGGCGGCGACACGCGTCACCTGGTCGGTGGAGCCACCGGCGGCCCAAGGCACGATCAGGTTGATCGGGTGGGTCGGCTTCCAGTTCTGCGCGGCGGCGGGCCCGGCTGCCGCGATGAGCGCTGCCGCGGCAGCGGCCGAGAGAAAGAAGCGTTTCTGCATGGTTGTCTCCAGGGGCATTAATTCCCGATTTGGTGAATTATGACTGTACGGGTTCCATCGCGGCACTGTCAATGGTGGAGAAACCGAAGGGCAGCCCTTGCGTTGTCACTCGAGCCATCTTTGCAGGTTCTCCCGGACGAACGCATCGTCCGTGAGATGCGGGTAGTCGCGCGCCACGCGCGAGAGCTCTGTCGCCTGGCCTTCGCTCAGCCCCTCGCCGGGATCGAGGCACCACGTGCCTTGCAGCAATCCCTGCCGCCGCAGGATCTCATGGCACCCCGCGATGCACCCGTGGAAGTCGTGCGCCACGTCGAAGAGCGCGGCATTGCAATCGGTGACCTGTGCATCCAGCGCGAGCAACTCGGGCGTCACGTGCCCCGCCTCGATCGCCGCGTGAATACGCTCCAGCAACTGCACGGCTGCGCGCGTCCAGACGCTCCAGTGGCCCAGCAGCCCGCCTTTGACGCGCACCGTGACCGGCTCGCCGTCGCGCATGAAGGTGAAGGGCGCGAGCAGGTCCAGCACGATGTGATCGTCGTTGCCGGTGTAAAGCGTCACCCGCTCCTCGGCGCGCGCGGCCACGACGCCTCGGATCACGTCGAGCGTGCGATAGCGGTTGAACGGCGCCATCTTGATCGCGACCACGTTGTCGATCTCGGCGAAGCGGCGCCAAAAGGATGCTGGGAGGTGCATGCCGCCCACCGCCGGCTGCAGGTAAAAACCCACGAGCGGCATCGCTTCGGCGACGGCGCGGCAGTGCGCGACGAGCTCGTCTTCGCTCGATCCCGCAAGCGCCGCGAGGCTCAGGAGCGCCGCGTCATAGCCGAGTCCCCGCGCGATGCCCGCTTCGCGCGCTGCCTGCGGCGTGCGTCCCGCCAGGCCCGCCACCATGAAGAGCGGCCGTTCGCCGCCAAGCGGGACCCATTCGCGCGCGGTGCGCATCGCAAGCTCCAGCACGGGCTCGTAGAGGCCGGCGTCGCGGATCGCGAATTGCGTGGAGTGCACGCCCACGGCCGCGCCGCCCGCGCCCGCGTCGAGGTAGTAGCGCGTCATCGCGCGCTGCCGTCTCGCGTCGAGCTTGCGCTCGGCATCCAGTGCGAGCAGGTGCGCGGGAATCGCGGCGCCACGCCGCAGGACGGCAAGCCGTTCGGGAGAAATGTCGGACCAGTGCATGGATTCGCGCTTTCAGTGTTTCAGTATTGCCCGTCGCGCAGTTCGTGGTGCGCGGGCTTGCCCCACAAAGCAGGCGGACATTATTAACGAATTGGTGAATTAAAGCCAGGACGGTCGGTCTTACAACGAAAGCACCGAGACGCGCGCCCTGCGTGTAGGACAACGCCCAATTCGTTCGCCGATGTGTTGGCGCACGGTGGCCGCCTGCGAAAGAATCAGGGACTGACACGGCCTGCGAGGAGGCCACCATGCACACTCCATCGATGATTCGTGAAGCGGCTTCCACCCGCGGCTTTTCCACGTGCGATCCTGAACGCCGAGGCGTGCTGTGCGCGATGCAAGGCGTCGCCGCGCGTTGCGCTGCGGCGGGAGCTCGCGCGGCCGACCTCTCGAGCCCGCGTCAGCGTGGCTTGGCGCCCGCAGCGCTCTTGCCGCGCGGCGGAGGTGGCAGGGAATTGGGCGAGAGCTTCGCGGGCTCGGTCGGCCCGTAGGAATTCCAGTCCACTTCCGACTCGCTCACTTCCAGCCCCGAGCTCACGTCGTCCATGAGGCCCGGTCTGCTGGACGGGGGCTCGCGCTCCTCGTCCAGATCGCGCAGCTTGCCGTGAATCTGCTCGGGTGGCGTCGACTTGTGCGAGACCGCCTGCAGCCGCTCGAGGATCCACTTCTGCGGTAGCGCCACGCCGCTGGTCGGGCCGGCCACGGTGACCAGCATGTCGCCCCAGTCGAGCCGCACGTCGATGGCCTTGTTCAGCCCCTTCACGAGGTAGGCCGACACCGCGTCGATGCGCTCCTGGTTCCATTCGAGCCGCTCGGCGCGCAGCTCGACGAGCAGCAGTGTGTCGCTGCCGTCCAGCACGCGATAAGCCTTGACGGAGCATCGGATGCCCACGTCCATCAGCAACCGGACGCTCGCCTCCTCGATCATGCGCAACCGCGCCGACCAGGGCGTGAGTGCGTCGCGGATGCGCCCTTTCAGTCCTTGGCCCATCTGCTCCTCCAGGCTTCCAGCTCGTTGTACTGGCTCCCCAAGCGAATGTTACAGCATTCGCGAAATTATCTCAAATTGTTTCAGAGCCTCGCCGCCGGCCGTCTGGCTCAGACGTATTCCAGGCCGGTCGTCATCAGTTCGCTGAGGCCGATGTGCACCGCGTTGATCCCGGTCTCGGCGGCCAGGACACCCAGGCTCGCGGGGGTTTGCGCGCCACTGTCGAGGAGGCCGGTCAGCGTGGCGAGCATGATCGAGTCGGCAGGCGCACCGACCACGTTCGTGTAGAGCGTCTGCACCACGGTTGCGTGGCTCGCCTGCGGTCCCAGCACGACGTTCAGCGCGAGTTGCATCAGGTCGGTTTCGCTCATCCCCCCATCCACGAGACCGAGCGCGACGCCGACCACGCTGGCGTTGCCCACGCACCAGGCACCGGCGGCCGCGCCGAGCACCTTGGCCACTTCGCCCGCATTACCCGAAAGATCGAGCGCGAGCCCGTGGTCGGAGAACTGGAGCCGTTCGGTGCCGGTGGTCACGATGTCCGAATCGGTCGGCACGACCTGCACCCGCCAGTTGGACGCGGCCGGGTTCCATATGACGGTGTGGCTCGCGAGGGTGCCGCTGAAAATCGCGTGGTCGAGCCCCGCGCCGCCATCGAGCGTGTCGTTGCCGCTGCCGCCTTCCAGCGTGTCGTCGCCGGCGCCGCCCGCAAGCGAGTCGTCGCCGCCGCCGCCTTGCAGATCGTTCGCGACTGCGTTGCCGACGATCGTGTCCGAGCCGGCGCCGCCGATCGCGTTCTCGATCGTCGTGTCGTACGCGATCGCGATGTTGTTCGTCATCGCGTTCACGGCGCTGAAGCTGCCCGCGTCGAGGTTGATCGTCCCCGGCGCGGAGAAGCCGCTGAAGTCGAGCGTGTCGTTGCCGCCGGAGTCGTAGATCGCAAGGACCGGGTTCGGGTTCTGCGCGAAGTTGTAGATCGCGCTCGTCGCGCCCGTGATGTTGCTGTTGAAGCCGTAGACCGTGTCGCCCAGCCGCGTCGTCGTGGACGCGCCATACATCGACTGGATGGCGAGGATGTCGTTGAGCATCGGCGTCTGCGGATCGACTTCCGCGCCGTTGCTGCCGATCGTCCAGTCGGCGCCCTGGACGCCGCTGCTGAAATACGGGCCGTTCGGTCCGAAGTACGACATCACCGAAAAGACCGTGGAGTCCTGGAAGGACGAGGGCGAGAAAGCGGCGCCGTCGTAGTCGCCCATGTGCTCGAGCCCCAGCGCATGCCCCAGCTCGTGCACGTAGGTCGTGAAGCCGTAGTTGCCGGGCTGCGCGCCCTTCAGATTGTTGATGCCGCTCGAAAACGCGCTGTTCAGCCAGGTGCTGCCGAAGTTCGGGAAGTATGTGTGCGCGAAGTCGCTCATGGTCGACGAGAAGGCGACTTCGATGTCCGAAGTGATGGAACTCGTCTGCTCGAAATTCGGGGCGATCAGGTCGTCCCACAGTTCGAGCGCGAGCTTCATCGACGCCTGAGTCGCACTGTCGGCCGCCTGGAAGCCCGCGAACTCGCTCGAGTCGGCGCTCTGCATCCCGAGCACGGTGCTCGGAAACGCGTACGTGATGATGTTCTGGCCCGTCCACCTCATCCCGCTGTCGAGCTGGGCGATCACCTGGGCCTGCGTCCACACCGGCAGAGTCATGCTGGTTCCCGAGTCCACTGGATACTGAACCGGGGATTGTCAGTCAACTCGCCGCCAGGCGCTACGATCGAGACGGACGGGCTCGCGCACGGCACAGCCGTTGGAGACAAATTCACGCAGAGCTACGGCTTGAAACCAATGACCTCCTGCCGCTGCTCGCCGAGCCCCTCGATACCGAGCGTCATCACGTCGCCCTTTTTCAGGTACTTCGGCGGCTTCATGCCCAGTCCCACGCCCGGTGGAGTCCCGGTCGTGAGGACATCGCCAGGCAGCAGCGTCATGAAGTGGCTCACGTAGCTCACGAGCTTCGCGACGTTGAAGATCATCGTGCGCGTATTGCCGGTTTGCATGCGCTCGCCGTTCAGGTCGAGCCACATGTCGAGCTTTTGCACGTTCTCGATCTCCTCCGCGGTCACGAGCCAGGGCCCCAGGGGCCCGAAGGTATCGCAGCCCTTGCCCTTGTCCCACTGGCCGCCGGGCTTTTCGAGCTGGTATTCGCGCTCGCTCACGTCGTTGCAGATCGTGTAGCCCGCCACGTGCGCAAGCGCATCCTTCGCGGGCACGTAGCGCGCGCGCGTGCCGATCACGACCGCGAGTTCCACTTCCCAATCGGTCTTCACCGATGCGCGCGGCAGCATCACCGGATCGTTCGGCCCCTGGATGCAGCTCGTCGCCTTCGTGAAGACCACGGGCTCCTTGGGGATGGGCGCGCCCGATTCCGCGGCATGGTCGGCGTAGTTCAGGCCGATCGCGATGAACTTGCCAACGCCGCTGACCGGGCAGCCGAGGCGAGGCTTGCCGCGCACGAGCGGAAGCTTCGCCGTGTTCGCCTTGCGAATCCTCGCAAGCCCCGGCTGCCCGAGTTGCAGCGGGCCGATGTCGCCCACGACCGGGCTCAGGTCGCGCAGCCGGCCGTCGGCATCGATGAGCCCGGGCTTTTCGCGTCCCGGATTGCCGTAGCGCACGAGTTTCATTGCATGCTTTCCTTCTTTGCAGTCAGTAAGTGGATCGTCCGCCCGAGAGATCGAACACCGCGCCCGTGGAGAACGAACACTCCTCGGTGCAAAGCCAGCCGACGAGGGCCGCGATCTCCTGCGGCGCACCGAAGCGCCCCATCGGGATCTTCGAGAGCATGAACGCGATGTGTTCGGCCGTCATCTGGTCGAAGATCGCCGTCTTCACCGCCGCGGGCGTCACGCAGTTCACGCGGATGCCGCTGTCGGCGAGTTCCTTGCCGAGCGACTTCGTGATCGCGATCACGCCCGCCTTGCTCGCGCTGTACGCGCTCGCGTTCGGATTGCCGTCCTTGCCCGCCACGGAGGCGATGTTCACGATGCGGCCGTAGTTCGCTTCGCGCATCGCCGGCACCACCGCGCGGCAACAAAGAAAGAGGCCGGTGAGATTGACATCCATCACCTTGCGCCAGGCATCGGGCGGATAGTCCCACAGCTTCGCATTGGGCCCGGTGATGCCGGCGCTGGTCACCAGCGCATCGACGCGCGCCGAGACGGCAAGCGTCGCCTTCATCGCGCGCTGCACGCTCGCCTCGTTCGCCACGTCGACGGCGACGAACGAAGCCGCCCCGCCGAGCTCCATGGCAGCGGCGGTGCCGGCCACTTCGTCACGATCCCAGATCGTGATGGCGCCGCCCGAAGCGGCCAGGCGCTGCGCGATCGCGAAACCCAACCCCGCGGCGCCGCCCGTCACGATCGCGTGGCGGCCATTGAAATCGAGCCGGTTCATATCGTGATGCCGCCGTCCACGCAGTACGCCTGTCCGGTGACGAACGCCGACTCGTCGCTTGCGAGGTAGACGACGAGCGGCGCGATCTCTTCGGCCGTGGCGAGCCGTCCCATCGGCTGGCGCGCGATGAAGGCCTTGCGAGCGGCTTCGGGATCGGCATTCACGTTGATGCGGTCCGCAAGCGAAGGCGTATCCACGGTGCCCGGGCAGATCGCGTTGCAGCGGATGCCGTCGGCCACGTAGTCGGCGGCCACGCTCTTCGTGAGGCCGATCACGGCGGCCTTCGTCATGCCGTAGATGAAGCGGTTCGGCAGGCCCTTGATGCTCGAGCACACGCTCGCCATGTTGATGACGCTGCCGCCGCCCGAGCGAAGCATTCGCGGCACCGCCGCCTGGATGGACCAGTACTGCGAACGCACGTTCAGGTTCAGCGCGAAATTCCATTCCTCGTCGGTCGCCTGCAGGACCGTTCCGCTGTGCACGTAGCCAGCGCAATTGAAGAGCACGTCGACGGCGGGCATGGCGGAGATCACCTTGTGGATCGCGTCCTTGTCCAGCACGTCGAGCTGCACCGCGCGCACGCCGTCGATGCCTTCATACCCATCGAGCAGTCTCGGGTTGAGGTCGGTGGCCCACACTTGCGCGCCCTCGGCGGCGAGCGCAAGCGCGCTCGCGCGGCCGATGCCCTGGCCCGCGGCGGTGACAAGCGCGGCCTTGCCTTCGAGTCTCATCGTGTCTCCTTGGATGCGCCGGATGCGGCCTTCGCAATCCCGTCCCATCATAATGGGCCCGAAGTGGAAGGCCGCAGGGCGGCGAACGCCGAACCGAGGAGACCGTGATGACACCTTTCATTCGACTCCATCCCGGCGACGACGTCGTCATCGCCCGCGGGCAACTCCTCGGCGGCACGGCCGTCGAGAACGTCACCGCGAGGGGCCTCATCCCGCCGGGCCACAAAGTCGCGACACGCGACATCGCCCCCGGCGAGCCCGTGCGCCGCTACAACCAGATCATCGGTTTCGCCGCGCGAGCCATTGCCGCCGGCGAGCACGTGCACACGCACAACCTCGCCATGGGCGAGTTCGAGCGCGACTACGCGTTCGGCGCGGACGCGAAGGCCGAGCCGCCGAAGCGCGACGCCACCTTCATGGGCATTCGCCGCGCCGACGGCCGCGTCGCCACGCGCAACTTCATCGGCATCCTCTCCAGCGTGAACTGCTCGGCGACCGTGGCGCGCGCGATCGCGGATCACTTCTCGCGCCGCAGCAACCCCGCCGCGCTGCAGGACTTTGCTCAAGTCGACGGCGTCGTCGCGCTCACGCACGGCACGGGGTGCGGCATGGATACCGAGGGCCTGGGCATGCACATCCTCGAGCGCACGCTCGCGGGCTATGCGACGCACGCGAACTTCGCGGCGGTGCTGGTGGTCGGACTCGGCTGCGAAGCCAACCAGATCAACGCCTGGCTCGCGCATTCGAGCCTGCGAGAAGGCGACACGCTGCGCGTCTTCAACATCCAGGATGCGGGCGGCACGCGCAGGACCGTGGAGAAGGGCATCGCGCTCGTGAACGCGATGCTGCCGCAGGCGAACCGCGTGCAACGCGAACCGTGCGGCGTGTCGCACATCACGATCGGGCTGCAATGCGGCGGCTCGGATGGGTATTCCGGGATCAGCGCGAATCCGGCGCTCGGTGCGGCCGTGGACATCCTCGTCGCGCATGGCGGCACGGCGATCCTGTCCGAAACGCCGGAAATCTACGGCGCCGAGCACCTGCTCACGCGGCGCGCCGTGTCGCGCGAGGTCGGCGAAAAGCTCGTCTCGCGCATCAAGTGGTGGGAGCACTACACGAAGATCAACGACGGCGAGATGAACAACAATCCCTCGCCCGGCAACAAGGCGGGCGGCCTCACGACGATCCTCGAGAAATCGCTGGGCGCGATCGCCAAGGGGGGCACGACCAACCTGCAGGCGGTCTACGAGTACGCGCAGCCCGTGGCGGCGCACGGCTTCGTGTACATGGACACGCCGGGCTACGACCCGGTGAGCGCGACCGGGCAGGTCGCGGGCGGCGCGAACATCATCTGCTTCACGACCGGACGCGGCTCGGCCTACGGCTGCGCGCCTTCACCTTCGCTGAAGCTCGCCACCAACACGGCGCTGTGGCAGCGGCAGCAGGAAGACATGGACATCAACTGCGGCGAGATCGTGGACGGCCTCGCCTCGATTCGGGAAATGGGACAGCGCATCTTCGAGCTCGTGCTTGCCACCGCCTCGGGCCGCGCGACGAAGAGCGAGCTGCACGGCTACGGGCAAAACGAGTTCGTGCCGTGGCAGGTCGGCGCGGTGATGTGAACCGGGGCGGGGGGCGCTTCAATCCTTCAGGCGCAGCCAGCGGCGGAAGTCGAGCCGCGACTCCACGTTCGGCGGCACGCGTACCCAGTGCGACTCCGCGACGGTCGTCGTGGTCGTCACGCCCGGGCCGCCCAGCACGCTCGTGTCGCTCGACGCCACGCTGTTCAACCGGTTGGCCTGGCTGCTTGTGGACGAGATCATCGGATTGGCGGGAACACCCGGCGTCACCGCGATCCCGGCGCCCGAGCCGACCGTCGCCCCGGATGACGACTGCACGGTGCTCTGCGCCATCGCGGGCGCGGCCAGAACCGCGGCGAGCGCGGCGAGCGCGCAACCTGTCTTCAGTGCATGCATGATGCTCTCCTTCAAAATCGGTGGTGCTGTGATGGTGCTGTGATAGTGCTTATTGCACGCGCCGGACGCGGCGCTCTTCGCCAGCGCGCACCGATCCCGCTTGTAGGCTCGCGGCCTACCGCGATGGCTATCGCCGGCCTATGGCAGAGGCAGCGCCGGCAGCGCGCGCACGACGCCATCCGCGACAGGGAAGATGCGATCGCCCGCGCGCGGGTCGATGCGATGCATGCCGGTGAAGCTGCCGAAGGCGGGCAGCACGCCCACCGCCTGATGAGGCAAGGCGCCCGTGTCGTCGCCGAGCCAGAAGCACGGCAGCCTCAGCGTTTCGAACGCGCGCCCCGACACGCTGATGCAGGGGTGCCAGTGGCCCGCGATCACGTAGCGGCTGGACACCGGCTCGGGGTGATGGCACAGCGCGAACGGCCCCGCCACGAACGGTTCGTCGACGATCTCCAGGCGCAGCGTCGCGGGCGGATCGCCCGCGCGGTCGTCGTGGTTGCCGCGCACGAGCGTCATGGCAAGTTGCGCGTGCGCTTGCCGCCATGCGTGAAGCGCGGCGAGCGTGCCGCTCGCATGCGAGCGCACCGAATGCAGGAAGTCGCCGAGGAAGACGACGTGGCTCGCTTGCGTATCGGCGATCGCCTGCGAAAGCCTCGCGAGCGTTTCGGTCGTCGTGCCGCGCGGCACGGGCACGCCGAGTCTGCGGAAACTCACCGCCTTGCCGAAGTGCGCGTCGGCGATGAGCAGCGTGCGCGATTCGCAGAGGAACGCGGCTCCGGTCGGGTGAAGCAGGACGCTCTGGCCTGCGAGGGTAATGCGCAGCATGGGATCGGCGGGGTAGCCGACGGGCACCCCGCCCGCGTGCCTGTCACACCATCCGCTTCAGGCTCGCCTCGAGATGCTCCGAAGGCGCGCGCTTGAAGCCGCTGCGCGCGAACCGCTGCAGCCGCCCGGCGATGAACGACGTGAGCATCGAGGCGCGCACCTGCGCTTCCACCGTGGGCGTGGCACTTTGCTGCGCCTCGCCCGCTTCGCGCAGGCACTGGCGAAGCGACGCCTCGACCTTGTCGAAGAACTGGTTCATGCGCTGCTGCAGCCGTTCGTTCTCGTACACGAGCGCGTCGCCGACCATCACGCGCGTCATGCCCGGATTCTTCTCGGCGAACTGGATCAGCATCGCGACGATGCGGGCGGCCTGCTGCGCGCCCGCGGGCTCGCGTTCGGTGATCTGGTTGATGAGCGTGAAGACGCTCTGCTCGATGAACTCGATGAGTCCTTCGAACATCTGCGCCTTGCTCGCGAAATGGCGGTAAAGCGCCGCCTCGCTCACATCGAGCTTGGCCGCGAGCGCCGCGGTGGTGATGCGTTCGGCCCCCGGCTGTTCCAGCATGGTGGCCAGGGCCTGCAGAATCTGCACCCGGCGTTCCCCTGGCTTGGGGCGCTTGCGGGGCGCCGCCACCGATTCGGCGGCGGCCATCTCGTTGGAGCTGATGTCGGCGTCGGACATGGGCGGGTGTTGATGCCGGGCCATTCTCGCACACTGCCGGACAGGGATTTTCCCTGTGGCGAGGGGATGGCGGCGGCGTGCACGAAGGCGCGGCTCGATCGCATCACGGAACCGCGAATCACCGCAGGACGAGCGTGACTTTCAAGCCGCGGCCGGCCGCGCCCGACTGCAACTGCAGCTGGCCGCGGTGCACGCGCGCGATCTCGGCGGCGATCGCGAGGCCGAGCCCCGTGCCCTCGCCTTGCGTGCCCGGCAGCCGATAGAAGCGCTCGAGGATGCGCTCGCGTTCCTCGATGGGCACGCCCGGGCCGTCGTCCTCCACCTCGAGAAACGCGGCGTCGGCGAGCGGGCCGCAGCGGATCGTCACCGTGCCGCCTTCGGGCGTATAGCGGATCGCGTTGTCCACGAGATTCGCGAGCAGCTCGCGCAGGAGCCAGTCGTGTCCCATCGCGGACGCAGGCCGCGCCTCGAGGCCGAGGTCGATACGCTTCGCCTCGGCCGCGTCGAGATGCGACTCGAGGATCGACTCGCACAGCGCCTTCAGCTCCACCGGCCGCAGCGGCTCGGACTGCATCCCGCTCGAGTCGGCGCGCGACAGCGCGAGCAAGCGGTTGGCCAGTTGGGACGTGCGGCGCGTCGCGTGGCGCAACTGCTCGATCTCGCTCGCGGGCAGCTCGAGCCTCGCTTCGCGCGATTGCGCAGCGGCCTGTGCCCAGGCCTCCACCTGCGACTGCAGCGCCGCGAGCGGCGTGCGCAACTGGTGCGCGGCATCGGCGACGAAGCGGCGCTGGCTTTCGGCCTGCGCATTCACGAGCGCGAAGAGGCGATTGAGCGAATCCACGAGCGGGCGCACCTCCCTGGGCGACGCGCTGTCGTCGATCGCGCTCAGGTCGCGCGGCGAGCGGCCTTCCACTGCCGCTGTCAGCTCGATGAGCGGCTTCAGCGCGAGCGACACGGCCCAGCGCACGGCGAGCGCCGCCGCCGCGACGAGGACGAGGTTGGGCAGCAGCACCTTGAAGACGATCGCGCTCGCCCATTGCTGGCGCGGATCGGAGCCGTCGGCGACGACGACGGCGATCTGGCCCAGCACCGTCTGGTGCCGCTGCGCCACGATGCGCCATGTGATGCCGCGCCGCTCCTCGCTGTGGAACTCGGGCTCGCTCGATGCGGGCACGATGCCCGCGAGCCAGTCGGCGCCCCGAAGCACCTTGCCGTCGGGGTCGAGGATGGCGTAGGCCGAATGCGATTCCTTCAGGAACTCCTCGACCCCGGGCGCGAGCAGCATCACGGGCGGATCGCCCGGCGCGGTGCCCGCGCTGATCACCGAATCGGCGAAGAGCGGCTCGAGCGCGAACAGTCGCTCGTCCTGCTTTTCGGCCACGTTGTCAGCGGAGCGCCAGTCGAACCACGCGTTGGCAAGCGCGAGCGCGATGAGCGGCGCGATCAGCATCACCACGAGACGGCGGCGCAGGCCGGAGGCGATGCCGAGGACCTTGCGCGTGGCCGTCATGCGATGGACCGGGTCCCGCCGCCACCCTGGCGCCTATTGGCCATCCGCCGCGCGCAGTTCGAGCCGATAGCCGAACCCGCGGATCGACCGCAGCGCCACGCCATGCGGCTCGAGCTTGCCGCGCAGCCGCGAGATATAGACCTCCACCGCGTTGGGCGTGATCTCCTTGTCCCAGCCGGTGAGCGCCTGCAGCAGCTTGTCCTTCCCGGCGGGCTTGGGGGCGTTGATCATCAGGTATTCCAGCACCGTCCACTCGCGCGGGCCGAGGTCGATCGGAAGCTCCTGGCCGTCGCGCCTCGCGTAGGCACGGCGGTTGGCCGTGTCGAGTTCGATCGGCCCGAACGACAGCACCGCCGACGTCGCGGCCTGCGAACGCCGCAGCAGCGCGCGCAGCCGCGCGAGCAGCTCGGGCAGTTCGCAGGGCTTCACCATGTAGTCGTCGGCGCCGAGGTCGAGGCCTTGCACGCGGTCCTGCAATGCGTCGCGCGCGGTGAGGATCAGCACCGGCATCGACGGATTCGCCATGTCGGGCTTGCGCAGGCGCCGGGTGAGCTCGAGACCGTTCATCTGCGGCAGGCCGATGTCGATGATGGCGATATCGAATGGTTCCTGGCGCAGCGCCTCCTCCGCGCGCTCCGCGTTGCCGACCCAGTCGACGGCGTAGCCCGCGTTCGTGAGTCCGAGCTTGATGCCGCTCGCCACCAGGACGTCGTCTTCCACGAGGAGCAGGCGCATGGCGGTATTGTCCCTCAGGCGCCGGGGGACGGCCGGCGCGCGGGATCGCCCGCGAAGCCGCCGAGCGCCTTTTCAGTGCGAGCGGATCATCGTGCCGTATGCCTGATCCGTGAGGATCTCGAGCAGCATCGCATGCGGCACGCGGCCGTCGATGATGTGTACCGCGTTCACGCCGCTCTTGGCCGCGTCGAGCGCGCCGCCGATCTTGGGCAGCATGCCGCCCGAGATCGTGCCGTCGGCGAAGAGTTCGTCGATCTCGCGCGCGGACAGATCGGTGAGGAGCTTGCCCGACTTGTCGAGCACGCCGGGCGTATTGGTGAGCAGCACGAGCTTTTCGGCGCCAAGGACGATCGCGAGCTTGGCGGCCACGACGTCGGCGTTGATGTTGTAGCTCTCGTTGTTCTCCCCGAAGCCGATCGGGCTCACGACGGGAATGAAGCGGTCTTCCTGCAGAGCCTGCACCACGGCCGGGTCGATCGCGACGATGTCGCCCACCTGGCCCAGGTCGTGTTCCTTCCGCGGGTCCTGCAGGTCGGCCATCTTCAGCTTGCGCGCGCGAATGAGGCCGCCGTCGCGGCCCGTGAGGCCCACGGCCTTGCCGCCGGCCTGGTGGATGAGACCCACGATGTCCTGCTGCACTTCGCCGGCCAGGACCCATTCGACGACCTCCATGGTCTCCGCATCGGTGACCCGCATGCCCTGGACGAACTCGCCCTTCTTGCCGAGCCGGTTGAGCGCCTGCTCGATCTGCGGGCCGCCGCCGTGCACGACCACGGGGTTGATGCCGACCAGCTTCAGCAGCACGACGTCTTCGGCGAAGTCCGCCTGCAGTTCGGGATCGGTCATGGCGTTGCCGCCGTACTTGATGACCATCGTCTTGCCGTGGAAGCGGCGGATGTAGGGCAGTGCCTGCGCGAGGATCTCCGCCTTGTCCCGCGGAGAGATGGGAGTGGAAGTGGTCATCGCATGCGCTCGGATGTTCGCGCGGATTGTGCCGCAATCGGCCGATGCCCCCCGCTGGAGCTTCGCGCCCGGATTCGGCTGCCACCGCGCGAGCGGATTCGCCGGGGCTCTCCATCTCGCATTGCATTCGGAACCCGCCTCCGGCATGATCCACGCCGCCCTGCCCGCTCCGGAGGGATCGAGCCCGGTTTCGTGCCGGCGTCTCGACCGGTCCGCGGCCGGGAAGGCCAGGGAGTTCTCGCGCAGTGCCGCCGACCTCGGCGAGGAGAACAGCATGGACACCCGGCCACAGCCCCCGGCGCAGGCGCCTCGAAGCGCCGCGGAGCCAGTCGATGGTCATCGCGCCTTCGACTTCGCGTGGCTCATCTATCCGTTCGTGATCGCATGCGGCGCGTACGTCGGATGGTTCGGCTGGCCCACGAATTCGCGCGCGCTGGAGCTGCGGGCGCAAGAGCTCGTATCGGCCGCTTCGAGGGGCGACGCCACGGATGCCTATCGATTGCTTGCACTGTCCGAAGGCGAGCGGCAGCGCAGGAGCGCGTGGTGGAAGAGCGCCGCGCAGGGCCTCGGGCAAAGCGAGGTCGTGAACGTGAGGATCGACTCGAGCGGCCGGATGGCGACTGTGACACTGCGACAGGTGAGCACTCGGACGACCCACGAAACGGTGTGGAGACAAGAAGGCGGCGTCTGGTATGTCGCGTATGACGGGCAATGAGGGACCCGTTGCTTTCGATGTTCGCGCCGGCCGAATTCCGATGCGCCGTGCCGGCTGAAGTCCGACTTCGAGGATGGAGAGTCGCGCGGTCCCGTCCTATCATGCTTGTCCATGATGCCCCTGCCCAACCTTCTCGCCACGCGCTGGGGCCGCCTCAGCGCGTTCTTCCTGCTGTACATCACCGAGGGCATCCCGCTCGGATTCGCGGCGACGGCGGTGGCCACGCAGTTGCGCCGCCAGGGCGTGGGGCCGGCGGAGATCGGCGCGTTCGTCGCCTCGTTCTACCTGCCGTGGGCGTTCAAGTGGGCGGCGGGCCCGCTCGTGGACGTGTTCCGCAGCAAGCGCTGGGGCCACCGGCGCGGCTGGATCCTCGGCACGCAGCTCATGCTGTCGCTCACGATCCTCATGCTGATCCCCGTGCCGCTGCCGCAGGCGCTCTGGCTCTTCACGATCATCCTGCTCGTGCACAACAGCTTCGGCGCGATCCAGGACGTCGCGATCGACTCGCTCGCGGTCAACACGCTCGGCGAAGACGAGCGCGGCCTCGCCAACGGCCTGATGTTCGCGGGCGCCTCCATCGGCCAGGGCGTCGGTGGCAGCGGCGTGCTCTACCTCATGGATTTCGGCCTGCCGTTCCAGGCGACCTTCGTGTTCGTGTCGCTCTCGATCCTCGCGGTGACGGCCTTCGTGGTGCTGCCGATGCGCGAGGCCCTCTCCGACGCCATGGCTTCGATCGGCACGGGCTGGCGCGCCGCCGGCTCGGAGATGAAGAAGTTCGCGGTGGAGTCGTTCCGCTCGTTCGTGGGCACCAAGGGCGCCTTCCTCGGCGTCTTCTTCTCGCTGATGCCGGCCGGCGCGATGTCGCTCGGACTCGCGTTGCAGTCGAACCTGTCGGTGGAGCTGGGCATGACCGACGGCGAGGTCGCCGACCTGAACCTCTGGTCGATCATCATCTCGGCGCTCGCGATGGTGCTGGGCGGCTGGCTCTCGGACAAGTGGGGGCGGCGGCGCACGCTCGCCGTGTACCTGCTCGGCATGAGCCTTCCGGTCGTGTACCTGATGGTCGTGCTGTACCAGCACCACTACATCATGCCGCGGGCGCCCAATTCGCCGCCGATCCCCGAGCTGATCACGGTGCTCTGGATCGCTTCGCTCACCTACGCGGTGTTCCAGGGCCTCATGTACGGCACGCGCTCGGCCATCATGATGGACGTGACCAACCCCGCCGTCGCGGCCACGCAGTTCACCGCCTACATGGCGATGATGAACCTCGCGATCGCGATCGCGGCCACGTGGCAGGGCATCGCGATCGAGGCGTGGGGGTATCCGATGACGCTGCTCGTGGATGCGATCACCGGGCCCGCGTGCGTGCTGCTGCTGCCCTGGATGAAGCGCAAGTCCGAAGGCTTCACCGACGCGCTCGCCGAAGGCCGCGCGCGCAAGACGGCCTGGGTGCTGGGCGTGCTGTGCGTGCTGTGGCTGCCGTACTGGGCGGTGCGGGACGAATTCGGCGCGGCGCAGCCGATCATGGCGACCTTCTATACGCTCGTGTTCATCGCCTCGGCGCTTTTCCTGCTTGCGGGCCGTGAAGTGCTGAAGCAGGCGGCAGGCCTGTGGCACCGCGCGGCGTTGTGGGCGGCGCTGCTGCTTTTTGCGATGTATGCGCGCAACTGGCTCGACAAGCTGAAGGATTCCCCGCTCTTCGCGGTGGCGAACGCGCTCGTCTATCTCGCTCCCCTCGCGGGCGGCATCGTGCTGCTGGCGCTCGCCGGGCGCAACTGGCACGCGGTGGGGATCGAAAAGGAGCCGCAGCCGGCGTAGCGGCACACGGAGGCGCCATGGAAGCCCGAGACCTGCTTGCTCGCATCGACGCGGTCCGCACCGGCCGCGCGACGCGCCGAAGCTTCATCGCGGACATGGCGTCGCTTGGCATCGGCGGCCCCGCCGCCGCGCAACTGCTGATGCACGCCGGCATCGCGAACGCGCAATCGCCCTTTCGATACAAGCCCGCGAAGCGAGGCGGCGGCGGCACGCTGAAGATGCTCATGTGGCAAGGCCCGACGCTGCTGAACCCCTACCTCGCGACCGGCGCCAAGGACATCGCCGCCTCGCGCATCTTCTACGAGCCGCTCGCCAACTGGGACGGCGACGCGAACCTCGTGCCCGTGCTCGCCGCGGAGATTCCGACGCTAGACAATGGCGGCGTGGCCCGCGACGGCCGCAGCGTCACGTGGAAGCTGAAGCGCGGCGTCGTCTTTCACGACGGCCACCCGTTCACCGCCGACGACGTCGTCTTCAACTGGGAATACGCGCGCGATCCGGCGACGGCCTCCACGCAGATCAGCGTCTACCAGCAGATCCAGGTCGACAAGCTCGACTCGCACACGGTGCGCTTCACCTTCGAGCGGCCCACGCCATTCTGGGCCGACGCGTTCGTGGGCGGCGGCGCGGGGGTGCTGCCGAAGCATCTCTTCGCTGCGTACAAGGGCGCGAAGTCGCAGGAAGCGCCGCACAACCACAAGCCGGTGGGCACGGGCCCCTACCGGTTCGTGGATTTCAAGCCGGGCGACATGCTGCGCGCCGAGCTGAACCCGAACTACCACCTGGCCAACCGGCCTTTCTTCGATGCGATCGACATGAAAGGCGGCGGCGACCCGACATCGGCCGCGCGCGCCGTGATCCAGACCGGCGAATACGACTACGCATGGAACATGCAGGTGGAAGACGACATGCTGCGGCGGCTCGAAGACGGCGGGCGGGGCCGCGCGGTCTTCGTGCAGGGGCCGGACGTGGAATTCGTCTTCCTCAACTTCACCGATCCGTGGACCGAGGTCGACGGCGAGCGCTCCAGCACGAAGACGAAGCACTTCGCCTTCAGCGATCTCAGGGTACGCCAGGCGATGTCGCTCCTCATGGACCGGTCGAGCATCCAGAAGTTCATCTATGGCAGAAGCGGCGCCGTGTCGAACAACTGGATCAATGCGCCGGCGCGATACCGTTCGCCGAACACGCGCGCCGAATTCGACATCGAACGCGCCTCGCAGCTGCTGGAAGCCGCGGGCTGGAAGCCAGGTGCGGACGGCGTGCGCGCGAAGGACGGCCGCAGGATGAAGTTCCTGTTCCAGACGTCGATCAATCCCGTTCGGCAGAAGACGCAGGCCGTCGTGAAGCAGGCGTGCCGGAAAGCGGGCATCGAAGTCGAACTGAAAGCGGTGACCGCCTCGGTATTCTTCTCCGCCGACGTGGCCAATCCCGACACCAACGGGAAATTCATCGCCGACTTCGAGATGTTCGGCGTGAGCGGCGCAGCACCCGATCCGCAGCGCAACTTCGACCGCTTCGTGAGCTGGGAAGTCGCGTCGAAGGCGAACAAGTGGGAAGGCCGCAACATCGCTCGCTGGCGCAGCGACGAGTTCGACCGCCTCTACCGCGCCGCGCAGTTCGAGCTCGATCCGGTGAAACGCGCCGCGATGCTGATCCGCATGAACGACATGGTGGTGGGCGACGGCGCGATCGTGCCGCTCATCGCGCGGGCCAACGTCCACGCGGCGGGCAACCGGCTCGTCACGCGCGCGTCGTCGTGGGACACGGATTTCTGGGCGATCCAGGACTGGTACCGCGACGGCTGATGCCGGGCGAAAGAAGGCGAGCGGAAAGCGAGCGCACGCCCGAACGGCGGCAACGGCGGCTGCGCCGAGCGTCGGGGACGCACAGACGCAGACGGGCGGCTGCGCCGCCCGCCCCTCGGCTCGTGACGGTGGTCGGCCCCGCGCCGCCACCGGAGCAAGCCTGACTCAGCGCATCCGCCCGCGGCGGAACAGGTTCACGATCGCGAGCAGGATGATCGCGCCCACGAGCGACACGACGACCGAGCCGATGCTGATGCCTTCGTTGATGGTGCCCACGCCCACGAGCGGCGAGATGACCCAGCCGCCGATGAAGGCGCCGACGATGCCCACGACGATGTTCAGCAGGATGCCCTGCTGGGCATCGGTACGCATGACGAGACTGGCGAGCCAGCCGACGATACCGCCCACGATGATCCAGATGAGGAAACTCATTTCACACTCTCCTTTGCCGCACACGGCGCGTTGTTGAAAGTGATTGCGGTCCGTGAGGTGCCGCGACCACCCGCCACCCATCGAGGGGGCTGGTGCTGCTCACTATGGTTTTGCCCGAGTGCGTCCGGCGTAGTCAGGCGTAAGGGCCAAAAGTGCGCAGCCGCCGCGTGGCCGCGTCGGACAAGCGCTCATCGCGATGGACGCGCTTCGCTGCTCGCCCCGGCGGCCGCTTCTCGACAACGCCTCATGGTCGAGCCGCATACACTTGGCCGATGCCCTGGAACGCGTCGATTCGCCTCGCCTATGCCGCATCGGGCGAGGGGCGCACCATTGCCCGGTTTGCCCACGAGGGGCCGCTTCGCATCCTGCAGAGTCTCCATCCGGAAGGCGCGGCCATCTGCCACAACGTGCTCGTGCACCCGCCCGGCGGCCTGGTGGGCGGCGACACGCTCGAGGTCGACGTTTCCGGACAGGAGCGCACGCACGGCCTCATCACCACGCCCGGCGCGGCGCGCTTTTACCGAAGCGAAGGCGAAGCGGCCACGCAGATCGCGCGCATTCGCCTCGCGCAGCACGCGAGGCTCGAGTGGTTGCCGCTGGAGGCGATCTACTACCCCGGCTGCGACGCCGTGAACCGGCTCGAACTCGACCTCGCGCCGGGCGGGGAGGCGTTCGGCTGGGACATCGCCGCATTGGGCCTGCCGCAGGCCAACCAGCCATTCGCACGCGGGCGCGTGCGACAGCACATCGAACTGCGCGGCGACTGGCTGGAACGCGCGAGCATCGACGCGCGCGATGCGCGGCTCCTGGACGGACCGCTCGGCTTCGCGGGGCATCGCTGCCTTGCGACGCTTTTCTTCGCCACGGGCAGCGACATGCCGCGTGCGCGGCGCGAGCTCGCGCTCGACGCCGCGCGCGAAGCGATCGAGCGCGATGCCACGCATCGCGATGGCGCCGAAACGTCCACCCGAGCTTGCATCGCCGGCGCTACCTCGCCTTCGCCGCGCGTGGTCGTCGTGCGGGCGCTCGCCCCGCTCGTGGAACCCGCCTTCGGTGTGCTCAAGGCCGTGCATCGCGCCTGGCGGCCTGCCTTGTGGGGATTGCCGCCCGTGCAGCCACGCAGCTGGACCGTGTAGGCGCTCGCCTGCAAGCAGCGTCCTACGGCGTCACCGGGTGCGCGCCGCCGCGACCCGCCAGTGCCATCCGGCAGCGATTCCCACGGTTCGGCTCCATGCTTCGTGCATTGATTTTCAAGGAGTCCGAGCATGACAACACGAGACCGCACCCGCTCGCGCAAGAGCGCGATTTCCTTCTGCGCGATCGCTTTGCTGGCCTTCGGCGCGGCGGCCGCGCAGGTTGCCACCCCCGGAACGGCGGGCATCGACGCGAGCGGCAGCTACCAGCACGAAGTGCAGTCGTGCATGAGCGGACGCACGCAGCAAGACCAGGCGACTTGCCTGCGCGAAGCGCGCAATGCCGCGGCCGACAAGAAGCACGGCGTGCTGGACACGCAAGGCGACCTCACGGCCAATGCGCTCGCGCGCTGCGATGTGTTCCAGAGCGCGGACGACAAGGCCGCGTGCCATGCGCGCGTGACCGGCCAGGGGCAGATCGAAGGCAGCGTCGCCGAAGGTGGACTCATCCGTGAGACCGAGCAGACTGTCGAGCTCGGCGCGGGACCTGCCCCGACGCGGTAACGAGGTGTAGTTCAGGCTGCGTCCTACAGGAATTCGCGCCTTTGGCGCTAGCCTTCGCGGGGTGTCACCCGTTCACGCGTTCCAGCAGCATCCGGCGGCGCTCTTCAGTGGCGCCTTGCTGGTGAGCCTGCTGGCGGCCGGCACCTTCTTCGATACGCTCGCGCTCGCGCGGGACACTCGCTTTGCGTGCGAGCGCCCTTCTTCGCAAGCAGTGGACGGCGCGCCTTCCGCGATGCAAGCGAGGCGCGAAGGAAGGAACGATTCATGACGAAAAGCAAATCGACGCCGCCGAAGGCCGATCACGGAGGCAGCACGGAAGTCACGTGGGATGGTGGCGAGGGCCGCCAGCCCTATGCGAACCAGGGGAGTGAAGAAGCGGCACCGGCGGGCGGCGGCGATGAATTCGAAGCCGGCGACCGGGGCGAGCTGTCCGGACGCACCCAGGAGCAGCTCGACGAGGTGGCGAGGAAGCCTTAGGCCTTCGGCCTTCGGCCAGGACATCAAGGAGATCGGCCTTCGCGGGCGCGGCTGCGCGCTTGATGGCGGAGTGCCGTCATCCCCGCGAAGGCGGGGATGACGGGGCGAGTCGGATTCCCCTCGCCTTACAGCACGCCGAACAGCTTCAGCAGGATGATCACCGTGAGCGGGACACCCAGCAGCCACAGAATCAAAGCCATTTGGAACTCCTTGAAGTTTTCAAGGAATCTATCGTCGGCCCCAGCCGTGCCTTGAAGGACAAGCGACACGGCCGAGGTCAGGCGGAGGCGCTCAAATGGCGACGCGTTGTCGCACGCCATCCGATTCCATGTCCTTGCCCCGGCCGCGCGCGACCACTTCGCCGCGCTCCATGACGACGTACTCGTCGGCAAGCTCGGCCGCGAAGTCGTAGTACTGCTCCACGAGCAGGATCGCCATGTCGCCGCGCTGCGCGAGCATGCGGATCACGCGGCCGATGTCCTTGATGATGCTCGGCTGAATGCCTTCGGTGGGCTCGTCCAGCACGAGCAGCTTCGGCCGCGCGGCGAGCGCGCGCGCGATCGCGAGCTGCTGCTGCTGGCCGCCCGAAAGATCGCCGCCGCGGCGGCCGAGCATCTGCTTCAGCACCGGGAAAAGTTCGAAGAGCTCGGACGGAATCGGCGTGGCCGCGCTCTTGGTTGCAAGGCCCATGCGCAAATTCTCTTCAACCGAGAGGCGCAGGAATATTTCGCGTCCCTGCGGCACGAAGCCGATGCCCGCTCGGGCGCGTTCGTAAGGCGTGGCTCGATCGATGCGCCTGCCTTCGAATTCGATCGCGCCGGTGCGAATCGGCACGAGGCCCATGAGCGCCTTGAGCAGCGTCGTCTTGCCGACGCCGTTGCGCCCGAGGATCACCGTGACCTGCCCGGCGAACGCGTCGAGGCTCACGGAGCGCAGGATGTGCGAGCCGCCGTAGTACTGATCGATGTTGCGGATGCTCAGCATCGCCGCGCTCCTCGCAGGGTTCGGTCACCGGCCAAGGTACACCTCGATCACGCGTTCGTTCGCCTGCACCTCGTCGAGCGTCCCTTCGGCGAGTACGCTTCCTTCGTGCAGCACCGTCACCTTCTCGCTGATGGTGCGGATGAAGCTCATGTCGTGCTCCACCACCATGAGCGAATGCCGGCCTTTCAGCGTGAGGAAGAGCTCTCCCGTGCGCGCGGTTTCCTCGTCGGTCATGCCCGCCACGGGCTCGTCCAGCAAAAGGAGCTTCGGGTCCTGCATCAGCAGCATGCCGATTTCGAGCCATTGCTTCTGCCCGTGGCTGAGCGTGCCCGCGAGCCGGTCCACCGCATCGGCGAGGTGGATCGTCTGCAGCACGTCGGCGAGCCGGTCGGCCTGGGCCGAGTCGAGGCGAAATCGCACCGAGGCGTACACCCCCTTGTCCGTCTTCAGCGCGAGCTCCAGGTTCTCGAACACCGTGAGCTGCTCGAACACCGTCGGCTTCTGGAACTTGCGCCCGATGCCCATCTCCGCGATCTCGGCTTCCTTGTACCGCAAGAGGTCGATCGTGCTGCCGAAGAAGACGGTGCCCGAGTCGGGCCGCGTCTTGCCGGTGATGATGTCCATCATCGTCGTCTTGCCCGCGCCGTTCGGGCCGATGATGCAGCGAAGTTCGCCCGGCGCGATGTCGAGCGAGAGCCTGTCGATCGCCTTGAAGCCGTCGAAGCTCACGCTCACGTCTTCGAGATAGAGGATGCGGCCGTGCGTGAGATCGACCTCGCCTTCCTTCACCGGGCGGGAGAACGCGGCGCTGCGCCCGCCCGACTCGGTCTTGCCCGCCACCGCGGCCGACGCATGCGCCGCCGCGCGGCGCGCGCCGTCTTCCATCTGGTCGGGCGTCACGGCCTCTTCCTTCCGAGGAGTTTCTTCGCGAGCCCCACGATGCCGTCGGGCAGGAACAGCGTGACCGCGATGAACAGCGCGCCGAGGAAGTAAAGCCAGATCTCCGGCGCGGCAACGGTGAGCCAGCTCTTCGCGCCGTTCACGACGAAGGCGCCCACGATCGGGCCGAGCAGCGTCGCGCGCCCGCCCACCGCCGCCCAGATCGCGATCTCGATCGAGTTGGCGGGACTCATCTCGCCCGGGTTGATGATGCCCACCTGCGGCACGTAGAGCGCACCCGCCACGCCGCACATGACGGCCGAGAGCGTCCAGATCGCGAGCTTGAAGGGCACCGGGTTGTAGCCGGAGAACATCACGCGCGACTCCGCGTCGCGGATCGCCTGCAGCACGCGGCCGAACTTGCTCGTGACGAGCCACCGCCCGAGCAGGAAGAACGCGAGCAGCGTCACGCCGGTCAGCACGAAGAGCACCGTGCGCGCTTCGCGCGTCTGGATCGAGATGCCCAGGATGCGCTTGAAGTCCGTGAAGCCGTTGTTGCCGCCGAAGCCGGTCTCGTTGCGGAAGAAAAGGAGCATGGCCGCGTACGTGAGCGCCTGCGTGATGATCGAGAAGTACACGCCCTTGATGCGCGAGCGGAACGCGAAGAAGCCGAACACGAAGGCGACGATCGCGGGCACGGCGACGACGAGCAGGAGCGTCGCGCCGAAGCTGCCCGAAAACGTCCAGTGCCAGGGCAGCGCCTTCCAGTCGAGAAACACCATGAAGTCCGGCAGGTCGGCGTGGTACTGGCCGTCGCGCCCGATCTGCCGCATGAGGTACATGCCCATCGCGTAGCCGCCGAGCGCGAAGAACAGGCCGTGGCCGAGCGAGAGGATGCCCGTATAGCCCCAGATCAGGTCCATCGCGAGCGCGCAGATCGCATAGCACATGATCTTGCCGATGAGCGCCACCGCATAGTCGCTCAGGTGGAACATGCTTCCTTGCGGAACCGCGAGGTGCATGAGGGGCGCGACGGCGCAGACGCACACGAGCGCGGCGAGGAAGGCCGTCCAGCCGCGCCGCGACAGCAGCGGCGCGGGCGCCGGAAGCTGCGGTGGAATCACGACAGCGGCGGGGGGCTCGCGCATCATCATGCTTCCGCGCTGCGGCCCTTCACCGCGAACAGGCCCTGCGGCCGCTTCTGGATGAAGATGACGATCAGCACGAGCACCGCGATCTTCGCGAGCACGGCGCCCGCCCAGCCTTCGATGAACTTGTTGAGGATGCCCAGCCCGAGCGCCGCATACACCGTGCCCATCAACTGGCCCACGCCGCCCAGCACGACGACCATGAACGAGTCGACGATGTAGGCCTGGCCGAGATCGGGGCCGACGTTGCCGACCTGGCTCAAGGCGCAGCCCGCGAGCCCCGCGATGCCGGAGCCGAGCGCGAACGCATAGGTGTCCACGCGCGCCGTGTTCACGCCCATGCACGATGCGATGGGCCGGTTCTGCGTCACGCCGCGCACGAACAGGCCAAGGCGCGTGCGCGCGATCAGGAATGCCATGCCGCCCAGCACGCACGCCGCGAAGCCGATGATGACGATGCGATTCCAGGGCAGTTGCAGGTTGTCCATGAGCGCCACGCCGCCGGACATCCAGCTCGGATTTTCCACGCCGACGTTCTGTGCGCCGAAGATGCTGCGCACGGCCTGCTGCAGCGCGAGGCTGATGCCCCAGGTCGCAAGCAGCGTCTCGAGCGGGCGGCCGTAGAGAAAGCGGATCACGCCGCGTTCGAGAATCGCGCCGACCAGCGCGGACGCGAAGAAAGCCACGGGCAGTGCCGCGACGAGATACCAGTCGAATGCGCCGGGCGCGTATTGCCGGAACATGCCTTGCACGACGTAAGTCGCGTAGGCGCCGATCATCATCAGCTCGCCGTGCGCCATGTTGATGACGCCCATGAGGCCGTAGGTGATCGCCAGGCCCAATGCGGCAAGCAGCAGGATCGAGCCGAGGCTGATGCCGGAGAAGACCGCGGCCGCTCGCTCGCCCCACGCGAGCGAGCTTTCCATGCGGCGCAGCGAGGAGTCGAGCGCGGCCTTCACGTCGGGCTCCTTTTCTTCCTTCAGCCGCAGCAGCAGCAGCGAGCGCGTCGCGGCGCTCTTGCTGGAGGAAAGGAGCTGCGCGGCGGCCAGGCGCTTGGCCTTGTCGGCGCTTCCCAGCAGCGCCGTGGCGCGCACGAGCGCGAGCTGCTCCTTGATGGCGGCGTCCTTTTCCGCGGCGTAGGCCTTTTCGATCAGCGGCAGCCGCGATTCGTCGGGGTCCTTCTGCAGTTCGGCGACCGCGGCGGCGCGCTGCCGCGCGTCCTTCGAAAAGAGCTTCATCGCCGCCAGCGCGGAATCGAGCTCGCCGCGCATCCGGTTGTTGCTGATCACGTCTTCGGCATCGGCAGGAAGGTCCACTGCGTTCCCGGTGACCGGATCGATGCCCTTGCCGTCCTTCACGATGAAGACTTTGCCGCCCGCGGACTTCACGGCGTCGTCGGCCAGGGCCTGCACGAAAGCGGCGGTCCGGTCGTCGCCGTGCGAGGCGGCCTTGTTCAATGCCTCGATGCGCGCGTCGGTGTCGCCCAGCGCCATGGCTTTCGCTTCGTCGGGCGTGAGGGCGTGGGCAACGCCGCTGAGGATGGTGAAGAGCGCGAGGAGGATGGCTTTCATGCGGAACGCCGGGACCTGTATTGCTCCCTCTCCCCTTTGGGGAGAGCGAAGCGAGGGGTCGGGTTGGGGTGAGGGGCCACGGGTCATCGAAGACGCGCAGCAGCCCCCCAATCGCACCGACCTACATCGACTTGCCCGCCGGCTCATCCGGCTTCTTGTCGTTGCCTTCGATGAAGGGCGACCAAGGCTTCGCCTTCACCGGCCCGGGCGTCTTCCACACCACGTTGAACTGCCCGTCGGCCTTCACCTCGCCGATGAACACGGGCTTGTGCAGGTGATGGTTCTTCGCATCCATCGTGGCCGTGAAGCCCGAGGGCGCCTTGAACGTCTGGCCGGCCATCGCGGCGATCACCTTGTCGGTATCGGTGGACTTCGCCTTCTGCACGGCCTGCGCCCACATGTGCACGCCGATGTAGGTCGCCTCCATCGGGTCGTTCGTGAGCGGCTTGTCCTTGTGGCCGGGGATGCCCTTGGCCTTCGCGTAGGCGGCCCACTTCTTCGTGAACTCGTCGTTGGTCGGGTTCTTCACCGACATGAAGTAGTTCCATGCGGCGAGGTGCCCCACGAGCGGCTTCGTGTCGACGCCGCGCAGTTCCTCCTCACCCACCGAGAACGCGACGACGGGCACGTCCTTCGCCTTCAGGCCCTGGTTGCCGAGTTCCTTGTAGAAGGGCACGTTCGAGTCGCCGTTGATGGTGGAGATCACGGCCGTCTTCTTGCCTTCGGCGGAGAACTTCTTGATCTTGCCGATGATCGTCTGGTAGTCGGAGTGGCCGAACGGCGTGTACTCCTCCATGATGTCCGCATCGGCGATGCCCTTGCTGTGCAGGAACGCGCGCAGGATCTTGTTCGTGGTGCGCGGGTAGACGTAGTCGGTGCCGAGCAGCACGAAGCGCTTCGCGCCGCCGCCTTCCTTGCTCATCAGGTATTCGACCGCGGGAATCGCCTGCTGGTTCGGCGCGGCGCCGGTGTAGAACACGTTCTTGGAAAGCTCCTCGCCTTCGTACTGCACCGGGTAGAAGAGCAGGCCGTTGAGTTCCTCGAAGACCGGCAGCACCGACTTGCGCGACACCGACGTCCAGCAGCCGAACACGACCGCCACCTTGTCCTGCGTGAGGAGTTGCTTCGCCTTCTCGGCGAAGAGCGGCCAGTTGGAAGCCGGGTCCACGACCACGGGTTCGAGCTTCTTGCCGAGCACGCCCCCCTTGGCGTTGATCTCGTCGACGGCCATGAGGACGGTGTCCTTCAGAACGGTCTCCGAGATGGCCATGGTGCCGGAGAGGCTGTGCAGCACGCCGATCTTGATGGTGTCGGCGGCGAACGCGCTGGTGCCGGCGGCCGCGAACGCGGCAGCGGCGGCGAGCGCCTTGAGGGTGAAGCGGCGTTGCATGGAAAGCTCCTGGGTGAGTGAAAAGAATTGCAGCTCCATGCTAGGCACGGGCCGCTGCCCGGCCTATACGACACATGGCGTACGGAGCCGACACGGGCCCCCGTCCGACAGCCGCGGCAGGCGAGCCGGGGTCCAATCTGGCCATCCGTATTCGCGAACGGAGTTCGCGCCGAAAGGAAAACCGCCATGGGCGACTCGCTGCTGAGCCGGCTCGCGCCGAGCATCACCAACATGATCCGCGTGGACCACACGCACGTGCAGACCGCGATCCGCCAGTACGAAGTGGCTTCGTCCATGCGCGTGAAAAAGGGCATCGCCGACAACATCTGCCTCGCGCTCGAAATCCATTCGCAGCTCGAGGAGGAGATCTTCTATCCCGCGCTTCGCCTCGTGTCGGACACGGAGACATTGCGCAAGGCCGGGCCGGAGCACAACGAAATGCGCGAGCTGATCGCGCGGCTGCGCGCGATGCAGGCTTCCGATGCGGCCTTCGACGACACGTTCTACGCATTGGCGCGCGTCGTGATGCACCACGTGGCGGACGAGGAAACGATCCTGCTGCCGTGCGCCGAACGGCTGCTGTCCGATCGCCTGGGCGAGATGGGGGCGGAGATGACGAAGCGCCGCTTCGAGCTCACCGCCCCGCGCACCGGTGAACTCGCGGGCAGCGTCGCGCGGTCCATGAGCGTGGGCACCGTGATCGCCGCCGCGGGCGCGCTCGCCGCGGGCGGGTGGCTGCTCACGCGCGGACGCACGGCTGATCGGCCCTGGTCGCACCGCATCTGGTCGCGCTGAAGCGCGCGAAGGTTGCGCGTGTCGCCTGCAGGCTACCGACAGGATCGAGCGCCTCTCCATGCCGCCGCGGGCGGCGATCTTGACCGTCAGCCGAGGTCTGCGCATAATCATGCGCATGGCACCACGCCCCCCCTCTTCCGGCGACCGCAAGCGCGCGGTGAATCTCACGCTCAGCGAAGATCTCGTGGCGCAGAGTCGGCACTTCACGCCGAACCTGTCCGCGACTGTCGAGGAGTTGCTGGCTGCTTACGTTGTCGACCAGCGTGCCGCGCATGAGGCGCGCCGGCGGATGGCTCAGGCATGCGCCGCTGAATGGAACGCCGTCATCGACCGCGTGGGTTCATTCGCCGACGAGCACGTCAACCTGTAGTGGCGCAGTTCGATGTTCACGCCAACAAGGGCGCGTTGCGGGATTCGATTCCCTATGTCGTCATCGTTCAGTCCTCGCTCTTCGACGACTACCGCAGGCGCGTCGTGGTCCCGCTGGTCCGCAAGAGCGTGGCCGCGGGCCAGCCTTCCGCGCTGCGGGCGCGAGTCAATCCCGTCTTCAAGGTTCGCAACACCGAAGTCGTTCTCCATCCGCTGGATATCGTTTCGGTGTCCGTCGATCAGCTGGGCTCGCGCGTCGGCTCGCTTGCCGAGCAAGGTCAGGCGATCGCCGATGCGCTGGATGAAGTGCTGACGCGCTCCTGGGGCTAGGGGGAAGTCCTCCCTACCCCTCGAACTGCGGATGCAACTGCCGGATGCGATTCATCGCCATCGCGGCTGCTGCCGTCCGCGTCTCCACGCCGAGCTTCGCGAAGACCCGCTCGAGATGCTTCTTCACCGTCGCCGGGCTCGCACCGACGATGTCCGCGATGTCGCGGTTGATCTTGCCCTTCACCACCCAGTAGAGCACCTCGGCCTCGCGCGCGGTCAGCTTGAAGGCGAGCGACATCGACGCGATGACCGCCGCGTCCGACACTTCACGCATCACGATCAGCCAGTCGCCGTCTTCGTCCTGGTCGCCCGTGCGCTGATGCAAACGGATCGAAAGCCGCTTCGCGCCCAGCTCCGCCGTGAGCTTCGGCGGCTCGATGTTGCGTTCGGCCTCCGGCAGGTGCCGGCGCAGCCACTCGAGGATCGGCCGCGGCGTGGCCGGCGCGCTCGTGCCGTAGTAGCGCAGCAGCAGCTCGCGCGCGAGCGGCGTCTGCCACATGAGGCGCCCGTCGGCCGGCCGCACCGTGATGCTCGCATAGCCGAACGCATCGAGCGCATTGCGCGCCTGGCGCGCGAGCCGCGCGGCTTGCAGATGCACGCTCATTCGCGCGAGCACCTCCTTCGGCCGGATGGGCTTCGTCACGTAGTCGACCCCGCCGGCTTCGAGCGCGGCCACGAGATGCTCGGTATCCGTGAGCCCCGTCATGAAGATGATCGGCACATGCGATGTGGCCGCATCGGCCTTCATGCGGCGCGCGACTTCGAAGCCATCGATGCCGGGCATCATGGCATCCAGCAGCATGATGTCGGGGCTCGCCTGCGCGGCGCGCTGCAACGCGGCCTCGCCGCTGGTCGCCACGAGCACGGTGTAGCCCGAGGCATCGAGCGCATCGTGCAGCAGCGAGACGTTGTCGGGAACGTCGTCGACGACGAGCACGATGTCGGTATCGGCGCGCCCAGGCGCGCCCCGGCGCGTGATGGATTCGAATACGGCGCTCATTGCAGGTCCCTCTCTTTCGTGTGTTGTGCATGGGGCGCGCGGCCGAGCTCGCTCGCGATTGCTTCGAAGCGGAATTGCCGCGCCAGCTCGCGCATCGCGCAAACGAATCCGGCGCACTCCGGCTCGGCGGCCTCGATCGCATCGAGCTGCGCGAGGATGCCGCGGTAGTACCCGAGCTGCACCGCCTCGTCGAGCGGCGCGAGCCGGTCCGCGCGGGGCCAGGTCCACGACCCGCGTTGCGCCGCGATGGGCGGCGCGGACGCGGCATCGATCCATACGAGTTCGAGACGCCGCTCGAGCCAGTCGAAGAGCTCCGCATGCCGCACCGGCTTCAGGATGAAGTCCTCGGGGAGGATGCCCGCATCGTTTTCCAGTGTGCGGTCGAAGGCATTGGCCGAGACGATCGCGACTTTCGTGTTCGCAAGCGGCGCAAGACGCCTCGCGCGCCGGATCGTCTCCCAGCCGTCGATGCCGGGCATCGCCAGGTCCACGAGCATCGCATCCGGAACGAGGCCCGCCGCGAGCAGGTCGAGCGCATCGTGTCCGCTCGCGGCCGTACGCAATTCGAAGCCGATGGGCGCAAGCAGATGCACGAGCAGTTCCCGGTCCGCCTCTTCGTTGTCGACGACGAGCAGCTTGCGCCGCGCGCCCGCGTAGGCACGGCGCGGCGGCGTGCGGCGCGGCGCGGGCGCGGCGGCGCCATGCACTTCGGGCAGGAAGAGCCGCACGCGGAAGACGCAGCCTGCGCCCGGCGTGCTGGCCGCGGTCAGCTCGCCGCCCATCAGGTCCGCGAGCATGCGCGCGATGGTGAGGCCCAGGCCCGCGCCCGGCGCGCTGTTCGCGCGCGAGAAGGGTTCGAAGACCTGCGACAGTTCCTCGGGCGTCATGCCCGGGCCGGTGTCCTCGATCTCGATCTGCGCGAGTTCGCGCTGGTGCTTCACGCGAAAGACGACGTGGCCCTTCGAAGTGAACTTGATCGCGTTGCCGAGCAGGTTGATGAGGATCTGCCGGACGCGCTTCTCGTCCGCGCGCACGACTTCGGGCAAGGCGCCTTCGATGTCGAAGCGGAACGCGAGCCCCTTCGAAGCGGCCTGCAGCTCGAAGAGGCTCGCCATCTCGTGCACGCAGTCGGCAAAGCGCATCGGCCGCGCCGCGAGGGTGAGCTTGCCCGCCTCGATGCGCGCGATGTCGAGCGTGCCTTCGATGAGCGAGAGCAGATGCTCGCCCCCGCGCTTGATCACGTCGACCGCGTGCCGGCGCTGTGGCGGCACGCCCGGGTCTTCTCCCATGAGCTGCGCATAGCCGAGGATGCTGTTGAGCGGCGTGCGCAGCTCGTGGCTGATCGCGCTGATGTAGCGGCTCTTGGCCTGATTGGCCTGCTCGGCCTGGCGCTTGGCCTCCTGCAGCGCGCGGTCCGTGAGGCGGTGCGATTCGATCTCGCGCATGAGGAGGTGCGTCTGGCGGTTCGATTCCTCCTGCGCGACCTGCCGGCTCTTGTGCGCGAGCACGAGCCACCACGCGACGATGCCCGACACGAGCAGCATCGCGACGTACGTGCGGGCAAAGCCCGCGCGTTGCGTGACCTCCAGCAGCGCGGCGAGAAGCGGCACGATGAAGACCATGAGCAGCGTGAAGTGGCCGACGCCGCTGTCGAGGAAGGGCCACGCACGCTTCGGCAGCAGGCAGCGCAGCGCTGCGGTCCATTGCGAGGAGAGGCTCGCGCCGGGCTTGCACAAGTCGCCGCAGCGCGCATCGAGCGTGCAGCACAGAGAGCAGATCGCGCCCTGGTAGGCCGGGCAGTGGGCCATGTCGGGCGATTCGTATTCGCGCTCGCAGATGACGCAGCGGTGCGTGGCGGCGGGCGGAGCTGCTGCGTCATTCCCGCGGAGGCGGGAATCCAGGGCGTTCGGGACATGGGAGCCTTCGCTCCCCGCCTTCGCCGGGACGACAGGGTTGCGCGCGATGTAGTACTTCCCCTTCGTCGCCCACGCGATCAGCGGCGCGGCCGCGAACGCCACGCCCATTGCGATCAGCGCCGAGAACGCCTGCGGACCCGGGCCGAACGCGCCCAGCCGCGCGCTGATCGCAAGAACCGACGCGAGCGCCATCGAGCCCACGCCGACCGGGTTGATGTCGTAGAGATACGCCCGCTTGAACTCCACGCCCGGGGGCGACAGGCCGAGCGGCTTGTTCACCACGAGATCGGCCACCACGGCCATCATCCACGCGATCGCGATGTTCGAGTAGAGCCCGAGCACGTCCCCGAGCGCCTGGAACACGTTCATCTCCATCAGCATGAAGGCGATGGCGGTGTTGAAGACGACCCACACCACGCGGCCCGGATGGCTGTGCGTCACGCGCGAGAAGAAGTTCGACCACGCGAGCGAGCCCGCGTACGCGTTGGTGACGTTGATCTTCAGCTGCGAGATCACGACGAAGAACGCCGTGGCGGCCACGGCCCAGCCGTAGCGCGGGAACACGTACTCGTACGCCGCGAGGTACATCTGGTTGGGATCGACCGCGCGATCGGGCGGGACCATGTGCGAGATCGCGAGGTAGGCAAGCAGCGCGCCGCCGAGCATCTTCGCGATGCCGACGAGGACCCACCCCGGGCCGCCGGCGAGCACGCCGAACCACCACCACTTCGCGTTCGCGGCCGTCTTCGCCGGCATGAAGCGCAGGTAGTCCGCCTGTTCCCCCATCTGCGTGATGAGAGCGATGCCGACCGTGAGCGCGGCACCGAAGAGGTGCAGGTCGAAGCCGGCCGCGTCGGCCCGCTCACCGGCATAGTGCAGCACGCCGTCGAACGCACCCGGATCGCGCAGCATGACGTAGACAAAGGGGACAACCAGCATCACGAGCCAGACCGGCTGCGTCCACACCTGCAGCCGGCTGATGGCGGAGACGCCGTGCGCGACGAGTGGGATCACCACCAGCGCGCACAGCAGATAGCCCCACGTCGGCGGGATGTCCCAGGCCAGCTCCAGGGCATAGGCCATCACGGCCGCTTCCAGCGCGAAGAAGATGAAGGTGAAGGAGGCGTAGATGAGCGACGTGAGCGTCGAGCCGATGTAGCCGAAGCCCGCGCCGCGCGTGAGCAGGTCCATGTCGACGCCGTAGCGCGCCGCGTAGATGCTGATGGGAAGCCCCGCGAGGAAGATGATGAGCCCGGTCGCGAGGATTGCGGCGAGCGCGTTGACGAAGCCGTACTGCACCATCAGCGTGGCGCCGACCGCCTCGAGGATCAGGAACGACGCCGCGCCGAACGCCGTGTTGGCCACGCGCAAGGCCGACCACTTGCGAAAACGCTGCGGCGTGTAGCGAAGCGCGTAGTCCTCCATCGTCTCGCTGGCCACCCAGCTGTTGTAGTCGCGCCGGACCTTCACCACCTGCTGCGGTGCGCGGTCGGCCTCGGGGACGATGGGAATCACGGCGCTCACGCCGGGGCAGTGCAGGTTCCGTGCCTGCAATGCGTCCTTTGGCGTATACCCCGATGCCCGCCTTGCACTAAGATGGTTCGCCACCATGGAACTCACACCGCGCGAGAAGGACAAGCTGCTGCTCTTCACCGCCGCGCTGCTCGCGGAGCGCCGCCGCGCGCGCGGGCTGAAGCTGAACTATCCGGAAGCGGTGGCGCTCATCTGCGCCGCGGTGATGGAGGGCGCGCGCGACGGCCGCACGGTGGCGCAGCTCATGTCCGAGGGACGCGCGATCCTCTCGCGCGCCGACGTGATGGAAGGCGTCGCCGAGATGATCCCCGAAATCCAGGTGGAAGCGACGTTTCCCGACGGCACCAAGCTCGTGACCGTCCACCAGCCGATCGTTTGAGGAGCCGAACCCCATGAAGACGAAGTACATCGCCGCCTTGCTTTCCTGCACCGCCGCCTGCACGGCGTGGGCCCACGAGGGCCACGGCGCGCCGCCTTTTCACTGGCACGCGACGGATACCGCCGGCTTCGTGCTGGTGATGGTCCTCGCCGCGATCGCGGTCTGGCTCGCGAGCGGCAAGTGATCCCGGGCGAGCTGATCACCGGCGGGCCGGACCTCGCGCTCAACCCCGGGCGCCGCACGATCACGCTCGTGGTGCAGAACACGGCCGACCGGCCGATCCAGGTCGGCTCGCACTATCACTTCGCGGAAACGAACGGCGCACTGCGATTCGACCGCGACGCGGCGCGCGGCATGCGCCTCAACATCGCCTCGGGCACCGCCGTGCGGTTCGAGCCGGGGCAGCAGCGCACCGTCGAACTCGTCGACTACGCGGGAACGCGCGAAGTCCACGGCTTTCGCGGCCTCGTGCAGGGAAGGCTCTGAAAGGCTCGGACCATGGCGACCATCGGACGGCGCGCGTATGCGGAGATGTTCGGCCCCACGACAGGCGACCGCGTGCGGCTCGCCGACACCGACCTCGTGATCGAAGTCGAGGACGACTACACGCTGCGCGCCGGCGGCTACGGCGAGGAAGTGAAGTTCGGCGGCGGCAAGACGATCCGCGATGGGATGGCGCAGTCGCAGCTCGCGCGTTCGCAGGGCACGGCCGACACGGTGCTCACCAATGCCCTCATCCTCGATCACTGGGGCATCGTGAAGGCCGACATCGCCCTGAGGGACGGCCGCATCGCCGCCATCGGCAAGGCGGGCAACCCCGACACGCAGCCGGGCATCGACATCCTGATCGGCCCCGGCACGGAGATCGTGAGCTGCGAAGGCGCGATCGTCACGGCGGGCGGCATCGACACGCACATCCACTTCATCTGCCCGCAGCAGATCGAGGAAGCGCTCGCCTCGGGTATCACGACGATGTTCGGCGGCGGCACCGGCCCCGCGACCGGCACGTTCGCGACCACCTGCACGCCCGGCGCGTGGCACATCGAACGCATGCTGCAGGCCGCCGACGCCTTCCCGATGAATCTCGGCTTCATGGGCAAGGGCAACGCGAGCCTGCCGCAGGGGCTTCGCGAGCAGATCGATGCGGGCGCGATCGGCCTGAAGCTGCACGAGGACTGGGGCACGACGCCCGCGGCCATCTCCAACTGCCTGGACGTGGCCGAGGAGACCGACACGCAGGTCGCGATCCACAGCGACACGCTGAACGAATCGGGCTTCGTCGAGAACACGATCGCAGCAACGCAGGGACGATCCATCTGCGCGTTCCACACCGAAGGCGCCGGCGGCGGCCACGCGCCCGACATCCTGAAGGTGGTCGGCGAGGCGAACTTCCTGCCGTCCTCCACCAACCCCACGATGCCCTACACCGTCAACACGCTCGACGAGCACGTCGACATGCTGATGGTGTGCCATCACCTCGACCCGTCGATCCCCGAGGACCTCGCGTTCGCCGAAAGCCGCATCCGCAAGGAGACGATCGCGGCCGAGGACGTACTGCACGACCTGGGCGCCATCAGCATGTTCTCCTCCGACTCGCAGGCGATGGGCCGCGTGGGCGAGGTGATCCTGCGCTGCTGGCAGACGGCGCACAAGATGAAGCTGCAGCGCGGCAAGCTGGAAGGCGACGGCGAGGCCCACGACAACTTCCGCGCGAAGCGCTACGTCGCCAAGCTCACGATCAACCCGGCGATCGCCCACGGCATCAGCCACGAGGTGGGCAGCATCGAGCCGGGCAAGTGGGCCGATCTCGTGGTGTGGAAGCCCGCCTTCTTCGGCGTGAAGCCCTCGCTCGTCATCAAGGGCGGCAGCATCGCGATGGCGGCGATGGGCGACGCGAACGCATCGATCCCGACGCCGCAGCCCGTGCACTACCGGCCGATGTTCGGCGCCTTCGGCGGCGCGCTCGCGAAGAGTTCGCTCACCTTCGTCTCGCAGGCCGCGGCCCGGGCCGGCGTCGCCGAACGCTACGGGCTCGCGAAGACGGTGGCCGCGGTGCGCGGCATCCGCGGCGTGCGCAAGCACCATCTCGTGCACAACGGCTATGCGCCGCGGATGGAGATCGACGCGCAGACCTATGCCGTGCGGGCGGACGGACACCTCCTCACCTGCGAGCCGGCAAAAGTGCTGCCGATGGCGCAGCGGTATTTCCTGTTCTGAAGCGCTGCAATACGGTCGGCTCGTCCGTATTACAATTGCCGCATGACACTGACCGTCCGCCTGCCCGAACCTCTCGAGGACGCCCTGGAGAAATACAGCGCCTCGCACGGCGTGACGAAGAGCCACGTGGTCCAGGAGGCATTGGCCGCCTACATCGTGAGCTCCGCCGGCACCGGCAAGAAGCTCGGCGACGGCAAGGTGAGCGACACGTACCGCGCGCTGAAGAAGGCGGGATTGATCGGCTGCTTCAGCGGCGACGGCGTGAGCGCGACGAAGGATGTCGTGCGCAGGAAGATCCTCGAGCGTCTGAAGAGGCCCCGTTGAGGGCCGCCACGCGGGCAGGCGTGCTGCTGGATACAGGCGTGTTCGTCTCGCTGCTGGACGAAAGCGCGCCCGGTCACGACGACGCGATGCGCTGGCTCGCGGCCTCGAGCGCGCGCCTGCACACGGTGGAAGCGGTGCTCACGGAAACCGCGTTCTTCCTGCCTCACCGGCAGCGCGCCGCGGTCGCCGACTTTGTGGAGGTCGGCAAGGTGGTCGTGCATCACCATGACTCGGCGGCGTACCGCCGGATCGCGGCCATCCTGCGCAAGTACGCGGACCTCGGCCCCGACTGGGCCGACGCGTCGCTTGTCTGGCTCGCCGAGCAAAGCGGCATCCACCACATCGCGACCTTGGACGTGCGGGACTTCTCCACGTACCGCATCCACGGCCGCAGCAAGTTCCTGCTGGAGACGATCGCATGATCCACGTGACGAAGCTTCTTCCGCAGGGCCGGGGGCTCGCCTCCGCTTTGCTCAAGCGGGCCGCCTGCGTCGAACTCGACTGGGACGTGCGGCAGAAAAGCCGTTTCGACGCGACCGATTCCGAGGGCCGCACGCTCGGCGTGTTCCTTGCGCGCGGCACCGTCGTGCGCGGCGGCGACGTGCTCGTGGCCGAGGACGGCTCGCTCGTTCGCGTCGTTGCCGCGGCGCAGCCCGTGATGATCGTCACGCACGTGGGCGACTGCGGCACGCCGTTCGACCTCGTGCGCGCGGCCTATCACCTCGGCAACCGGCACGTACCCGTCGAACTGAAGGCGGATCACCTGAAGATCGAGCCCGACCACGTGCTCGCGGACATGCTGCGCAACCTGCATCTCGTCGTGAACGAAACGCGAGCGCCCTTCGAGCCGGAAGGCGGCGCCTACGGCACGCACGGCACTCACGATCACGGGCATTCGCACGGCGATCACGGGCACGACCATGACCACGACCACGGCGGCCACCATCACCACTGACGCCGCGCTTCTGAGGCTGCTGTGGCTCGCCTCGCCCGCGCTGCCGGTGGGTGGCTTCTCCTATTCAGAAGGCCTCGAAGCGGCCGTCGACGCGGGACTCGTCGCGAACGAGGAACAGGCGGGCGCATGGCTTGCCGACCAGCTGCATCTCGTGCTCGCGCGGTCCGACATGGCGGTGGTCGCACGCGCGGTGGAGGCCTGGCGCACCGCCGACTCCGGCACGATCCGCGAACTCGACACGTGGGTGCGCCGCACGCGCGAGACGAGCGAATCGAAGCTGCAGAGCGAACAGATGGGCCGCTCGCTCGCGCAACTCGTCCTCGCCCCGCAGGACGATCTCACCTATCCGGTCGCGTTCGCGCTGGCGGCATCGCCTTGCACGTCGAGCGTGCGCGAGATCGCGCTGGCCTTCGCCTTCTCCTGGGCCGAAAACATGATGCAGTCCGCGATCAAGGCGGTGCCGCTCGGCCAGGCGGCCGGCCAGCGCATCCTCGCTCGTCTCGCCCGGGAGATTCCCGCGGCCGTCGATCATGCGCTTGCGCTGCAGGATGCCGACCGCCAATCGTTCGCCCCCATGCTCGCCATCCTGTCCTCGCGTCACGAGACGCAATACTCCCGCCTCTTCCGCTCATGAACACGCCGCACGCCATCCCCGCTCGCGCCAAGAAACTGCCGCCGCTGCGCGTGGGCATCGGCGGCCCGGTGGGCTCCGGCAAGACGACGCTGCTGGAGATGCTGTGCAAGGCGATGCGCGACCGCTACGACCTCATCGCGATCACCAACGACATCTACACGAAGGAAGACCAGCGCCTCCTCACCGTGAGCGGCGCGCTGCCCGCGGAGCGCATCATGGGCGTGGAAACCGGCGGCTGTCCGCACACGGCGATCCGCGAGGACGCGTCGATCAATCTCGAGGCGATCGACCGCATGCTGCGCGACTTTCCCGATGCGGACATCGTGTTCGTGGAGTCCGGCGGCGACAACCTCGCCGCGACTTTCAGCCCCGAGCTGTCGGACCTCACGATCTACGTGATCGATGTCGCGGCCGGCGAGAAGATCCCGCGCAAGGGCGGGCCGGGCATCACCAAGAGCGATCTCTTCGTCATCAACAAGACCGATCTCGCGCCCTACGTCGGCGCCGACCTCGGCGTGATGGAGGCCGACACGAAGCGCATGCGGCGCGACAAACCTTATGTGATGACGAATCTCAAGAAGGGCAGCGGGGTCGGCGAAGTGGTGGAATTCATCGAACGCAAGGGGCTGCTCACCGCGGCGTGAGCAAGGCACCGCTTCAGCCGTCGGCCTCGGGATGCGATTCGGCTTCCCTGGCCTTGCGCGCGCCCCGGATGTTGAGTGCGGCAAGCCCGACCTGCAGTCCGACCAGCGCGAACGCGTGGTCGTGCAGGCCCCATGCGATCCAGAGCGCGTTGCTGCCGAGAAAGGTCCAGAACCCCCAGTTGCGCAGCGCGGCGTGCCGCGAACCCACGAGCCAGGCGGCGAGCAAGGTCGCCGCCATCGCGGGCCACTGCAGCTGGTCGATCCATTCCGCTTCCATCTTCGGTCGTGCTGGGCGATGCGCTCACGCAGAGCAACGAAGCTAGCACGCGTGCGCCTGGAGCTTGCGTAGGACGCCGTCGGCTGATCGCTGCTCACGGCAGGTCATTTCGCAGACCGAACGGCGTATGCTGCTGGCCTCATGAGCCGCGTTCATTCCCATCGTGTCCTCGCCCTCGCCCTCGCCCTCGCCCTCGTTATTGCTGCCGCGCTGGCCGGTTGCGGCGGCGGTGGTGGTGGCGGCGGCGGTGGCGGCACCCCCGGCGGCCCCGTTGCAGGTCCGGACGGGCCCGCATGGTGGGGCTTCGGCCGCGACGCGCAGCACACCGCCGTGAGTGCGATCGCCTCGCAGGATCTCGGGCGCATCACGTGGTCCACGCCGGTCGACGAGGCGCCGCAGTACACGTCCGGCGGCGCGCTGCTCGCGCACTACGGCTCGCCCGTCGTCACGAGCCACAACACGATCGTGATCCCGGTGAAGACCGGCGCGACCGGCGGCTTTCGCGTCGAGGCGCGTTCCGGCCTGGACGGCGGGGTCTGGTGGTCCGCGGCCACCGACTATGTGATGCCCAGCCACACCTGGGTGCCGAGCTACAACGTCGTGCTCACGTCCTCGGGCCGCCTCTACGCGCCGGGCGCCGGCGGCAAGCTCCTCATGCGCGACAACGCCGAGTCCGCGGGCGCGACGTTCCAGCCGATCGTCTTCTACGGCGCTGCCGCGTACAACGCCGATCCGGCCAGCTACAACCAGAAGGTCTTCATCGACACGCCGCTCGTGGCCGATGCGAACGGCAACGTCTTCTTCGGCTTCATCGCGAAGGGCGCGACCGCCGCCGGTCTCGCGAGCGGCATCGCGCGCGTGGCGGCCGACGGCAGCGGCACCTGGGTCTCGGCCGCGGCGGCGAGCGGCGATACCGCGATCAGCAAGCCCGCGATGAATAGCGCGCCCGCGCTGTCGGCGGACGGCTCGACGCTCTACGTCGCGGTGAACACGGACCCGCCGCAGGGACAGATCCAGACCGGCTACCTCCTCGCGCTCGACAGCACCACGCTCGCCACGAAGGCGAAAGTGGCGCTCACCGACCCGCTGTCGGGCGTGCCCGCGCGCGTGAGCGACAACGGCACGTCATCGCCCGCCGTGGGGCCCGATGGGCGCGTCTTCTTCGGCGTGCTCGAAGCGAGCTTCGCCACGCACAACGGCCGCGGCTGGCTGCTGCAGTTCGACGCGCAGCTGCATGCCGCGGGAGTGCCCGGGAGTTTCGGCTGGGACGTGACGCCGAGCGTGATCCCGGCGTCGATGGTGCCGCTTTATTCGGGCACGTCCGCCTACCTGCTCGCGCTCAAGTACAACAACTACGAGGACGTCGGCACCGGCGACGGCCTGAATCGCCTGGCCGTGCTCGACCCGAAGGCGAGCCAGACGGATACGGTCGGCTCGGGCGTCGCCGTGATGCGCGAGGTGATCACCGTGCTTGCGCCGACGCCCGAGTCGCCGGGCGCGAGCGAGCGCAAGGAGTGGTGCATCAACACGATGGCCGCCGACCCCGCGCGTCACTCGCTGCTCGCGGGCGCCGAGGACGGCGTGCTCTACCGGTGGGATCTCTCGACGAACACGCTGAGCCAGTCGATTCGCCTGTCCAGCGGGATCGGGGAGGCCTACACACCCACGGTGATCGGCGCCGATGGCGCGGTCTATGCGATCAACAATGCGCGGCTCTTCTCGATCCGGACGAACTAGAATCGGATCATCCCCCGGCAAACCGTGGCTGCGAGTGGCTGAAGGCGCCGGGGGGTGCTGAAAAAACCGTTGCGGGAAGAGTGGCAGAGCGGTCGATTGCACTGGTCTTGAAAACCAGCGATGGGAAACCATCCGTGAGTTCGAATCTCACCTCTTCCGCCAGGCACATCGAGGCTTCACGAACCGAGCTCATCCCTGCGGGGGCGTTTGCTCGTCCACCCGCGACGCGCGCAATACGCTGATGAGCAGATCGTCCGTCTTTCGGCGCAGTGCCTTCGCATGCGCCTGCACCTCCGCCGAAGGCTCGGGATGACCGTCCTTGAAGTGAGCATCGAACATCGCCGACACTCTCGCCTCGGCCTGCGTCGCGAGCTTGTCCGCAGCGCGCCACGCATTCACGGCGGCTCTCATTCGTTCGGGCATCGGCCATGTTAGTTCATCGACCTCTCCCGCGCGGACCGTCTGTCGCGTTTCTCCTCGGGCAACACAGCGCGTGACGATGCCGGCGCGGCGCTGCAGCGCCGCCGCACCCCGGCAGCAAATAAAGTTCGGGCAGCGCGCGAAGGCGGTGCATGATGTGCGGGCGTTGCGCTTCGCAACGGCAGCCCCGGAGTGCAATCATCGAATCCATCCACGTCGCCGTCTGGCTTGTCATCGGCGCAGCCGTGAGTTGGATCGCAACCCTGCTCAAACCCTCTGCCGACCGCATCGTCTTCCTGGAGACGATGGCCGTGGGCATCTTCGGCTCATTCGCCGGGGGCGAATTCATCTCGGCCCTGTTCAGGGGCGGCGTCCGGGCCGCGCCCGCGGACATCTCCATGGGCTCGCTCACGCTGGCTGTCGGGACCTCTCTGGTGGCCGTCCTGCTGCTGTGGTGGATGCGCCGGCTCGTCGGGCCCCTGCGCAGCGGAAAGCCCAAGCGCGGCCGCTGAAGGGGATTCGCGCCGGACATGACGGACGCTCTGTTTTTGAGCACGACCCGGATCGCGACCTATCGCGGCCGGCAATCGCTCACCGGCGCGACGGCTTTCTTCTTCGAACGCGACGGCCGGCTCTACGCGGTCACGAGCCGTCACGTCCTGCACGATCCGGCAAGCGGCCATTTTCCGGATCGTGTCGAACTGACGCTGCATCTGGACGAGCGCAATCTCACGCGAACGGCGCTCTTCTCGGTGCCTCTGTACGCCGATGAACGCGCCGTGTGGCGCCAGGGAGTCGATTCTCAAGGGGAAGTCGACGTCGCGGTGATCGAACTGCATCCGGACGCCATCGGAGGCGAAGCGGCGATCCGGCCTTTCCGGCCCGAGCACCTGCGCATCCCCGAGTCCGGCGTGGCCGCGGGCGAGCCCCTGCTGGTCGTGGGCTTTCCGCTCGGCTTCTACGACACGGTGCACCACCTGCCCGTGGTGCGCCACGCGATTGTCTCGTCGGCGTTCGGCGTGCGCTTTCAGGGCCAGGGATACTTTCTCACCGACGGCCGGCTGCATCGCGGCTCCAGCGGCTCGCCCGTCCTCATGCGGCGCCCGGCGGACACGGGCGCGATGCCCTGGGTGCTGCTCGGCGTGCACTCCTCGCGCATGGACGTCGGCACGCGCGATCAGGAGCAGGACGAGTCGCTCGGCCTGAACTGCGCGTGGTATGCCGACATGCTGATGACGCTCACCGCGATCGACGCCAGCCCGAATCCGGCGGCTTCGGGGCCGCGCCAGGCCAAGGCCACGGGGCGCTCGACCTGAAGCCGGGCCGACGGTCTCGACGACCCCGCAAGTCACTCGGACCGCAGGTTCGAGTCGACAATGGCATCATTGCCTGAACCACGTCTTGCGATAGACACTCACGAACGAAATTCCATGCCGAATGACGCCCTCATCCTGCGCATCGCCCGCGCGGCCGATGCGCAATTGCTTTCGGCGATGACGCGCGAATACATCGAGCCGGGCCTTCAGCCGCGCTATTCGCCGCAACGCATCGCCCGGCTGATTGCCGACCGCGAGACGATCGCGCTCGTTGCCGACGACGGCGCGCTCGTGCAAGGCTTCGCCGTGATGTCTTTCGGAGACGAACGCGCCCACCTTCTGCTGCTGGCCGTGCGGCCGCGGCTGCGGCGTGCGGGCATCGGTCGGCGCCTCGTCGAATGGCTGCTGGAGTCCGCGCTTGTCGCGGGCATCGCTTCCGTTCACCTCGAACTGAGGGCCGACAACGAAGCCGCCCGCCACTTCTACCGGCGTCTCGGTTTCGGTGAAACGCTCACCGTGCCCGGCTACTACGAAGGGCGCATCGACGCCCTGCGGATGATGCGGGTGCTGCGCAATCCGCGCACTCAGAAGCTGTAGCTTTCGCCGCGCCTCGGTGCGATCATGCCAACCGGGAGGTGCCGCGTACTTCATGCCGCAGTTGCGTCACGCCGCTGTCGTTGTGCTCGCGGCCTTGCTGCTCGCCGCGGCGCCCGCGTGGGCGCGCCAGATTCTCGACCTCGACATCGAGCATCAACCCGCGCGGCTGCTCGACTGGGGCGACTACTACATCGACCCCGACGGCACCCTCACTCTGCGGCAGGTGCTCTCGCGCGGCAGCGCTTTCCAGCCGACCCTCGTGCCACCCGCCTACCGCCTGAGGCCCGGGGAAGTGCTGTGGATCAAGTTCGCGGTGCCCGCGACGCCCGATGACAGCCGCTGGTATCTGTTGCTGCCGATCGCCGGGCTCGACAGCGCCTTGCTGTACACGCAGACGGCCGACGGGGGCTGGACGCTGCAGGCGAGCGGCGACGCCGTCGCCGTCGCGCGCTGGCCGATTCCTCACCTGCACCCCGTGCTGCCGCTGGCGATCTCGGCGGCGGAGCCGAGCTGGTACATGCTCGCGATCCGCGCGAGCGAGGGGTTTGCCGCACCCATCGAATTCGTGAGCGACGGCGAGCTCACCGTCGAAGTGCAGCGCCAGTCGCTCATCTATGGCGTGTGCTTCGGGCTGCTCGCGATGGGCGCCCTCTTCGCGCTCGCGACCAGCGCCGTGCTGCGCGACATGGCTTACTTCTGGTTCGGCGTGTGGGCCGCCGCCGCGTCGCTCGCGCTGATGGCCGCCGTCGGCGTCGCGGGGCTGCACCTGTGGCCGCGCAATCCGGTGTGGAACGACAATGCGCCCTATGTGCTCGCGCTCGCGAGCCTCGCGCCGCTCATCGTCTTCGTTGCGGAGTCGCTCCTGCTGCGCGATCGCGCGCCGCGCCTGTTCGCGCTCGTGCTGGCGCTCGCGGGCTGCTTCGCGCTCGGAGCGCTGTCGCTGCTCGCGATGGGCGGCGTCGCGCGGCTCGCGCTCGCGCTCGCGCTGGCCGTCGTGGCAGCGGGCGCGGTGATCGCGCTCACCCTGTGGAGCCGCCGCCACGGCAACCCCTTCGCGCCCCGGTTGCTGCTCGCGCTCGCGCCGATGATGCTCGCGCTGCCCGCATACGCGCTGGCGCTTTTGCAGGTGTCGATGCGATGGCTCGATTCGACGCCCGCGGTCGCCTCGCTCGGTCTCTCGGCTTCGGCCAGCTATCTGCTGCTCGCGCTGCGCAGCCAGCAGCGGCGCGACCATCGGCGCCGCATCGCGCAGCTGGCCGAGATCGACCCGATGACGGGTCTCGTCAACGATGCGGTGTTCGCGCTGAAGGTGCGCTCGACGATCGACGAAGCCTCGCGCTTCGGCCATCGCAGCCTCGTGGCGGTGCTCGATTTCAGCAACTACGACGAGTTGCGGCGCGAATTCGGGCGCCGCCGCGCGATCGAGCTCCTGCTGCGCCTGAGCGACCGGCTCACGTCGATGCTGCGCAACGTCGACACGCTCGCGCGGCTGGGCGATTCGCGTTTCGGCCTGCTGATCGAAGGCCCGCTTGCGGTGTCGCGTGCGCGCGCATTCTGCGCCAAGGTGATCGCGCGCTGCATCGGCCCGATCGGCGGGCTGCCCCAGGGCATGCAGGTGAAGCCGAAGATCGCTTGCGCGCTCGTGCCGGATGACGCCCGCGACGCGCAGCAAGTGCTCAGGCTGCTGGAGGAAGCGCTGCAGGAGCTGATGCGCGACCCGGTGAGAAACATGGCGGTGGCGGAGCCGCCTTCGCTGCCCTCGCCGCCTTCGCTGCATCCGCCGCCGGGGCCGCCCGCCATGGCGCCCACGCAGCCCGACCCGGGCCGGCAGGAATCCATCGGCACCGCGCCCACGCTGCCGGGTGACGCGCGCGCGCTCGATTCCGACGCTTCCTCGTTCGCCGGCGGGCCGGGGTAGGCAGCAGGCGGGCCACCCGGGGGCTGCGGCGGCTATGCGAGAAACAGCGCCTGCAGATCGCTCAGGAAATCGAAGCCGCGCTGCGTCGGCGCAATCCGCGCGACGTCGCGCTCGATCAGACCTCGGGCCTGCGCTTCGCGCAGCGGCGCCTCGATTGCGCTCAGGGCAAGCCCCGTGCGTTCGAAGAAGAGTGTCGTGGCGAACCCCTCCTTCAGCCGCAGCGCATTCAGCATGAATTCGAACGGCAGCTCGGCGCGCTTCACCTCCTCGTCCTGCGCCACCGCGTTGCCTGCGAGGGCGTTGTCCATGAAAAGGCGCGGCTCGCGGTTGCGCACCTGGCGAACGATGCGGCCCGGAAAGCTGAGCTTGCTGTGCGCGCCCGCGCCGATGCCCAGGTAGTCGCCGAATTCCCAGTAGTTGAGGTTGTGCCGGCAGCGATGCCGCGGCTTCGCATAGGCGGAGACCTCGTAGCGCTCGAGCGCGCAGGGCTGCGTCATCTCGGTGATGCGATCGAGCATCGCGAAGGCGAGATCCTCGGGGGGAAGCTGCGGCGGGAATTTCGCGAACAGCGTGTTCGGCTCGATCGTGAGGTGGTAGATCGACAGGTGCGGCGGCGCGAGCGAGAGCGCCTGCGCGACGTCTTCTTCGAGCTGCGCGAGCGTCTGCCCGGGCAGCGCGTACATCAGGTCGAGGTTGAAGGTGTCGAAGGCCTGCGCCGCTTCTTCGGCGGCGGCGATGGCCTGCCTGCCGTCGTGCACGCGGCCGATCGCGCGCAGATGCGCGTCGTTGAAGCTTTGCACGCCGATCGACAGCCGCGTGACGCCCGCGTCGCGAAACGCGCGGAAGCGGTCTTTCTCGAAAGTCCCGGGGTTGGCTTCCAGCGTGATCTCGCAATCGGCCGCGAGCTTCAGGCGCGCGCGAACGTCCCCGAGAAGCCGGTCGATCCCGCGCGGCGAAAAGAGGCTCGGCGTGCCGCCGCCGATGAAGATGCTGTGCACGGGGCGGCCCCAGACGAGGGGCAAGGCGGATTCGAGGTCGGCGCGCAGCGCATCGAGATAGCGCTCTTCGGGCAGCTCGTGCGGCCTCATCTCGTGCGAATTGAAGTCGCAGTAGGGGCACTTGTGCAGGCACCACGGCAGGTGCACGTAAAGCGATAGCGGCGGCAGCGCGGCGAGCTGCAGCAGGCCGGGGCGCAGGTAGTGCGAGATGTCGTGCATCAGACCGCCAGCCACCTGTCGCGGATCAGCTCCACCATCCGGCGGGCGGCTTGCCCGCGATGGCTGTTGGCGTTCTTCACCTCGGGCGGCAGTTGCGCGAAGGTGCAGCCGAAGCGCGGGATGAACATGACGGGGTCGAAGCCGAAGCCGTGTTCGCCGGCGGGTTGGCGCGCGATCTCGCCTTCGGCGCGGCCTTGCGCGATCAGCGGTTCGGGATCGTCGGGCGCGCGCATCGCAACGAGTGTGCTCACGAGCGCGGCGCGGCGGTTGTCGATGTCACGCATTTGCTCGAGGAGCGCCCGCACGTTGTTGCCGTCGCCCTTCGGGTAGCCGAACCGGGTGGCGTAGAAGGCGGTGTCCACGCCGGGCAGGCCGCCGAACGCATCGACGCACAGCCCCGCGTCGTCGGCGATCGCGGGCAGGCCGCTTTCGCGCGCGGCATGGCGCGCCTTCGCGATGGCGTTTTCGACGAAGGTGCGGTGCGGCTCCTCGGCCTCGGAGATGCCGAGCGCCGATTGCGCGACGAGTTCGATGCGAAGCGGCGCGAACATCATCCGCAGCTCGGCGAGCTTGCCCTTGTTGTTGGAGGCGAGGACGATCTTCGAGATCATTTCGTCATTTCCAAGAAGGGGGAGCGCGGACGACGACCCGGCGCAACGCGCGAAGCCGCCGATGCGGCTTCACGCGGACAAGGCCGCGCGCTGCAAGCCGACGAGTTCGGCAATCCCCTTTTCCGCGAGCCTCAGCAACCGGTCCATCTCCTGCCGCGTGAACGGCGCGCCCTCGGCCGTGCCCTGCACTTCCACAAAGTGCCCCGCGCCCGTCATCACCACGTTCATGTCGGTGTCGCACGCGACGTCCTCCACGTATTCCAGGTCGAGCATCGGCGTGCCTTCCACGATGCCGACCGACACCGCGGCCACGGAGTCCCCGATCGGCGACTCCGCGAGCTTGCCCGCGCGCAGCAGTGTCGCCACTGCATCCTGCGCCGCGACGAACGCGCCCGTGATGGCCGCCGTGCGCGTGCCCCCGTCGGCCTGCAGCACGTCGCAGTCGAGCGTGATGGTGCGCTCGCCGAGCTTCTTCAGGTCGAACACGGCGCGAAGACTGCGCCCGATCAGGCGCTGGATCTCCTGCGTGCGGCCGCTTTGCTTGCCGCGCGCGGCTTCGCGGTCGCCTCGCGTGTGCGTCGCGCGCGGCAGCATGCCGTATTCGGCGGTGACCCAGCCTTCGCCGCTGCCGCGCTTGTGCGGCGGCACCTTGTCTTCGACGCTCGCGGTGCACAGCACTCGCGTTTCGCCGAACTCGACGAGCACGGAGCCTTCGGCGTGGATGGTGAAGCCGCGCGTGATGCGCACAGGGCGCAGTTGGTCGGCGGCGCGGTCGTTCGTGCGCTGGAAACTCATCGTGGGATTGTGACCGATCCGGGGCCGTCGCTCACCGCAGAGGCGCAGAGGCCGCAGAGGGCCGCAGAGAAATCTCAAAAGAAACTCTGCGGCCCTCTGCGCCCTCTGCGCCTCTGCGGTGAACTGGCGCCTCTGCGGTGAAAACAGGGAGCCCTCAGCTCTTCCGCCCCGCAGACCGCTTGATCGCCTCGTTGATCTCCGCAATCGACCGTTCGATCGCCGCATCGTCCAGATCGTCCACCAGCGTGTCGAGCACACCCGCCTGGATGGTGGAGGCGAACACGCCGTCGGAAATGCTGTCGGTGGAAATGCCCTTGGTCGACTCGAACGAGTCGGGCGTTTCCCATTCCATCGCGATCACCGTCACGTTGTCGCAATGGTCGCCGCCGCTGCGCAGCGCATCCTCCACCATGTCCGGCACGGATTCGGCGACCGGCTTGGTCGCGAGATGCCGCACGATGTCGCCATCCGACAGGCCGCTCCAGAGGCCGTCGGAACACAGCATGATGCGGTCGCCCTGCTGCAGCGGCACCGGCCCCGTCACGTCGAACACCGGCTTCGTGGGCGAGCCGAGGCACGTGAAGAGGATGTTGCGGTTGATCCGGTCCATGCGGATCACGCCGGCGCTTTGCTGCTCCAGGTAGGAGTGGTCGCGCGTGCGCGTGAGCAGTTCGTTGTGGCGGATCACGTACAGGCGCGAATCGCCGCAGTGCACCCACGTCGCGTGAGTGCCTTGCACGATGCACGCCACGAGCGTCGTGCGCGGTGTATCGAGCATGCCCCGCTCGCTCGCGTAGCGGATGATCTGATGATGCGCCGCCATGAGCGAAGTCGTGAGGAATTCCGCCACGTCGCGCACGACCGGCCGCGCTTCCTTCTGGTAGAGCGCGCTGATGGTCTGCAGCGCGAGCTGCGCGGCGACCTCGCCTTCCGGATGGCCGCCCATGCCGTCGGCGAGCAGGAACAGGCCCGACTCCCGCGTGTAGCAGTAGCCCATGCGGTCTTCGTTCTTTTCTCGCCCGCCCTTGCGGCTCACCTGGAAGACGGAGAATTTCATGTCGCTCGATGGTCAGCGGGCCTTCGCCCCGCCGAACCCCGTGGCCCGGCGCATGCTCTTCTTGGTGTCCGACACCATGTTGTCGAACTGCAGCCGCATCTTCTCGCCCACGCTCAGCTTGGTGTAGCGGCGCTCGCCTTCGCGGCTCAGCTCCTTTTGCAGCGCGAACACCGACTGCGGACGCGACAGCGGATCGAGCGACATGCACCACTCCACGACCTCGATCAGGTTGTCGGAATAGATGCCGCGCAGGCGCGAGAGCGCGAGCGCGAGCCGGTCCTTCTCGAGCCGCTGCGGCGCGTCGTTGGGCGGGTAGCCTTGCATGCACGCATAGATGCACGCGCCGATCGCGTAGATGTCCGTCCACGGGCCCATCGACGAATCGCGGCGGTACATCTCGGGCGCGGCGAACCCGGGCGTGTACATGGGGCGGATGAAGTTGCCTTCCTTCGACAGCACTTCGCGCGCCGCGCCGAAGTCGATCATCACCGCGCGGTTGTCGTCGGTGATGAAGATGTTGGCGGGCTTGATGTCCAGGTGCAGCATCTTGTGCTGGTGCACGATGCGCAAGCCCCGCAGGATCTCGTCGAAGAGCGAGCGGATCGTCGACTCGCGAAACACCTTCTGCTTCTTCAGCTCGCGCGCGGTGATGATGAAGTCCTGCAGGGTCGCGCCCTCCAGGTAGTTCATCACCATGTAGACGGTTTCGTTCTCGCGGAAGAAATTGAGCACGCTCACCACCGAGCTGTGCGAGATCTGGGCAAGCGAGCGGCCTTCCTCGAAGAAGCTCTTGAGACCCAGGCGATAGAGCGAAAGCTTCTCGGCCGCGACCTGCGGCAGCAGCTCCCCGGGTGCGCGCGTCGCGAGCGACGAGGGAAGGTATTCCTTGATCGCGACTTGCTGGCCTTCGTTGTCCACGGCAAGGTAGACCACCCCGAATCCACCGGCGGAAAGCTTGCGCACGACCCGGTAGCCGCCGATCACGGTATCGGGCGGCAGCGGAGCCGGTTTCACCTTTGACATAATTTAAGGAGTTTCGGGGTCGCCCATACGAAGCCGATCGATCTCGCAGCCGCTTCTCGTCATCCTTCTCGAAATCCCACAACGGGGCCAGCCCCCAAGGACCTCCATGCCAGTTTACAGCATGACCGGCTACGCGAGCGCGCAGCAAAGCCCCTCGCAAGCGGGCGAAGGACGCGGGCCGCTTGCCGTGCGTCTGGGCATCGAGATCCGCTCCGTCAACAGCCGCTTCCTGGACCTCGCGTTTCGCCTGCCCGACGAACTGCGGGCCTGGGAGCCGCAGCTGCGCGAGCTGTTGACGGCCCGCCTCAAACGGGGCAAGGTCGAAGTGCGCGTGTCTCTCGAAAGCTCCGACGGCGACAGCGTGCGCGAACCCTCCGTTCGCATGCTGCAGCGCCTGTCCTCGGTGCAGGACGCCGTGCGCGGGTGGCTGCCCGATGCGCAGGCGCTCTCGGTGGCCGAGATCCTGCGCCTGGGCGCGGCCGAGGCCGGAGGCGACATCGACTGGGGGACATCGCTTACCGAGCTCGCGCAGCGAGTGCTCACAGAACTGCTGGCCGCGCGCGAACGCGAAGGCGAGCGGCTGGCCGGCATGCTGCTCGCCCACCTCGCGCAGTTGCGCGCACTCGCGCAGCAGGCGCGCCCGCTCGTGCCGCAGCTGGTCGAACAGCAGCGGCAGCGCTTCCTCGAACGCTGGAAGGAGGCGATGCACCTCGCCGAAGGCTCGGCCACGCCCGAGGCGGCTCAGGACCGCGCGTTGACCGAGGCGACCGCGTTCGCGATCCGCATCGACGTCGCCGAGGAACTCACGCGCCTCGCCGCGCACCTGGACGAAATCGAACGGCTGATCCGAAAGGGCGGCGACATCGGCAAGCGCCTCGACTTCCTCATTCAGGAACTGCACCGGGAAGCCAACACGCTCGGCTCCAAGTCCGCCGCGCTGGAGCTCACTCGCATTTCGGTGGACATGAAGGTGCTCATCGAGCAGATGCGCGAGCAGGTCCAGAACCTCGAGTAGCCCGTGCCCCGCCCTACCCCCGCGGCTCCAGCCAGAACCGCGGGTGGAAGCCCGCGATGTTGCACAGTTCCATGTCGAACCCGCCCAGGTTCGTGAAGTCGCACAGCGTGTGCTGCGACGCGCCGACGAAGCGGCGCGTGCGTTCGGGAAAGCGCGAACGCCGCTCGAGCTCGCGCAGCCGCTCGTCAAACCGCGATGACCGCTTGCCATTGAGCGCACAGAACCATTCGCGCAGTTCGCCGATCACGGGCCGTGCCTGCGCGACGCCGCGATAGCGCGGCAGATCGGACCAGCGCAGCCGCTCGATGAAGCCGCGCGCGCCCGCCTGCAGGGGCTCGTTCTCGGGCTTCGCGCGGCCGGCGATCGCCTCCAGCAGCACGGAAAGGCGATTCACCTTCGCAACGGGCGGCGCCGAGGGCATCCTGCGCTGCCGGATGATGTCCGCGGCCCGCGCGATGTCCACGCGGCCGAGCGGCGCATCGAAGTGCGAATGGAACACTTCGCCGTGATACTCGACTGGCAAAAGCGAGGAAGGCGCCAGCAGTTCGGCTGTCGCGGCGTGGTCCGCGGCGAGCACGGGCACGCCCCGGTAGTTCGCCTCCAGAACGACCCGCCCCAGGGTCTCGATGTTGGAAGTCGAGAAGAAGAGAAACCAGTCGAAGCGGTCGAAGAGCTCCAGCACCTCCTCGTGCGGCAGCGGCGGAATGTAGGTGAAGAGGCCGGCGCGGCCGGTGCGCGCGCGGATGTCTTCGGCCACGAGTGCCGGCTCGCAGTCGGGCGAATGCACCGCGCCGCACGCCACCAGCCGGTAACGCCCGGGCTCGTGCGCGTCGAGTTCCACGAGCAGGTCCACCATCTGCGGGAAGTTCTTGTCCCGCGACAGACGGCCCACGTGTCCGAGCGTCACCACGCCTTGCGGCGCGGGCTTGCGCGGCCGGGGGGAGGCGCCCACCATGAGGGGTTCGAACACGCAGACCGGGTGCGCCTCGAGGTGCGGAAAGAGCCGGCGCGTGAGCGAGCGCGAATAGTTCGAAAGCGCGAGCAGCACGTCGCCTTCGCGCAGGTAGGGCTCGCACAGCGCCTCCTGCAGCAGGTAGCAGCTCCAGAGCGCCGTGCGGATGTCGCGCACGATCCGGAACCGCAGGGCGAGCCGGTCGCGCAGTTCGTGATAGTAGTGCGCGTGCGGGCCGACGTTGGCGAGCACGCAGTCCACGCCCGCGAGCACTTCGCGCGCATGGGCGTCATCGCGCACCACGCGATCGAAATCGTGGAACTCGACTTGCAGCCCCTCGGCCGAGGGCGACTCCAGAAGCGAGTTGATCTCCAGGTGCGCGAGGTTGACGCCGTCGCGCTGCGGCAGGCTGGAGTCGTGTGCGAATCGGTGCAGCGCGACGCGGATCTTCTTCATGCGAGAACGCTGACTCCGTCGAAACCGGGCGGACGCTCGACGCCGAGCAGCTCGAGGATCGTGGCGGGCACGTCTTCGAGGCGGCCCGGCCCGGTCCGCACGCGCGGCGCGCCGGCGCGCGGCCCGCTCACGTACAGGTGATTGGCAAGCAGCGCGCCATGCGACTGGTGCGCGCTCGTGCGGAAATAGGGCACGGGCCCGATGCGGCCCACGAGCGGGGAGTCGACCACGTCCACCGGCCCGTCCTCGCGGCACACGACGATGAGGTCGGCCGGCGGCTTCTTCGGGTCGGCGTCGAACGGGTCGCTGCGCACGCGCACGACTTCGCGCACGATCGGCTCGCCCGTTCGCGCGTTCACGAGCGTGGAGATTTCGGCTGCGAGCCGCTCGGAAAGCACCGCGAAGTCCGCCGGGTCGACTCTGCCTTGCGCCTCGCGACCGCGCACGTTGAGGCGCACGTAGCCGTCGGCCACGCTCGGCAGCGCGAACGCTTCCATGCGCGGCCAGAGCGGCCGGTACCAGTTGGCCGGACACCAGCCGAGCGGATCGCCGCGCGACTGCTGAAGCGCAGGCGATTCGAGATCGGCCTCGCCCCACGCCGTGCGCAGGCGCCAGATCTCGTGCTTCCAGTGTTCGCGGTAGTCGAGCCGTGGAGGCGGCGGCGGGCGGCTCGCGTCGCCTTCGGCGAGCGCGGCCCGCCCGAACCGGCGGCGGTAGAGGAATTCGGGCAGGAACATCACGCGCGTGTTCTCCAGACTGTCGGTCACGGTGGCATCGAGCGTGAAGAAGACGACGGACTCGGCCCCGGCCGCCCGCACGAGCTCGCCCACGGAGCGGTCCACCGCGCGGTAGACCGCAAGCAGCGGATCGGGCTCGCCCGCCTCGCGCAACACCTGCAGCGGATGGGGCTGGCTCAGGTGCCACAGGATGTGGCCCGCGGTATGAACTTCGGAATACCCCGCGACAAAGAGGTCCCAGCGCTCTTCGCGCATCAGCTCGAGGCAGGCGGCGGTGCGGCGTTCGACCGAGCGGACGAGCGCATGCGAGAATTCGCGCATGCGGGGAACGTCGTACGCGCACGGCACGGTCCACGAAACGCCCTCGCGCCCGGACACCGCGTTGACCGTGCGTTGCGCATCGCCTGTCTTCGGATCGATCCCGTAGCGCGCCACGAGCCGGTCGATGAGCGCTCCCGGATCGGATTGGGGGAACGACTCGTTCAACTCGGCCGCGAAGCCCGTCACCTGCACGCCTTCGACCCCCGGCACCACGGGCGCCGCGAGATCGAACGCGACGACGCGGCGGCGCGAGCCGAGCGCATAGAACATCGGCGCCTGAATCCAGTCGAAGAGCGACGCTTCCTCGAACGAGTACGCCTCGGGCCGCCACCGGTCGAGCCAGTGGTCCCAGCGCGCGCGGCCCCGGCCCGTCAAGACGGGCACCCAGGCATGCTCGTTGCTGTGCTGCTTTTGCGAGTGGATCGGCATCACGAGGCTGCGCTTCGCGAGCGCGCGCAGGTTCGGCAGCAGCCCTTCGGCGATCCATTGTTCGAGCAGCCGCGGGCTCGGCGCGTCGAGCGCGAGCGCGAGCACGCGACGGCTATCTCCCGCCCTCATCGCGGCGCTTTCGGGCAGCGGCGGCGTGCTCATGCGCCGGGCACGGGTTCGACGCCCGCCGTTGCAGCTTCGCGCGAATGGCCCGCGGCCAGGTCGCGCATCACGTCCCACGGGCGCTGCGCCTGCGGGCCGAGCGCCGGGGGGCAGCGCCATTCGATGCGGTCGAATCGCGGCGCGGGCAGGCCGGTGCGCGAAATTTCGTCGATGCTCATCACGCAGGCGGCGCCCCGCACTTCGGTGTCGAGCAGCACGGCGCAGGCTGCATCGAACCCGCTGCCGGATTCGGCCGCCACGCGTTCGCCGTCGATCCAGGCGCCATGCGGCGAGGCGAAGGCATTCACGTCGCAGCCGTCGAAGAGCGCCCGCAAGCCGGCGAGCGTGGCGGGAATCCGGGCGGGCTCGCAGACCGCGAGGTACAGCGGGATGTCCCAGCGCCCCTGCAGCATCTCGCGCAGGATGCGCGGGTACGCCTCGGGCCCGTGCACCCAGCCGATCTGCGGCTGCGCGTTCAGCTCGACGATCGCGGCGCCGGTGTCGAGCCACGACGTGGCGATGTCGGGGATGATGAGGTCCACGCCGCACAGGTCGAGCCCGAGCGCCCGGCATGCGCGTTCGGCCAGCGCGCGGTTGTCGGGGTGGCACCGGTCCACCGGCACGAGCATCTGGATGCCGCCCGAGCTCACGTTCGCCTTGCGCCGCAGCGTGACGAATCGCCCCGCTTCGGGCACGGAAGATGGCGTGAGCCCCTGCTCCGCGACGAGGCCGAGCGCCTCCTCGTCCAGCGTGAGCGTCCAGCGGCCGGTCTGGCGATAGGAGCGCTGAAAGCGCGGCGTGAGCAGTTCGCGGCGCACGAGCTCGGCCACGTCGTGCGTGCCATCGCCCGTGACGCCCCCTGCGCGGCGTTGCAGTATCTTCACCACCTTGCCCTGGAACACCGTGACGCGGTAGTCGTCGCCTTCCTGGTGCTTTTCGAGCAGGATCTGCTGGGAGGCCTTGCGGGCCGCCTCGAAAGCCGCGCGCACGGTGGCTTCGTCGCGCAGCCCGGCCGAAACGCCGTGGCCCTGCTCCTGGTCGTCGGGCTTCACCACGACGGGATAGCCGAGCCGCGCGGCCGCTTCCACGGCCTCGTCGGCGCTTCGCACGAGCACGTGCTGCGGCACCGGGATGCCGAAGCGGCGCAGCACCATCCCCGTTTGCCACTTGCTGCGCGCGAGCGCCACCGCCATCGAGGAAGTGCGGTCGGTGATCGAACTCCTGAGCCGCCGCGTGTGCACCCCGTGGCCGAACGCGTACGCTTCGGTCGTGAGCCGCGTGCAAGGCACGCCCATTTCATGGGCCGAGCGCAGGAAGTGAAGCTGATTGATGCCCGCCAGGGAATGCTTGCGCAGCTCGGCGTTGCACTCCTTCAGCGCATCCTGCACCTTCTGGCTCGCATCGGGTGCGCCTTGCGCGAAGAGTTCGAGCGCGATGCGCGCGAATTCCAGCGCCGCCGCGCTCGCCTGCGGCGTGTGGCTGGGCAGCGCGATCACCACGCGCACGTGGCGCCCCGGCTCGACGAGGCGCCGCTCGACGATGCGGCCCTCGCCGAACACCGGCACCTTCAGCTGCCGCTGCACGGCGCCTTGCACATGCGCGAGGCGGCGCACCAATCGCGCGACCGCGTCCTGCGGCTCGGGGCGGGAGGCCAGCGGCTCCTCGAGGAGCGGCTCGAGCGCGGCATCGGCGCCCGACCAGTCGAGCGGCAGGGCGGGGTCGAGTTCCGCGCGCGCGAGCACGGTGGGCTGCGCGATACCGCAGACCATGCCCACCATCGGGTGCAACGAGATCGAGTGGAAGATGCGAGCTGCGGGCATCGTGCGCGGCAAGGGATAATCGCTTCAGGAAGCCAAAGAGAATTGCTGGATGGATTATCCCGGTAACCTGTTCGTGGTCGCGGCGCCCAGCGGCGCGGGCAAGTCGAGCCTGGTGAAGGCCCTGCTGGAGCTCGACTCCCGCGTGAAGCCTTCGGTGTCCCACACCACCCGGCCGCCGCGCGGCCAGGAAAAGCACGGGCGCGAGTACCACTTCGTCGCGGACGCTGCGTTCGATGCGCTGGTCGCGGCCGACGGATTCGTGGAATGGGCCCACGTGCACGGCTATCGCTACGGCACCTCGAAGCGCTCGATCGAGGAGCGCATCGCGCAGGGCGCGGACGTGATCCTCGAAATCGACTGGCAAGGCGCGCTTCAGATTCGCCGCGCGTTCGCCAACGCGGTGCTGATCTTCGTGCTGCCTCCGAGCTGGGACGAACTGCGTGCGCGGCTCGAACGGCGCGGCGAGGACTCGCCCGAGATGATCGAGGTGCGCCTTCAGAACGCGGCCGAGGAGATGGCTCAGGCCAAGGAATTCGATTTCGTTATAATCAACGATCTGTTCGAGCGGGCGCTTTTCGACCTGAAAGCGATCGTTCACGCCCAGCGGCTCAAGTTCTCTTCCCAGCGCCGCGCACTGGCCGGCACTTTCCAGGCCCTCGGCATCTTTTGAGGAAATCATTCGTGGCCCGTATCACCGTCGAAGACTGTCTGAAGCGCATCCCCAACCGTTTCCAGCTGGTGCTGGCCGCGACCTATCGCGCCCGCATGCTGAGCCAGGGTCACGCGCCCAAGATCGAGACCAAGAACAAACCGGGTGTCACGGCGCTGCGCGAGATCGCGGAAGGCAAGATCGGCCTGGAAATGCTGAAGAAAGTGCCTGGCTGAGCACAGCGTCGCAGGCCCCCTCCCGAAGCACCGCCATGCGGTGCTTTTTCTCTTCCGAAGCCTGCTTTCTTCTGCCTCGCGCTACATTTGAGCCATGAGCGCGGTGCTCACCCCCTCTTCCGGCCGCGGCAGCAAGCGCCCCGTCGCGGCGCAGCCGTCGCCCGCCGCCGCCAATGCCGCGGCCGCGAGCTTCGCCGCGCTCACCGCGCGACTCGACTATCTGGAGCCCGGCGAAGTCGATCAGGTCCGCCGGGCCTACCGCTTTGCCGACGAGGCGCACCTCGGCCAGATGCGCGCGAGCGGCGAGCCCTACATCACGCATCCGATCGCCGTGGCCGCGCAATGCGCCGAGTGGAAGCTCGATGCGCAGGCGCTCATGGCAGCGCTCCTGCACGACGCCATCGAGGACTGCGGAGTCACGAAGGAAGAGCTCGTCGAGAAGTTCGGCCCGCCCGTGGCGGAACTCGTCGACGGCCTCACCAAGCTCGACCGGCTGCAGTTCGACACGCGCGAGGAAAGCCAGGCCGAGTCGTTCAGGAAGATGCTGCTCGCGATGGCGCGCGACGTGCGCGTGATCCTTGTGAAGCTCGCCGACCGCACGCACAACATGCGCACGCTGGAAGACGTGCCGCGCGAGAAGTGGCGCCGCATCTCCTCCGAAACGCTCGACGTCTACGCGCCCATCGCGCACCGCCTCGGGCTGAACCAGACTTATCGCGAACTGCAGGAACTCGCGTTCCGCTATCTGCGGCCGTGGCGCTACGCCACGCTCTCCAAGGCGGTCGGCAAGGCCCGCAGCCGCCGGCGCGACCTGATCCAGAAAGTGCAGCGCGACGTCGAGCAGGTGTTCGAGGACGCGGGCATGGAGGTGAGCATCCAGGGCCGCGAGAAGACGCTTTATTCGATCTACCGCAAGATGGACGAGAAGCACCTGTCGTTCGCGCAGGTCACCGACATCTACGGCATCCGCATCATCGTGCCGAAGGTGATCGACTGCTACACCGCGCTCGGCGTGCTGCACCAGCTCTACAAGCCCGTGCCCGGCAAGTTCAAGGACCACATCGCGATCCCCAAGATCAACGGCTACCAGTCGCTGCACACGACGCTCGTGGGCCCCTCGGGCGTGAACGTCGAATTCCAGCTGCGCACGGAGGCGATGCACCTCGTCGCCGAATCGGGCGTGGCCGCGCACTGGCTCTACAAGTCGAGCCACCCCGAAGGCGACCCGAGCACGGAGCGCCTGGGCACGAAGTGGCTGCAGTCGCTGCTGGACATCCAGAACGAGACGCGCGACGCCGCGGAGTTCTGGGACCACGTGAAGATCGACCTCTTCCCGGATGCGGTGTACGTCTTCACGCCGAAGAGCCAGATTCTCGCGCTGCCGCGCGGCGCGACCGTCGTCGATTTCGCGTACGCGATCCACAGCGACGTGGGCGACCACACGGTTGCCGCGCGCATCAACGGCGTGCAGGTGCCGCTGCGCACCGAGCTCGGCAACGGCGACATGGTGGAAGTGGTGACCGCGCCCGTGTCCACGCCCAACCCGGGCTGGCTCGCCTTCGTGCGCACGGGGCGCGCCCGCTCCAAGATCCGCCATCACCTGAAGACGATGGCGCAGGCGGAGTCGCAGGCGCTCGGCGAAAAGCTCCTGGCCCAGGCGTTGCGTGCCGAGGGGCTCGGGCGCCTTCCGCCCGACAACGAGGATTGGCAGCCGGTGTGGGAAAAGCTGCTGCGCTTCACGGGCAACCGCACGCGATCGGAACTGCTCACGGACCTGGGCCTCGGCAAGCGCATCGCGACCATCGTCGCGAAGCGGCTCGTCACGCTGCTCGCGGAGCGAGGCGAGAAGCCCGATGCGCTTCTCATCAGCCGCGAGCGCTACACGGCGCACGAAAACGTGTTCCAGGGCGCGGTGGTGCTGGATGGCAGCGAGAACGCCTCGGTGCAGTTCGCGTCGTGCTGCCGCCCGGTGCCGGGCGACGCGATCGTGGGCTACCTCGGGCGCGGCGAAGGCCTTGTCGTGCACACCGAGGATTGCGCGGTGGCGCGGCGGCTGCAGCACAAGGATGCGGAGCGCTTCATCGGCGTCGAGTGGGCGGAAGAGCCCGTGCGCCAGTTCGAAACGGGCATCAAGGTGACCGTGGCCAACGGCAAGGGCGTGCTCGCCCGCGTGGCGGCGGCGCTTGCGAGCGCCGAGGCGGACATCACACACGTGGACATGGACGAGGAGCGCGCGCAGGACTCGACGGAGCTGCGCTTCATCATCAGCGTGCGCGATCGGGCGCATCTCGAATCCGTCCTGCGCGCGCTGAAGCGGCAGGCTTCGGTGATGCGCGTTCGGCGCATCAAGCCGGGGCACTAGACCAAAAGTCTGGGCCCGCTATCCCGCAGGCTGCGGATACGCCACCTTCAACACCTCGACCTCCTGCACACCCACGGGCGTGACGAGCTTCACGACGTCGCCCTCGCGCGCCTTCAGCAGCGCCCGCGCGATCGGCGAGACCCAGCTCACCTCGCCCCGCGCGCTGTCCGCCTCGTCGATGCCCATGATCGTCACCGTGTGTTCCTCGCCCGCCTCGTCGGCATAGGTCACGGTCGCGCCGAAGAACACCTGGTCGCGGCCGTGATGCACCGACGGGTCCACCACCTCCGCGATCTCCAGGCGCTTCGTGAGAAAGCGGATGCGCCGGTCGATCTCGCGCAGCCGCTTCTTGCCGTAGATGTAGTCGCCGTTTTCCGAACGGTCGCCGTTGCTCGCCGCCCAGTGCACGACTTCCACCACCTGCGGACGCTCCTCGTCGATCAGGTGCAGGAGCTCGGCGCGCAGGCGCGCATGGCCCGCCGGCGTGATGTAGTTCCTGCCGCCCGAGGGCAGCGGCGGCAGCTCGAGCTCTTCCTCGTCCGCGCCATCGGTCTCGCGCGTGAATGCCTTGTTCATTGCGCAAAGCATACGCCGCCTCCTTCGCCCTTTCCCCTTTTTCCTACAGGCACGCCCGCGCGGGCCTGACAGCTTTTCTCGCGGGCCCGCCAGAAACAGGACAGGTGGAAACTGAAGAGCGCCCAATCGATCTCATCCCTCCCGCCGCGGGCAACTCGCGCGCCAGGAGCATGGCCAACGCGGCCGAGCAGGCGGTGCTCAGGCGCGTCGCGCCCGCGCTCAAGCACGACATGGTCGTGCATCTGCAGGCCGCCGCGATGCTTGCCGAGATGCTCAACGCGCGCGTGGAACGCGGCCTTCTGAACCCGCAGGACCTGCAGGCGAACCTCGGCAAGCTCAACCGGCTCGCGCGCGAGGCGGTCGCGGGCTGTCTGAAGGTCATCAACTGGATCGATTGTCCGCCGGAAGAAAGCGTCGCGGTGCACGAGGGCGTGCGCGAATGCGCGGGCCTGCTGGCCGCGAGCTTCAACTTCCGCGGCTTCACGATCGTCGACGACGTCGCCTCCACCGAGTTCGAAGTCGGCCGCCGCGCGCTGCGGCACCTTCTCGCCGCATCCCTTCTCACGCTCGCGGACGAGGCGCGCGACACGGGCGAGCTCGTGATCGAAAGCGAAATCGGCGCGAGCCACGCGGTCGTTTCGGTTCGATGGCAGGCGCGCCCGCGCGACCCCGATTCGACGATCCCGCCCGCTTCCGGCACCGCGCCGCGCCAGCTCGTGGACTGGAGCGAAGTCCAGGCACTCGCCGCCGCGGAAGGCACGGAAGTCACGCGTACACCCGAGCGCATCGCGATCCGGCTGCCGCGCGCGGTCGTCACTTCGCCGCTGCAGATGGCTCCGGTGTAGACCTCGCCGTTGCGAGCGAATCCATGAAGGCTTCGAGCCGGTCGATCGGCAGCGGCTCGCAGAAGAGGTAGCCCTGGTACTGATCGCAGCCGAGCCGCGCGAGAAACTCGCGCTGCGCCTCGGTCTCCACGCCTTCGGCGATCACGTCGAGCCCGAGGTTGTGCGCGAGCCCGACGATCGTGCGGGCGATCGCCGCGTCGTTCGCATCGGTGAGGATGTCCTTCACGAAGCCGCGGTCGATCTTCAGCTGATCGAGCGGCAGCCGCTTCAGGTACGAAAGCGCCGAGTAACCGATGCCGAAGTCGTCGAGCGAGAGCGTGACGCCCATGCCCTTCAGGCTGCCCATCTTCGCGATCGTGACTTCGATGCCGTCGGCCAGCAGGCTCTCCGTGAGTTCGAGCTTGAGCTTGCGCGGCTCGATGCCGGACTTCAGGATCGCGTTCGTCACCTCGTCGACGAAATCCGGATGGCGGAACTGCCGCACGCTCACGTTCACCGCGATGCAGAGATGGGCGCGGTCGGGCCGCTTCGCCCACTGCGCGAGCTGCGCGCAGGCCGCCTGCAGCACCCAGTGGCCGATCGGGACGATGAGCCCCGTGTCTTCCGCCGTCGGCACGAAGCGCGAAGGCTCCAGGCGGCCGTGCCGCGGATGGTCCCAGCGCAGCAGCGCCTCCACGCCCGTCATGCGACCGTCCGCGCCGACTTGCGGCTGGTACTCGAGCTCGAGCGCCTTGTCGCGCCAGGCAAGGCGCAGGTCGCTCGCGAGCGCGGCGTTCGCGCTGGCGAGCGCCTGCATCCCCGGGTCGAAGAAGCGCACCGTGTTGCGGCCGGCAAGCTTCGCCTCGTACATCGCGAGGTCGGCCTGCTTCAGCAACTCGCTCATGGTGGGCCGTCCCTCACCGTCGAAGAGCGTCACGCCGATGCTGCACGTGCCGTGGTGCAGGCACCCCGGCAGCACGTAAGGCTCGCCGAGCGCGGCCAGCACGCGGCGGCTCACGGCCTCGGCCGCCTGCGCCGCCGCGATCGGCTTGTCGTCGCGGTCGGTGAGCAGGATCACGAACTCGTCGCCACCCAGGCGCGCCACGAGGTCGCCCTTGGCGACGCACGAACGCAGGCGCCGCGCCACCTGCTGCAGCAGGAGGTCGCCGTTGTGGTGGCCCATCGTGTCGTTGAGCACCTTGAAGTTGTCGAGGTCGATGAACATGAGCGCGCCCTCGCGCACGGAGGCGCCGAGCGCGCCCTGCAGCCGCTCCATGAGAAGCTGCCGGTTGGGCAGCTGCGTGAGCGGGTCGTAAAACGCGAGGTACTGGATCTTCTCCTCGGCCGTCTTGCGCTCGGTGATGTCGCGCCCCACCGCGACCCAGTGCGTGAGCTTGCGCTCGCGGTCCCACACGGGCGACACGTCGAGGTCGACCCAGAACGATTCGCCCGCCTTGGTGTAGTTGATGAGGTCCACCCGCACTCGCTCCCACTGCTCCATGGCGGCGCGGATGCGGTCGAGCGCCGCGCGCTGCGTGTTCGGGCCCTGCAGCATGCGCGGCGTGCGGCCCAGCACTTCGTCGCGCGTGTAGCCCGTGCGGCGCTCGAAGGCTTCGTTCACGAACACGATGCGCGGCCCCGGATGCGCGAAGGGGCCGGCCTCGGTGATGATCACGATGTCGTTCAGCCGCGCGATGCTGCCTTGCAGCAGCATGAGCTGCTCTTGCGCCTTGTGGCGCGCGGTCACGTCGCGCAGATGCACGGCAAGCCCCGCGCCGAACGGATACGCGCGCAGCTCGAGCCAGTGGCTCATGCGCGCGTCCATTTCCGCGAGCTCCACCGGCGCGTTGCGCGCCAGCGCCTGGCGGAACTGTTCCTCCAGCGCAAGCCGCGCGCGCTTGCGAAAGCGCCCCCACACGCTGCGCCCGATCAGCTCGGAAGCCGTGTGGCCGAGCAGGCGCTCGGCCTGCTCGTTGACGTAGGTGATGCGCCCGTGGCGGTCGATCGTCGCGAAAGCCTCGCCGCTGCCCATGGCGCCGCCCATGCTCACCGTGTGGCGCAAGAGCGTTCCGTCGGGGTAACCGGGCGGCGCGATTTCCTGCAGCACGCCTGCGACGCACGCGATGCGCGCTTCGCGGTCTCGCAGCGCCTGCCCCACGCAGCGCACCCATGAGCGGCGACCTTCGAACGTCACGATCTGCGCTTCGATGTCGAACGCCACGCCCTGCTCGGCACAGGCCTGCACCGCGTCGCGCATGGCCTGCCGGTGCTCTTCGACGAAATGGTCGAATTCGCGGCCCGCCGCGGGCGCATAGCCGGGCGGCGCGGCGTGGATGCGCGCGAGCTGCTCTGACCAGCGCAGCGACCGCTCGGGCAGGCGCAATTCCCACGTGCCGACGAACGCGGTTCGCTCCACGAGTGCGAGCAGGAACGGAGCTTGCGGCGAATCCATGGTCGATTGGCGGCAGTGTGCCTGCTTCTCGCGCGTTTCGGGGGTGTTCACCCGGTGCTTCGCGCGGCGCGCCCCCTCGTTGCCGCGCTGCTCAGGCACCGGCGGTGGTCGATTCCAGGGGTGACGTCGCCGACCGTTTTCGTGGAAGGAAACTCAGCCGGGGCCGGACGTGGACGGCCACGAAGTCCGCAGGGGTTCGTCCGCTGCCCTACCGCGCCGCATCCGCGGGCTTCGTGCCCTGGCCGCGGCGTGCCGCGGACAAGTCGTCGCCCGTCACCTTCTCGTAGGCGTGCCAGACCGGGCGGCTCACTCGCACGGGGGGAACGGGCGCGGGGGTGCGCACCGTGTCTTCACCGGCCAGCCTCTCGTAGCGGTTCAGGACCAGAGCCCGCAGCGTCTTCAGGTGAGACAGCATCTGCGCCGCCGGCTCGAAGTGATTGGCCCGGGACTCGAGCAGCCTCATCAGCTCGAGCGTTCGCGAGCTGTTCATTGCTTCGGCCCACAGCTTCAGCAGCTCGGGATCGGCCGCCTCGATCATGTCTTTCAGGTCCTCCTCGCGCGCGGGAGATCTCGACGGCTCGGGCACCTGGGCCGTCTTCATGAGCCAGGACACCGCGAAGGCGATCGCGGGCTCGACAGCGAGCGAGTCCATCACGGTGCGTGCGTGCGCGAGGTAGTCTTCCCTGCGGGAGCGATCGCGCTTCTCCGCGTAGGTGCCCAGCTGCCGGAATGCCATGGCGAGCGGGCCGCGATCGTTCCGGTCGAAGTCGCCCACCTTGCCCGCGGCGAAGAGCCGGTCGTGCAGGCGCCGATGCGCCTGCCGGACCACAGGGTGCAAAGGAGGACCGGCGAAGCGCATCTCGCTGCCGCCCCGTTCGTGCAGCCGAAGAAGCTGCGCGTGTTGCGCGTACAGTGTCGCCGCGTTGTCGAGCCGGCCGGCGAAGTCGCTCGCGTCGACATCGACGGCGTCGAGGGCGGCGGCGCATTGGTTGGCCGAGAGTTCGATTCCCCGGTCGATCTCGTCGATGCGGGCACGCGCGATTCGCGCGATCGCGCCCGCGGGCTCGCAATCGGCGATCGCCGAGAGTTCGGCCCGACCGAGCGCGCCCAGCAGCGATGAGACGCGACCGAGCTGCGACGGCTCCTGCCGCACGATGTCCTCGAGCGCTTGCACCATCAACTGCCGCGCTGTCGGGCCGCCGGACGGTCCGCCACCGCGCAGAGCCACGAGATGTTCCAGGCGCGCGAGCACATCCGCATAGGTCGACCGCGATCGCTCGCTCACGTCGTCCTGGCCGTTCGGATCGGCCGGCAGTTGCGACTCCACCAGCCGCGTGGCCATGGCGGCGAGGCGGCTGTCGTATTCGCATGCCGTCGCGTCGCCGATCCACTTGGCTTCATCCGCGATCGTTGGCGCCATCGCGTCGCCGGTGGACTGCGCACTGGCCACGTATTCCCGCGCCGACAGCAGCTCCGCGTCGCTCAGCTTCGACACGCGACGGCGCAGCGGCTCCTGCACGTGATCCGCGGTGACGCGGGAGGCGAGGCCGCGCAGGGCGAGCAGTCCCTCCCCCAACGAACCCCTGCGCGAGGGAGCCGCGTAAGCGGACACGGCGTTGTCGACCACGGCGTCGGTCCACTTCGCCTGCGTTTGCGCCTCGGTGCGCCGCGAGGCGCGACGAAAGCCCGAAGCATCGGTGCTCGTCACCGCATACCGCCGCAGGCGTGGCGGCCGCAGAGGGAGCGCGGCTTGCGCAGGTACGCCGCCGAAGCCCGGCGATACGATGGAGTCACGTGTCCTGGTCATGATGTGTCTGCTCCTGGCGTTGTGCCCTCGGGCCTTGGGAACGCCTGCCCGGTTGCCCGACGCGGTGTCTTTCGAGGCCGTACGCGATTGAGTGAACGCATCCCTTGCCGGGTTCCAAGACGAACGGCAGGTTCAGTCTTTCGTCTCGAGGACTCCTATCCATTCGGCTTTCAAAGACCTTCGTATGCTGCCGCCCGCGCGGACCGGGCGTAGTCTGAATCTGTCGCATGCACGGGTGTTCGTGGGCGGCAAAGCGAGGACGTCATGAGCGACAGTTCGACATCGGATACGGGCACGGGTGCTTGCGCGGCCGCGGGGCGCATCGCCGATTTCTTCCGCGCCGCCCTCGCGCTTGCGCAAGCGGATGCGAAGCCCGGCGAAAGCATCGTCGATCTCGCAAGGCGGCGCCACGAGGCGCGAGGCGCATTCGCCTCGATCACCCAGAACTACGAGAAGCTCTGCGGGGATGCGGCCGTCACAGGCTGCGCGCCGCTCGCCCGCGAGCTGCACGAAGCGTTCTGCCACGCGGCCGATGCCACGCGGCGCATCGAAGAGGCGTGGCATCGAACGCTCGAAGGCATCGAGAACGACTGCCGCGCGATGATCGTGTCGATCCAGGCGCTCAGGGCGGCAGTCGTCGTCGCGAGCCACACCGTGGCTTCCTCCCAAGCCGGCTACGAAGCCGCGTCGGCCGCGTATCGCGACGCGGTCGCGCGGGGCACGCGCGTGCGCTCGCTGCTGGCCGCCGCCGAAACGCACACCGAGTTCGGGCAGATCGCGTTTCGCGTCGGTGTGCTGCTGCAGCGCGCGTCCGATGCGTTCGGCAGTTTCCTGTGCCTGCACGAGCCGCCGCTGCCGCGCGTGCCGGGGAGTTGACTCAGACCTTCCGCACGGCGGCCGGCAGAGACATCCGTCTTGTTGCCGCGGCGAGGCGGCAGCCTTTTAATGACGGGTCGCGCCGTCGCGGAGAAGTGCCATGGGAAACAAGGTTTCAGGATTTGCGAAGACACCGCCGCAGGCCGATGCGGTTCAGGTTGAACAACCAGCCGCGCGACAGGGCCGACGCGTCCGTCGGGGCTCGCAGGTCGAACCCGCGCAAGCGAAGCGCGGGCATGTGGGCAATCGAGCCGAGGCGCCCGCCCGCCGCAGGGCGTTCAGTTGCTGCGGGCGCGAGGAGCTTACCGACACTGAAGACGATACCAGTCATCGTTTGACTGAACCAGAGGTGCAAGGCGCTGTTGTGCTGCACCAGGTTCGGCATGCAGATTCGGTCTCACGAGCGGCGCCCCAACCGGAGATGCCGCCGCCGGGGCGCGGGTTCGACCTTCTGCCGAATTCGCCATCGGCAAGTGCGGTATCGCAGCCGGAGCTCGACCTGTCGGTATTCGATGGCGACGATGAAGACGAGGGGCCGCGAACCAAGCTCGACCCCATCCTCAAGGACGCACAGGCTCGCCGCGAATTCTGGTTCTTCGTGAACCGGGAGATGTCTCCCGAAAGCGTCTACTTCTTCCACAGCTGCAAGTTGTTGGACAAGGCAGCCGACACGTTGGGCACGCTGAAGATAGTTTTCAACAGGCACATTCGAGTGCACCAGGAAGAAGTTCCGCACGAAGTCAACATCCCGGCGAAAGAACGTGGACCGCTCCTGAGCGCCTGGAGAGCCGTTCTGGACACTGAAGCGGCCGGCAACACGCCGACTCCAGATCAGATCCAAAAGGTTCTCACGCTCCTGAAGCCGGCGCGCAATCACGTGAAACTGATGGTGGCGCGCGATTCGGTGGAACGGTTCCTCAAAGATCATCCAGAGTACAAAGCTCTCGTCCAGCCCCGCAAAAGCGGAAGCCCCCCAACCTCTGGAGAAACGAGCCCCAACGCTCGGAGGCGGACAGACGAGCATGGTGTTCCGCACTGCAGTTCGACCACCGATGCGGATGGATTCCTGGCAGTGCCCGAAGCACGCCGGCGCTCTTCCTCGCATGAAGAGGTCAAGTTCCATTCGGCGATGCCGCTAGCGGGCCCACATGATGCAACGCAGCCCTATCAGCACGGCCTCTCGCCTCTGGAGCTTCCCCCAGCCGTGGTGCGCATCGGACCCAGCCCCACCCCTTCCGCGGATCAACCGTCGAGCGCTTCCAGACCGCCCGAGGACGCCCCCACGGATTGATCGCCGGGCCGCGATGGCGGGCCCATTGCCGTCAGGCTCAGACCGTTCTTCGCAACCCTAGGACGACGCGACGACCTCGAACAGGGCCCACCGCCCGCCGTGCCCGCGCAGTTGCGCCTCGCCGATCGGGCGGGTCACGAAGCCGTTGCCCAGCGCCGCCACCGTATGCCCCGACGCCAGCACGCGCGTGCCGAACTCCTTGTTCGCGCCTTCGATGCGGCTCGCCACGTTGATCGTGTCGCCGAACGCGGTGAACGCGAGCCGCTCGCTGGAACCCAGCAGGCCCACCACGGCCGGGCCGGTGTGAATGCCGATGCGCGTCCTGAGCGCGCGAAGGCCGCGCGCGGTCCATTGCGCATTCAGCTCGTCCAGCGCGTCGCAGAGCGCAAGCGCCGCGCGGCACGCGCGCACGGGCGCATCCTCCTGCGCAACGGGCGCGCCCCACAGAATCATCATGCCGTCGCCGATGTACTTGTCGATGGTGCCGCCGTGGGCAAGGATCACTCCCGCCGCCGCGTTGAAGTATTCCGTGAGCTGCGGCACGAGCACGCCCGGCGGCACGGACGCGGAGATGCCCGTGAAGCCCTCGATGTCGGTGAACATCGCCGTGACTTCCGCAAGCCGCCCACCGGGCGCGAGCGGCCGGCCCTGCTTCACGAGTTCGCTCACGACGTCGGCCGGCACGAACTTGCGAAACGCCTTCAGGCTGATCGCCGATTCGTCGAGCGCCTGCTCCAGCCGCAGGATCTCTTCGACGCTGCTGTCCACCCGCGGCAGATTGTCGAACTCCAGCCGGCCGATGCGCCTCGCCACACGCGCCAGCACTTCCACCGGGCCCGTGATGCGTCTCGAAAGCCAGAGCGACAGCGCGAGCGCCGCGATGAGCGTGAGCGCAAGCACCATGGCCGCGGCGACAAGCCCGCGGCGCAATCCGCCCACCACGGCCTCTTCGGGCAGCCAGCTCACGAGCCGCCACGGCGTGCCCGCGATCGGCGTGGCCCGCACGAGGTACGCCTGCGACGCATGATCCAGCAGCGGCGCATCCAGCGGATGCGCGGCCGCCAGCGCGAGCACCTCGTCGAGGATGTCGGCGGCACCCTTGCTCGCGGGCTCGTCGCTGCGCGCGATGACCTTGCCTTGCGCGTCCACCACCGCGCTGTCGCCCGCGCCCGCGTGGCTGAAACTTTCCACGAGCGCGTGCAGATGGCCGAACGACACTTCGCCTACCGCCATGCCTTCGCGCGTGCCGTGCGCATCGGCCCCGTCTGCCGGCGCCGCGAAGCTCACGCCGCGCCCGGCGGAATACGCGAGCACGTGCGGCTCGCTCCACACCGGTGACGCGCTCGCGGCCGCCTCGCGCATCCAGTCCTGCGCGCGCAGGTCGATGCGCCCGGGCTTTGCCGCGCGGTCCTGGATGGGACGCGGCGCCGCGCCGCTTTCCCGTCCCACGCCGATCGTGTTTCCGTCAGCGTCGACGAAGTACAGGGCGTCGAGCGCGGCCGACTGCGCGACGAGCGCGCGCGCCAGTTCCGCGTTGCGCTCGTCGGCGCCGCGTTCGCCGCGATGCTTCGGCGCCTGCGCGAGCGCGCGGACGGCGCCGGTGGCCGAAGCGAGATAGGCCCGGATCTCCGTTTCGAGCCGGACGTGCTCCTCGAGGTGCGCCTCGCGCGCTACGCCGTGCAAAAGCCGCCCGGCACCCCAGTAGCCCAGCAGCCCCAGCATCGCGGCCTGCGCGGCCACGAGGCCCGCGATGAGCGTTCCGACTTCGATGCGTAGGCGCCGGCGGCGCGGCAGCGCGACATCAGGAGGCGGATTGCGCACGCGCGTCCCGCACGGGCGATGCGTTCGGCCGCAAGGTGGGAAAGAGGCCCAGCGCGACGCGGTGCGCGGCGAGGTGAGGAGTGCTTTCGCGGCGGGCGGTCGGACCGCCCGCGAGCAGCGCGGCGAGCCATCGGATCATGCGTTCGGCGTTCATCTCATGTCTGCCTTCGGTCGCTTACCTGCGCGAATGCTTGAATGTGGCGGGGGGAGGAGATCGGCACTTCGAAAATCCGCGGCGCGCTGAACTGCAAGACTTTCTCGATCGGCATCCAAGCCGCGGCGGACTCTCGTTCGATTCGCCCGCGACTGCCGCCCCTGGCCCCCGAGGAGAAATCTAGTCGCCCGAGGCGGCCCGCACAACGATACGAAGGTGTGGACGCTCTCCTGCCCCCGCACGAGGAAGCCACCGCTGCCGCGTACGATTTACGTTCGATGCCAACAGGAGTAGTCTGCTCGACTACTGTCCGGTCCACCCCCGCTCGAACGGATGCCCGTGCGCAACCCGAAGGAAGTCGAGACCACGCGCGCGCGCGGCGCGGCGGCGCCCGACTGTCTCCACGAAAGCGCGACGACGCGCGTCTTGCGGTTCGTGGACGCATCGGGGGCGTCGCTCGTCTGCAAGGAATACCTCGGCGCCGGCGCGATCCGGCGCTTCACGCACGAACGCGACATGCTGTCCCGGCTCGCGGGCATCGAAGGCGTCGTGCAGCTCGCGGCCGTCTCGCCCCGCGCCGATCTCCTTCCGATGCGCGATGCGGGCGCGGACACGCTCGCCGAACGCCTGCGCGCCGGCCCGCTCGAAACCGACGCGCTCGTCGCGCTCGCTTTGCGGCTCGCGAGCACGCTCGCGGCCGTGCATCGCGCGGGTGTCGTTCACTGCGACATCCATCCGGCCAACGTCCTGTTGGCCGCAACGCAGGATGCCGTGCTCATCGACTTCGACCGCTCGGTCACCGCCGATCGCGAAACTTCGCCGCCGCACGAGCCGCCCCTCGCGCACACGCTCGCCTATCTCGCGCCCGAACAGACCGGCCGCACAGGCCGCGCGGTGGACCAGCGCACCGATCTCTACGCGCTGGGCGCCACGCTCTACGAGGCGGCCACCGGCCGCCTTCCTTTCGATGCGACCGATGCGCTGCAGGCGATCCACGACCATCTCGTGCGCGAGCCCCTCGCGCCGCGCCGGCTCGACCCGCGCGTTCCGGCGGCCCTGTCGGACATCATCGTGCGCCTGCTCGCCAAGGCGCCGGAGCGGCGCTACCAGAGCGCCGAAGGCCTCCTGGCCGACCTGCGGCGCCTGCAGGACGAGCCCCGGCCTGCCGATGGCGCGTTCGCCTTGGGTGAGCGCGACTTTCCCGCGCGCCTCGCGGCTCCGAAAGAGCTCGTGGCGCGCGAGCGCGAGGTAGCCTGGCTCGAGAGCGCGCTCGAGGACGCGATCTCGACGGCTCGCCGCGCCCTTCTCGTCGAAGGCGCGGCGGGCGTGGGAAAGAGCGTGCTCGCGGACCGGCTGAAGCCGCTCGCCGCCGCGCGCGGGGGCTGGTTCGTCTACGGCAAGTTCGACCAGTACCACCGCGACGCCGCCACCGGAGGCGCCGTCGTGCAGGCGCTGCGCGCGCTCGGCCGGCTGCTGCTCGCCGAGCCGAAGGAGGCGCTCGGCGAACTGCAGCAGCGCGTGCTCGCAAGACTCGGACTCGGCGCGGGGCTCATTGCGCAGCTTCCGGAATTCGCCCTGCTGCTGGGCGCGCAGCCGGCGCTGCCCGCGATCGATCCGGTGCACGCCGAAGAAAGGCTGCTGCAGGCCACGCTCGACCTGCTGGATGCGGTTGCCTCGGCGTCGCGGCCGCTCGCGATCGTGCTGGACGATCTGCAATGGGCAAGCCCCACGTCGCTGCGCACCTTCGAAGGCGTGATGACCGAGCCGCGGGCGCGGGGCTTGCTGATCGTCGGCACCTACCGCGGCAGCGAGATCGAACCCGCGCATCCGCTCGCGCGCATGCTGCCGCGCTGGCGCGAACTGCCCGCGCCCCCGCGCGAGATCGAGTTGCGCAACCTGGACGAGGCCGCGCAGCGCGAGCTGATCGCGCGCATCCTGCGCATGACGCCGCAGGCGGCGGGCGAGCTCGCCGATGCGGTCGGCGCGCTCGCCGCGGGCAACCCGTTCGAAACCGTGGAGATGCTCAATGCGTTGCGCGCCGAAGGGCTGCTGCGCATGGGAGGGCGCGGCTGGGCCGGCTGGGAATGGGACGCGACAGCGATCCGGCGCTTCGCCGGGCGCGCAAGCGTGGTGGACCTGCTTGCCGAGCGCATCGGCCGCCTGCCGCCCGCCTCGCGCGACCTGCTCGAGTGCATGAGCTGCCTCGGCGGCATGGTGGAGCTCGGCGTGCTGAAGGTCGCGGCGGGGCTGGACGAGGCCTCGCTGCAGCAGCGCCTCGGTCCCGCTTTCGACGCGGGCCTGCTGGTCGTTCAGGCCGACGACGCGGCAACCGTGCACTTCAGGCACGACCGCGTGCAGCAGGCCGTGCTCGCCACGCTCGACGCGTCGCAGCGCCAACGGCTGCATCTGAACATGGCGCGCCGCCTCGCGAGAAGCCCCGAGTTCACGCTGCACATGACGCAGCAGTACCTGGGCTCGACGCGCCTGCTCACCGATGCCGCCGAATGCCGCCGCGCGGCGAAGCTCTTTCATGCGCTCGCGCGGCAGCTCGCCGCCGCCGCGAACTATGCGCTGGCCGAGAGCTATCTCGCCGCGTCGAGCGAACTGCTCGCCGGCCTGCACGACCCGTCGGATGCGCCGCTGCGCGACGCGGTGGAAGCGGACCGCTATGCGGCGCTCTACAGCCTGGGCCGCATGGACGAGGCCGACGCGGTCTACGCGATCGTGGCGCAGCGCCTGGGCGACCCCCTCGCGCTCACGCCATCGGCACGCCTGCAGATTCGAAGCCTCGAGTTTCGCTTCCGCTCCGCCGACGCGGTGCGGCTCGGGCTCGCGCTGCTCGCGCGGCTCGGGCTCGACGTGCCCGCGGCCTTCACCGAAGCCGATACGGCAAGGCGGCTCGACGACCTCACCCGCTGGACGCGAGAAGACAAGCGAGCCGACATCGCCGAGCGCGCGCAAGCCTCGGACGCGCGCGTGCTGGCAGCGGCGGGGCTGCTGAGCCGGCTGCAGCGCTCCGGCGCGATCGTGGACCCGGGCGTGGCGGCCTGGCTGATGCGCGAAAGCCTGCGCCTGTGGACGGAACACGGGCCGTGCGCGGAGCTCGTGCTGAGTCTCTGCCGCATCGGACCGATCCTGATGGCGGCGCGCGATGACCATCGCACCGGCTACGAGGCGGCGCGGCACGTGCTCGAAGTGGGCGAGGCGCGCGGCTTCGCGGCGGACGTCCACGAGGCGCGCATCGTCTTCGCCATCAGCGCGAGCCACTGGTTCGAGCCGATCGAGCGTGCCGTGCAGCACGTGCTGCACGCGCGCGAAGGCATGCAAGGAGGCGACCCGCTCTACGTGTGCTTCAGCTACCGCGTGACCATTCCGGCCCTGCTCGATTGCGCCGCGACGCTCGCAAGCGTGGAGGCCGACATCGAGGCGAGCCACGCGCTCAGCGAACGCACGCGCAATCATCACGCATCGACCATCAACCTGACCGAACGGCAGCTGGTACGCGCACTCACGGGCGGCGCGCCCGATCTCGCTCAGCTTGCCGATCCGCCGGGCGAGGGCAACTGGCCCGCGCGCGTGAGCTCGCTGCCGATGGCGCTCTTCAACCACCATCTGCGCAACGCCCTCGTCTTCGCGCTCGCCGGCGACGCGCGGTCGCTCGCGAAGCATTCGGCGCAGGCCATGCTGCTGCGCTCGGCCATCCCGGGCTACTACACGATCTCGCATGCGTGGCTCTTCGAAGCCCTCGCCGCCGCATGGCAGTTGCAGGCCCGGCCGCTCGCGCAGGAAGCGGACGCGGTGAACCGCGCCTCGCTTGCCTCGCGCCTGCGAGCCTGCTCGGCCTGGCTCGCCGCGCGCGCGGCGGACCAGCCGATGAATTTCCTGCATCTGGCTCGCCTGGTCCAGGCCGAGGAGGCGTGGGCCGCGGGCGAGCCGTGGCAGGCGGCCGCGGCGTTCGAAGCCGCGATGGCCGAAGCGCGCGATCGCCCGAGGCCATGGCACCGCGCCCTCATCGTGGAGCGCGCCGCGTGCTTCCATCTCGCCCACGGCCTGGAGACGACGGGACAGGCCCTCATGGCCGACGCATGCGCGCAATACGAAGCCTGGGGCGCATCGGCGAAGGTGGACCAGCTCGCGCGCCGCTATCCGTGGCTGCGCATGCTCGAGCCCGCCGCGTCCGCACGGGCGCTTCGCCGCTCGGCGGCAGGCGACGGCCCGACGACGGACTCGCTGGACCTGATCGGCGTGCTGCGATCGTCCCAGGCCCTGAGTTCGGAGACCAACCTCGAGCGCCTCGCGGCGCGCGTGACCGACGTGCTGGCCGCGCTCACCGGCGCCACGCAAGTGCGTGTGTTCTCCTGGCACGACGGCGAGTGGTGGCTGCTCGCGGCCGCGCGCGAGGACCAGGCCGTCCGCCCGATCGCGATTCGCGAAGCCGCGCGCGCGGGACTCGCGCCGCTGTCGGCCTTGCGCTATGCCGAACGCACCGCGCAGCCGCTGCTCGTGGACGACGCCACGTGCGACGACCGGTTCGCGCGCGACGCGTACTTCGCGGGCATGCACGTGTGTTCGCTGCTGGTCGCGCCCATCGCGAGCCAGGGCGCCGTACGCGCCATGCTGCTCCTGGAAAACCGCCAGGGACGCGCGGCATTCAACGCGAAACGGCTGGACGCGGTGATGCTTGTGGCCGGCCAGCTCGCGGTGTCGCTCGCGAACGCGCTGCTCTACGAAAACCTGGAGGAACGCGTTCGCTCGCGCACGCGCGAGCTGGAACACACGCAGGCGCAGCTCGTGGATACCGCCCGCCGCGCGGGCAAGGCGGAGATCGCGGCCAATGTGCTGCACAACGTGGGCAACATCCTGAACAGCATCAACGTCTCGGCGAGCGTCGTGCGCCGCACGATCGGCGAGTCGCGTTCGCAGGGGCTCGCCCAGGCGGTCGATCTGCTCGCCGAGCACGCGCGCGACCTCGGCCGCTTCTTCGAGAGCGACCCGCGCGGCAAGGTCTTCCTGCAGTACCTGAGGGGCCTGGTCGAGGCGTTGCGCACGGAGCGCCAGGAGGCGCTCGCCGACCTGGACCGCGTGATTCGCAGCGTCGAGCACATCAGCTACGTGGTGGCCACGCAGCAGTCGCACACGGGCCCGTCGAGCCTGCTGGAGACCGCGCTGCCGCAGGCGTTGACGGAAGAGGCGCTTCGCATGAGTGCGCCGGCGCTGTCGCGATCGGGCGCGAGGGTGGAGCGACGCTACGAGGAAGTCTCGCCCCTGCCGCTGGACAAGCCTCGCCTGCTGCAGGTGCTCGTGAACCTCATCACGAACGCGGCGCAGGCGCTGCAGGCCGTGCCGGAAAGCTCGCGCGTCCTCACGCTGCGCACGGCAATCGTGAGCGACGAGGCCGGCAGGCGCCTGCTGATCGCCGTGGAAGATGCCGGGGAGGGCATTTCCGCGGAGAACCTGAAGCTGCTCTTCGCCCACGGCTTCACCACCCGCAAGGAGGGCCACGGATTCGGCCTGCACAGCAGCGCGCTCGCGGCGATGGAGATGGGCGGCCGCCTCGTCGCGCACAGCGACGGCCCGGGGCGCGGCGCGATCTTCACGCTGGAGTTGCCGGCGGGCGCGCGATAGCAAAGGCTTCGAAGGGATTGCCGCCGCCTGCGCGCGCTAGTAACCTGCACACCCACAGAGCCGCCGCCTATCGACCGCACCCGCGAGATGCCCACCACCTCCATCGACGGCGCCCCCGCGGCACCGGGCATTCCCGCAGGCGACGACCTCTATGCCAGCGACACCGCGCGGGTGTATCGCGTGCGCGACGGCGCGCCTGCGGGCACGATCGTGTACAAGGAGTTCCTCGGCCCCGATGCGCTGGCGCGCCATCGCAACGAGCACGGCACGCTGCAGCGCCTGGCAGGGATCGGGGGCGTGGCGCAACTCGCCCCGGTCCCACCGCGCGAGGGCATTCTCGCGCTCGCCGACTGCGGCGGCGAGACCCTCTCGCAGTCGCTGCGAGGCACCCGCTTCGATGCGGCGCGGGTGATCGCGCTCGCCACTCGCCTCGCGCGGACACTGGCGGACGTGCATCGCGCGGGCGTCATCCACCGCGACATCAATCCGTCCAACATCATGCTCGCCTCGCACGGCGAGCCGGTGCTGATCGACTTCGACCTGGCCGTCGCGGCCGACCACCCGACGGCCGCCCTGCCCGACGGCCGCATCGCCGGCACGCTCGCCTACCTCGCGCCCGAACAGACGGGACGCACCGGCCGCCCGGTGGACCAGCGCGCCGACCTCTATGCGCTCGGTGCGACGCTCTACGAGATGGCGACCGGCAAGTTGCCGTTCGACGACGAGGATGCGCTGCAGCTCATCCACGACCATCTCACGCGAGTGCCCGTCGCGCCCTGCGAGCTCGACGCGGACATCCCGCTCGGGCTCTCCGACATCATCCTGCGCCTGCTCGCCAAGGCGCCGGAGCAGCGCTATCAGAGCGCGGAGGGCCTGCTGCACGACCTGCTCAAGCTGCGCGCCGAGCTCGACGCCGCAGGCGAGGGCATCTTCGAGCTGGGCGAACGCGATTTCCCGCTGCGGCTGGAGCCGCCGGGCGAACTGGTCGGCCGCAGCACCGAGATGGCGATGCTGCGCAAGGCCTTGGCCGACGCGGTGGCCACGGATCGCCGCGCGGTGCTGATCGAAGGCGCGGCCGGTGTCGGCAAGACCGCCCTCATCGGCCGGCTCGTCCCGCTCGTCACCGAATCGGGCGGCTGGTTCGTGCAAGGGAAGTTCGACCCGTACCAGCGCGAAGGCGCGACGGGCGGCGGCGTCACGCAGGCGCTGCGTGCGCTCGGGCGCCTGCTGCTCACCCTGCCTCGGGCGGAACTGTCGGCGCGGCGCCGTCGCATCACGCACGGGCTCGGCCGCGGCGCGGCCCTCATCGCACGCTGGCTGCCGGAATTCGCGCTCCTGATCGGCTCGCAGCCCGAGGCGCCCGAGGCCGACCCGCGGCAGGCCGGATCGCAGCTGCACCAGGCGATCGTCGACCTGCTCGGCGCGATCGTCTCGCCCGAGCAGCCGCTCGTGATCGCGCTGGACGACCTGCAGTGGGCCGGGCCGCAGTCGCTCAGGGCCTTCTCACGGCTCATGAATGCGCCGGGCCTGCAGGGGCTGCTGCTGATCGGCGCCTACCGGCCCGAGGACGTCGACACCGGCCAGGAGCTCGCGCCCGTCCTTGCGAACTGGCGCGCGCAGCCGCAGCCGCCCGCGCACATCCGGCTCGCGAACCTCGACGCCGAAGGCATGGGCGAGCTGATCGCGCGGATGCTCAGGCTTTCGCGCGTGAACGCGAACGAGCTCGCGCGCGCCGTGGGCGCGTTCACGAACGGCAATCCGTTCGACACGGTGGAGATGGTCAACGCGCTGCGCCACGAAGGCGTGCTGCGCCTGGCCGAGCCGGGCTGGCAATGGGACGAGCAGCAGGTGCGCCGCTTCGTCGGGCGCGGCAATGTCGTGGACCTGCTTGCCGCGCGCATCGAACGCCTGCCCGCCGCCGCGCGCGAATTGCTGGAATGCATGAGCTGCCTCGGCAACGCGGTGGAAACGAGGCTGCTCGCCGCGGTGGCGGGCCTCGGGGAAGCCGACCTGGAAGAGCGCCTGCGGCCCGCGATCGAAGACGGGCTGGTCGTCGCCGCGCACACGGAAGGCGTGCCGATCGTGCAGTTTCGCCACGACCGCGTGCAGCAGGCCACCCTCGGCTCGATGCGCGGGCGCGCGCGCGACGAGCGCCAGCTCGCCATGGCGCGCCGGCTCGCGCCGGACGCCACCTTCGAGGCCGAAGCCGCCGAACAGTACTTCAGCTGCGTCGGCCTGCTCGATGCCCCGCAGGAGCGGCGGGTCGCGGCGCGCCTCTTTCACGGGCTCGCGCGCAAGCTGCTGGGCGCCGCGCGCTATCCGCTCGCCGAAAGATACCTGGACGAGGCCGCGCGCCTCATCGCGGTGGCGCTCGAGATGCCCGATGCCGAGGACGGGCGCGACGACGACGCACAGCTTCGCGCCGCGATCGACGTGAGCCGCCATGCCGCGCTCTACAGCCTCGGGCGGCTCGACGACGCCGACCCGCTGCACGCGGCCATCGAGGCGCACACGTCCGATCCGCTCGAACTCGTCGAGCCCGCGTGCCTGCAGATGCGAAGCCTCTTCATGCGCGGGCGTTCGGACGACGCGAAGCGTCTCGGCTCGGGCCTGCTCGTGCGCCTCGGGCTTGCCGTGCCCGCGGACTACGCGGCGGACGACACGGCGCGCAGGCTCGATGCGATCAGCGACTGGATCGCGGGCGAAAGCGGGCTGGACCACGCGCTTCGCCCGCAGATCGAGGACGGCCGGCTGCTTGCGATCGCCAAGCTCCTGAGCCGCATGGCGCGGCCCGCGTTCTTCTCGGCGGACACGAAGGCGTTCGTCTGGCTGATGCTCGAAAGCCAGCGTCTCTGGGCCGAGCACGGCGCCTGCCAGGAACTGGTCGCGAGCCTCGGCCGCATGGGAGGCGTCATGATCGGGCTGCGCGGTGACTATCGCGCCGCCTTCGAAATCACGCGGCATGTGCTGCAAGTGGGCGAGGCGCTCGGCTACGAACCCCAGACATCCGAAGCCCGCGGCATGTACGCGGGCACCGCCTGCCACTGGTTCGAGCCCCTCGAGACCACGTTCCATCATGCGAAGCGCGCCTACGAGGGCATGCAGGCCGCGGGAGATCTCTCGTACGCGTGCTACGTCCATCGCGCGGTCGTGCTCACCCTGCTCGATCTCGCGCCCACGCTCGACACCTGCGACGCCGAGGTGGAAGCCGGCCTCGCCCTGTGCGCACGCACGGGCAACATCCATGCGGCCGCGCTGCACGAGTGCGACGCGCAGCTGCTGCGCTCGCTTCGCGGGCCCGCGCCTCTCCAGGCGCAAGGCACACCGGGCGCGGCATTCGACGAAGACGCTTTCCTCGAACGCGCGGGCGGCTTTCCGCAGGTGCTGCTTTCCTGGTCGGCGCGCCAGGCGATGCGCGCCCTCATCATGGGCGAGCTGGACACGCTCGAACGTCATGCCGACCGCGCCCTTTCGCTCATCGAAAGCATCCCGGGCTACTACATGGCCGTGCATGTGCACCTGGCCGTGGCGCTGGCGCGCGCGTGGCGAGTGCACGCGGACGCCTCGACCGGTGCGGCACAGCGTCTCGCCGAGCTCGAGGCGAGTCGCGCGTGGCTTGCCGCCCGAGCGGCGGACCAGCCGTACAACTTCGCGCACCTGCTTCGGCTCGTGGAGGCGGAAGAGGCCTGGGCGCGCGGCGACCTGTGGAAAGCGGGCGCGATGTTCGATGCGGCGGTGCTCGAGGCCGAGACGCGCGCGCGGCCCTGGCATCGCGCGCTGATCATGGAGCGCGCGGGCCTCTTCCTGCGTGCACGGGGGCTCGCGCGCCTGGGCCTCGGGCTGCTGGCCGAAGCCCGCGACGAATACCAGGCCTGGGGCGCTGTCGCGAAGGTGGCGCGGATGGTGGAAGAACACGCGTTGGCAGGCCATGCCGCGGCGAGCCGCAGGCGGCGGCTGCCCGCGACGACTTCCGCGGGCCGCAGCGGCGGCGTGTCGTCCGATGCGCTCGACCTGATGGGCGTGCTGCGCGCCTCGCAGGCGCTCAGCTCCGAAACGAGCCTGGAGCGGCTCGCGGCGCGGGTGACACAGGTACTCGCCGCGCTCACGGGCGCGACCAAGGTGCTGGTGCTCGCCTGCAACGACGACCAGTGGTGGCTGCTCGCGCCCGCGCCGGGGGAATCGTCGGTGCCCGTCGCGCAAGCCGGCGAGCGCGGGCTGTTGCCGCTGTCGGCATTCGGCTATGCGGAGCGCACGCGACAGCCGCTGCTCGTGGACAATGCGCTGTCGGACGAACGCTTCGCGCGCGATCCGTACTTCGCCGGCGTGCCGCTTTGTTCGCTGCTCGCGGCGCCCATCGCGGGCCAGAGCGCCACGCGCGCGATGCTCCTGCTCGAAAACCGCCAGGGACGCGCGGCGTTCAACGCCGAGCGGCTCGACGCGGTGATGCTGATCGCCGGCCAGCTTGCCGTGTCGCTCGCCAACGCACAGCTCTACGAGAGCCTGGAGCAGCGAGTACGCATGCGAACGCGCGAGCTGGAGCAGATTCAGGCGCAGCTCGTCACCACCGCGCGCCGCGCGGGCAAGGCCGAGATCGCGGCCAACGTGCTGCACAACGTCGGCAACGTGCTCAACAGCATCAACGTCTCGGCCGGGGTCATGCGCACGACCATCGGCAATTCGCGGATCGACGGATTGCGCCGCGCCGTCGCGCTCCTGAACGCGCACGAGGGCGACCTCGCCGAATTCATGGGACCCCGCGGGCAGGGCAAGGCCCTCCTCGACTACCTGAACGATCTGGTGGAGGCGCTCGGCGAGGAGCGGCGGGAGATGCTCGGCGATCTCGATCGCCTCGTCTCGAGCGTGGACCACGTGAGCTACATCGTTGCCACGCAGCAGTCGCACGCGGGACCTTCGAGCCTGCAGGAGATCGCGCGGCCGCAGGAGCTCCTGGAGGAGGCGCTGCGCATGAGCGGCGAGACCATCGCGCGCTGCGAGGTCGAGGTGGTTCGCCGCTACGAGCACGTGCCCGCCACCGCGCTGGACAAGCCGAGGCTCTTGCAGATCCTCGTGAACCTGATCGGCAACGCGGCGCAGGCGATGGAGGACACGCCCGCCCGGCCGCGCAGGCTCACGCTCGCGAGCGCGCTCGTGCGCGACGCGGACGGCGAGCGGCTGCGCATCACCGTGCAGGACGAAGGCGAGGGCATCGCGCCCGAGCACCTGGGGCGTCTCTTCGCGCACGGCTTCACCACGCGCAAGAGCGGGCACGGCTTCGGCCTGCACAGCAGCGCGCTCGCGGCCCTGGAGATGGGCGGCAAACTCACGGCGCACAGCGAAGGCCGCGGGCGCGGCGCGATGTTCGCGCTGGAGGTGCCGTTCGCGCGCGGCGGGTGGGACGATGCGTCGGGCCGGGCGTCCGCGCCGGCCTGAACGAGTCCCGCCGCCGACTCTGGCCGAGGAGCTTCCTGCTCCCTACCCCAGAGGAAGAGGGAGCAAAGCTACCGCGCAGGCTCTCAGCGAACGATCTTGCCGTCCGCCCTGATGGTCACGAGGTCGATGGCGCGGATGGAGTCGCGCGGGCCCGCGCGCAGGTTGATGCGAAAGCCGCCGATGTCGTAGTCGGTCATGGTGCCCATGGCCTTCTGAAGCGACGGCTTGTCCCACTTGCCCCCGGACCGGCGCACGGCCTCGGCCAGCGCCTTGGCTGCGATGTAGCCTTCCAGACTCTCGTACGTCGGCGCCAGGTCGGAGGTGTCGAGCGCGGCCAGATACTCTTTCACGATCGGCATGGCCGACTGGCGAGGCGAGGGCACCACCTGCGACACCACCACGCCGCCGATGTCCTTGCCGAGCGCGGAGAAGAGCGGGTCGATGCCGACGACCGAGAAGTTCAGGAAGGTGCCGACGTAGCCCGCCTTGCGCATTCTGCGGATGAAGGCGGCGCTCGTGTTGAAGAGCGACACCTGGATCACGGCTTGCGGCTGCGCCTTCATGATCTCCGCGACGGCGCCATTCACCTTGTCGCTGTTCACCGGCACCACCGCGCTCGCGACGAGCGGCGGCAGCTTCAGCTCCGCCATCGCCTGCTGCACGGCCACCAGGCCCGCCTTGCCCATGGCGTCGTCCTCCGCCACCATCGCGAGCCGATTCATGCCGATCGTCGCGCAGTGGCGCACCATCTTGAATGCCTCGTCCGACATGCTGGGCCGCACGTTGAACACATTGGTCACCGAGTGATCGCGCAGCCGGTCGGAAGCGGCGAAGGGCGCGAAGAGCAGCGAGTTCATCTGCGTCGCCACCTCCGCGCCGGCATCGCTGCTGCCGGTGCCCACGAACCCGAAGAGGAGGTCCGCGCCGTCGGCGAGCAGCTTCTTCGCATTGGCTGCCGCCTTCTCCGGGCTGTAGCCGTCGTCCATCTGACGCAGCTCGAAAGTCCAGCCGGGGTTGTCCTTGCGCTCGTTGAACGCGTCGAAATAAAGCTTCGAGCCGCCGGCGAAGGCCAGGCCGATCAGGTCGGCGGCGCCGGTGAGCGGCACCGATTGTCCGAGGACGAATTTGCGCGGCGGCGCGGCCCGGGCCCAGGCGAGCGGCGCACCGACGAGCGCCGCCGCAGCCGCGCAAGCGCTCAATAGCGACCTGCGATTCTTGATCAAAGGCATTTCGTTCTCCGCGTCGCGCCTCGACGGAGGCGCTGAAGAAATCAAGATATGAAGCGGAGCGCGCCTTTACCACATACCAACGTATATCCAAGCGGCCTAAGCCGTGAGGATGACGAAGCTTCACGCGATCTGACGTACAAATTTGAAAGGAGAAGACGGTATCTCTCCGATCGTTTCTCTCCGATCGTTCGCCGGCACGCTCCAACAAAGCTCCAGCGCGTCTCAAAGCAACTGAACTTTCAACGACGATGAACGAAAGAAGTATCGAGCTGGTCGGCTCGCCCAGGCAGAGCGCGAGCGACGCTCAATCGGCGAGCGGCGCGCCCCACGACAGCGGCCTCTTCTGCCTCGTCATGCTGGCGAACTTCCACGGCATTGCCGCGGACCCCGCCAAACTGTTGCACGAGTACGGCGACGAGCCCTTCACCGTGCCTCGGATACTGCTTGCGGCGCAGGGCCTCAAGATGAAGGGCAAGGAAGTGGAGCAGCTGGTCGAGCGCCTCGACAAGGCTCCATTGCCCGCCATTGCCCTCGGCAAGGACGGCAAGTTCTTCATCCTGGCTCGCTACACGCCCGCGACGTCGCCCGCGTCCGCCGCTTCGGCCGACGGACTGGGCGCGCCTGTGGCTATCGACGCCAAAGGCACGCCGGCCAAGGTGCTCATCCAGCGCCCCGGCGAGCCGCCGGAAACGCAAAGCCTGCCCGAGTTCATGGAGGGCTGGTCCGGGCGCCTCGTCTTCCTGACTTCCAAGGCCAATTACGCGGGAGAGGTCGCCAATTTCGATTTCACCTGGTTCATTCCCGCAGTCGTGAAATACCGCAAGCTGCTGGGCGAAATCCTGCTGATCTCGCTCGTGCTGCAGATCATCGGGCTGGTCACGCCGCTTTTCTTCCAGGTCGTGATGGACAAGGTTCTCACCAATCACGCGATGAAGACACTCAACGTGATCGCGGTGGGGCTGGTGTGCGCCACATTGTTCGACGCCGCATTGACGGGGCTCAGGACCTACGTCTTCGCCAATACGAGCAGCAAGATCGACGTCGAACTGGGAGCCAGGCTGTTTCGGCACCTGCTCGGTTTGCCGACGGCGTATTTTCAGGCGCGCCGCGTGGGCGACTCGGTGGCGCGCATCAGAGAGCTCGAGAACATCCGCTCCTTCCTCACGGGCAACGGCATCACCGTCGTGCTCGACTTGTTGTTTTCGGTGGTGTTTCTCGCGGTCATGTACTGGTACAGCCCCCTGCTCACCGTCGTGGTGCTGCTGTCCATCCCGGCTTACGCACTGATTTCGCTCGTGTTCACGCCGATGATCCGGGCGCGCCTGAACGAGAAGTTCAACCGCGGGGCCGAGAACCAGTCCTTCCTCGTGGAAACCATCGCCGGCATCGACACGGTCAAGGCCATGGCCGTGGAGCCGCGCTGGGTGCGCAAGTGGGAGCAGCAACTCGCCTCCTACGTGGCGGCGGGGCTGTCGGTCAACAACATCGGCGTGCTGGCCGGCGGCGGCGTGACCTTGGTCAGCAAACTCGTGACCGCCTGCATCATGTGGATTGGCGCCACGCTCGTGATCGATGGCAAGCTGTCGGTCGGTCAGCTGATCGCCTTCAACATGTTCGCCGGGCAGGTGTCCGGGCCCATCCTGCGTCTCGCGCAGTTGTGGAACGACTTCCAGCAGGTGGGCATTTCGATGAGCCGCCTGGGCGACATTCTCAATGCCAGGCGAGAGGTGGAGGGAGAAAAGACGCGGATTCCCCGGTTGACGGGCTCCATCGAATTCGACCAGGTGTCGTTTCGCTACCGCCCGGACGCGCCCGACGTTCTGCGGGCGGTGAACCTGCTCATTCAGCCCGGCGAGGTGATCGGCATCGTGGGACGCTCGGGCTCGGGCAAATCCACCCTGACGAAGCTGATACAGCGACTGTACGTCCCGGACCGCGGCCGGGTTCTGGTGGATGGGCAGGACATATCGATCATCGACACCACTTCCTTCAGGCACCAGATCGGCGTGGTTCTGCAGGAAAACAATCTCTTCAACCGCTCCATTCGCGACAACATCGCCTTGACCAATCCGGTGTTGCCCATCGAGGCGGTCATCGGCGCCGCCAAGCTGGCGGGAGCGCACGAGTTCATCTGCGAGTTGCCCGACGGATACGACACCATGGTGGGCGAGCACGGCACGGGCCTGTCGGGCGGGCAACGCCAACGGATCGCCATCGCCCGGGCGCTCATCGGCAATCCGCGGATTCTGATCTTCGACGAGGCGACGTCGGCACTGGATTACGAATCCGAAAGCATCATCCAGGACAACATGCGCGAGATCTGCAGGGGCCGGACGGTGGTGATCATCGCTCACCGGCTGTCGGCCGTGCGCGACGCGAACCGCATCGTCGTCGTGGAGCGAGGACAAATCGCGGAATCGGGCAGCCACGATGAGTTGCTGAGAAATCCCGACGGCATCTACGCCCACCTGTACCGGCTGCAGATGGGCATGGAACGCAGCGCGCCGGTGCGGGAGGCAGCATGAGTCTGAAATATCGTGCCCAGGCCTATGCCGAGCTGTGGCGGCGGTACAGGAACATCTTTGCGCACTACTGGGCGCAGCGCGAGCAGCTCAGCGGAAAGTTGCTGAACGAGCACGAGGCGGAATTTCTCCCCGCCGCGTTGTCTTTGCAGAGCATGCCGGTGTCCCCTGTGGGGCGGCTCGTCGCCAAGGTGCTCATGTCCATCGTCGCCGCCTTGCTGATCTGGTCCGTGGTCGGCAAGATGGACATCGTCGTGAATGCAAGGGGAAAGGTCATCCCCAGCGGCAACACCAAGGCGATCGCCTCGGTGGATGTGGCGAGCGTGCGCGCCTTGTATGTCGAAGACGGCCAGCCCGTGAAGGCCGGCGAGGTGCTGATGGAGCTCGACTCCAGCGCGCAGGACGCCGAGCACGACAAGGCGTCCGGCGACCAGAGTGTCGCGCTCCTGCAGGCGGCGCGCGCCAAGGCCCTGATCGCGGCCATCGACACCGGGATGCCTGCGCGCCTGCCTCCGGTGGCGCAGGCTTCGCCGGAGCAGTGGCGCGAAGCCCAGGCGCACCTGCAGAGCCAGTGCCAGGACTTCTACGCCAGGCTGAAGCGCATCGACGGCGAAATCGACTACTTCAAGGAAGCGTTGCCGCTCGCGACTCGGCGCGCCGACGACTTCAAGCAGCTGCGCCTCACCAACGACGTCTCCGAGCACGCCTGGATCGAAAAGGAACAGGCGCGCATGGACATCGCCCGGCAGCTGTCGGATGCGCGCAATCAGCGAAGCGCATTGATCGGTGAAACGCGGCGCACCGCCTACGAGCAGATGACCGAGGGGTACAAGGTCGCCGCGGCTTCCGAGCAGGATGCGCTGCGCTCGGGGACGCGCAGCAAGCTGCTGAAGCTGACGGCGCCCGTGAACGGCACGGTGCAGCAACTGAACGTGCACACGGTGGGCGGCGTGGTGCCGGCGGCGACGACGCTGATGCTCATCGTGCCCGAGAGCAAACGCGTGGAGGTCACCGCATTCATCGAAAACAAGGATGTCGGGTTCGTGTTCGACGGGCAGGCGGCGGAGGTGAAGGTCGATGCCTTTCCCTACACCAAATACGGCACGGCAAGCGGCCGGGTGACCCACGTTTCGCGCGATGCGATCGAAGACAAGGACAAGGGACTTCTCTATGAAGTGACCGTGACCCTCGACAAGACCACCATGGACATCGACGGAAGGCCGATGAACCTGTCCCCCGGCATGTCCGTCGATGTGGAGATCAAGACCGGCGACCGTCGCATCATCGAGTACGTGCTGAGCCCACTGCAGCAGCACGCGCGGGAGAGCTTGAATGAGCGCTAGAACCGTCCTGCTTGCGGTCGGGTTCGTGTCGTGCGCGCGCGCTCTTGCCGCGACACCGTTTCAGCTGGATCTTCCGCTTCGGGATCCCTTGCAGGGAACGAGCCCGCCCGTGCTCGAATCGGGCGCGACACTGCCCGGCGAAATCGCGCCGGTCCCCTGCCCCGCCGGCGAGGCTTTCGCGCTGCCGCTGGGGCTTGGCGAAGCCGTCGATCTGGCCCTGTGCAACAACCCGCAGATCAAGGCGGCCTGGGCGAACATCAAGGTTCAGGCCGGTGCGCTGGGCGAGGCGCGCGCTGCCTACTTGCCCACGCTGTCGGCAACGATCAACCGCCTGAACACGCACAACAGCTACCCGGACTCGGCGCTTCCCGGCAACACGAATCTCGGCACGACCGCCAGCGCGACGCTGAACTGGCGGCTGTTCGATTTCGGTGGCCGGCAGGCGAATCGGGAGGCGGCCAACCGCCTTCTGATCGCGGCGATCGCGAGTCATGACGCCGCTCTTCAGAAGACGCTGACCGGCGTGATTCAAGCGTACTTCGACGCGCAGACGGCACAGGCGACCGCGCAGGCGAAAGAACGCAACGAAACGATCGCCAGGAGCACGCTGGACAGCACGACGCGTCGCGCCTCGCGCGGCGTGGCCGCGCGCAGCGACACCTTGCAGGCCACCACGGCGCTGGCCAAGGTCACTCTCGAAAGGAATCGGGCGCGGGGCACGTATCAAAAGGCGCTGGCCGTTCTGGCAACGTCCCTCGGCATCTCGCCCGGCACACGGATCGTGCTGGCCGACGACGTGAAAGACGGGGAGAGCAACGGCGACAACAGGAGTCTGCAGGACTGGATGGACATCGCGGAGCAGTCGCACCCGGCCATTCGCGCGGCCCGCGCGGAATGGGAAGCCAGCCTGCAGAAGGTCGAGGTCACGCGGTCGGAAGGCATGCCGACGCTCGACTTTTCGCTCAATCACTACAAGAACGGCTTTCCGAATCAGGGCGTGTCGTCCTCGCAATCGCGGCAAACGACGTTCGGTGTTTCGGTCTCGATCCCGCTCTTCGACGGATTCTCGCGCACCTACAAGATCAAAGGCGCCCAGGCACAGGCAGAGCAGCGCGAGGCGCAGTTGCAGGACACGCAGCAAAACGTTCTCATGGAGCTGGTGAAGGCGCATGCGGACGCGAGCTTCGCGCTGGACAACCTGCAGGCCTCGGAACAGCTCCTCATGGCGGCACAGGAATCGCTGGACACCTTGCGGCGCAAGTACGAGGGGGGAGCGGCGGACATTCTGGAGATCCTCAGTGCGCAGATGGCACTGTCCGATGCGCAGGAAGAACGCATTCGCAGCCTGTCGGAGTGGCGTTCGTCGCGCCTTCGGCTGCTCGCGAGCGCGGGAGTGATGAATCGATCGGCGGCCGGGCGATGAGATTGGGCTTCCCCCTAGACGAATGGCTAGGTTGCGACCCATGGCAGGCGGACGGAAGATGGCAAGAAACGGGGAAAGGTGGACAGTCCATGTTTCGCATCCTCTCGCTTGCCGCCATCTATGTCCTGGCATGTGTCGTTCTGATCTGGCCGGCGGCCGCGCATGCCCGCTCGATCCTCGATCTGGATGTGCAGACGCAGCCCGAGGAGTTGCTCGACTGGGGCGATTTCGTCCTGGACACCACCGGTGAGGCGACGCTCAAGGACATCCTGAGACGCCCGCAAGCATTTCAGCCCACGCACGAAAATTCGGCCTATGCGCTGCAACCCGGGCAAGCGCTGTGGATTCGTTTCGCCGTCCCGGCCACGCCCGACGACCAGCGCTGGTACGTACGCATTGCACAGCCCGGACTCGACTCGGTCGTTCTGTACACGCGCGGCGCGGACGACAGCTGGTCGCGCCAGCAGTCCGGCGACGCGCTGCCCGTTTCGAAGTGGCCCCTGCCCCATCTCTATCCCGTGCTGCCCCTGGCCATCTCGGCCGAAGCGCCGACGAACTACATGCTGCGCATCGAGGCGAGCGACGGCGTCGAAGCCCCGATCGAGTTCGTGAGCGAAAGCGCGTTGAGCTCCGACCAGCAGCGCCTGTCGCTGCTGTACGGCATCTACTTCGGCCTGCTGGCCATGGGCGCGATCTTCGCGCTCTTTTCCTCGGCCGCCCTGCGCGACGCGACGTATTTCTGGTTCGGCATGTGGACCGTGCTCGCCATTCTGGCCGCGGCGACCGCCGCGGGTGTCACGCAGCTGCACCTGTGGCCCGAGATGCCGCGCTGGGGCGACGCGGCGCACTATGTCCTGCCCGCGGCCGCTGGCGTCCCATTCATCCTCTTCGTCGTCCAGGTGTTCGCGGTGCGCGAGCGCGACGCTCGCCTCTTCTGGCCGTGCATCGCGGTCGCCCTGTTCGTCGGCGTTCTGGCCGCCTCGACCGCGGCGCTGCCGAGCCCGCAGCGGCTTTGGCTGGGCAGGGCGGCCATGGCCATCGGCGTTGTGTTGGCGATCGCCCTTTGCACATGGGCGTGGGCGCGCGATCCGGCGCTCGCCAAGCGCGTGGTGGGCGCGCTCTCTCCCTTCGGCATCGCGCTAGCGGTTCATTCCATGCGAAGGCTCGTCGGACACTGGGCCGAGGAGAATGCCCTTGCGATCCTGCTGGCAGGCCTGGCCATCACGATCTGCGCCACCTATCTTCTGCTGGGCTCGCGCCACGTGAGCTCGCGCGACGCCCACCAACGCATCGCGCGGCTGCGCGAAATTGATCCGCTCACAGGGCTCGTGAACGAAACCGTCTTCGGCACGCGCCTGGCGGAGCTGATCGAACGCGCGCGGCGTTTCGAGCATCACAGCGTTGTTGCGATCATCGATTTTCCGAACTTTCCCGCGCTGCGGGCGGAATTCGGGCGCAATCATTCGCTCGCACTGCTCTTGCGCATCGCAGAGAGACTGGGTGCCATGACGCGAACCGTGGATACCGTCGCGCGTCTGGGCGAATGGCGTTTCGGCCTGCAGGTCGACGGGCCCATTGCGCCGTCGCGCGCGCGGGCACTGTGCGCCAAAGTGATCGCGCACTGCATCACGCCGATGTCGGGGTTGCCGATGGGCATGGTGGCCAAACCGCGGATCGCGTTGGCACTAGTGCCGGCGCACGGCGACGTGCCGCAGGAGATCCTCATGCGTCTCGACGAGATGTTGCGCGAAGCCAGCGACGATCCGACGCGCGTCATCCTGATCGCCAACACGACGGCCACGCACACGGCGCGGCGGACTCCTGCTGCGAGTTGCGCCGACGACGGCCTCACGGACTTCCTGCCGACCAGCGCGTCGGACGAAGTGGTCTAGGCAGCAAGCCGCGCAAGCATCTCTCGCGCGCTGCATGTCGCGCGCTGCATTTCGCGCGCTGCGCTCATCGCATCGCGCAACACCGCGCGGCACGCATTCTTTCCGTCTTCCTTATCGCATCGGCTCTGCTGCATGGCAGCACGAAATATTTCTCGTTTTTCGAGAACTGATGCGTACCGGTTGTTACTCAATGTGTGCCCCCCTTTGCGAGGAGAAAGCCCATGGTGACCTTGCCTGCGTTGAAGCGACTCCTTCGCGGAGTCTGCGCGGCTGACATCTGGTTCTAAGCGGCCCCTCAGCAAAGTCCACATGCTGCACCGGTCCCAGATTCTCCTGTACCAGGCGCCAGGCTCGCGGCGTCCGGCGACGCCTCCCAAAGACATCCCCCAACTCGTGCGGCGCGCGTGTCCCAACGCGCGCCGCGCAGTCATGCGCGCTTCACACGTTTGCCCCCCGGAATATTTCTGACGCACCCCAGCCCATCACCCCTTCGTTGGAGAAAAACATGACAAACGGCACCCTCAAGGAAGACGTCACCACAACTGTGAGTGGCTCCACCGGCGGTCTTCAGTTGAACGGCGGTACCTATACGGGCACGTATGGGACCCTGGTCGTCGATCTGAATACGCAAACGTGGACCTACACGCTGAACAACGGCAATTCGAATGTCCAGCAGCTGGTGGCAGGCCAGACGGTGACCGACACCATCAATGTTGGCCATCACCCCTCGGGAGTCGTACCGTTTTCCTTCAACATCCAGGGCACCGACGACGTCGTCGTCGGTGGCGGCGCAAACTTCCTGTTGAACGGTTCGTTCGAGACGCAGAACGCCGGACAGGGCCCCGGAGTTGCGCCGACGTACTGGAGTATCTTCGGTGGGACAGGGGCGTATGACAACTCCGCTCGCAGCAGTGACGGAAGCAAGCTGGCCGTTTTTCATGGCTGGGGCACCGGCAACGGCGGCGCCCTGAGCCAGACCATCACGACCGTTGTCGGGCAAACGTATGTTCTGGTGTTCGACATGGCCGAGCACTTGACGAACACCAACGCCAACACCGCCATGCTGGAAGTCAAGGTCACCTCCGGAGGCACGACCGTCGTGGACAGTACCGTCACCGACACGACTGCAGTGGTCACTTCATCGACCGGCCAGGGTTACCAGACATACACGGTGACCTTCACGGCAACTTCGACGTCGACGACCATCCAGTTCGTGGACTCGTCGATCCTTCCCAATGGAAATACGGACATGGACGTGGACAACGTTCGCGTCTGGACCGCGGGCCTCAGCGTTGCCGAGAATTCGGCCAACGGAACCTTCGTCGGCACTGCCGCGGGTCTTTCCAACGCCGGCATCCTCGGGGTCACCTATTCGCTCACGGACAGCGCCGGCGGACGCTTCGCCATCAACAGCTCCACGGGGGTGATCACGGTTGCCAACGGCAGCCTGCTGAACTACGACGCCACCGCGTCGCACAACGTGACCGTGCGCGCGACGGACATCAACGGCTGGACCTACGACAAGGTCGTGACCATCGCGCTCACCAACGTCAATGAAGCGCCTGTCCTCACCCTGCCCGTCTCGGGCTCCAACCTCGTCAGCAACCCATCGTTCGAGAGCGGCAGCACCGGCTGGAGCGGCAACACCGGAGTCGAGATTTCCAGTTCACCGTCGAGCTACGGTGTGTCGGGTGTCCCCAACGGCAGCTTCTTCGTGGAAGTCGAGGGCAACAGCGGTCCGGCCAACACGCCGTCCTACATCCAGACCACCGTGGGCACGACCAGCGGCCAGGCCTACGAATTCACTCTGGCGGCCGTGACGCGCGCGAGCGTGAATGTCGGCGACATCATGTCCATCGACATCAACGGCGTGGAAGTCGGCCGCTTCACCACCACCGCGAACTGGGCGGACTACGTGGTCCGTTTCACCGCCAGTTCCGCGTCGACGGTCGTGACGATCAAGTCGCAAGGATCGGTGTCGGGCGGCTGGGCCCTGATGAACGACAGCGCCGGGCTGCTGGTCGACAATGCGCGCCTGTTCGCGATTCCGACGTTCACCGAGAACGGAAGCCCTGTCGTGCTCAATGCGAGCGCGTCGGTGACGGACCCCGAGCTCTCTGCCGCGAACGGCGGCAACGGCAACTTCAGCGGCGCCACGCTCACGCTGGCGCGCAATGGCGGGGCCAACAGCCAGGACGTGTTCAGCGCAACCGGCACACTGGGTACGCTGGGTTCCGCCAGTGGCAATGTCGTCGTCGGCTCCACCACCATCGGCACCTATACCAACAGCGGCGGCACGCTGGTGCTCACCTTCAACAGCAGCGCCACCACCACGCTCGTGAATTCGGCGATGCGCCAGATCGCCTACAGCAACGCCAGCGACGTGCCGCCCACTGCCGTGCAGATCAACTGGACTTTCAACGACAACAACAGCGGCAGCCAGGGCTCCGGCTCGGCGCTCAGCAGCACCGGCAGCACGGCGGTAGGCATCGTCGCGGTCGATGACGCACCGGTGCTCGCCGCCCCCCCGAACCTCGTCAGCAACCCGTCGTTCGAAAGCGGCAGCACCGGCTGGAGCGGCAACACCGGAGCCATCGAGCGTGTCGACAACGCGGCCGCCTCGACGTGGTTCGGCATCCCCGGCGCCGCCGATGGCAACTACTTCGTGGAAGTCGAGGGCAACAGCGGTCCGGCCAACACGCCGTCGTACATCCAGACCACCGTCGGCACGACGAGCGGCCAGGCCTACGAATTCACTCTGGCGGCCGTGACGCGCGCGAACGTGAACGTCGGCGACATCATGTCCATCGACATCGACGGCGTGGAAGTCGGCCGCTTCACCACCACCGCGAACTGGGCGGACTACGTGGTCCGGTTCACCGCCAGTTCGACGGCGACCGTCGTGACCATCAAGTCGCAAGGATCGGTGTCGGGCTCCTGGACGCTGATGAACGACGGCGCGGGGCTGCTCGTCGACAACGCGCGCCTGGTCGCGATTCCGACGTTCACCGAGAACGGAAGTCCTGTCGTGCTCAATGCCAGCGCGTCGGTGACGGACCCGGAACTCGCGGCGGCGAACGGCGGCAACGGCAACTTCGACGGCGCCAAGCTCACCTTGCAGCGCAGTGGCGGCGCGAACAGCGAGGATGTGTTCAGCGCCACCGGCTCGCTGAGTGCACTCACCGAGGGCAGCACCCTGTCTGTCGACGGCGTCCCGATCGCCACCGTGGTCATGAACAGCGCGGGAATGCTGGTGCTGCTGTTCAAGCCCCTCGCCACCACGGCACTGGTGAACTCGGCGCTGCGGAAGATCGCCTACCGCAACACGAGCGAGAACCCAGGCACCAGTGTGCGGATCGACTGGTTCTTTGGCGACGGGAACAGCGGCGCCCAAGGCGCGGGCACCAGCCTGACGGCCATCGCGAGTACCACGGTCAACATCCTCGCATCCAACGATCCGGCGGTGATCACGCCGGCCGTGGCGAATCTGACGGAGACCAATGCGGTGCTCGGCACCAGCGGCACGCTGGCCATCACCGATGTGGACAGCGCCACGACCTTCACCGCGCTGAACAACGTCGCGGGCAGCAACGGCTACGGCACATTCACGGTCGGCACCAACGGTGCGTGGAGCTACACGGCCAACACCGCGCACAACGAGTTCGTCGCCGGCACGACCTACACCGACGTGGTCACGGTCACCAGCGCGGACGGCACGACCAGCACCATCACCGTCAACATCCTGGGCACCAACGACGCGGCCGTGATCACGCCGGCCGTGGCGAATCTGACGGAGACCAATGCGGTGCTCGGCACCAGCGGCACGCTGGCCATCACCGATGTGGACAGCGCCACCACCTTCACCGCGCTGAACAACGTCGCGGGCAGCAACGGCTACGGCACATTCACGGTCGGCACCGACGGTGCGTGGAGCTACACGGCCAACACCGCGCACAACGAGTTCGTCGCCGGCACGACCTACACCGATGCAGTCACCGTCACCAGCGCCGACGGCACCACCAGCACCATCACCGTCAACATCCTGGGGACCAACGACGCAGCGGTGATCACGCCGGCCGTGGCGAACCTGACGGAGACCGATGCGGTGCTCGGCACCAGCGGCACGCTGGCCATCACCGATGTGGACAGCGCCACGACCTTCACGGCGCTGGACAACGTCGCGGGCAGCAATGGCTACGGCACATTCACGGTCGGCACCGACGGTGCGTGGACCTACACCGCCAACACCGCGCACAACGAATTCGCCGCCGGCACGACCTACACAGACTCGGTTGTCGTTACCAGCGCGGACGGTACCACCAGCACCATCACCGTCAACATCCTGGGCACCAACGACGCGCCGGTGGGCCAGGACGTGTCCACCTCCATGAACGAAGACGGGTTCTATGGCCTCGAATTGACATACGTCAATAGTCAGTATGGCGAGCAAGCCGGCCATCCTGTGGACGCCGTGCGCATCGACAATATTCCGTCGTCGAGCGTGGGCAAGCTTGTCTATGGCGCGAACGGTCAAGTCGTGGACGCAGGGCACAACGTACTCACACAGACTGAATTTCAGACGCTGCATTTCATCCCCAATCTGTTCAGCTCCAGCCTGTTCGGGTTGACCGATGTGGACACAGGCGACGCCTTGGGCGGTGTGCGGATCGACACGCTGCCCAATGCACAAAACCAGGGGCGCCTGATGCTCAATGGTCAAGCCGTCGTGGCCGGTGCCACAGTCGCGGCCGCGGACCTGGGCGACCTGACCTTCGTGCCGGTGCAGCACTTCAATGGCCCCGTCACCTTTGGGTTCACGGTGCAGGACTCGCACGGCGCCTATGCGGCGGCCGGCAACACCGCCACTGTGAATGTGGCGGCCATCAACAATGCGCCGACCATCGAGGCACCTGGCACGACCTTCGCCTACAGCGGTGGCGGCGCCAGTGGCCAAGGCAAACTGCTGACCGGCATCCAGTTCGGCGATGCCGACAGCGGCAGCGGCGACGTGACGGTCACTCTGTCTGTTGAAGGTGGTGGAAGATTGGTGGCTTCCTCGCAATCAGGGGTGGTGGTCAATGCGAGCAGCGATGGTCACACCATCACCCTGACCGGAAGCATCGAGAACATCAACAATCTGGTGCATCGAACAGAGGGAGTCAACTACACGGCTGCGCAAGGGGGAGTGCGCTACATCGCGCCGGACACTGCCCACACCACGCGCTCATCGACAGTGACACTGCTGCCTGACGGGCGTGTTTCATTCGTGATGACCACGGACGCCGGTGTGATGCGCGCCGATGAGTCTCTCATTCCGGTTGACTCATCCGGCGCCAAGCTCATCACCGTGACAGGGCAGAACACCTCCACGCTGACGCTGGTTGGCCAACAGAGCCAACTCGACAACTACATCAACAACCTGCATGGCGTCTTCAATGATCAGGTTGCCTATCTTCACACGACCATCAGCGACCATGGAAACAACGGCGTGGATCCGGGCCTGAGCGGTTCGTCAACGGATGAGCGCGCCGGAGTGCTGACTTCCATCGTGATACAGCCGCTCAATGAACTGCCGAAGACCGACGTTGCGCCGACTGTGTCGTCGGGAGCGTTTTTCGGTCTGACTGGTGCCGCGGCGACGGGGGCTGCGGCTGGAGTCGAGATGCAATCCCTGGTTGCAGCTCCGGTGGTGCAGACAGTCGCAGAAGCATCGGCAGCAGCGGCAGAAGCAGCAGCAGCCGCAGCCCAAGCACAAGCGGCATTGGCAGCCGCGTTGGACGCGCAAGCAGCCGCAGAAGCAGCCTCGGCCGCGGCAATTGAAGCAGGAGCAGCCAACGCAGCAGAATTGGCCGCAGCAGCACGAGCAGCACAATTGGAGTCGGAAGCTGCATTGGCACAAGCACAAGCAGCAGTCAGAGCATTGAGACTTGCGCAAGCCGCGGTAACCATTGCTGAAACAGCGGCAGCAGGAGCAGCGGCAGCAGCCGCCGACGCCGCAGCGACCGCTTGGGCCATTGTCGCGGGCATCGGTGTCCTTCTGATCGTAGGTGGAACGATTCTGGCTGTTGAACTTCTACAAGCCTACAAGACAGGCGGCGGCGGGGGAACCGGGCTGGCTCAAAACAACGCGCCGGTTATCACACGCCCCTCTCAAATCAGCTTCGATGAAGACGCCCAGGCATTCAAACTGACGGGTATCAGCATCGCCGATGATTGCGCGCCGACCGACCAGATCAAGGTCACCTTCAGCGTGGGCACGGGAACATTGATCGCGGACCTCCCCAGTGGGATTTTCTTCGGGTCCGGAAGCACCGCCACGAACGTGGTCCTGTTCGGGTCCATTGAAGACATCAACAACTTTCTGACGTCGGGTACGGGCTTGTGGTACGCCCCTGCAACCAATGCCAACGGCACCGTCACGCTCGGCATTGATGTGGATGATCAGGGACATAGCGGGTGGGGTGGTAGCCGCACGACCCATGCTGAAACAACGCTGCAGATCACACCGGTCAACGACGCGCCGGTCGCGGTCGCGGACGTCGCGCCGCCCGCCGTGGAAGCAGGCGGGGTGAACAATGCCACGCCCGGTACCGACCCCACGGGCAACGTGCTGTCCAACGACACGGACGTGGATGGCAGCGGCGACACGAAGAAGGTCACGGCCATTGGCACTTCGAACGCGACCAACAACGTCACCGCGGACACGACGTCCGCGAACGGCACGGCAGTGGTGGGCCAGTACGGCAGCCTGACGATCGGCGCGGACGGCACGTACGTGTACGTCGTCGACAACAGCAATGCGACAGTCGATGCACTGCTCACCGACACGCTGACGGACTCCTTCACGTACACCATGAAGGACACGGCGGGCGAAAGCAGCAGCAGCACCTTGACGGTCACCATCCACGGCGCCGACGACGCCCCGGTCGCGGTCGCGGATACCGCGGCTGCGGTGGAAGCAGGCGGCGTGGGCAATGCGGCGCCCGGCACCGACCCCACCGGCACTGTCCTGTCCAACGACACGGATGTGGATGCCGGCGATACGAAGAAGGTCAAGGCGGTTGGCACGTCGAGCGCGAGCAGCGACGTCACCGCGGACACGACGTCCGCGGACGGCACGGCAGTGGTCGGCCAGTACGGCAGCTTGACGATCGGCGCGGACGGCACGTACGCATACGTCGTCGACAACACCAATGCCACAGTCGATGCGCTGCTCACCGGCACGCTGACGGATACCTTCACGTACGCGGTGACGGACACGGCGGGCGCGACCAGCACCAGCACCCTGGTCGTCACGATCACCGGCGCGAATGACGCGCCGACGGTGACGGTCGCCACGACGACGCCGACCTACACCCAAAGCACCGACTACACGGCAGCTCACACGCCGGTGACGCTGGCCGGCGCGGCGACGCTGGCCGACGTCGACAGTGGCAACCTGAGCCAGCTGGTTGTGCAGCTGACCAATCGCAAGGTGGGCGATACGCTGGCGTTCACGGGCGAGCAGCCCGAGTGGATGACGCTCGTGCAATCGACCGACGGCACCACGATCACCTTCTCCGGTGTAGCAACGACGCAGCAATATCAGGCGCTGCTCGGGCAGATCAGCTTGTCCAACAGCTTGCCGAACCCGGACTCGACCGCGCGGCAGATCGCGATCACCGCGACCGACGAGCAAGGCACTTCCAGCTTGGCTGCGAGCGTGGCACTGGCGGTAGTGAGCCCGCTCGACGCCGCCATCGCCGCCTTCGCCGCCGCGCAGACGGCTTCCAACACGGCCGTGCAAGGCAATGCGGCCGACGTCGTCTCGAAGATGCAGGCCCTCATGGTCGCGCGCAACAACCTGGCGCAGGAAGTGCACAACGTCCTCGTGTTCTCGAATCGGCAGGGCGCCGACTTGCTGCAAGCCGGCGACTCCCTGCAGGCCGCGCTGCAAAAACTCGGCATCGACGCCGACTACGCAAAGGGCAGCCTCTCGCAGACCGACACGAGCATCCTGGCTGCGACCTCCACCGTGCTCTACAAGCAGGACACGGGCGGCCTCGTCTTCTCGGACAACACGCAAGCCGTCCTCCTCGCTGCGGCCAATCAGGTCATGAGCGAGACAAGACAGGACTGGTATGGCGAAGCATCCCGGTGGCTCACGAGCGGCGTGCGGCAATCCAACGGCAGCTACCAGTGGGCCGGCACGAACGCCGACAAGGCGATGGCCGCGCTCGTGGGCAACCTCTACGCGGGCACCACGACCGTCATTCCCGGCATCACGCACACGGCCAATCCTTCGCTGCTTCAGGGGACGGAATACGTGCCCGCCGAGGGCGTGGCCGAGGGCGAGCCCGGTGCGCTGGCGACTTATTCCACCGGCACGCTCACGTTGACCGCGACGCAATTGCAAGACGTCCAGCAGCACGTGAGCCTGGTGCGCCTGATCGCCACCAACCCGGGCGCGACGAGCGCCCAGCTGGCGCTCATGGCCCTGGCCCTGGTGCCGGCGTATCCCGGCACGGCGGGCCTGTATCGCGCGGACCCGCTGCTGGAGCAGTTGCTGACCAACGCAGGCATCGCCGACATCGACCACAGGCTCGACTCGGCCCAGCTGAACCTCTTGCCTTCGGGCACCACGACCGCGACGTTGACCGTCGGCAGCGTGCAGGAGTGGACCACGGTCGGCGGGCAGATCGTGTTCACCGATGCGACCCGCACGGACCTGATCGGAAAACTGAACGACCAGATCGATCTGCAGGCTCGACAGCTGCAGGCCTTGCAGGACGCCCTGGAGACCAGCCAGGCCAATGCCACCACGGGGCAATACACGCTCACGCAGGCCATGGTGAGCCTGCTCGGGAGTCTGGGCGTAAGCGGTGGCGCCACTTCGCTCAGTGCCGACATGCGCGACCGCGTGGTTTCGCAACTGGCGGCCCTCGGGCCCTTGCAGATGCGCACCGACGGACTGGCCTTGAGCGCCGACGTGGCAAGCCTGATCAGCCTGAACAACGCAAGGAACGCGACACCCATCCCGCTCAACGGCGACGCCGCGATCAGCGCGGTCACCTTCAAGCCCATGGCCGCGACGTCCGGCGTGGTGCAGTTGCTGCAAGACATGGGCGTCACCATCGACAGCGTGCAGCGGTACGCGGCGCAGGGCATGCAAGGCACGCTGGATGCCAACGTCTTGGCTGGCAAGGCAAGCGGCAGCACCACGGTCTACCGCAACACGGTCGGCGGCGTCGACACGCTGTTCCTGCCGCAGGACGTTTTCGATGCGGTCTATAACGCGCTCTCGGTGGAATTCAGCCAGAGCGGGACGACCACCGGCACCGCCTACCCGCTGAACTACACGGCACCGGCCGTCTCCACCGCGGCGCAGGTCCTGCGCGATGAGACGCAGCCGTCGTCGCTCTCCGATGTGCTCGTCGCCACGGGGAACACCGGCATCGTGATGCGGCAGTTGCTCGATGTCGATACGACCCCCGACATCACCGTCGGTGCGGGCGGCACGGCCAATGCCGTGGAGATGGGCATGAGCTGGCAAAGCTTCGCGCAGTCCGCGGCCGATGCCGGCTTCACGCTCGTGAACCTGGGCTGCGTTGCCGACGCCGGCGCGTGGACGACGCAGCAGCAATCGCAATTCGCAACCGGTGGCGCGTTCGCCTATACGGCGGATGGCGAACTGGTGATGACCCCCGCAGCCGTGGACCAGTTGCTTCGGCACACCGCCTTGGCGCAATACTTCGAACAACGCAGCGAGCTCGCGCACAACGCCTTCGGCTCGATCGCGCAGCCTGTGCCGGCCAATGGTTTGGTGGTGGTCGACGGGACCAGCACGAGCACTGCCACGACGCTGGCTCGCGACAGTGTCGACGCGCTCGCGGCCATGGGCCTGGTGGCCGTGAGCACCGAGTCCATGCTGGAGCTGCGAAAGCTGGGGGTGCCTCTGCCCGCCATCACGGCGCGCGGCACCGAGTTCACGCAAAACCAGATCGACGCGGTGAGGACCACGGGCGCGACCGCGCTGTTCGACGAGACGGACGGCATCTATTGGATGCGCACGGACGCCCGCAACGCCTTGCTGCAAGGCGCCTCGGCACAGATGCAGTCCTTGCTGCAGCTCTCGCACTTGCTGGACCCGACCCAGCCGGCCGACACGGTCGATGCGGCAACCAAGACGGCGGTCAACAATGCTCTCGGCAGCGCCGATGCATCGGGCAACGTCCAGACCCTCGCATTGACCCCCCAGCAGCTCACGGCGCTGCACCTCGTCTTTGCGGTGGGCACCGACCCCAGCCACGTGAGCACCGACGCACTCGGCACCGTCTACGTGGTGGGCGGCAATCTCACCATGAGCACCGCCACCAAGCACTGGCTGCTGATGCAAGCCGGCGCCGTGGCGGCGGCGACCTTCGCCCCGAGTTCGGATGCGACAGCCGTTGCGAGCGCATTCGTTGACGCCAACCGGCGCCTGCAGACGCTCGACGGCGCCATGTCCCTGGGTGACGATCAACCAGTCGTCATGCACAGCGACGCCGCGTTCAGGACGTGGCTTCAAAGCCTGCCGACCGGTACGCAGCATTCGCTCGGCACTTTCAGCGACCTGACCCACCCCGCGGGGCAGCCGCCACTGACTCCCGCGCAAGTCCAGGCGCTGTTCACGACCATCGGCAACTACGCACTCGATGGCGACGACATCCGCACCTCGCAGGCCACCGTCCAGGCGTGGCAAGCCACGGCGGCCTCACAGGCGGGCGCCGCGACAGGCAAGGGCGATCTGTTCACGCCGGCCAGTCTGGATGCCAACATCGCCGCCGCTCCGGCGGCCAACACGACGAACGCGGCCGCGCAGTTCGCGGCCCCGGTGAGCCTCGCCGCCGCGAGGACAACCACCCAGAACGCGGTGTTCGCCGCCACGCCGGATCCCTCCACGGTGCAATCGGCTTACCTGGCGCAGATCACACTGCAGGACTCTCAGCTGGCGGCCATCGAGCAGGAACTGCTTTCCCAGCCGGTGCCCACCTGGGCGAGGACCGACACTGCCACCGGCGCCGACGGCTACGGCTTCCTCATCAACCAGGAAACACTGGAGCTCCTCGGCCGGATCGACCCGGGCTTGCAGGCACTCGGCATCGCGAATCTGGACATCACGTCTTCGGGCGACCACATCATCAGCGCCGACACTCGCCTCACCCTGCTCACGTATCTGGCCGGCGTGCGCGAAACTTACAGCCCGCTCATGAGCCGCGCGGTGCATACCAATGCGGGCGCGACAAGCCTCTTGTCCACGCTCGATACTGCGGCAACGCTGGTCGATGGCGACGGGCTGGTCACGCTCGGCAGCGCCAACGCGACACTGTTGCAGGGCAGCGCGATCATGCAGCTGGGCGCGACCGGCACCTTCGTGGACACCGCGTCGGGCCATCAGGGGCTGCTTGCCGCGGCGGTGGGCACAGTGCAAAGAGATGCTTCGGGCGCGCTGCACATGAGCCTCGACACGCTTCGCCTGCTGCAAGCCGAAGTCGGCGGGTGGGCGCAAGGCACCGTCGCGCCGAAGCTGCTCACGTCCACGCAGCTCATGGCGGCGGCCGCGATCAACCAGCTGATGGATGGGGCGTCCGCCGTGTCCAATCAAACCCTGCTGTTCGATGCCATCCCCGGCATCAAGGTGAGCAGCACCTTGATCGACCAGGTGGCGTCCTTCGGCCTGACGCTGCAACGCGTCGGTGGCAGCAGCCCCACGGCAGCGACCACCGCAGCGGCGCTGGCCGATGGCAGCGCGGTGCAATTGGGTGCGTATGCCGATGCGGGCGGCGGACAGATCGTCATCTCCTGCGACACGGTGGCCTGGCTCGAGCAGATCACGCGGTCGAGCCTGCAAACCGCACTGGGTTCAACCGACCTGAGCACCCAGATGCCGGCAGCCAATCTGCTCGCTCGATGGACGGCCGAGCCCAACTACGAAGCATTGATGAGCCAGCTTGTGGGTTCGGGCACAGCTCTGTCGCCGGCGGACCAGGCGACCTATGGGGCGTCCTCCAAGATCTTCGGCAACGCATTGCCCGCGGACGTTGCTCACCCCACCAGCACGCTCGGACTGCTGAGCGCCGCATCCCCCAATCTCAACGGCGTCGTGGTTCACCAGGTGACGAGCCCGGCGACTCTGGGCAACGGCGACTACGCGGTGCTGGCCGACGGCAGCGTGGTCATGACGCCCGCCACCGCCGCACTCATCACGACGGCACTGCAAGGCGCGGATCAGCGCGAACTCCTGCAGGAAAGCCGCACCCTTTTCAATACCTTGCACAACACCATGAGCGGCCAGGGCGCCGTGCCCGACACCGCGCTCGTGAAAATCAACGCCGCCGATCTGCCCTCCTATGTGGTCGACGACCTGAGCGGCGTCGACACGCTCAAGGTCTATACCAAGGCTGAAGAGGATGCCGCAGCCGCAGCCGCAGCAGGCACGCCGGTCGCGGCCCCGAGTCACGCGGTCTCCTGGCAGACCCTGCAAAGCGCCGAGACGGCTTATCACACGGCGCTCGATGCGGCCCTGCTGGCCACACCGGGCCTCGACCCGGCCACCATCGACTTCGGCACGCTCACGGTCGGCGGCGCGGTGTACTCGGTCGAGTCGCTCCACGGGGCGTATCTGTCCCTGCAGAGCATCGGCAACGCCTACGTGCAGGACGCCTCGGGCAACTACTTCATGTCCGGCGCAATGCGCGACCGGATCGTGCAAAGCGTGTCGACCCGCATCGAGACACTTCAACACAACGCGGCGCTGGACTTGACGAGCATGCTCGGCGCGGCCACCACAGGCACCGACGGAAACCTCACCGTGCAGGCAGGCGCGGTCCAGTCCGGCACCAGCTTCAAGCAGCTGCTCCAGGACCTGATGGTGACCCCGTACTACACGAACGTCGCAGCGGACGTGAGTCTGACGCATGCGGTCGTTGCCAACGCGGACGGCAGCTTCACCATGAGCGCGGCCACCCGCGACTATCTGCTCGGCCAGGCCCAGCTCAACTCGGCCACGCAGAACGACGTGGCCATTCAGGGTGCCTTGGGCGATCTGGCGCAGGCCTATGGCGTGAGCAGCCAGGCGGATTTCATCCAGATCAACAACCAATGGGTCTATGGCAATGCGCCGCTCCTGGCCCACGCCGCCGACGACAACAATCCCGCCACGCCCACCCCGGCGGACAAGTACGTCGTGGCCTTGAAGATCGACGCTGCCCTGTATTCGGCGCTCACCGCGAGCGGCGGGGTGTTCGCGACCGCCGCGCCCAGCGCGCTCGGCAGCACCGATGCCACGCGGTACGACAGCCTCTACACCCAGGGCAATATCGCCCTGGATGCGACCAACCACGTGCTCTACATGAGCGCGGACACGTATGTCTCCCGGCTCGAACAATTGCCGGCCAACGAGGCCACCGACCTCATCTGTGTCGACGCTTCGGACTTCGCCGCGCAGCTCGACCGCAACCGCGACTGGCTCTCCTTCCGCGTCGTGACCAGCCTTGGCGGACAGAATTCGTTCAACGACAACATCAGCTTGTCGCAGGCGCTGAATGTCCAGCCCCCGGGCACGGTCTTCCAGGACAGCCGCGGCATGTACTGGATGAGCAGCGCAACGGCCACCGGCTTCGGCACAGCCTTGAACGCGGCGATGAGCGTGGACGACTCGGCCATTGCCTATTCCACCGCGCAGGCACTCTCGTCGCAGGACAGCACGACGCTCGCGACACTGCTGCCCGCCTTCGCGGACAGCACGGTGCCCACCGCGAACGCCACGCACTACAAGGCCTACAACCTCACGCAGGACCAGATCGACAAGCTGCATTCGCTGAACATCAACCTGACCCAGGCGAGCGGCCTGCCGGAGTGGCAAGCGCCCGGGTTGGGCACCTATGTGGTGAACGGCACCGAGCACTGGGTCGGCGCGGACACGTTCAAGTTCCTGGGCCTGGAACTCCAGGGGCTCGATGCCGGCAACAAAGCGCTCCATACCGTGCAAGGCACCGCACAGGCGAGCGGGTCACCGGCGGGACGAACGCTGCTCAGCCACGAGACGACGCCCGATGGCCTGCAGGCGACCATTTCGACCCAGCTCGATCTGTACAACGCGAGTCAGGCGCAGCTGAATCTGCTGCGGCAAGGGCTGAAGGCGAATACATCCATCCCGTCGATCTACATCGTCCCGGCGTCCGACACGGAAGCCATCACCTCCATCCTGAACAACACTGCGATCGCGCCGATTCCCAATGGCTCGACGCCCATCGATCTGCACAATTTCACCCAGCAGCAGCGCGAAGCGCTCGCGATGGAGGACGGTCAGCCGCAGCAGCACGTGGCCTACGACACCGACGGCAACCTGCTGGTCGCGGTGGACGTGTATCGCAACCTCACGGACACGACGAACACGACAGACTTCGATGCGGTCCCCGCGCTTCCGGATGCGGTTTCGCTCGCTTCTTCGCCGACGGTTCTGAGCCTCCTGCAGCAAGCGGGTTTCAAGAGCCAGAACACGACGGACGATCTCGGACATCTTACGAATGCCGAGCTGCAGACCCTGAACGACACCAACGCGAAGACCTATTTCACCCGGGGCGATGAGATCTACCTGTCGGATACCGCGTTTGCCAGCGTCTTCGCCGGCGAGCAAACCGACGCGGACAGCGAAGTTACCCGGATTGCGACCTTGCTCGCGGAAAACCAGGCGGACTGGAGAACGCGAGGGGCCAACGGCACGTCGACCCTGACCGGCGACGCCGCCTACTGGTCGAAAATCATCGCCCTTGCCGGTGCGAACTCGACGCAGACGACCGCTGACCAATTGAATCAGTTCACGGGCGATGGAATTGCCTATGCCGTGGGCCCGGCCAACAACATCATCGTAACGGACGATTCCGCGGACGTGCTGCTCGTCTGGGCCCTGATCAATTCGCAACCGCCGTCGGCGACACCTCTGCCGAGCATCCCGCCGTCCCTCAGCTCTTCTTTCGCCCGCGGCTTCTATGTCGCCGCGACCTTCTTCCGTACCTACAACACCTTCGGCACCGGATTCGGCAATTGGTTCGACTCCGCCCACCCCGTTCAGCTGGCGGACCTGCTGGCGCTTCGCCAGCGCGACTTCGCAGAATTGGTTGACTTGAGAGCGGCTCGCGACGTCGCGGCGAGTCAGATGAAGACCATCCTGGGACGTGTCGACGGCTTGCTGGATCAGAAGGCCCGATTGGTGCTTCAGGCCCGGGACATTGTCAACATCGGCCAGAGCCTGCAAACCGACATCGACAATCACAACGGCTTCATCGCGAGCCTGCAGGCCGAGCTCGCCGATTTCACGGCAAGACAGCAAAGCTGGACAGAGATTCAGGCGAGCCTGCAGGAAATCGACGCCGCGTTCGGTGCGGCGACGCCCGACATCGCGGCGATGCAGACACAAATCGCCCGACTCGCCACGCAGTTGAACGCAGCGCGCCTGCGGATGGGCGATCTGACTGCCAATCAAGCCGATGTCCTGAGCCGCCTGGCTGCCACCAACGCAAACCTGGGCCTTGTCGACGCGCCGCTGAACGAGCTGAGGGGTCAATTCGCGGACGAAGAAAAGAAGGTGAGCGAATTCAAGGTCAACATCGATGTCGAGCAAGGAAGGCTCGCAAAACTCGATTCCCTCACCGACCAGCTCGCCGATTTCCAGCGGATGGCGAAGGATTACAAAGCCAGAGCCGCCTACCTCAAGTCTTACGCCGATATCGACCAGACGCTCAGATTCATCGCGAGCTACCTTTCCATCCTGGACGTCTACACCAACTTCGCGAACTACGCGGCCACCGACGATCCTTTGCTCGCCCGGAAATACTACGCGGACGGCGTTGCGACTACCGCGTCCATCATGCAGTTCGTGGGCTCCCTGATCGGCAACCGCCTGCTCGACCCCGACTTGTGGGTGAGATACACGGCCGGGGAAAAGATCGTCAACGGCGTGGATCTTGTGGGGCAGCTGAAGACCCCTTGGGGACCAATGCTCGGGGGGCTGGGATTCCCATTCCTGTTCAAGACGTGGGATGACGCGATCAAAGGGCTCGTCACAAGCGAATTCGAGGGCTACACGACTTTCTTGCCCTACTGGACCAAGTTGGGCACGGGACGGGATGGCAAGCTCCTCTCCAGAGATGATCTGGAGCGAATCGCCCTCGATTGGATCGGTCCGGGTTCCGGCGTCGCGGCGGGGATGCCCGTGCAAGTCTCGAATTGGATGACCGAGGTCGATCAGAAGCACATCAACGATTTCAAGGACAAATTCCAGAAGGAATGGGCGTTCTGGCAATACCGCCGGCCGCAGTTCGAGAGCGGCGATCCCAACCTGTCGCTGCGCATCCGGCTCATGTCCTTCGGCAAGGCGTTCGTACCCCAGCTGGCCTTCCAGGCTTCGGACTGGGCGACCGTCTGGGCCGGCTACGAAAAGTACCAGATCGCCGACCAGCAGATACAGGACGCGAGAGCGCTGCAAGCCGCGATCTCCGCGAACGTCACGCACCTGAGTGCGATGCTGGACGAAATGCAGAGGCTGAAACTGATCAACCTGACGCCTCCCGTCCTTGCGGCGATCGACCGTTTGAAGGCGAACAATGCCACGGTGGATGCCAACATCGAGGATCTGCAGATCACGCAGTATCAGACGTTCTTCAGCATGGCAGGCGGGGTGTCGTTGTCCGTGGGCGATTTCGCCAATTGGGGTCCATTCCCCTATCTGTTGAGTCTGCTGGCCCCCAAGAACTCCAAACCCGCGCCATTCGCCAACAAGAACGCGCCTCTGGTGGCCAACGGATTTCTCGCCCTGGGCCAGACCTTGCTGATGCTGGGTGGCCTCGGCGGGCTGTTCAAGAACGCCAGGGACTACACGGGACTGGTCAATCTGGCCTGGGCCCCGATCGTGAAGTTCACTGTCGCCCGTCTGGTGCCGAGGGGGTACAAGGAAGGCGATCCGGGGTACAACAGGGCTCTGTGGACCGCGCGTGGTCTGTTCGTGGCGCAGATCCTTTCCTACTTCGCCCTGCCTGCCCTGGGCGCCGGTCTGTTCCGCGTCTACAACAACTGGAACGACGCGCTGGCCGCGGGCGGAAGACACCTGCTCGCCGTGAACGACCTGGATGCGGAGATGGAGCAAGCGTCTTCTCTCTCCTCCGCGACCTCTGTGGAGGTGGCGCAGCGTGCCAAGAACGGGAGTTTCGGCAACTACTATGAAATCCTGAATGCGTCCCTGGTGGAAAACGACTCTTCCGGCAATCCCGTGCAAGCCTACGGTGCGCTGGCGTATCACGATCAGGGAGACGACCTGAGCATCGCCGCATTGTCCACGGGTGGCGTCCCTTCCATCACGCTGCATCTGAGCAATACGACGGATGCGCCCGCCACATATTTCATCCGGCCCGACGCCGACAGCGCGGTCAACCCCTATGTCGATGTCGACGTGAGCGAGTCGAGCGCGGGGTCGACCAACCAGTTCATCGTGCAGAATCCGCATGCCGTCATTCATGGTGGCGACAGCCTGGACATCTACCACCTGTCGAGTGCCTTGGACACGAGCGCCAACGGCGGCTACATCGTGGATGGCTTCGGCGCCAACACCGGCGCGGATGCGGTCATGTTCGACATGGCCCAGTCGGGCCAGATCGTCCATGCAGGAGCCGGGTACAACGGGCTCGTGAGCTATCGGGGCATCTACACCTTCTTCGGCAGCGCGTTCGGCGACACCTTCACCCGTTTCGGCCTCACCGCGGACGATGCATCGGTGACCTATGTCGGCGGCGGCGGCGGCAACGATGTGTTCGACCTGCGCACGGGCGACAACAGCGTCATCCTGGATGGAGGCCTCGGCAAGGTGGTTCTCAACGGCTCCGCGACCCCGACCGCGGATACGACGGGCAACGCCGCGCTCTATGCCAATCGCATGACGGCCGACAACGAGAATGACGTCACCTTGATCGTTTCCGACGATGCCACGCAGTGGTACGAGGTGTACGGCAACGGGCTCTCGTCGGATTCGGTCATGGTGATGCCGGTCGAGTCTCTCCCCGACCAGGGCGTGGACCTGGCCAGGCGTACCGGGCCCATTGCAGGACACACCGACATCACGGCAAGTGGATATGTGCTGAGCCGCTATGTCGGCGGCGCGGCCACTTCGCAGTTCGGCTTCTTCGACTCTGCTGTCGACGCGTTCTATGGAACACCCAACGCCGACCGCATCACCCTGGATGCCACGAGCACGTTGAAGAGCGTGGATGGCGTGGACGGGGCCGACACGATCGACGTGGATGTGGCGGGCATCGAAGTCACCGGCGGTGGCGCGGCCAGCCTGGTGCACCTCCGTTCGGGCGCCACGGGCGCCACGGTCAACGCCACTGCGGGGAATGCCGTCCGGGTGGACGGCGCCTCGGGCGTCACGGTGAATGCCGAAGACAACGATACCGACATGGCCACGTCAGTGGACTTGCAAGGCGCCGGCAACGCCACCGTCAATGCGGGCCTGGGCAGCCGCACCGCGCTCAGCCAGTCGACGGGGCAGACTGCCACCGTCAACATCGACTGGCTCGGAAGCGATGTCGATTTCGCGGGCGAGCTCACGAGCGTGGAGCCCGATGACGCGGGCGTGACCACGATCGCGGGCAACGCCGACTCCGCCGGAACGCTGGTGGTGAATGCCGACGACGGTTACCTGAAGGTGCAGATGGGCGGCCAGAGCGGGCAGGCCACGCAGGTGCACATGGACAAGCAATTGGACGACCTGTGGGTTGTCGCCGATCAGGCGAACGCCTTGTTCCTGGACCTGTACTTCGACGATCCCGCGGCGGGAAGCACCGTGACGGACCTGCAGAACCTCGCCGCCGGCATGCACTTGCATCAGAGCGCGCAGGGCTCCGGTGGCATGTACACTTTCGACGGCGCGTGGCAGCACGGCGAGACCAGCACGCAGATTTCGCTGACCTTTGCCGATGCATCCAAGGTGAGGCTGCACCTCGATTCGGGTGCGACGGTGACCCTGGCCCAGGTTCTTGGGTAGACCAGACGTTCGCCTAATTGCAGTGAATGCCTTTCGCACTCAGACTCGGAGCCGTCCGAGGGAAAAGTCTCGAAGGCTTTCCGACAGGGAAAAGAGCCCCAAGGGGCGGAGATCATGAAATGACAGCTGCCTCGGGCCACGCATTCCGCGCGCGCCTTCCGAAAACGCCTGGGACCGAGGATGCATCCGATGGTCAGGGCCATCCCACCGTCGTTCACGTTGAAAGCGTGCCCGGTGAGGGCGGCACCCTGAGCCTGAAGCGGATCGATGAGACAGCGCCTGACGGCGGGCAGCGATGCCGCGAGCAAGGCGGTCCCCTGGCACTGGCTGCGGGGCGGAAGCCCGCGGTCTCGAACCACCAGCGCTCGGAAGGCCGCGAAACCTTCTCTGCCGTAGGCGGGTTCGCTCGCAGGGTGTGCTCGGCGTTGTCGCGCCTGCGTCACCCGCAACCCCTGGCCGGAGCTTCCCTCACCCAGGACCCTAGGGCGGCTCCGCTCGTCATCCATATCGATGGCTTCCTCACCGTCGAAGAGTCCGCCAGGCTGCGACGCACCGACAGGTCCGCGAGGAAGATTCTTGGGGCCATGACCCCGGAGGGCGCGCGGGTCAGATTCAGGCAACAACTGGCTGCCCTCAACCGGAGATCGCAAGCAACGAACGAGTTGCCGCGCGGTTTCTTTTCCAACGCGAGAGCAAAGGCGCAAAAGCTCGTTTCCGGCGAATTCGGGCGGCTCGTGCCGAAACTCCTGCGACAGGAATACGTGTGCCTGAATGAGTCCGACGCCGGCGATCGCGCCGCCCAGGTGGAAGACAATCGCAGGGCCTTTCAGGATGCTCTCGCGGGACAGGGCTGCGCGCTTCCCGCCGGCTCGCCCCTGCCTCGCCTGTCCGAAAGTCACAACGACATCGAGCGCATGTCGACGATCGATACGGGTTCGATCAGGATCGAACGCTCGGGCGAGCGGCACGTTCGGGTCACCGTCGCAGCACGTTCCAACTTCGGAAACGAGATTGTCGGCGCCGATGTCTACACCCTGAATGCGGAAAGCCTCGAGCACTTCGCGGCGCTGCTGGGCTCGTCGGTCGCGAATGTGGTCGCATGGATGGCAACGTTCCCGCCCGCCGAACTGGTGCGCATGATCGGACACTCCGCGTTCACCGCCTTGCCCATTTCGTACGAACACCGATACAACGAACGCGCGACGTCCGCAGGCTGAGAGGCTGTCAGCGTTCGACGCGCATTCCCGCGGCCTGCGCGGCCCCCGCCATCCGCGACGTCTCGGCCCGAAGCCTGGACGCCGCCTCGCGCGGCGAGCTCCCCAGGGCATCGACACCCGCCGAGCGCAACTGCTCCGCGATGCGAGGCACGCGCACGGCCTGCGCGATGGAACGGCTCATTTGCGCGATGATGTCCGCCGTGGTGCCGGCCTTCGCGAGCACGGCCACCGTGAACGCGAAATCGAAGCCGTCGATCCGCTCGGCGAGCGCGGGCACGTCGGGCAGTTGCGCCGAACGCCGCACGGAATTCACCGCGAGGATGCGCGCCTGCCCGTTGCGAACGAAACCCATGAGCGACGGTGGCGAAGCGAACACCATGTCCACCGTGCCGGCGATCATCGCCGGCACCGACGCCGAGCTGCCGCGAAACGGCACGTGCGTGAGCCGGATGCCGAGCGCCTGCGCCATGGCCTCGGCCGTCAGATGATGAATGCTGCCGAGCCCGGACGACCCGTATGTGAGCCTGCCCGGATGCGCGCGCGCGAGGTGGACCAGGTCATCGAGCGTCGCCGCGCCGAGCCGCGGATTCACGGCGAGGTAAAGCGGAGCCGTCCCGACCACGGAAACCGGTAGCAATCCGGCGGCCGACTCGAATACGCGGCCCATCTTCAGGTAGGGCGCCACGGCGAGGAGCGGACCGTCCGTGAGCAGGAAGGCCGAGCCGTCGGGCTGCGCCTGCTCGAGTGCCGCCATGGCCGCGGCGCCTCCCGCGCCGCTGCGATTGTCGACGACGACGGGCACCCCGAGTGCATCGGTGAGAAAAGGCGCCAGGATGCGAGCGACAGTGTCCGGCAGTCCGCCCGCGGCATAAGGCACGATCAGCCGCACGGCCTTGCCTTGCGCAAGTTGCGGAATCTGCGAAAGTGCCGGAACCGGCAAGGCCGCGGCGGCCAGCGCAATCGCCAGACAGCGCGCGAGAAATCGGCTGCGCCTCATGACGCGCAAGTCTGCCTCGCGGCAGCGCCGCCGTCAAAGCGGTCCGGTCGCGGGCCGGTCGCTCCCGCGGCCAGCGCGACCTCATCGATCCGTGAGCTCGCCGCTTGCTTCCGGTTTCTTTCGAATGAGCCAGCTCGGACGGCCCGGACGCCACACCGGGTTCATGTGCCGCTCCTTCATCCACCCCACCACGGTCCTGCGGAATTCCGGGTCGTTTCCGACCACGAACCGCGTGTCCTCGCGGAATGCGCCTTGGTCGGCGAAATGATCGAAGATCGCGCGGGCCACCGGTACGGCCACCGTCTGGTCCGGCTGGCAGGTGCCAGGCATGCGAACGTCGCGGACGGCCGACTCGCGAAAGTCGAGTACGGCCCTGTCGGGCCAGAGGCCCAGGCTCGAGTCGAAGACCCACGCCTCCTTGGCGCGCGCAAGGTATTCGCCGGCCTGCCGGCGGCCCGCGTCGTCGTCGCCGCACGCCGCGATGGCGCAGCTGAAAGTCTGAAAATCGGGCTGCATGCGCCGCTCGCGCATTTTCGCGAGGTAGCCGTCGATGCGACCGGGAACCCCGCCTTTGCCGCAAGCCCAGATCGCGCGGTTGTAGGTGTGGACGTCGGGCTTCACGGCGTGCTCGAAGAATTCGTCGAGGTAGTCGAGCGCATCGACGGCGCGCCCACCTTCGGCGCATGTCGTGAGGATGATGTCGTAGGTGTTCGTGTCGGGCTCGAGCCCTGCACGGACGACCCCGCGAAGCCAGGCGAGCGCCCTTTGCGCGAATGCCTCGCGCGCGGCCGGCTCGCCGCCCCTCGAGCGGGCCAGAACGAGCAGGAGATTGAAGGCTTGCGTGGTCGGCACGCGGCGGCTCGCCCTCATGGCGTCGAGCAACCCGGCCGCGGCTTTGGCATCCATCGGAGTTGCAACGGCCGCAGCGCCCGTGCGTAGGCCGGCGCAAGGGTAGATGCGTTCGAATGCGTGCAGCAGTGCTTCGAACGTCGCGTCATCGACTCCGGCGCGGTCCGAGTCACTCATCGCGATCCAGAGGTCGATCGCTTCGCGGGGCTGGCTGAGCGCCGCATGGGCACGGATCGCGTAGCCGAACTCCTCGATGCACGGCACATCGGGTTTGCGTATCGCCTCGAACACACGCAGCACATGCAGATGGTGGCCGCCTTCGCAAAGGTCGCGGGCCAGTTGGAGCCGAATGCCGGCAAGGTCGGGATGCATGAGCTGGGCGGCCGCGGAGTTGAACAGGTTGACGGCATCGTCGAGCCGGCCGGCGTGAGCGCAAGCCGAAATCACTTTCTGGATCTCGGCGCGGTCGGCCACGTAGCCGGCGTCGCGCGTGGCGTTGAAGCAGGCCAGCAACGTTATGGCATCGGTGCAGGACCCCATGTACGTCCTGAACGCCGTCCAGGTCAATGCGCCGGGCTTGAGGCCGCGGTTCGGCATGTCGCCCAGGTAAGCGATCGCGTCTGCCACCTGCCCCACGCGCAGGCTGGCGGAGATGCCCATGTCGACATGACATGGGCTCACCTGTCCCGCGATCCACATGGTCTTGAAGCACGCCGCGGCGGTCTCGTTGTCTCCGCTTTCCCACCGCTCCTGAAGCACCGGACCGAGCGTCGCGCTCGCCGACGGCTTGCCCTCCCGGCGCGTCATGGTGAAGACACGCGGGCCGGCCGGCGTCCCGCAAGACGAGGCTCGCCGCTCGAGCCGCTCGAGCCGCTCGAGCGGCTCTTTCGCGCCCTCGATCGCCGGCAGGGGCAGCAACCTCCGCGTGGTGGTGGCGCCGCTGACATCGAGGCTTTCTTTGCCCGGCGGTGCCCAGGCGGAATCGGCGAGGGAAGGTTGTTCGTGGAAAAGCGGGGTCGCGCGGCAGGAGTTCATCTTCGTCGTCAGGGCATTTCATGCAAGCCCACTGGGTAACCCCTGTTCCGGGCCGGTTCCGATCTCAGATGACGCTGAGACGAATGGCGCAGACGCGGGGCCACTCCAGCGCACCAGCAGGCTATCCAAAGGTATGAGAGAGGCAGATTTCTTGTGGCTTTGGGTCGTAGCGCCGTTAGCATTCGTGGCCTTTTGCACGTACCGACAATGCCCGACGCGTCTTTCGCCGACCTGGGAGGTGAATGCGATCTGTGGGAGCGATGGCGCAAGCACGGCGAGCCGCACGCGCGCGCACGCCTGCTCGATCTGCATCTGCCCCACGCGCAGGAGATCGCCGCGTCGCTCTTTCACGAGCGCAGCCACGACGACATCCCGTTCGAAGACTACCGCCAGATCTCCTATCTCGGCCTGCTCGAAGCGCTCGACCGCTTCGATGCGAGCCCCGATGCAGGGTTCGGCGAGTTCGCGGCCGACCGCATCCGCGACGCCATTCGCGACACCGTGCTGCGTGCATCGCAGCATCACGACCTGCTGGCCGCGGTCGATCCCGCAGCCCACTTCGTCGCATGCGGCCCGCATCCGGCGCCCTCCGTGCCCGACGCCTTGCAGCTGCGTCACATGCACGAGCACTTGCAGGACCTGGTCGAAGCGCTGCCGGTTCGGCAACGCTCGGTCATCCAGGGCCGCTACGTGCACGAGCAGTCGTTCGTGCAGCTCGCGCGGGAAATGGACATCACCCGCAACCGCATTTCGCAGCTTCACAGCAAGGCCCTCGTGCGGCTCAGGCTCGAGCTTTCGCGATGCCGCATGTGCTCGCAGGGCCGGCGCTAGCAGTCTTCGCGTCGGCGCTAAAACCTGTCAGAGCTGACAGGTAATCCGTAGTTTCACCGTGCCCGGCAAGCGAGCCCGCGATTAGCTTTCGTGCGGCCCCGCTGGCGCATGGCCGGGGCTCGATCTCCAGGGAAGGCAAAGCGTGTTGAACATCTACCTGTTCCGTCACCCGGAATCCGACGTATCCGAGGTGCCGCACCCGGTGCCTCGCGCCGCGTCCGGCGATGCTGGCGGCCTCGCCGTCACGACGCGCCAGGAGGCGACTCGCATCGGACGGTTCCTCTCCATGGTGACCTCCAACGCCATCGAACTCTACTGCGGCCCCGAACAGGCGGCCATGGAATACGCGAGGCTGATCGCGAGTCCTCTCGAATCGCGCGTGAGGCACGACGTGCGCCTCAGGCGCCGCCGCGAACAGCTCGCGGATTCGTGGATGCACCGCGTGCGCGTGCGCGACTGGTTCGACGCGATCGTCATGCCCCGCCGCGACGAGGACATCACGATCGTCGTCGTGGCGCACCGCGACACCGTCAACCACGTGATGGCCTGCTTCCTGGGCGCGGTGGAACGCTCGCTCACGGATCACGTGTTCGAACACGGCAGCGGCAACTTCCACCTGATCCGCTCGGTGCCCGCGAAGGAGGCGGGCACCATCTGGAAGATCGAGTGCGTGGACTCTCCGATCTGAGTCCGACTTCACCACCTGACGCGGCCGGGGAACGCCGCGAAGCCGGCGATTCGCCCACGCGGCGGGCCGCCGCGGCCGGAATGATGCAGTTGGCGAGTGCGATGCAGCGCGGGTGGATCGCGCAATCGCTCGCCACGCGGGCACACGTCGAGCCGCCGTTCGGCCGCGCGGGACGCAGGCTCGATGAAATCCGCGAGGAAGAAGAGTTTCGCGGTCTCATCGAGGCCGCCATGCATCTCGCGCAATCGCGGCGGATCACGCGATCTCCGTACGAGATCGCCCGGGCGCTGGTCGACCTCGCGAATCACCCGGGTGCCGCCAGGCACGACGAGCGGGCCGATGGGCTCCTGGCGCAATTGGAGTGTCTGCTCTTCGCGCTGATCGATTCCGAGGCGATTCCCTTCCGCTGGCTCGAAGGGATCGAGCGACGGCGAAACGTCCAGGATGCGCTGCGCAAAGTGGGATTCGACCGGTGCCTCGTGTTCTATACGCACAAGGTCCGGCCCGTGGATGCCCGAACGCGCGCAGGCATCGCGGCCGAGCTCGCGCCGGCCACGCCCGCGATCGATTACGTGCGGGCCGTGTCGTGCGCACTGGATCACGGGCAGCAGCTTCCGCGGCCGCCGCCGCTCGACGGGCTGGGCTACTCGGAGCTGCTCGCGCTCGAACGCGTGCTCTACGACCTGGGGACCGAGAGTTGCCCGGAGGAAGTTCGCGCCGCCATCAGCCTGAAGCAGCAGGATGTCTTTCGCGATCTGGAGGCGCTTTCGTCGATGAGCGACCCCGCCTTCATGGATGTGGTGGCCGCGCTGGCGGATTGCGAGCTACCCGAGGAGTTGCTGGCTCACGCGCGAATCCTGCTGGAACGCCTCGCGCCCGACTACGCGCAGATGGATGCATTGCCCCCGGCGGACCGCAATGAACTCCAGGTTGCATTCGTCCGGCTGAAGTTCACGCACGGTGTCGGCCTCATCCAGGAGCTTGCCGCACGAGACGAACTCCTTGCGCGGGGGTCGAGAGCTTGGCCGACACTGCCGCAGGCGAGCCTGCGAGGCTCGCTGTGCGGCACGCTCGCGGGGCCGGCTCAGCCCCGCAGGAAATGATCCATCCTTTGCGGAGGCGCCGCCAGCGGCGAGGCGGACGATGCATTGGATGCGGGCGACTTCGAGAGCTTGCCCTGCCAGTTCTCCGCCGCGTCGACGAACGTTTCCACCAGCGTGGAAAACGCGGGGGCGCTCGTGAACTCGGTGACGACGGTGCGGCACAGCACGACTTCGCCATGGAGTTCGTCGATGGCGAGCGTGGCACCCGCCGTCGACGCGCCGAAGAGGTTGCCTTGCAGCAGCTGCGTGTAGACCGCCTCGCGGCTGTCCGGCATCGGCAGCGGGCCGAGGACGCTATAGAGGTGGATGGCGCCGTTGCCGTCGCGTTCGAAGTTGAGCGCGGGCGCGCCGTCGATGGCCAGGCGCGCGCAGCCGTTGCCGTCGAAGCGCAGGTTCGGCAGCCCCAATGCGAGGCCCAAGGACTGGAGTAGCTGGTCTGGATCCATAGGGGCTGTGTCTTCCGTTTGTCTTCGGTAGTCGATTGGATGCCCCGGGCACCGCTCGAGCAACTATGCGTCCGTATAGGGTGATTCGGGCTCGAATGCGAGTAGTGTGTTCTACGTCGTAAACAGTGAGTAACGTTCGCGGCGCCGCGGTTCCATGCAGAGGTGCTGGAACTCTCGGGTTTCGGTCGTTACTCAATATTCGAATGTCCACGGAGATGACCCCATGACGAAGATCGCGCTCGACTCCACACAGCTGTCACCTTCGAGCGAGTCGCAAGCCGCCAAGGCCGCGATCGGCCGATTCGCCGTCGGCCATGCGGACGAGCCGCTGCCCAGGCGGCTGCAGGCGGCCGTGCGCGAGCTGCGCAAGCTCGCGGATTTCGTCCTGATGGAAGGAACGCCGCTTGGCAGGCGCACGGGCCTCGCCGACGGACAAGGAATTCATTGATGGACGCAGACCAGCTTCTTCAATCCCTTTCGGTCGCGCTCAGCCTGCCCGAGCTGCGGTTCGACGCGAACGGATGCGCGTGCCTCGTCGTCGAAGGCGCGCCTTCGGTGAACTTCGAACGCGACGCCGCCGGTGCGATCCACCTGTATTGCGTGCTCGGGCCGCTTCCGCCCGAGGGGCGCGAGGCGCTCTACGTGCAGCTGCTGCAGGGCAATCTCTTCGGCGCATCCACCGGCGGCGCATCGTTCGCGGTGGACCCCGACTACGGTGAACTCGTGCTGTTTCGCACGATCATGACGGAGTCCATGAGCGCGCCGCTCTTCATCTCGCAGGTCGAGGCGATCGTCGCCGCGGCCGAAGACTGGCAAAAACGCCTCACCACCGCGCCGCTCGCGGACGCGCAGTTCTCCGCCGCCGCGGCAGAATCTTCGCTGATGGCGCAGTTCCTGCGCGGGTGATAGGCCGTCATTCCCGCGCAGCGGGAATCGAGAGCGTCAGGAAGCTTTGGATCCCCGCCTTCGCGCGGATGACGATGCCGCGGTGGAGCGATGCAACGGCTCGATGCGTTTCACTTGAACGGGCGCCCGTATACCGCGCTCAGGCGTTGCACGAATCGCGAAAGCCTTGCGGCACGTCGCGCAAAGGATTGCCTCCGCGCACCACCCACGACTTCCACATCGCTGCGGTCTGGAACCGCTGCGGCACGTGGGCGACGAGGTGCGGATCGTGCCGGCACGCGGCGTCGAAGAGCTCCTGAGACAGCAGCGCCGCGGGCACGTGGAAGATGGCGGTGGCGTATTGCCGCACGGCGGCCAGGCACAGTTCCGCGGTGCGCAGCGCTGGCGGAACGTATTCGATCGCGCCGCCGTGGGCGCGCACTGCCGTCATGCAGACCGGCAGGCCGCGCAGGTGCGCGGGCACGTATTCCAGCGCGCGGCCTTCGGATTCAACCGCGGTGATGCAGACTTCGAACGTGCGCAGCGGCTCCGGCACGTGCCTGAGCGCCCAGCCGTCCGAGCCCACGGCCGCGAGGCAGATGGCGTAGTCGACGAAGTGCGGCGGCACGTAGCGCAGCGCCTGCCCGTCCGCGTGGACCGCAGCCAGGCACAGCTCGGGGCTGCGCTGGTCCGCGGGGACGTGGCGCAGGTGGAAGCCGTCGCGACGCACCGACGCAAGGTGCGAATGCTCCGTAGGTTGCGAATGCACCGCGTCGGGATGCGCTGTCGTCTCGTCCATTCAGTGGCTCGCTCATGGGTGAGGAACTGAATTGTTGGACGACCAGCGGGTCGAGGTCATCATACGAAAGGCTCATGACGCCGCAGCCGGCATTCTTTCGATTGCGAACGTCAGGCTGTCGTGCAGCGTCGGCAGGGCCTCGCGGCCGGCGGCGTCGGGGGGAATCTCGGCTTCCCATTCGAAGGTCGCGCGCAGGTTTTCCTCCAGCGTCTTCGTGACCGGCGGCGGGCCGTCGCTGACGATCCTTTCCGGGCTCTCGATGCGATAAATGAATCGCACGAAAACCTTGCCGCTGGGTTGGCCGGTTGTCTGGTCGATGTCGCGTCGCAGGACGACGTCGACGTTCACGTTGCCGCCTTCCAGCCTGCCGCGCACGCCGTCGATGCAGATGGGACTGTTCGGGCCCATCACCGCGCCCATCATCGCATCGAGGGTCTCCCGCTTCGCGAAACGCGTCAGGTGCCCGGCTTGCCGTGGCTGGGCTTTCCCTTTGATCCAGGTGAAGTTGATCAACTCGTGTCGGGCTTGCTCACCGTTCGCGACATTTCCTTCCCGACCATCCGTGAGCTTCAGCGGATGACGGCTTCCGTCACCGGCATCGGTGAGTATCCTCACCCGATCGGGACCGTCCGGCATCGGCATTGATCCCTCTCTCGTTGCCCCCGATGCCGTCGCATAGTAAACAGAGGTTCGATGCGACGTGTTACGGTGCCTGAGTCCACGATCCAGCAGCCCCTGCGCATTTTCCGCGGCCACGCCTTTCGTGAGATTCCAGGCCCGCGTTCCGTCGGCCGCCATGCCGATTTCGAGATTGAACGTGGTGCGAAACGCGCCCCGAACATCCTCGCTGATCTGCGGTGCCGCTCGTTCAGTCCAGGTGGCGAGCGGCCTGCCTTCCATCCGAGTCAGTGTTTCGAGCTGGCCCTGATACGTCTGCGGCTCGGACTCCATCGCCTTGCGCAGTTTACGGATGGTGGCCAGATACAACGCGTCGAGTTCCTCGACGCAATTCGACAACCTGCGCGCCAGCTCGGGATCGGAGGCGCGGACGGCTCGAGCCGCCTCGGCAGAAAGCAGGACAAAGTCCCTTATTGCATCTCCATCAAGTTTGTAGAGCAAATCGATCGCGTCCGCCGCGGTCAACGCATTCACCGCCAGTCCCTCCAGGAACCGCATGGTCTGCGCCTGCGAGTCGGGCTCCGGCAGATTGCCCGTCAGATCCTTCCGCACGGCAAGGCTGCCCCGCGTTCGGCTGTGCGCGGACTCGATCACAGTCGGAACCCGGGCCAGCCCGTCAGCGCCGGTGCGCACGGCCGCGATGACGAATCTGACCAGATCGGCTTGATGCAGTTGCTGGTACCGCGCCTTGACACCCAGGCCGGCGAGGGCCAATTCGAATGCCAGCTTCTGTTGCTCGCTTGCGAATTGTTCGTTTCGGGGAAGCTTTGCCCCGACCAACGCCTGGAGTTGCTCGGTCGTCACGTTCTCGTCCGCTTCCTCGTCATCGCCGCCGAGGTCCTCGAGGATTTGCTGCGCGGCATCGAGGCGAATCACTGCGTCGGCGAAGTCGTCGGCAGGGTCGTCGGCTGCGAGGTCACGGAAAGCCCCCAGGGCGTCCTTTCGCATCATCGAAGCATTGGTCCGCAGAATACCCACCGCTTCGCTCGCCATCGTGATGACCTTTTGCTGAGGCACTGTCGGCTCATCGCCAAACCGCACTGTCATGCTTTCGATGAGGCCACGCAGTTGCGTGGCCGGCAGCTCGCGGAAAAACGCCCTCAGAACCGGCGCGGCTTCAGTCTCGTCGCGCAAGTTCCATTGAACGAGCGACTCCACGATCACCTCAAGCGCCGCATCGCCGGATGCATCTTCTCCGAGCGATTCGAGCAGCCAGCGTGCCTCCTGCTTCATCCGGTCGAGCACAGCCTCTGCCTTCTCGGTTGGCGCAGAGTCCCCCCCGGAGCCCTCTCTCGGAATTGCCCGCATCATCATCGGGACGGATGTCGACAGCAGCACCTGCTCCCGGCGGCGCTCGACCTCCAGCCGAACCGCGGCGGCGATCAACTCCGCATTCACGACGCTCGGCGTTGCACGATCGTCCGAAGCAAGCCAGCGATGCACGAGCAGGAGCTGGGCAGAGGACACCTCAGCCAGCCGGCGGCCGACTTCAGCTCCGAATTGCGCATGCCACGTCTCCTTGTCCGCCAGGAGTTCCTGTTCGGCCAGCGCCTTCCATGCATCGCCGGCATCTTTCCTGCCGTGGTGTTGCGCATCGGCCAGGCCATTCAGCAAGCCATCCACAGCTTGACCCATTGGCCCTTCGGCAGGCTCGGCGACCTCTCTGCGGGCTCCTGCATGCAAGCCCGCCTGGTAGGCGTGCCGCGCGAACTGGTCGATTCCGTTCTCGAGCTCAGGCGGCATCCCGACATTGCCACTCTTCCGCAATGCATCCTTCACTGTCTCGCCGGCGCGCTCCGTGCGATCGTTGCTTGGCGCTTCCTCGAGGACTCGCGATAGCGACCGCTGACTGGGAGAAGCGAAGGCGCTCAGGAGGTTGCGAGCACTGTCGCGAGCACTGGCGAAGAGAGACCCTCGCGCGCTCGGCGTCCGAGGCGAGCCCGGGGAGCCCGGGGAGCCCGGCGTCCGAGGCGAGCCCGCTGGACTCGACGACGCACCCCAGGTTCCAACCAAGTCGCCGCTAGGCGATTCGACGTGAATCTGGACGAGTGGGCCGGAAGGCGAATTCGTTGCGGCCGTCATCGAGGATGCGGAGGACGCTGCGGACACGAAGGACGCTGAGGATGCGGATGATGCGGACGACGCTGACGATGCGGACCACGCGGATGACCCGGACGATGACCCCGACGAAGACCCGGACGACGACCCGGACGACGAAGAAGCACCATCCGAACGCACATCCGGCGGCACTGCGAGCGGCGCGCTCGTCGCCCATGTTTCGAACAGCGCGGCGCGTCCCATGAGCGTGGCGGCGCGCTGTGTTTCAGGCGACGATCCCAGCCATGTGTCGGCGAATCGTTCGGTGAACCTCTGCATCGCGCCCGGGATGCCTCCCACGACCTCGGCGGGCCGGTCACTGCCTGCGGATTCGAGCTCGCGGCCCAGCGCCTCGAAGAACGCGGTACCGATGACTCCGCATCCGTTGGGCGCGGTGGCATCCGTGCCTTGCAACAGCTGGGCCACCGACTTGGCACCTTCCCCCGAATGGGGATGCTGCATCTCCCTTTGTGTGACATGGACGTTCGTGGCGCCGAAGACTTTAGCGAACCGATGCTGAATCTCATCGATCAGTGCGGGACCGCTTCCCCGATTGTCCTGATTCGTGTGCAGGACGTAGGCCCGTGCGGTGCCGGCCTCGTTGATCACGACGAGCGGCAGCCAATGCTGATAGGCCTCCATGTTGGAGTGCAGCCAGGCTACGCGCACCGTGCCGGGTCCGCCTTGCGTCACTTGCGCTTGCATCTCTGCAAGCCGCGTCTCCAGCATCGCGTTGTCGTGAATTTGGAGCACCATCGGATCGTTGGCACGGAGGGCGGACACCCGGACAGTCGCCGCCACCAGTTCGTCCGCGTAGGTCGTCCGCCATTCATCCAGGACGTTCCCGAGCTTCTGGTCGAAGTAACCGTCACTGATGTCCCCCTGGGCGGGGCGAAGCGCGTTCCGGATGTGCGCAAAGATGAACCCGAGCAGGGTCTGCGCCTCGGCATGAGTCTTTCCGCGCGACTTCGCTTCCGCGTCGATCGCATGCGCATGAATGGCAGCGAGGTAGGCAACGGTGATGGTCAAAACTTCGCCCGGCTCGGGGACTGTCATGAGCCGGTTGCAGGTCTTGTACGCGGCCTGGCGGATCAACCCGCGCACACGCTCTTCCACCTCTGGATGCGCATAGAGCTGCCGAAGCACTTCGTTCAATCCGGCCTCATTGGGGTCCGTCGCGCGGGCCACCAGCCTCTCGATGAAACCGGCCTCCTTCGATGCGGCTTGAGCTGCTCGCAGACTTTGCAGCGTCTCGGTCAGGAGCCGCGATTGCCCAGCCGCTTGCGATCCGGGCCGTGCCGGACCGCGAGCCGGCTCCAGCTCGCCGGCTTCCATTGCGGCACGCGGGCGCGCGGGTTGGCGAACCGGCCCTCGCGCAGCCGGCTCCTCAGGCGGCTTCCTTGCAAACGGATTCGACCACCACCGCCCGCCCGATGAACCCGCTGCCGCACCTGCGGCCGTCCCCGCGTTCCGGGGTGGCACATGCGGCGCAGGTTGCATCGCGGGCTGCACACGCTCCGGCGGCAGATCCGAATCGGACTTGGGCGGTTCTTTGGCGAATCGCGACCAAGTATCCCTCACGACCAGGGCCTGGACGGTTCGCTTCGGGTCCTGGAAGGAGTTTCTCAGAGCGTCCAGTCTCCCCTCGGGGTCTGCCTTCATGGCAGTGGCAACCTCGTCGAACTCGCGAGACGTGACATTCATCGCAGTGGGATTGATGAAGGCCCGCCAGATCAAGTGTGCGCGCTCGACGCTTGGGGCAGCCACGAATGCTCTCGCGGCACGTGCGAATGCATCGGCCTCGGGACCGGAAATCGCGCCGGGCGTGGCCAGCAACTCTCGAACGACATCCACGAGACTTTCGAGCTTCTGCGGACTGTTCCGCGCCTCGACAGCCCGAGTGAGCCGCGTATCAAAACCGGCGCCGAGGTCGACGGGCTTTGCTGTCTTCGTGCCAACCATCTTCTCCGGGGTGCAATAGGCACGAGCGACGAGTTCAGCGAATTCGAGCGAGGGGGCCTGCTCGAACTGTTTCAAGACATTCAGGAACTCGAAGGCTTCGTCGCTGTGTTCGATTTCGGACTGCTTCCACATGTCCATGAAAAGATTGGCGTCGGCGTCATCGGCGAAGACGCTATGCCCCGTGTCGGGCAGCGCATACGGTTTGCGGTTCTGCACGGCCCACGCGTTCGGCTGCAGGTCGTATTCGTACCGCATGGGCGTGGGGAACCGTATGTCGCACGGTGTGCCCCGTTGCGTGGAAGGCATGATCTCGGCCTCGAGCTCGAGATGGACGCTGCGCCTGCGAGCCTCGAGCGGGACGAACGTCGTCGTGTCCGGCAGGTCCGACGTGCCCGTGGCCCTCACATCGACCACGATGTTCACCATCAACCGGCCGGCGGCATTGCGCCCGATCTCGTAGCGGAGGCCCTTGATGCCTCTCGGGAAGACAGGCTGCCCCCGGGTGCCGCGCAAAGGCGTCTCGTTCATCAGCACGTTGTCGACGAGGTGGTCGCCCAGGCGGGAGAGCGCCGTGATCTCGGCGTCGTTCGCGCCTTCGGCCCTCAGTGCCGCGATGAGGGCATCCACGCGCGCCTCGCCCCGCGTGGCCGGATCGAGGAGCCGCCGCGCCTGCTCGCCGTCTTCGCTGACGAACCAGTAGTCCGCGGCGGGCGCATCGTTCGGCCGGGCGCGACCGGGTTCGGCCCCGGCCCGCGAGAGCATGTTGACGAATCCTTCGGTCAGCTCCGGGCGGCCGTTCGCGGGGGCGCGCGTCGTTTCTCCCGCGGCAAGGCGGTCCGTCACGACCTTCTGCGCCGCGTCCGACACATAGCCGACCCTGAAGTAGATGTCGGTGTCGCCTGGCGCCGGAGCGCCGAACAGTTCGACCGGATGGTTGCCGCTGATCGCGTCGCGCACCTTGTTCCGGTCGGCTTCGGTCGCACCGGGTGGCGTGGCGTTGCTCCAGTCCTGGGCCTTTGCACGACGGAATGGAGCATCGCTCAGGACAACACGCAGGAACTGGAGATCCTGGGACTGGAATTCAATCGCCCCCACAGCGGCACGCAACTGTGGATGCGGCGCAGTGCGCCCTTTGTCCGCGATCCTGTGCATCTGGCCGGCGAGCATGCGGACACCGCTTCTGTCCATGGCCTCGGCGAGGCGCGCCGGGAAGTCGGGCCCCATGCCCTCCAGCACGTAGCGGAAGAACGCCATGCGCTCTTGTGGGTTGGCCCCGCCTTGAATGAGGGGCTTCAAAAGCTGCAGTGTCTCGCCGATGTTTCCCTTGGCGAGTTCCACCATCGCCCGCCTGGCCGAGTCGGCACGTCGAGCCGCGGCGACCAGCTTCGTGGCATCTTCCGCACCTTGGGGAAAATTCAGCCGCGCGAGCAAGGGGACCAGCCTGTCGTCCGCCAGTGTTTCCATGTGCACACGGCCACGCCGGAACAGTGAATCGACTTTCAGGCGCAGCGCTTCGCGTTCCGCGCGAGTCGGATTCGGTTCGACTCCAAGGGTCCCGCATTGCCGGTCGTATTCGTCCAGACGGTCGAGTGCCCGTGCGAGTGCATCGAGCAGCGGCCCGGGAGCGACCTGTTCGGCGGGAGCGTCCTCGCGCATGGCCTGCTCCAGCTCGCGCCGCGCCGCGGCATAGGCGGTGTATTCGTCGATCGGCTGGATGTCGCAACGGACGACCTGGAAGGCGCCGTTCGGATCGAGCGGGACGGTGCCATCGGGCTTCACGACCGCGGTCCAGCGGAATGCCACCGGGGGCGAGCCCTTCTTCAGAGGTACGGGCTTCCTCGGGTCCGCCGCCGGTACGAAGAGCCGCGGATTCGTGATGACGTACGTGTACTCGACGAGCGGATTGCCGTCGGCATCGTGGTTCACACGGACCACGATTCGAGGTTCCTCATCGCTCATCAGCGTTCCGGAGGCGCCGTCCGCCGGATTCACCAGGGTGTTCTCGACGGCGACCGCAGCCTCGACGACTCTCTTTGCCACCTCCGGCGTCGCAACGCGGTTCGCCCTGGCATCCGGAGTGCCGAGATTGGCTCCCCGCAGCGCCGAGTCGTCGACGAGGGCGGCTTCGGCCGCCTGCTGGACCGCGCGTGAAAGCGGACCCGCGACGACGTGGACCCGTCCTTGCGGTCCGGATCGGGCGAGGCCGAATTGCGAGCCCAGCGCCTGCCACGCGGCGGCACGCGTTTGGGGGGTGGGATCGGGCGCCGCATCCACCCGTTGGCCGGAGTCGCGCAAGCGCGAATTCACGCTCGTGCGCATGAGCGAGATGGACCTGCGCAGAGTGGTCACCTCGTCGGAAACGGGCGGCATCAGCGCGGAAAGATCGGCAGGTATCTCGGCTTCCAGCGCGAGCACCCGCGGATCGTTCAACGCAGTCGCGAAGTCCCCCAGATCGTCCTGCGCGATCGCGGCCGCCATAGCCTGGTCGAGCGGCATCACGTCTGTCACGGCCTTCAGCCTGACCGAGGCCTCTTTGAGTTGGCCGTTCTGCAGAAGCCGGGCCGCATCCGCCAGGTAGTCGGCAACCGCCTCGAGCCGCTGTTCCGCCCGAGTCAGCGGAAGCAAGGTCGCCGCGTCGTCGATGAAGATCCTCTCGAGAGCAGATCTGAACCGCGCAAGCTCATCGCGGCCCAGTCCCTGGAGGTTCAGCCCGTCCGACAAGATCCGCCCGAGCCTGATCCGCATCAATGTACCGGCTTCCTCCAGTTCGGGGTCGGAACCAAGATCCAGATCGATTCTCAATGCGAGACAGGCCGCAAAGTCGTCGATCAGGGAACTCACCCGCGGTACGAACTGCGGGTTGTCCGTGTCGACATCGGCCTGGAACCGCTTCGCAGCTTCGAGGAAGCTCCTCCTCTTCAGCTCCATCTCCGCGATGCGTATAAGGGGAAGCGTAGCCTCGGCCGCAAGTCCCTCGGGCCGCAGGCCGACAATCGCATTCAGCTCCGCGGCCGGAAGGTGTGCGAAGACGGCAGCGAGCTCCTCGTTGCTGAACGGTTGATCGCCCGCCTGCATGAGAGCCAGCTGGTTCAGCACGACGCTGCGCCGCGCGGCCTCATCGGGTTCGCGAACGCCGTTCGCCTTGAGCAGGGCTCCGGCCCTTTCCATGATCTGCAGATAGGCGACGCCGACCGAAGCGCCATCGTCGCCCGCCCTGGCGCCTTCGATCACGCCATTCCACAGAGGCCCCAGCTCCAGGCCGGCAAGGTCCGCAAGAAGTGCCTGCACGTTGGGGTCGAGCTCGGCCTGGGGAGCGGCCCGCCCGAGGGTCAGGAGGGATTTCCGAAGATCGACCATCTGCGCTTCGCTCAGGTTGTCCTTCAGCGCACCGAACGAGGCCAAGTACGGCATCAGCTGCTCGAGCACTTGCTTGCGAGCCGAGTCCACTCGCTGCTGCAGATCCGTATGGGCATCGTCCTGGATGGCAAATGCCCCTTCGTGCCGCCGATAGGCTTCGAGCTGGTTCGCAAGGCCGTGGACGGTCTGCACAAGGCTGTCGGGATCGCTCGCGCGGCGCTCCGCCGTCCGCGCGCCCGCCAGGAAATCGTCCGCGAGCTTCCGGTCGCCCGCCAGCGAGACCTGTTTCGCGAGTTGCGCGATCTCCGGGTGCTTCTCGCTTCTCGTGAGGCGCTGCAGCGCCAGGGTGGGCAATCCACGCAGGAGCGCCGTGACTTCGTCCCGGGTGGCGTGGCCTTCCGCGATGCATCTCTCCAGGTGAGACGGATGCGCCCGGTACCAGGCCCAGTATTTGGGCGCCTGTGGATTGGCTTTGTCGGTGCGCTGCCGCATCGCGTTCTGCGGCTCGCGCATCAACTGGTCGAACAGAATGCGTTCGATCGAGCGCGTTTCCCCCCGGCCAGCCAGCACGGCGCGCGCCTGGGCCCGCACCAGCTTGACCTCGCGCCTGTTTTCCAGACTGCTGTCCGCGCCGCCCAGGCGATCCTCGATGTTGTAAAGGAGCATGGCCAGCTCGTGCGTATGCATGCGTTCCAGCCGCTCGCCGACGATCTTCGTGAAAAGGTCGTCGTCGTCGATCTGAAGCATGTCGTCCGGGATCGCGCGGCTCAGCCGGTTCGCGACTTTGTGGAGGAGCTTCAGACTCATGTAGGAGCTCGCGAGTGCGTCCACCATCGGTTCGAGCACGGCGCGGACTTCCGCTTCGGTCCGTTTGCGCCCGCTCAGGCTGTCCACGAAGGCCTGGGCCATGTGCAGCACAGTGCGCAACGCGGAGACCCGCTCGGGGGCGCGGGCCGGGCGTGTGGCCCGTGCGTCGGTCTCCAGCTTGCGCACGAAGGCAGGGACGTGCCCGGAAGCGGTGCGCGCGACTTCGTCGCGAGCCCGCTCGAAAGCGGTGACGAGTCCCCGGATGGCCTGCTCACGCTCCTCGTCGGAAGCCCGGGGGTTCGCGGCTGCGCCCTGCAACTTCGTCAGTGCGCCCGCAATCCCGCCGCGGGTCTGAGGGGAAAGGTCCACCTCTCGTTCGCTGGCACTCGTGGTCAAAACCACGGTCTCGAATAGGGACGGGCCATGCTTTTCCAGCAAGCGTCTGCCGGTCATGAAGAAATTGGCTGACAGGTCCCCACTGACATACGGTGTCCAGAGGGCGCCCTCCCCGCGCTCGGTCCGCTGGCGGTCGAACTCAGTGAGAAATTCCTTCAGGCCTGATCGGTTCTCCTCGGACTCGATCTTCGCCGACAGTGCGACGATGAATTCCCGATTTCCGCGTGTCAGGCGTATCGCCTGACGCTCTTGCACCAGGCCCCAGCTTTCCAGGAGGATCAGCGCATCCGCCTCGGCTTGCTCAACGGAGTCTTCAGGGAGTCGGCGAGCCGCATTGAATGCATTGACCTCGCGCATGAAGTCGACTTGCCGCGACAGGTCCCCGTCATCTTCCACTTGGCCGGCATAACTTGCGAATTCCTCCGCCAGTCGCGGATCGGCGTCGCGGCCGACGACGTCCTCCATGCCTTTGGGCCTCGCATAGGGCTTGGTGAAGTTCGCGCTCCAGGGGTCGGGGCGAACATGCTTGTCGAGCCACACGTCGCGCAGTGTCGCCTTCCCGCTGCGGGAAATGACGACTTCGTAGGTCATGTGCACGAATGCGCCGTCGCGCAGCGGAACTTCCACGGGGCGCCCGTCGGGGCCTCGCGTCACCACGTGGGTCGCAAGGTTCACCTTGAGCTCGCACTTGACGATCAGGTCTCCGGTCGCATCGTCCTTGCGAGTGACGAAACTGCACTCGCACTTGCCCCGGACGCCCCCGCTTCTGCCGTCCGGAAGATAGACGCGCACGCCCTTCAGGACTTCGGTCGCGGCTTGCGAGTTCGCGACCTTCAGAAGCGCCCGCTGCTGCGCATTGGTGCGGCCCGTCAGGAGGCTACGCAGATAGTCACCGAAGCCCGCAGGACCATAGCTGGCCGGGCCGAGGCTCTCCGGCACGTCGCCGGACATGACCTCTTCGAGGCGCTCCTCCATCGCTTCGCGAACTCTTGCACCCTCGCGACGGAACACGCTGCCGTCCGGCGCGATGCTGATGTCGTAGTTGCTGCCGAGCGCGTCGCGAACGTCCTGGTGGAGGTGTTCCAGTCCCTCGCGCAGCTCGCCTGCCGGGGAAGCGGTGATGCCGAGCCGCATGCCGATTTCGAACAGCACCGACGCCATGTCCTCCATCTCGTCGCGCTGCGCCTGGTGGCGCGCACCGGCTCCATGGCCAAAGACGTCGCGCGCCTTGGCCTTGAGGCGATCGAGCCGGCCCGAGTGACGCGCGCCGGACGCCGTGCGGCTCAGCTGCCGCAGGGTGTGCGCCAGCTGATCGAGCCTCGCATCCCTCATGGCGCGAACGAGGTCTGCCCGTTGATCTGGCTCCAAGCCGACTTCTTTGTGAATGAGCTCGCACAAAGCTTCGCGACCCAGCACACGGATACCCTTCTTGAGCGCCTTCACCACGAGCGCGAGGTCCGAACTGCGAAGCGCTTCGATGACTTCGACTTCTTCCGGCTTTTCGGGTCTCACGCCGGCCGCTCGAGCGGCGCGCGCCGAAGCGAGCCTCCTCTGCTGCAAGGAGCCGAGATTCGCGTCCAGCTCGTCCGTGCGGCGGCGCAGTTGTTGCACGGCGATGTATGCTGCGTTGTCCCCCCCCTTCGCGACTTCCTCATCCGCAAGCGCTCGCAGCGCCATCAGTGGCATCGTGACGCAGCATTCTGTGACCTGGCTCTTGAACGCGCCCGGATCCCGGCGCTCGTAGATCTTGAAGCAGGCATCGATCTCCAGCTGCAGAGTCATGAGGACGACGCCCTCGCCTTCGAAATCGTCGTCTTGCGGAGTCCCCACCTTCGAGCGCAGCAGCAGCAGTTCCTCCCAGCTCGCCTTGTCCACACACTCGTGGATCATTGCACGGAGTTCCTGGCCGGCAACCTTCGGGCCCTTGTGCCTCACGATTTCGCCCAGGGACTTGCGCAGTTCGTTGTCGACGAGCTGCCTTGCTCTCGCATCGGCGCGCGGGGTGTATTGCTGCAGAGCGTGGATCAGTTCCTCGACACCCGCCCGAGTTTCGGATCTGCTCTTCTCGAGTGCCCGCCGCGACTCCGCGTCCGGCCTTGCAACTCCTCCGGCGGCCGAAGCACTGCCGGAGGAGCTCGCCTGCGCGTGCGCGTGCGCGTGCGCGTGCGCGGGCTGATCATGGTGATGCGAAGACGACGAAGACGACGAAGACGACGAAGACGACGATGACGACGAAGACGACGAAGACGACCCGGCATGCCCGGAGGCCGCGCCGTGGCTCGATTCATCTTCCGCATGGGCGGATCCGCTGGAACTGCGCGCGTCGCGATCGGAACTGAGCGAGCGCCTGGGCGCGGGCGTCGCCGCCTTCGACGTCCTCGACCCGAAAAGCCAGCCGAACGGGTTGAAAGTGAATCCAACCTTTCCTTCGGAGCGCCTTCCATCTTCGGACCGAACCTGACGATAGGCCTTTGCCGAGCCGGACCGAGATGCATTCAGGTCCGAGCCTTCGACCAGGATCCGGCTGTCGTTGTCGGCGGGCGTTCTGACCTGTTGCATGCTCTGCGCCATGATCGTCCTTCAGCAGTTGAAACTCTGATGAATGAGTGACGCATGGAACCCCTCGGTTCCATGCGTTCCCGGCCCGTTGGCCAAATCCTTCTCAACTCGCCGTCGCGTCGCGCGTCTTCCTCCGCCCAGGCGTCAGAAGGGCCGCGCGATGGTGGCCTTCTCTCCCGAGGACAGCTCCACGCGCCGCTCGCCCCAGGCCGTGCGCAGCGTCTGGGAACCGCGCTTCAGCTGCGCGCTGAAGCTTTCCGCGCCGCGCCGCTGACCCTGCCCCTCCTTCTTCGCATCCTTCTGCCCGGCCGCCGGCTCCTTCGCCGGCTGCGCGGTTTCCTTGCCGTCGCCCGGCATATCCTTTGCCGCGGGGACGAAGACCTTGTCGGCATCCGCGCCGGCATGGCTTTGCGCTTCGGCGTTCCAGGGCGCCAGCGCGAGCGGCTGGTCGCCGCCGCGCAGCAGGCCGAGCCCGATCGTGTCGGAGAGCGGATTGCCCGCGGCCTGGAAGTCCGCCGTCGGCGCCTTCATGCCGAGGAGCAGCGATTCGGCCTGCGCCGCGCGCACCGAACTCTGCACACTCAGATCGACGCCGAGGGAGAACGGCTCGTGCCGCACCGCCTGCTGGCCGAAGAGCGCATCCGGAAACACGTCGCCCCCGGCGGCGAACGTGATGTCCGGCCGCGGCGCGCCGGTCACCTCGCCCGCATCGGCGACGTCGGCCGCATCGGACGGCACGCCCAGGAGCTGGGATTCGTTGTGGATCTCCGCGACCGTCCAGAGCACCGGCAGCGACGCCGGGGGCGTCGGCGGCAGGCCCGCGTCCGTGGCGCGTCGCGCGCCGATCTCGGCGTTGTCGGGACGCCGCACGGGAATGTATTCGACGTGGTCGTCCGGCGGTGGCGGCGTCTGTCCGGACTCGCCGGCCGCCACGTGAATCGTGCCAGTGGCGGGTGTCGCGTCGCTCGCGCCGGCATTGTCCGTGACCGTGAACCTGAACGTCGTCGTGCCGTTGAAGCCCGCGTCCGGCACGAAGTAGAGCGTGGCGGCGCTGCCGCCCAAGACGTCGCCGGCTTCCACCGGCGTCGCCTGGCTCGTGTACAGCTTGCCGTGGTCCGGCAGGCTCTCGACCGTGACGCTCGCGATCGTGCCGTCGCTGTCGGTGCCTGTGAGCGTGACCGCGATGGGCGGATCGCCGGCGGTCGTGTCCGCCGACGTGTCGGTGGCCACGGGAGGCGTGTTCACGGGCGGCGGCTCGATGACCTCGGCCACGTGGATCGTGGCGGTGGCCGGTGTGGCGTCGCTCGCACCGTCGTTGTCGGTGACGGTGAAGTGGAACGTCGTGGTGCCGGCGAAGTCGTCGTCCGGCACGAAGTAGAGCGTGGTGGACTTGCCGTCGAAGACCTCTCCACCCATCAAGGCCGGACCGCTCAGGCTGTCGCTGGCGTAGAGCTTGCCGTCGTGCGGCAAGTCCGAGAGAGTCACGCTCACGATCGTGCCGTCCCGGTCGGTGCCGGTCAGCGTCACGGCGATCGGTTCGGCGTTTTCATCGCCGTTGGCCGTGGTGTCCTGGGCCACCGGAGGATCGTTGACGGAGGCCACGCCGATCGTCGCCGTGGCGGGTGAAGCGTCGGTCGCGCCCTGGTTGTCGGTCACGGTGAAATGGAACGTGGTCGTCCCGTGGTAATCCGCATCCGGCACGAAGTAGAGCGTGGCGGAGCTGCCATCGAAGATGTGGCCGGGCTCCAGCGCGGCGCCGGTCCGGCTTTCGTTCGCATACAGCGTGCCGTGGTCCGGCAAGTCCTCGAGCGTCACGCTGGCGATCGTGCCGTCCTTGTCGGTGCCGGTCAGCGTAACGGGAATCGCGACGGCGTCCTCGTTGCCGTTGGCAGTCGTGTCGGTGGCGACCGGCGGGTCGTTCACCGGCGCCACCTGGATCGTCGCCGTGGCGGGTGAGGCGTCGCTCACGCCTTCGTTGTCGGTGACGGTGAAGCGAAACGCCGTCGTGCCGTTGTAGTCCGCGTTCGGAACGAAGTAGAGCGTGGCGGCGCTGCCCTTGAAGACTTCGCCTGGCGTGACCTGCGTCGTCAAGCTCGCGCTCGTGTACAGCTTGCCGTTGGCGGGCAGGCTCTCGAGCGTGACGCTCGCGATCGTGCCGTCGCTGTCGGTGCCGGTGAGCGTGACCGGGATCGACGCGGCGTCCTCGTTGCCGGCGCTCATTGTGTCCTTCGCGATGGGCGCGTGATCCACCGGAGGCGGAGGCGGAGGCGGAGGCGGAGGTGGCGGAGGCGGAGGCGGAGGCGTCTCGGCTACGCTCACGCTCACGGTCGCCGCGTCGGAGTACAGCGTGCCGTCGCTCGCCGTGTAGGTGAAGTCCGCGCTGCCATGGAAGCCGGCTGCGGGCGTGAAGGTAACCGTGCCGTCCGCATTGAGCACCGCGGTGCCGTTCGAGCCGCTCGCGACGCCCGCGATCGTGAGCGTGTCGCCGTCCGCGTCGGTGTCGTTGCCGAGCAGTTGCGACGCCTTGTAGGTCACCGCCACGTCCTGGTTCGCCGTGAGACTGTCGTCCTTCGCGATGGGCGCGTGATCCACCGGAGGCGGTGGCGGTGGCGGTGGCGGCGGAGGTGGCGGAGGCGTCTGGGCGACGGTCACGCTCACGGTCGCCGCGTTGGAGTCCAGGGTGCCGTCGCTCGCCTTGTAGGTGAAGTCCGCGCTGCCATGGAAGCCGGCTGCGGGCGTGAAGGTCACCGTGCCGTCCGCGTTGAGCACCGCGGTGCCGTTGGAGCCGCTCGCGACACTCGCGATCGTGAGCGTGTCGCCGTCCGCGTCGGTGTCGTTGCCGAGCAGTTGCGACGCCTTGTAGGTCACCGCCACGTCCTGGTTCGCTGTAAGGCTGTCGTCCTTCGCGACGGGCGCCACGTCGTCCGGCGTCACGATGACATCGACGATCGCCGGATCGGAGAAGACCTTGCCGTCCGTGACGGTGTAGAAGAACTGGGCGGTGCCGGTGAAGCCCGGGTCGGGCGTGAACGTGACTGTGCCGTCCGCGTTGAGCACCGCCATGCCGCCATTGCCGCTGTTGACGAACGCCACCGCCAGCGTGTCGCCGTTCGCATCGGTGTCGTTGGAAAGCAGCGCCGACGCGGGATAGGTCTTCGTCGTGTCCGGCGTATCCGTGAGGGTGTCATTGACCGCCTCCGGCGCATAGTTGACCGGCTCATCGACCGTGATGTTCACCGTCGCGGTCTCCGTCACGCCCTTGACCGTCGTCACCGTGTACGTGAAGCTGTCGGCCCCGCCTGCGTAGCTCGCGTCGGGCGTGTACTGGAAGGTCCCGTCGGGATTGAGTTTGAACGATGCGGCATGCGCGGGGCCGGTCGCAACCGTCACGGCCGGATTCTTGGTCGTGAACGTGTCGTTGGAAAGCACGTTGCCGTCCACTTCGGTGCCGGCAGGCGTCTCGAAGGGACCGTCGTCATATGCGTCCTGCGCCGAATTCACGAATGTCCCGACGCTGTTCTGCGTGGTGTTCGTGCCGTCGAAGACGGTCAGCGTGATCGTGTCGTCGCCGTTGAAATCCGGCAGGCCCTGATACGTGACGGACACCAGCGCAGCATTGATCTCGTCCGTGCTCCCGACGAAAACCAGCTTGTTCGTACCGTCGCCGCTCACGCCGGCGCCGCGCGTGCTCAGCGTGCCGTTCTGCACCGTGAGGGTTGCAACCAGAGCGTCGCCTTCGGCGTCCCACACCCCACACTGTCCAAGGGAGAACCGGATGTCCTCCCAGCGGGAAGGCTGTTCGAACGGCAGATTGGCCTCGGGGGCGTTGCCCCCGCCCGGCGCCGTCACCGTGAAAGTGATCTGGCCCGTCTCGACGGTGCCGCCCGAGGCCGCGGAGTACGTGATGACGTCCTGCCCCGTGAAGTCGTGGGCGGGCGTATAGACCGGGCTGCCGTCGGCATCGAACGTGAGCGTGCCGTGCGAAGGGCCGCTGTCGAAGGTGACCTGCGGCGAGGGCGCGGTGAAGGTGTCGTTCGCGAGCACGTCGAAGTGCACCGACGTGTTTGCCATCATCGTGACCGAGTCGTCCGCCACGTCGGGCTCGGAGGAGATGGCGATATCCGTCTGCGAACTCGCCGTCGAGCCGCCGGTCGTGGACGCCTGGATCGAAAGCGTGTCGGCCCCGTGGTAGTCCGCGGCCGGGCTGTACGTGAGCGTGTCGAGCGCGGCGTTGATCTGCGCCACGGTGCCCGCGAGCGTGAAGGTGCCGCTGTCGTTCGCGCCCGCCTCGATGCTCGCGCCGCTCACGTCCGTGTCCACGTGCAGCGTGCCGTGCGTCACCTTGAGCTGCACGCCGGAGATGTCCTCCACCGGGTCCGTCACCACCACCGCACCGGCGCCGAACGCGAGCGGGGTGTCTTCGTCGGCTTGAGCGCTCGACGCAGCCTTGAGTCCCACGGTATTTCCGCCGGTCTGTCCCGTTGAATCGACGGTCACCGTGGCCTTGGCGCCCGCCGGGTCGGTGGCAGCGAAGACGCTGTTGTCTCTCACCGTGAAGTCGAAGCTCGCGGTGCCCGCGTAGTCGTGGTCGGGCACGAAGTACATCGTGACCGACGAGCCGCCGTAGAACGTGCCGGCGACGGCAGGCGTCTGCAGGCTCGCATCGGAGTAAAGCGTTCCGTTGGCGGGCAGGTTGGAAAGCCGCACCGCGGTCACGGCGCCGCCCGCATCCGGGTCGGTGCCGGTCAGCGTGACCGCGATGCTCGTCGCGTTCTCCACGCCTTCGACACTGACGGGCGTCGCGATCGGGTTTCCGTTGACGAGAATCGGAACTGTGGCGGAGCCCGTGACCACGGCGTTCGACAGGGCGGACACAGTCAGAGTGTCGGAGCCGTGCCAGTTCGGGTCGGGCTGGTACGCGACGCCTTCCAGCGCGGATTCGTAGTCCCCGGGTGCGGCCGGGGTGCCGAGCGAGATCTGCAAACTGTTCGTGCCGCCCGTCAAGGTACCCACCCCCGGAACGGTGGTCGTGGCGCTGCCCCCGCCAATCAGCGTCGCATAGGGCGCATAGCTGTTCGGATACCACAGCGAGCCATGCTCGGCCGTCACCACATACCCGGTGATGCTGCTGTCGATGTCATAGGCGTCCGCACTGGTCAGGATGCGCCGAGCGGCCTGATTTTCCGTGCGGTTGACCAGCGCCGGCAGGTCGAACTGCGTCGGGTCGTCCACCGGATTCACCGCGATGTTCACCTGCTTGTGGGCCAGCTCGTTCGTGCCCGCGAGCGCGAGGATGTCCAGGTTGTCGCCACCGTTGTATTCGCCGGCCGGCGCGTATTGCAGGCTCGCGAGGGTCTGCGTGATTTCGGCCGGCGTGCCGGAGACGACGACCGTGCCGCTGTCGTTGCCGTTGGCCGTGGCGCTTCCGTCCGGATCGACGTGCAGGCTGCCATGCTGCACCGAGAGCTGCACGCTCGTGATGGTGGTATCCGCATCGGTGACGCCGATGGGCGTGGCGAGCGCGGTGTCTTCGTTCGTCGTGAACGGCTGATCCGCTCCTGTGACGACCGTGGCCTGCGTCTGCGGCGTGATCGTCACGGAGACGGTCTTCTGGCCGGTCTGCACGCCGTTGCTGAACGCCGTGACGTCCAACTGGTCGCTGCCGCCGTAGGCCAGCGCCGGCGAATACTTCAGCTGCGCGAGCGTCGCGTCGATGGCGGAGATTGTGCCGCCGATTTCGACCATGTTCGTCTGGTCGGCACCGCTCACGATCGTGGCGCCGCCCGCGAGCGTGACGAGGAAGGTGCCTTGCTGCGCGGACACCTTCACGCTCGTGATGGTCGTGTCCACGTCGGCCACGTTGATCGCGTTCGCGCCGGTGAACCTGAAGACCGTGCGGTCTTCCATCGTGAACGACGAAGGAGCGCTCACGACGGTGGGGTCGTCCACCGCGGCGACGTCGATAGGGACCGTAGTCTGTCCGTCCGCGCGCAGCACCCCTCCCGGCCCCGACAGGAAGGCCGTGACGACGAGCGTATCGCTGCCGTTGTAGTTGGCCGCCGGCGTGTACTGAAGGTTGGCAAGGACGGTGCTCAGGTCTGCGAAGTTGTAGAACACATAGCTGTTGCCCTCGCCGTTGGAGCCCCCGATCTGGTATTGCCGGCTGCTCGAGAGCGAACCGTGCGAGACGGAAACCCCGATGGCATCGATGCCGTCCGGGGCCGATGCCACGCTGATGCCGGCCAGGGCGACGGACGTGTCTTCGTTCGTGTCGAACGGAGCCGGAGGCGTGGTGAAGACAGCGGGGTCGTCCACGGCGGCCACCGTGATGCTGATCCCATCGACGTAGGAGCTCGAGTTGATGTAGACGTTGACTGCATCGCCGCCGTTGTAGTTGGCGTCGGGCTTGTACAGCACCTGCGACAAGGTGGCGTTGATCGCGTCCAGCGAGCCGCTGATGGTGACTTGATGGGTGTCGTTCCCCCCGACGCTGGCTCCGGGTGCGGCGGTGACTTCGAGGATGCCCCCCGTTGCCAACATCACGGAGCCGACCGTGTTGTCCGGATCGGACACGGCAATGGGGCCGACCTGGGTGAAGCCCGAGTCCTCGGACACGTTGAACGGCCCCCCGTGGGTGACAACGACGTCCAGCAAACCGTCGTACCCGGGTGCCTCGAGCGTCTTCGCTTCGATCGGACCGGTGGCCGATTCGAGCGCCCAGTTGCCGCCCTTCGAGGCGGCCCCCGTACTGTCCACGGAAGCCGCCACGTCCGCGCCCGTGAGCCGCGCGAGCGAATCGAGAAGCTGCTGCCCGCTGCTGCCCGCCGCCACGTCGCAGCCGTAGATGAGCAAATCCGCGTCGGCGCTCAGATGCGAGCCGATCTTTGCGAAGGCGTCGGCGTACTGCGCAAGCGTCGCCGCGTCGAGCACCGAAGCGCCCAGGCGCACCTCGCCGGGAGCACCGTGGCTCACGATGTGGATGGCCGACACGTCGCCGCGGCCGTCGAGCGCCTGCAGAATCTGCTGAACACCGTCGCGGGCGGGGTCGAGCACGATCACTTCGCCCTGCACGTTTTGCAGATAGGGCTGCACGCCCTGCGCGGCGGCGTCGACGAAGACCAATGGGCCCGCGCCGGCCGGCGCGGACTTCGCGGCGTCTTGCAACGGCGCAGCCTCGGCCGGCACATCGGCGCGCGATGGCGCGCCCGCAGGCGCGCGCGCATCGGTGCGCGACGGGACCATGCGCTCCGGCGTCGCGGGTGTCGACAGGTGGGAAGAATCCGACTCCCGGCCGCCCGCGGCGGCGGCCACGGCAGCGTCGAAGACGATGCGAGGCTCGAGAGCGAAGCGAATGGGGGCGATGCGTGCAAGGCGCTTTTTCATGCCTTGCAGCGTAGGAACTAGTTATCGGCTGCGCATCAGACTTAGGTATGGTTTGTCTAGGCCAGGAGACCTTCGATGGCCGCGCGCAGGCGCCCGGGCGGCAGCGGCTTGTACAGCAGCTTCAGCCCGTGCCGCCGCACTTCGCGCGCCGTCTGCAGCGACGTGTCGCCGCTCAGGAGCAGCGCGGGAAGCTTCTGCCCGTATTGCTTGCGAAGGCGCATGACGAGGTCGGTGCCCAGCTCGCCGTCGTCCAGGCGAAGATCGGAGATGACGAGGTCCGGTGCCGAGCCGCTCGCTTCGAGCAGCGCCTCCGCCTGCTGCCCGGACGTCGCCTTCGCCACGACGCATCCCCAGCGCTGCAGCACGCTGCAGGTCGCCTGCAGGATGTCGTGGTCGTTGTCCACCAGCAGCACGCCCAGCCCCGGGAACGGGCGGGCGCCATCTTCGTCGTGCATCTGCGGCACGAGCGGCGGCATGGCGACCGCGGGCTGCGTTCGCAAGGGAACGCGCAGCCAGAAGCGCGACCCCCGCCCCGGCTCGGAGCGCAGCCGCACCGTGCAGTCCAGAAGCGCCGAGCAACTGCGCACGATCGTGAGCCCGAGGCCGATGCCGCCCTGGTGGTCGTTGCCCCGGTCGATGCGGAAGAACTCGTCGAAGATCGCCGCCTGGTGCTGGGCGGCGATACCCACCCCCGTGTCCCATACTTCCAGCTGCAGCGTGTCGCCGCGCTCGCGGCAGGCCACGAGCACGCCGCCGCGGTCGGTGTAGCGAAGCGCGTTGGCGACGAGGTTGGAGAGGATGCGCTCGAGCAGGCCGATGTCGCTGAAGACCACCGCCCGCGACGGCCGCACGTGAAGGCGCAGGCCCTTGCGCTTGGCCGCGCCTTCGAAGCCGAGCCGGATGCGATCGAGCACCGGCTGGAGATCGAACGACGTGAAGTTCGGCACGATCATGCCGTTTTCCAGCCGCGACATGACGAGGATCGAGTCGAGCAGGAGCTGCGTGGAGTGCAGCGCCGACTCCATGCGCGTCACGAGCTGCCGGGATGTCTCCGGCAGCTCGGTGCCCTTCAGGTTTTCCAGGAAGAGCGTGAGCGCGTGCATCGGCTGGCGCAGGTCGTGACTCACCGCCGCCATGAACCGCGACTTGGCCGCGTTCGCGCGCTCGGCGTCGCTTTTCATGGCGGCCTGCGTCGCGAGCTCCCGCACGCGTTCGCGGCCTTCCGCATCGAGCAGGAGCACGTCGTCCGAGCCCGTCTCCATCGCCCGGCGGAACCTCTCTTCGCTCGCGCGCAGCGCCGCGGCCGCGCTCTCGCGCGCGCTCACGTCCTTGCCGAGGCCGCGGTAGCCCATGAAGACGCCGTGCTCCATGACCGGCATGCCGCTGATGCTGATGTAAAGCGAAGGCGAGCCGCCGCAGCGGATCACGAGGTCGTGGAAGGCCTCGCGCGCATCCATGGCTTCGTGCAGCAGCTTCCAGTCGTTGTCGCCCGCGGCGCACCAGCGCACTTCCCACCAGCGCCTGCCGATCAGCGTCGCCGGGTCCACGCCGCACTTGTCGGCAAGCCCTTCGGACAGGAATGTGAAGCGCCGATCGGCGTCCTGCTCCCAGTACCAGTCCGACGAGAGCTCGGCCAGGCTGCGAAAGCGCGCCTCGCTCGTGCGCAGCGACGTCTCGTTCAGTTTGCGCTCGCGCGCGTACTGCATGCTCTTCACGAGCAGGCGGCCGGAGAGTTCGTGCTTGTCGAGGAAGTCCTGCGCGCCCGACTTCACGGCCTTCAGCCCGAGCTGCTCGTCGCGGTTGCCCGTGAGCACGATCACGGGCAGCGCATGGAAGCTGTTCTGGATCTTGTAGAGCGTGCCGAGGCCGAAGCTGTCGCAAACCGAGAGGTCGAGCAGCACGACGTCCGGCGCGCGTTCGGCGATGAGCCGCAGCGCCTCGCCCACCGATTCGCCCACGCGCAGGTCGAAGCGGTCGCGCCCGAGCTGCTCGGCGAGCAATGCGCGAATGAGGCGCGCGTCGTCGGGGTTGTCCTCCACGAGGAGGATGTCGTCTCTCGGCGCGCGTGAAGCGTCGTTGCGCGGCGTGTTCATCGCGGATCGGCTCCGGGCGCCGCCTTCGGAAGCCGCACGCTGAAGCACGCGCCGCGCCCGGGTTGCGAATCGACCTCGATCCATCCGCCGTGCCGCTCCACGATCTTCTTGCAGATCGCAAGCCCCACGCCCGTGCCCTCGTAGCGCCCGCGCGGATGCAGCCGCTGGAAGAGAACGAAGATGCGCTTGAAGTGCTCGGCGGCGATGCCGATGCCGTTGTCCTCGACTTGCAGCACCCACGCCTCGGCCTCCTCGGCGCATCCGACCCGGATGCGCGGGGCCGCGTCGCCGCGGAACTTGAGGGCGTTGCCGATGAGGTTCTGGAACACTTGTGCCATGCTCTGGTCGCATTCGATCGTCGGCAGCGGCCCCCGCTCGATGGTGGCCCCGGCTTGCGCGATGGCGCTCGAGAGATTCGCCAGCGCGTCGTCCAGGAGCGAGTCGAGGCCCGCGAGCCGCATGGGGTAGTCGCTGCGGCCGCTGGACGCGTATTTGAGCAGATCGTCGATCAGGCGCCGCATGCGCTGCGCGCCCGCGAGGATCGCGTCCATGAATTCGCGCGCGCTTTCGTCGAGCCGTCCGGCCAGCCGCCGCTCCAGCAGCTGAGTGTAGCTCGCCACGGTGCGAAGCGGCTCCGACAGGTCGTGCGACAGCGCGTAGGCATACTCGCTCAGTTCTTCGTTGGAGCGGGTGAGCTCGCTCACGCGCCGGGCGATTTCCTGCTCGGCGCGGCGCCGCTCGGTCGCGTCGCGCACCGTGATCGCGATGATCCACTGCCCGCCGGAGAAGACGGCCTGGCGCTGCGACTCGGCGGGGAAGGTCGTGCCGTCGGAGCGCACTTCGGTGCGTTCCACGCGCACGATCCTCGGCGACATGGCGATCAGGCTGTCGTACTGCTGCTCCAGGTCGCTCTGCGGCGAGGGCTGGCGCAGCGTGCGCCGAAGCGGCAGGTTCAGCAGGTCGGCCCGCGCGAAGCGGTAGAGGCGGCATGCGGCGTCGTTCACGTCGAGGATGCGCATGCTTTCGCGCTCGATCAGGAACACCGCGTCCGCGCTCATGTTCACGAGCGAGGCGAACCGTTCGATGCGCGCTTGCTGCAGTTTCCGGTCGCTGATGTCGCGCAGGTTGGCGACGATCACCCAGCGCCCCTGCGAGAAGAGGCCCTGGCGGTGCACCTCGCAGGGAATCTGCGTGCCGTCGGCGCGCGTGACGGCAAGCTCCTCGATCATCACGCGCGGCGCCTGCGCGATCACGCGGTCGTAGAGCGCGCCCAGGTCTTCGAGCTTGCCGAGCGCCGAACTCGTCTGATTGGGCCGGCGCTTCAGCAACTCTTCGCGCGTCATGCCGAGCAGGCGGCACGCGGACTGGTTGAAGTCCAGGTACGTGAGCGTTTCGCGGTCCACGAGGAAGAGCGCATCGGCGCTCAGGTCGAGCGCGGAGGCAAACCGTTCCAGCCGCGCCTGCGAGCGCTTGCGCTCGGTGATGTCGCGCGCGACCACGCTGATGAGCCAGCGGCCGTCGGCGTTCACGGCGCGCCGCGAGAACTCCAGCACGCGGTCCGAACCGTCGGGGTGGACGAAGTTCTCCTCCTCGATCACCACTTCGGGATGCCGCGCGATGATGTCCTCGTACTTCGCCTGGAGTTCGGGCGCGGGCATGCGCGCCGCGGCCGCGGGACCGCGCGCGAGCAGTTCGTCGCGCGACAGGCCCGTGAGGCTGCAGGCCGCGTCGTTGAAGTCGATGAACCGCATCGCGCGAGGGTCGATGAGCGACAGCGAATCTCCGACTTCGGCGAGCGCCGTGCGAAAGAGCCGCACGCGCGCGCGCTGCTGCGCCATGCCCGCGCGCAGTTGCGCGAGTTCATGGTCGCAAACGGCGGGGATCGGGTCGGCCGAAGGCAGCGGAGTCGTCATCGCGGCGGGGAAGTCCCATTCATTAAGACTTAATGTATAGGAACTGCCGATCGGGCGTGCAATCGGCCTCCCCGCCTAGACCATCGTCTGATGCGAATTCGCCCGCGTCTTCGTATCTTTGCTCGCAGGGGAGTCGGCAAGAACGAACAAGAGCAAACCAGCCGCGCAAGGTCAATAGGTGAGGCAGATGATTTCCTCGACATACATGCAAGAGACCGGATCGAATGCCCTGGATCTCACGGTGCTGATCGCCGACGATCACGCCATGGTGCGGGAGGGCCTGAAGCTCTCGCTGGAACACCTGAGTGCCGCCGTGAAGGTGATCGAGGCCGACGCGCTCGATTCGGCCGTCGCCGCCTATCGGGCCCATCCGGATATCGACCTCGTGCTGCTGGACCTGAGCATGCCCGGCAGCGGCGCATCGACGGCGCTCGACGGCTTCGTGCAAAGCTGCCCCGACGCCCGCATCGTCGTCGTGTCCGCCACGTACGACATGGCCACGGTGCAGGCCGCATTTCGCAAGGGCATCCTCGGCTTCATCCCGAAGCTCGCGGGCAAGGCCGCCTTCCTGGGTGCGCTGCGCTTCGTGCTGAATGGCGGCATCTACATCCCTCCCGAGGCGCTGATCCCCGCTGCCACGCATGCGTCGCAGGCGCTCGATGCCGCGATCGCGGCGCCGGCTGTGCAGCACCAGGAGCCCGTGGCCGCGGTAAAGACGCTGCCGCGCCCGGCGCCGCGCGACACCGGCCCCAAGGCCGCCAAGCTCACGGCTCGCCAGATCGACGTGCTCGCGCAACTCCTGGACGGCAAGGCCAACAAGCAGATCTGCCGCGAGCTGAACCTGGCGATGGGCACGGTGAAATGCCACGTCGGCGCGATTCTCGGCGCGCTGGAAGTCAACAGCCGCGCCGAAGCGATCGCCGCGGCGGACAAGCGCGGCTGGCGGCAGTGGCTCGCCGAGGCGCGGCTCGAGATCCAGCAGGCCGCCTGAGGCTTCTTTCGCATCGCCGCCCGCCGGCGAGCGGGCCGGTCGCTTCGCACCCACTCTCACTACGGCCTGCAGCCGCATCGAGCGGCGGTCAGTGCTTGCCTTCATGCGGTTGCTTCGGCCGCGCGTTGTGTTCGATGGTCACCATGCTCGTGGGCTTGTAGGCGCCTGCGTCGTTGATCGCGAGTTCGAAGCCGAGCTTGCATACCGAGCCTTCATCGAGTTCCACGTGCTTTCCATCTGCGAGAATCAGGAACTCCGCGTTGCGAATCTCCTTGGTGAATCGCACGAGCATCTCGCCGGACTCGAACCGGACTTCGAAGGTCCAGGTTTCATCCCCCCCCACCGGGTAGCCCGACCTGCCGTCGATGAGCTGGTAAGGAGGCTCGCCGTGAAACTCGCTCTGCGGTTCGTACAACAACTGGATCCAGTCATCGACACCGCGCCGGTTCGCTAGCGCCGAAAATGTCATCAACTGAGCCGCTGTCGCGCCCCGCGTCCTCAGTTTGTCGATTGCCGCCTTCTTCCCCTCATCGCCGGCGCGGTCCCTGAGTAGCACGCCGTCCAGGTGGTACTGGCATCGATCGAGATCCGCCCAGAGCGCGCCTGTGACACCGGTGTTCTGCTTTTGATACTGGGCCTCGACCTGCTCGCCGCGGGTAAGCCTGTCGGAGTTGTCCTGGTAGAGACGGGCAAGATTGGCCCGCACCGCGTTATTCACGTTCGCGCTGGCGGCGCCACGCCGGACGACGACGTTGCCGTTCGGCCCGATTTCCAGGTTGAAGACGCGTCGAAGCACATTTCGCGTGGCACCGTCGATACTGGCGAGGGGGGGTGACGCGCTCGCAGCGGCCGGGCCGGAAGCCGGCGTGTCCTGCCCGCCGATCGGACGCTGGGAAAGGGCTTTGTCCCGGATCAGCTCTTGCAGAGCGAGCAGATCGTCGCGAGCGAGCGCGATCGGATGGGCGGCAGTGGCGTTGCCTTGTTCCGTCAGGGCCGCGATCGCCTGCGACAGCGCTTGCATCAGACCGATGAGCTCCGCAGCGGCAAACGCGTGCCTCAACTTGCCATGCCCCGGCGAAAAGTTCGCAAGCACCCGCTCGGCGTCGGCTCTGAAGCTTGCCGCGTGCGCCCGCGGATCGGGGTCGAGCTGCGCGGCCATCCTGAGCGACTGGAGAGCCGCGGCATGATCCGCCCGCATCAAGGCATCGCACGCGGACCTGATGCAGGCCACGCGGGCCTCGGACCTCGCCATTCGGGCGGCGTCGCCGGCACGCAGGGTGTCGAGCGCCTGGACGAAGGGCTCGATCAGATCGTCGATCGGGAATTTGCCCTGGGAAGCGGTGAGCAGCGACTTCGCGCTCTCCACGAGCTTCACGCGGACAGGTTCGAACTGGTGCCCGGGAACACCCGACAATACGAGTGCCGCGTATTGCGCTGCCGCGGGCGCGAGGAGACGGCTCACCAGGAATTCGGCCCGCACCTTTCGATGATCATCGTCCACGGCGGGGTACTTGTTGGCGACTTCTTCGAAGTGTTGCACAAGCACCGTGAAGGCCTTGACGCGGGCATCGGCTGACGGGTTCTCTTCCAGAAGACCCGAAGGCGGCAGGATTTTCAGCAGGGCCTCGAACGCAATCGAGGGGTCGATGCGATTGACTTGCGCGGGAGCGCCTCGATCCCCGCGGCGCAACGGTGCGACTGGTGCGACTGGTGCGATGCTCTGGCCTGCCATTATCACGAAGTCGCGAGCCGCCTTCGCTCTCGCATGAGCCATCCGCACATCCTCCACTCGATGCAGTGTCGAGGCCTGCCGCGCCGCGGTTGCCGCGATGGCCCGCGCGTGTTCGACTTGCGCCGCCAACTGGGTCCCGAGACGAGCGCCGTGCACCGCGGCGGCAGGTGCCGCGGCTTCATGGTCGAATTGCTCAGCCTGCTGGGCAAGTGTTCGTATCTCCTCCCGTCTCCTGCGGTCCGCTGCCATGGCGAAAGGGAAAAGCCCGGCGACACCCGCTGGAAGCTCGCCAGTCGGCGGGAGGCCCTCGGGCGGCGCGCCCGAGGCGGCCGGCACGGGGCGTCCGATGCTCAGAACATTGCGCGTCGCATCGCGCATTGCCTCGAGGTCGGCGACGATCCCGCGAATGCATTCGGCGTCGTCGCTCTCCAGCGTGGCGAGGTCCCTCAGGCTGTCGAGGAGCGCCTGCATCTCGCGGGAATGCACGCGTGCGGCCACCGCGAGCCGATCACGTTCAGGAAGTGCCCTCACGATTTCCATCACGTGGCGCGTCAACTCCTCGGCGGAGTCCGGGAAGTCGGCCGGGGGCCGACGCGCCAGGACAAGCGCCTGAAGCACGCTCCGGAGATCACCCCCTGAATTCATGGCGTTGATGGCTGCGATCAGGTGGGCACCGTGCAGTCCGCGCATGATGAGGTCGCTCGCATCGCGCATGCCGACCGTCTCGAGGAATTTCTGCAGCCGGTCAAACGACGCGAACCCGCCCCGCGGGAAGCGGCCCTCGAGAAGTTGCGTTCGCACCGGCAGCCACAGGGCTGCATCTTGCAGTTCCTCGTGCACGCAGGCACTTTCCAGCGCCCCGATGTCTGCGGCTTCCAGTGCGTTCCTGAACGCCTCGACGATTGCTCCGTCCCGATGTGCGAGCAGGGACGGCGAATCCGAGTCGCCGGGGGCAACGGAGAACGAACGCGGGCGGATACCGAAGCTGGAGTTCGAACCGTAGCTCGACGAACTGGAGCTTGACGAGCTGGAGCTTGACGAGCTGGAACTAGACGAACTGGAGCTTGACGAGCTGGAGCGTGACGAGCTGGAACTCGACGAACTCGAACTCGAACCGGAGCTGGAGCCAAAAGCAGAACCCGACAGACTGGACCGGGGACCCATGTTGGAACCCGTGCCCGAGCTGGAACCCAGCACGGACCTCGAGCGGTAGCGCGTGTGGTGGGAGTTGTTCGAGGGCAGGTTTCTCACCAGCCTCAACAGCGCTTCGTTGAAATATGCCGCCCTTTCCGCTTCTTCGCGCGCCAGCGCGCGTGCATCCGCGTTGCCTTGTTCGGCCGCGTCCTTCACCCGCCGCAGTGCGCTCGTCGCCGCGACACTGTTGCGATTGGCGTGGGCAACCAGCCAGTCGCGGTGAGGCTGGCTCAGCGACTGGGGCAACCTCTTTTCCAGAAGCTCCGCATTGCGCGCGGCGTCCTCCATGCAGCTCTGCGCAATGCGGACATCCCGCGCCTCGGGCGTTTCCGCAGGCTTCTCGGACTGCCGCCCCGGCTCGCTCATGTTCTGGGCGACGTGGGCTCTCAGCGAATCCAGGATGTCGCCGATCTTCATGCCGTTTTCGAAATCGGCCCACCATTTGTTCCAGTCGAGCCCGCCCACCTGTCGACGAACTTCCTCGGTGAACTGACCGTACGTCACAAAGTGATGGCGGAATTCGATCAGGATCATGAAGAGACCCGCCGCCAGCTGCGCGTTGAAATGTTCCCGGCTGCCCTCCGGAAACATGCCGGCGCGGGCCGCGGCGGCCTCCGCCGGCGCGAAGCCGAACATGCGCATGGCGGCATGGTCCCAGATTCGATTCCAGTTCTTGTCCCAATCTTCGGAATTCCATCGAACCTGCCCGTGTTCGTCTTCGGTGAACCCGAAGTTCGCCCGGATCTGCTTGAGGCCTTCCCTGGTGAACCCCTTGCCCGGCTGGTAGTGAACCGAACAGTCGAAAAGAATCGCCATCGACGCGAGCCAGAGCGGGATCTGCAGGTCGTCGAATTCCTCGTTGAGCCAGGAGCTGGCACCCGCCCCAAGCGCTTCCATGAACAATCCCATCCACGAGTCGGGGTCCATGCCGGAGCTGAACGCATCGCCGAGCGCCGACTTGCCGTAAGTCTGGTGCGCGATGCTCGTGCCTCCATAGCAAAGACTGGCGCCGAACGTGCGCCACACGTCCAGCCGTTCCTGCGCCTCCCGTTTCATCGGGTAGCCGTCCTTCACCGGGACCGCCGCGCCCGTCACGCCCTGGAACACGGTGATGTTCACGAAGTCGCGAATGAGCGCGGCAAAGAGCCGGAAGAATTCGCTCACCAGTTGCCGCTTCAGCGTTTCCAACTGATCTTCGGACTTGGACTGCGATGCGAGCAAGATGGCGTTGGCCAGAGGGATGCCGGCGCCGTACCCGACGCCCGCGGCCTTGCACAACCACAGCCAGCTGTCCTTGACTCCGAATCGCAATCCCACCAGCTTGCCCGCGCGCGCGCCCGACTTGCAGCCAAGCACGGCCACGCCCGCCGCGGCCAGCGGCACCGCGACAATTGCCGGGAGAAAATAGATGGCGGTCGCGGTCCCCACGGCGCCAAGCACTTGGCCGAGTCCATGCGCCGTGCCTGCCTTGCACATGCCCCAGAGCGACGCCTTGAAGGCATTGGCGCAAGTCTTGCGGCGAGGCAGACGGGGCCGGAATTGCGGCTGCGACTGCGCGGGTGCGGACTGCCCGCTCTGGAAGTGAAATATGGGCGCCCCTTGGTCTCCCAACTCGACAACGACTTCCGGTGGTTTGCCATTCGGGTCCTGTTCGCGAGCGATGCGAATGAACGTCGTCCCCTGGCGCCCAAGCCCCGGCCCTCCCGGAGTCCGGGGCGTCCCGGTCGCGGTGGTCGCGGTGGTCGCGGTGGTCGCGGTGGTCGTCGTAGTCGCGGTGGTCCCGGTGCAGCTCTTGCTATCCATGTCCGCGAACTCCTATGCGAGCTGATGCACACCGAACACGGGATCGTCCACTTGCAGTTGCGCCAGTTCAGGATCGGCACGCCACATCCTCGCAAGCCCGACCAGTCTCCTCATCTCGGAAAGCGCCTCGACCGCATCGACATGCGACAGATCGATCACCTTGCGCAAGACAATCTCGCCGCTTGCCGGGTTCATGCCGAACACCGGCGCGTCCGCGGCCAGCAAGGAGAAGTTCGCTTCCGCCAGATTGCGCAGGACATCCAGTTCCTTGTCCTCGGGGACGGCGCCGAAGCCGACGAGAACGAATGCGTCCTGGTTGTCGCCGTCGGCGCCCGGCAGGTGCACGACGTCGATGGTCACGTCCTCGAACGTGAAGTGGAAGGCCAGCATGCCGTTCGCATCGGGTGCGAGTTCCGGTGTCTGCGCGCCCGCGGTGGTGCAGAGCGCTTCGGCGAATCGCGTGAAACTGTCGAACGACACGATGGCCTCCTGCGAAAAAGCGTATTTCGAAAGCTAAGTAACGGACCCTTTCGCCCGGTTCCCACCCAAGACCAACGGGTTTATCCGGAGTTGCTCTTCAGTAGCCGTAGCGCACGCGCAAGCCGTCCGAAAACACGAGCTCACCGTCGCGAATGGCAACGAGCGTGCGGCCGTCGAGCACGCCGCCCGGAGCGACTCGCCTGCCGCCCGCGGTGACGATGTAGGGAAACGGTCCGGCAACCACGGACTCGATCTGCGACTCCACCGGATCGCGCTCGCGCTCGGCGGGCATCGCAACGCGAGGCGCGAGCGTGGTGTCGGCGCCGGTGCGCTGCTCGTCTTTCGACCGTGCCTCTTGCGGATGGGCACGCCCAGCTTCGACGGGCTCGACATGCGCGGCCGTGCTTTCGGACTCCGATGCAACGCGCGCTGCCACGCGCGCCGGTTCACGCACGGTCGTGGCGCTTGCCGCGGGTCGCGCTCGAGCCGCTTCACGCGAGCTGCTGCTCGCGGTGCGCGAGACGGGCGCGCTCGCCTCGATCGGCCGATCGCTGCGGACGGTCAGCCAGGCGGCCACGGCCGCGCCCATTGCCAGCGTGGCTGCCGATCCAAGAAGCAACACCGCAATTGCGCTGCGCGCCTTCGGCGGGCGGCGTCGCCTTCGCAGCTGAAGCGGAACCGGAGTCGGTGAGGGGGCGTGCGACGCCTGGGGCGCGACGGGCTGGGCAGGCTCCGGCGCAACGAGATGCGCGTCGGGCTCTTCGAGCGCGTCATCCTCCGGCCACGGTGCATCGACGCTTTCCACCGTGAGCTTGACGCGGCCGAGCCGCAGCACCGTTCCCAGCTCGACGGCCTGCCCATCCGCAATCTCGGCGCGGTCGAGCGTGAAGACTTTGCCTTGCAGCGGCACGACGTGGATGCCGCCCTCGTCGGCCGAGAGGGCCGCGTGCTCGGGCTCGATCTGCGTGCCCGCGAGCAGGATCGCGCAGACGTCACCCGTGCCGAGCCTGTACTCGCACCCAGCCTCGAGCGGGAGCGTGCTGCCCGCCTGCGGTCCGTGCAGGACGCGCAGCTCGAAGGCGTCGCCCTCCGCCGCATGATCGGCGGTCATCTGGAGCCTCTGCGCCTGCCGGCCGCCGGTCTCGCCCGCGGCGGCGAGGTCAGTTGGCCTTCTGGATGATGCCCTTGAAGATGTCGCCGAGCATCTTCACGATGGAAGCCCACTCGGACGTCTTGAATTCGGTCTTCTGGGCCAGCACGTCCAGCGCAAGCATTTCCTTGGGCGTCGCATCCGGGCTGACGTTGTCGACGGCCGTGTCGAGATCGTCCTGCGCGGATTGGACCTGGCTGGCCGATTGGATCCCGATGTTGTCGAAATTGAATCCGGGCATGTGCTGCTCCTTGAGTGACTGGTTCCGCGCCTCTCACCGGCGCCTGGCGATGAATGACGCGGCGGCCTCGTCCCTGGCTTGGGGCAAGGTCTCCACGATGCGAATGGCCGCGCCCACCGCCACGCCTGTGGCCTGCAGCCGGCGATACGTGTCGCGATCGCACAGCTGGCGCTTCGCCGCGAGACAGGCATCGAGCATGCCGCGCAGCTTCGCGAGCAGCGCCTCGCGGCGCTCGCCCGTCGTGTCCTCGAGCAACCCGGCGTGCAGATCGGTGAGCGGAAGGGGGTTCATGTCTACTGAGTAACAGCAGGTCGATTTCGGTTCCAACCACGCGTTGGCGAATCGGGAAATCAGTTCGCGTAGCGCATGCGCGCGCCGTCGGAGAACACGAGTTCGCCGTCGCGGATGGCCACGAGCGTGCGCCCTTCGAGCACGCCGCCAGGCGCGATGCGCCGTCCCGCCGCGGTGACGACGTACGGAAACGCGCCGCCCACCACGGTCTCGATCTGGATCGGGCCGATCTCTTCTCCGCGCTCGGGCCGCACGTGGGCCGTGATGCTGAGGAGGCTGCCGTATTCGCGCGTGAAGCCGGCGAAGACGTTTTCCCACGTCCGCACTTCCGGCTGTGCGAGCACGGCTTCGAGCTCCATCTTCGGTTCGCGCTGGGTCACCTTGAATTTCGAGGCGAGGCCGGCGCCGCGAAGCTGTTCCTCGAAACGCGCGGCGAGCTCGGGCCGGGTGAGGATCGAGAATTCGATGGGCCCGGCGCCCGCGAAGCGCTTGCGCGCCGCATCGATCACGGCCGCGGCCGCGGCCTCGGTCGCGGCCGCGCCGACGATGCGCACGGCACCGTCGCGGCCCGGTTGCGAGCGCAGTTCCATCTCGCCGGGCACGTAGTGCGCCTCGACGAAATCGAGCACGGCAGCGGCTCGTTCGGCGGGGGTCATGAGAGCGGAGTTCGCAGCGGAAGGATCGCCTCGCGCGGCGTTCGGCGCGGCGGCGAACCGCGCCCCGAGAGCATCGGCCGCCCGCAGCGCGAGCTTCGGTTCGGCCGCGGTCCCGGCCGCGGCCGCCGTTTCGGGCGTCGTTTCGGGCGTCGTTTCGGCCGTCGTTTCCGGCGCGGGGTGCTGTTGTGTCCCGTCCGATGTGACCCAGGCGGCGAGCGCAGCCCCGACCATCAGCATCGCCGCACCGCCGAGCAGCAGCTGCGGCACGAATGCGCGCACGCCGGCGGCTCGCGCCTTGCGCCGCGCTTTGCGCCTGGGCGCCGGCTGCACGACCTTCACAAGGGTTTCGGGTTCGGCTTCGGCAACCGCCTGCGCTGGCTCCTCCTTCGCGACGGCCACGACGTCGGGTTCCTCGAGCGATTCCTCCGAAGGCCACGGCGCATCCACGCTGTCGACGGTGAGTTTTACCCGCCCCACCCTGAGCACGGTGCCGAGCACGACAAAGCGTCCGGGCGACACTTCGACGCGGTCGATGCTCATCACCTTGCCTTCGATCGGCGTCACGCGGATGCCGGTCGCATCGACCGTGAGCTCGGCGTGTTCCGCCTCGATCTGCGTGCCCGCGAGGAGCACCGCGCAGTTGTCGGCGGTACCGAGCAGATAGGTTTCGCCCTCCTCCAGCGGCATGGAGCTGCCCGCCTGCGGGCCGTGCAGGATGCGAAGCTCGAGCTCTCGCGATTCGTTCATGGCGTCAGACCTCGATCCGCGCGAGCGGCTGGATGTTGATTTCCTGCGTCAGCTCCTGATACGAGAGTACCGGGAGCTCGGGCAGGTCCTGTTCGAGCAGCTTTCTCATGTAGCGGCGGATGTCCATGGACGTGAGGAGCACGGGCCGCTGCGCCGCGGCGGTGGGGTCGCCCACGGCGGACTTGATCGCGTTCGCGATGCGCTTGGATGCCGCCGGATCGAGCGCGAGGTACGAGCCGGCGGAAGTCTGGCGGATCGCGCCGCGCATTTCGTCCTCGATGGCGGGCGACAGCAGATACGCGGGCAGCATGTTCTGCCCGGCGGAGTACTTGTGGCTGATGTAGCGGCGCAGCGCCATGCGCACGTATTCGGCGAGCAGCACCGGGTCCTTTTCCTTCTGGCCCCATTCGACGAGCGCTTCCATCACCGTGCGAACGTTGCGGATCGAAATCTCCTCCGACACGAGCCGCTGGAGGATTTCGGCGATCTTGTGGATCGGCATCACGCGCGTGATCTCCTTGCCGAGTTCGGCGAACTTGCCCTCCATCTCGGAGAGGATCGTGCGCGTCTCCTGGATGCCGATGAATTCCGCCGCGTGCTTGCGCAGCACGAACGCGATGTGATAGCTCAGCATCTGCGTGGGCTCGAGAAACGGAATGCCGGCCTTCGCGAGTTGCGGCTTGAGGCTCGCGGGCGACCAGATCGTGGGCAGGTTCGGCAGGAACTTCTTGTCGGTCTCGTGCGGTATGAGCATGGCGCTCAGGTTGTCCACGCTCTCGCGAACGAGCAGATGGTCGGCTCTCAGGCGCCCCTGCGACACGGGAATCTCGCCCACGAGGATCGCGTAGGACTCCGCGGGGAGCTGGTCGTTGAAGCGCAGCTGCAGCCCCGGGAACACGACGCCGAGGTCGAAATAGAGCGCGCGGCGCACCTTGATCAGCTCCTCGTTGAGCATCTCGGAGGAGAACACCTTCTGCAGATCCGAATTCACGTCGACCATCAGCGGCACGGTCGGCTGGAAGTTGTCGGCGTCGCCGGGCTTCGACTTCGCCTCCTTCGCGGCCTTGCCCGTCGCGAAGTCCACCGCCGGCACGGTCGTGACCTTGCCCGTCTTCGCGTCGACGACGCGCGTCTCGCCCCGGAAGAGCGTGTAGCCGAGCGTGCCGAGGATGAGGGCGAGCGAGAAGAACGTGAACGTCGGCATGCCGGGGATCGCGCCGAACCCCATCATCACCGCCGTGCCGATCAGAAGCGCCTTCGGCTGCGAGAGCACCTGCGCGCCCACGTCGCGGCCCACGTTCGAGGGGCCTTCGCCGGTCGTCACGCGCGTGACGATCATGCCCGCCGCCACCGAGATGAAGAGCGCGGGAATCTGCGAGATGAGACCGTCGCCGATCGTGAGGATCGAGAACGTGCGCATCGCCTCCGAAGCGGTGAGGCCGCGCTGCATCGTGCCGATCAGGATGCCGCCCAGCAGGTTCACCGCCACGATGATGAGCCCCGCGATCGCGTCGCCCTTCACGAACTTCATCGCGCCGTCCATGGAGCCGTAGAGCTGGCTTTCCTTCTCCACGAGGCTGCGCCGCCGGCGCGCCTCTTCCATGTCGATCACGCCCGCGCGCATGTCGCCGTCGATCGACATCTGCTTGCCGGGCATCGCGTCCAGCGAGAACCGGGCGCCCACTTCGGCCACGCGCTCCGCGCCCTTGGTGATCACCACGAACTGCACGATCGTGAGGATCAGGAAGACGACGAGGCCCACGACCAGGTTGCCGCCGACCACGAAGTTGCCGAAGGTGAAGATGATGTGTCCCGCATCGGCGTTCAGGAGGATGAGCCGCGTCGTCGCGATGCCGATCGCGAGCCGGAAGAGCGTCGTCACGAGCAGCACCGAGGGAAACGACGAGAACGCGAGCGGGCTCGGCAGGTACATCGCCACCATGAGCAGCACCGCCGAGATGCACATGTTGATCGCGATCAGCGCGTCGATCAGCCACGTGGGCAGCGGCAGGATCATCATGAAGATGATGCAGACGATGAGCGCGGCGAGCACGAGGTCGTTGCGGCTGATCACCGCCTGGATCGCGCTTTGCAGGCGCGGTGCGATTCGCAGAGCGAGGGCTTGCATTTGTCAGCTCTCCAGGGTGTTCTGTTCGGCCGCGCGCTCCGCCGTGAAGCGGCTGAAGGCGCGTTCTGCTTCGGCCTGCCGCCCGGAGGCGACGAGGGCCTGGCCGTGCAGCAGGTGCAGCACGGGCGAGGGGTCGCCGCTGTCGCGCAGCTTGTCCAGCACGCGCGCGGCCTCCGAGGGTTGGCCCGCGCGCAGCGCTGCGAGCGCGAGCGAGCGCAGCGCGCGCCGGTCGTCGGGGGCGAGCACGCACAGCGCGCGCAGGATCACGAGCGCCTGGTCGGGCCGCCCGTGCAGCAGGAACACGTGGCCGAGCAGGCGCATCACGTCGAGGGAATCTTTCTGGAAGCGCTCCATGGTCTTCGCTATCCCTTCAGGAGCGCCTGGCAGTACATCTGCACGAGCTCGCGCAGCTGGGCCTGCTCGCCCATCAGCCTTCTCGCGCGGCGAAAGAGGTGCGCGTTGCGCGGGTCTTCCTCTTCGGCGGCCAGGAGGCTTTCCACGCCTTCTCGCAGCGCCTTTTCGAAGCGGTTGCGAAGCAGCACGGCGGGCTCGTTCACGAGCGGCGCGAGCTGGCTCGCGAGGTAGTCTTCCAGGTTCGGCAGCGCATAGAGCTGCTCGAGGCGCGGCTTCGTCGGGGAGAACGCCGGCGACAGTTCGGCCGAGGTGCCGGTGTCGACGCCGAGGTCGTCCGCGTGCAGGATCTTGTCGATCCCGCGGTCCATCGGAAAAGGCGTCTGGTGGCGGATGCGGCTCATGGGGCGCTCAGTGCACCTGTTCCACGCGCTCGTGGAAATTGAAGAGCGCCTCGATGGAATCCTCCAGCGCGTTGAGCGTGAACGAATGCCGGCGCATGCGCAGCGTCGCGAAGAGGTGTTCGCCGCGGACCGCGAGCTGCACCTCCCAGGTCGGATTCGTGCGGAAGTCGGTCATCCTGAGCGCGCGGCGCACGCACGCGGCCGCCGGCATCGGCAGCGGCCTCGCGAGCATGATGAGGACTTCGTCGCCGCCCGCGGGCTGCAGGTCGTGCAGGCACAGCATGCCGCGCGGCTCCAGCGAGAAGAGCGCGCAGCCGTCGGCATCCAGCGAAAGGTCGGGAATCCCCACCGATTCGCCGAACGCGGAAATGGTATGCGTGACCCAGTCCATCAGTGGTCTCCTTCGTCCTTCTCTTGCATCTCTTCCTCGAGTTCGATCGCCTGGTCGAGCGCGTCCTGCACGGCGTCGACCATCGAAAGCCGCGCGTTGCGGTCGGCGAACGCCTTGTCGGGCAGCTCGCGCAGGATCTTCTTCAGGCCCGACAGGAACACGATCGTGGGCTCGCCGTCGGCGATGCCCAGTTCGCGGCCGAGCTTCTGGAACTGCAGCGACAGCGCGCTGCCGCTCGCGATGATGTCCAGGAGCCCGGAAAGCAGCCGGTTGGCGTCGAGCGGCTCAGAGCTGGCGGCCATGTCGCGTCACCTGCTTGGCGGTCTGCCCGCGATCTTTCTTGCCGCCCTCTTCGTCTTCGTCCTCTTGTTCCGCTTCTTCGTCGTCCCGCCCGTCCTCGCGGCCCTTGTGTTCCTGGCCCCTGCGGCTTTCCTCGCGGCGGCGAAGCAGGCCGAGCAGCTCGCGCACGGCCTCCAGCAGCGTGGAGGACATGGCAAGATGCCCGAGGTCCGTGAGCACGGCGCCCAGCCAGCGCGTGTCGTGCGAAGGCGTCGCCGCGCCCAGGTCGTCGCCGAGCGCCTTCTTGAGCTTGTCGATGATGTCGTCGATCGAGTCGGCCGGGTAGCGTCCGAGCAGCAGCTTGAGCGCCGCGGCGAACGTGCGCTGCTGCGTGACGAAGTCGATGTAGGTCTGCAGGAAGCTCGCCGGATCGGCCGTGACGGCGGCCACGGGCGCCGCGTTGAAGCTCGCGAGTACCTGCCGGCCCTCGCTCGAGTTTTCGAATTCGCGAATCTCGTTGCGGATGCGTTCGCGCAGCGCGAGCCGATCGCTTTCGTCCTGCGGCCGGTGCAGCTGCGGTATCTGCTGCGCGCGCTGCAGGAGCTCCATCAGCTTCGCGTCGTCGTTGCGCGCGCGCAGGAACTCGTCGGCGTATTGCGCGGCGTCCTGCGGCGTGATGTCGAGGCCCGAGAGGATGTCCTGCACGTAGTCCTCGAATTCCTCGCTGTCGCCGGCCATCGCGCCGCGCAGCCATTCCAGGAGTTCCTGCGGATCGTCGGTCGACTGGTCGGCGCTTCCCATGTCCGACAGGAGCGCGGTCATCTCCTCTTGCTTGACGTCGTCGTCCAGACACTCGTCGAGGAGGTGGAGCGCGAGGTGGCGCGTGGAGGAACTGCGGCGGCCGGATCGCGCGCCGCCGGACTTGTCGCCGCCTTGCGCGCCGCGCAGGAAGGCGCGCGCGAACGCCCGAATCTGGCGCGCCTGCACGCCGAGCGTGGGCGCGCGCTGGAAGATGAGCGCCGCTGGGATGCCGCGGAAGGGCCTCTCGGCCGCGACGCGCCGCGAAGCGAGATTGCGCAGCTGGATCGCCGGCAGCGCCGCTCGCTCGTGCTCCTTGCGCTCCATCATGCCGGCGGCCGTGCCCGCGGGCGCCAGCGTGATCGTGCGGCCGCGCCAGGTGCCCTGCGCGGCCTGGTCCGCGGATGCCCGTGCCTCGGCAATTGCCGTGTCGATCGCACCGGGTCCGAAGACCTTGCCGAGAGTTGCCATGAGCGTTGCCGGGGTACTGGTAAGGAGCTCTGATGGGACCCTTCTTGAGTAACAGGGCGCTTCGATTGGTTCCATGCGGGGCAAGCCGGGAACCAAATCGTCCGAGCTGTCACACAACGGTCACCCCAGAACAAAAATCAGGAGATGCGATTCATGGACCGGTGTGAATTCGAGCAGCTGTGCCGCGACGCGAGCGAGAAGCTCGGCCTGCAGGACACCACCGCGCTTGGCCTCGGCCTGGGCGTGCCGCTCGGCGACGTGGTGTTCGAGGCGGCCCACGTCGCGGGCCAGGATTCGTTGCGGCTGCTGGCCGACCTGGGCTCCATCGAGCCCGACGACCGGGTCGACCTCTATGAATGCATGCTGTCCGTGCAGGTCGCCGCCTGGAACGAGCCGCGCCTGCGCTTCGGCTTCCATCCCGTGCACGAAACCGCGGTGCTCTGCGTGGGCGCCGCCCTCGGCGAGGACACCGACAGCGACTGGCTGGCCGCGCTCCTGCAATCGGTGGTGCTGCAGGCAGGCAAATGGCGCAGAAGCACCATGGGTCGAGATAGGGAAACCACGAATTCCGTGATCCATCGCCCGAGGCCGTGGCGTGCGCACGACGGCCTAGGCCATCAGGCCTAGAGCACCTGGCGGAAGGCAAGCGGGTGCTTCCCGCGCAGACTGGCTTCACAGGAGAGCCAGCCCATGGAAATGCTCGAAATCCGCCGCGTCGCACACCTTCAGCAGCCGCAGCCGCGCCGCACGCGCTTCGCGAACCCGATCGATTTCGGGCTGGATCTGGACTGGATGGACGACGAAGTCCCTCCGTACACGTTCCCCAGCGGCGAAAACGACATCACGCTGCCGATCACCGTGCTGGACGCGCGGGACGACGAGGGCCGCCTGGACCCCGTCGCGAACGACCTTCTCTTTCGCGGCCTCGTGAAGGAATACGGCGCGTCGCTCTACTACTTCGTCCTGAAGCGCGTCGGCCACCCCGACGACGCCGCCGACATCACGCAGCAGGCCTTCGTGGAGGCCGCCTGCAGCCTGACCAGCTATCGCCGCGAGGCGGAGATCTCCACCTGGATCTTCGGCATCGCGACCAACCTCGCGCGCAACCACGTGAACCGCGCGCCGCAGTACCGCCACCGCTTCGAGACCGACGAGATCCTGGAAGGCTGCGAGTCGCCCGACCTGTCGCCTTGCGAGAGCATGAGCCAGCGCCAGGCCCTCGACCTCGTGTCCGAGGCGATCGCAACGCTGCCGCTCGAGATGTCGCAGGCTCTGAAGCTCGTGGCCGTCGAGGAACTCTCCTACGAGGACGCCTCGATCGAGCTGAACGTGCCCGTCGGCACGGTGCGCAGCCGCGTGTCCCGGGCGCGCGCGGCCGTGCGCAAGTACATGCGCGACGCAGGCTACAGCCCCGCCGAGGATTGAGGCCGGCCATGGACGACGTCGTCGCGGGGCTTCTGAGCATCAAGCGCGTGCGCGAGGACTGCCGGGAAGCGGAGATGCGCCGCGCGCAGCATCAGCTCGACCTGGCCGCCGAGGCCGTGCGGCACGCGATGGACGCGCAGCAGCGCCGCGACCGCGAACGCGCCGAGCGCGAAGACGCGCTGTTCGAGGACGTGTGCAGCCGCAGCGTGAAAGTGCGGGAGCTGAACGACCTGCGCGTCGAGATCGACACCATGAAGGAAGCCGCCCGGGCCGACGCGCAGACCGTGACCGAGAAGAAGGACCAGCGCGCAAAGCGCCGCGAAGCGCTCGACGGCGCGACGCTCGCCTGGCGCGCGGCCGCGCACGCCGCGCAGAAGTTCCGCGACTTCGCCGCGCAGCAGCTCGAGATCGAGGCGCGCGAGATGGAGTGGCGCCTGGAACTCGAACTCGAAGAGCATCCGGGCCGCGGCATCGTCGCCGAGGCGATGCAAGAGCTTCCCGAAGAGGCCTGAGCATGAGCAACCGGCGGCGCAACATCGACCTGGGTCCCCTGTACCTGGAGGTGGGCGAGGAAGCCGGTCTGCCGCAGTCGCCCACGCAGGAAAGCGGGGCCGACGCCCGCGACGTGGCGCGCTTCGAGTCGCTCATGCGCCGCGGCGGCGGGCAGGGACACGGTGGCGATTCGTCGTCCGACGCGACCCCCGAATCGCTCCTCGCGCCGCTCTTCGGCGCCGAGGCGCAGGCGCTCGCGGACACCGGCGACATCGGCGACGAGATCACGCACCTCTGGGTGGGCACCGGCCTTTCGAGCGATCGCGAGGTGCGCGTGGGCCTGCGCGAGACGCTGCTGCCGCAAACGTCGGTGCGGCTTTTCGAATCGGAGGGACGCCTGCGAATCGAATTCGCTTGCGAGACCGTCCGCGTGGCCGAATGGCTCGACCGCAGGCTCGACAAGCTCGCGCGCGAGCTGGGCGAACGCCTGGGCCGCGATATCGAGCTCGTGCTTTCCATGAGCGACGGCAGCGTGGTCGGCGAGCACCGCTGGCCGGGGGCCGAGGGATGATCGCGGAACACGCCGCGCGCCCGCTCGCGCTTCCCAATGTCCCGCGCGACGTCCTCGGCACGCGCAACGTGCTGTGCCGCTGCCGCACGCCGATGGAGGCGCACTGGCTCGGCGAGGACTGGATGTTCGAGCTCTGCGTCGCGCGCGAGGCGGCGCCTGCCGAATGCTTCGTCGAATTCGACTGGGGCGGCGCTCGCGTGTTCGTCGGTCTCGGCGCGGACGCGCTCGACCGCGTGACCGCCCGCTGCATGGCGGACGCCGAGCCGGCGGACTGGCCGATGCCCGTGCTGCTCGCCGCGCTCGAATACGCCGCCTCCGAACTCGCGGTCATCGTGGAATCCGCGACGAGGAAGGGCCTGCGCATGGTCTCGGTCGCGGGTCGGCCCGAAGCGGAGAGCCTCGAAGCGTATGGCTGGCGCGCGCGGTCGGAGCAAGGCGAAATCGGGGGCGAGCTGCTGCTCGAGGCCACCGCGAGCCGCTTCCTCGCCGCCGCGCTGCGCGAGCAGCCCCCCGTCGCGAGCGACACCGACTTCGGCGCGCTGCCCCTTCGCGCGCGCCTCGCCGTCGGCTGGGTGGATCTTTCGGCGAGCGCGCTGCGCACGCTCGCCACGCGCGACGTCGTGCTGCTGGACGAATGCTTTCTCGCGGCGGACAACCGGCTCATGCTGCTGCTGGGCCCGAGGCTCGGCGTGATGTGCGGCCTCGAGGGCCGCGTGCTGCAGGTTCTGGAAGGAGTTCAGGAAATCATGGCGGATGTTGACGATTCCATGGCCACCGCGAGCGGCCTCATCGACGACGTGCCGGTGCGGCTCACGTTCGACCTCGGCGAGCGCGAGATATCGCTCGGCGACCTGCGAAGCCTGCAGCCCGGCTACCTGTTCAACCTGGGGCGCGATCCGAAAAGCACGGTGAGCATCCGCGCGAACGGACGCCTGATCGGCGAGGGCGAGCTCGTCGACATCGAAGGCCGCGTCGGCGTCTCGGTGCTCAACTTCAACCTCGGCGCGGAGTAGGCGGCCGTGCTCGGATTCGATCCGGTCACCCTCACGCTGTCGCTGGCTTTGCTCGCGCTCGTGCCGATCGCGATCATGACGACGACGTCGTTCCTGAAGATCTCGATCGTGCTCTCCCTCGTGCGCACGGCGCTCGGCGTGCAGCAGACGCCGCCGAACATCATCCTCTACGCGCTCTCGCTCATGCTCACCGTGTTCATCATGGCGCCGGTCGGCTCCGCGATCGTCGCGGCGGCCGACATCGAAGCGCACCCCGCGCACGACGCGGCGGGCTTCATCTCGGCGGCGAAGCGCGGCGCCGAGCCCATGCGCAAGTTCCTGCTCGCCAACAGCAAAGTCGAGCAGCGCGACTTCTTCGTCGCGCAGGCGAAGCGCATCTGGCCGCCGAAGATGGCCGAGGAAGCCCGCCAGGACGACCTCCTCATCCTCGTTCCCGCCTTCCTCGTCACCGAAATGACCGCCGCCTTCGAGATCGGCTTTCTTCTCTTTTTGCCCTTCATCGTGATCGATCTCGTCGTGTCGAACATCCTGATGGCGATGGGAATGATGATGGTCTCGCCCGCGACGATCACGCTGCCGCTGAAGCTCTTTCTCTTCGTGATGGTGGACGGCTGGTCGCGCCTGCTGCACGGAATGATCCTCACCTACAGGCTCTAGGAGGCTCGTCATGGAATCCGCGGACGTCGTCTCCCACACCATCAAGGCGCTGCTGCTCGTGCTGTGGCTGTCGCTGCCGCCCATCCTGGTCGCCTCGGTCGTGGGCACGCTCTTCAGCCTCGTGCAAGCGCTCACGCAGATTCAGGAGCAGACGCTCTCCTTCGCGGTGAAGCTGATCGCGGTGGGCCTCACGCTCTTTCTCACGGCGCGGTGGGTGGGAGGCGAGATCTTCAACTACACGATCGCCCTCTTCGAGGCCTTTCCGGCGCTGGTGCGCTGACGGGAACGAGCCGCGATGGACCTCATCAACGTCATCTTCGCGCACCTGAAGGCACTCGGCTTCGCGATGCCGCGCTTTCTCGGCGTCTTCGCGATCCTGCCGCTCCTCACGCGCGAGACGCTGCCCATGATGCTGCGCATGGGCGTGGTGGGCAGCCTCGCGCTCTTTCTCGTGCCCTCGCTCGTGGACGAGGCGATGAAGCCGCACGAGATGATCGAGGTGCTGGCCGTGCTCTGCAAGGAAGTCTTTCTCGGCATGGCGCTCGGCGTGGTGCTCGCGATTCCGCTGTGGTCGCTCGAAGCGATGGGCGACCTGTGCGACGTGCAGCGCGGCGCCTCGATCGCGCAGACGCTCAATCCGCTCCTGGGCGAGGAGTCCTCGCCGCTCGGCCAGCTCTTCAGCACGGCCGGCGTCACCTTCCTCTTCGCGATCGGCGCCTTCTTGCTGCTCCTGGGCGTGATCTACGACAGCTTCGAGATCTGGCCGGTGTTCGGCTGGTGGCCGAAGGTGACGCCCGAGGCGACGCGGCTCGTGCTGGAACTGCTCGACCGGTTCATGCGGCTGGCCGTGCTGCTCGCCGCGCCCGTGATCTTCTCGATGTTCCTCGCCGAAGCGGGCATGGCGATCGCGAGCCGCTTCGTGCCGCAGCTGCAGGTGTTCTTCCTCGCGATGCCCGTGAAAAGCGGCATCGCCATGCTCGTCTTCGCGATCTACGGCGTGATCCTCTTCGACTACACGCGCGATCTCGTCACCGACACGATCCGCGACGCGAACCGTACCGTCTTCGCGATGTTCCGCGGAGCGAGGGCGCCATGACGGGCCGCGGGGGCATTTCGCGATGAGCAGCGACAAGACCGAAAAGCCGACCGACCACCGCCTGCGCAAGGCGCGCGAGGACGGCCAGGTCGCGAAGAGCCGAGACTTCACGCAGGCGCTCCTCATGGGCTCGCTCTTCGGCTACACGGTCGTCGCCGGGCCGCGGATCATGACGAAGCTCGGCGAGATGATGGCGATGCCCGCGCAGCTGCATGGAATGAACTTCCACGACAGCGCGGCGATGGCCATCGCCGCGCTCCTTCGCGACGCCATCGCCCTGCTCGCGCCCTACATCCTCATCGTGCTCGTGATCGGCATCTTCGCCGAGACGCTGCAGACGGGGCTCCTCGTGTCGTTCAAGGCGCTCGAGCCCAAGGGCGAGAAGCTCGACCCGGTGAAGAACCTGCAGCAGATGTTCTCGATCAAGAACATCATGGAATTCGTGAAGTCCACCCTGAAGGTGCTCTTCCTCGGCTTTCTCGTCTACTTCGTCGTGCGCGACTCGCTCGACACGATGATCAAGATCCCGCTCGCGGGCATCGGCGGCGCCGGCATCGCGCTCTCGGAGATGCTGCGCATCCTCGTCATCAACATGTTCGTCTGCTTCGCGGCGATCGCCCTCCTCGACATGGTCTGGCAGCGCTACCAGCACATCAAGAACCTCATGATGTCGATGGAAGAGATCAAGCAGGAATACAAGCAGCTCGAGGGCGATCCCCACATGAAGGGGCACCGCAAGAAGCTCGCGCGCGAGATCGCGCTCGGCGAAATGGTGGAGCGCACGCGCAGCGCGAGCGTGGTCGTCACCAACCCGACCCACGTGGCCGTCTCGCTGTACTACGAGGAAGGCAAGACGCCGCTGCCGATCGTCCTCAGCAAGGGCGAGGGCCACATCGCCGAGATGATCAAGAAGGTAGCCGAGGAAGAAGGCATCCCCGTGCTACAGAACATTCCGCTCGCTCGCGCGCTGCTCTCGCGCGCGCAGCTGGGCCAGTACATCCCATCCGAGCTCATCGAAGCCGTCGCCGAAGTGCTGCTCGCGCTTCGCCGGCTGAAGGAAGAGCGCAAAGAGGAGGACTTCGATGTCTAGTCTCGATCACGGCGGCTTCGCGGGCTACCTGCTGCGCGAGCGCATCGACCCCCCGGCGCCGCGCTCCGACGGCGCGGTGGCCCTGGTGTTCGACGGCAACATGCGCGTGCTGGTGCACCCGGCCGCGCGGGGCGACGTCGTGCTCGAAGCGCAGTTGCGCTCGCTGCCGCCCGGCGCGAACGCGGCCGACGAAGTGCTCATGAACGCGCTCGACGTCGCGGGCCGGCGCGAGGAGCTGGACGCCGACTACCTCGTGCTCGCGCCCGAGGAAGACCGGCTCCTCTTGCAGCAGCGCATCGCAGCGGACGCCGCGGCCGACGAATTCGAGGCGGCGCTCGGCCGCTTCCTCGACGCGCTCACCGGCTGGCGCGCGCACTTCGGCGTGCTGTAGGAACGGTGGAAGGGGCACAGGAGAGCGCCATGCGACATCGCTTCGAATCCTTCTGGCTGCACGCGCTCATGGTCGTGTGCGCGCTGGCCGCGGCCGTGACCGCGCGGGCCGAGCCCGCGCCGTGGCCGGAAAGCCCGTTCAGCTATCTCGGCCGCGAGCAGCAGCCCGAGAAAATCCTCGCGGGCTTCGCGAAGACGTTCGGCCTCGATCTCAGGCTCGATGCGCCGCTGCCGGACAACCTCTCGGCGATGAGCGGCCGCGCGTCGGCCGCGACGCCGACCGAATTCCTGAACCAGTTCGCCGCCGCCTACGGCCTCACCTGGTACTACCACGCCGGGGCGCTCTACGTGAGCCGCACGAGCGACCGGATCACGCGGCTCATCCCGACCAAGGGCATGTCCGGCGCGGCGCTGAAGAAGGCCTTCATGGACATGGGCCTCATCGATCCGCGCTTCGGCTTCGGCGAAGTGGACGAGCGCAGCGCCGTCATGGTGTCGGGGCCGCGCTCGTACGTGCAGCGCATCGAACAGGCGATGTCCACCTTCCCCGAGCCGCAGGCCGACCAGCAGATCCTCGTCTTCCGGCTCAAGCACGCGGCCGTGGAGGACCGCACGATCCAGTATCGCGACAAGCAGCTCGTGACGCCCGGTGTGGCGACCATGCTGCGCAACCTCCTGAGCGAAGGCACGGCGGGGTCCGTCGGCACCGTGATCGAGCAGGTGGACACGACCGCTCCGATGCGCAACGCGCTTCGGCCCCTCGCGCCGGACGACACGAGCGTGGGCTCGACCGCATCGAACGCGCCCGCCGCATCGGCCGCCGCGACGGCGCCCAGGTCGCCCGCGGCCCGGGGCGGACGCGGACAGGAGACGGGACGCAACCGGGCCGTGATCCAGGCCGACGTGCGGCTGAACGCGATCATCATCCGCGACCGGCCGCAGAACGCGCCGATCTACCGCGAGCTCATCGACATGCTCGACGTGCCCACGAGCCTGATCGAGATCGAGGCGGCCATCGTGGACGTGAACAAGTCCAACATGTCCGAGCTGGGCGTGGACTGGAACGGCCGCATCGGCAAGGTGGCGGGCGGCTTCGGCAACCCCGACACGCCGCCGGACGGCACGACCCTCACGCTCGTGCGCGGCAGCAACGTGAACCCCGCCACCGTCATCGCCGACGCGGGCAATTTCCTCATGACCCGCATCAAGGCGATGGAGGGCAAGGGCCACGCGCGCATCGTGTCGCGGCCTTTCATTCTCACGCAGGACAACATGGGCGCGCTCATCGACCTTTCGGACACGTTCTACGTGCAGACGACGGGCGAGCGCGTGGCAACGGTCACGCCCGTGTCCGTGGGCGTCACGCTGAAGGTCACGCCGCGCGTGATCGTCTCGGGCGGCGTGCGCTCGGTGCATCTGGTGGTGGACATCGAAGACGGCTCCATCCAGGACGTGAAGGTCGGAACGCTGCCGACGGTGCGCCGCAGCACGATCGGCACCGAAGCGCTCGTCGGAGAAAACGAAAGCCTCCTGATCGGCGGCCTCAACACGGAGCAGGACACGCGGCAGAAGGACCAGGTTCCGGTGCTCGGCGACATCCCCGCGCTCGGCGCGCTCTTCAGCAAGACGGTCACCAACTATGCGAAGAGCGAACGGCTCTTTCTGATCACGCCGAAGATCGTGTCGGGCCGCTTCGACGCGCTGGCGTCGCTCGCGTCCTCGCTCGCGCCGCCGCAGCCCTCGGCTGCCGCGCAACCGCTCGCGCTGCAGCCCACACAGCAAGTGACGATGCAGCAGCCGGAAGCGCATGGCCTGCAGCTCGATCGCGCGCTCGGCAGCCTGCAGCCGCGGGGAACCCGGCCATGACGATCCGCCCGCACACCGACGGCCACGGGCCGCTCTGGGCCGCCGCCGTGGCCGACCTCGCCGACCGCGCCGCATCGGCGTTCGCGAGCGCGGGCAACCACGGCTGCTTCACCGTGATCGACATGCAGCCGTGGCGGCGGCTCGACGCATGGTGGCTGCGCCGCAGCCTCGAGCCGCTCGCAAGGCTTTCCGGGCGCGCGATGCGCTACGTGCCTTGCGAAGGACCGGCGCCGCTCGAACCGGCCGGGCGAGAGGAAGTGTCGATCGCGCCGGCGTGGTCGGTGGGCGACGCGCCGCTTCAGCTGCGCTGGGCCGCCGGAACGCCGCGGCCGCTCGCGAAGGAGACGGGCCGCCGCTGGACGCCCGACGGTCCCGTGCTCGTGCTCGCGGGCGGCATCGCGGCGCGGCTGCCGCAGCAGCTTCTGCTCGCGCATCACGGCCGCGTGAGCGAATGGCGCGGCGAGCCCGGCAAGAAGCAATGGGAACCCGTCGACTTCGCCTGCCATCGCGCGTGGATCGCCGAGAGCCTGCGCGGCTACGCGAAGGGGCTGCCGAGCGCGATGTTCTCGCTGCCCATCGGCTACTGGCGCCTCGTCGAAAAGGCGATCTCCTGGGCGAGCGAGGGATGCATCGTCGTCGCGCGCGCCGAAGGCTGGTCGAGCCTCGCCGCGATCCGCGAGACGTCGGCCGCGCGCGGCGAAGTCCGCGCCGATTCGCCGCCCGTGAATTTCCACTGGCTCGCGCAGCACCTGCCGCGCCTGCGCGCGAAGGTGCGCACGCTCGCCGCGGGCGACGGTGAGATCGTGCAGCTCTCGGTGACGGGCCTGCCCGACGCCGATGCGGCCGTCGCGACGCTCAGCGCGCCGCTCGCGGCCGCCACGCGATCCGCGCGGACCGATCGCGCGCGTGCCGTTCGCGCGCTCGCCGCGGGCTGTGATCTGGACACGGCCGTGTCGGTGCTCGAGCAGTCGGCGCACGACCCCGTGCTCCTGCGCGGCGCCTGGGACGCGCTCGCGAGGGCGGCGGCACAGGCGAGCCCCGCGTCGAGCGCGCGGCTCGGCGCCTGGGTCGAGCGCGTGATGGCGGACAACCCGTGGATCGGCGACGACGCGGAACTGCTGCGAGGCGCGGGCCAGGTCGCGATGGCTTGCGCGCGCACGGACATCGCACAGACCGCGCTGGAAGCGCTCGACGAATCGGGCTATGCGGTGGCCGCCGACCTCGCCGCGCTCGCCCGGTGCGAGACCCGGCTTGGCCGCTTCGACGCGGCGCTCGCGGTATGCGACCGCGCGCTCGCGTTGCAGCCGCGGCATGCGGATTCACTTGCCGCGCGCGAAAGCGTGCTCGCGCGCAAGGGGTCGCTCGCCGAGCCGTGGCGCATCCAGTGCGGCGCGGACGAGGCGCTCGTGCGGCTCGACCCGCTGCATGCCGACCATGCGCCGACGCTCGCGCGCCAGATGCGCGATCCGACCATCTGCACCATGACCGCCCTGCCCGCGCCCACCAAGGAAGACGACGGCCGCCAGTGGATTCAGGCGAGGCTCGCCGACGGAGTCGCGGCGTACGCGATCATGCATCGCCGCCTGGGCTTCGTGGGCTACCTCGACATGCGCGTGTGGGAGTCCACCGCGTTCGTCTGCTACTGGGTCGGCCCGGACTTCCAGGGCCTCGGGCTGTGCACGCCGGCGCTCGCGCTCGCGTGTGAGATCGCGCGCCGCAACGGTGTCGAGCTCATGCTCTCGTCCGCCTACGACGACAACGCGCGGTCGCTGCGCGTGCTTGCGAACTGCGGCTTCCGCCCGATGGACATCCGCGCCGCGGCGCCCGATGCCGACCGCACCTTCGTCATGCTGCCCACGCGGCCGATGGACGCCGAGGAAGCCTCGCGGCGCCTGATCGAATTCTGCGACAACACCGCCTCGGGCCTGCGCTTTGCCACCGAGGCATCTTCAGGAGACCTCCATGAGAGCGAATGAAAGCCAGCTTCCCGGCCTGACCGGCTCACCCGCGGACATCGTGCCGGCCGCGGCGGATGCACCCGGCATGGTGCCCGCGGGGCCAGGCCTTGCGGACGATACGCGAAGGCTCGCGAGCTATCTCGCGGGCGGGTCCGGCGCTGGAATCTCGCAGGCCGCTGCCGCGATGCAGGCGGGGCAGCCCGCGGCAGGCTCGATCGACGGCCCGGTGAACGATGCGCTGGGCGACGCGTTGCGGCAGATGCAAGGCTCTGGCACGGCACGAGGGTCCATCGCCGGAGAAACGCGGGCTTTGCTGCCCGATCGTCCCGTCATGCCTTCGCTCTCCGGCGCCGGGAACGCGCCGGGCGGGGCAGCGGCCGGCGACTCCCCCGCGGTCGCGCAGGCGAAGGGCATGGGGCGCGCGGGCAACGGCGATGCGGCCACCGCCGGCAGGCCGCAAGCCAATGCCTTGGAGCACGACGGGGATCGCCATGCAGCGGCGGGCGCGGCCATCGGGAAGGCGGCGTCCGCGGCCCCCTCGTCGGGCGCGGCACTGTCTTCATCGGCACCATCTTCATCGTCACGAACGTCATCCGATCTCGCGGGCAACACATCCCCTGAGGAGCCGCGTGCACTCATCGACGCGGCCTCCGCGGGCGGCCCCGCGAGTGCGCGCGGGCGGGGCCGGTCGCAGGAGCCGGGGCAGACGGCCGATCGATCGGGGCTTCTCGCGTCCTTTTCCGGCGCCCGAGGCGAAGCGGGCACGTCACCCGCACGAACGACGCCGGACGCGCATGCCGCCGATGCCCAGGCGCAGGCTGCCCGCTCGCGCGCGGCGGCGGACGATGCATCGCCCTTCTCGCCGCAATCGGCCATCGAGCCCCGAACCGCTCTCACCGCCGATCAGTACGACGCGCATCTGCGCAGGCGCAAGGCCCTCGGGCTCGACGGCGCCGCGACTGCGAAGTCCGACCGGCACGCGGCACCGGCCGGAGGGGCCGATCGCGCTTCGGCGTCGCGTGACGAAAGGATCGGATCGGGCGATGCGACTGCTCTCGCTGCGGTCGCCGGTGCCGCGGCTGTCACAGCCGCGCCAGTCGCGGGAGTGTCGGGACAGGTGGGACAGGTGGGACAGGCGGCACGCCCGGACATCGCGGCCGTCGGCTCGCGTGACGGCGTGGCTCGCGCGGCGTCCGGCGCAGCCGCGAGGAACGAAAGCGGGCTGCCTCACGGCGCGCAAGGCCCGGGCCAACCCGGCGCGGCCGCGCCCGGCGAACTGCCGCCCGAACTTCGCGTGCAGCACGAAGAGCTCGCGGCCCAGCAGGTCGGCGCGGAAATGCAGGCGCAGGCGGTGCAACTGGCGGCCGCGAACGCGCCGCCGGAATCCATGCCGCTCGAAGTGCTGAAGGCCCTCTGAACGGCCGGGCCGGATGGAACGAATGTCCCGCTCCTGTTACTCAATCAATGGACGGACTCTATCGCTGCGGAGGCACTCGGCATGAGCGACAGGATGAACCAGGAGATCGACAGGCTGATCGCCAACGGCAATCGGCTCATCGAGGAAGCGCAGGAAGCGCTCGAGCGCAGCAAGCGCTTCTACGCCGAACGCGGCATCGACCCCGGCAAGATCATGGAGCTCGTGCGGCTGCAAGGCGGCGAGGAAGCCGTGCGGGAAGTCGAAGCCGAAGTCGAGGCCGTGATGCAGCAGATTCGCGAGGAAGCCGAACGCCGCCAATTGCACGAAAGACCGCAGCGCCCCCCCGCGCGCGCGCCGCGCACCGCTCGCAAGATGGTCTGAGATCACTCAAGGAGGCCTCGTGAACAATACGTCCGCAGTCAACGTCACGGTGCCGCAGGTCGGCGTCGTGGAGGGCGTGAGCGCCGACACGATCCAGATGGCGATCGAGGCGAGTTTCGCGCAGCAGATGCGCTCGACGATCGCCGTGCACGAGCAGGCGCTTGCCGACGCCGAATCGAGACTGGATGGCCTCCAGGGCGTGCAGGACTCGTTGAGCGGTCTCACCAACTCCACGGTGGATGGCGACGGCGTCCCCGTCGTCCTGGTGGACTCCGCGCAGAAGGATGCCCTGAACGCCCAGCTCGCGGCGCAGGGGCTGCCGGCCCTGGACGCCGAGTTCCGGCCCTACGTCGTCGTGAAGCAGTACGACCGCCTGGGGAATGTCGAGTCGACCAGCTCCAAGCACGTGGCCGGGGCTCAGGAACTCGAAACGCTTCTTGCCGGAGACACCGTCGGACATACCGCCGACGGCGGCTATGGGCATATGGTCATGCATGCGAACGGATCCTTCACGGTCTACGAGGTGTTCGAGCCGGTCGTGCAGGCGGTGCGCGGCTCGGACGTCGCGGCGCTCAAGTCCCAGGTCGGAGCCGACGTGAAGGCGCTGTGCGACGAGGTGCATGCCGAGTCGCAGAGCATCAAGGCCCTCGCCGGCGCGCAGATCCAGCAGATGGCCGACTCCGCCGAGACGCGCCGGCGCCTGCGCAAGGGCAAGCTCGAGCACGACGACAAGGTGAACGAGCAGCACAAGCTCGACAACCTGAAGGCGATCGCGAAGCTGCAGCTCGACCACACGGAGCAGCTGAAGGCCGATCGGCAGCACGAAGAGCAGATGCACCGCACGCACGCCGCCGAGGCCCACAACCCCAACGTCGCCTCGCGCCCGGGCCGGGTCCGCTGAAGGCAACGCGACGTCCACCCTCCAGGAGTAAAGCGGACATGCCATTCGACACGACAGTCACCATCGACGTGGGATCGGTCGACCTCATCCTCACCGGCGTGAACCCGGGCGCGGACGGTTCGGAGAACTGGTACTACAAGCTCGCCGCGATCGGCATGCAGGTCGAGCAGCAGCTCGATGGCACCATCCGCACGTCCCTGCAGAAGGTGACGGATGCCACGACCGGCCTGCAGAACATGCAGCAGGGCTTCAAGGACATCCTGTCGTGGAGCCCGTCGGACTACGAATCCTCGGGTAGCTTCCTCGACCTGCTCATCCCATCGATGCTGATGCGGCGATCCAAGGAACTGCAGGCGAACGGGATCGACACTACGTCGATCGCCGATCGGGTCGGCCTGGAGTTCGCCAAGGGCACCGATCCCAAGGATCCGAACGCGACGACGTTCATCGCCAGCAACTTCGTGCCCCAGGCGATCCCGGTGAATTTCGCCGACATCAATCCTTACGGGAGCACCAACGGATCGCCGGAAATGCAGGACGGCAAGATGTACAAGTCGCAGGACAACGTCGTCTTCATCTACCGCTCCGCCAATCAGGATCACCTGATCCCGGGAGTCAACTACATCCCGGTGGATCCGAGTCAGATCATTCCCATCGTGACGCAGCCCACCCAGGCACAAATCACCGACTGGCAAAACCAGATGCAGGCGAAGGTCAACAGCGCGATGACCACCTCGCAGGTCCTCACGTCGCAGATGGAAGACCTGCGCACGAGGCAGAACTGGTGGCTCAACTATGCATCCGCCGCGGCGACGAAGGCCGCCAACCTGATGAACCGGCTGGCCCAGTTGCTGAGCAGCTGAGCCGCGAACCCCCATTTCGAGAGGTACCTTCATGGACCCCACCCAGGCACTCGCCCCCGTCGCAGACCCGTACGGCGACTTCGTGAACGGCTGGAAGCACGTGAGCGACCCGAACGATCCGGAATACGTGAGGGACCCGATCCGCGCCATGGCACTCGCGTTCGTGGGGCTCAGCATGCAGATCGCGGACATCTCGACGACCTACACCAACATGGTGGCCGGGCTGAACACCAAGCTGAAGGACGCCAACGAGGACCTGACGGCCCTCAACACCGCCGAAGGAAGCTTTTCGAGCAGCGCGGGAGACACGACCTCCGCAACCGTGTTCACGGGCTCGTCGGACGATGTGGACGAACGAAAGAAGCGCATGGAGTCGGAGGGGATCACCAACCACGGCTGGCTGGTCAAGAGCGGCCCGGACTCCAATGGAAATTACAAACTCAGCATCAACAAGCAGTACACGAGCGAAGCTGTCGCGAACGTGAAGACGTATATCGACGGCATCCAGGCGGACGAGCAGAAGCAGCAGGTGGACATGAACGCCGCGATCCAGCGCTACAACGGCTGCTTCGACGTCGTCGCCGACGCGATGAAGATGTACGGGCAGCAGGGGCTCCTCGTTGCCGAGGACATGAAGGCTGTCACCCTCTGAAAGCGCGAAGCCATGTCCGCCGTCCTCACCTCCATGCCCGCCACCGTCGAAGAGGGCTTCGCCCTTCTGGAGCGCATGTGCGCCGGCCAGACGCTTGCCGATGCGATGGGCCAGTCGCGCGAATCGCTCGAATCCATCTACCAGCTCGGCTACACGTTCTACAACCAGGGCAAGTACATGGAGGCGATGCGCGTCTTCGCCTACCTGCTCGCCGCCAACCACATGGACCCCCGGCACCACATCGGCTTCGGCGCGTGCATGCAGATGCAGAAACACTACGGCGAGGCGCTGCGCTTCTACGCCGCCGCGTCGAAGCTCGACCCGACGCAGCCCGAGCCCGCGCTCTACATGGCCGAATGCCACCTGGCGCTCGGCAAGCGCGGGGAGGCCCGCACCGCGATCCAGTTCGCGCTCATGCGCTCGCGCGCCGGCGCCGCCCACGGCTCTCTCGTGCCGCGCCTGGAGGCGATGCTCGCCTTCCTCGATGCCAACCCCGAGGCGGCCCCGTCCGATTCCAACAGCGCGGCCCCGCCTCCGGCCGCCGCGACGACACAGGAGAAAGTCGCATGACGACCTCAGTGAGTTCGGGAAGCAATTCCCAGCGCACCACCGCAACGCCGGCGCCCACGGGTGCCGCCGCCGCCAGCTCCGACTGGACGCAGCTCTGGGCCATCTACACGGGTGGAGGCGACGTTCCGCCCCCGTCAACGGGCGGCGGTTCGATCTCGATGCGGCCGACCCTGTCGCCGCCGGACGGCACCCTTCTCATCCTCTTCGCGAAGTCGGTGAGGCACGAGGCGACGAACGAGAGAGCCGCCACGAGCCGCAACGCCATCGACACGCAGAACAACCAGCGCGATTCGCTGGCCGCGCAGGAGAAGACGTATTTCGACCAGCTCCAGGCGGATGCGCAGCAGACGGCCGACGCGAACTCCACGCTGGGCGACACGAGCACGGCCGGCTGGATCCTCGGCGGCCTCATGGTCCTCGGCGGCATCTTCACGGGAGGCGCCACGCTCGCGATCGGCGTCACCCTCCTTGCGGCCGCCGCGACCACCGCCATCCTCAAGGACCAGGGCGTTCAGATCCAGAACCCCTCCACCGGCGAGATGCAGGACCTGAACCTCAACATCGACGGCATCGTGGACCTGGCCTCGGACGCCACCCAGGAGGCAGGCATGGGCCTGTCGGACAGCGACCTCACGAAATACAAGGAGGGCTGGACGATCGGCGTGACGCTCGCCCTCACCATCGGCATGGTCTGGGCGACCAGCACGGCCTCCACCGGCGCGGCGGGCGCCGAGGCCGGCGAGCTGAGCGCACTCGAGAAGTCGGCGGACGCGGCGGCCAAGGCCGGCAAGATGAGCGTGGCATTGCAGCGCACGGTGCAAGGCCTGACCGTCGTCACCGACCTGGCCGATGCTGGCAATTCGGCCTGGGCCGGTTCCGTGCAGATTCAGGTCGCCGAGCTCAATCGCAGCACGACGAAGACCGAGGGCGACCGCGATTACGTCCTGCAACTCCTCAAGATCTGCAGCCAGAACGGCAAGCTGTGGCTCAGCTGGATGCAGCAGGGCGTGGCCATGCAGATGGACAACCAGGGCGCCTGGGCCCAGATCCTGAAGGCCTTCGCCGCTACGCAGGCGAACATGAGTCGCGTCCCCACCAAGTAGTGAGTGAAGAGAAGGAATCGCAATGCCCAAGATCGAACGCACCGGCGACCCCCAGATACAGGCCCAGTTCAACGGCGTGCCGCCGACCACGGACGCAGCATTGCGCACGCACGCGGCTGAACCGGACCAGGCTCCGCCACCCCCCACGCGGTCTTCTTCGGGCAACGGCATGCCGCCACCGGGAAGCGGCAACTACGTGCCGGTTCCCGACGTGTCCGTGGACATCTACCGCCTCTATGCGGAGCAGCTGAAGGACGACATCGATGCCAACAAGGAGCTCGGCGTCGCGCTCGAGAAGATGGGATTCGCCAACCTGCGCAAGCAGGAGGCCCTGGCCAAGGAAGCGAAGACAGCCACCTACAGCTCCGCGGATGACCACTACAGCGAGGACTTGACCAAGGGCATCGCCACGGTCGGGGGCGCGGCCCTCGGTATCGCAGCGGGCGGGATGGGCGCGAAGAGCGTCGCCAAGTCGCACGCGACGAACAAGGCCTCCAACAAGGTCGACACCGAGGTCGAGAAGGTGAAGGTGCAGCAGGACCGCGCCACCGAGAAATTCCAGAGCGAATCCGATCACCTGAACAAGCGGCTGGACAATGCTCACGACATCCAGCGCAACGAGGCGGAGACCCTGCACCTGCAACAGCAGAAGGCGCAGGTCGAGCAGTCCAGCGGGATGACGCCGGAGCAGAGAGAGCACTATGGACGAATCCATGACGCGCAGCTTCACTCCCAGGACCGGCATGTTCAGGACCTGACGAGGACCAGGATGGCCGAGCTGGAACAGCAAGGCGCCGTGAACAAGCAGCAGCAAATCCAGGACATCGACGGGCAGATCGCCAGCAAGGCCACGGAGCGGCAACGCCTGGGCGCCGAACGCGAGCACCTGCGGCTGCAGGGCAAAGACAGGGTTGGAGACGACAGCCCCGACGGTCTCACGAAGCACATCCAGCAGAAGCAGACCAAGCACAATCGCCAGATTCACGCCACGAACCGCGTGATCGAAGGCAAGAAGCTCGGTCAGGCGTCCAGCCAGGCCGAATCCAAGCTGCACGGCGATATGAGCCAGATCTGGAACAGCCGCGCCATGGCGGTCGGCCAGCTGGGGGGCGGCGTCGGAGGGGCCGCGGCCGCGCAGGACGCGCAGAACGCAACGAAGAACAAGGCCGACGCCGATTTCGCGGGCACGCAGGCCCAGATCGCGAGTTCCTCGAGCCAGAACTATTTCGGCGGCTACGACAACGCGATGGATTCGGCCAAGCAGATGCGCCAGGCGCTGCACGACTACAACGATGCGATGGTGCAGACCCAGGCCAAGACCGCGAACCTCGTCTGAAGCACACAGGAGCCACGCCCGTGAACGCCATCCAGGACGAATCCAGCGCCGCGAGCACGCGCAGCGTCGCGGAGATGATGGACTTCTCCGTCCGCCTCACCGACGAGCAGGCCGACTCGCTCTACCGCTACGCGCACAGCCAGGCGTCGCAGGGCCGCTACGCGCCGGCGCGCGCGCTGATCTCCCTCTTGCGGCTGCATCGCCCCAGCGAACCCGTGTACGCGCAGGCGCTCGGCGTGTGCTTTCGCAACCTCGGTCTCTACGAAGAGGCGGCAATCCAGTTCTCGCAGGCGTACGACATGCAGCCGGAGGACCTCGAGCTCGTCCTGCAGACCATCGACTGCCTGCAGCGGATGGGGCGGCACGAGCAGAGTCTGGGCCTCCTGCGCACGCTCGTCGAAGTCGCCCACGGCCGCGGCAGGACCGACATCGCCGAGCGCGCCGAGGCGCTGATCGAATTCATGGAGGCACCCCGGCAATGAGCACGACCCACCCCAGCGAGTTCGACGCCGAAGCGATCCGGCTCATCGCCGAGATCGGCTTCATCGGCGCGCGCACCGGCCAGACGGCCGCGGCCCGCGCGCTCTTTCAATCGCTCATGGTGCTGCGGCCCGAAAGCACGATGCCCGTGATCGGGCTCGCGATGTCGGAACTCGGCGCCGAAAACCCGGAGGACGCCGCGCGCATCCTGCGCGACCAGGGGCTGAAGCAGTACCCCGGCGACGGCGAGCTGCTCGCGTTCCTCGCGCTCGCGCTGCATCTGGCCGGCCACAACGCGGAAGCGGCGAAGGTGCTCGCGCCCGTGCTCGAAGGCCCGCGCGACGCGGCCGAGCCGCACGTGCGGCTCGCATCGGGCCTGATCGACATGATCAACGGAGGGCCGAGCGCTTCGCGACCCGCGCCCCGACTGAACGGCCACCTGGCCGCCCATCGAAATCCCGCTCACTGCCATTGAGAGCGCCTGAAGGAAACCCATCATGCCGAACCCCGTCGAACTCGTCGCGCAGGCAACGTTTCCCTCGACCCCGCTCAACGAACCGGTCCTGCGCGCGGTGCCCGATTCGGAAGCGGCGAGGCTGACCGATCTCCTGTCCGATCAGGTGGTGCCCGCGCAGGCGGGCGCCCCGGTGGCGCCCTCGCACGCGGCGGAGGGCCACACGATGGGCTCGAAGATGCTGCAGACGCTCGTCTCGTGGGGGCAGTCGTATTCGCAGACGATGGACGGGATCGCGCAGCGCCTGAACAGCAATTCCGGCGCGATGACGATTTCCGACGTGCTGCACGTGACCGTCGATCTCACGAAGGTGTCCGTCATGACCGAGATGGGCAGCAAGGCCGTGTTCAAGCTGACTTCCGAGGTCGACCAGCTCATCAAGCCGCAGTGATGGACGCGCGCACCACTTCCTTCGCACGCGGCTTCGGCCTGGCCCGGCTGGCACGCATCGCGAGCCTCGTTGTCGTCGCGGCGCTGGCCGGATGCGGCGGCTCGGTGGAGCTCCTGTCGAACATGAACGAGCGCGACGCCAACGACGTGATCGCGGCGCTCAGCGAATCGGACATCAAGGTGCAGAAGGTGCCCGCGAAGGACGGCGCGGTGAACCTCACCGTCGACCAGTCCAACGTGGCGCGCGCCATCACCGTGCTGAGCGCCGAGGGCATGCCGCGCGAACACCGCGCGACCATGGGCGACGTGTTCAGGAAGGAAGGCCTCATCTCCTCGCCGCTGGAAGAACGCGCGCGCTACCTCTGGGCGCTGTCGCAGGAACTTTCCGAAACGATCTCGCAGATCGACGGCGTGCTGCGCGCGCGTGTGCACGTGGTGCTGCCGGAACGCAGCACGGGCGGAGATCCGCCGCTGCCCTCTTCGGCCGGCGTGTTCGTGAAGCACCAGCGCAACATGAACCTCGACGACTCGGTGCCGCAGATCAAGCGGCTCGTGGCAAGCAGCATTCCGGGACTCTCGCCGGAGAAGGTGACCGTCGTGCTCGTCGCCTCCGGCTCGACCCTGCCCGCGAGCGCGGCGATGGCCGCCGCCAAACCGGTCCGCACCGCCAGCGTCTCGCCCTGGCAGGCGACCGCATACGGCCTCACCGCGCTTTCTGTCCTGTGCATGGGCGGCTTCGGCGCCTGGCGCACGTTCGGCAAGCAGCGCGGCCTGCAGGCGCAGGACGAAGACGAGGCGGCGGAGACCGCATGATCGGCACCGGTCAGGAGACTCCCCCCGCGGGCGCCGCTGCCGAGGGCTGGGTACGCCTGATCGGCGAGCGCGCGGACGTCGCGCGCGGCATCTGTCTTTTCAACCAGAACCCCGCCGACTACATCGATGAGTCGCGGCGCGAGGAATTCTTTCCGCCCGCGCTCGATGCAGGCGTCTGGCGCTGCGAACGCTCGCGGCGCCACCTCTCGCGCCACATCCTGCAGCGCATCGGCGAGGGCTGCCTCGAACTGCGCCGCCCCGAGTGGCCGGTGGCCCTCCTCGCGCGCGAACGCCTCGACCGGCTTTGCCTGCACGTCACCGCCGCGCTCGTCGGCGCGCGCGTGAGGCGTTGCATTTCCCGCGTGGACGTGCTCAAGTGGCGCGAATGGCTCTCGCAAGAGGCGCACGAATTCGCGCTGACCCGCGCGGGGCTGCTGCCGGCCACCGCGACCGAGCCCACCGTCGTCATCGAGGACACGACGGCGCTCGACGTGGGCCGCGCCTGGGTCGTGGCCGCGAGCCGCGGCTGGGCCGAGCCGACGGCGAAACGATTCATGCTCAAGCTGCCCGCGGGAGATTTCCCGCGCTCGGATGCGCTCGACGGAGCATCCGCGTGGCGGCTCGTTTCATCCGTCCTTGCGATCGTGGAGTCACGGTGGTATTCGTCGTTCGCGACCATTCGCGACTGAGCCGCCCCGAGGTGGCCGGCAAGATCATCAAGGCGAAGGACTTCTGGGCCTTCAAGGAGATGGAGCGCGCGCTCGCCGACGCGAAGCAGGAGGGCGAGCAGATTCGCGCCGAGGCCAAGGAGGAATACGAGGCCGAGCGGCGCCGCGGCTACGAACGCGGCACGGAGGAAGCGCGCCTCGAGCAAAGCAGCAACATGGTGGAGATCGTGAGCCAGACGGTGGAGTATTTCACCAACGTCGAATCCCAGATGGTCGATCTCGTGCTCGACGCGGTGCGCAAGGTGGTGAACGACTTCGACGACCGCCAGCGCGTCACCACCGTCGTGAAGAACTGCCTGGACCTCGTTCGCGGGCAGAAGCACCTCACGCTGAACGTGAACCCCACGCAGGTCGACTACATGCGCAGCCAGGTGGCCGAGCTGCAGAAGATCTATCCGAGCGTGTCGCACATCGACGTCCACCCCGATGCGAAACTCGCGCTCGACGCGTGCGTGATCGAGTCGGAGATCGGCATTGTCGAGGCGAGCCTCGCGGGGCAGCTCGATGCGCTGCACGATGCGCTCTCGGTCGTCTTCGAGCAGAAGGCGGCGCCTGAAGACGAAGAAGAAGAAGATGGCGGCGGCTACGGTTACGGCGACGACGACGGCGACGGCAGCGGCGGCACCGACAGCGGCGGCGGCGGGACCGAAAGGCAAGCGTCCTAGCCATGGACGACGCGGCGCCGCCCAAGGGTTCTCCCGCGAGCGCGGTGCAGCCGGCCGCGCGGCGCAGCGCGCGGCGACCGCCGAGCGAACTCGCGCCCTCGGCCCCGCCCTCGTCGGCTTCCGCTCCCGCGCGCAGCGTCGCGGCCAGCGCGAGCGAACTCCCGGTCGCGCGGCGCTCCGCCCGCGAACTCGACTACATCGCGAAGCTGCTGCACGGCGCGGTGGGCCAGGCTTCCACCGTCAAGATGCGCGGCCGCGTCATCCAGGTGGTCGGCACGATCGTGAAGGCCATCGTTCCGTCGGTGAAGATCGGCGAAGTCTGCATCCTGCGCAACCCGGCCGACGGGCGCGAGACGCAAGCCGAGGTCGTCGCCTTCGCCAAGGGCTCGGCACTCCTCATGCCCGCCACCGGCACGCAAGGCATTTCCGCGGACACGGAGGTGCTTCCGACCGGCCGCGAGCAGCTCGTTCCCGTGGGACGCGCGCTTCTCGGTCGCGTGCTCGACGGACTGGGCGAGCCCATGGACGCCGAGACGAAGGGGCCGCTGCACGCGGCGAAGCACTATCCCGTCTACGCCGAAGCGCCCGACCCGCTCAGCCGGCGCCTCGTGGACCGGCCGCTGCCGCTCGGTGTGCGCGCGATCGACGGGCTCCTCACCTGCGGAGAAGGCCAGCGCCTGGGCATCTTCGCCGCGGCGGGCGGCGGCAAGTCCACGCTCATGGGCATGCTCGTGAAGGGCGCCGCGGTCGACGTGACGGTGGTCGCGCTGATCGGCGAGCGCGGACGCGAGGTGCGCGAGTTCCTCGAACGCGATCTGGGCCCCGACGGCATGGCGCGCGCCGTGATCGTGTGCGCGACTTCCGACAAGTCCGCGATGGAGCGCGTGCGCGCCGCGTTCGTGGCCACCGCGATCGCGGAGTATTTCCGCGACCAGGGCCAGCGCGTGCTGTTGCTCATGGATTCGGTCACGCGCTTCGCGCGCGCGCAGCGCGAAATCGGCCTCGCGGCGGGCGAGCCGCCCACGCGCCGCGGCTTTCCGCCGAGCGTGTTCGCGACGCTGCCGCGCCTCATGGAGCGTGCCGGCACGAACGACAAGGGTTCGATCACCGCGATGTACACGGTGCTCGTGGAAGGCGACGACATGACCGAGCCCGTGGCCGACGAGACGCGGTCGATCCTCGACGGCCACATCATTCTTTCGCGCAAGCTCGGCGCGGCGAATCACTACCCGGCGATCGATGTGCTTTCTTCCGCCTCGCGCGTGATGAACGCCCTCATCTCCCCCGAGCATCGCCAGGCCGCGGGCATGGTGCGCGAGCTGATGGCGAAGTACCAGGACATCGAACTCCTGCTGAAGGTGGGCGAGTACAAGAAGGGCTCGGACCGCATCGCCGACATCGCGATCGACAAGCACGATGCGATCCGCAAGTTCCTGCGGCAGGGCACGCACGAGCAGGTGAGCTGGGCGGAGACGCTCACCCACCTGCGCTCGATCGCGGCGTAGCGCACGCCGCGCACGCCGCGCGGGGAACCCTGCCCAAGCGGGCGTTACGCACAATGCGTTCCTTACCCCTCCGATCGGAGCCGCATTGCAGCGTCAAACCATTGCCTCGAACAAGAGCGCCGATTTCCTGCGGTTGCCTGCTGGCGCCCGCGACAGGGCCCGCAGTGCGCCGGGTCCCGCCAGGCTCGCGCAACGGGTCCGGCACCAGCCGCCGCCTCCTCCCGAGCCGCGGCCTCGGCGATCGACCTCTTCCACGGCCGATCGCAATGGCGTCGGACACTGGCAACGGGTGTATGCCGGCTTTGCCGAATCGGCGTTGCAGGCGCTTCGCGAGAACCGGGCCGCCGACGCATTGCGCTCGTTCCGCGACGCGGCTCGCGCGAGCGCGTGCATGGTCGCGGCGCACGAGTGCGGCGGCCCCCTCGAAGCACCGGACGAGGCGCTTCAGCCGCGCGTTCGGCTCACGATGCGTGCGCTCGGATTGCTCGAGGAACGCAACTGGCAGCAGCTCGTGAACGAGATCGACGAAAGTCCCACCGTGGGCATGCTGAGGTCGGCCCTCTACACCACGGGAGGGTTGCTCTCCTCGCAGGAGCACCACCGGCGCGGAAGGGAAATTTCGCAGGTGGCGGTGGAACTCGACACCATGCTCGCCATGCTGAGCATCGAGAAGCGCGCGTTCGCCGCTTCGAGCGATGCGCAATTCCTCCGCCCCGACAGGGACGTGCGCACGGCCATGACCGAAGTCTTCGGCGTCGCATTCGGACCGCTCGGCCAGCCGTACGTGAATCGCATGCTCGCGGTCGAAGCCACGCAGCAGGCCGTGCGGAGCAACCTGCAGTCCATTGTCTCCACGCCTTCGGAATGCGAAGAGGACTTCCCGCCGGGGGTCGACGGACTGATGTGGCACAGTCTGGGACGCGCCGACTACACGGTGAACGGCCTCGCTCCCATCGACCGCGCTACCTGGTCCGGCGACGATGCGACCCGCTGGGTCGCCATGACGCGATTGGCTGATGCTGTCCAAGGCAACGCCACGCAATTGCGCACGCTCTCGCGCATCGCGAACGAGCGAGCCATGAACTGGATCGGGTTCGCAATGCCCGACGGCCGTGAAGGCATGCTGCTCGGACGCCGCTCGATGCGCTTCGACATCCGCCAGGTCGAGGAAGGAGGCTTGCGCGTGCGCTGCACCTGCGCGATCCCGAACGCGACGCACTTGCTGCCCGCGGCCGGCAGCCCCCCGGTGACGCTGCGCAAAGGCATGTCCGCGGCCTGCGCCTACGATGTCCTGATCCGCGCCGATGGAAGCGCCGACGTGATTGAGCCGCTCAGCCATGAATACGACGCCGAACCGGACGAATGGAGCGCGTCGCACGGCAAGCTCTATCCGAAGCCGGACGGTGCCGCCGATCTTCATGGCGCGGAATACTCGTGGCACCTGCGATCCGATTTGCGCGAGTATTGCGACAACGACCGGGAACGCAGCGGGCTCGCATTCCTCGACGCCGCGGAAAGCTTTGCCGCCGAGCGCGATCCGAGCCGCGACGAACTGGACAAGATCATGCGCCGGTGGTTCGAGTCTCCGTCGGAGCTCGAAATCTCCGAGAAGGCGCTCACCACGGTGAGGTCGCGCGCGCGTGCCTGGGGCACCCTGACCGCGCAGGAACGCCAGGCGCTGTTCGCGGCCGCGGTCGCCGAGGTGCGGCAGACCCTTTGGCGCGGCCCGGCGCTGCGTCTGCTGGCGGCCTTGAACTAGACGAAGGTCGGAGATTTTGAAATCCGCGGTCGAGACTTAAGTCTGATGACTCGCCTGGAAGGCCCACCTACAGTCCACCGACGAATTCAGTGAACTGCCAACTTTGGAGTTGAGGGCCATGGGACCGACCAAGCAGAGGATTTCTCCGTTGTTCCGTCGCAATGCGCGCGCGGCCGCCGCTGCCGTCGTCGCGGCCGCTTTCGTGCTGCTGGGAGGCTGCGCCGTTGCCCCCAGGCCCGCCACGCAGGATGAAGTCACCGCGCGCATGAAGGACGACGTGTCCAAGATGTACGTGGGCCAGGACCCCATCACGGGTCCGCTCACTTTCGAGGAGGTCGTGGCGCGCACGCTCAAGTACAACCTCGACTACCGGCTGAAGAAGATGGAGTCGGCCCTCGCCTTGGGCATCGCCGACCAGGCGAGCTATGACATGCTGCCGAACCTGGTGGCCTCCGCGGGCTACCGCACGCGCAACAACGATTCGGGCGGCACGAGCCTCGGCATCGAGGACCGCCTGCCGTCGCTGCGGCCCTCCACTTCCGAGGACCGGCACCATGCGATCGCCGGCGCGGAATTCTCCTGGAACGCGCTCGACTTCGGCGTCTCCTACTACCGCGCGCGCCAGCAGTCCGATCAGTTCCTGATCGCCGAGGAGCGCCGCCGCAAGGTCGTGCAGAACATGATCCAGGATGCGCGCAACGCTTTCTGGCGCGCGCTCGGCGCTCAGCGCTTGCTTGCCGAGACGACCGCTGTCACCGAACGCGCGCAGGCCGCGTTCGCCCGCTCCCGCGAGGCGGAAGCGCAGCGGCTCATCAGCCCCGCACAGGCGCTCGCCTACCAGCGCGCCCTGCTCGATGCCATCACGCAGCTCAATCTGCGTCGCCAGGACCTCGAATACGCCAAGCGCGAGCTCGGCGCGCTCATGAACGTCGAGCCCGGCGTCGACATCGTGCTGGCCGACTCGCCCGAAGCGCCCCTGCCGCCCGTGCCCGGCGACGTGCGCAAGCTGGAAGAAACCGCCCTGCTGCAGCGCCCCGAACTGCGCGAGGAAGACTTCAGGAAGCGCATCTCCGCCGACGAGGCGAGGAAGCAGCTCTTGTCCATGTTTCCCAACCTGAACTTCGACGTGGGGCCGCAGTACGATTCGAACTCGCTCCTGTACAACAACAACTGGATCCAGGGCGGCCTGCGCCTGTCGTGGAACCTGATGAAGCTGTTCTCGCTGCCGGCGATCCAGCGCAACGCCGAACAGCAGGACCGCACCGATCAGGTCCGGCGCATGGCGCTTTCCATGGCGGTGATGACGCAGGTGCGCATCGGCGTGGAGCGCTACCGCATGGCACTCGAAGACTACCGCCTCGCCGATGCCGGCGCGCAGGTCGACAAGCGCCTGGCCGACTACACGAAAGCGGCCGTGAGTTCGCGCCTGGACAGCGAACTGGAGGCGATCCGCACCCAGGCGCGCGCCGTGCTGGGCGCCTACCAGCGCATGGCGGCTTACGGACAGGCGCAGATGGCGTTTGCCCGCCTGTACAACTCCGTCGGCATCGACGCCCTGCCGGACGAAATCGAGAGCAGCAGTCTGCAGGAGCTCACGAACCACGTTCGCGATCACCTGAAGGCCGTCGAGAAGGAAACGCTCCCGCTCACGTCCAATCTCTTCGTGCAGGTCTCCAAGGTGTCGCTGCACATCGCGGGCGTGGACGATTCCGACACCCTCGTGCACATGACGGGCATGGTGAAGGAGTTCCTCGCGCGCAACGAGATGCAAGCCGCGGACGACGGCCTGCCCCTCACCTTCACGATGACACGCAACCCGGCGAATGACGGCCTGGAGAAGGTGCGCTGGTCGATTGTGGCGGCCCGCGAAAATGGCGAAGTGCTCGGCGAGGCGGAGCACGCCACGACACTGCCCACGAACGCGCGGCCCTCGGCGTATGAAGCGACACTGGCCGCTGCGATGACTTCCAAGCTGCCGCAGCTGCGCGCCTGGATGGCGAAGCAGACGCAATACGCACAGGCTGCACAGGCTGCACAGGCTGCACAGGCTGCACAGGCCGCACAAGCTGCGCAGGCCGAGCAAGCCGCACAAGCCGAGCCGACAGCGCAAGAGCCGCAATCGACGCAAGACTCGCAAGCAGTCCAGGCGTCGCAGGCGACCCAGGCAGTTCAAGACACGCACTAAGCGACATCCGCTGCGGGCGCGCAAGGTCTAACGCGCTCGCTGACGCGGACAGGCCCCGTCGATCTCGTTTCAGCGCACCCCCTCGCGCGAACTGCCGAGCCGCCTCGGAATTTCTTCGAGAGTCGCTGCACTCCTGCGGCACGCGCAACCTGCCCGCGTGTCCCCGGCGCGCGCCGCTTCCGGCGTCCACCGAGGCCAACGTCTATGTCCGCCTTCGCCCGCGGGAACCTGGACCTCCGTATGTGGCAATTTACGTGGCGCCGTCTAAGATTTTCTGAACGGCGTGTCGGAGCAATGCAATGCAATCAACCGCGACGAGTTCAGTCCAATCGATCCTCCAGCAGGGCGCCCAGCGGCTTCTGGCCGCGGTCGCGAGCTTCCGGGATTCCGTCTCGCATTTCCCCGCGGGGCAGGATGCTTCCGAATCCGGCATCGAGAAGGCCCCTTCGAGCCTCCTGGAGTTCGAAAACGCCCTGGCCAATGTGCATACGCGCAGCGTGCTGCGCGAACGGCTGGAACGCCGCGACGGCAATGGGTGCTTCGAGTTCCTGATCTCTGCTCGCAGTTTCCAGGAGTCGCGCAACCCCCTGCAGCGCTTCCAGCTGCTGCGTGCGCTCGTGCATCGCTTCGTCCGCGCGGACGCGGAGCGCCCGCTCCCGCTGTCGGACGCGTGCCGCCGCGAGCTGCTGCGCGAGTGCGGCGCCTGGATCGACAAGGAACGTGTGCCCGCTGGCGCGCGCCTCGACTCGCTCAAGAAGGCGACCCACGAGATCCAACGCCTCCTTGCAGCAACGCCGCATGAGTCGACCGAACCCTGCCGTGCCTTGGCCTTTGGTATAGATGTGAAGCGTGCCCGTGCCTCCTACGATGCCATGACGAAAAAGAAGCCGGAGGAAGACGGATCATGCTCGATGCCGGGGCGCAGCAGCTCTCCATCACGGACGCGCGCCAGCGCATAACGCCCCCCGATCCGTCTCACGGCGGCGGACCCTCACCCGCCTGCATGGCGGGTCTGCCCAGTTTCTCCCAGCTCACGCGCTGCACTTGGGGCACCCACGTGACGGTGCGCGGTCAACCCGCCAAGTTCCATCAGGCAGGCCTCATCGAGGGTTGCGAGATCGTGATCGTTCTCGCGGGCGGCAACGACGTTCTGGCCGCGGCGTGCCGCCACAAGGAATCGGCCTGCCTCGGCGAGGTCGCCTATTACTTCGACTACGCGCGTGCCGGCCTGAGCATCGGCACCCCCTCCGCCGCGCCGCTGCTGCGGGAACAGGCGGCCACGTGCCTGCGCGCGGGCGACACGGTGGCGCTGAACGGCTCGCTCTGCACCTTCCTCGAATCGAAGCGCCAGGCCGACGAGCTGTGGCTCACGCTGCGAACGGTATCGGGCCAGGAGCACGCGCTTCACCGGCTCGGAGCCGATTGCGTCGACGACCGCAACTGGGGAAGGGTCTGGAGAGTCACCTGGCGATCGGCGCTGCAGCTGCACCTCGCCTCCACGAGGCTGCCGACGTTCGCCGAGCTCGCGATGCTCGATGCCGGAACGCTCGTCACCCTCGGATCGGATGCACAGGCCGCCAGCATGCAAGGCACGCAGTTGCGAGACGGCACCAAACAGTTCGTGCTGGTCGAAGCGGCTCCGTGGCTCAACCTGCATCAGGCCGACAGCGAGCTCGTGGCGGGCAGCCGGAACTGGGTGTATCGGATCCGCTTCGAGGAAGCCGGATTGCGCCTCGCCGAAGCAAAAAAAACCGCCGAACGCGTCGGCGGGTGAAAAAGGGGCCGGCAAGAGGAGGGGGGTGCGCGGCCCCAGGGATGAAAGGCGAGAACTCGGGGAGTACCGGTGGCGGCCGAAGAGCGGGTGCGGAAGGCGAGATGCGGCGGCGCTACACGCGCTGTCCTTCGGCGGACTGCAGATGCGGCAGGAACGATCCCGGCGCGGGCTGCACCGCCGCCGCGATGCCTTGCCACATCTGGCTGCCATGCTTGGCGATGTCGGACAGTTCCTGCCAGAGCTCCTGGGCCCTCAGCGACGAATGCAGCCGCATTCGCATCGTGATCACGACATCGTCGGAATCGGGAAACAGGCTGAAGACGCATTCGCCCCCGAAACCGCTCACATAGTTGGCCTCCAGCAGCGCCTTCGCGACGATGTCGGACTGCTCGGCCGGAAAGCCGCCCAGGAGGATGCGGACCTGCAGCAGGTCCTCGTCGTACGTGGGCTCGTGCACGAGGAGCGCGTTGAACTCGCCGATGCGCACGCGGCCGTTCTCCAGCAGTCCCTTCGCGTCGGCCATTCCGGCCACGCGCGCCAGGTCCTGCAGCAGCAGTCTGTACTGCTCGGAAGTCATGAATTCCTCCTGCGGCCGATCGCGGCTCGACCCGCACTGAGTGAGTGACTCTCGGGACGAATCGGTTCCAGTGCGGCCCGCCGCTCGGCCGCTTCACCGCAGTGTGCCCGCGCCGGTAACGACGCGGACCAAGACTTAAGTATGGGATCGCAATCGCGATATCGGCTCCTAAACTCGCGCGCTTCAACAGGGAGGTAATCCAATGGTTTCCGATTCAACCGTATCGCCGGTTGTGTGGCATCCGCGTCCCCCTCGCGCGCGAGGCGACGATTCCGCACGACGATCCCAGATCAACGGCCTCGAGCGCATCTCGGAGCTTCTCGAAGACGACCCCCAGCTCGCGCGCCGCTTCCACGAAGTCGCGGCCTACCAGAGGCGCATCCGCGTGAGCGAATATCACCTCACCAACGCCTGCAACATCCGCTGCAAGGGCTGCTGGTTCTTCGAGGGCGGGCTCGACAGGCACACGCGCGACGAAACCAATCTGGACGAGATCGAGGCCTTCGTCGTGCGCGAGACGAAGCAGCGAAGGATCAACTCCGCCCTCGTGATCGGCGGAGAACCCGTGCTCTTCCCGCGGCGCCTCGCCATCTTCGCGAAGCACATGCGCCATCTCTCGATCTGCAGCAACGGGCTGAAGAAGCTTCCGGTGGAGGGTTTCGAGAAGGTGGGCGTCGGCGTGAGCGTGTGGGGAGGCGGCCCGGCCGACGACGAGATGCGGGCCATCAAGCCGAACGGCGCGAGGTTCGAAGGGCTCTTCGATACCGCGCTCGAGAACTACCGCAACGACCGGCGCGTGACCTTCGTGTACGCGGTGACCGAAGGCAGCCTGGAGCACATCGAGCCCACGGTGCGCCGGATTCGCGACAACGGCAACCCCCTCATCTTCAACTTCTACAGCGACTACACGAGCGAAGAACCCATCGCCGTCGCGCGGCAGCAGGAACTCATGGCGGAGCTGCTGCGCGTGCGCGAGCTCTACCCGCGCACGGTGATCTCTCACCCCTACTACATCCGCGCCATGGTCACGGGCCGCTCGCATTGGGGCGAGTTCGGCTATGACAGCTGCCCGTCGATCAGCCGGGATCATCCGGCCCACGGCGAGCGCCTTGCCAACGGTAATCCGGTGCTGCCGCTTTTCAACAGTTTCGCGGCCGACATGAAAAGCGTGACTTTCTGCTGCACGTCCGGCCGCTGCGATGGCTGCCGCGACAGCCAGGCACTCGGCAGCTGGCTGCTCGTGAACATGACCCGCTTCGCGGACGATCTCGCGCAGCTGCGCACCTGGGTGGAACTGGCCGAATCCTGGTGGGCCCAGTTCTCCTGGTCTCCCTATCACTGCCATGCCACCGAAGAGAGCATCTCAACGACCCCTTGCGAGGAAGCACTATGAATCCGGTCTTCGGCCTCTTCGAAGCGCATCTGCACGAAGCGATGGACATCCCCCTGGACGCCGCGGCGCGGCGTGCGTGGCAGGACCAGTTCAACCAGTGGCCGGCGGTGCGGCATTTCGCGCTGGAACTCGACCTGTCGCACTCGAAGGCGGTGAGGCTCGTCATGCATGAACAGCAGCCCTTCCACCTCGGCGGCTCGGGAGACGCCGGGGCCGGCGGCGGCAGTGCCGTGAACGGCGCGATCCTCGCGAGCATGTTCGATGGCGTGCTCGGCGTGGCCGGCGCATTGCAGCAGCCCGGGCGACGCGCGGGAACCGTCGAGCTCTCGATCAAGTTCCTGCGCCCCGTCATGGGCACGCCCAGTGCCTTCGGCTGGGCGCTCAAGCGGACCGACACGATGGTGTTCGTCGAGGCGATCCTGCTGGACGAATGCCACCGCCGCTGCGCACAGGCGAATGGAATCGTCTCCGCGGCAGCAAGTCCGTCGCGGCAGCCGCCGGCCGAGCGATCGTCACGCGTCCTCGAACCGTCGCACTGAAGCAAGGAAGCCTGGAACGAGCGTTGCGCTCGCTTCCAGGCTTCGCTCGCGAAACACTTGCGCGTCTGACTATGCCGCGAATGCGGCGCCCCGATGTGCGGCGCTACGTCCGGCGCATCGGGATGAACCGACTCAACTCAGTTGACGCCCCACGCGAGCCTGGCGGCGCCTTCCCCGAACTGCACGACACGCAGGTCGGAAAGCTGCTTGAGATTCGCGAGAAAGGCTTCGTTGTTGCGGAAGTTCGAAAGACACCCCGGCATCGCAATGCTGCGAATGCCGGTGCCGTACTTCGCACGGCACCAGGTGTCCAGCGCCTCCCAGCCTTCGTGCTTCATCGAAATCATGCGACGCCCCACGGATTCCGAGGCTGTCATGTCGACGCTGCCGGCGTGCACGCTCTCGAGAATCTGCAGCGCGAGGCAACGGATGTCGCGCCGGACGTCACCGTTCAGCACGACGCGCGAAGCGCGGATCAGCGCGTCTTCCAGATTGGCGAAGCACTCGTCCTTCACGATGGCGGTCGGCGTGGCGTCGCGCTGTCCACCGGAGGGGTTCGTGAAGAACTCCCATACCTTGGCGGGCCAGGAAGGACGCTTGCCATCGGTAGCCGCCGTCCTGAAGGTCGCGGCGGCCGGATGCCTGCGTGACGCGATCGGCACGGCGGCTTCCTGCGCGACCGGCAGCTGCACGTCGTTCGAGGTCAACCGATATCGGGTGACGCCCAGCTCGTCGGTGCCCACAGCGTCCACCTGAACGCCCCCCACGCGCGACATCGCAAGCAGGATGTCTCCCGCGAGCTCGGCCGAAACCGTGAGGCCGCGAGGCGCGATCACCTCGACGTCCACCGTCGCGGGGCAGCGGATTTCCACGTGGATCGGCCGCGAGAGGTCCGCGAGCGCGCGAAGATCGACGACGCGGGTTCCGCGGTCCAGCGCCATGCTGATTCCGCGCAGTCCCCGCACGGCGCGGATCGCGCCGAACGCCGTGTCGCAGCCGAGGAGCTCCGGAAGAACGATTTCGCTGAAGCGTTCTTCGCAGGCATTCTGGATGTCGCGCCACGCGGCCGCGGTAAGACGCTTCAGGATCAGGATCTCGCCGCACGCGGGATCGTCGTAGCGGCCGAGGCTCTCGCGGGCATCGCCAGCCGCCTTGCGGTTGGCCATGCTTTCGAGCTCGAGGCGGCGCAGATCGAGCGCGCCGCCCGCGACACATCCGAGAAGGGATTCGACGACGTCGGAGGGCGCGAGCGCGAAGACACGATGGTTCGCGAGCCCTTCGAGATCTCGAATCAGCTCGCCACGGGCCGCGGCGACGGCGGCTTCGATTCTGCGCCACACGCGCAGGTTGGGCGGCTCGGTGAGCGTGACGCGTTCGTCTCGGACCCGGGGCATGCACGTTGCGTCAGCTTGCAGAATATCGGCTTGCAAGTTTTCCTCCTTTTGATGCATCAGAAGAATAGGACCGAATCGCAAGAGGCGCACGAGACCTAGGTATGAACCGACACGTCCGCATACACCTCGGTCTCCTCGCGCAGCACCGCGCGGCGCGTGATCTCGTTCAGCTCGATGGCGCAGGCGACCGTCATCACCGCCCCGACGCGCAGCGGCGCGCCGAGCCTGCGCACGTCCACGCCGAGCTTGCGCAGCATGCGTTCGATCGCGGTGGTCGTGACGGTGACAAAGCGGACCACGCCGTGAGAGGCGGCCCAGCGGACCGACTCGGCCATCAGCGCGACCGACAGCTCGCCGAATCCGAGCTGCTGCGTGCCCGCGCTTTCTTCCCAGGCAAGGCGAGTGCTGTCGACCGCGAATCGGCTGAGCTCCCACACGTGGGTTGCGTGCGGCACGGGGTTGCCGTGCAGCAGCGGCGCGAACACATCCCGCAGCATGTTGGGCCCGGTCGTGGGCAAGAGGCGCCAGCACGCGTCGACAGCGCCGTCACTCGCGCGCGCCACGATGTAGCGGGCTTCCGGCAGCTCGTCGAACCGGTCCATCTCCAGGCCGTCTGAGGTGAGTTGCACGGACCAGCCGAGCCGTTCGGCGAAGACCCGCGCGCGCAGCCGGAACATTCCGGCTCGATCGGAGGGTGCGAGTTCCCTGAGCGGACATGTGAGCAACCGATGATCCATTCGCACGCTCCGACCGGTGGAGGTCCGATTAGAACGAGAGGCGAGCCTGCACGCTATTACCTACCCGGGGTATATTTGGTGTAAGGGTTATCACTCATACTTCCGTACAGGGTGGGTTTCCCGGCCCAGGCCCGCGGCCGATAATCCGCGGGCTCATGGCTTCGGACAAGACCCTCGAGCTGATTGCGTCGATCACCTCCGCCGAAACCGAGACGGGCTTGCTCCAGCGCATGAAGCGCGTCGCCCGCTCGATGGGGTACGAACACGTCCTCTTCGGCATCGAAGTGCGCGTTCCGGCTGTGGGGCCGGTGCAGCACATCTCCAGCGCCTACCCGGTCGACTACCAGCGGCTCTACCAGCACCGGAGGTTCCTCGAACGCGACCCGACCGTCGCGCACTGCCGCAAGAGCGCCGAGGCGCTTGCGTGGCACGAGGAAATGTATTCGGAGCATTCGTACGAGATCATGGAAGAGGCGGCGAGCTACGGTCTCGCGCATGGCCTGAGCGTGCCGGTTCACGTGTCGAGAGACGTCGTGAGCATGCTCAGTCTCGCGCGCGACCGCGCGTTCGAATCCGACGCCGAGCGCACGCGCGTGATGGCCACGGCCAGCGTGCTCGCCAATTGCGTGCACGTCGCCGCGAGCCGCCTCGTGCTGCCCACGCTCGCGGCGTCCGGCCGGCCGCACCTCACCCGGCGCGAACTGCAGTGCTTTCAGATGGTGGCGCTCGGCAAGAGCAACTGGGACATCGGCCACGCGCTGCACATCTCCAGCGAAACGGCCGGCGTCCACGTGAAGCACGTGCTTCGCAAGCTTGGCGTATCGAGCCGGATGCAGGCGGTCGCCATCGGAGTCGCCCTCGGCATCATCAAGCCCTGACCAGGGCCAGGGCCACGCCCACGCCCACGCCCATGCCGCGCCGCGGGCTCACATGCCTGCAGGCTCCTCGATGCGGTCCTCGCTCGACTGCTGCAGCGCCCACATCCGGGCGTAGCGGCCGCCTTGCGCGAGCAGCTCCTGGTGCGTGCCGCGCTCCACGATGCGGCCATGCTCCATCACGAGGATCTCGTGCGCATCGACCACGGTGGAGAGCCGGTGCGCGATCACGAGCGCGGTCTTGTGCTCGGCCACGTTGTTCAGCTCCGCCTGAATCGCGCGCTCGTTGGCGCTGTCGAGCGCGCTCGTCGCCTCGTCGAAGATGAGGATCGGCGGGTCCTTCAGCAGCGTGCGCGCGATCGCCACGCGCTGCTTCTCGCCGCCCGAGAGCTTCAGGCCCCGTTCGCCGACGATCGTGCCGTAGCCCTTGGGCGTGGAGGCGATGAAGCCGTGGATGTGCGCGGCGCGCGCGGCCTGCTCCACTTCCTCGCGCGTCGCACCCGGACGCCCGTAGGCGATGTTGTATTCCACCGTGTCGTTGAAAAGAACCGTGTCCTGCGGCACGATGCCGATCGCGCGGCGCACGCTTGCCTGCGTCACCTCGCGGATGTCCCGGCCCGCGATGGTGACGCGGCCGCGCTGCACGTCGTAGAAGCGATACATGAGCCGCGCGAGCGTCGACTTGCCCGACCCGCTCGGGCCCACCACCGCCACGGTCTTGCCCGAGGGGATTTCGAAGCTCACGTCGTGCAGGATGGGCCGGGCCGCCTCGTAGGCGAAATCGACGTGCTCGAAGCGCACGGTCCAGTCGGTGGAGGGCGTTCCTTCGAGCGGAAGAGGAAGCGCGCCCGGCCTGTCCTCCACTTCGCGCGCCCGGTCCATCAGCGAGAACATCTTCTCCAGATCGGTGAGGCTTTGCTTGATCTCGCGGTAGAGCACGCCCAGGAAATTGAGCGGGATGTACAGCTGGATCATGAAGGCGTTGATCATCACCAGGTCGCCGAGCGTCATGCGGTGGTCCACGACGCCCTGCGTGGCGCGCCAGAGCATCGCCACCAGCGCGGTCGCGATGATGAGCTGCTGGCCGACGTTGAGCATCGAGAGCGACGTCTGCGCCTTCAGGCGCGCACGGCGAAGCCGCTCGAGGCTCTCGTCGTAGCGCCTCGCCTCGAAGTCTTCGTTGTTGAAGTACTTGACGGTCTCGTAGTTGAGAAGCGAATCGATCGCCCGCGTGTGCGCCGCCGAATCGGATTCGTTCGCCTCGCGGCGGTACTTCGTGCGCCACTCGGTGAGGCTCACGGTGTAGGTGATGTAGACGGCGAGCGCGGCGCCCGTGATCCAGGCGAAGCGCGCGTCGAATTTCACCGCGAGGATGCCGAGCACGAGCCCCATTTCGATCAGCGTGGGCAGGATGCTGTAGATCGAGTACGAGATGAGCGACTCGATGCCGCGCACGCCGCGCTCGATGTCGCGCGTCATGCCGCCCGTCTGGCGTTCCAGGTGGAAGCGCAGCCCGAGCGAGTGCAGGTGCTCGAAAGTCCCGAGCGCGATCGTGCGGGAGGCGCCCTGCGTGGCTTTGGCGAAGACGAGTTCGCGCAGTTCGGTAAAGAGCGATGTCGACAGGCGCAGCATCCCGTAGGCGAGCAGCAGCCCGGCGGGCACGACGAGCGCCGCGCGCGGATCGCCCGGCTTCACGTTCATCGCGTCCACGAGGTTCTTCAAAAGGAGCGGCACGCCCACGTTGGCGAGCTTGGCGCCCACCATGAAGCCGAGGGCGAGAAGCACGCGCCACTTGTATTGCCAGAGGTAGGGCGCGAGCCGCCGGAGCGTGCCCCAGTCCGATCGCCGCGGAACGCCGTGGGCCGCGGGAGGTGCGAAAGACGAGCCGAGTTCGCCGTGGCGGCGCATTGGAGGACAATCCGGAAAAAGGTTCAGAAGCTTTCCAGATTGTGCCCATGTCCGACACTTCAAGACTCGCGCCCTCCGACAAGGAACTCGTCCTCAAGGTCATTCCGATGCCGGCCGACTGCAACGCGAACGGCGACATCTTCGGCGGCTGGGTCATGGCGCAGGTGGACATGGCCGGTTCGGTCATTCCGGCCCGCCACGTCGACGGGCGCATGGCGACCGTGGCGGTGAACGAGTTCATCTTCAAGCAGCCCGTGCGCGTGGGCGACATCCTCAGCTTCTATTCGAGCGTGGTGCGCATCGGCACGACGTCCATCACGGTGGAGGTCGAAGTCTTCGCCGAGCGATTCCGCGCGCAGGGGCAATTCGTGAAGGTGACCGAGGCGAACGTCACTTACGTGGCGATCGACGATGCGGGGCGGCCCCGGCCGATTCCGAAGCGCGCGATCGCCCCTCGGGTGGGGTGAATCGCGAAGGGCACCCCACCCTTGCCATGACTTGTGCCGAACGCCCTCCGTGCAATTCGCCCAGCTCGCCATCGGCGGCATCTCGCAAGGCTGCATCTACGGCCTGATCGCGCTCGGCTTCGTGCTGATCTACAAGGCCACCGAAACCGTGAGCTTCGCGCAGGGCGAGCTCATGATGCTCGGCTCGTTCGCGGGCCTTGCCGTCATGACGGTGATGGGCCTTCCGTTCTGGCTCGCGGTCGTCGTGTCGGTGGCGGCAATGGCCCTCTTCGGGCTCGTGCTCGAGATGATCGTGATCCGCCCGGTCCTCGGGCAGCCCACATTCGCGATCGTGATGCTCACGATCGGCATCGGCTACGTCGCGCGCGGCATGATCACGATGATCCCCGGCATCGGCACGGAGACGCACACGCTCGCCGTGCCGTACAAGGACCGCATCTGGAACGTGGGCGCTCTCGTGCTGAACGTGGAGCAGATGGTCGTGATCGCCGCGACCGCCGTGCTCTGCGCGGCGCTGTACGCCCTCTTCCGGTTCACGAGGATCGGCATCGCGATGCAGGCGGCGTCGCAAAACCAGCTCGCGGCGTGGTACATGGGCATCCCCGTGAAGGCGCTCAACAGCCTCGCATGGGCGCTCGCCGCGGCGGTCGCGGCCGTGGCCGGACTGCTCCTTGCGCCCATCACCTTCGTGCACGCCAACATGGGATTCATCGGCCTGAAAGCCTTTCCGGCGGCGGTCGTGGGCGGCTTCGGCAGCCTGCCCGGCGCGATCGTGGGCGGCCTCGTGATCGGCGTCGTGGAGTCGATGGCGGGCTTTTACCTGCCCGCGGGCGTGAAGGACGTCGCGGCGTACGTGGTCGTCCTTCTCATGCTGATGGTCAAGCCGAGCGGCCTCTTCGGCGAGCGGCTGCGCAAGAAAGTCTGAGGCGGCGATGCGCTTTCTCTTCAAGACCGACTACGAGCAGGACATCCGCCTCGCGCGCCATGGCGGGCAGGTCTTCTGGTATTCGGTGCTGGTGGCCGCGCTCGCCGCGGCGCCCTGGCTCGCCCCCGAGTACTGGCTCGCGCAGCTCACCTTCGTGCTGATCTACTCGGTCGTGGGCCTGGGGCTCATGCTGCTCGCGGGTTTCACGGGGCTCTTTTCCATCGGCCACGCGGCCTTTCTCGGCGTGGGGGCGTATACCGAAGCCGTGCTTGCGGCGAGGGGCATGCCGTTTCCGGTCTCGCTGCTGTTCGCGGGCGTGCTCTCGGCCGGCGTCGGCACGATCGTCGGGTTGCCCGCGCTGCGCGTGAAGGGCATCTACCTCGGCATCGCGACGCTGTCGTTCGGCTTCATCGTGGTCGAAGTGCTTGCGCGCTGGGAATCGGTCACCGGCGGCAATGCGGGCATGACCGTGAGAAAGCCCGGCGCGTTCGGCTGGACCGTCGAGTCCGCCACCGGCTTCTACTATCTGTGCCTCGCCGTGGCGGTGCTCGCCACGCTCGCCATCCTGAACCTGCTGCGCTCGCCGACGGGCCGCGCTTTCGTTGCGATCCGCGACTGCGAAATCTCCGCGCAGAGCATGGGCATCCACCTCGCGCGGTACAAGACGCTCTCGTTCGCGCTCTCGGCCGCGTTCGCGGGCATCGGCGGGGCGCTCTACGCGCACAAGCTCACGTTCATCTCGCCCGACCAGTTCGACATCGCGCAGTCCATCGACTTGCTGCTGATGGTGGTGATCGGCGGGCTCGGCTCCGTGCACGGGGCCTTTCTCGGCGCGGGATTCCTGATCGCGATGCCGCAGCTCATCTCGCAGGTGAAGGACTACCTGCCGCCGGCCGTCGGCCAGGCGCCCGGCCTGCAGTCGGTCGTGTTCGGCGCGGTGCTCATCGCCTTCGTCCTCTTCGAGCCGCTCGGCCTCTACGGCCGGTGGGTGAAGGTCCGGACGTATTTCGAGCTGTTCCCGTTCTACCGCGAGGGCATGTTCAGGCGGCAGAAGTCCTTCGCCCGGTCGGACCGGCTGAAATGACCCGCCTCCGAAGCGCCTTCGCGGCTCCCGGGACGAAAGCGTCGAGCCTGTCGACATGACCGCTTCCGACATCCTTCTCGCGGCGCGCAACCTGAGCGTGCGCTTCGGCGGCCTGCTGGCCGTGAACGACGTGAGCTTCGACGTGCGGCGCGGCGAAGTGTTCACGCTGATCGGGCCCAACGGCGCAGGCAAGACCACGGTCTTCAATCTCATCAGCCGCATCTACGACCCCACGCAAGGCGCGATCGAATACGAAGGGCGCGCCCTCACGGGGCTGCCGCCGCACCGCATCGCCTCCATCGGCATCGCACGCACCTTCCAGAACATCGAACTCTTCGAGCAGGCGAGCGTCCTGCACAACCTCCTGATCGGCCGCCACGTGCACCGCACGAGCGGCGTTCTGGCCGACATGTTCTTCACCGCGAAAGTTCGGCGTGCCGAACTCGCCTCGCGCGAGGCGGTGGAACGCGTGATCGAGCTGCTCGAGCTGCAGAAACACCGCGATTCGCTCGTCGGCGCGCTTCCCTACGGCGTGCGCAAGGTGGTGGAGCTCGGGCGCGCGCTTTGCGCCGGGCCGAAGCTGCTGCTGCTGGACGAGCCTTCTTCGGGGCTGAACGCCGAGGAAACCGACGACATGGCGTTCTGGATTCGGGACATCCGCGACGAACTCGGCGTGACGGTGCTCATGGTGGAACACGACATGACGCTCGTTAGCCGCGTGAGCGACCGTGTACTCGCGATGAATGAGGGCGAAGTACTCGCAATGGGCACGCCGCGCGAAGTGCAGGCGCACCCCGGCGTGATCGAAGCCTATCTCGGCACGGCGACGGACGCGGCGTCGCTGCGCCGCGAGGCGGTGCGATGAGCGCGAAGCCGCCCGACAGTGCCGGCCGGGCCGTGCTCACGCTCTCGAACGTCGAGAGCGCCTACGGCCCGGTCCAGGCGATTCGCGGCGTGAGCCTGCAGGTGCGGCGCGGCGAAATCTCCACCGTTCTCGGCGCCAACGGCGCGGGCAAGACGACCATCCTGAAGACCGTGAGCGGCATCATCGATCCGCGCAAGGGCAGCATCGAATTCAAGGGCGAGCCGATCGCGGCCCGCGACCCGGCGCAGATCGTGCGCATGGGGCTCGCGCACGTGCCAGAGGGCCGGGAAGTGTTCCCCCTGCTCACGGTGCGCGAGAACCTCCTCATGGGCGCGTACACGCGCGGCGACCGCGACGGCGTCGAGCGCGACATCGAAGCCGTCTACCGCCTGTTCCCGATCCTGAAGGAGCGCAGCCGCCAGGAAGCGGGGCTGCTTTCCGGCGGACAGCAGCAGATGCTCGCGATCTCGCGCGCGATCATGGCCGACCCCGACCTGATGCTTCTCGACGAGCCGAGCCTCGGGCTCTCGCCGAGGCTCACGCGCGAAATCTTCGAGATCGTGGTGCGCATCAACCGCGAACGCGGCACCACGCTTCTCATCGTGGAGCAGAACGCCAACATGGCGCTCAATGCGGCCGACTACGGCTACGTGCTGGAGAACGGCCGCATCGTGATGGAGGACACGTGCGCGCGCCTCAGGGACAAAGAAGTCATCAAGGAGTTCTACCTCGGCATGAAGGAAGACGGCGTGCGCGGCGAGCGGCGCTGGAAGAAGAAGAAAACATGGCGATGAGAAAGCAGGCGTCGAGGGCACGGCGGTGAGCGGCCTCTGGAAACTCGCGCGCGCCCGGCCGAACCCGGGCATCGTGCTCGAGGGCGAGACGCTTGCGGCCCTCTTCTGGAAGGCCGTGCAGGAGCGCGGGCCGCGAATCTGGATGCGTCAGAAAGAGCTCGGCCTCTGGCGCGCGAGAACGTGGTCCGCCACGGGCGATGCGGTGCGTGAAATCGCGTGCGGCCTCATGTCGCTCGGCTTCGAGCCGCACGACACCGCCTCGATCCTGTCGAGCACCCGCGTCGAGTGGGTGATGTGCGACCTCGCGATCCTCTCCTCGGGGGGCGTTGCCAACGGCATCTACCCGACCGACTCGCCCGCGCAGGTGCGGTATCTCTGCGCCGACTCCGGCACGTCGATCCTCTTCGTGGAAGACGACGAGCAGCTCGACAAGGCACTGCAGGCGCGCGAGCACCTGCCGAAGCTGAAGAAGATCGTCGTGTTCGACATGCAAGGCCTGCGCGCCCTCGACGATGCGGGCGTGGTGAGCCTCGACGAACTGCGCGGGCTCGGCAGGCGATACCAGGCGACGCACCCGAATGCGCTCGCACGGCGCATCGAAGCGGTGAAGCCCGACGACCTCGCGATCCTCGTCTACACCTCCGGCACCACCGGCCAACCGAAGGGCGCGATGCACTCGCACCGCGGCCTCGTGTCCACCGTGCGCGGCTACAACACGCTCGTCGCGCAGGACGAGCGGGACGAGCGCATGTGCTTCCTGCCGCTGTGCCACATCGCCGAGCGCGTGGGCGGCGCCTATTTCGCGCTCTACACGGGCTCGATCCTCAACTTCGTCGAGAACCCGCAGACGGTGTCGGAGAACGTGCGCGAGATCGCGCCGACCGTCATGACCGCGGTGCCGCGCGTGTGGGAGAAGTTCCACTCCGCCGTGACGATCGGCCTGAAGGAAGCAAGCGCGCTGCAGCAGGCCGCGTACGCCTGGGCCATCGGCATCGGCGCGCGCGTCGCGGACAAGGTGCTCGGGGGCGAGCCGGTCGACGCCTCCTTGAAGCTGCGCTTCATGCTCGCGCGATGGATCGCGCTGAACAATGTGCGAAAGTCGATCGGCATCCACCGCGCGCGATTTCTCGTCACGGGCGCGGCGCCGATATCGCCGCAGCTCGTGCGGTGGTACCTCGCGCTTGGCGTGCCGATGCTGGAGGTGTGGGGCATGACGGAGACCTGCGGCGCGGCCACGGGCGTTCCGGCAAGCCGCATCAAGCCCGGCTCGATCGGCCCGGCGGCGAGCTACAACGCAGTGCGGATCGATGCGGGCACCGGCGAGATCCTCGTGCGCGGCCCCAACGTGTTCCTCGGCTACCTGAACCAGCCTGAAAAGACCGCCGAGACGCTCGACGAGGACGGCTGGCTGCACACGGGCGACGTCGGCACGATGGACGAGGACGGCTACTTCCGCATCACCGACCGCATGAAGGACATCATCATCACGGCGGGGGGCAAGAACATCACGCCGAGCGAAATCGAAAACGAGCTGAAGTTCTCGCCCTACATCACCGATGCGGTCGTGATCGGCGACCGCAGGCCGTACCTCACGGCGATCGTGATGATCGATCAGGAGAACGTGGAGAAGTATGCGCAGGACCACGACGTGCCCTTCTCCAACTATGCGAGCCTCACGCGCGCGCCGCGGGTTCAGGCGCTGATCCAGGCCGAGATCGATCGCGCCAACGCCAGGTTCGCCCGGGTGGAACAGGTGAAGCGGTTCTTCCTGCTCGACACGCAGCTCACCGCGGAGGACGAGGAGCTCACGCCGACGATGAAGCTGAAGCGCAAGCTCGTGCAGCAGAAATATTCAGCGCGGATCGAGGCGATGTACACATAGGGTCACTTCCGCGGCCCCTCACCGCGCGAAGAACCACAGGTTCGTCACCAGCACGTCCTTCGGCGCGAGCACCTCCTGCAGGTGCGCTTGCACGGCACTCGCATCCGCAAGCGGCGTGCGCCCATCCTCCCGGAACGCCGCGAATCCGCCCGCGAGCAGCACCGTCGCGAGCTTCATGTACGCCTCTCGCGGCGCGAACTTCGAGAACTCGATCATGTAGCTGCCCACCCGCGCACCGAGCTGCCCGATCGCGCCGGCGAGATAGGGCTCCGCCCCCTCGATGTCGATCTTCACGAAGTCGGCCGCCTCCATGCCGTGCTTTGCCATGATGCTGTCCAGGCGGTCGCAGGCCACTTCCTCGGCGCCCTCCTTCGGCCCGCCGACGACCTGGTTCGTCGTGCTCGTTCCCGAAGTCATGTGGACCGTGCCCGTGCGGTCCATCACGGCCATGGGCAGGAGCGTGATGCGCCCCGTCTCGAACGGCTGCGCCCGCAGATTGCGTTCGAACACCGCGACGTTGTCGCGCACCGGCTCGATCGCGAGGATTCGCGCTTCGGGATACGCCCGCGCGAACCACAGCGACACCTCGCCATAGTTCGCGCCGACGTCGACCATCGCCTTCGGCCGGATGCCGCGCGACGCGAGCACGTCATGCATCGCCCGCGCGACGCTCGACTGCGCGTGCCCGCTCGCCTTCAGGTAGTAGCGCTGCGACAGCGCATCGAGCAGCACGCCGTCGATGCGCACGAAGACACCGTCGGCGCGAACGACGATCTCGTCGCGAAAGTCGATCGTGCGGACGGCTTCGGCAAGACCGAGCAGGATGCCGTGCAGGCATTCGGCACGGACATGGCGAAGTTCCGGGCTGCGGACGTCGCGCGCGAGGTCGAGCCCCGCCAGGTAGAGGGCCGGGTCGATGCGGCGCAGGCGTTCGAAGAACGCCTCGCCCTTGTGTTGCGCTTCGCTCATGGACGCAGCATAACCGCCGGACCCGGGGCAGTCACGGCTGCGACAGCCCGTGCGAATCCGTCAGGGAATGCGCGATTGACACCCCGCGCCGCCACGGAAGAATCCTTCTCAGCCGTTGTCGCGTAGCAGTAAGGAGTGATCCAATGAAGCAGATGTCCCGAGCTCTGGCCACCCTCGTTTTCGCAATGGTCTGGGCATCCGGCGCAAGCGTGTACGCGCAACCCGCGACGCAGGGCATCGGCAAGAACGAGATCGTGCTCGGCTCGATCGAGGACCTCTCCGGCCCCATCGCTTCCTACGGCAAGCAACTCAGGGACGGAATGCTGCTGCGCGTGCAGGAGATCAACGAGCAAGGCGGCATCAACGGGCGCAAGATCCGCCTCCTCTTCGAGGACTCCGCCTACGATCCGAAGCGCGCCGTGCTCGCGGCGCAGAAGCTCGTGAACCAGGACAGGATCTTCGCGATGGTCGGGCACATCGGCACGGCGACCAACATGGCGGCGATGCCCGTGCAGTTCGAAAAGAACGTCATCAACTTCCTGCCGGTGACGGCCGCGCGCGAGATGTACGAACCGCCGCACAGGCTCAAGTTCTCCTTCGCGGCCACCTACTACGACCAGATTCGCCTCGCACTGCCGAAACTCGCGAAGGACAAGGGCGCGAAGAAAATCTGCACGCTCTACCAGGACGACGACTTCGGCCTGGAGGTGCAGCGCGGCGCCGAGGCCGGCGCGAAGACACTCGGCATGCAAGTCGCGGAAAAGACCACCTACAAGCGCGGCGCGACCGACTTCTCCTCCCAGGTGGCCAGGCTCAAGGCCGCGGGATGCGATCTCGTGGTGCTCGGCACGATCATCCGCGAGACGATCGGCACCATCGGCGAGGCGCGCAAGAGCGGCTACACGCCGACCTTCCTCGGCTCGAGCGCCGTCTATACCGATGTGTTGCACAAGCTCGCGGGCAAGGCGCTCGACGGTCTCTATGCCACGCACACCGCGGCCGTGCCGTACACGGACGATCCGTCGCAGCCCGTGCGCTTCTGGGCCAACAAGTACAAGACGAAGTTCGGCGAGGACCCGGGCGTGTTCTCGGCCTACGGCTATGGCATCATCGACATCTTCCAGATGGCCGCGGTGAAGGCGGGGCCCAATCTCACCACCGACAGCTTCGTGAAGGCAATGGAGACCTTGCGCGTGCCGCCCGACATCTTCGGCAGTCCCGAGCAGACGTGGACGGCGACCAAGCGGCTCGGCAACGAGCAGTCCCGCCTGTCTCAGCTGCAGGAGGGCCGCTGGAAGGTCGTCTCCGACTACGTGAAGCCCTGACTTGCCCAACGCGCCCGAGCTGGAATTCAAGTCCCTCCTGTGGCTGGTGCTCGGCGCCACGCTGCTGTTCGCCCTCGTTCTCTGGCCGTTCTTCGGGGCGCTTTGCTGGGCGTTGTTCATCGCCATCGTCTTCTGGCCGCTGCACCGCCACCTGAAGAAGCGGATGGGCGGCCGCGGCAGCCTCGCCGCGGCCGCGTCGCTCTTCACCATCCTCACGATCGTCATCCTGCCGGTCGTGCTCATCGTGGCGCAGATCACGCAGGAAGCCACGGTGTTCGTCGGCAGGATGCGTTCGGGCGAATTCAGCATCGCCACCTGGTGGCAGCGCGCGCTCGATGCGCTGCCCCAATGGCTGCGCGGCACGCTCGACAATTTCGGGCTGGCCGACCTGGGCGAACTGCAGGACCGGTTGCTCTCGGTGCTCGGCGACAGCGGCCACGAGATCACGTCGCGTGCGTTCAGCATCGGGCACTTCACGCTCGCCTTCGTGCTCGGCTTTTTCGTGATGGTGTACGTGCTCTTCTTCCTCTTTCGCGACGGCGAGCGCCTCGCGCACGAGGTGGCGCGCGCGGTGCCGCTGCAGCCGCATCACACGCAGACCCTCTTCGATCAGTTCGCGCGGGTCGTGCGCGCCACGGTACGCGGCGGCATCACCGTGGCCGTGGTGCACGGGGCGCTGTGCGGGCTCGCGTTCGCGGTGCTCGGCGTGCCGCAGGCGCTGCTGTGGGGCACGGCCATGGCGGTCCTCGCGCTCTTGCCGGCCGTGGGCTCGCCGATGATCTGGGGGCCCGTCGCACTCTGGTTCTTCTTCAACGGCGCGGTGGTCAAGGCCGTGGGGCTCGCGGTGTGGTGTGTCGTGGTGGTCGGCGTCGCCGACAACTTCCTGAGGCCGCTGCTCGTCGGGCGAGACACGCGCATCCCCGAATGGCTCGTGCTCGTCGCCACGCTCGGGGGCATCGTCGTCTTCGGCCTCAACGGCTTCGTGATCGGCCCGGTCATCGCGGCGGTCTTCCTCGTGAGCTGGGACATGCTCGCCGAGACGCGCGGGGAGTCATGACGCGCGTCCGCGAAACACCCAGTGGCGCGACACCGTGTAGTTGAAGACGAGGCACACCCCGGTGGAGATCACCTGGCCGAGCCATGCGTTGAGGCCGGCCCAGTCGACCAGCAGCGCGACGATCGACGCATTGATCGTGAACGCCACGGCCACCATCGCATAGAACTTCGGCACGGCCACGGCGTGATCGCGGTCCGAGCGGAAGGTCACGTGATAGTTCAGCGCGTACGACAGCACCGAGCCGCTCAGGTAGCCCGCGGCGGATGACGCGGCGGCCGGCCACGGCGTCAGCGCGAGCCCGATGGCATAGACGACGTACTGCAGCGCGGTGGCGAGCGCCCCCACGCCGAGGAAAGAGGCGACTTCCCGCATGATGACCGGGACTCTATCTCAAGAGACGATGTACGCGGCGGCGCCCGTGGCGAAGAGCTCTTCGTGCATGCCGCGAAACATCATGCGGGTACTCGCCACGCGCGAGCCGAGGCGCAGGACTTCGGCGCTGAGCACGAAGCGCTCGCCGATGGCGGCGCGCAGGTAGTCGATGCGCAGGTCGATCGTGCCGAGCCGCCCGAAGCGATGCAGTCTCTGTTCGGGCGCCTCGTCCATGTGCCTGGCGCCGATGGCGGCCATCACCGCGAGCCCGCCCATCGAGTCGAGCGAGGCGCTGATCACGCCGCCGTGCAGGCGGTTGTAGCCGAAGTGGCCGACCAGTTCGCGCCGCATGTCGATGTGGGCGGTGACGAGTTCCGGCTCGATGCGGTCGATCTTCAGACCGAGCACCTGGTTGAAGAGCACGCGTTCCTCGAACAGGCGCTTCAGGTCGGCGACGAAATCGGGCTCGAAGTTCATGGTTTCGTTTCAGGCGCTGCGCTGACTCGCCGCGAGGTTCATCCGGCTTGCTCCAGCGTGACGAGCACCTGCCACGCCGCGGCCTGCTGGCCCGGCTCGACGTGGATGGCGCGGACGATGCCGTCGCGCTCGGCGGCGAGCGCGTGTTCGAGTTTCATCGACTCGAGGATCACGAGCGGCTCGCCCTTCACGACCACGCGGCCGGGCTCGGCTTTCACGGCGATCACCTTGCCGTTGAACGGCGCGCGCAATTCGTCCGCGGCCGAGGTCTGGCTCGCCGAAGCCGGCGGATCGAAGGATGCGTCTTCCACGAACACGTCGAGCGAGCCGAGTTGCACGTGAAACCGCCGCCCTCCGAGCGCCGCGACGGACGCGCGCGGTGGTTCGGCCGGCTCGCGAACGGGCAGATCGATCACCGCCTCGCGATGGCGAATGCGCAGCGGCCGCGTGAACGGCGAGGCAAGAGGCGGCGCAGGGGGACAGAGTGCCGCGAGCGCCGCATCGCGAATACGCTGCGCTTCCTCTTCGCGCAGCGACGCCCGGATCGTGTCGCCTTGCTGCGCGAGAAACGGGATCAGCGCTTCGCCCCGGCGGAACTGCTCATGGCGAAGGCAGGCCGCGAGGAAGCGCCGGTTCGTCGCGAGACCCAGGATTTGCGTCGCGTCGAGCGCGGCCGCGAGCCGGTCGATCGCCTCGTCGCGCGAAGCCGCGTGCGCGATGAGCTTGCCGAGCATGGAGTCGTAGTGCGGCGAAACGTCCATCCCCGCGAACAACGCGTGATCGAAGCGCACGCCGTGCGGCGGCCTGAAATGCATCACGCGACCCGACTGCGGCCGGAACTCGTCGTCCTCGGCGCAGAGGCGCGCTTCGATCGCGTGGCCTTCGAACTTCACCTCTTCCTGCGTGAGCGGCAAGGTCTCGCCGCGCGCGATGCGCAATTGCCACTCCACGAGGTCGAGGCCCGTCACGGCTTCGGTGATCGGGTGTTCGACCTGCAAGCGCGTATTGATCTCCATGAAGTAGAAGCTGTCGCCTGGATTCCCGCTTGCGCGGGAATGACGGGAAGTGCCTGGATTCCCGGCCGCGAGGGGATGACGGGAAGTGTCCGGATTCCCGTCGGCGAGGGAATGACGGGAAGTGCCTGGGTTCCTGTCGGCGAGGGGATGACGGGAAGTGCCTGGATTACCGGCTGCGAGGGGATGACGGGAAGTGCCCGGATTCCCGCTCGCGAGGGAAAGACGCGCGGAGTCGTCCAGCAGAAACTCCACCGTCCCCGCGCCGACGTACCCCGCCGCCTGCGCGAGTTCCACCGCGCATCGCCCCATGCGTTCGCGCAGCGCCGCGTCGACCGCCGGGCTCGGCGTCTCCTCGATGATCTTCTGGTAGCGCCGCTGCACCGAACAATCGCGCTCGCCCAGATGGATGCAGTGGCCGTGCGCGTCCGCGAAGATCTGCACCTCCACGTGCCGCGGCGCAAGCAGCGCGCGTTCGATCAGCAGGTCTGCGCAGCCGAAAGATGCTTGCGCTTCCGAGCGCGCGCTCGCGAGTGCAGCCGCCAGTTGCGGCATGGCGCTCACGAGCCGCATGCCGCGCCCGCCGCCGCCCGCCACCGCTTTCACCATCAGCGGAAGACCCAGACGTTGCGCTTCGCTCATGAGGCGTTCGTCCGACGCGTCGTCCCCCTGGTATCCCGGCAGGCAGGGCACGCCGCATTGCAGCGCGAGCTGCTTCGCGCGCGACTTGCTGCCGAGAGTGCGGATCGCCTGCGGCGGCGGCCCGACCCAGACCAGCCCGGCATCGATCACGGCCTGCGCGAAATCCGCGTTCTCGCTCAGGAAGCCGTAGCCGGGATGGACCGCATCGGCACGTGTCGCGCGCGCGGCTTCGATGAGCCTGTCGACGCGCAGGTAGGTCTCGGCCGCGCTCACGCCGCGCAATGCGTGCGACAGCGCGGCCTCGCGCACGTGGAGCGACTCCGCATCCGCATCCGAATGCACCGCCACCGTCTCGATGCCCATCGCATGGGCCGTGCGGATCACCCGCCGCGCGATCTCGCCGCGATTGGCGATGAGAAGGCGCCGCAGCGTCATGGCTGCGGCGGACGCTTCGCGATGCCCATGATCTTCGCGAGGATGCCGAGCATCACTTCGTCCGCGCCGCCGCCGATGGAGCCGAGACGCCCGTCGCGATACATCCGTGAGACCTTGTTCTCCCACGTGTAGCCCATGCCGCCCCAGAACTGCAGGCAGGTATCGGGCACGATGCGATTGAGGCGCCCGGCCTTCAGCTTGGCCATCGACGCGAGCTCCAGCACGTCCTGGCCGCTCACGTAGAGATCGCACGCGCGGTAGGTGAGCGCGCGCAGCGACTCGATCTCGGTCTTCAGCTCCGCGAGCTTGAACTGCACCCACTGCTGGTCGGCGAGCGACGCACCGAAGAGCTTGCGCTCCTGCGCCCATTCGATCGTCCACTCGATGCAGTTGGAAAGCGAGACGAGGCAGCTCGCCGCCGCCCAGAGCCGCTCCTCCTGGAACTGCTGCATCTGGTAGATGAAGCCCTGCCCCTCCGCGCCGATGCGGTTGCGCTGGGGAACACGCACTTCGTCGAAGTAGATGAGGCCCGTGTCGGAGGAATTCATTCCGATCTTGCGAATCTTCTTCGCGACTTCGATGCCCTTCGTGAGCCGGCCGTTGAGGCCGTCGCGCATCGGCACGATCACGAGCGACTTGTTCCTGTGCACGGGGCCTTCCCCCGTGTTCACGAGCATGCACATCCAGTCGGCCTGGATGCTGTTGGTGATCCACATCTTCTGGCCGGTGATCACGTAGTCGTCGCCGTCTTTCACCGCGCGGCTCCTGATGCCCGAGACATCGCTGCCCGCCGCGGGTTCGCTCACGCCGACGCACGCGACCATCTCGCCCGAGATCGCGGGCGCGAGGAATTCGCGGCGCAGCTCGTCGCTGCCGAAGCGCGCGAGTGCCGGCGTGGCCATGTCGGTCTGCACGCCGATGGCCATCGGCACGCCGCCGCAATGCGTGTGGCCGAGTGCCTCGGCCATGGCGACGGAGTAGCTGTAGTCGAGTCCGGCGCCGCCGAATTCCTCGGGCTTGGTGAGACCGAGAAGGCCGAGCTCGCCCAACCGCCCGAACACCTCGTGCGCGGGGAATATCTCCGCTTCCTCCCATTCGTCCACGTTCGGATTGATCTCTTCGTCGATGAAGCGCTCGAGCGTCTTCTGGAGCTCGAGGTGTTCGTGGGTGTATTGCATGGGGCTTTCTTCCTACATTCGCGCGACGCCGAACTGCACGGGTCGCAGGGCCTTCGCTTGCGCTTGCGCGATCGTGTCGAGGCAAAACGCGAGTACCTCGCGCGTATCGCGCGGATCGATCACGCCGTCGTCCAGCAGCCAGCCGGAGGTGTGGAACGCATCCGACTGCGCGTCGAACATCGCGACGATCTGCTCGAACTGCGCTTTCGATTGCGCCGGATCGGGGGCGATGCCCTTGCGCGCGAGAGCCGCCTCCGTGACGGCCTGCATCGTGCGCGCCGCCTGCTCGCCGCCCATCACGGCCGTCTTCGCGCTCGGCCAGCTGAAGAGAAAGCGCGGCTCGTACGCGCGCCCGCACATGCCGTAGTTGCCGGCGCCGAAGGAGGCGCCGCACTGGATCGTGATCTGCGGCACCGTCGCATTCGCCACCGCCTGGATCATCTTGCTGCCGTGCTTGATCATGCCGTCCTGCTCGCTTTCGCGTCCGACGATGTAGCCGGTCGTGTTCTGCAGGTAGACGATGGGATGGCCGAGCTGGCAGAGGTACTGGATGAAGTGCGTGGCCTTGTTCGCGCCGGCGACGTCGATCGGGCCGTTGTTGGTGATGAAGCCCACGGCATGTCCGGCCAGGGACGCCTGCGCGCAGACGGTGGCCGCGCCGTAGAGCGGCTTGAATTCGAGCAGGTTCGCGTCGTCGACGAGGCGGACGATGATCTCGCGCATGTCGAAGGGCTCGCGCAGCTGGGTGGGGACGAGGCCGAGGAGTTCGTCTGCGGATGCTTCGTCGTTCCCGCGAGGGCCCCCAACGCCGTCATTCCCGCGAACGCCCGCCGCGTCGTCATTCCCGCGAACGCCCGCCACGCCGTCATTCCCGCGAACGCCCGCCACGCCGTCATTCCCGCGAACGCCCGCCACGCCGTCATTCCCGCGAAGGCGGGAAT
>NZ_DASZSE010000038.1:0-65810 GCF_035548915.1 Ramlibacter sp. | reverse complement strand
CTCCAAGAAGATCACCGTGGACGTGAAGGGCGAAATCCTGGAGCTGAAGAACACCATCAACACGATGGTGGACCAGCTTCGAAGCTTCGCCTCGGAAGTGACGCGCGTGGCGCGCGAAGTGGGCACCGAAGGCAAGCTCGGCGGCCAGGCCTACGTGCAGGGCGTGGCGGGCACGTGGAAGGACCTCACGGACAACGTGAACTTCATGGCCGGCAACCTGACCTCGCAGGTGCGCAACATCGCCGACGTGACGAAGGCGGTGGCCGCGGGAGATCTCTCGAAGAAGATCACGGTGGACGTGAAGGGCGAAATCCTGGAGCTCAAGAACACCATCAACACGATGGTGGACCAGCTCTCGTCCTTCGCCTCCGAGGTGACGCGTGTGGCGCGCGAAGTGGGCACCGAAGGCAAGCTCGGCGGCCAGGCGTACGTGCAGGGCGTGGCGGGCACGTGGAAGGACTTGACCGACAACGTGAACTTCATGGCGGGCAACCTCACGTCGCAGGTGCGCGGCATCGCGAAGGTGGTGACCGCCGTGGCCGACGGCGACCTGCGGCAGAAACTCACCGTGGAAGCCAAGGGCGAAATCGCGGCGCTCGCCGACACGATCAACTCGATGACGGACACGCTCGCGACCTTCGCCGACCAGGTGACGACTGTCGCGCGCGAAGTGGGCGTGGAAGGCAAGCTGGGCGGCCAGGCCAAGGTGCCGGGCGCCGCCGGCACGTGGAAGGGCCTCACGGAGAACGTGAACCAGCTCGCGGCCAACCTCACGACGCAGGTGCGGGCCATCGCCGAAGTGGCGACGGCCGTGACGCAGGGCAACCTCACGCGCTCGATCACGGTGGAAGCGCAAGGCGAAGTGGCGGCGCTGAAGGACACGATCAACGAGATGATCCGCAACCTTCGCGACACCACGCAGGTGAACACCGAGCAGGACTGGCTGAAGACCAACCTCGCGAAGTTCTCGCGGATGCTGCAGGGCCAGCGCGACCTCGTGGCGGTGGGGCACCTGATCCTCTCCGAGCTCGCGCCCGTGGTGGGCGTGCAGCAGGCGGAGTTCTACGTGCTGCGCTACCAGCAGGACAAGCCGAAGCTGCGGCTCATGGCGTCCTACGCGTCCGACGGCCACGGCTCGTACGGCAAGGAAGTGGACCTGGGCGAAGGCCTCGTCGGGCAGGCCGCGTTCGACCGCAAGAAGCTGATGCTGACTTCGAACATCCCCGACAGCCTGAGGATCACCTCGGGCCTCACGGCGGTGCCGCCGCTCAACGTGCTCGTGCTGCCGATCATCTTCGAAGGCCAGGTGCGCGGCGTGATCGAGCTCGCTTCCGTCGAACGCTTCAACCCGACGCACCAGGCCTTCCTCGACCAGCTCACGGAATCGATCGGCATCGTGATCAACACGATCGAAGCCAACATGCGCACCGAAGACCTGCTCACGCAGTCGCAGTCGCTCGCGCAGGAATTGCAGTCCCGCCAGCAGGAGCTGCAGCAGACGAACGAGGAACTGCAGGAAAAGGCGCGGCTGCTCGCCCACCAGAACCAGGAGGTGGAGCGCAAGAACCAGGAAGTGGAGCAGGCCCGGCAGGCGCTGGAGGAAAAGGCGAAGCAGCTCGCGCTCACCTCGAAGTACAAGTCCGAGTTCCTCGCCAACATGTCGCACGAGCTGCGCACGCCGCTCAATTCGCTGCTGATCCTCTCCGACCAGCTGTGCAAGAACCCGGAGGGCAACCTTTCGCCCAAGCAGGTGGAATTCGCGAAGACGATCCACTCCTCGGGCAACGACCTCCTCATGCTCATCAACGACATCCTCGACCTGTCGAAGATCGAGTCGGGCACCGTGGTGGTGGACGTGAACGAGCTGCGCCTGTCGGACCTGCAGCTGTACGTGGAGCGCACCTTCCGCCACGTGGCCGAAGCCAAGGGCGTGGACTTCATCATCAACACCGGCATCAACCTGCCGAGCTCGGTGGTGACGGATGCGAAGCGGCTGCAGCAGATCCTGAAGAACCTGCTGTCCAACGCGTTCAAGTTCACGCATCAGGGGCAGGTGACGCTCGGCATCGACCAGGTCTTCGCCGGCTGGTCGAGCGACAACGACGACCTGAACCGCGCGACGCAGGTGATCTCGTTTTCCGTGTCGGACACCGGCATCGGCATCTCGCCCGACAAGCAGCAGATCATCTTCGAGGCGTTCCAGCAGGCCGACGGCTCCACGAGCCGCAAGTACGGCGGCACGGGCCTCGGGCTCGCGATCTCGCGCGAACTGTCGAAGCTTCTGGGCGGCGAGATTCGCCTCATCTCCGCGCCGGGTCAGGGCTCGACCTTCACGCTCTACCTGCCGCTCGTGTATTCGTCCACGCGGACGTCGCGCCGCGTGACGACGCAGCTCGAACAGCCGCACCGCGCCGAAGCGGCCGCCGTGAAGACGCTGGAGAGGGCGCCCGAGCCGATGCCGCGCGAGCCGCGGGTGCAAGAAGCCGAAGCCCGGGCGGGGGCCGAGGCCGATGCCGATGCCGGGAGCGATCCCTCGTCCGTGGCGCTGAATCCGGCCGAAGACGATCGGGATTCCGTGCGGCAGGGCGACCTCGTGCTGCTCATCGTCGAGAACGATCTCGCTTTCGCGCGGTTCCTGCTCGACGCCGCGCGCGCCAAGGGCTTCAAGGGCCTCGTCACGACGCTCGGTGCTGCCGCGCTCAACCTCGTGAACCAGTACAAGCCCGCGGCCATCACGCTCGACATGTACCTGCCGGACATGGCGGGCTGGCGCGTGCTCGACCGCATCAAGCACGATGCGACCGTGCGCCACATCCCGGTGTGCGTGATCTCGACCGACGACTCGAAGGAGCGCGCCTTCAAGTCCGGCGCCGTGGGTTTCCTCGAAAAGCCGATCCAGTCGAAGGAAGTGCTCGACGAGATGCTCGACCGGCTGCACGACTACCTGGTGCGTCCGCAGCGCAACCTGCTCATCGCCATCGGCGACGGCGCGGCGCGGCGGGACCTGCTCACGCAGCTCGCGGGCGAGGAAATCGACGCGACGCCGGTCGACTCCGGGCCTGAGCTCGTGAGGCAGCTTCAGAAGGGCGCCTTCGACTGCATCGTGCTCGAAAGCGGCTTCGGCGGCCTGCAGCCCGGCGAAGTCCGCGCGGCCGTGGCGCCACAGGCCGAGCTCGGCGCGGTGCCGCTCATCCTCTATCACGGCAAGGACGGCAAGAGCTATTCGGGCTGGCATTCGGACGAGGCCGTGACCGTGCAGGAAGTCCATACGGTCGCGCGCGCGTTCGACCTCGCGCTGCTCGCGCTGCACCACAACCTCGCGCGGCTGCCCGAGGCCAAGCGCGAACTCATCAATGGCGTCTACGAATCGACGAAGCCGCTCACGGGCAAGCGCGTGCTGATCGTGGACGACGACATGCGCAACATCTTCGCGCTGGCAACCGTTCTGGAAGAGCACGGCATGGACATCGTCTGGGCCGACAATGGCCGCGAGGCGATCAATCGCGTGGCCAACGACAGCAACATACAAGTCGTGCTCATGGATATCATGATGCCCGAGATGGACGGCATGGCGACCATGAAGGAGATCCGGAAGCTGCCCCAGGGCAAGAACCTGCCGATGATCGCCGTGACGGCCAAGGCGATGAAGGGCGACCGCGAGAAGTGCATCGAAGCGGGCGCCTGGGACTACCTCTCGAAGCCGGTGAACACGCAGGATCTGCTCACCGTGCTCAGAGCGTGGCTGCACCACTGAGAGCATCGACGGCATTGACCGTATCGGGAGAGACATGACGACACAGCCCATCCTGGAGTCCCAGGAGAAGGCCAACATCCTGGTCGTGGACGACTTGCCGGAGAAGCACGTCGTCTTCCGGACCATCCTGGATGAGCTGGGTCAGAACATCGTGAGCGCCCGGTCCGGCCAGGAGGCGCTGAAGTACATCCTGGACATGGAATTCGCGGTCATCCTGCTCGACGTGAACATGCCCGACATCGACGGGCTGGAAACGGCAAGCCTGATCCGCCAGTACAAGAAGTCCGCGCAGACGCCGATCGTCTTCATCACGGCCTACGTCGACGAACTGCAGGCGCGGCGCGGCTATGCGCTGGGCGCGGTCGACTACATTCCGTCGCCTGTCGTGCCGGAGGTGCTGCGCTCCAAGGTGCGCGTGTTCGTGGAACTCTTCCACATGAACCGCCAGCTTCAGAAGCAGGCGCAGCAGCGCGAGCAGCTCGCCCGCTCCGAAGCGGCGCGCGAGGCGGCCGAAGAGGCGATCCACCGCGCCGACTACCTGGCCGAGGCGAGCCGCGTGCTGTCGCGTTCGCTCCATCTCGACGAGACGATCGATGCCGTGCTGGACCTGTGCGTGCCGATGCTGGGCGACCGCGCGATCCTCGGCATCCCCGATCGCGAGGGCGGGGTGAAGCGCTTGCAGATGCATCCCGCGGCGCCGGCGGACGACGACGAAGTGTTCACGGCGGATCTGCGGGCCGCGGCGGACGAAGTGGTGCGCGGGCGCGAATTCCGTTTGTGGACGCGAGGCGGCCGCGCTGCCGCGATCTGTCCGCTCGTGGCCGGAGACGAACTGCGCGCGGCGCTGGTGGTGCTGGGAGACGCAGCCCGGTTCGATTCGACGCACATTGCGTTGATTCGCGAAGTCGCGAGCCGCGCCGCGATCGCGATGGAGAATGCGCGCCTTTATTCGGCCGTGCAGGAGGCCGACCGGCGCAAGAACGAATTCCTCGCGATGCTCGCGCATGAGTTGCGCAACCCGCTCGCGCCGATCCGCAACGCCGTGCACATCATGCAGAACACGCCGGGGCTGCCGCCCAAGCTCGACTGGGCGCGCGACGTGATCGGCCGGCAGGCGGACCACATGGCGCGCCTCATCGACGATCTGCTCGATGTGTCGCGCATCGTGCAGGGCAAGGTGGTGGTGAAGCCCGAGCGGCTCACGCTCGCGTCGGTCGTGGAGCGCGCGGTCGAGGCGAGCGGCCCGCGGCTGGCTCAGTGCGAGCAGGTGCTGGAGGTGGATCTGCCGCCCGAAAACATCGTGCTGAATGGCGACGCCGTGCGCCTGTCGCAGGTGCTTTCCAACCTCGTGAACAACGCGTCGAAGTTTTCGCGGCCGGGCACGCGCATCACGCTTGGGGCGCGCTACGTGGACGGCGACGTGCGCATATTCGTGCGGGATCAGGGGGCGGGGATCGAGCCGGAGTTTCTTCCGCACATCTTCGAGCTTTTCGCGCAGGCGGATCAGTCGCTCGACCGGTCGCAAGGCGGCCTGGGGATCGGCCTCACGCTCGTGAAGCATCTGGTGGAGCAGCATGGCGGCCACGTGTGGGCGGTGAGCGAGGGCCTGGGCCGGGGCTGTGAGGTGACCGTGTCGCTGCCCGGCCGCATCGAGGCGCCGCAGCAAGAGGCGCCGCCCGCGGTGGCGCCGGTGGCACGTGCGCCGGTGCCGGCGAATTCGGGCACGCGCATTCTGGTGGTGGACGATCTGGCGGCTTCGGCGGAGACGTTGATGACGCTGCTGGAGATGGAGGGCTTCGAGGTGCGCATCGCGCACGAGGGGGAGACGGCGCTGAAGATAGCGCAGGAGTTCCGGCCCGAGGTCGTGCTGCTGGATATCGGCTTGCCGGGGATGAATGGTTTCGAGGTGGCGAATCGTCTGCGCAGCCAGCCGGAGTCGAGCGATGCGCTTCTGATCGCGCTCACGGGATACGGCGAGGCCGAGAGCCGGAATCGATCGGCCGCCGCGGGCTTCGATTTCCACATGGTCAAGCCGGCGGATGTGCAGTTGCTGCTTGCGATGATTGCGAATCCGCACGAGGTGCGTAAAGCGCAGGCGGCGGCTTGAGGCCGGGGTTTGCTGCCTTCTCCTGTGGGGGAGGGTGGAGGTGGGGGCTGCGCTATCGCGCTGCTAGAATGGCGGGCTTGCCGGAGAGGTGGATGAGCGGTTTAAGTCGCACGCCTGGAAAGCGTGTGTGGGCTAATCCCCACCGCGGGTTCGAATCCCGCCCTCTCCGCCAGGGATTCAATCACGACATGGGCCTTCGGGCCCTTGTTCGTTTCTACGTCTTCCGTTTCTACGTCTTCCTTTTCCCACAGCGCAGCCCGGTTTGAATCAGCGTGCGGGGCATTGTCCTTGTCCGCTCATGCATTGCAGTGACTTCGGGTCCGAGACGTCGCCCCAGACGATACAATACCGCGATGTCAACGACATAGCGACGATACAATTGCTGGACGCAAACGACTCCACGATCCTGGCGCTGGCGGGAACAAGCCCTCAATTGGCGGGCGAAGCGGCACGGGTCACTGGCCTGTCACGCGTCGCTGTCTCGCGCCGCATCAAGCGGCTCGCCGACTCCGGCTATCTGACTCGACATGGCAATGGCACGCGCCAGACCTACTCACCAGGCGCCAATCGCTTCTGGACCCTGACGCAGTCCCTTGAAGCGATCAGCGCGGCAGGCGGCGAGTCGGGGATCTGGGAAGCCCACGTGGCCCGGGTGGCCAGCGACCTTCGGCCCAACGTGGCGAACATTGCCAACATCTGCTTCACCGAGATGCTGAACAATGCGATCGACCACTCCGGAGCCAGTGAGGTGTGCATGGGCGCACATCTGTACGGCGGGCGCCTGCAGATGGCGGTGATGGACAACGGAGTGGGTATCTTCCGCAAGATTGCCCAAGCCAGCCGGCTCTTCGACATCCGGCTCGCCGTGCTCGAGCTCGCCAAAGGAAAATACACAACGGCCCACGAAGGACATTCGGGCATGGGCATCTTCGTGGCATCCCGGATGCTGGATGGTTTTATGGTGCATTCGGGTGGACTGTCTTTTGCGCCGAAGAGCCCGCAAGGTGTGGACCTGAGCTTTTCATGGATTGCACCGTATCGATACGCGAACGGCACCGTTGTGCTGATGGATCTCGACACCGCCACCGACCGCACCGCCCAATCGGTGTATGAGCAGTATTTTTTTCCCGACGAGGTGGGCGGCGACGCGTTTCATACGACCGAAATTCCAGTCAAACATGCGCAGTTGAGCAGCCAACTGACATCGCGCTCTCAAGGCAAGTGGGTCATGGAGCGAGCGCCGCAGTTCAAGACGGTGATTCTGGACTTCGAGGGCGTGGAGATGGTTGGGCAAGCCTTTGTTGACGAGGTTTTCCGCGTGTTCGCCACAGCGCACCCGGAAGTGCAACTTGTCCCTCGCCATGTGTCGCCTGATGTCGCCCGCATGATCAAGCTGTTTGCGCCGCACGTGGTTTGGTGAAGGTTCGTCTCCCATCGGTGCGACGCGAATGCGTTTTGAAAACCCCAGCTCGCGAAGGAGTCACTCCCGCAGCGTGAACACGATCGAGATATAGGACACGGGAGGCTCCAGGATCTGCTCCGTCCCATGCAGCGCCGTTGCATCGAAAAGCAGGGTGTCACCCGGGCCTACGTCGATCAGGCGACTCGCGTAGCGGTACTTCACCCGTCCCGAAAGGAAGAACAGGAATTTCGTCCCGGGATGCTGAAAGGTCGTGTAAGGCTGGGCATCCTCGGTTAGATCCACCTTGTACGGCTCGACGAACAGGTTCCCGGAAAGCAGGTGTCCGAGCAGTTCGTAGTGGTAGCCCTTGATGACGCCTTCGCGCTCCACCACGATCCCCCGTCCAGCAGGAACGAACGAGCAATCAGTGCGTTTCACCTGGTCGACGAAAAAGCGCGAAATGGGGACATCGAGTGCTTCGGCGATCCGGTCCATCGCTTCGATCGAAGGCGAGGCCAGACCGCGCTCGATCCGAGACAGCATCGACCGCGACACGCCGGCCTCTGTCGCGAGCGCCGAGGAAGAAACGCCTGCGGCCAGACGCAGCGATCGGATTTGCAGGCCCAGCTTCGCAGCGGTCGTGCTTCGCTTCGGTTCCGCCCTCGGCTTCGCACGCAGCAAGCGAGTGGGAACCTTCAGCGGTTTGACCGTGGGGAGCGGCGATGCCTTTCGGGCCTTCATGACAGAGTGCAAGGTAGACTTTTCGAGAGGCTACAACACCTGACCGAGAAACTGCCGCAGGCGCTCGGATCCCGGGTTGTCGAAGAAGGTACCGGGCGGGTGCATTTCGACCAGCTTGCCACAATCCATGAACGCCACCTGGCTCGCCACCTGCCGTGCGAAGCCCATTTCGTGGGTCACGCAAACCATCGTCATACCTTCCTCGGCGAGCTGGATCATGACGTCCAGGACTTCCTTCACCATCTCAGGGTCGAGCGCGGAAGTGGCCTCATCGAACAGCATCAGGTCGGGCCGCAGGCAAAGTGCGCGCGCGATGGCGACGCGTTGCTGTTGGCCCCCTGAAAGCTGCGCTGGATACGATGCGGCCTTGCCGTCCATGCGCACCCGTGCGAGAAATTCCATGGCCGTCTTCTTCGACTCGGCCTTGCCGCGCTTCAATACCCAACGCTGCGCGAGCGTGCAGTTTTCCAGGACCGTCAAGTGGGGAAAGAGGTTGAACTGCTGAAACACCATCCCGACATGCGCGGCTGGCGGCAGGTGACCGCCGGAGACGGGCTCGCCCTGGATATGAACGGAGCCCGACTGGTAAGGCTCGAGTCCACTGATGCAGCGTACGAGTGTCGACTTGCCGGACCCTGAAGGCCCGCAGATCACCAAGCGTTCGCGCGACTTGATCTGCAGGTTGATCGAATTCAGGACTTGGCTCGCGCCGAACCACTTGGAAACGTTCTGCAGACGGACCACGTCTCCGGCTTGCGTATTCATGCAACTTCCACGGCGCTACCACGCAGGTGCGCGAAGATTTTCGAGGCAGGACTCCCGGGCCATGCGAGGAGCTTGCCCCCGGAGACACGCTCGCGGCCGTAGACGATCCACGCATCGTCCACCGAGCCGATGAACTCCTCGACCTCGAAGCGCTCCGGATCCTCCGCCGCCACGGAAGCGTATGTGAGCCCGCGCGCGAAGCGTCCTTCGCGAAGACCCTGCGCAACGGCGACCACGGTCGGCATGGAGACGACCTCGCCCCAGCGAGCCGGATCGGTGTAGTCGCGCGTGGGATTCATCAGCGCGATGGACGTCGGGGGAGGTGCACGGCGGTCGCGAATGACGGCGAGGTCACGGCTCGGCGAGATGAAGGTGTCGATGACATACAAGCCTTGCGAGTAGCGCGCGACCGTGTCGACCGTCTCCGGATGAACCGCGCATTGCAGCATGAAGTCGGCGCTGCCATCCAGGATGCGCGCCGAGCCTTCGGCAAAGGTCTTGAAGAATTCGATGCTGGCCTTGCCTTCCAGTCCCTGGAACTGAACGTAGCGTTCGACGACGAGCTGGTGGTTGCTGCCGACGGGGCCGAGGGTGATGAACTTGATCAAGCAATACTCCTGTGAAATTCAAGCAATGGCGAATGCACGCTCGGCGCTTCGCAATACGACCATCAAGACGTAGTTGATGACGAGGTAGCCGGCGCCAGCGGCAAGGAAGGATTCGTAAGGGGCGTAGGTCTGAGATGCGAGAAGGCGAGCGCTGCCCGTCAATTCGATCAAGGTGACCGTGCTCGCGAGCGACGTGGCCTTGCAAGTCAGGATCACTTCGTTGCTGTAGGCGGGCAATGCGGTGCGGATTGCCAGCGGAAGTTCGACAGTCCACAGACGGGCAAAGCGCGTCAAACCGAGCACTCTCGCAGCTTCACTTAGGCCCGGGGGAATCGCGGCCAATGCTCCCGCAAGGTTCTTCGCCGTGTACGCTGCCGAGTTGAGCCCCAGAGCGATGACGGTGCACCAGAACGGGTCCCGCAACACGGGCCACAGAAAAGAGTGGCGAAGAAGGTCGAACTGGCCCCCGCCGTAGTAGAGAAGGAAGACCTGCACGAGCGATGGTGTGCCGCGAAAGATCCCGATGTAGCCATGCGCGAAAACTCGCAAGCCGAGGTGTTTCGAGTTCTTCGCCAACGCAAGCGGCAGTGCGAGCAGCATGCCGAGCAGCAGAATTGCGGCGGTGAGCTTGATCGTCAGCGCTGCACCCTTCAGCAGCGCCGGAAGACCCGACCAGACGACGTCGAAGTCCAGCATGGTCAGGCCCTGGCGTGTCGGGATGCTCTGCGCTCCGACGCCTCGAGCAACAGTGTGGCCGCCGTGGTGAAGAGCAGGTAGATGAGGGCCACCGCAAGGTAGACCGTGAATGGCTGGCGCGTCGCGCCAGATGCTTCGGCAGCCTTGCGCATCAACTCGTCGCAACCGATAACGGAAACGAGCGAGGTCTGTTTCAGCAAAACGATGGCCTGGTTGCCGAACGGCGGCAGCCCGGTGCGTAGCGCCTGCGGTGCAAGGATGGTCAGGAACGCTTGAAAACGGGTGAGTCCTAGCACCGCGGCCGCTTCGGACTGAGTGCGCGGAACTGCCTGCACGGCTCCGCGAAATATTTCGGACGCGAAGGCCCCGAAAGACAGTGCGAGTGCAAAGGTGCCGGCGGCAAAAGCGTTCAAGTCGACTGGCCTGCCGGCGACGGCGTTGAGCGTTTGCGTGCCCCCGAAGTAGATGAGAAAGATGATCAGAAGGTCTGGAACGCCTCGGACAATCGCGGCATAGCCGAAACCGATCGCCCGCAGTGCACGAGGCTTTGCGAGCTGCAGCCAGCACCCGATTGCGCCGAAGAGGGCTCCGAAGAGTAGTGCGGCCAAGGCCAGTTCGATCGTTGTGATCGCACCCAGCCACAGCTGCCCGCCGAATCCCTGCAGGTCCATTTCCGATCTCGCCCTACATCAGCTTGAACGGGAAGTACTTGGCCGTGATGCGGTCGTACGTTCCGTCCGCCATGATCGCAGCCAGCGCACCATTGAGTTTGGCGAGGAGCTCGGGTGAGTTCTTCCGCACCGCGATGCCATTGCCGTCCCCCAGCAGCCCGCCCTGAAGGTTCGGCCCGATGAACTCGAAGTCCTTCGCTTCCGGGCGCTTCATGAAACCCACGTAGTAGGTCACCATGTTCCCGAGGATGTAGTCCACGCGTCCCGCGACGAGGTCGAGCTCCGCAGCTTGCGGCGTGTCGTAAAATTTGACGTCCGAGTCCTTGTAGTTGGCAGTCAGGTAGCCGGCCTGGATGGAGCCGCGCTGCACGCCGATCGTCTTGCCCTTGAGCGCCCCCGGCGACACATCCGGGGACGTGCCCTTGTGGGCCACGAAGCGGGAGATCGTGCTCTTGTACTTGTTCGTGAAGTCGACGCGCTTCTTGCGCTCTTCGGTGATCGCCATGCTGGCAACGATCGCGTCGTATTTCTGCGCGAGCAGGCCCGGAATGATGCCGTCCCAATCCTGCGCCGCGATTTCGCACTTCATCTTCAGTTTCTCGCAAATCGCATTGGCGATATCGACGTCCCAGCCTTGCAGCTGGCCTTGCGCGTCCTTGAATGACCAGGGTGGGTAGGTGCCCTCGGTCGCGACGCGAAGGACGTTCTGCGCCGCGGCGCTGAAGCAAAGAACCGTCGCCGAGACGAGCACCGCCAGGTGGCGGATGAAGCGGCGATCAAAAAGGCGGTATGTACTCATGGCCCACTCGCTGTTGAACAAGGCCTCATGATTCGCCGCGCTCCATGAGCGAGCAAGATGTGCATCACATGCAAGAAGCCTGTGCCGGCTGCAGCGGGGGTTCATGGGGAGCCCTCGGTATCGGTGCATAGGCCTGTTGCGAGACATGCAACAAACGCTCAAAACGAACATCCGAGGTGCGGGTTTTCCCTGACGAATTGCTCCTCGAAGAGCGAATGTTGCATGGGATTCACCGGGAGCGGCATGCGCAGTCGGATGCGCAATGGTCGGACTCTCGCGGCGCGATTGCATCCTGAGCACATCTTGTTCACAGATGAACTTGGCCGGACCATCTGCCACCCGCCAACGTGCCTGCCAGGAGTCGTCACTTGCCCCGACTGCACCCACTTCCCGAAGAGCTCGAGCCTATCGAGCGAGCAAGCCGCGACGAGATCGAAGCGCTGCAACTGCGGCGACTCCAGGCTACGCTGAAGCGGGCATACGAGAACGCGCCGCACTACCGAGCGGCCTTCGACGCCGCAGGAATACACCCCGAAGACTGCAGGTCGCTTGCCGACCTGGCCAAGTTCCCGTTCACAGGCAAGAAGGAACTGCGCGACAACTATCCTTTCGGGATGTTCGCGGTTCCCCGGGGGCGCTTGGCTCGCATTCACGCGTCCTCGGGCACCACGGGCAAGCCCACGGTCGTAGGCTACACCGCCGCGGACATCGAGACGTGGGCGACGCTCGTAGCCAGATCCATCCGAGCGGCCGGTGGAAGGGCCGGCGACATGGTTCATGTGGCTTACGGCTATGGCCTCTTCACCGGGGGGCTTGGCGCGCACTATGGGGCGGAGAAGCTCGGATGTGCGGTCGTGCCGATGTCGGGTGGCCAGACGGAAAAGCAGGTGCAGCTGATCTGCGACTTCAAGCCGGACATCATCATGGTCACGCCCAGCTACATGCTGAACCTGATCGAGGAATTCGAACGGCAAGGGCTCGATCCTGCGCGTTCGTCGCTCACGATCGGCATCTTTGGCGCCGAACCCTGGACAGATGCGATGCGCGCCGAGATCGAATCTCGCGCGGGCATCGACGCCGTCGACATCTACGGGCTTTCCGAAGTGATGGGGCCCGGGGTCGCGAACGAGTGTGTCGAATCGAAGGACGGTCCCGTGATCTGGGAAGACCACTTCCTGCCGGAGATCATCGATCCCGAGACAGGCGAGGTGTTGCCCGACGGTGCGGAAGGCGAACTGGTCTTCACGTCGCTCACGAAGGAGGCGATGCCCGTCATCCGCTATCGGACACGCGACCTCACGCGGCTCTTGCCTCCGACATCCCGGTCCATGCGCCGGATGGCCAAGATCACCGGCCGCAGCGACGACATGCTGATCATTCGAGGCGTGAACGTGTTCCCGACGCAGGTCGAAGAGCTGATCCTGAAGAACGAATCGCTCGCACCGATCTATCAGCTCGTGATCTCCCGCGAGGGGCACATGGACAACCTCGAGGTGCTGGTCGAAGCGCGACCCGCGGTGAAGGTCGAGATCACGCGCGCGGGTGCCGACCTCGAACACGCCATCAAGTCATTCATCGGCGTAAGTGCGAAGGTGCGAGTCCTCTCCGTGGGTGAGGTGGAGCGCACTTCGACCGGCAAGGCGCGCCGCGTGGTGGACAAGCGGCCGAAGGTTGTTCCGGCCTCCTGACCCTGTCTATCCGAGCACCAGCGCGTCGTCGGAAATCGTTTCACCGCGCGTGCGCCGCACGATCGTGTCGGAACCCGAGACCTCCGAGCACCTGAAAAAGCAGGGCCTGGCGCCCACCGGCGAGACCGCGCAGCAATTCGAGGCCTTCCTGAAGAAAGAAGCGGTGACGGTGGGCCGGCTGATTGCGGCAGCGGGTATTTCGCCGCAGTAGGCGCGCGCGGCGGCCGGTGTCGCGATTCGGACGCAAGCATCACTTCCCGCTTCGCCTCACCACGCCCAGATGCTGTCCGAGCTCCTGCTCCTCGATCTCCAGATCCAGCGCCGCGCGGCTGCACGCATCGAGTTCGTGCGCGAGCAGCTGCGTGGCATGCATCGCACCGGCTTCGCCCGCCGACTCAGCCGCCAGGCTCGGCGCGGCTTCGCGTTCGGCCACGAAGCTGCCGTACTGCCGCTGCCAGCGCGACCGCGCCTGCGCCAGATCGGAATCGATCATCGCAAGCAAGGCCTCGCGCTTGACCGTCACGCGCTGGCCGAGGCGGCAGGTCTCCTGCGCGGCGTCGGCCGCCTGCTGCAGGCGCCGCAACTCGGTGCCGAACCTGTCGGCCCGCTCGACGAGCACTCGCAGCTTCTGCACCGATTCGCCGTCGCTCGGCACGGGGCTCGACGTGAGTCCCTTCCACATTTGCCGCAGCCACCGCTCGGTGCGCACGAGCACCTCGGCCAGCCGCTGCTCCTCGATGCCGATTTCCAGCAGAATCTTCCGCTTTTGCGACAGGTGCGTCGCATGCACGCGGCCCACCTCGCCGGCACGCTGCGACACGACTTCGCCGCACGCCAGCACGCGCTGGTAGCGCGCGACCACGGGCGCCGCATGATCGCGCGTCCTGCCCGCGAGGCGCGACCGCCAGCCGTTCGACGCTTCATCCGGCCCGACATCGTCCTCATGAAGAGCGCCGGCCATGGCTCGCACGGCCTGCAGCAAGAGGGCGACTTCGCACTCGAACGCGAGCTCCTCGAAGCGTGACTGCAGTTCGCGCAGGCGCCCATCGATCGGCAGCGCGGCCTGTACGAGCGTGCGGTGAATCCACGCGCCCAGCACGTGCGGCGGCTGCCGATCGGCCGGGTCGGCCTGGCCTTCCGCGTCGACGGGCTGGCCCGAGCCGGAGGTCCGCTGCATGGCGCTTCGCTTCGGTCAGTGCGGCCCGAGTGGCGTAGGCACCGTGTCGCCGATGGGGGTGTCGCCACCCGGCGGCAGCCCCGGAACCGGCGGGACCGATCCGAACTCGGAGAAGGACATCGAGCTTGCGAATGGCGCAGCCTCGGCTTCCTTCGCGCGCCGGCGCGCCGCCTGCAGCCGCTGGGCATCCGCCAGACGCTCCTCGGTCGTGATGCTGCCCGCGAAGTAGAGCGCCATGAGCGCCTGCGTGAGCTGCCGCTCGGCGAAGCCGATCTGCGCCTGCAACTGCGCGAAGGTGAGAGGCTGCGCCGAGAGCGTCGAAAGCACGGCCAGGTGCGCGTCCTTCAGCGAGCGGCGCTGCACGGCCGGCGCCTTGCGGAAATAGATCGTGCGCTGGCGGTACTTCGCCGGCAGCAGGTCATCTTCGTTGCGCAGCGCGTACTGCCACATCATCTCCGCGAAGCTGATGCGCCGGAAGTGCGGCGGCATCGCCGACGCGGATTCGGGGCGGCTACTCCACACCGCTTCCTGCAACTCGGATGCGGCGAGGTCCGGGGCGAGCCCGACGTCGCGATGCGAATCGATGATCGCGACCAGAACACCATTGCGCACGATGTGATAGACGGTGGACGTGAGCGAATGGCGGCGCGCCACGATCTCGCCGGCGACGGCAAGCTGGGTGGCGAGCGGCCTCAGCAGCGTCTCGAACGTGACCAGCACCTCGGCCACGCTCGGCGCCGAGTGAGGATCGAACGTGAAAGGAGGCGAGACGGCGGCGTTGCCGAGCGGCAGGGTGAATGCCATCGGCCGGCCCATCTCCTGCAGGTTGAGCAGCACGGCCGGCTTCTGCGGGTCCGCCGACGGGACGCGCACCAGGTGATTGCGCGCGGGCTGCGCATGCGTGCCGTTCACCCAGAGCGCATCGGCTTCGAGGTAGGTCCAGGGCTGCCACCGAAGACTCTGGCTTCGTGTCTTCAGAAGGTCGACAAGGTAACGCTCGTCGGCAAAACCGATGAACCCCATCCGCAGCAGCGGTGCAACCATCTTTCTCTTCTCCGAATTTGTACATCTTGTTACACAAATCGGAAAAGTGCAAGAGCCTTCCGATCGGCCGTCGCGAAAGGCCCACTTCCGTATCGTTCACCCTTGCGCTGAATCGGACGAAAGTCTTCAGCCTTCGATGGCGGTTGAAGGCTCGAGGCCGGGCAGTGGCGGGCCCGAACGGCGGAATTCGTCCTCGCTCATCACCGCCATCACGGCGTCCACCTCCCGATCGAGCAGCAATGCGGCCACCCGCGAGCGGGTGCGGTCGAGCGGCATCTTCCATTCGCGGCCGGATGCATCGATGGTCTGCGTCGCGGAGGTGATCCAGCAGCGTCGTCCCGCCGCCGCGAGTTCGGCGCAGCGGCGGCGAGCGGATTGCAGCGCGGCTTCGTCTCCCACGAACAGTTCGACGGGGATGCGTCCCTGGTCGGGCAGCAGCTCTTCGAGGTAGCGCCCGAGGTTCGAACGCGAGATGTCCCCGCCGCCCAGGAGCGGGGCGAAGTTCACTTCGTTGATGATCGCGCGCGACGCATGCCACGCGGCGGAGATGTCTTCGCAGATGATGTCGATGCCCGCGACCTCCAGGTCGAAGAGGGCCGATGCACGGCGCGCGATCTCGAGGTTGTCGGGGTGGACGATGGCGCTCACGTCCTCGTCGACTCCGCCGTCGGCCGTGGACTCGATGCGCCTCAAGGGCACGCGCTGCCCCTGGGCGGGCACGGAGGAGGGGGAGAAGCCCGCCGCGGCCATCGCGGCGAGCGCGGGCGGGTCCATCGGCTGGATGCCCGACCGCCGCCACGGCGGCTGGCGGCGATCCGCCTGCACGGCGTGGTGGATGAGCTGCTCGACGCTCGCCTCGCCATCGCCCTGCACGGACATCGGCAGGCGCTTCACGGCATAGAGCAGCTGCCCGCGCAACATGAAGAGGCGGTGGCACACGCCCGGGACCTGCTGCTCCACGATGACGAGGTTGCGCGTGGAGCCATCGTTGGCTCTCTCGACGGCGGACACGAGCGCCTCATCGTCGGCGACGTCCACCGTCACGCCTTCACCGCGGTCCCGGTCGCCCGGCTTCACCACCACCGGCCAGCCGAGCTTTCGCGCGGCCGCGAGAGCTTCTTCGGCGTCCTTCACGATGAAGTGCATGGGCGCGGGCAGGCCGCCCGTCTTCAGCAGCCGCGCGGTGTCGACCTTGTTCTGCGCGAGCCGCGCGCCCATCGCGGAATCCGCTCCCGTCGTGCTGCGGTCCACCCGGCAGGCGCTGCTGCCCCAGCCGAGCTGGTAGATGCCGCTGCCCAGATGCGTGAAGGGAATGCCGATCGCATGCGCGGCACGCAGCACGGGCACGGTGGACTTGCCGCCGGGCACCATGCGCTTGATGCGCGAGAGGATGGGCTTCTCCAGGCCTTCGAAGAATTGCGCGATGCTCGCATCGTCGACCGGGCGCGAGCGGGCCCAGTGACACAGGCGCATGGAGCCGCTCACGACGATCTCGCCGACCGCGCGCGGTACGTATTCGACGAACGGCATCAGGACGGCCGCATGCCATTTGCCTTCGGCCTCCGAGACGGCCGTCAGCGACACGATGCGCGGCAGCTCCAGCGCGGGCAGGCGCGAGCCCTGCATGATTTCCAGGGAGAGGAGCAGGGTGCGCCAAAGCCACGGCGCGGGCCACGCGGCTGCATCGGCTTGCCGCAGCACACCGGCATCGATGCCCATCGGGCCGCCGAGCCATTCGTCGAGCAAGTCGAGCTCGGTGGGCGGCGGTGCGATGAAGCGGATTTCGGTGCGCTGCTGCTGCTGGGAAAACGCACGGGCGGCGCCCGGGTCGAAGGAGGACATGGGATTCGGGAATCGGGAATCGAAAATCGGCGAAGCCAAAGCGTCCGATGGTACGCGAGGCCCGCCCGCGCGAAGCGAGGGCGGGCGCCGAAGGCCGGAATGCGAAAGCCGGAACGCGTGCTACGAAGGCTGCCGGGCCGCCTGCACCATCTTCATCGCCGAAGCGATCAGCGTCGAGACGTTTTCCATTCCGCTCGGAACGATCAGGGTCGTGGTCGCGTCCGCCGCCACCTTGCTGAAGGCGTCGACCGCGCGCTCCGCCACCCTCAGCTGCACGGCCTGCTCGCCGCCGGGCTGCCGGATCGAGTCGGCCACCTTGCGAATGGCCTCGGCGCTCGCTTCGGCCACGGCCAGGATCGCGGCCGCCTGGCCCTGCGCCTTGTTGATCTCGGCCTGCTTCTCGCCTTCGGAGCGGGCGATGAACGCTTCTCGCTCGCCGGTGGCGATGTTGATCTGCTCCTGACGCCGGCCCTCCGAGGCCGCGATCAGGGCGCGCTTTTCGCGCTCGGCGGTGATCTGCGCCTGCATCGCGTGCAGGATCTCCTTCGGCGGCGTGAGGTCCTTGATCTCGTAGCGCAGGACCTTCACTCCCCAGTTCAGGGCCGCCTCGTCGATCGCCTGGACCACCTGGGCATTGATGATGTCGCGCTCCTCGAAGGTCTTGTCCAGCTCCAGTTTGCCGATGACGCTGCGCAGCGTGGTCTGCGCGAGCTGCGTGATGGCGACGACGTAGTTGGATGAGCCGTAGCTCGCCCGCATCGCATCCGTGACCTGAAAGTAGAGGATGCCGTCGACGGAGAGTTGCGTGTTGTCGCGGGTGATGCAGATCTGGCTGGGCACGTCCAGCGGAATCTCCTTCAGGCTGTGCTTGTAGGCCACGCGATCGATGAAGGGCACGAGGATGTTCAGCCCCGGGGTGAGGGTGGCGTGAAAGCGGCCGAGGCGCTCCACGACCCACGCGTGCTGCTGCGGCACGACCTTGAGCGCCCGCACCACGAAGATGATGGCGATCACGAAAATGACGATTCCGATTTCCTGCATTCTTCTTCTCCTTCGAAGGAACAACGTTCCTCAGACCTTTTCGACGATCAGGCGGCTGCCCACGACTTCGCGCACCAGGTGCGCCCCCGTCCCCTCGGGCTGGCCCGTGGCGGAGGTGACCGTCCACTGGGCGCCGCGATACTTCACGCGCGCGGTGCCGTCGGGCTCCCAGCGCTCCACCTGCACCATCTCGCCGACGTCGAGGTTCACGTCGCGGTTGCCCGAGGCAGGGGCGGGCGGCACGCCACCGCGCCGCAGATGCCATGCGGCCACGGCGCCCGAACCGATGGCCGCCGCCGCGACGAGCTGCGTGGCGATGCCCGCACCCAGGTGCGCCGCCACCGCGCCCGCGGCCAGGCCGATGGCCACCATCAGCAGATAGAAAGTGCCGGTGAGCAGCTCGATGGCCACGGCTCCCCCGGCAATCAGCCACCAGAACGTCGAATCGTCCATGCCGCTCGCTCCTCTTCCGTTCGCGACGACCTGATTGTGCAGCCCCGATCTGTCTAAATCAATTTAGACATAAATGGACAGACGATTGGACAGACTGCAAGACCCACTCAGAGAGGAAGTGTTGTCAGCACGATGCAGGTTGCTTGCACAATGATTAGACACTGTCTATGCTATGTCTAGGCATTTGTCTGGACAGAGGCGCATTTGCTCACCAGCAAGGAAGTCCTGGAGCGGACCGGCATCTCGCGGGCCACGCTCCACAACTACATCGCGACCGGCCTCGTGCAGCGGCCGGACGTCATGCCGCCGCATGAGCAAGATGGCGCCGCACCTCGCATCGGCTACTTCCCGGATTCGACGGTCGAGCGCATCGAAGAGATCCAGCGCCTGAAGCGCTCCGGCTGGAGCATCGCGCGGATCGCGCAACACTTCGCTGAGGCGCCTGCGAGCGGCGCGGTGCCGGAGTCCGGCGTCGCTCCGGCGGGCGCCGGCGCGCCGGTCCCCGTCACTCGGAGCGCGGCGGGCATGCCCGCCGCGCCGGGCGCCAGCCCGTCGATCCGCCACGTGGTCACGCTCGCGAGCACGCTGCAGGACGCGCCGCGCCTGTGGACACGCCTGCCCGCCATCGAATATTTCGAGCTCGTGGGGGAAGTCTGGGCCGAACTGGACCCGATCTTCCGCCGCCATGGCGGGACGGCGGGCAGGCATCCCGACGAGGGCCTCGTCAGCTACTTCTTCCCGCAGCCGGCCGCAAGCTACCTCTGGAACGCGCTGGCGGCCGCCGACGAGGCCCGCACCGCGATGCGAGCCTTGAGCCGCCGCTGGCAGATGCGCAAGGCCTGGGACTTCGAGCTGCACATGAATATCGGCATCGACGAGGGCCGCGACTGGGTCGGCTCGGCCGGCAACGCGGAACTGCGCGTGCTCGGAGACGCCGCGGATCGCGCGCTGCAGCTCTCGCGCTTGTGCCGCGACGGCGCGATCCTCGCCACCCGCGGCTTCGTCGGAAAGCTCACCGCCGCCGAGGGCGATCGGCTCACGTTCGGCGTGCCGCGAGACGGCGCACCGCCTCTGCTTTTCACATTCGCGCGGCTGCAGGACATCGCGGCTGCGGAGATGGTCCCCCCGCGGCTGGCCGAGCTCGCGGTGGCGCATGTGCTCGAACTCGGCCCGCGCGACGAGGCCCCGCCGGCCCCGCAGGCGCAGCAACCGACGCAGTAGAAGGAATTCGGCGATGCAGTGGCTGTTCACGACGATCCGAAGCGGTCTGGATATCCTTTTCAGCGTGCGCCGCTCGGGCCGGCTCGCTCCGGAGGAAGAAAAGATGCTCACGGAGGACATCCGCGCGGCCATGCTCGCCATGATGGAAGGCGGCGCGGGCCGCCCCGCGGCCGAGCCGGGCCGCGCGAGCCCTGCGGGCCACCACCTGGCGATGCAAAGCCGCACCGGCCGCACGGGCGTCTACGCCGCGGGGCTCGCGACACGCATCCGCTTCGCACCGGACGTGCAGGGGCTCTGGTTCTTGCGCAGCGAGTTGATGCGCTATCTCGCGAGCCGCCACGGCGAAGCGATCGCCCGCGAGCAGCTCGCCGCGCTCGGCGAGATGTTCAAGGACGCGCTGCCGGGCGCACTCAGGTCGCGGCCCAGTCCGCTCGCCGCGGCGGACGACAAGGCGTTTCGCGAGACGCAGCCGTAGACGAGCCGCCGCGCGTCGCAGCCGAGCCTCGCGGATTTCATACACTTCGCGCCTGTTGCGCCATTTTTCCCCGGGCGCCGAGGGCCCTCCCGATGAAGTTTCGCTTTCCGATCGTCATCATCGACGAAGACTACCGCTCCGAGAACACGTCGGGCCTCGGCATCCGCGCGCTCGCGCAGGCCATCGAAGCGGAGGGCATGGAGGTGCTGGGCGTCACGAGCTACGGCGACCTCTCGCAGTTCGCGCAGCAGCAAAGCCGCGCGAGCGCCTTCATCCTGTCGATCGACGACGAGGAATTCACCCCGGGCCCCGACCTCGACCCCGCGGTGCTGAACCTGAAGACCTTCATCGAGCAGGTGCGCCGCAAGAACGCCGACGTGCCGATCTACATCTACGGCGAAACCAAGACCTCGCGCCACCTGCCCAACGAGGTGCTGCGCGAGCTGCACGGCTTCATCCACATGTACGAGGACACGCCGGAGTTCATGGCGCGGCACATCATCCGGGAGGCCAAGAGCTACCTCGAAGGCATCCAGCCGCCATTCTTCAAGGCGCTGCTCGACTACGCCGAAGACGGTTCGTATTCCTGGCACTGCCCCGGGCATTCGGGCGGCGTCGCCTTCCTGAAAAGCCCCATCGGGCAGATGTTCCACCAGTTCTTCGGGGAGAACATGCTGCGCGCCGACGTGTGCAACGCGGTGGACGAGCTCGGCCAGCTGCTCGACCACACCGGACCGGTGGCGGCGAGCGAGCGCAACGCGGCGCGCATCTTCAATGCCGACCACTGCTTCTTCGTCACCAACGGCACGTCGACTTCGAACAAGATGGTGTGGCACCACGAAGTCGCCCCCGGTGACGTGGTGGTGGTGGACCGCAACTGCCACAAGTCGATCCTGCACTCGATCATCATGACGGGGTCGATTCCCGTCTTCCTGAAGCCGACGCGCAACCATTTCGGCATCATCGGCCCGATCCCGCAAAGCGAGTTCTCACCGGAATCGATCAAGGCGAAGATGCGTGCCAACCCGCTGCTCGCGGGCGTGGACCCGGACGAGGTGAAGCCGCGCATCCTCACGCTCACGCAATCCACGTACGACGGCGTGCTCTACAACACGGAGACCATCAAGTCCATGCTGGACGGCTACGTGGAGGCGCTGCACTTCGACGAAGCGTGGCTGCCGCACGCGGCGTTCCACCCGTTCTACGGCGCGTACCACGCGATGGGCAAGAAGCGCGCGCGGCCGAACAAGTCGCTCGTCTACTCGACGCAATCGATCCACAAGCTGCTCGCCGGGCTCAGCCAGGCGAGCCACGTGCTCGTGCAGGACGCGGTGGAAAACCGGCTCGACCGGCATCTCTTCAACGAAGCCTTCCTGATGCACACCTCGACGAGCCCGCAGTACGGGATCATCGCGAGCTGCGACGTGGCCGCCGCGATGATGGAGCCGCCCGGGGGCACCGCGCTCGTGGAGGAATCGCTCATGGAGGCGCTCGACTTCCGCCGCGCGATGCGCAAGGTGGACCAGGAGTACGGCCGCGACTGGTGGTTCAAGGTGTGGGGCCCGGACCGGCTCGCGGAGGAGGGCATCGGACGTGCCGACGAATGGATCATCAAGGGCGAGGCGCGCGCGGCCAAGTGGCATGGCTTCGGCCATCTCGCGGAGGGCTTCAACATGCTCGACCCGATCAAGGCGACCGTCGTGACGCCCGGGCTCGACCTGAACGGCAAATTCGCAAAGACGGGCATTCCCGCGTCCATCGTCACCAAGTTCCTCGCGGAGCACGGTGTGATCGTGGAGAAGACGGGCCTCTACAGCTTCTTCATCATGTTCACGATCGGCATCACCAAGGGCCGCTGGAACACGCTCCTCACGGCGCTGCAGCAGTTCAAGGACGACTACGCGAAGAACCAACCGATGTGGCGCATCCTGCCGGAGTTCTGCCAGCACTTCCCGCGCTACGAGCGCATGGGGCTTGCCGACTTGTGCCAGCACGTGCACGAGCTTTACGCCAAGTACGACATCGCGCGGCTTTCCACCGACATCTATCTGAGCGACCTGCAGCCGGCGATGAAGCCGAGCGACGCCTTTTCCCACATCGCTCACCGCAAGACCGAGCGCGTGGAGATCGACGAGCTCGAAGGCCGCGTGACCACGAGCCTCGTCACGCCGTACCCGCCGGGCATCCCGCTTCTGATCCCGGGCGAGGTATTCAACCGCAGGATCGTGGAGTACCTGAAGTTCTCGCGTGCGTTCAACGCGGAGTGCCCGGGGTTCGAGACGGATATCCACGGGCTGGTCGAGGAGCAGGGGCCCGACGGCAAGACGCGCTACTTCGCGGATTGCGTGAAGAACGGGGCGGCGTAGCGGCTGCCCGGCTCGGGCTTGCGTCGTGCGGGAACCGACCGAGCCGTGACGTTACTCAGGGGCTCCATCCATTGAAAGTCGAGGAGTTCCATGAGGCGCCAGTCATCCGTAGCTCGCAACGTTCCGGCAGCCCTGCCGTCCACAGGCGACGAGGCACGGCAGAGTGTCGGCGGCCGCCGCGCTTCGTGCTGTCCGTGCCTCGGGCCCAGGAAGCCGCAACCCGAGCCCACCGCCTCCGAGCGCGAAGCCGCCGCCTACATTGCGCAGTGGCGCCAGGCCCTCGCGGCATTGGAGGCTCGTGTCCGTGCCCAGACGAAGGCGCACGACCCCAACCTCCTGGATGCATTCACCGAGCTCAGAAGCCACGCGAAGAAAGCCGCCAACAAAGGGGTCGACTTCATGTTTCGCGCCATCGCCGAAGCGGACAGATGGACAAAGCTGAGCTACGCCGACCGGCACCCGGCCGGCATGGCGTTGGTCGCACTCGGAATCCTCGATTCCGCGCTGGACCCACTGGAAAAGTCCCAGCTGCTGAATTCCGACATCCAATACGTGATGGACGCGTTGCGGAAAATCGAAGGCGCGCACGATCGGGCCTGGAGCAACTTCCTGCTCGCGGAAATCGAAGATAAGTGGAAGCCCGTGAAGCACGTCGCCCTCATGGCGGAATTGGCGCGCCAAGCGAGAATGAGCGAAGAGGATCGCCAGGCGTGGATCCAGTACCGGACTAGCCTGATGTAACGGGCATTCTTCCGCACGCGCCGCCGACGTCCATCCCGGCATTTCCGCGATTCGTCGCGACTGCCCGCGTCCTGTCGCATCCCGCGTGCGGGCGACACACGCGATGCCTACATTCCTCCCATCGAGTGCCATCCCGGCGCGGAAGGAGGACAACAATGAAGGCATACCATTCGGACTACGACATCGACCGATTCCCGCTCGCCTCCGCGGTCGCGCGCGCTGTTGTCGGCATCGGCGTCGCGTCGATCTACGTGGCGTGCTGGGCCACTGCGGGGCCGGGCAACTGGGCAGCCGATCCGTGGGCGGGGGCGGACATCGCCCGGGTCACGCTGCCGCAGGTGACCGTGGTGGGCCGCCAGGACGGCGGGCCGGTCGCATCCGTCACCTGCGCGAAGGGCGCCTGACCGTCCATTGGGCCCTGTGAAGGCGGTGCGTCCCCGAGTCCGCGCAACGGGAATGACCGGGACGTGCCAGGAAATGCCTCGCAGATGGCACCACAATTGGCAGTAATCTCGCGTGACATGAATACCAGCAGCAAGACAGCCGAGCCGCCCGCGCGCCGTGCCCCGGTCATCGACTGGCTCGTGCAGCTCAACAGGCAGGTCTCCGGCTGGGCCGCCTCGGTGTCGTGGTGGCGGCTGATCGTCCTTTTCATCGTCATCCTGATCGCGGCAGGCGTCCTCTCCGACGTCCTCAACCTGAAGCACGAGCGCGTGAAGGTGATCGTGCCGGGCACCTCTTCTCATCGCAGGGACCCGGTCGTCACCATCGACAAGGACGGCATCCGCGTCGAGCCGCGCGGCGCGGTGGAGGTGCCGGCCATCCCGAAGCCGGGGGCTTCGGACAGCACGGACGCGACGCCGCCCGAGCCCGGCAGCTCGCGCGACGAGGAAGCCGAAGAAGACGAGCCGCAGCTCACCACGCGCCGCGTCATCACCTTCCGCGGCATCGTGGGCGATCTCGGCTCCGCGGTGCTCGTGCTGCTCTTTGCCTACCTCGTGGCGTCGAAGATCGTCGTGCGCAAGGTGGCGCAGGCCGACGAAAAAGTGCGCTCCGCCGTGCACGTGGCCGAGCGCGAGGCGATGGAGCGCCAGCTCGTGCAGGCGAGGCTGCAGGTGTTGCAGGCGCAGGTGGAGCCGCACTTTCTCTTCAATACGCTCTCGGCCGTCGACTACCTGATCGAGACCGACCCCGCGCGCGCGAGCCAGATGCAGAAGAAGCTGATCACGTACCTGCGCGGCGCCTTGCCCCAGATGCGGCAGGAGACGTCGACGCTCGGGCGCGAGATGCGCCTCGTGCGCTCCTATCTCGATCTGATCAAGATGCGAATCGAAGACCGCCTGGACATCGAGGTGAACGTCCCGGAGAGCCTCGAAGCGGCGGAATTCCCGCCGATGATGCTGCAGTCGCTCGTGGAAAACGCGATCAAGCACGGCATCGAGCCCAAGCCCGAAGGCGGCAAGGTGAGCGTGGGCGCGAAGGTCCAGGGCCAGCAGCTGTGGGTGGAAGTGCGCGACACGGGCGTGGGCGTCATCGATCCCGAGCAGCTCGAATCGCCGACCTCGGGCACGGGCATCGGCCTGCAGAACATCCGCGAGCGCCTGGCGATGCTCTATCCGGGCAAGGGCCGCCTCACCCTCATGTCCGATGACCGGCTCGGGACGGTCGTGCGCATCGGCGTGCCCTTCAAGTTGGCCGAGCCGAAGCCGGAGGAAGGCGCCGCGCGAGAGGAGAAAACAGCATGAGCGGAGGAAGCGGCGTGAGCGGAGGAAGCGCGAACGCCGCGCCACTGCGCGCGCTCATCGCCGACGACGAGCGCCTGCTGCGCGAGCAGCTGAAGTCGCGCCTTGCGAGCGTCTGGCCCGAACTCGAAGTGGTTGCCGAAGCGAGGGATGGCGCCGAAGCCGTCGACCGCGCCGACGCCTTGCGGCCGGACGTCGTCTTTCTCGACATCCGCATGCCGGGCCTCTCGGGCATCGAGGCCGCGCGGGAGATCCTCGCGCTGCCGCGCTGGCAAGGCGAGATCGTCTTCGTGACCGCGTACGACGAATACGCGATCGCCGCGTTCGAGCAGGGCGCGCTCGACTACCTGCTGAAGCCCGTGGAGCCGCAGCGCCTCGCGCAGACGGCGCAGCGGCTGAAGTCGCGCCTTGGGGCTTCGCGTGCGCCCGAGCGCATGCCGCCCGCGGAGCAGGAAGCCGCGCTGGATGCCGTGCTCGAGCGGCTCATGAAGCTGCAGCGCGGTCTCGAGACGGGCTCGGGGGCGCGGGCGCAACCGTTGCGCTGGATTCAGGCGACCGCCGGCAACACGACGAAGATGATCGACGTGAACGACGTGCTCTTCTTCCGTTCGGACGAGAAGTACACGCGCGTGCAGACGAAGGAAGCCGAGGCATTCATCCGGACACCGATCCGCGAGCTCGTGCCGCAGCTCGATCCGCAGCAGTTCTGGCAGATCCATCGCAGCGCAATCGTGAACCTGGGGGCCGTGAGCGCGATCACTCGCGACGACAGCGGCCGGCAGCGCGTGCATATCAGCGGGCATCCGGAAGTGCTGGAGGTGAGCCGCAGTTTCGCGCACCTGTTCAGGGGCGCTTAGTCATTCCAGCGCCATCGCCGTGTGGCTGAACCCCGCGTCGACGTACATGATCTCGGCCGTGACGCCGGCGGCGAGGTCGCTCAGCAGGAACGCCGCGGCATTGCCGACATCTTCGATCGTCACGTTGCGCCGAAGCGGTGCCTGCGCGGCGAATGCCGAGAGCAGCTTGCCGAAATCCTTGATGCCGCTCGCGGCGAGCGTCTTGATGGGCCCCGCGCTGATGCCGTTCACGCGGATCCCCTGCGGGCCCAGCGAGCCGGCGAGATAGCGCACCGAAGCTTCGAGCGAAGCCTTGGCGAGCCCCATCGTGTTGTAGTTCGGCACGATGCGTAGCGAGCCGAGATACGTGAGCGTGAGGAGCGCCGATTTCTCGTTCAGGTGCGGCAGCGCCGCTTTCGCCATCGCCGGGAAGCTGTAGGCGCTGATGTCGTGAGCGACGCGAAAGCTCTCGCGCGACAGGCCGTCGAGGAAATTCCCCGCGATCGCCTCGCGCGGCGCGAAGCCGATGCTGTGCACGAAGCCGTCGAATTTCGGCCAGGCCGCCGAGAGATCCTGGAAGAGACGTTCGATCTGCGCATCGTCGCCGACGTCGCAATCGAACACGAGGCTGGAGCCGAACTCGGCCGCGAACTCCGTGATGCGGTCCTTGAACCGGTCACCGACGTAGCTGAAAGCGAGCTGCGCGCCTTGCGCATGGCACGCGCGCGCGATGCCGTAGGCGATGGAGCGGTTGGACAGCACGCCCGTGATCAACAATTTTTTGCCGGTGAGGAATCCCATGGCTTGCCTGCTTGAAAAAGTCGGCAGAATTGTCGCATGCGTGCTCTGCTGCTGTTCTTCTCGAGCCTGCTGCTCGGCGGTGCGGGCTGGGCCGCGCCGGGTTATTCGGTCTGGGGCGACTTCAAGTATCCGCCCGGCTTCGATCACTTCGACTACGTCAACCCGAAAGCGCCCAAGGGCGGCGAGCTGCGGCTCGTGGCGGGCTCGCGCGTGTCGAACTTCGACAAGTACAACCCGTTCACGCTGAAGGGGCGGGAGCCTTCGTTTCTCGCAGACCTGCTGTTCGAGACGCTGCTCACGGGTTCGATGGACCAGAACGACGCGGCCTATGGCCTCCTCGCCGAAGACGTGGAGGTCGCGCCCGATCGCATGTCCGCGACATTCCGGCTGCGCAAGGAAGCACGCTTCCAGAACGGCGACCCGGTGCGCGCCGCGGACGTCAAGTACAGCTACGAGACGCTCATCTCCAAGTACGCCGCGCCGCAATACGCGACGGTGTTCGCGGACATCGCGGGCTGCGACGTCGTCGACGAGCGCACGGTGCGATTCCGGTTCAAGAAGAACGACCGTCAGCTGCCGCTCGTGGCGGGCGGCATTCCGGTGTTCAGCCCGAAATGGGGCGCGGGCAAGACGTTCGATCAGGTCGTGACCGACACGCCGATCGGAAGCGGCCCGTACAGGATCGGCCCGGTGCGCTTCGGCAAGGACATCACGTACGTGCGCGATGCGGCTTACTGGGCGAAGGACCTGAACGTGCGTCGCGGCATGGTGAACTTCGATCGCATCACCGTGAAGATCTACCGCGACAACACCGCGCAGCTCGAGGCGCTGAAGGCGGGCGAGTTCGACCTGATGGAGTTCTTCTCCGCCGGCGACTGGAACCGCAGGCTCAACGGCCGGCGCATCGAGCGCGGCGAACTCGTGAAGTCGCCGTTTCGCCACCGGCGGCCGGACGGCTGGTACAGCTACATGTTCAACCTGCGCCTCGCGAAATTCCAGGACCGGCGCGTGCGCATGGCCATCGAGCTCGCGATGGACTACGAATGGATGAACCGCATGCTCTTTCGCGGTTCGTACACGCGCGTGAAGGGCATCTTCGGCAACACCGACTGCGAGGCCAACGGGCTGCCGTCGAAGGAAGAACTCGCGCTCATCGACCCCTTCCGCAACGTCCTGCCACCGGACACCTACGGTCCGATGGCGATACCGCCGAGCACGGCACCGCCGAATTCGCTTCGTGAAAACCTGCGCCGGGCAGACGCGCTGCTGAACGAGGCCGGCTGGACCCTGAGCCATGGCGTGAGGCGCAACGCGAAGGGGGAGGCGCTCACGATCGAGCTGCTCGACACGCCGGAAGCCAAGAGCGCGACCACGCTTGCCTCGTGGCAGCGCGCGCTCGAAAAGCTCGGCATCGAACTGCGCCTGCGCGAAGTGGACTGGGCGCTGTACCAGGAGCGCATCGACAACCGGCAGTTCGAGTTGATCGGCCTGTCCATCCCCGGGACGCACTTTCCCGGATCGGACTACGTGGAGTTCTTCGGCAGCAAGGCGGCCGACACGGTCGGATCGAGCAACTGGATGGGGATCAAGAGCCCGGCGATCGACGCGCTGCTGAATCGCCTCACCGGCGCCGACCGGCGCGAGGAATTCCTCGCGGCGTGCCGCGCGCTGGACCGCGTGATCGCGCACGGCCACTACATGGTGCCGGCCTGGACCACGCGCGAGACGCGCATCGCCTACGATGCCTGGCGGCTCGAGCGGCCCGGCGAAGTGCCGCCATATCCGCCCGAAGGCGTCGCCTACATGGGCTGGCCGATGTTCACCTGGTGGGCGCGCAATCCGCCGATCACGAAATAGCCCGCGCATGTTCGCCTACATCCTCAAGCGCATCCTGCTCATGCTGCCCACGCTGCTGGGGGTGCTCGTCATCACGTTCGCCGTGACGCAGTTCGTCCCCGGCGGCCCCGTGCAGCAGTACATGGCCGAAGCGCGGCGCGGCCCGGGCGGCGGGGAGGGTGGCGCGGTCTATCGCGGCGCGCAAGGCGTCGACCCGAAGAAGATCGAGGAGATCAAGAAGCTCTACGGTTTCGACCGCCCCGCGCCCGAGCGCTTCATGAAGATGCTCGGCGAGTTCGCGCGGTTCGACCTGGGCCGCAGTTTCTTCCAGAACAAGAGCGTGTGGGACCTGATCGTGGAAAAGCTGCCCGTCTCGGTGAGCCTGGGCCTCTGGACCTTCTTCATCAGCTACCTGATTGCCGTGCCGCTGGGCGTCGCGAAGGCGGTGCGCGCCGGCAGCCGCTTCGATTTCGTGACGAGCCTCATCGTGCTCGTGGGCTACGCCATCCCCGGTTTCGTGCTGGGGGTGCTCCTGCTCGTCGTCTTCGGCGGGCAGTTGCAGTGGTTCCCGCTGCGCGGACTCACCTCCGCGAACTGGGACGAACTGAGCTGGCCCGCGCGCATCGTGGACTACCTGTGGCACATCACGCTGCCCGTCTTCGCGATGGTGATCGGCAGCTTCGCCGTGACGACGATGCTCACGAAGAATTCGTTTCTGGAGGAGATCCGAAAGCAATACGTGCTCACGGCCCGCGCGAAGGGGCTGGAGGAGCGGCGCGTGCTCTGGAAGCACGTGTTCCGCAACGCGCTGATCCCGATCATCACGGGCTTTCCCGCGGCATTCATCGGGGCGTTCTTCACCGGCGCGCTTCTGATCGAGACGCTCTTTTCGCTCGACGGACTCGGGCTCCTCAGCTACGAAAGCGTGATCCGCCGCGACTATCCCGTCGTGATGGGCACGCTCTACTTCTTCACGCTGATCGGTCTTGTCACGCGCCTCGTCAGCGACCTCGCCTACGTCTGGGTGGACCCCCGTGTCAAGTTCGACTGAAGCGCTCCAGCCCGTGCCCGCGCACCTGAGTCCCGGGCGGCGCGCCTGGCGGCGCTTTCGCCGCAACCGCCTCGGCTTCTACAGCCTCGTGCTTTTCGCGGTGCTCTTTTTCCTGAGCCTCTTTGCGGAACTGATCTCCAACGACAAGCCCTATGTCGTGCACTACAACGGCGAGCTCTACTTTCCGATGCTGCACGACTATCCGGAGAAGACTTTCGGGGGCGACTTCGAGACGCCGACGGATTACCTGGACCCCTACGTCCGGCAAAAGATCACGCAGGGGTCCAACTGGGTCCTCTGGCCGCCCAACCCCTACGGCCCCGAGACGCTCAACTACTTCGCGAAGCTGCCCAATCCCGCGCCGCCCTCCGCGGACAACTGGCTGGGCACCGACGAGCGCGGGCGCGACCTGCTCGCGACGCTCATCTACGGATTTCGCATCAGCGTGCTGTTCGGGCTCGCGCTCACGGTGATCGGCGTGGTGGTCGGCGTGATCACGGGCGCGGTCCAGGGCTACTTCGCGGGCCGCACCGACCTCGCTTTCCAGCGCTTCATCGAGATCTGGGGCTCGATGCCCGAGCTCTACCTGCTCATCATCTTCAGCTCGATCTTCACGCCGAGCGTGCCGCTTCTGATCGCGCTCCTGAGCCTCTTCACCTGGATGGGCCTGTCGCAGTACATGCGAGCGGAGTTCCTGCGCAACCGCCAGATGGACTACGTGCGCAGCGCCCGGGCGCTCGGCGTGGGTAACGCCCGGATCATCTGGCGGCACATCCTGCCCAACAGCATGACGCCGGTCGTGACCTTCCTGCCGTTCGAGATGAGCGCGGCGATCCTCGCGCTCACGTCGCTCGATTTCCTGGGCCTGGGCGTGCCACCGGGCACGCCCTCGCTCGGCGAACTGCTGAACCAGGGCAAGGCGAACCTCGACGCGTGGTGGATTTCAGCGCTCACGTTCGCGGTGCTGGTTGTGACGCTGCTGCTCCTCACCTTCATGGGCGACGCCCTGCGCGACGCGCTCGATCCGAGAAAGGCCGACACGTGAACGGGAAACGCCTCCTCGACGTTCACGGCCTCACCGTCGCATTCGGCGCGAAGGAAGTGGTGCACGGTGTCGATTTCTCGATCGGCCCGAGCGAGAAGTTCGCGCTTGTGGGCGAATCCGGTTCGGGCAAGACGGTGACGGCGCTGAGTCTCCTGCGCCTCGTGCCGAACGCCACGATCTCGGGCAGCGCCCGATTCCAGGACGAGCGCGAAGTCGATCTGCTGCAACTGTCCGAACGCGAACTCCTCGGCGTGCGCGGACGCGACATCGCGATGATCTTCCAGGAGCCGATGACGGCGCTCAATCCCCTCTACACCGTCGGCAACCAGGTTGCCGAAGTGCTGGAACTGAAGCAGGCGCTCTCGAAGCGGCAAGCCTGGGACGCGGCGGTTGAAGCACTCGCCGCCACCGGCATTCCCGAGCCGCGCAGACGCGCCACGGCCTACCCGCATCAGCTCTCGGGCGGCCAGCGGCAGCGGGCGATGATCGCCATGGCGCTCGCGTGCCGTCCGAAGCTCCTTCTGGCCGATGAGCCGACCACCGCGCTCGACGTGACGCTGCGCCAGCAGATCCTCGAACTGCTCGCCGACCTGCAGCGCCAGACCGGGATGGCGATCCTTCTCATCACGCACGACCTGAACCTCGTGCGCAAGTTCGCCGACCGCGTGGCGGTGATGGAAGACGGGCATCTGGTGGAGCAGGGGCCCGTGGCGGATATCTTCGCGCACCCGGCGCATGACTACACCCGCAAGCTCATCGAAAGCCGGCCGGAGCGCGACGTGGTGGAAGGGTCCGCGGCAAGCGCGCCGACCGTGATGCAGGCCAAAGGTTTGCAGGTGACCTATCCGACGCCGCTGCCGGGCTTCAGGGGGTGGCTGCGCAAGGGCCGCTTCGTCGCGGTGAAGGACGCCGCCTTCGCGATCCGGCCCGCCCACACGCTCGGCGTCGTCGGGGAGTCGGGCTCGGGCAAGTCGACGCTCGCGATGGCGGCGCTCGGGCTCCTGCCGCACGAAGGCGAGCTCGACGTGGTCGAGCGCCGCTGGGGGCCGGACGCCGCGTCGAACAAGGCGATCCGGCGGCTGGTGCAAGTCGTGTTCCAGGACCCGTTCTCGTCGCTGTCGCCGCGCATGACGGTGGAAGAAATCGTGGGCGAGGGGCTTCTCGTGCACCATCCGGAACTTTCGCCGCAGGACCGGCAGCAGCGCGTCGTCATGGCGCTCGCGGAGGTCGGGCTCACCGAATCGCAGTTCCCCGGCCTCCTGCAGAGGTATCCGCACGAATTCTCCGGCGGCCAGCGTCAGCGCCTGGCGATCGCGCGGGCCCTCATCGTCGAGCCGTCGGTGCTGATCCTCGACGAGCCGACGAGCGCGCTCGACGTGACGATTCAAAAGCAGGTCTTGAAATTGCTGCAGAGGCTCCAACGTGAGAGAAGCCTCGCGTATCTGCTGATCACCCACGACGTCGACGTGATCCGGGCCATGGCGCACGACGTGCTGGTGATGAAGGACGGCGAGATCCTGGAGCGCGGCACGGTCGAGGAAGTGCTGGACGCGCCGAAGAACCCGTACACACGCACGCTGGTGGCGGCCGCGGCCTGATCTCTCGTTGCAAATCAACGTGTTGGCGGATACAATACCGTCTTCACGACCAAACGGGCGGATACCAACCGCCCGTTTTTTTTGCTCGGGTGGTTCAGTACGTCAGTGGCTTTGCACGACATCGTCGATCGCACCGTGACCGGCCTCGGTTACGAGCTGGTGGAGCTCGAACGCTCCGCCGGTGGCACGCTGCGCGTGACGATTGACTGGCCTTTCGATGGGTCGCAGCGCTTCGTGAACGTCGAAGATTGCGAACGCGTCACGCGCCAGCTGCAGTACACGCTCGAGGTCGAGGGCGTGGACTACAAGCGCCTGGAAGTGTCGTCCCCCGGCATCGATCGGCCGTTGCGTGGTGAAAGGGATTTCGAGCGTTTCGCGGGCGAGACGGTCGACATCACGCTGAAGGCGCCGATGGGCGCCGCGGCCAGCGGCGCGGTGGCCGCCAGCAGGAAGAAGTTTCGCGGCACGCTGGAGCGCGGCGAAAGCGGCGGCTGGCAGCTGGTGTGGAGCGACGAGCCCCCGCCCGTGCCCGGTCGCAGGCCGGCAAAAAAGAGGGCGGCGGAAAAAGGGGCGGCGGCACACCCGCTGCAGGTCTTGGGTTTCGCGCTGGACGAGCTGAAGGAAGCCCGCCTCGCGCCGATAGTGGATTTCAAGGGGCGCAAGCGTCCCGGGGTTCAGGAGCAAGGGAAATGAATCGCGAACTGTTGATGCTGTTGGATGCCATCTCGCGCGAGAAGAACGTCGAGCGCGACGTCGTGTTCGGCGCGGTCGAGGCAGCTCTGGCGCAGGCGACCAAGAAGCTCTACCAGGGCGAAGTCGACATCCGGGTCTCGGTCGACCGTGAAACCGGCGACTACGAAACCTTCCGCCGCTGGCTCGTGGTCCCCGACGAACAGGGGCTGCAGAACCCGGACGCCGAGGAACTCCTCATGGATGCCCGCGAACGCGTGGCCGACGTCGAGGAGGGCGAATACATCGAGGAGCAGGTCGAATCGCTTCCCATCGGGCGCATCGGCGCGATGGCGGCCAAGCAGGTGATCCTGCAGAAGATTCGCGACGCCGAGCGCGAGATGCTCCTGAACGATTTCATGTCGCGCGGCGACAAGATTTTCGTGGGCACCGTGAAGCGCATGGACAAGGGCGACATCATCGTCGAGTCGGGCCGCGTCGAAGGCCGGCTGCGCCGCGGCGAGATGATCCCGAAGGAGAACCTGCGCAACGGCGACCGCGTGCGGGCCATGATCATGGAAGTGGATCTGAACCTGCGCGGCGCGCCGATCATCCTGTCGCGCTCGGCGCCGGAGTTCATGATCGAGCTCTTCCGCCAGGAAGTGCCCGAGATCGAGCAGGGCCTGCTCGAGATCAAGAGCTGCGCCCGCGACCCCGGCTCGCGCGCCAAGATCGCCGTCATCTCGCACGACAAGCGCGTCGACCCGATCGGCACCTGCGTGGGCGTGCGCGGCTCGCGCGTGAATGCGGTCACCAACGAACTCGCCGGCGAGCGCGTGGACATCGTGCTGTGGTCCGAGGACCCGGCGCAGTTCGTGATCGGCGCGCTCGCGCCCGCGAACGTGTCCTCGATCGTCGTCGACGAGGAAAAGCACGCCATGGACGTCGTGGTCGACGAGGAGAACCTCGCGATCGCGATCGGCCGCGGCGGCCAGAACGTGCGGCTCGCCTCCGAGCTCACGGGCTGGAAGATCAACATCATGGATGCCAACGAGTCGGCCCAGAAGACCGCCGAGGAGCAGCAGAAGCTGCGCCAGCTCTTCATGGAAAAGCTGGACGTGGACGAGGAAATCGCCGACATCCTGATCGCCGAGGGCTTCACGAGCCTCGAGGAAGTGGCCTATGTGCCGCTGCAGGAAATGCTCGAGATCGAATCGTTCGACGAGGACACCGTGAGCGAACTGCGGGCCCGCGCGAAGGATGCGCTGCTCACGATGGAGATCGCGCGGGAAGAAAGCGTCGAGGAAGTCTCGCAGGACCTGCGCGATCTCGAAGGGCTCAACCCGCAGCTCATCGCACAGCTCGCCGAGGCGGGAGTGCACACCCGCGACGACCTCGCGGACCTCGCCGTGGACGAACTGACGGAAATCACCGGCCAGTCCGCCGAAGAAGGCAAGACCCTCATCATGAAGGCGCGCGAGCACTGGTTCTCCGGTGCCGCGGCGGCACACTCATGAACGGCAGGGAGGAACTGAGAACACATGTCTAGTACCACCGTTGCCGAGTTCGCGAACGAACTCAAGAAATCCACCGAGACGCTGCTCGAACAGCTGCGTCACGCCGGTGTCGCCAAGTCGGCGCCGACCGATTCGCTCACCGATGCCGACAAGCAAAAGCTCCTGGGCTACCTCCAGGCGAGCCACGGCACCGCCACGCCCGAGCGCAAGAAGATCACGCTGGTGAAGAAATCCACGAGCGAAATCAAGCAGGCCGACTCCTCGGGCAAGGCGCGAACGATTCAGGTGGAAGTGCGCAAGAAGCGCACCTTCGTGAAGCGAGACGAAGGCGCCGACACGGCCGTGGTCGAAGCGCCCGAGCCCCCCGCGCCTGCGCCGCCGCCGCCGCCCGCGGTGGACGAAGCCGAACTCGCCCGCCGCGAGGAAGAAGCGCGCCGCCAGGCCGAGCTCATCCGCCGCCAGGAAGAGGAACTCGCCGCCAAGCGCCGCGAGCGCGAAGCCGCGGAGCAACGCGAGCGCGAAGCCGAAGAGGCCCGGGCCGCTCAGGAACGCGCCGCCAAGGAGGCTCAGCAGGCCACGGCGCAAGCCGGCGTCACGTCGGCCAAGGCGGTCGCGGACGAAGCCGCGCAAGCCGTCGCCCGCGCGCAGGCCGAGGCACGCGAGAAGGCCGCGGCCGAATCCAAGGCGCGCGGCGAAGAAGAAGCTCAGCGCGCCAGCGAGCTGCAGGAGCGCCGCCGCAAGGCCGAAGCCGAAGCCGCCGCGATCCGATCGATGATGGCCGCGCCGAAGAAGGTGCTCGTTGCCAAGAAGCCGGAAGAAGCCAAGCCGGTCGCGAAAGCAACGGAGCCCGGCAAGCCCGGCGTGAAGGGCACGCTGCACAAGCCGCCGACGCAGGCGCGCACCGGCCAGGCGCCGGCTGCCGCGCCCGCGGCGCCCGGTGCGGGCGGCAACAAGGAAGTCAAGTCCGCCAAGCTCTCTTCGAGCTGGGCCAACGATCCTTCGAAGAAGAAGGAAATCAAGACCCGCGGCGATGCCTCGGGTGGCGTCGGCCGCAACAACTGGCGTGGCGGCCCGAGGGGCCGCAAGGACCACCGCGGCGACCGCGACGAGGCCCCGCAGGCCGCCGCGCAGGAAGCACGCGTGATCGAAGTGCACGTGCCCGAGACGATCACGGTCGCCGAGCTTGCGCACAAGATGGCCGTGAAGGCGTCCGAAGTGATCAAGACGCTCATGAAGATGGGACAGCTCGTCACCATCAACCAGTCGCTCGACCAGGACACCGCGATGATCCTCGTGGAGGAAATGGGGCACAAGGCGGTCACGGCCGAGCTCGACGACCCCGAGGCGTTCAGCGAGGAGGAATCGGGCCTGTACGAGGCCACGGCGCAGCCGCGTCCTCCGGTCGTGACCGTGATGGGTCACGTCGACCACGGGAAGACCTCGCTTCTGGACTACATCCGCCGCACCAAGGTCGCGGCGGGCGAAGCCGGCGGCATCACGCAGCATATCGGCGCCTACCACGTGAAGACCGATCGCGGCACGATCTCGTTCCTGGACACGCCGGGCCACGAGGCGTTCACCGCGATGCGGGCGCGCGGCGCGCAGGCGACCGACATCGTGATCCTGGTGGTGGCGGCCGACGACGGCGTCATGCCGCAGACGAGGGAAGCGATCAAGCACGCGAAGGCGGCGGGAGTTCCCATCGTCGTGGCGATGAACAAGATCGACAAGCCGGAGGCGAACCCGGACCGCGTGAAGACGGAGCTTGTGGCCGAGCAGGTCGTGCCGGAGGAATTCGGCGGCGATTCGCCCTTCGTGGCGGTTTCGGCGCGCACCGGTCAGGGCGTGGACGAACTGCTGGAGCAGGTGCTCCTGCAAGCCGAAGTGCTGGAGCTGAAGGCGCCGGTCGACGCGATGGCCAAGGGTCTCGTGATCGAAGCGCAGCTCGACAAGGGCCGCGGCCCGGTCGCGACCGTGCTGGTGCAGCAGGGGACGCTGAAGACGGGCGACGTCGTGCTCGCGGGCCAGACTTACGGCCGCGTGCGCGCGATGCTCGACGAGAACGGCAAGCCCGTGAAGGACGCCGGCCCGTCGATCCCGGTGGAGATCCAGGGCCTGTCGGAAGTGCCGCAGGCGGGCGACGAGTTCATGGTGCTCGCCGACGAGCGCCGCGCGCGCGAGATCGCGACGTATCGGGCGGGCAAGTACCGCACGACCAAGCTCGCGAAGCAGCAGGCCGCGAAGCTCGAGAACATGTTCGAGACGATGGCCGCGGGCGAAGTGAAGACGCTGCCGATCATCGTGAAGGCGGACGTGCAGGGCTCGCAGGAGGCGCTTTCGCAGTCGCTGCTGAAGCTCTCCACCGACGAGATCAAGGTGCAGCTCGTGTATGCGGCCGTGGGCGGCATTTCGGAATCGGACATCAACCTCGCGATCGCTTCGAAGGCGGTCGTGATCGGCTTCAACGTGCGAGCCGACAGCGGAGCCCGCAAGCTCGCCGAGCACAACGGCATCGACATCCGCTACTACAACATCATCTACGACGCCGTGGATGAGTTGAAGGCGGCGATGTCGGGCATGCTGGCGCCCGAGAAGAAGGAAGAAGTGATCGGTTCGGCCGAGATACGCCAGGTGTTCCGCGTGAGCAAGATCGGCGCGATCGCGGGCTGCATGGTCACCTCGGGGGTCGTGCGCCGCACGGCGAGGGTTCGCCTGCTGCGCAACAATGTCGTGCTCTTCACGGGCGAGCTCGAATCGCTCAAGCGCTTCAAGGACGACGTGCGCGAGGTGAAGGAAGGCTTCGAATGCGGCCTGAACATCCGCGGCTACAACGACATCGAGGTCGGCGACCAGCTCGAATTCTTCGAGATCAAGGAGATCGCGCGGTCGCTGTGACGCGCGGATGAGCCATGCAGAAGCGGGGAGCCAAGCCGAACAGGGCCTTTCAGATCGCGGACCAGATTCAGCGCGATCTGGCAGAGCTCATTCGCGACGTGAAGGACCCGCGGCTGGGCATGATCACCATCAACGCAGTGGAAGTCACGCCCGACTACGCGCATGCGAAGGTCTTCTTCAGCGTGCTGGTGGGTGACGCGCAGGAATGCGAAGAGGCGCTGAACCACGCGGCCGGCTTCCTGCGCAACGGCCTCTTCAAGCGTCTGCACATTCACACGGTGCCGACGCTGCACTTCCTGTTCGACCGCACCACCGAGCGTGCCGCCGACATGAACGCCTTGATCGCCAAGGCCGTCTCCTCGCGTTCCAAGGACGAGTAGCCGATGAACGCGCCACGCACCAGGGTGCAGCGGCGCCCTGTGCATGGGGTGCTTCTGCTGGACAAACCGAAGGGTCTTTCGAGCAACGACGCCTTGCAGAAGGCGAAGTGGCTGCTGCGGGCCGAAAAGGCGGGCCACACGGGCACGCTCGATCCGCTCGCCACGGGCGTGCTGCCGCTTTGCTTCGGCGCCGCGACGAAATTCAGCCAGCTGCATCTCGATGCGGACAAGGCTTACGAGGCCGTCGCGAAGCTGGGCGTGACGACGACCACGGGCGATGCGGAGGGCGAAATCGTCTCGACGCGCAGCGTGGCTGCGATCACGCCGAAGCAGTTGGCCGCGGTGCAGCAAGATTTCTCGGGCCGCATGCTTCAGGTGCCGCCGATGCACAGCGCGCTGAAGAAGAACGGGCGGGCCCTCTACGAATACGCGCGCGCGGGCATCGAAGTCGAACGCGAGGCGCGGCAGGTCGAGGTCTTCGAGCTGGACTTGCGCCTCGAAGGCACCGACGCGCTGAAGATCACCGCGCGCGTGAGCAAGGGCACGTACATCCGCACGCTTGCCGAAGACATCGGCGAGGCGCTCGGGTGCGGGGCGCACCTCACGTCGCTCAGGCGCGTGCAGACGGGGCCGTTCGGGGTGGCGCATTGCGTGACGCTCGACGAGCTCGCGGACCTGACGGAAGAAGGTCGCATCGCGTGCCTGCTGCCTGTGGAATCTCTGCTGGCCGATCACGAACGCGTCACGCTCGGCAGCGAAGATGCAGGCCGCTTCCTGAGCGGTCTCAGGCGTCGCGGCGCGTGGGACGATGCACCGAGAGTCGCTGTGTTCGGCCCCTCACCGCAACCCGACCCCTCGCTTCGCTCTTCCCAGACGGGGGAGAGACCCGAGCTCCCTCTCCCGCAAGCGGGAGATCTCCCTCTCCCGCTTGCGGGAGAGGGCTGGGGTGAGGGTTGCCTCCTAGGCACAGCACAAATCAAGAACCGCGAACTCATCCCCGGGCGGCTGCTCGCCCCCACCGAAATCAAGCAGATCCTGGAAACGACGACATGAGCAACAACAAGCAGATTCGCAACATCGCGATCATCGCCCACGTGGACCACGGCAAGACGACGCTGGTGGACCAGCTGCTGCGCCAAAGCGGCACCTTCCGCGAAAACGAGAAGGTGGCCGAACGCGTGATGGACAGCAACGACCTCGAGCGCGAGCGCGGCATCACGATCCTCGCGAAGAACTGCGCGGTGAGCTGGAAGGGCACGCACATCAACATCGTGGACACGCCCGGGCACGCCGACTTCGGCGGCGAGGTCGAACGGGCCTTGTCGATGGTCGACGGCGTGGTGCTGCTCATCGACGCCGTCGAAGGCCCGATGCCGCAGACGCGCTTCGTGACGAAGAAGGCGCTCGCGCTCGGTCTCAAGCCGATCGTGGTCGTGAACAAGGTGGACCGGCCCGGCTCGCGGCCCGACTACGTGATCAACGCCGCGTTCGACCTCTTCGACAAGCTGGGCGCGACGGAAGAGCAGCTCGACTTCCCGGTGGTGTACGCGTCCGGCCTGAACGGCTGGGCGTCGATGAAAGAGGGCGAAGCGGGCGGCACGTGGGGCACGGACCTCGCGCCGCTTTTCGAGACCATCCTGCAGCACGTGCCCGCGCACGAAGGCGAAGCCGATGCCCCGCTGCAACTGCAGATCTCCTCGCTCGACTATTCGACCTACGTCGGCCGCATCGGCGTGGGCCGCGTGAACCAGGGAACGATCCGCCCCGGCATGCAGGTCGCCGTCTTCAACGGCACCGTCGCCGAAGGCGGCGCGCCGCAGATGGCGAAGGTGAATCAGGTGCTGAAGTTCGAAGGCCTGGAGCGGGTGCAGGCGGAAGAAGCCGGCCCGGGCGACATCGTGCTCGTGAACGGCATCGAGCAGGTGGGCATCGGCGTGACGCTCACCGATCCGCTGCAACCCATGCCGCTTCCCATGCTGCGCGTGGACGAGCCGACGCTCACGATGAACTTTCAGGTCAACACCTCGCCGCTCGCGGGACGCGAAGGCAAGTTCGTCACGAGCCGCCAGCTGAAGGACCGGCTGGACAAGGAACTGCAAGCCAACGTCGCGCTGCGCGTGGCCGACACCGACGAGGACGGCGTGTACGAAGTCTCCGGGCGCGGCGAGCTGCACCTCACGATCCTGCTGGAAAACATGCGCCGCGAAGGCTACGAGCTCGCCGTGTCGAAGCCGCGCGTCGTGTTCAAGGACATCGAGGGCGAACGCAACGAGCCGATCGAATTGCTCACCGTCGACATCGAGGAAGACCATCAGGGCGGCGTGATGCAGGCCCTGGGCGAACGCAAGGGCGAACTCGTGAACATGGAGCCGGACGGCCGCGGGCGCGTGCGGCTCGAATACCGCATCCCGGCGCGGGGCCTGATCGGCTTTCAGAACGAATTCCTGAACCTCACGCGCGGCACGGGGCTCGCTTCGAACATCTTCGACGGCTACGAACCGTACAAGGGGGAAGTCGCGAGCCGCAAGAACGGCGTGCTGATCTCGATGGACGACGGCGAGATCGTGATGTATGCGCTCGGCAAGCTCGACGACCGCGGCCGCATGTTCGTGAAGCCGGGCGACCCCGTGTACGAAGGCATGATCGTCGGCATCCACAGCCGCGACAACGACCTCGTCGTGAACGCCGTGCGCACGAAGCAGCTCACCAACTTCCGCGTGTCGGGCAAGGAAGACGCGATCAAGATCGCGCCGCCGATCCAGCTCACGCTGGAGTACGCGGTGGAATTCATCGAGGACGACGAACTCGTGGAGATCACGCCCAAGTCGATCCGCCTGCGCAAGCGCTTCCTGAAGGAGCACGAGAGAAAGCGGGCGCTGCGGGAAGCAGCGTGAACGGCCGGTCCGCGCGCGGCGCGACGGCACCGTGATGCGCTTCATGCATCCCGCGCAGCTCACTCACGGCCGCGCGGTCCTCGGCATGGTGGCGGTCACCCTGATGTGGTCCATCGCAGGGGTCGTCACCCGGCACCTCGAATTCGCCCGCAGTTTCGAGATCACGTTCTGGCGCAGCTTCTTCACCATGCTGTCGCTCATCGCGCTGCTGCCGTTCTTCCAGGGCCGCGAGGTCTTCGCCAGCTTTCGCAAAGGCCCGGCCACGCTCTGGCTGTCGGGCGTGTGCTGGGCCGTGATGTTCACGGCCTTCATGGTCGCCCTCACACTCACGAGCGTGGCCAACGTGCTCGTGACGATGTCGATCGGGCCGCTTCTCACCGCCGTCCTCGCGCGCGTCTTTCTTCGCCACCGCATCGCCGCTCGGACCTGGGCGGCCATCGTCGTGGCGGGCGGCGGCATCGGCTACATGTACGTTTCGCAGATGGAAGCCGAGGGGCTCGCGGGAACGGGGGTGGCGCTTCTCGTGCCGTTCGCCGCCGCCGCCAACTGGACGATCACGCAGCGCTCGCATGCGCACGGCCGGGACGTCGACCTCGTGCCGGCGGTGCTCGTCGGCGCCGCGCTCTCGTCGCTCGTGACCTTGCCGCTTGCGATGCCGCTGCGGGCTTCCGCTCACGACATCGCGTTGCTCGCCCTGCTCGGCGCCGTGCAGCTTGCGATCCCCTGCGCGCTCGCGGTGATGTGCGCGCGCGTCCTGAAGGCGCCCGAACTCGCGCTTCTCGCGCTGCTGGAGGTGATCTTCGGGATCCTCTTCGCATGGCTGGGCGCGGGCGAGCAACCCAGCCGCGCGGTCCTCACGGGCGGCGTGCTCGTGATCGGTGCGCTGGTCGCCAACGAGTGGCTCGGCTCGCGCGCACGGCAGCGCCTTATCGCTTGAGCCCCGCCGCCGGCGGATCGATCTGGCGGTACGCAGCCTCGGCAAGCTCCATCAGCGCGCCGCGCGCGAGCTGGCCGCTCAGCGCGCAGCCGAAGCCGCCGTCGACCCAGTAGAAGTTGTTGACCGGCCCTTCCGAGAGGAAGCGGAATGCGGTCTCGCGGTTGCCGCCGCCGGCCTTGATGGCGCCCAGATAGAGCGTCACGCGCTGGCCGGTCGCGTTCTGGTACATGAACTGCGCGCGGGCCCCGTCCTCGCCGGGCAGGAGGCGCCCGCCCACGAGCTCGTAGCCCTGGTCCGTGAGCACCGGGACCTTCAGCGGCCGGCCAAGCCGCTTGGAGAGCCACTGCACGAGATGCTCCTGCTGCGCCGCTGTCACTTCCACCGGATGCCGCACTTCCGGCTGGTACACCGCGAACGCGACGGAGGCCTGCTGCGCGAAGTGGCGCGCGGCCGGCTCCAGCCGCGTGTACGCCCCGGGGCCTCGCCAGTCACGCCATTCATCGCCGGCGGTCCAGCCGAGGCCGAACACGAGCACGAGCGATGCCGCCAAGCCGCCGTAGCGCCACCATGCGGTGACGCGCTCGTGCGTGCGGGCGAGCCGGTCGGCGGCGGCCACCAGCGAAGCGGGAACGGGCTGCTCCACCACGCTCGCATGGAGGTCGCGCAATTCGGCGCGCTGCTGCTGCCAGGCCCTCGCCGTCGCGGCGGCCTCGGGATCGTGCGCGAGCCGCTCGCGAAGGGCCGCGGCCGCTGCGGGGGAGAGCCTGCCGTCGACCATCGCATGGATTTCGCTTTCGGCGATCGCACGGCTGCTCGATCGCGTGTCGGTCGTTCGCGTTTGCATCATTGGCCTTCCGTCACTTCATCCGCCTCAGCACGGGTGCCGTGCCGGAGGCGGTCTTCGGCGGCGCCGCGTCACCGCCTTCCATCAATTCACGCAGGCGGCTGCGCGCGCGCGAGAGCCGCGACATCACCGTGCCCACCGGAATCCCGAGCACCTTCGCGGCTTCCTGGTAGCTCATGTCCTCCACGCCCACGAGCAACAGCACCGCGCGCTGGTCCGCGGGCAGGCGCTGCAGGCACCGGCCGATGTCGATCGGCGCATCGTTGGAGGCGGGCGCGTGAAGGTCGCTTTCCACCTCGTCGATGCTGATCGAGGCGAGCGCGACCTTCTGGCTGCGGCGCTGGTTCAGGTAGAGGTTGTGCATGAGCGTGAAGAGCCATGCGCGCAGATTCGTTCCCGCGGTCCACAGGTTCCACTTCACGCAGGCGCGCTCGAGCGTGTCCTGCACGAGGTCGTCGGCGGCCCAGGCATCGCCGGTGAGCGCGCGCGCATAGCGGCGCAGCCCCGGGAGTTGCTGCACGAGAAGCGTTCGATCCATCAGCGGCCCATCGGATGAGGTTGATGCGGGGCGGCGGCCCGCAAAGGCGTCCACGCGGCGGGGACCGCCCCCGCGAACCGGCTATCGACATCCGTCATCAGCTCGCGCGCGCGCGATTCACCATACATCAGCGACAGCGCGTTCATCAAGTCGCCCCGCATGTCCCAGAGCATGCGCGGCTGCAGGCAGTAGCGGATGCGCTGCGCAAGCCGCGAGTAGCGGGCCGCGCCTTCCTCGGCCAGCGCGGCGAGCATCGCAGCGCGGATGCCCTGCGCGCGCTCGACGCTCGTCGGCGAGGAGGCCGGGGCCACTTCGACGAAGAAACCCGTGAGGGTGCTGATGCCGGACCTGAACCAGTCCATGTCGGTCTCCCGGGGGCGGCGCTTCGCGCCCCTCTGACCGCATGAACACGGGCCGCAACGCGTTTATTCCGCCGCGGCGAGCACGCTTAGCGGTGGCGTTCCTTCATGGCGCGCTCGACTTCGCGCTTGCCTTCGCGTTCCTTGATGGTGTCGCGCTTGTCGTGCGAGGCCTTCCCCTTGGCCAGGGCGATCTCGCATTTCACGCGGCCGCTTTTCCAGTGGAGGTTCAGCGGCACGAGCGTGTAGCCCTTCTGTTCCACCTTGCCGATGAGGCGCCGGATCTCGGCCTTGTGCATCAGGAGCTTCTTCGTGCGCGCCGCGTCGGGGTGCACGTGCGTGGAGGCGGTCTTCAGCGGGCTGATCTGCAGGCCGATCACGAAGAGTTCGCCCTCGCGGATCACGACGTAGCCGTCGGTGAGCTGGGCCTTGCCTTCGCGCAGTGCCTTCACCTCCCAGCCTTCGAGGACAATGCCCGCTTCGAACCGTTCCTCGACGAAATAGTTGAAGGCGGCTTTCTTGTTCTCGGCGATGCGGGAGGTGTCGTCTTTCTTTTGCGCCATGAGCTGACAGATGCGGGCGGCCTCGGCTCTCTACAATGCCTGCCGCCGGGCCCGCAATTGTCCATGAAAACCGTCCACAAGTCCGTGCTCATCTGGTACAGCGCCGAGGAGATGTTCGCTCTCGTCGTGGACTGTCCGCGCTACCCCGAATTCCTGCCGTGGTGCGATCGCGCTTCGGTGCTCGCCATCGAGCCGGACGGGATGAAGGCCGAAATCGGCATCGCCTTCGGCGGCATCCACCAGTCCTTCACGACGCGCAACACGCACATTCCGCCGCGGCAGGTGCACATCCGGCTCATCGATGGCCCGTTTTCGGACCTCGACGGGACGTGGCGCTTCACGCCCATCGGCAGTCCCACGCAGCGCGCGTGCAAGGTGGAGCTGGAGATGCACTATGCGTTCAGGAACTCCGCGCTCGCTGCCGTGGTGGGCCCCGTCTTCGACAAGATCGCGGGCAGCCTCGTCGATGCGTTCGTGAAGCGGGCCCAGCAGATCTATGGCGACTGAGCACGGGCGAGACGACGCGGTGCGCGTGACCGTCGTCTATTCTCCGGCGCCGCGCGAAGTCCGCGAGTGGGCGGTGGTGCTGCCGCCGGGCGCGACGGTGCGCCAGGCCGTGATGGCGAGCGGCCTGCCGCGGCTTCTCACCGGGGAGCAGCTCGCGCAGTGCGTCGCGGGCGTGTGGGCGCGAAAGGCCTCGTGGGAGCAGCCGCTGCGCGATCGCGACCGGGTGGAGGTCTATCGCGAGTTGCGCGTGGACCCGAAGGTGGCCAGACGCGAGCGGTTTCGCGGGCAGGGCGCGCGCGCGGCGGGGCTTTTCGCCAGGCGGCGTCCGGGGGCGAAACCGGGGTATTGAACGGAGAGCAGGGAGCAGGGCGCGGCCGAGGCCCGCCTATTGCGTCGCCGTCGGCGCGGAGCAGTCGCGCGCGATCACGGCTTCGAGGTGCTTCACTTCCTCGGCGCGCTGCGCGTCGTCCATCACTTCGCGCTCGCCCTTGTCGTTGGTGCGCGCGACCCGCACGCCGCTGTCGTACGTGGCCTTCGCCCGCTTGGCGCGGGCGCAGTTGTCGGCGCGGATCGCCTGCCGTTCTTCTTCCTGCTGCTTTTTCCTGGCGGCCGCCTGTGCCTCGGCCTGCTTCTTCCTGTCTTCGAGTTCCTTTTCCTTGCCGGTGAGCTTCGGTGCGGACTGCGACGCCGCGTTGGCGACCGGTGTGGGGGCGGCAGCCGGCGCCGCGGCGGCGGGCGGCTGCGACAGGCTCGAAGCGCTCTTGCCGGGCTGCCTCAGGATGTTCGAGGCGGGGATGTCCACGGGCGGCGGCTGGTCGCTGAACACCTTGTGGCCCGACTTGTCGATCCACTGCCACTGCGCCGTCGCCACGGCCGGCAGGACGCACGCGGCAGCCGCGAAGAGAAGGCAGAGGCGTTTCATGCGGCGCAGTGTAGCTCGCAAGGCAGCGGGCGGCCCTAGAGCAAAGCCCTGTATCGGCGGGAATCCTTCACGAGCGGCGCGCACGACCCGCCGAGCGGTGAGGCAAAAGGTACGCGGGTACAATCCTTTTTTTGGAGCGATCTCAAATGCGCCTTCTCGGTAAAGCGCTCACCTTCGACGATGTGTTGCTGGTGCCGGCGTTCTCCCAGGTCCTGCCCAAGGACACCTCGCTTTCCACCCAGCTCTCCCGCAACATCCGCCTGAACCTGCCGCTCGTCTCCGCGGCCATGGACACCGTGACCGAGGCCGGTCTCGCGATCGCGATCGCCCAGGAAGGCGGCATCGGCTTCGTGCACAAGAACCTCACCGCGAAGCAGCAGGCGGCCGAGGTGGCGCGCGTGAAGCGCTACGAATCCGGCGTCCTGCGCGACCCGGTGGTCATCACGCCCGAGCACACGGTGCGCGAAGTGACCGCGCTGTCGGAGCAGCTCGGCATCTCCGGCTTCCCGGTGATCGACGCGGGCAAGGTGGCAGGCATCGTCACCGGGCGCGACCTGCGGTTCGAGACGCGCTACGACGTGCCCGTGAGCCGCATCATGACCCCGCGCGAGAAGCTCGTGACCGTGCGCGAAGGCGCGAGCCTCGACGAAGCGAAGGCGCTTCTGAACAAGTACAAGCTCGAACGGGTGCTGGTCGTGAACGACGCCTTCGAGCTGAAGGGCCTCATCACCGTCAAGGACATCACGAAGCAGACGAGCTTTCCGAACGCGGCGCGCGACGCGTCGGGGCGGCTGCGCGTGGGCGCGGCGGTCGGCGTGGGCGAGGGCACCGAGGAACGCGTCGAAGCGCTGGTGAAGGCCGGCGTCGACGTCCTCGTGGTGGACACGGCCCACGGCCACAGCAAGGGCGTGATCGAACGCGTGCGCTGGGTGAAGCAGAACTACCCGCAGATCGACGTGATCGGCGGCAACATCGCCACAGGCGACGCGGCACGCGCGCTGGTCGAAGCGGGCGCGGATGCGGTGAAGGTGGGCATCGGGCCGGGCTCCATCTGCACGACGCGCATCGTGGCGGGCGTGGGCGTGCCGCAGATCACCGCGATCGACAACGTCGCGACGGCGCTGCAGGGCAGCGGCGTGCCCCTCATCGCCGACGGCGGCGTGCGATTTTCGGGCGACATCGCCAAGGCGATCGCGGCGGGCGCGCACAGCGTGATGATGGGCAGCATGTTCGCGGGCACCGAGGAGGCGCCGGGCGAGATCGTGCTCTACCAGGGCCGCAGCTACAAGAGCTATCGCGGCATGGGCTCGATCGGCGCGATGCAGCAAGGAAGCGCCGACCGCTACTTCCAGGAGGCGACGAGCTCCAACCCGAATGCCGACAAGCTCGTTCCCGAAGGCATCGAGGGACGCGTGCCGTACAAAGGGTCGCTCGTGGCCATCGTCTATCAGCTCGCGGGCGGCGTGCGCGCGGCGATGGGGTATTGCGGCTGCGCTTCCATCGAGGAGCTGCGCGGCAGCGCCCAATTCGTCGAGATCACGGCCGCGGGCATGCGCGAAAGCCACGTGCACGACGTGCAGATCACGAAGGAAGCGCCGAACTACCGGGCGGAGTGATTCTATTCTGGCCAGACTTGCAGAGTCTGGCCCAACTCGCTAAAATTTGGCCAGACTATCAAATTCTGGCCAAAAAATGCATCGCACTGGCATCTCGGAAGCCAAGAACAATTTTTCCGGACTCATCGATCGGGTTCTGAGAGGAGAGGAAGTCCGAATCACTCGTCACGGCAAGGAAGTCGTGCGGATGCTGCCGCTCAGGCGCAAGCCCGTCATCACGGACGAGCAGATCGCCCGGGAACTCGACCAGATCGACGCACTGCACAAGACCATCCGACCTGGTCCGGGCTGGCGCGAGCTGCGCGACGAAGGCCGGCAGGAATGACAGCCTTCATTCTCGACGCCTCGGTCACGGCGGCCTGGCTGCTGCCCGACGAGGCCAGCGATCACACGCGGCGTCTCTACGCGTTGATCCGCCGCGACGAAGTCGACCCGCAAGCGCCCGATCTCTGGCAATGGGAATGCGCGAACATCATCGCCAACGGCGTACGCCGTGGGCGAATCCCAGCTTCGAGCGTCGAGGGCCTCTGGAGCGTCCTCGAGGCGGTGCGGCATCGCGTCGAGCTCCATGAGCTGGCGCCCGCGCAGCACAAGGCCGCGCTTGCCGTGGCGCTCGATGCAGGGCTTTCGGCGTACGACGCGGGCTACATGTGGCTCGCGCGTTCTCTCAACCTTCCGCTCCTCACTTTCGACCAGCGCCTGGCGAGTGCGGCGCCTGCCTGCGGTGTGAAGGTGCTCGACATCGCCGAACTCTGAACATGCAACACGACAAGATCCTCATCCTCGACTTCGGCTCCCAGGTCACGCAGCTCATCGCGCGGCGCGTGCGCGAGGCACACGTGTATTCCGAGGTGCACCCCTGCGACGTCTCCGGCGAATGGGTGCGCGAGTACGCCGCCGACGGCCGGCTGAAGGGCGTGATCCTTTCGGGCAGCCACGCGAGCGTGTACGAAGAGACGACCGACAAGGCACCCCAGGCCGTCTTCGAACTCGGTGTTCCGGTGCTGGGCATCTGCTACGGCATGCAGACGATGGCGCACCAGCTCGGCGGCAAGGTCGAGGGCGGGCACAAGCGCGAGTTCGGCTTCGCGTCGGTGCGTGCGCGCGGCCACACCGAACTGCTGCGCGACATCCAGGACTACGCCACGGCCGAAGGCCACGGCATGCTCAACGTGTGGATGTCGCACGGCGACAAGGTCGCCGAAATGCCGCCCGGCTTCAAACTCATGGCGTCCACCGACAGCTGCCCGATCGCGGGCATGGCCGACGAGTCGCGGCGCTTCTACGCCGTGCAGTTCCACCCTGAGGTCACGCATACGCAGCAGGGCCGCGCGATCCTCGAGCGGTTCGTGCTGGGCATCTGCGGCGCGAAGCCGGACTGGGTGATGCGCGATCACATCGCCGAAGCGGTGGAGAAGATTCGCGCGCAGGTGGGCGGCGAGGAAGTGATCCTCGGGCTGTCGGGCGGTGTCGATTCGTCCGTGGCCGCGGCGCTGATCCACCGTGCGATCGGCGAACAGCTCACGTGCGTCTTCGTGGACCACGGGTTGCTCAGGCTCGGCGAAGGCGACATGGTGATGGACATGTTCGAAGGCCGCCTGCACGCGAAGGTCGTGCGCGTGGACGCGAGCGAACTCTTCCTCGGCAAGCTCGAAGGCGTGAGCGACCCCGAAGCGAAGCGCAAGATCATCGGCAGCCTCTTCGTGGACGTGTTCAAGGCCGAGGCCGCGAGGATTCGCGAGACGCATGCGCGCACGGTGGCGTGGCTCGCCCAGGGGACGATCTACCCCGACGTGATCGAATCGGGCGGCGCGAAGACCAAGAAGGCCGTGACGATCAAGAGCCATCACAACGTGGGCGGCTTGCCGGAACAGTTGGGCCTGAAGCTGCTCGAGCCGCTGCGCGACCTGTTCAAGGACGAAGTCCGCGAACTGGGGCTGGCGCTGGGGCTGCCGCACGAGATGGTGTACCGCCATCCGTTCCCCGGACCGGGGCTGGGCGTGCGCATCCTCGGCGAGGTAAAGCGCGAATACGCCGATCTCCTGCGGCGGGCGGACGCGATCTTCATCGAGGAGCTTCGCGGTTTCCGGGACGAGCAGAGCGGCAGAAGCTGGTACGACCTCACGAGCCAGGCTTTCGCGGTGTTCCTGCCGGTGAAGAGCGTGGGCGTGATGGGTGACGGGCGCACGTACGACTACGTCGTCGCGCTGCGCGCGGTGCAGACGAGCGACTTCATGACGGCCGACTGGGCGGAACTGCCCTATGCGCTCCTGAAGAAAGTGTCGGGCCGGATCATCAACGAGGTGCGGGGCATCAACCGCGTGACCTACGACGTGAGCACGAAGCCGCCGGCGACGATCGAGTGGGAGTAGCCCCGATCGTATGCAAAAAACGATGATTATCGTTTGATTTTGCGTATGCATACAGGCTCACATACCGCAGTGCCTGAGCCCATCGTGCGCGGTTCTCACCACGAGGAGGAAGCCCATTGACGCAACGACCTGTCGCCTTGCTCTACCCCGGAGACCGTGCGGCCCGCGACCGCTCGAATCCGGCCGAGAGCCGGTTCGCCGCCTTGTTCGACGCCTTCGCGTCCGCGGGCATCCGCGCGGAGGCGGCCGTGTATCACGACGACTTCGCGGACGAAGTGCAGGCGCAGCTTCGCAACGCCGCGCTCGTTCTCGTCTGGCACAACCCGATCCACGAGGGGCGGCGTCGCGATCGCCTGGATGCCATGCTGCGGGAGCTCGCCGATTCCGGCGTGACGGTCAGCGCGCATCCGGACACCATCCTGAAGCTCGGAACGAAAGACGTGCTCTTCGACACCCGCGATCTGCCTTTCGGCAGCGACGTGCACCGGGTCGAGTCGCTTTCCGAGCTGAAGACGCGGCTGCCGCAACGGCTCGCTCGCGGCGCGCGCGTGCTGAAGCAGCACCGGGGCCACAGCGGAATCGGCGTGTGGCGGGTCGAAAGCGTCGCAGACTCGGATGGCCTCGTGCGCGTGCTGCATGCCGAACGCGGCAGCGTCGATGAGGTGATCGCATTGGCCGAACTGATGCGGCGGCTCGCTCCGTACTTCGAACCCGCGAGAGGCGGGCACATGATCGATCAGCCCTGGCAGCCGCGCCTCGTCGATGGAACCGTGAGGGCCTACCTCGTGGAGGATCGCGTCGCGGGCTTCGGCCTTCAGGCCGTCAACGCGCTGTTTCCGGCGGCGCCCGACGGGCAAACTCGCGAGCCAGGTCCGCGGCTCTATCACGACGCGGACTTGCGGGAATGCCAGGGTCTGCGACGGCTGCTCGAGTCCGGGTGGATCGAACAGCTGCGAACCCGGGTCGGCGTGCCCCACGCGCGGCTTCCGCTCCTGTGGGACTGCGACTTCATGTACCGTGAGCACGGCAGCGCGGATGCGGACGGGTTCGTGCTCTGCGAGATCAACGTCAGCAGCGTCGCGCCCTTTCCGCCGTCCGTGATCGGTCCCTTGGTCGAGGCGGTCCGGCGCCGTCTTGTCCATTCGAGCTGAGTCCATGCGGCTGCACCCGGTTGCCGCTACAGTCGAGCCATGTACCAGCCGCCTCAATTCAAGTCCGAGGATCGCGCCATCGCCGCGGAGCTGATGCGCGCGCATTCGTTCGCGAGTCTCGTGTCGGTGGACGACGGCGGCCTGCCGTACGTCACGCACCTGCCGCTGCACCTGCGCGAGCGCGACGACCGCTTCGTGCTGCTCGGACACTGCGCCAGGCCGAATCCCCACTGGCGCTACCTGCAGGCGCGCCCGACGGCGCTCGTGACTTTCCTCGGGCCGCACGCCTATCAGTCGCCGAAGATCTATGCGGACCGCCAGCGTGTGCCGAGCTGGAACTACCTGGCTGTGCATTGCACCGTGCAGGCGCGGCTGCTCGAAGCGCCTGAGCAGAAGGAAGTCGTGCTCAAGAGCCTGATCGGCGACCACGAAGCCGCTTACGCCGAGCAATGGGCGAGTCTCGACGAAGCTTTCCGGCTGTCGATGCTCGCGGGCATCATGGCATTCGAACTCGACGTCGTCCGCTGGGAATGCAAGCTGAAGCTGAACCAGCACCGCCCGGAATCGCACGCGCGGCTTCGCGCCGCCTACGCCGAAGGTAACGCCGATGAACGCGCGCTCGCCGAGTGGATGCAACGGCTCGGCCTGAAGGGGCTCGAAGGGAACTGACATGCGTGGTGTCCTCGGGATCATCGGGCTCGTGGTGGCCGTTGTCATCGTCGGCCTCATCGCCCGGAAGCAGCTTGCTTCGGTGCAGGTTCCCGCGGTGCCCACCGTGGCCGTGCCCGGGCAGCCCGCGCCCGCAGTCGGAACCCCAGCGAACACCAAGCAGCAGCTGGACCAGCTCAAGTCGGGCATCGAGGCCACGCTGCAGCAGCCGCGAGACACGACCGACGAAAAAAAGTAGACGGCGCGGATGACCGACGAGGACTTCATGCGTCTCGCGCTCGAGGAGGCGCGGCTTGCGGCAAGCGAAGGCGAAGTACCCGTGGGCGCGGTGGTCGTGCACGAAGGACGCGTGATCGGCCGCGGCCGCAATGGGCCCGTGCACCGTCACGACCCGACTTCCCACGCCGAGATCGTCGCACTGCGCGAAGCCGCCGCCGCGATCGGCAACTACCGGCTCGACGGGTGCGAGCTCTACGTCACGCTCGAACCCTGCGCGATGTGCTGCGGCGCGATGCTGCATGCCCGCCTGAAGCGCGTGGTGTTCGGCGCGGCCGATCCCAAGACGGGCGCGGCCGGCTCCGTCATCGACATCTTCGGCAACCCGCAGCTCAATCATCAGACGCAAGTGCGCGACAGCGTGCTCGCCGATGAGTGCGGCGAATTGCTGAGCCGATTCTTCCAATCTCGAAGGCAGGAGGCACGGATGAATGGATATCGCTTGCGTGACGATGCGTTGCGAACGCCCGATTCGCGCTTCGAAAGCTTGCCCGGCTACCCATGGGCGCCGCGGTACCTGAACGACCTGCCGGCGCTCGCGGGCCTGCGCATGCACTACCTCGACGAGGGCCCGGCCGATGCGCCGCTCACGTGGCTGTGCCTGCACGGCAATCCCTCGTGGAGCTACCTCTATCGCAGGATGATCCCGGTCTTCCTCGCGGCCGGAGACCGCGTGGTGGCGCCGGACATCATCGGCTTCGGCAAGAGCGACAAGCCGAAGAAGGAATCCGCCCATACCTTCACCTGGCACCGGCAGGTGCTGCTCGAATTCGTGGAGCGGCTCGATTTGCGCGACATCGTGCTCGTCGTGCAGGACTGGGGCGGCCTTCTGGGGCTCACGTTGCCGATGGAAGCACCCGACCGGTATCGCGGCTTGCTCGTGATGAACACGGCACTCGGGACGGGCGATGTGCCGCTCACGCCGGGCTTTCTCGCCTGGCGCGAGATGTGCGCGAAGAATCCCGATTTCGACGTGGCGCGTCTTTTCGCCCGCGGCAATCCGCACATGACCCCTGCGGAATGCGCCGCGTACGATGCGCCGTTCCCGGATCGCGGCCATCGCGCGGCCACGCGAGTCTTCCCGCCGATGGTCCCGGAGTTCCCCGACTCCGATGGCGCCGCGGTCTCGCGGCGCGCGCGCGACTTCCTCTCGAACGAGTGGCAGGGCAAGACGCTGATGGCCGTGGGCGCGAAAGACCCGGTGCTCGGGCCGCCCGCGATGGAAGCATTGCGCTCCGTGATCCGCGGCTGTCCTGCGCCGATGCTCGTTGCCGAGGGCGGACACTTCGTCCAGGAGCATGGCGAAGAGATCGCGCGCGCCGCGGTGGGATACTTCCGCGCGTGAATCAACGCATCTACGTCTTTTCGCCTTCGAGCGCGGTGCGCGACAAGGCCGCCGTGCGGCGCGGCGTCGCGCGCCTGAAGGCGCTCGGCCACGAGGTCGAGCTCGATCCGGACGCATTCACCACGCACATGCGCTTCGCGGGCGACGACGCCACGCGGCTCGCGGCCATCTCGCGCGCGGCGAAAAGCGGCGCGGCCATCGCGATCATCACGCGCGGGGGCTACGGCCTCACGCGGCTTCTGCCCGCCATCGACTACAAGGCGGTGGCGAAGGCGATCGATCGCGGAACGAAGTTCGTGGGGCTGAGCGACTTCACGGCGTTCCAGAACGCGGTGCTCGCCACCACCGGCCGCGCGACGTGGGCGGGGCCTGCGGTCGGCGAGGACTTCGGCGTCGAAGGCGAGCCCGACGACATCATGCAGGCTTGCTTCGAGGAACTTGCCGACGGCACGGGCGAGGGCGCCGGCTGGCAGCTTCCGAAGGCGGAGGCGGTGGCCAAGCCCATGCATGCCGAGGGCATCCTCTGGGGCGGCAACCTGGCCGTGCTCACGGCGCTCGCGGGCACGCCGTGGATGCCGCGAGTCGCGGGAGGCATCGTGTTCCTGGAGGATGTCCATGAGCACCCGTACCGGATCGAACGCATGCTCACGCAGCTTCTCTACACGGGCTTGCTCGCGAAGCAGAAGGCCATCGTGCTCGGCCGCTTCACCAACTACAAGGCCGTGCCCAACGACAAGGGTTTCAAGCTGCAGACGGTCGTGGACTGGCTGCGATCGAAAGTGAAGGCGCCCGTCTTCACCGGGCTGCCCTTCGGCCACGTGCCGACCAAGGTCGCGCTGCCCGTGGGCGCGAAAGTCCACCTGTCGGTGGAAGGCCGCGATGCTTTCCTGATCTGGGGGAACCGGCGCTGAAGGGCCGGTTCGCCTGGCGTCAGCCCACCAGCGGGCTCGGGCGCGAATTCATGCTGCCGGGCACGAGGCCGCGGAACATGTCGGTGATGCGCTGGACTTTCTGCCGCGCGACGATCTCCCCATCCATCGCCGCGAGCGCCGCCATCAGGTCGCCGCGCAGGTACCAAAGCGCCTGGACGTCGCTCGCGTAGCGGATGCGCCGTGTGACCTGGGAAAACCGCTTCGGCCCCGCCTCGCCGAGCAGCGCGAGCATGGACTCGCGGATGTCTTCCATGCCGCTCTCGAGGATCGACTCCGACGGCGACTGCGCATGTCCAAGCAGGCCGTAGATGCTGTTCCTGAGATTGGGTTTGAGCCAGCGCATGGTGGATGAGGCAGTGCGTGCCTCTAAGGTAGGTGTAGCGTGCGTAAAGAGCAAGTCGGTGGCGTGACGGATTTCGCAAAAAACTATACGCAAAATCAACGAGTTGGTAACGAGTCGTGAGGGTAGGGCCTCTCGGTAGACCAGAGGTTCAAAGCTTGCCCCCGTCAAGTTTCGCGAGAAGGGAACTTTCCGGGCGCGGCTCGATGCAGATGCGCCGGATCGCCTCGAATCGCCGGTTAGGCGTCACTGCGGCCTCACTGCGGCTTGATGCCCGCCGCGTCCATCGCCTGGTGCCAGGTCTCGAGCTGATCCTTCACGAACGCCTTCAGCTCCTGCGGACTGCTCGGCCGAATCTGGAACGCGAGCCGCTCGCTTTGCTCGCGCACGTCGGGTCGATCCAGCACGGTTCGCAATGCCCGCGCGATGCGCTCGACGGTGTCGGGGGCCATGCGCGGCGGACCGAAGAGGCCGAGCCAGGGCACGACGTCGACCCGGCCGACGCCGGCTTCGCCCAGTGTGGGCGCCTCCGGCACCAGCGTGCTTCGCCGGGGCAGCGTCGTGGCCAGCACGCGAACCCGTCCATCCTTCGCGAAGCCGAGCCCGCCGCCGGAGGCGATCGCGAACTGGATGCGCCCGGCCATCAGGTCCTGGAACATCGGCGCTTCGCCCTTGTACGGCACGTTCACCATCTGGATATCGGCCTTGCGGGCGAACTGCAGGCTCGCCAGCGTCGCGAAAGCGGTGCCGCTGCCGTGGTTGAGCGCGCCGGGACGGGCGTGGGCGAGGGCGATCAGCTCGTTCACCGACCTGGCGGGCACGCCATCGTGCACGTAAAGGAAGAACGCCGCGTCGCAGACCAGCCCGATCGGCGTGAAGCCGTTCACGGGATCGTACGGCGGCTGCAGCCGCGCAAGCGGCGCGTAGGTCATCCCCGTGCCGGCGCCCATGAGCAGCGTGTAGCCATCGGCCGGCGAGTTGGCCACGGTCTCGCCCGCGATCACGCCGTCCGCGCCGGGCTTGTTTTCGATGACGACGGGCTGGCCGAGCGCCTGCGACAGCGGCTGCGCGATCGCGCGCGCCATCACGTCGGAGGCCCCGCCCGCCGGGAAGGGCACGAGGATGCGGATCGCGTGGTCCGGATAGTCGGCCCAAGCGGTGAAGGACAGGGACAACGCGAAGGCCGCGACTGCCGCCCGGAAGAGATGTGCCGCCAACATTCGCGTCATGAAGTCCCCCGTCTGCGGCGCAGTCTAACCGTGTTTGATGGGCAACTCCAGAGTGAAGACGGCCCCGTGCCCAAGCCCGTCGCTGTGCACGGTGAGGCGTCCGCCCATCTCCATCGCCGCGAGCGCGCTGCTGTGCAGGCCGAAGCCGTGCCCTTCCTTGCGGGTGGTGAATCCGTGCGCGAAGATGCGCGAAAGGTTCTCGGGCGCGATGCCTTCGCCGCCGTCGTGCACGCCGATGCGCAGGTACGCCGCGCCGTCGACGTCTTCGAGGGCTGTGCGCAGCGTGAGGCGGCGCAAAGGCTCGGGCATGTTCTCCATCGCCTGCGCCGCGTTGGCGATCAGGTTCACGAGCACCTGCAGCAGCCGCTGCTTGTCGAGCGCCGCCGCGGGGATGTCGTCGTAGCGCCGCACCACCATCACACCCGAGCGGTCGATGCGCTCGCCGCACAGACGCAGTGCTTCTTCCAGCAAGTCCTCGGGCCGCGCCGTCTCGAGCACGCTGGAGGGCCCGGCGTGCGACTGCTGGGTGGCGACCACGTACGTGATGTGCTCCACGCTGCTCGTGAGCCGGTCCAGATCCGCCAGTGCTTCCCGGCGCTCCGCGTCGAGCGCCTGCACCGCCTGCTCCATGTACCCGACCACGACCTGGCCGCGCGGATCGCTCAGCACGAAGCGCCCGAGGTCGCCCTCGTGCTGCCTGAGCAGGCCCACGGCACGCATGAGCCCTTCGATCCTCGAATTGGAGATCGTGCGCCGCACGACGCTCGCCGAAACGTTGATGCTGTTCAGAACGTTGCCCACGTTGTGCAGCACGTTGTTCGCGATCTCGGCCTTGCCCGCGCGGCGCGCGGTCGCCACGAGCTGCTCCTGCGCCTGTTCCAGCTCGAGCGTTCGCGCGTGCACGCGCTGCTCGAGGCTTTCGTAGAGCTGGGCGTTGGCGAGCGACACGGCGAGTTGCCCCGCGATCAGCATCACCGCATCGAGCCGTTGCGAATTGAACGCGGCGCGCCCGAGGCGGCTTTCCAGCAGCAGCATCGCGCGCCTCGTGCCCTGGCTCGAGATCGGCGCGACGAGCAGGGAGCAAAGCGGCACGCCCGCGAAGTAGGGATCGCGCGCGAACCGGTCGTCGCGCACCGCGTCGTCCACGACCAGCGCTTCGCCGGTGCGGTCGGCGTACGCGAATGCCGACAGGGGCAGCAGGCGCCGCTCGGCCGCCTGCGCCACCGAAATCGACGACTCCCCCGGGGCGGGCGCGAGCAGCCACCAGCGATCTTCGTTGCGCGAGAGCACGAGCACCTTGGTGGCACCGCTCAAGGCGGCCATGACCTCCGTCACGCGCGAGCTCAATCGCTCCAGACTCGTCTCGGAACTGAGGGCCTGCGAGGCGCGAAGCACACCCATCAGGTCGAGTGCGTCGGCGGAGACGCTGTCCGCCGCGCCGGCCGCGCGGTTCGCCGCCACGGGCAATGCCGCCGTCATGGCGCCGAGGAAGCCGTGGTCGCGCTGCATCTGTGCGACCTTGACCGATGCGCCCCAGGCCTCGTACACGTCGCGCGCTTCGGCGAGCAGCCTGCGGCCCACATGCGTGAGCCCCTGATGGAGCTGAAACAGTCCCGCGCGCTCGGTGATCAATGCCCTTTGCCAGGGGCGCTGGCGGCTCTGCACTTCGCCGAGCGCCGCGTCGAAGGCGAGGCCGGCAGCCCGCACGTCGCCCACCGCCCAGGCTCGTTCCGCATCCAGCAGCAGCAGCAGATGCAGGAAGTTGGCGGGCTGGTCGGCCGCTCGCCGCGCGAGCCAGCCGCGGCAGAAGTCGAGCTCGGCGAGCATGGCCTCGGCGTCGACGGCCGAATCGCGCTGAATCTGCCAGGCCCGCGCGAGCGCCACCGAGAAATACGCGCGCATCGAGACGTAATACCCCGGCAGCACGCGCATGAGCGGAATGAGGGCGCAGGCGTGCCGGGCGAGCGCATCCACGTCGCCGAGCAGCTGCGCATGCAGGGCCCGGTACTCCGTGTACGTCACTTCCATGTACGGCGAGCGTCCGACGCGGGCGAGAAACGCCTGCTCGTCGAGCACCGGATCGCGCGGGGTTTCCTCCGAGGGCGGGCGGCCCCGCAGCGCGCCGAGCAGCTGGCTCACGCACGCGTGCTGCACGGCCGCGTGCAGGTTCCCCGTGCGCTCGCACAGGCTCAAGCCGGCCTTGACCTCGGCATCCGAGATGGCGATGGTGGGCGCGGTGTCGACCAGCACCGTCGTGAGGATCACGTGGACGTAGCACGCATAGGCGGCGTCGCCGCGCGTGCGCACGACGTCGTAGGCGCGAGCGCATTGCTCGACGGTGTCTTCCAGCGGCTCGAACCAGTGGCTCGCGTAGCTCGCGAAGATGAAGCGCGCCTCGCCCGTCTGCGGCTCGTAGCCGAGCGCTTCGCCCACGGCGAGCACGTGGCGGGCGACGTCGTAGGCGGTGCGAAAGTCGTTCCTGATGGCAATGAGCATGCCGCTCAGGCGCCCGAGGCTCGCCACGAGTTCCGGGCAGGGGCCGTACTCCGCCCAGAGGCGCTGGCTTTCGAGCAGCAGCCACACGAGCGGCTTCGTGTCGAGAAAGACGAGCGCCGCGCGCACCGCGCGGCTCATGAGCTTCGCCATCGCGAGCGAGCGGCGGTTGTGCACTTGCGGACGGCGCGCATGATCGAGCCGGCTGTCCTGCCGCACCCACTCGGCGAGCGCGTCCAGCCGCTGCTGCGTGTCCGGTGTCGCGAAGTCCGGAGGCACGTCGAGCCCGAGCTGCGCGAGCAGGCCGAGCCCGAGCTTCAGCGAGTCGCCCATGCGCCCGCGCATGCTGAGGCTTCGCATCTGCAGGCACGTGGGCTCCACGAGGTCGAGCGGATCGGACGCCCGAGCCTGCATCGAGGCGAACAGCGGGTCGGATTCGTCGAGCCGCCCGAGGCTGTAGAGCGCCGCATGGCGGGCCACGTCGACCGCCGCCCGAAGCTCCGCGTCCCCCGGCGACGCCGGGCCCGGCGCCAACCCCACGAGCAGATCGTCGGCGGCCGCGAGGTAACGCTCGGCCGAGCCGAACCTCGCCACCGCCGCGAGCGCCTGCGCCTGCGCATGGAACAGACGCGCGACGCGGCGCTGTTCCTGCGGATCGGGCAGCCTGCCGACGCAGGCGAGATACTGCTGCGCGGCTTCGTCCTCGAAGGCCGGCTCGCTCGCGAGGCGCCTCGCCATGACGAGCTGCCTCGCGTGCCGCCCCTCCTCGTCCATCGTGCCCAGCACCGCCTGCTGAATGCGGTCGTGCCGAAAGCCGATGCTGTCCTGCCCGCCCGTGCGGTCGGCCACGAGAAGCCCATCGGCGAGCGGATCGCGCAGGTGTCTTTGCAGATCGTCCTCGCGCAGACCGGCCGCCGTGGCAAGCAGCCTGCAGTCGACGGGGTTGCCGAGGCAGCTCGCCAGTTGCAGCAGCTCGCGCGACGGCGGGGGCAGCCTCGCCACGCGCGCGGCAAGCAAGTCCACCACATTGCCTCGCCCGACGAAGCGGCGGACCCGCTCTTCGTCCCACTGCCATCCGCTTTCCGCCAGGACGAGCACGCCGTCGCGCCGCAGCGCGTTGAGCATTTCCAGCGTGTCGAACGGGTTGCCCGACGTCAGCGCGTGAACGGCCCGGCCCAGCTCGACCGCGGCAAGCCGGTCGAGCCGCAGCATCAGCGCCACGAGCTCCGTCATGCCGTCGACCCCGAGGCTCGGCAGCGCGATCTCGATCGGCGGCCGGGGCAGCCCGCGCCACTGGGCGAGCAGGGCGGGCAGCACCTCCGACTCGCCTCCGCGGTACGCGGCCACGAAGAGCAGGCCTCGCAGATTCGTCTCGCCGATGAGGCGCTCCAGCACCCGCAGCGGCGCGGGCCCGGCCCAGTGCAGGTCGTCCAGCACGATCACGAGAGGGCGTTCGGGCGATGCGATCGCCGCGAGGAGATCCGCGGTGGCCTGCTGCAACTGCGGCTGGGCGTGCTTGGGGTCCACCTCCGGGGCGCCGGGCTGCGGTCCGAGCAGCAGTTCGAATTCGGGCAGCATGCGCGTGATGAGGCCGCTGCTGCGGCCCAGCCCCTCGAGGATGCGCTGGCGATACGCCGCCGATTCGTTCCTCGGCCGGGCGAGCAGCAGGCGGCCGAGCGAGCGAAGCGCCTGGATGAGCGCGCCGGTGACCGCGCGTTCCTTCTGGTACTGATCGAACTTGCCGTGGACGAACCAGCCGCCGGCCGCCTGCACGAGCGGCCGCAGTTCGTTCACGAGCGCGCTCTTGCCCACGCCCGCCGCGCCCTCGATCAGGACCGCGCGCGATCCGGCCGCGAGCGCGTCGGCGAAAGCCGCGCGCAACATGGCGAGCTCGGCCTCGCGGCCGACGAGCCGCGCGGGCGCGGTGAGCCGCGCGGGAAAGTCGCGCTCGCCCAGCTCGAACAGGTCGCTTGCGCCCTGTTCGAGCTCCAAGCGCAACCGCTTCAGGTCGTGCAGCAGGCCCTCGGCACTCTGGTAGCGCTGTTCCGGCTCCTTGGCGAGCAGGCGCATGATGATGGCCGAGAGGCCCGCGGGCACGCGCGAGTCGAGCTGCGAAGGCGCGGTCGGCTCCCGCACCAGATGATCGTGGATGAGTTCGAGCGTGTCCCGCGACTCGAAGGGCAGCCGGCCCGTGGCCATCTCGAAGAGCGTCGCGCCGAGCGCATAGAGGTCCGATCGCTGGTCGACGGGCCGCCCGGTGCGCCCGGTCTGTTCGGGCGAGAGGTAGGCCAGCGTGCCGGCCATCGCACCGTCCTGCGGGCCGGCGCGATGCTCTTCGCTCAAGACCGCCACGTCGAAATCGATGAACGTGGGCTGAAGAGCGGGGGAGAGCACGATGTTGCCGGGGTGGACATCCCGGTGGATGATCCCGGCCCGATGGATTTCGCCCAGCGTGCGGGCGAGCTGCGGCGCGAGCGCGAGGACGGTGAGCAGATCGCACTTGCCGGAGCGAACGACGTGGGCGAGGGTGAGAGTTCCGCAGTCCCGCAGGAGCAGCATGCCGTCGGGAGGGGTGCCTTCGGCCAGCTGCACGACGCCTTCGATTCGCGCGAGACGCGCGAGCACGTCCTTTTCCTGCAGCAGGCGCAACGGCCCGCGAGGTCCAAGGTATTCCTTGCAGACGAGGCGAGCGCCGTCCGGCTGGGTCTGGATGCGCGAGACGCGCGTCGTCGCGCTTGCGTAGAGGAGCTCCTTCGCTCCCGTGCCATGGAACGCCACGCTGGCTGGATCCTGGGACGGGAGGGGCATCTGCTGGAGCGTTGGGTGCTGGACATTGCAGGTTACTAGCGGTGGGAGCGGACCGCAATGGCGTCAGCGATCATGGTCCTTGCTCATCCGTGGCCATGATCACCAGGGCGAGTCGAACTCGACTAATCTTGCGCGATGCTCGATCGCACCGCCGCCTTGCTCGCTCTCGATCATCAGGCGCCTTCCGAGTCATCGCGCCGGGGAGCGCTCGTCGTTTTCTGCTTGTCGCTCGGGCTGTTCGCGGCGCTGCTTCCCTTTGCCAAGACGCAAGCGCGCGCGGTTGCGCTGTTCGTGCCGGTCAACCAGATCGTTCTGGTCGCCAACGAGCTGATCACGATGGTGCTGCTGCTGGGCCAATGGCATCTGGCCCGCAGCAAGGCGGTGCTGCTGCTTGCCTGCAGCTACCTGTTCTGCGCCACGATGGCCGTCGTCCATCTGCTGTCGTTCCCGGGCGCCTTCGCTTCGGGCGGCGTGGTGGGCGGCGGCGCCCAGACGACGGCGTATCTCTATGTCTTCTGGCACACCGGACTTGCGATCTTCGGGCTGGCCTATGCGATCGCGCGGCGGCGAGACGCGCAGACGCACGGCACGTGGTCGCAGACGGCCGTTGCCGCGCTGCTCGCCACCCTCGTTGCCGCCGCCGCGGCCGCTTTTGTGGCGATCGCGCAGAGCGAATCGTTGCCGCCGCTGCTCGCCGGCAACCACTATTCGGCGGGATTCAACGGCTTTCGCTACGGCCAGTGGCTGCTGATGGCCGCCGCCGCCGTCGCCGTGTGGAAGACCCCGCGCCGCTCGACGCTCGATCTGTGGTTCGCGGTCGCCCTGTGCGGATCGTTCTTCGAAATCGGGCTCGTGGCCATCTTCAACGCCGGGCGATTCGACGTAGGCTTCTACGCGGGACGGATCTACGCGCTGCTCGCCTCCCTGAGCGTGCTTGCGATGCTGCTCGTGGAGCAGGCGCGCATGCACCTGGCGCTCGCGCGCGCGCGCCGCACGATCGAGGAAGAATCCGCCCGGCAGGAAGTCGAAGCACGGTTTCGCCTCATGGTCGACGCCATGCCGCAACTCGCCTGGATCGCGCGCGCCGACGGCTGGATCCACTGGTACAACCGGCGCTGGTACGAATACACGGGTGCGACCGCCGAGGACATGGAGGGCTGGGGTTGGCAGAAGGTCCACGACCCGGCGGTGCTCGCGAGCGTGATGGAACGATGGACCCGCTCGATCGCCACGGGAGAGCCTTTCGAGATGGTGTTTCCGCTCAAAGGCGCCGACGGCCGGTTTCGCGACTTCCTCACGCGCGTGGTGCCGATGCGCGACGAGAGCGGACACGTCACGCAGTGGTTCGGCACCAACACCGACGTCACGCGGCAGATCGAGATCGAGCAGGCGTTGCGCGAATCGGACCTGCGCAAGGACGAATTCCTCGCCACCTTGTCGCACGAGCTGCGCAATCCGCTCGCGCCCATCCGCACGGCGGTGGAGCTCATCTCGCGTGCAGAACCCTTGCCCAAGCTGGCGGCGGACGCGGTGCGCATCCTCGATCGGCAGTCGCGCCATCTCACGCGGCTGGTGGACGATCTGCTGGAGCTCTCGCGCATCACGCAAGGCAAGCTGAACCTGAACGTGCAGCGAATATCGCTGAACACCTGCGTGCGCGATGCGGTCGAGGCCGTGCGCCCCGCCGCCTTGGCCGCCGGTCAGCGGCTGGAGATGGATGCCGACTCGCTCGAGCTGTTCGTGCAAGGCGATGCGACGCGCATCACGCAGTGCGTGCTCAACCTGCTCACCAACGCGGTCAAGTTCACGCCGCACGGCGGCCAGTCGCGTATTGCCGTCTCGCACGACAGCCGCTTCGCCCGCGTGGTGGTGGCCGACACCGGAGTGGGCATACCCGCAGAGCACCTGGAGCGCATCTTCGAGAAATTCTCCCAGCTCACGCCGGCGCTGCAGCGCACCCACGGCGGCTTGGGCATCGGACTCGCGTTGGCGCGAGCCCTGGCCCACATGCACGGCGGCGAGGTCCGCGCGAGCAGCCCCGGACCGGGGCAGGGCAGTACATTCGAGTTGACGCTGCCGTTGGCGGACGTGCAGGCTCCCCATTCGACGGCGGCCCCTCGGCCAACGCCGGGCGAGCCGCCCATCGGCGCGCGGCGCGTGCTGGTCGTGGACGACAACGTCGATGCCGCCGCCTTGCTCGCCGATAGCCTGCGCCATTTCGGCCACGAAGTACGCGAGGCGCACGACGGCGCGCAGTGCCTGCAGGTCACGCGGGAGTTCGAGCCGCACGTGATCTTGCTGGACCTCGGCATGCCGGTCATGAACGGCCTGGAAGCCGCGCAAGCGCTGCGCCGATCGGGCAACCGGGCCTTCCTCGTCGCCGTGACAGGGTGGGGCCAGGAGAAAGACCGCGACACCACACGCGCGAGCGGATTCGATCTGCACCTGACCAAGCCGGTCGACCTGGCTCAGGTGCTCTCCATTCTGGAAAGTCTGGATCGCGACGCGCGCACGGTCGAGCAGTGAGCCGGGGCGGGTTAGTCGCGAATCTCGCCTTGCTTCAGAGCGAGACCGCCGGTACGCCCGACTTCGTCGCGGCCCGGGACAGCAGCTGCTCCAGCGCGGCGACGTCGACCGGCTTCACGAGGTGGTGGTCGAACCCGGCTTCCTGCCCCTTGGTGCGGTCGGCATCCTGTCCCCAGCCGGTCAGCGCAATGAGCGTGCCCGGCCACTCGGGATGCCGGGCGCGCAAGGTGCGCGCGACCTGGTAGCCGTCCATGTCGGGCATGCCGATGTCCAGCAGGATGGCATCGTGGCGCTCGCGCTCGAACAAGTCGAGGGCCGCCTGACCGCCGTGTGCCACCTGCGCCTGCGCGCCCAGCAACTGCAGGAGCACTTGCAGCGTATCGGCCGCGTCGCGGTTGTCGTCCACGACGAGGACGCGAATTCCCGGCAACGCCTGCGCCGTTTTCGGCGCTGCGGCTTGCGGCTGCGACGGTGCTTCGAGCGGCAAGGACAGCGTGAAGGTCGCGCCGCGGCCGGGCCCATCGCTTTGCGCCTCGAGCGTTCCGCCGTGCATCTCCACAAGCCGGCGCGACAGCGCGAGCCCGATCCCCAGGCCTTGCGACCGTTCGCCACGCGTGAACATCTCGAACAGGCGCGGCGCTTCTTCGGGCGCGAAGCCAATGCCTCGGTCCTTCACCGTGACCACGACGCGCCCCGCTTCGACCGCTGCACTCACGGCGATATGGCCGCCCGGGTCCATGTAGCGCGTGGCGTTGCTGAGGAGGTTCGACAGCACCTGCGCGAGGCGCGCCGCGTCCGCTTCGAGCCACACAACGCGCTCGCCCAGCGAGACTTCGAGCGTGTGGCCGCGTTCGCGCACCAGCGGCTCGGCGGTTTCGGCCGCGTGCTGCACGACGGCGTGCAGATCGATCCGTTCCTTGCGCAAGGCAAGCGCGCCGCTATTGATGCGCGAGGCCTCCAGCAAGTCGTCGACGAGGCGCACGAGCTGGTTCACCTGGCGCGTCATCATGGGCAGCAGGTCTTCTCGCGCGGCCGAGGGATCGAGTTGCAGCACGTGCAAGCCGTTGCGCAGCGGCGCGAGCGGGTTGCGCAGCTCGTGCGACAAGGTCGCGATGAATTCGTCCTTGCGCCGGTCCGCATTGCGCAAGTCGTCGATGAGGCGCATGCGCTGCTCGTGCAGGCGGGCGTTGTCGATGGCCACCGCCGCCTGCGCCGCGATGCCGGCCACGATGCGCTCGGCCTCCTCGGTGAAGCGCGCCGGCTGCGAGTGCCCGAAGAAAAGGCCGCCGAGCACTTCGCCGGTGCGACTGACGACCGGCACCGCCAGATAGCTGCACACGGGCAGGTGGCCCTTGGGCATGCCGAAGTGCGGGGCGCTGTGGCCATAGCGCGGATCGCGTGTGATGTCGTCCACGCGCACGATGCCCTCGCCGCGGAACGTGGGGCCGAAGACACGCGTGTTGCGCGGCATCGGGAACTGCGAGAAGCGCTCCCGCGGCACGCCCGACAGCGTGTACAGCATGTACGACTCGCCGTCGGCCTTCAGCACGTTGTAGAAGAAGGCGCCGAATTCCGCCGCGCACAACTCCGTGGCCGCATCCGTGGCCGCCTGCACCATCCGTTCGAGGTCCGATTCGGCGGCCAGCGCCAGCCCGACCTCGTTGAGCCTTTCGAAACGGCGCGCCTCGTCCTGCGCGCGCATTTCCGCGAGCTTGCGGTCGGTGATGTCCTGCAGCACACCGACGACGCCGTCCGGCCGCCCGTCGCTCGCGCGCTGGGGCAGGTAGCTGTAGTGAATCCACCGCTCGCCCGTCGCGGGATACTTCACCAGCTCGTCGAACTCGATCGCCTGTCCCTTCAGCGCGGTGTCCATCCTCGGCGCCAGAAGCTCGTAAGTGGCCCCGGGAAGGACTTCGCGCATCGTTCGGCCGATCAGATCGCGTGGACGACTGCCGATGCGCGTCGCGAATGCTTCGTTCACGAAGACGTAGCGCCCCTGTGCATCCACCTGCAGCAGCATGACGGGCGCGCAGTCGGTGACGATGCGCAGTTGCCGTTCGCGCTGGTCGAGCTCGCGCACCGACTCGCGACGCAGCCGCGCCATCTCCAGCCGCCCCGCGACGCGCGCGAGCAGCTCGCGCGCCGTGAACGGCTTTTCCAGGTAGTCGTCGGCGCCCACGCCCGCGCCTTCGATGCGCGACGCTTCTCCGGCGCGAGCCGAGAGCAGCATCAACGGGATGTCGGCCGTGGCCGGGTCCTGGCGCAGCCTTTGCGCGAGCGCGAACCCGTCCAGGCCCGGCATCATCACGTCGCTCAGCACGAGGTCCGCACCGCGCCGCCGGACCGCCTCCAGCGCGGCAAGTCCGTCGCCGACCGCCTCGACGTCGTACCTGTGGGCGAGCAAATCCCGAATGTAGGCGCGCATGTCGGCGTTGTCGTCGGCCAGCACGATGCGCGGGCGCGGTGCCTCGCCCGGCGCGGCGGGCGGCTGCGCGGGCAACTGCGCGGGCGCGGGCGCGGGCGCGGGC
>NZ_DASZSE010000037.1:0-162265 GCF_035548915.1 Ramlibacter sp. | reverse complement strand
CGGGATGTCCACGCGCACCGGGCCTTCGCCAGTGATCACCGTCTTGGCGCTCGTGCCGTTGCGGTGGTTGGCGTCCTCGGCGGGCTGGCCCAGATGGTGGCCCAGCTCGGCTCCCATCACGCGCTCGATCAGCGCCTTCTTGAACGCCAGCGTGGCGGCGTTGACCTCCTCGCCGGTCATGGGCCCGGAGACCAACTGGTCCATCAGCTCCTTGGGGATCTTCGGCAGCGCTGCGCTCCGGGCCGCGATCTCCGCGTTCTTCTGCTTCGTTCTGCTTGGCATAAATGCTCCTGGTCGGTCATGTTATGCCTCACACAAAATTCAGGACAGGCTCTAGCAAACCATTTTCGTAGCACACTTTTTTGCACACCAGCTTTTCACCGCCCGCTAGCCCGCATAAACACTGGCTCTGCGACGGACGCCGCTTCTCATAATCCCTTGGTCGCTGGTTCGAGTCCAGCACGCCCTACCAAGAGAGGGTACGGGCATGGACTGCGGCCTTGAGCCGCGTCTTGCGGTCAGCTCGATGCACCTTCATCCCTGTCAAGCAAGCAATCGATGAAGGCCCGAAGTGCCGGTCGTGGATGCCTGCGGTTGGAGTAGTACAGGTAAAGGCCCGGACTCGTGAGCGACCACCCCGCGAGCACTCGTCTCAGTCGTCCCTGCTGCAGTGCCTCGCTGACGTCATCGATGTCATATGCGTAGAGGATTCCCAGGCCCTGCAGCGCCGCCTGGATCACCACGTCCTGGTGGTTCGAGATGAGCGGCCCCTCGACCGGCATCTCGACTTTCTTGCCTCTTCTCTCGAACTTCCACCGGTAGATCCTGCCGCTTCCAGGCAGACGCCAGTTGATGCATGCATGGCGATGCAGGTCGGATGGCGTGCGAGGTTCACCGTGCTGTTCCAGGTAAGCGGGCGAGGCGACCGCCAACATGGTCACGTCCGGGGTGAGGCGCACAGCCGCCATGTCCTTCTCGAGCCGCTCGCCGACGCGAATGCCGGCATCGAAGCGGCCGGAGACGATGTCGACGAGGCCCTCGTCGACCACGACATCCAGCACCACGTCCGGATGCGCGCGGTGGAAACGGCCTAGACGAGGCGCGATGATCTTTCGCGCGGCGATGCCGAGCGTATTGATGCGCAGCGTTCCGGCGGTGCGGCCCGTCGCGGCGATCGCATCAGCGACCGCGCCATCCAGCTCGTGCAACAAGGGTGCGATGCGATCGTGCAGCCGCAGCCCGGCCGCCGTAGGCGCCACGCTGCGCGTTGTCCGATCGAGAAGCCGGACTCCGAGGCGAGCCTCGAGCTGTCGAATGGTCTGGCTCAGTGCCGAAGGGGACAGCCCGAGGTGATCCGCCGCACGCGCGAAGCTCTGCCGCTCGACGATGGCCGAAAAGGCCTTCATTTCGGCAAATTCAGACCCGCGCATTATGTATTCTTCGCTTCATAGCCTGCGAAGATTTTAGATGATTCCTTTATTGAATGATGAACGCCAAACTGGTGTCACCGTCAAGCAGGAGATAGCCATGACCCAACTGAATCTTCCCGAACCCATCGCTGCCTACTTCGAATCCGACAGGGGCGATGCAGAGGCTGTGGCGCGTTGCTTCACCAACGACGCCGTCGTCCGGGACGAGGGACATACCTACACCGGCATCGCCGCGATCAAGGGGTGGAAGAGCGCCGCGTCCACGAAGTACGCCTACACGAGCAGCCCGCTCTCGGCCGTCCGGCAAGGTGACCGGCATGTCGTGACATGCCGCTTGACCGGCGACTTCCCGGGAAGCCCGGCCGATTTGCGCTACGTGTTCCGCCTCGAGCGCGGACGGATCGCATCGCTCGAGATCAAAGCCTAGTCATTCATTCGCGACCCCGTCGACGAACCATGGAGACATTCATGAACTTCGATCTCGAACGGGCCGGACGCCGCACTCTGGTCACCGGTGGAATCGTCGGCCATGCGAGACATCGCCCGCGCTTGATCTTTGTCAGTTCGGCCCACCCCCACCCCACGTAGAGTCAACTCACTTCGAGGGCAAGCCCGTTTCAGCCGTTCCAACAACAACACAGCCCTCGTCACAAGCCCGCCGTCCCGTACGGCGAATCGAACTCCGGATGCGGCGAATCGCCGCTTTCATTCGACACGAGGTGTGAGTTGGAACGAATCATCGGCCCGATGCGGGGCTTCTACATCGCGTCATACGCCTGCCCCATGGGCGAACTCGGCAACATCTTCCTCGGCCACAGCCGAGTGTTCGACAGCACCAAGCCGCGTTCCTTCTGGGACGCGAAGCCCATTGCCGAAGCCATCGAGCCGGTCACCTGCGCGAGCCTGGAAGAAGCGCACCACCGCGCGCTGCTCACGGGCTTGCAGCAGGCACGGTGCCTCGCCGACGCCTGAGCAGCCGCCCGCCCACGCGGAGCAGTCACGCCGCGCGAGCGGCAGGCCCCAGGCCCGGATACTCCCTGCAGCCGAGCTGCTCCGACATCGCCCGCGCCGCCGCCTTCAGCGTGCGTTCGATCCGCGGCAGCAACGACGCCTTGTATTCGCCGGTCGGAATGCCCACACCGATGGCCGCCACCGGTTGCCCGTTCGCACCGAACACCGGCGCCGCCCAGCCCAGCACACCCGCGATCGATTCCTCGTCGGCATAGCCGATGCCCGTGGCGCGCGTGCGCTCGACGGCGGCCTTGGCTTCGCGCAACGAAGTGCGCGTGCGCGACGTCACCGCGGGACGAGGGCCCGAGAGAATGTCGTCGACCTGCGCGGCAGGCATGAAGGCCAACATCGCGCGGCCCACCGCCGAACAGTACAGCGGCCCGCGCTGTCCCACCTGCAGCGTATGCGCGAAGATCGACGGCAGGCTTTCGGTGCAGACGATCACGTATTCGCGCCCCTGCGGCACACCCATGAACGCGAACTGCGCGAGCGCCGTGAACACCTGCGCGACGAGCGGCTGGCCGATGCGCACCAGATTCAGGTTGCGCAGGTACGAGTTGGCAAGCCACAGCACCTGCACGCCCACGGTGAAGACGGCCGTCTCCGGATGCCGCTGCAGGTAGCCCTTCGACACGAGGTCCTGCAGGAGGACCGTGAGGCTGCTCTTCGGAATCTTCAGCTGCTGCGCGAGCGTCGTGTGGGTGCACCCCGCGGGCTTCTCAGCGATGAACTCCATGATCTCCAGAACACGCAGCGCCGACTTCGACATGCCTCTATGCTACGGCCTCTTCGCGAGGCAGCCCTCAGTTCTGAGGAATGTTGGCCGCCTTCACCACGCGGGCCCACCGCGCGATTTCGGCCTTCTGGAAAGCCGCGAATTGCGCGGGCGAATTGCCCACGGGCAGCGCGCCGAGCTTCAGGATCTGGTCGCGCGTCTCCGGCGCGGCCAGCGCAGCGGCCACCGCCTTGTTCAGCGTGGCGATCACGATCTCGGGCGTGTGCGCCGGCGCGAGCAGGCCCCACCACGTGCTCGCCTCGTACGTGGGCACGCCGATCGCTTCGGCGACCGTCGGCACGTCGGGCAGCGCAGGCAGGCGCGTGCGGCTCGTGACGGCGAGCACGCGCAGCTTGCCGGCCTTCACGTGCGGCAATCCCGAGACGGCGCCGAGAAACATCACCTGCACCTGCCCGCTCAGCAGATCGGTGATGGCCTGGCCGCTGTTCTTGTAGAGCACGTGAACGATGTCGGCGTCGGCGGAGATCCTGAACAGTTCGCCCGCCAGATGCGGCGTGGAACCGGTCCCGACCGATGCGAAATTGAGCGTCCCGGGCTTCTGCCTCGCAAGCGCGACCAGCTCCTTCAGCGTGTTCACGGGCACCGAGGGGTGCACCACGACCAGGTGAGGCATGTCGCCCACCAGCGTGATCGGCGCGAAGTCGCGGTCGAGGTCGTAGGGCAGGGACTTGTAGAGACTCACGTTCGCGCTGTCGGCGTTCGTGTTGAAGAGGATCGTGTAGCCGTCGGGCGCGGCCTTCGCGACGGTGTCGGTCGCGAGGATGCCGTTGGCCCCCGGCTTGTTCTCCACCACCACCTGCTGGCCCATCTGCTCGGAAAGCCTGGCCGCGATGATGCGCGCGAATGCGTCCGTGCTGCCGCCGACGCCGTACTGCACGACGAGCCGGATCGGCTTCTCGGGGTAGGCGGCGAGCGCGACCGTGGCGAATGCGGCGGCGAGCAGCGCCACCACGAATCTTGCGAGAACTCTCATGCTTGTCTCCTTGCGTCGTGATTCATCGTCATGCGATCGTGCGCATCATCGTCTGCGGCAGGCCGGCACGGTCGACCCGAAGCGCGAGCAGCGCGCCGGCCAGCGGCTGCGCCGCCAGCTCGCTCTCACCGAGCCCGTAACGGGCACTCGTGACGCAGAGCGTGCGCATGTCCTCGCCGCCGAACGTGCAGCTCGTGGGTTGGGTGACGGGCAGCGCGATCTGTTGTTCGAGCCTGCCATCGGGTCCGAAGCGCTGGATGCATGCGCCGCCGAAGATCGCGCACCACACCGCGCCTTCGCGGTCGACCGTGAGCCCGTCGGGGCCGCCGCGGCCCTCGGGGATTCGCGCGAAGAGTTCGCGCGGTCCGATCGCGCCCTTCCGCGCGTCGAACGCATAGCGGAAGATCGAGCGGCTGTGCGTCTCGGCGAAGTACATGCAGTCTCCCGCAGGGCTCCACGCGATGCCGTTGGAAACGCAGAAGCCGCGATCCATCTCGACCAGCCCGGCGCCCGGCGCGAAGCGATACAGTGCGCCGACGTCGCGGTGCGTCTTGCGGTCCATCGTGCCGATCCAGAGGCGTCCGTTCGCATCGACCTTCGCGTCGTTGAAGCGCTCTTCGGTCGGGCCCAGTTCGGGCGAACCGCTCAGGGGTCGAAGACCCTCCTCTTCGGACCACACCGCGAACCGCGTGCGGAATGCGACGAGAAGCTTCCCTTCGTCGAGCAGCGCGATGCTCCCCGGCGGCTTCGCGAGCGGCCAGGTTCGCACGTCGCCGGAGGACGGCTTCCATTGCCAGAGCGATGGCTTGTCCACGTCGATCCACCACAAGGTCTGCGTGCGCTCGCACCACACCGGGCTCTCGCCGAGCGAGTTGCGCGCCTCGACGCTGCGCATGCTCATGGGGCGACCTCGCGCGGGAAGAACGTGCTCGCGATGCGGCTTTTCTGGATCTTCCCGGTCGTCGTGAGCGGCAGATCCGTCTCGCGGCTGAAGCAGACGAGCGACGGCACCTTGTAGGCGGCGAGCTGGCCGCGGCAATACGCGCGCACCGCCTCCTCGGTCAGTGTCGCGCCGTCGCGCGGAACGATCACCGCCGCGATGGCCTCGTCGCGCGCCGCATCCGGCACGCCCGTCACCAGCGCGAGCGCGATCTGCGGATGCGCCATCAGCACCGCCTCGATCTCCGCGGGTGCCACGTTGATGCCGCCCGTCTTCACGAGCTCCTTCACGCGGCCGCGAAAGTGCAGGCAGCCCTGCGCATCGACGAAGCCGAGGTCGCCGGTGCGAAAGAAACCCTCTTCGTCGAGCGCGGCCGCGGAGGCCTCGGGCATGCGGTAGTAGCCCGGGCTCACGAAACCCTTCACGCGAATCTCTCCCAGCTCACCGGTCGCCACCGCGACGCCGGTGTCGAGGTCGACGATCCGGTGCCGTACGCCCGGCAGGGGCGGCCCCACGCAGGCGATGCGTTGCGCAAGCGGCATGTCGCGCCCCGCGACGTGGCAGTTGCCGTAGATCTCCGTCAAGCCGTACACGTTGCAGATCTCCGTGGCGCCGAGCTTCACGGCGCGCATGATCTGCTCGGCAGTGCCGATGGTGACGCCGGTGCGCAGGCTCGACAGATCGCGTGTGGCGCGGTCGGCGTGCTCGTCCATCGCCTGCACCATGTTCGGTGTGGCGTAGAGCACCGAACAGCGCTCCCGCTCGATCAGCGCGAGCGCCTCGCCGGCATCGAAACTCTCCTGCAGCACCACGCACGCGCCGTGCGTGAACGCGGCCGGCAGCGCGTTCGAACATCCCAGCCCCCAGAAGAGCGAGACGGCGAGCCAGACGCGATCGCCCGCCGTGAGCGCCTGCCTCTGGCCGATCTGGAATGTATTGCGAAGCATGTCGCCGTGCAGCAGCAGCACGCCTTTCGGATGCGCGGTTGATCCGGACGTGTAGAGGATGAAGGCGACGTTATCCGGCGCGGGGCCCGCCCCGATCGGCGCACCGTTCTTCGGCGATGCGACGCCGTCCCAGGGTGTCCAGCCCGCCGGAAGTGCCGCACCGAGCGCGATGCGATGCCGCACCGCGGGAATGCGCCCGCTGCCCCGCAATTCGCCGATGGCCGCGAGATAGTCGTGCTTCAGATAGCGCGGCGCACACACGAGCGCCACGCTGTCCGACTGCTCGAGGGCATAGGCCATCTCGCGCGGCGTCCACCACGTGTTCAGCGCGACCGTCACCGCGCCGGCGCGCGCGATGGCGAAAGCGGCGATCACCCATTCGGCGCGGTTGCCCATGAGAAGCGCGACCTTGTCGCCGCGCCCGATGCCGAGCGCCTGCAGGCCCGCGGCCGCGGCTTCCACCCGCGCATGAAGCTCGCGCCACGTGAGCCGCAAGCGCGCGTCGACGAGCGCTTCGGCCTGCGGCCGGTGCGCCGCCTGGCACACGAGCAGGTCGCAAAGGGTGAGGGCGGGTGGCCCGAAAGCCTGCAAGACGCCAGCTCCTCGTATGCGTTGGGGGGGGGTCGGCCGGTCGCCGAACTCAGTTCACTACGACGATCCTAGTTCACATGGATGAACAGGTCAAGTACACTGCACGCCAGGCGCGGAAGGCGGTTTCGCGCGAGGAGACGACGGACCATGCCCATGCTGGAAAGCCCGCGCGGCCACGCGATCCACTACGAAGTCGACGACTTCACCGATGCGTGGCGCGACGCGCCCTCCCTCGTTCTGCAGCACGGACTCGGCCGCTCGTCCACGCTGTGGCGCGGCTGGGTGCCGTACCTCTCGCGCTGGTTTCGCATCGTGCGGCTCGACCTGCGCGGCTGCGGCCGGTCCGGCGACGCGCCCGCTCGCAGTCTCGACGACTATGTCGAGGACATCCTCGGCGTGGCGGCGCACGTGGAAGCGAGCACGTTCCACTACTGCGGCGATTCGCTGGGCGGCATCCTCGGCATGAAGCTCGCGGCGGAGCATCCGCGCAAGGTGCGCACGCTCACGCTGCTGTCGTCGCCGGTCTTCCTCGACGAGCAGAACCTCTCGCGCGTCGCGCTCGGCCGGCGCGACGTGCATGCGGCGCTCGACGAACTCGGCTCGCAGGGCTGGGCCGATGCGATGCACGACGGGGTGCTCATGTCGCGCGAGCCGAATCCCGCGATGGCCGCCTGGTTCGCGCAGGACATGGGGTCGAGCCGGCTGAATACATTGCACGAGATGTTCAGCGTGGCGATGGCCGCGGACGCGCGGCCGCTCCTGCCTCGCATCGAAGCACCGGTCCTCGGCCTGTATCCGACGCACGGAACGCTCACGAGCACGCTGCAGGAAGAGCTGCTGCGCCAGCACGTGAAGAACCTGCGCTACATCCGCCTGCCGTCGCCCTATCACATGGCCCAGCACGTCGCACCCGCGACGTGCGCGCTGCAACTGCTGCACTTCGCCGCGCAGGCGGACGGGACGGCCTGCCGTGAGTAAGCGGCGCGCTGGCGCGGCGGTCATCGGCGTGGGCCACACGCGGTTCGGCAATCTGCCGGAGCACAGCCCCTACGACCTCGGCATCTGGGCGTTGAAGGAAGCGCTTTCCGATGCGGTCCTCGCCCTCTCGGAAGTGGACGGCCTCATCGTCAACCGCATCCCCGACTACCAGCGGCTGTGCGAGATGCTGGACTTCAACCCGCGCTTCGTGAGCACCACGCCGGGCCAGGGCCGCTTCAGCGGCAACTGCATCGAGCAGGCCGTGGCCGTGCTGCAGGCCGGCCTCGCGAAGACCGTGGCGCTCGTCTACGGCAACAACGGGCGCTCCGGCGGCGACCGCTACGGGGGCGGCTCCGACGTGTACGGCAGCGGCGGCGCGGGCCTGTGGTTTCCCTACGGCATGACCTCGCCCGGCGCGTTCCACGCGATGATGTTCCAGCGGCACATGCACGAGTTCGGCACGACGCCGGACGATCTCGGCCGCGTCGCCACGACGTTGCGCTCGCACGCGCTGCTCAACCCGGCGGCCGTGATGCGCAAGCCCATGACGATGGACGATTATCGCGAAGCGCGCTTCATCGCCGAGCCGTTGCGCCTCCTGGACTACTGCCTCATCAACGACGGCGGCGTGGCGATGATCCTCACGCTCGCGGACCGTGCGGCCGCGGGCGCGAACAAGCCGGTGTACGTGAGCGGATTCGCGCAGGCGTCGCAGTTCGGCGGCTCCACGTTTCCGCCGGAGGACTACTGGCGCGCGCCCATGCAGGCCGCCGCGGCCGACGTGTATGCGAACGCGGGGCGAAGCCGCGACGAGATGGATGCGCTCATGATCTACGACAACTTCACGCCCGTCGTGCTGTTCGCGCTGGAAGGCTTCGGCTTCTGCCCGCCGGGCGAGAGCGGGCGGTTCGTGGCCGATGGACATCTCGCGCTGGGCGGCCGCTTTCCTGCCAACACGAGCGGCGGCCACCTGTCCGAAAGCTACATGCAGGGCTGGGCGCTCAACGTCGAAGCGGTGCGGCAGATTCGCGGGCAATGCGGCGCGCGGCAGGCCGGCACGGTCGACAACGTGCAGTACATCTGCTGCTCGCCGCTCATCACTTCCATCATCTACAGCAGCTCGCCCGAATGAACACCGACCCGAGCAAACCTCTGCCGGACCCGGACGGCGAGAACGGTCCCTTCTGGGAAGGCGCATCGCGCGGCGAAGTGCGCGTGCAGCGCTGCACCGGCTGCGGACTGCTGCGCTTTCCCGCCTGCCGCTACTGTTCCCGCTGCCTGGGCGAGAAGAGTGAGTGGGTGAGAACGAACGGGCGCGGCGAAGTCGAGACGTTCTGCATCTTCCACCGCGCCTACTTTCCGTCCTTCGCTGCCGACATTCCCTACAACGTCGCGCTCGTGCGGCTCGAGGAAGGGCCGAAGATGTTCACGAACCTCGTGGGCCTGGCGCGGGAAGAACTGCGCATCGGGATGAAGGTGCGTGCCGTCTTCGAGCGCGTGTCCGAAGCGGCGGCGCTCGTGAAGTTCGAGCGCGACGCCGGCGGGTGAGGAGCACCCGCGGACCCGCCCGCCAGCGAAGTCAGCGAATCGCCGGCCCTCACGCGCGCGTGCGAGTCGTTCGCATGCAGCCTGCCGCCTTGCGTCATTTCGCAAGCTCCGGATGAAACTCCGCGACGTACTCGCGCACGATGGCCTCGAACGACGTTGCCGGCTCCAGGCCGATGCGCTTCGCGCGTTCGGCGGTGAGCGCCATCGGCCAGCCGGCCACGATCTTTGCGATGCGCTCGTCGTGCTCGAAGCGCACGAGGCTGCGCACCGGGCGGCCCGCGACCTTCTCGAGCGCTTCGAGCATCTCGCCCACGCGCACGTTCAATGCGGGGAAATTGAGCGCGAGCCGGCCGCCGAGCTGTTCGCGGCCGCACTCGAACACGCGGATGAGGCCCTCCACGGTCTTGCCCGGCGACGACACGGGATGCGCCACGTCGGGCGATACGGGGCAGACCGCCGGCCTGCCCGCGAGCGGCTCGCGAATGATGGAGCTGAAGAACGACGACGCCGCGCCATTGGGCTTGCCGGGGCGTACCGTCACGGTCACGAGCCGCGCCGAGCGCCCGTCGATGAAACCCTTGCGGGTGTAGTCGGCCAAGAGGTATTCGCACATGAGCTTGTGCGTGCCGTAGGAGGTCTGCGGCGCGGGCAGGGTTTCATCCGTAACGACCTGGGGCATCTCATGGCCTTCGTCCGCGCCGAAGACGGCGCTGGAACTGGCGAAGACAAAACGCGTCGGCGGATGGCCGCGGGCGGTGCTCGCGCGCACCGCCTCGAGCAGCGCGCGTGTGCTGTCGAGGTTCGACCGAAGACCCAGTTCGAAATCGAGCTCGCATTCGCCGGACACGGCCGAAGCCAGATGGAAGATGCCGTCGTACGTCTCGTCGCGTAACGCTGCGCATTGATCGAGCAACGGGCCGGTGCGGCACTCGACGCGCGCGTCGCGCCGCAGGTCATCCGCGGGCGCGAACTGGTCGAGCAGCACGAGCCGCTCGACGCGCCTGCCGGCAAGATTGCCGCTTTCGAGGATCTTGCGTGCGAGCCGGTTGCCGATGAAGCCGGCGGCGCCGGTGATCAGGATGTTCATGTGGCGTGTCTCTCGGATCGAAGGGCGATGCCGCTGCCGGCACCGGTCAAGATCGCAACTCTCTTCATGCCCGGCACGATAGCCGTTCACGCGCCGCCTGTGCAAGACGACTTGGCCATCCGCCAATGGGGGACGCTCATCGGCTCTCGCGCCCCCTGCGATCCGAACGGATGGAACGCTGTTCGCATCATGAACGCCGCGGTTCACAAACTCCTTGTCGCTGCACGCGCCTCTTCCTATGCTTTCCGTCGAGCCGGGACTGCGTTCAATTGGTGAACAAGCCGGCCCGTTGGAGACAATCATGCGAGCATTCCGCATCGCTGCCGCCTTGGTGGCGGCCATCCTCTTCGCGGCACCCGCGGCCGCGGCCGCCGCGTACCCCGACCGTCCGGTGAAGATCATCGTCCCGTTCGCTCCCGGCGGCGGCACCGACGTGATCGCGCGGGTACTGGCCCAGCGGCTCGGCGCGATGCTCGGGCAGACCTTCCTCGTCGAGAATCGCCCCGGCGGCGGCGCGATGATCGGCGCCGACGCGGTCGCGCGCAGCTCGCCGGACGGCTACACGCTGCTTCTCGGCAGCAACTCCGAGCTCACGATCTCGCCGTCGCTCTACGGCCATGCGCCCTACGATCCCGCGACCGCGTTCGAGCCCATCGCGCTGCTCGGAACTTCGCCCGCCATCCTCGTGGCCAACCTTCGCTACCCGGGCAACACGCTGCCCGATGTCATCGCCGCGGCGCGCGCCAGGCCCAATTCGCTCACGTTCGGCTCGGGTGGCGTCGGCACGCCGCCCGCGCTCGCGGGCGAGCTGCTCAAGTACATGCAGAAGCTGCAGGCCGTTCACGTCCCCTACAAGGGCGGCGGACCCTTGCAGGTGGCGCTGCTCGGGGGAGAAGTCGAGGTGGGCTTCACCACCATCGCGTCCACGCGCGCGCAGCTGAAGTCGCATCAGGTGAAGGCGCTCGCCGTCATCGCGGCGAGGCGCTCGCCGCTCGTGCCCGATGTGCCTTCGGCCGCGGAGCAGGGCATTGCCGACTACGAAGTCGCGACGTGGTACGGCCTCTTCGCGCCGGCGCAGGTGCCGCGCGAAGTGGCGGATGCGCTGCGCGCGGCCACCGCCCGGGCCATGGCCGACCCGGAGATGCTCTCGCGCCTGGACGCACTCGGCGTCGAGCCCGGCGCCGCGGGGCAGGGCGGTGCTTCGTTGCGGGAGCGGATTCGAACGGAGTCGGCGAAGTGGGGCGACCTCATCCGCGCCGCGGGCCTGAAGGCGGAGTGAACGGATGAACGAGACACGCACCATCGCGCGCTTCGCGCATTCGGTCGCCTTCGAGAGCATCCCGCGCTACGCGATCGACAAGGCCATCGATCTGCTGATCGACCAGCTGGGCATCCAGATCGCATGCGCCACGCTGCCGTGGAGCAAGCAGATCGCGCGCATGGTGGAGGCGCTCGGCGGGCGCGAGGATTGCACGATCGCCTACTACGGCTTCAAGACCTCGCCCGACAACGCGGCCTTCCTCAACACGTGCTTCGGCCATGGCTTCGAGATGGACGACGTGCACATGCGCGCGATCCAGCACCCGGGCTGCCTGGGCGTGCCGCCGGCGCTCGCGCTGTGCGAGAAGCTGCATCTCTCCGGCCGCGACCTGCTGCTCGGAATGATCGTCGCCTTCGAGCTGGTCTCGCGCGTTTCGCTCGTGACGGGTGCCGTGCTGCTGCGCCGCGGCTCGAACACGCATCCCATGAACGGCCCCTTCGGCATCGCGGCGGCTTCCGCGCGCCTGCTCGGGCTGGACGAAGAGGGCGTGCTCAATGCCATCGGCATCGCCGGCAGCCATTGCGCGGCGGGCCTGCGCGAATACACGCAGACGGGCGGCAGCCTGAAGCGCCTGCACTGCGGCATCCCGGCGCAGACCGGCGTTCGCTCCGCGCTGCTCGCGCGCGAGGGGCTCACGGGCCCGCCCACGATCCTGGAGGGCAAGTTCGGCTTTTGCCGCGTCTTCTGCGACATCACCGAGCTGGGGCCGATGGTGCAAGGACTCGGCGAGGAATACATGTTCGTGGAGACCGCGTTCAAGCCGTACTGCACCGTGTACTTCATCCAGGCGCCGATCGAGGCGGCGCGGCGCATCATCGGGAAGCACGCGCCCGATCCGAAGCGCATCCGCGAGATCGTGGTGGGCACGTGCGAAGAGGGCATCCTCCACGCGGGCACCATCGTCGAGCCGCGGGACATCGCGTCCGCGCAGTACAGCACCGCCTTCAGCCTCGGGCTGCGCTTCGTGAAGAACGGCAACGGCATGAACGAATACGTGCCCCGCAACCTGGCCGACCCCGAGGTGCTGGAAGTCGCGCGCAAGGTGCGGCTCGAAGTCGATGCGGAGTCGGAACGCGTCTACCCCGTGCGCTGGATGAGCGTCGTGACGGTGGTGATGGAGGACGGCACGCGTTACAGCGAACGCGTGGGCGCGCTGCGCGGCACGCAGGAGCTGCCGATGACGCGCGAGGAGATCAAGGACAAGTTCCGCGCGCTCGTGGCGGGCAGGCTCTCGCGCACGAACGCCGAAGCCCTGCTGGAACGCATCGAAGATGTGGAGCGTGCCGACGACGTGGCGGTCATCGCCAACCTGCTCGTGGCGCGCTAGAAGCGCAGCTTCCCGATCAGCTCGCCGACATCGGAGAGCGTCTCCAGCGACCAGGTGGCGCGCAGCAGCGCCTGCGCGGCCGTGCGGTCCATCCTGCCTTCGCACAGACGGAAGAATTTCTCCTCCACTTCGGCATCGGTCATCGGATTGAGGTGGTGCCCCTTCGGGTACTCGCCCTGCTCGACGAAGCGCTTGCCGGACCGCGACACGGCTTCGATGCGGCTGTCCATGAACCGCGGATACCGTTGCGAAAATTCGGCGTTCTCATGGATGCGGATACGGTCCATGAGTCCCGGCAGGCGCGGATCGCGGATGCGCTCGTCCGAGAACGACGCCACCGAGATTTCGCCATCCATGAGCGTCACGGCCAGCATGTAGGGCAGGCTGTGGTCGGCCGTCTCGCGCGTGGTCGGTCGCCACTTCTCGGGCTCGCTGCCGATCTCGGTGTAGGTGAAGTTGTAGGTCTGCACGTCGATCGAGTCGATCTGCTCCCACGCGACTTTCTTTCGCAGCTGCAGTGCCAGGTAGATCGGCAACTGCGAGTTGTATTCGGTGGGAACGTATTTGATGGCGCTGCGCTCGATCGCGAAGGGTGACGTGCCGTCGCTGAGCGGCACGAGTTCGAACGGCCCCGTCACCTGCTGGAAGATGCCGTGCCTGCCCTCGAAGGCTTCGGTCGGGCCGGTCATGCCTTCGGCGGCGAGTTGCGCCGCGACGATCGCCGAGCGGGCGGCGGCCGAGGCCGCGCAGCCCTTCCACATGGTGAGCTCGCCGCTGCGCGTCTGGCGCGTGGGAACGTTGGGCGTGCACGCGAGCGCGATGGCGTTGCCCATGCGCTCCACGTCGAGACTCATCAGCCTGCCGACACCCGCGGCCGTGCCGATCGAGATGTACAGGCCGTGGTCGAATCCCTTGCGAAAGAGGTTGCACGAATCGGCGAGCGCCATCTCCACTTCGCATGCGACGACGAGCGCGAGGAGTGTCTCTGGCCCCGAGGCCCGCATGGATTCCGCGACCGAGAGGATCGCGGCGAACATGTCGCTCGGGTGCGATGCCTCCAGCGACATGTAGGTGTCGTTGAAGTCGAGGTAGCGCACCATGACGCCGTTGGCGAATGCCGCGGCGTCCACGGAACTCGCGCGGCCGGAACCCCACACCGTCGCGCCCGGCGTGCTCGAGCACCTGTCGGCGATGCGGCATGCGATGCGCACGGGATCGCTTTCGATTGCGCCGATCGCGCAGCCGAAGCTGTCGAGAAGCAGGCGCCTGGCCGCGTGCACGGCGGCAGGCGTGAGCCGCGACGCGTCGAGCGAGGCGGCGAATTCGGCGATCCGCCGGGTGAATCGGTCCATGTCTGAATTGCCCTCGTGTCTCGCGTGTCCCTACTGCATGCCCCTACTGCATGCCTCTACTGCATGCCCGTCCACCCACCGTCCACCGTGACGATGGTGGCGTTCGTGTAGCTCGATCGATCGGACGCGAGAAAGGCGACTGTGTCGGCCACTTCGCGCACCTGCCCGAGGCGCCCGCGCGGAAAGCCCGCCACGAGCTCGCGCCAGCGGTTTTCCTCGCCCAGCTCCTTCAGCGCGCGAGCCTTCCAGCGCGTGGTCTGCCGCGTGGTTTCGATGGCGCCGGGGTTCACGCCCACCACGCGCACGCCGCGGGCGATGCCTTCCACGCCGAGCGCACGCGTCATCGCCATGAGCCCGGCGTTCGCCATGGAACCCGCGACGTAGTTCGGCACGGGCCGCTCGCCCGCGATGCCGATCACGTTCACGATGACGCCACCGCCGCGCTCGCACATGTCCTTGAAGGCCTGGCGCGTCACGTTGAGGAAGCCGAACACCTTCAGCTCCCAGGCGCTGCGCCACGCCTGGTCGTCGATGTCCTGAAGCCGGCCCTGGGGGATCGCGCCGGCGTTGTTCACGAGAATGTCGAGGCTGCCCGCGCTGCGCACCAGTTGCGCGCACTCCTCGGGCCGGGTGAGGTCGGCGACGTGCACGCGCACCTGCACGCCGTGACGCGCGGCGAGCGTCGAGGCGAGCTGCCGCAGATCGGCTTCACTGCGCGCGGCGAGCTCCAGGTCGCAGCCCTCTTCGGCGAGCGCTTCGGCCACGCCCGCGCCGATGCCTCGCGAGGCACCGGTGATCAGCGCGCGCTTGCCGCGCAGTTGCAAGTCCATGGCATCTCCGGTTTCGCGTATCGGCTACGGGTTCAGCAGGGGCGCGCGTCGAACGCCGCCAGGTCCATCATCTTCTCCAGGCCCGGCGCGCTGTCGAGCGAGTGGATCGCCTCGCGCAGTTCGCGCGAACGCACCTGCCCCATGAGCGGCACGCACAACGCGTCGAACTTGGCGTCGGCCTCCTGGCCGGTGAGCGGATCGAACTGGTGTCCGCGCGGGTAGTCGGCTTCCGCCGAATGCGTGCTCCCGTCGCGCGCCGTGATCGTGACGCGCGCGTGCAGCTTGCGCGGAAACATGCGCGTGAATTCGGGGTTCTCGCTCACGCTGATCCTGCGCATGATCGGCCGCAGTTCGGGGTCCGCGATCCGCGCCTCGCGAAAACTTTCGAGCGTGAGTTCGCCGTCGGCCAGGATCGCGGCGAGCATGAAAGGCAGGCTGTGGTCGGCGGTTTCGCGCGTGCGGGGGTCCCACCGCTCGGGCTCGTCGCCCACCTCGGACCAGCCGCGCTGGTAGGTCTCCACGTGGATGCGCTCGATGTCCTGCAGCGCGACGCGGGTGCGAAGCTGCTGCACCATCGCGAGCGGCACGTGGCTGTGGTATTCGGTGGGGTACCACTTGAGACCCGTGCGTTCGACCCCGAAGCGCCCGGGTGACGCTTGCACCGGAGGAAGGATGAACGGCCCCGTCACCTGATCGAACACGCCGTGCCTGCCTTCGAACGCGCGCGGCGGCCCCGTCATGCCGCGCTGCGCGAGGAGCGCGGCGAAGAGTCCCTCGCGTGCGGAAGCGGCCGTCGCGCAGCCCTTCCACATCGAGAGTTCGCCGCGCCGCGTCTGCCGCGTGGGCACGTTCGCACTGGCTGCAATGGCGAACGCGTTGCAAAGCTGCGCTTCGTCCAGCCGCAGCAGCGAGCCGGCGGCCGCGACGCTCGCGAGGACGATGAAGAAGCCATGGTCCCAGCCGCGTTCCGCAAGGCCGAACGTGTCGGTGCACAGCCCGAAGATCTCGCAGCCGGCCGCGATGCCGACGAGCGCGTCCATGCCGCTCGCCCCGAGCCCTTCCGCCAGCGCGAGCGGGGCCGGCAGCATGTCGCTCGCGTGCCCCTCTCCCACCGACGTGTACGTGTCGTTGAAGTCGAGGTAGCGCAGCATCACCGAATTGGCGAAGCAGGCCATCTCCATCGTGGTCGGCGAGCCGCATCCGATCAGCCGGGCCGTCATCCGGCCCTGCGACTCGCGCGCGAGTTCGCGCGAGACGACGCAGGGCTCGGCCTCGTACGCGCCCACGGCGCATGCGATCGAATCCGCGAGCAGCGTCTTCGTCGCATGCAACGCTGCGGGCGTGAGGCGCTCGCGCGTCACCGAGAGCGTGTGGGCCGCGAGCGTGCGCAGCGTCGCGTCGAAGCCGGTATCGGACACGGTCAGCCGAGCTTGATTCCCGCGCGCTGGATCACGTCGCGGTACTTCCGCACTTCGCCGCGGATGAACTCTTCGAGCTGCTGGGGCGTGGAGGGCGACACGTCCACGCCCTGGTCCTCGAGGCGCTTGGCGACTTCAGGCTGGCGCAGGACCGAGATGACGGCCTGGTTCAGCCGCTGCACGATGTCGGCGGGAAGCCCCTTCGGGCCGACGAGGCCGAAGGATTCGGCCATGACGAAGTCCGGAAATCCGCTTTCCTGCATGGTGGGCACCGAAGGCATGCGCTGCGAGCGCGTCGCCGACGCGATGGCGAGCGCCTTCAGCTTGCCCGAGTTCACGATCGGCAGCACGGTGCCGACAGGCGCGAAGAGCAGGTCCACCTGCCCGCTCATCACGTCGGCCATCGCCGGGCCGCCGCCCTTGTAGGCGATGTGCGTCATGTCCGCGCCCGAGCGGATCTTCAGCAGTTCGCCCGCGATGTGGCTGCCCAGGCCGATGCCGCCCGAGGCGAAGTTGACGACCTTGCCCGCCGCCTTGGCGCGCGCGATCAGGTCGCGCACATCCCGCGCCGGGTTGGACGGGTTCACCACCACCACGAGGGGCGACGCGCCGATGAAGACGATCGGCTGGAAGTCGCGGTCGGTGTCGTACGGCAGCTTCGACATGAGCGTTTCGTTGGCCGCGTGCGCGCCGATCGCGGGAATGCCGAGCGTGTAGCCGTCCGGCGCCGCCTGGGCGACGGCGCCCATGCCGATCGTGCCGCCGCCCCCGCCGCGGTTGTCGATGACGATTTCCTGCGCGAGTTCCTTGCCGAGCGGAACCCCAACGATGCGCGCGATGAGGTCGGTCGTTCCGCCGGGCGCGTAGGGGACGACGATGCGGATGGGCCTTTGCGGGCGCCACTGCGCGTGCGCCGCGAGCGCGGGCCATGCGGCCACGGCCGCGACGATCCTGAGCGCCTGGCGGCGGCTCGGTCGATCCGATGCTTTTGTCTCCATCTCGAGTCTCCGCAAGTCATGACGTGAACACGGCGCCGGATTCGGCGCGTCGCGCGTAGGATAGGACCACACCACCCCGGCATCAACCGCTTTCGCGGCGCATGCGTCCACGATATGAACACACGAACGTCCCGCGCCGCCGACCGCCCCACCGACGGCACGCAGAGCCTGCGCCGAGCCTTCCGGCTGCTTTCCGCGCTGTCGCGCATCAACCGCGACGGCGGCTCCGTGGCGGAACTCGCGGAGATGACGGGGCTGAACCGCACCACCGCCCACCGGATGCTGCGCTGTCTGCAGGACGAGGGTGTGCTGCGCTTCGTGCCGCGTTCGCACAGGTACTTCCTCGGCCCGCTCGCCTACGAGATCGGGCTGGCCGCGGCCGAGCAGGTGAAGCTGCGCACGATTTGCGCGCCGGCCATCGCGCGCATCGCCGCGCAGACGGGCGACACGGTGTTCCTGATCGAGCGGGAGCGCTACGACGGCGTGTGCGTCGACCGCGCCGAGGGCACGTATCCCGTGAAGACGCTCGTGATGTCGGTCGGCGACCGCCGCCCGCTCGGCGTGGGCGCGGCGGGGCTCGCGATTCTCGCGGCCGCCGAGGATGCGGACGACGTGGTCGAACACAACGCCGATCGCTTCTCGTCGTTTCCCGGCCTCACGCTCTCGCGGCTGCGGCGCAGCCTGGCGGAGGCGCGCCAGCGCGGCATCGTATGCGGGCAGGCCATCGGCGTGCCGGGTGTGCGCGCCGTCGGCGTCGCGCTCAGGACGCCGACCGGCACGCCGATCGGCGCGCTCAGCATCGCGGCCATCGAGACGCGCATGACGGACAAGCGCGTCGCGCAGATGCACGAACTTCTCGCGCGCGAGGCGGCTGCGCTCACGCGCGCGTTGGCGCGTTGAGCGGCGGCTGAAGTTCCGGGCGCTCGAGCTCCGATGGGAATCGACGCCGTGCGGCGGCGCATTCTCGCGGACAACCCCGCGTCGCTCCACCGCTGAGCTCGCGCCAGGCGCTCGTCGAGCGTCATGCGCTTTTTTTTATGGAAGCAGTCGGATTCCATATTGGCGCCCCCCCGGGGGCGCCACCTACCATGCGGGCGTTCCCCACACACCCCCGACATACGGAGACCTCCGATGAAACTGCTTCGCGCTTCGCTCCTGTACAGCGCTCCCGCGCTCGCCTGCGGCCTGGCCCTCGCGACCGCGCTCGCGCCCGCCCACGCCCAGGACACGTTCAAGGTCGGCCTCGTGAGCCCCATGAGCGGCCCGAACGCCCGCTACGGCGCTTTCGCCAACAAGGGCGCGGCGCTCGCCGCCCGGGAAATCAACGCCGCGGGCGGTGTGCTCGGCCGCAAGATCGAACTCGTCTCGGGCGATAGCCAGTGCGTGCCCGCCGAAGGCGTCTCGGCCACCAAGCGCATGATCAGCTTCGACAAGCTGCCCGTCATCATCGGCGACATCTGCAGCTCCGTCACGCTCGCGATGCAGCCCCTGGCCGAAGAGTCCGGCGTGCTGCTGCTGAACGCCGCGTCGTCCAACCCGACCATCACCTACAAGGCCGGCGTCGGCGGCTTCAAGTGGACCTTCCGCAACTATCCCACGGATGAGGCGCGTGCCGCCATCGTGCTCGACTACTCGGTGAAGCACCGCGGCCTGAAGAACTTCGCCGTGCTCTCGGTGGACAGCGACTACGGCCGCGGCGCGATCAACTTCACCAAGAAGTACCTGCCGAAGTATCCGGACGCGAAGATCCTGAGCGAGGACTACTACAAGGAATCGGAAACCGACTTCCGCCCGGTCCTGAGCAAGATCCGCAGCGAAGGCGCGCAGGCGATCATCATGTACGGCCAGGCCGACACCACGCCGATCGTCGCGCGCCAGATGCTGGAGCTGGGCCTCGCGGGCAAGGTCGTGCTCGTGGGCAACGGCGAATTCAACACCAAGGCGACGATCGCCGCCGCGCCTTCCGTCATGAACGGCTCCGTGGAAGCAGCCGCGTGGCTGCCCGAATGGACCAGCGCGCGCAGCCAGAAGTTCGTCGAGGACTACAAGAAGGCGTACGGCGGCGAGATGCCGAACAACCACGCCTACACGCACTGGGAAACGACGCACCTGCTTGCCGCCGCCATCGGCGCGGCGAAGAGCCTGAAGCCCGAGGACATCCGCAACGCGCTCGCGAAGATCAAGTACGACAGCGCGATGGGCACCGTCACCTTCGACGACCACAACCAGGCCATCCTGCCGATGGTGCTGCTCGAAGTGGAAGGCGGCAAGCCCGTGATCAAGAGCGCCATCGCGGCCAAGGTCGACTACCCGAAGCCCTGAGGCAGGCGAGCCGGCAGGCACGAACACGCAGGAGTCGCCGTGGGCAGCTTCATTTTCGAACAGATCGTCAACGGGATCATCACCGGCTCGACGTACGCGCTCATCGCGGCCGGCATGACGATGATCTTCGGCGTGCTGCGGGCGATCAACTTCGCGCACGGCGAGTACTACATGCTCGGCACGTTCGCCGCGTGGCTCGTGATCGAGCGGCTCGATGCGCCCTACGCCGTCGCCATCGTCGGCGGCGTCGCGGTGGCGGCGCTCATCGCGGCCGTCATCGGACGGCTCGTCATGCAGCGCCTGATCGGCGCGCCCTTCCAGGCCGGCGTGCTCGCGACGCTCGGCGTCTCGCTCATCCTGCAGAACGCGGTGATCCTCGCCTTCGGCGGCGGCTACAAGGTGTTCAACGGCGGCTGGATCGAACCGGTGCAGGTCTTCGGCGTGGGCATGGCTCAGCAGCGCATCGTGCTCATCGTCGTGGCGGTCGCCGTGTTCGCCGCGCTCGAATGGATGGTGCGCGCCACGCGCATGGGCAAGTCGATCCGCGCGGTGTCGCAGAACATCGAGTGCTGCCATGTGAACGGCATCGACGTCGAGGCGGTCGTGCGGCGCACGTTCCTCATCGGCACCATGCTCGCGGCGCTCTCGGGCATCCTCACCGCGCCCGTGAACGTGAGCGTGTACGGCGGCATGGGCGAGTCGATCACGCTCAAGACCTTCGCGGTGATCGTGATGGGCGGCATGGGCAACGTGCGCGGCACGCTGCTCGCGGGCTGTCTCCTCGGCGTCGTCGAAAGCCTGGTCTCGGGCCTCATCGGCCTGCAGTACCGCGACTCGGTCGCCTTCGTCGCGCTGCTCGCGATGCTGATGCTGCGCCCGAACGGCCTCTTCTCCCTCAAATCGCGGTTCTGACGCGCACCCGGCATGACTTCCATGGCTATCACACTCGACACGCCCCACGCACCCAGCCCGCGGCTGCCGGCGGTGCGCTGGGGCCTGGCGCTCGCGGGCCTGGCCGCCTTGCTCGCCGCGCCGCTCGTGCTGGACAACTACTACCTGCACGCGCTCGTGCTCGCGATGATCTTTCTTCTGCCCGCGCACGGGCTGAACCTGATCCTCGGCTACACGGGCATGCTGTCGCTCGCGCAGGGTGTCTTCTTCGGCATCGGCGCCTATGCGTCGGCGCTGCTCGGCATCCACTTCGGCACGGGCTTCGCCGTGAACTTCCTCTTCGCGGGCGTCGTGGCCGCGCTCATCGCGCTGCCGCTCGGCATCCCGGCGCTGCGCCTGCGCGCCACGTCGTTCGTGATGTGCACGCTGGGGTTCGTCGTGATCGCGCAGGCGGTCGCGAAGAACTGGGTGGATCTCACGCGCGGCGACATGGGTCTCTCGGGCGTCGCGCGGCCGAAGCTCGGCTGGGGCGAACACGCGCTTGCGATCGTGCACATCCCGCAGTACTTCTATCTCGTCCTCGCGGTCGCGGCGCTCGCGACGGCGGCTTTCATCGCGCTGGTCCGCTCTCCGGCCGGTCGGTGCATGGTTGCCATCCGCGACAACGAAACGCTCGCGGAATCGCTCGGCATCCCGACCTGGACGTACAAGCTGCTCGTCTTCATGCTGAGCGCCGCCTTTGCCGGCTTCGGCGGCAGCCTCTACGCGCACTACGAAACGGTGGTGAGCCCGCTCGTGTTCCAGATGTACTACTCCAACACGATCCTCGTGATCGTGCTGGGCGGCGGCCTGGGCCGCATCCCCGGCGCGATCATCGGCAGCGTCGTGTTCGTCGCGGTCACGGAGGCGCTGCGCGTCGCGCCGGAACTGCGCATGGTGCTCTACGGCGCCGTGCTGCTCGCGCTGGTATTCGTCTTCCCGCAGGGGCTCGCGCCGATCTTCGAGAAGCTGACCGATGCGCTCTCGCGGCTGGGCCTGAAGCGCGAAGAAGAGCCGGCCGCGGCCGACGCGAAGCCGCAGGGAGCCGAAGATGCTCGCTGAACCCATCCTGCGCGTCGAGGGCCTGCGCAAGAACTACGGCGGCGTGCCCGCGCTGCAAGGTGTCGACTTCGACATCGCGCGCGGCGAAGTGTGCGGCCTGATCGGCCCCAATGGCTCCGGCAAGTCGACGCTCTTCGACTGCTGCACGGGCCTGCAGGCGAGCGACGCCGGCAAGGTCTTCCTGAAGGGCGCGGACATCACCGGCTGGCCGATGAACCGCATCGCCCGCGAAGGACGGCTTCTTCGCAGCTTTCAGAAGACGGTCGTCTTCCAGAGCATGACTTCGGAGGAGAACCTGATCCTCGCGGGACAGATGAGCCGCTTTCCCGGCGTGGCAAGCACGTTCTCCATCGGCGGCAAGTCGCGCGAGCGCATCAGGGCACTGCGCGAACGGGCGCGGGAGCTGATCGAGATCTCGGGGCTTTCGCGCGTGGCGCACCTGCCCGCGGGCAACATGTCCGGCGGCCAGCAGAAGCTGCTTCAGTTCGCGACGATGCTGATGCCCGAGCCGGAACTCGTGCTGCTCGACGAGCCGCTCGCGGGCATCAACCCGATCCTGATCGAGAAGGTGATCGAAAGCATCGTCGCTGCGAACAGGAAGTTCGGCATCACCTTTCTCGTGATCGAGCACAACACCGACGTGCTGATGAGCTTGAGCCATCGCGTGATCGTGCTGCATCAGGGCAGGAAGCTCGCCGACGACGCGCCCGAGGCGATCGTGCGCAACCCCGAAGTGATCGATGCGTACCTGGGGGGCTGACCGATGAACGAAGCAATGAACGATGCACCGCAACTGCGCATCCGCAACCTGGTGGCGGGCTACGCGCACCTGGACATCCTGCAGGACGTGAGCCTCGATGTGCGCAAGGGCGAATTCGTGACGCTGCTCGGGCCCAACGGCGCGGGCAAGTCCACGCTGCTGAAGACGCTCTTCGGCATGACCACGCACAAGGGCGGCTCCATCACGTGGCACGGCAAGGAGATCGCGGGCGGCAAGCCGAAGCAGTTCCTTGCCAACGGCTTCGGCTACGTTCCGCAGGGCCGCTGCAACTTCCCGCAGATGTCGGTGGACGAGAACCTGGAGATGGCCTCCTACACGATCCGCGACGGAAACATCGCGGCCGAACGCAGGTACGTCTACGACCTGTTCCCGATCCTGCACCAGCGCCGCAACGAGTTCGCGGGCAACATGTCCGGCGGCGAGCAGCAGCTCCTCGAAATGGCGATGGCCGTGCTGCGCCGCCCCGAGATCCTGCTCGTGGACGAACCTTCGGTGGGCCTCTCGCCGCAGGCGATCACGCTCGTCTTCAACGAACTCGGGCGGCTGCACAAGGGCGGCCGCACGATCCTGCTCGTGGAGCAGAACACGCGCAAGGCGATGGACGCCGCCGAACGCGCGGTCGTGCTGCGCCTGGGCAAGGTGATCTGGGACAGCCCCACTTCCGCCCTCGGCCACGACGACCTGGGCGACCTCTTCATGACCGGCCGGGTGCAGGAGCCCTCGGCCCATCACGTCGCCGGCATCCACTGATGCCGCGACGCCGACATCCTGGGAAACACTCGACATGAAACTCGCATTCGACACCGGCGGAACCTTCACCGATTTCGCCTTCTCCGACGACGACGGGACGATCCTGTTGCACAAGGTGCTGAGCACGCCCGACGCGCCCGCGCGCGCCGTGCTGCAGGGCATCGACGAACTGCTCGCCAAGGTCCGCCGGGGCGGCTCGCGCCGCGACGGCGAAGGCGCGCTGCAGATCCTCGGCGCGACCACCGTCGTCACCAACGCCGTGCTGGAACGCAAGGGCGTGGATACGGCGTTCATCACCACCGACGGCTTCCAGGACATGCTGCGCATCCGCACCGAGGGCCGCTACGACCTGTACGACCTGCGCATCCAGTATCCCGACCCGCTCGTGCCGCGCGACCGCTGCTTCGGCGTGAAGGAACGCGTCACGGCGGACGGGGACATCGTCACGCCGCTGGACGAAGAGGGCGTGAAGCGCATCGCGGCGCAACTCGTGCAGCAGGGGATCGGGTCCGTGGCGGTGTGCCTCCTGCATGCGTACAAGTACCCCGCGCACGAGGAACGCATCGGCGAACTGCTGGCCGAATTCGCGCCGGGCGTGTCGGTGTCGCTCTCATCGAGCGTGTGTCCCGAAGTGCGCGAATACGATCGCGCCTCCACCACCGTCGCCAATGCGTACACGCGGCCGCTCATGGTGCAGCACGTGGAGCATCTCGAAGGCGAACTCGGCAAGCGCGGCGTGCAAAGCCAGCTGCTGTGGATGACGTCGAGCGGAGGCGTCGTGCCGAGCGCGAGCGCGGGCCGCACGCCCGTGCGCCTGATCGAATCGGGTCCCGCCGCGGGCGCGGTCGCTGCATCGGAGTACGCGCGCACCGCGGGCGAGCGCAGCGTGCTTTCCTTCGACATGGGCGGCACGACGGCCAAGCTGTGCCTCATCCCCGATGGCCAGCCGCAGATCGCGAACGAACTGGAAGTGGCGCGGCACGAGCGCTTCCGCAAGGGCAGCGGCTTTCCGCTGAAGATCCAGTCGATCCACATGATCGAGATCGGCGCGGGCGGCGGCAGCATCGCGGCGAAGAGCAAGCTGGGCCTGCTCTCGGTGGGCCCGCGCAGCGCCGCGGCCGTGCCGGGGCCCGCGTGCTATGGGCGCGGCGGCACCGACCCGACAGTGACCGATGCGGACTTGCTGCTCGGCTACGTCGACGAGCGCTCGTTCCTCGGGGGCGACTTCCCGCTCGATCGGCCCGCCGCGCGCCGCGCGATGGATCGCCTCGCCGACACGCTGGGCATCTCGCTCGAACGCTGCGCGTTCGGCATTCACGACATGGTCAACGAAAGCATGGCCGAAGCGGCCGCGATGCAGGCGACCGACAGCGGTGTGGATCCGCGCACGCTTCCGATGATCGCTTTCGGCGGCGCGGGGCCCGTGCATGCCTACGGCGTGGCGCGCAAGCTCGGCCTGCGCAAGGTGATCTGCCCGCTGGGCGCCGGCGTGACTTCCGCCGTCGGCCTGCTCGGTGCGCCGGTGGCGGCGGATCTGTCGGCGAGCCTGCCGATGTCGATTCCCGCATGGGACGCGAAGAAGGTTCGCCAGATCCTGGACAAGCTCGCGGCGCAGGGCCGCGACGTGGTGCTCGCGAGCGGCGTGGCCGCCGAAGACGTGCGCTTCTCGTACACGGTGGACATGCGTCACGTCGGGCAGGGCCACGAAATCTCGGTGAACCTGCCCGAGGGCGACCCCGCGTCGGCCGCGTTCCTGGACGAACTGCTCGTGCGCTTCCACGATGCGTACATCAAGCTCTACGGCCGCAACGTTTCCGGAACCGATGCCGAAGTGATCACCTGGCGCATCCGCGCGCGCGGCCCCAAAGGCGAAGTGACGCCCAGCCGCATGCGCGCGAGCGCGAAAAGCACCGGCCGCGCGCTGAAAGGCCGGCGGCCGGTCTACTTCCAGGAAGCCGGCGGCTTCGTGGACACGCCGGTCTACGACCACTACGCCATGACCCCGGGCGAACGGTTCGCCGGCCCCGCGATCGTGGAGCAGCGCGAATCGACCGTCGTGGTCGGGCCGAAGGCGCACTTCGGGCTCGACGACCAATTCAACCTGATCATGCACCTGGACTGACGCCATGAGCGACAAACAAGCCGATTTCAACGACCCCATCACGCTGCAGGTGATGTGGGACCGCCTGGTCTTCATCGCCGACCAGGCCGACAGCGCGCTCGGGCGCACAGCGTTCTCGCCGATCGTGCGCGAGAACCACGACTACGTGACGGTGGTGCTCGATGCGAAGGGCCGCGCGCTGTCGCAGTGCACCTGGTCCATTCCCGTCTTCATCACGTCGCTGCCGATGGCCGCGCAGAACCACTTCCTGCCCGCCTTTCCCGCGCACACGCTGCAAGAGGGCGACGTGCTCGCGACCAACGATCCCGCGATCGGCACGGGGCACCTGCCGGACATGGTGATGCTCACGCCGATCTTCCGCGAGGGCGAGATCGTGGCGTACGCGGGCAGCATCGCGCACATGCCCGACATCGGCGGGCGGCCGCAGTCGCCCGATTCGAGCGACATGTTCGAAGAGGGCATCCGCATTCCGATGCTCAAGCTGTACAAGGCGGGCCAGCCGAACACCGACGTGTTCGCCGTGATCGAGGCGAGCGTGCGCCTGCCCAACGAAGTGCGCGGAGACATCCAGAGCATGGTCGCCGCCAACGAGGTGATGAGCCGGGAGCTGCTGCGCTTCATGGACGAATACGGCCTCGCCGATCTCGAAGGCCTCGCGGCGGCGATTCATGGCCGCTCGGAAGCGCACATGCGCAAGGCGATTTCCGCGTGGCCGAAGGGCAGCTACAAGGCCGAAGTGACGATCGACGGATTCGAGTCGGACGTGAAGCTGTGCGTGGACGTGCAGGTGAAGGGCGATTCGATCCACGTCGACTACACCGGCACGTCGCCGGAAGTGGCGCGCGGCATCAACGTCGTGCCGCACTACCGCGTCGCGCATACGGTGTATGCGCTCAAGTGTCTGCTGGACCCCGACACGCCCAACAACGAAGGCTGCATGCTGCCGATCACCGACGAGGCGCCCCTCGGCACGATTCTCAACCCGCATCCGCACGCGCCGGGCGCCGCGCGCAACCTCGTGGGGCACGTGATTCCGAGCCTCATCTTCCGCGCGCTGCAGCAGGTCGTGCCCGACAAGGTGAAGGGCGACAGCGGCGGCGCGCCGATCTGGGGCATCAACTGCCAGGGCCACAAGTCCGACGGCACCGCTTACGGCAGCGCGCAGAATTTCCACGGCGGACAAGGCGGCCGCTCGACGATGGACGGCCTGGACACGCTCAGCTTCCCGTCGAACTGCAAGGTGACCCCGATCGAGATGTACGAGCTCGCGGTGCCGGTGCTCACCGAATGCAAGGAGCTCATCGCCGACTCCGGCGGCGCGGGGAAGTATCGCGGCGGCCTGGGGCAGCGCGGTGTCTTGCGCAACATCTCCGATCGCGAGATGAACGTCTACCTGTCCACCGAGCGCGTGAAGCATCCTTGCTTCGGCGTCGTGGGCGGCGGCGACGGCCGGCCGGGCGCGGTGCGCCGCAACGGCGAGAAGGTGTTTGCCAAGGGCAAGATCACATTGGCGCCCGGTGAGCGGCTTGAACTCGAGTTGCCGGGCGGCGGCGGCTGGGGCAGTCCGCTCGAGCGTCCGCGCGAGCTGGTGGAGAAGGACTTGCGCGAAGGGCTCGTCTCGCCGGAGCATGCGCGCGAGGTCTACGGATTCGAAGGAGGCGCGGCATGAGTGCACTGCGGGGCCAGGTGGCCATCATCACGGGCGGCGGCACCGGCATCGGGCGGTCGGCGGCGCTGCATCTCGCGCGCGAAGGCGCGCAGGTGGTGCTGGTGGGGCGACGTCGCGAACCGCTCGATGCGGTGGCTTCGGAGATCGAACGCACCGGCGGCCGGGCGCGATCGAAGGTGGCCGATCTCACGGACCGCGAGCAGCTGAAGGCGCTCGTGCGCTGGACCGAAAAGGAAGTGGGACCTGTGCGCATCCTCGTCAACAACGCGGGTGCGTCGAGCCAGGTGCGCAACATCCGCTGGATCGACTCCGAGGATTGGGACAGCACGATCGAAGTCAACCTGAATGCGGTGTACGTGCTGTCGCAGGCCGTGTTGCCCGGCATGCTGGAAGCGGGCGGCGGCACGATCGTCACCGTGTCGTCGCTCGCCGCCGTGCGGCCGGGCCTGCTCGGCGGCGCGCCCTATGGCGCGGCGAAGGCGGGCGTGCAGAACCTGATGCGCTATCTCTATGCGACTTTCCGCAACCAGGGCATTCGCGCGACGACCATCCTACCCGGCGAAGTGAACACGCCGATCATGGATACGCGCGTGCGTCCGCCGAGCGCGGACGAGCGAGCGGCCATGGTGGACCCGGACGACGTGGGCCGCGCGATCCTGCTTTGCTGTTCGCTGCCCGCGCGCGCCACGATCGAGGAACTCGTGATCAGCCCGACGCACGCTCGCGATCAGGGCCCCGACATGGAAATCAGCCGCTGGATGGGCGCGCCCGACGGCACGCCCGGCAATCCTTGAGACATCGCGATGAATGACGACTCCCTGAAAACGCGCCTTTCGAGCGGCACGCCGGTCCTGATGGTGAACCCGAATCATGTTTCGCCCACCCTGTGCGAGAAGCTCGTGCGCTCCGGCGCCGATTCGGTGTTCATCGATTGCGAGCACGGCCTCGCGAGCTACGAGGACATCCATCACATGGCCAAGGCCGCGCGCCACGCGGGTGGCTGGGGCATCGTGCGGCCGCAGAACCAGGAGCGCTCGGTCATCACGCGGTGCCTGAATGCGGGTGCCGATGGCTTGATGGTGCCCTTGATCCACACTGCGGCGATCGCGCGCGACGTCGTGCATCACTTCCGGTATGCGGTGCCGGACGACTACCCGCGCAAGCTTCTGATCGGCATGATCGAATCGACCGAGGCGCTGCGCAATCTCGACGAGATTCTCGCGGTGGAAGGCATCGACGTGTTCTTCGTCGGGCCGGGGGATCTCTCGCAGTCGATGGGGTATTCGCCGAACGTGAAGCCCGGTGAGCGGCGCGCGGCGCCCGTGATCGAGGCGGTGCATGCGACGCTCGGAAAGATTCGGGCTGCGGGGAAGGCGGCAGGGACGCTGGTCGTGAAGCACGACGCGGCGCAGCTCGTGGCGGCAGGCGCGCAGCTTCTCTACTATCACGCCGATCCTTTCGTGACGCAGGGCGTGCGGGAGATGCGGGAGATCGCGGCCACGCCTCGCCATTCCCGCGAAGGCGGGAATCCAAGGCTTCCGGACGCCCCTGGATTCCCGCCTTCGCGGGAATGACCTGGGGGTCTGCATGCCTCGAGCAAGTGCCGTTCGTCTTGACTAAGCCGCCTCCTCGATCCCATACGCCTGCGCCGAACTCGCGAGTTCCCGCACGAGCTGCGCGAGGATGTCGGCCACCGCGAGCGCGGCTTCCGACACCTGCTTGTGTTCCGGCACGCACAACGAAACCGCGGCACTGACCGTCGGCTCGGCCACCCGCCGGATCACCGGCGGCTGCGCGCCCTTGAAAGTATTCGCCACCGCCCACGGCAGGATCGTGGCGCCCAGCCCCGCGGCGATCGCTTCGCGCATCGTCGCCACCGATTCGATTTCCGCGGCCACGCGCGGCACGACGCCCGCCTCGTCGAACGCGCGGTCGATCAACTGGCGCAGCAGATGCATGCGCCCGGGCAAGAGCAGTTCGGTGTCCCGCAGCGAAGCGACCGTCACGGCATCCGTCCCGCCGGAGCCGAAACTCGAATCGGGCGGCGCGATCAGAAACAGCTCCTCCTGCAAGAGCGGCTGGATCTTCACGCTGCGCACCGCGGGCGTCCCGTAGATCACGGCCATGTCCATCGCGCCCGACATCACGAGCTCGCTCAGCACGAGCCCGAAGTTGTCGTTGATGAAGAGATTGATGTGCGGATACTCCTCGCGCACGCGCCGCAGGAGCGGCGCCGCGAGCACCGACACGCTGCTGTACGTCGCAAGCCCCACCGACACGCGCCCGCGCACCACGTTCGCCGTGCGCGGCACTTCGTACTCCGCCGCTTCGAGCTGCTTCAGCATGATGAGCGCATGCCGGTACAGCTCGCGCCCCGCATCGGTCGGCGTGACACCGAGCTTGGAGCGGATCAGAAGCTTCTGCTGAAAGTGCTGTTCGAGCAGGCTGATCTGCTGGCTGAGCGCCGGCTGCGCGATCGACAGCTGCTGCGCCGCGCCCGAGAGGCTCTTGCAGTCGACCGCCTTCACGAAGCTGCTCAGGGTCTTGAAGTTGACGGTCATGGGCTGGCCCACCCCGCTTCGAGCTCCGGCGACTGCGTGGCGCCGATGGACACCGCGAGGTCCTGCGCCAGTTCGAGCAGCACGGATTTCACCGCCGCGGCGGCCGGCGACGGCGCGACCCGGTCCGACGTGCACAGGGCGAGCGCGATCTTGTCGATGGGGTCGCAGATGCGCCAGAGCTGCGCACTGCTCGCCTTGCCCACCAGCTGCGCCGCCGACGCCGGCAGGATGGCCGCGCCCAGGCCGCTCGCCACCGAATCCACGAGGCTCGCGGTCGATTCGAGCTCGGCGATCACTTCGGGCACCACCTTCGCGCGCATGAAAGCCTCGTCGATGATCCTGCGCACCACGTTGTGCGGCCGCAGCATGAGAAGTGGCTTCGCGGCGGCCTGCGCGAGCGTCACGGCATCCGTCTCCTCACCGGGCCGCGCCGGCCCCACCAGCACGAAGTCTTCGTAGAGCAGCGGCAGGAACGCGAGGCCGGGCACGGGCCGCGTTCCGTACAGCACGGCCATGTCCATGCGGCCGTCGGCGATCAGATCGGTGAGGGTCGTTCCGAAGTTCTCGTTGAGATGCAGGAGCACTTGAGGAAAGCGCGCGCGGATCGTGCGCAGCAAGGGCAGCGCGAGTCCCGCGGCCGCCGTGCCGGGCGCGAGGCCCACCGAGACCTTGCCCGCCACCGCACGCGAAGCGTTTCGCACTTCGACGCGGGCCTGTTCGAACTGCTTCAGGATGAGCTGCGCGTGCTTGTAGAGGGTCTTGCCGGCTTCCGTGGGACGCACGCCCTTGGCCGTGCGGACGAGCAACTGCTCGTTGAACTCGCCTTCGAGCGTGGCGATCTGCTGGCTGAGCGCGGGCTGGGCGATGTGCAGCACCTCCGAGGCCTGCGTGAGGCTGCCGATGTCGACAATCTTCACGAAGTACTTGAGCCGCCGCAGGTTCACGGGCTCATGGTAGCAAGGCCTGCGCCGGGGTCAATCGCGGTTCACGAGCAGTCGGCGGTCTCGCGCGCGGCCCTCGGGCCTTGCCGGCTTTCCCTCAGGGGATCGGGTCGAACTTCAGTTCCTTCAGCGGAACGACCTTCTCGTTGCGTACCATCTTGTACTCGGTGTTCGGGCCGAGCCACTTGTTCCACGATCACGCCGCGGTTGGCGATGAGAACGGAATCAAACATCGCGCACCTGCTCGATGACGAAGAGCGGGAGGCCGGCCTCCACTTCCGTGCTGGAGGCGACGAGCACCTTGCCACGCGGCAGGCCTCTTCGGCGCGCACTTCGTTGAAGACCTTCATCGCTTCGATGGTGCAGAGGAGGGCGCCTGCTTCGATCACGTCGCCGGGCTTCACGAAGGGCGGCTCGCCGGGGGCGGACCTCAGGTGCACGATGCCGAACATGGGGGACTGGACTTGCGTCGTTGCCGGTTCCGAAGTCGTGGCGTGCCCAAGCACGTCCTGGGTCCCCGCCTGCGCGGGGACGACGAGTTGGTTGGCGTGCGTGGGGACGACGTGTGGGCTGGCCTGCGCGGGGACGACGTACTCCCCTGTCTGCGCCGGACCTGCGGGAGCCCGGCCGACGGCCTCGCTCCCACCCTCCGTCATTCCCGCGGAAGCCGGAATCCAGACGGCGGGAGCCCGGCCGACGGCCTCGCTCCCACCCTCCGTCATTCCCGCGGAAGCGGGAATCCAGGGCGTCGTGGCACCCCCCACCCGTTCCCGCTCGCGCCGGCACAGCGGACGATGCCCGCCTCACGAGCCGCAGCGTCCAGCCTTCCTGACCGATCTCCATCTCATCCAGGTCCGACGCCGCCATGACGTCGATGCAGGCCTTGATCTGCTGCGCGTCCATGAAACGCTCACCCCCGGCACTCGGGAACGGGCGTCACGAGCGGCTGTCCGGCGAAGTGCGCCCGCAGATTCGCGACCACCAGATCGGCCATCGCCTGGCGCGTGCCGAACGTCGCGCTGCCGATGTGCGGCGTGAGCAGCACGTTGGGCAGCTCGCGCAGCCGCTCGTCGATGTTCGGCTCGTTCTCGAAGACGTCGAGCGCGGCGCCCGCGATCGTCTTGCTCCGAAGGGCTTCGATGAGCGCCGCCTCGTCGACCACCGACCCCCGCGCCACATTCACCAGAATCCCATCGGGCCCCAGCGCGCGCAGCACGTCCGCGCCGATCAGCTTGCGCGTCGCGGCACCGCCGGGCGTGATCACCACGAGGTAGTCGCTCGCAGCGGCCAGTTCCACAGCGTTCGGGAAATACGTGAACGGCAGCTCGGCCCGCGCGTTGCGGGCCGTGTATGCGATCTTCATGTCGAACGCCGCCGCGCGACGCGCGATGCCCCTTCCGATCCGTCCGATGCCGACGATCCCCAGACGCGCTCCGGACATCTTCCGCCCGAGAGCAAGCGGCTCGCGGCTCCACGCGCCGCTTCGCACGTGACAGTCCGCCTGCACGAGCTGCCGCGAGATGCCGAGCATGAGCGCGAGCGCGAGATCGGCCACGTCGTCGTTCAGCACGTCGGGCGTATGCGTGACGGGCACGCCGCGCGCCTTCGCTGCCGCGACGTCGACGCCGTCATAGCCCACTCCCATGATCGTCACGACTTCGAGCGCGGGCAGCCGCGCGATGAGATCGCCCGGCAACACCGATTCGCCGCCGCCGAAGACGCCGCGGATGCGCGGCGCCACCTGCGCGAACCGCTCGGGCGCCATGCCCTGGAATTCGTGCACGAGATAGCCGCCCTCGAGTTGCGGCAGCAACAGCGGCGAGGGCTGCGTCATCGCCAGCAGTTCGATCTTCGATTCGCCCGAGGCCGAGGCAGAGGATGTAGCCATCAGTTGATCGCCTTGGCTTCGAGCGCGTCGAGGAAGGAACGATCCCAGCGGCCGCTCCTGATCTCCTCCATCTGCCACTCTTCCTTCTTCTGCTGCGCGAGCGCCTTGTCGATGACGGCGGGGGCATCGGCTGCAGGAAAGGCGAGCAGGCCGTCGAGGTCGCCCACCACGATATCGCCGGGCTGCACGATCATGCCGCCCACGTTCACCGCCACGTTGATTTCGCCGGGGCCGTTCTTGTACGGACCGCGATGGTTCGTGCCGCGCGCGAAGACGGGAAACTCGCGCTCGCCGATTTCGCCCGCGTCCCGGATCGCGCCATCGACCACCACGCCCGCCAAGCCCAGCATCGCGGCGCCGGCAGTCATGATGCCGCCGATGACGGCGTTGGTGAGGTCGCCGCCCGCATCGATCACAAGCACGTCGCCCGGGCGGCAGAAGTCGAAGGCGCGCAGCACGGCGAGGTTGTCGCCGCCGCGCGTGCGGACCGTGACCGCCGTGCCCGCCATCGTGGACTTCGTGGGCTTGTGCCACGCGCGCAGGCCGACGCTGCCCGTGCCGCGATGGATATTGTCCGAAAGCAGCGGCACCGGGATGCCGCGAACGAGCTCGATGAGCTTGGCGTCGGCTTGCGGTGCGGACGGCTGGCGGCGGGCTCCGAATTGGGTCATGTGAGGTCCTCGTGCAGTGAATGCTTGGGTCGCGGCAAAGAAATGCCGACGGATCGAAGCGTAGGCATCGCGCGTGTTCCGCGCAAAGACCGAATGTGTATTTCTAGATAAGGTTCGCTTATGGGAAGCGAACGGCGCGGCTTCAGGCCGTCTCGGAGTTCGGCACCGCCGGCTGCGGCTGCGGCTGCGGCTTGGCCTTCTTCGGCTTCGGGAAGCTGCCCGGCAGCTCCGCGACGAGTTCGAGCAGGATTTCCTTCACCGCGATCGCCGGCTCCGACAGCGGCAGATGGTCCGACTGGCACAGCGCGAGCGGCGCATCGATCGCGGGCTCGACGATGCGCGCCTGCCAGGCATCGCATTCGACGACGAGTTCGCGAGCGAGCGAGGCCGGTGCGACGGTCGCGCCGAGTCCGTCGCCGATCACGGCCCTCAGCGTCGTCGCCGATTCGATTTCAGCCACGACACGGGGGACGAGGCCGGCGGCCGCGAATGCCTCGTCGACCAGCTTGCGCACGTAGTTGTAGCCGCGCGGCACATAGAGGTCGTAGGCGGCGACGGCCTGCACGGTCACCGTTTCGTCCGGCGCGGGCATGGATTGCGGCCCGACCAGAAACAAAGGTTCGCGCATGAGCGGCACGAAGAGCAAGCCGTGGACTCGCACACGGCCGCCATAGAGCACGGCGAGGTCCATCCGGCCGTTCATGATGAGTTCCGAGAGGGTCGTGCCGTAGTTCTCGTTGAGGTAAGGCACGATGCCCGGGTGGCGCGCGCGCAGGATGCGCAGGAGCGGCAAGGAGAGCGTGGCCGCCAGCGTGCCGGGGGCGAGCCCGATCGACACCGATCCCGAAAGGCCGCGGCTGGCCGCCTGCATGTCGACGACGGCCTGGTCGCACTGGCGCAAGATGAGCTGGGCGTGCCGATAAAGCACCTTGCCCGCCTCGGTGGGGGTCACGCCGCGCTTGGTTCGCAGCAGCAGCTGTTGTCCCACTTCACCTTCGAGCGTGGCAAGCTGCTGGCTGAGGGCGGGCTGGGCGATGTGAAGCAGGTCGGCGGCCTGGGTGAGGCTGCCCACATCGACGATCTTCACGAAGTACTTCAGACGCCGCAGGTTCATCGAGACCATTGTCAATCCATAAGCGTTGCCTATCAAGGCAGACCGAAGCCGTCTTGGCGTTCGCGCCCGATGCGATCTAACGTTATGCCCGTCACACCAACACGACAGACCATGAGCACGCCCCTATTCGCCTCGCGCCTGCGCCGCATCAAGCCTTCGCCCAGCACATCGGCCGCGGACCGCGCCAACGAACTGCGCCGCCAGGGCCGCTCGATCGTCAATCTCGTCGTGGGCGAGCCGGACTTCGACACGCCCGCTTTCATCCGCGCCGCGGCCGCCGAAGCGATGAACAAGGGCCAGACCCGCTACACGCTCATGGCCGGCACGGTCGAGCTGCGCCAGGCCATCGTCGCCAAGCTCGAGCGCGAGAACGGGCTCGCATACGGCATGGACGAGATCATCGCCACGAGCGGCGCGAAGAGCGCGATCTACAGCGCCTTCGCCATCACGCTGGAAGCGGGCGACGAAGTGATCGTTCCCGCGCCGTACTGGGTGTCCTACCCCGACATGGTGCTCGCCTGCGACGGCACGCCCGTCACCGTCGCCTGCCCCGAATCGAACGACTTCAAGCTCACGCCCGGGCAGCTCGAAGCGGCCATCACGCCGCGCACGAAGTGGCTGCTGATCAATTCGCCGAGCAACCCGACCGGTGCGAGCTATACCTTCGAAGAGTACAAGGCGCTGGCCGCCGTGCTCGACCGCCACCCGCACGTGCAGGTGATGACGGACGACATCTACGAGCACATCCGCTTCGACGGGGAACGCACGGCGCACATCCTGCATGCCGCGCCGCAGCTGCGCGACCGCACTCTGATTGTCAACGGCGTTTCCAAGACGTATGCGATGACCGGCTGGCGCATCGGCTACATCGCGGGCCCGCGTCCTTACATCCAGGCGCTCGATACGCTGTTGTCGCAGTCGACCGGCACGTGCTGCGCGGTGAGCCAGGCCGCCGCCGCCGCCGCGATGAACGGCGACCAGAGCTTCATCGGCGAGAGCGTCGCGATCTACAGGCAGCGCCGCGACCGCTGCGTGGCGTTGCTGAACGCCGTGCCGGGCCTGAGCTGCCGCTCGCCGGAAGGGGCGTTCTACCTGTACGTGAATTGCTCGGCCTTGATCGGCCGCATGACGCCGCAAGGCACGCGCATCCAGAACGATGCGGACGTGGTGATGTATCTGCTGGAAAGCGAAGGCGTCGCGGCGGTCGCGGGCGTGGCCTACGGCCTGTCGCCTTACTTTCGCATGTCGATCGCGACTTCGATCGAAGTGCTCGAGGAAGGCTGCCGGCGCATCGCGCGCGCGGTCGCGGCGCTCGACTGACCGCCATGGCCAAGATCGTCGTGATGGGTGTGGCGGGCAGCGGCAAATCCTTGCTCGCCGAAAGCCTGGCGAAGCGGCTCGGCTACCCGATGGTGGAAGGCGACGACTATCACCTTCCGGCGAGCCAGGAGAAGATGCGAGCGGGCGTTGCGCTGGAAGACAGCGACCGCGAGCCGTGGCTCGCGCGCGTCGGCGAGCTCATGGCCGCGCACGAAGGCGGCATCGTGGTCGCGTGCTCGGCGCTCAAGCGCAAGTACCGCGATCAGCTGCGCTCGCACGTGCCGGACCTGAAGTTCGTCTACATCGAGATCGACGTGCACACGGCCGCGCGACGCGTGGGCTCGCGCTCCGGGCACCTCTTTCCCACGAGCCTCGTCACCTCGCAGTTCGTCGCGCTCGAGTCACCCGTGGGTGAACCCGGCGTGCTGGAAGTCTCCGCGCTCGCGACGCCGCAGGCGCAGGTCGACGCAGTCGCGCAATGGCTCGCGGCCGACCGATCCGAATCCCCCAGAACGAAAACACCCGCATGAAATCCGTCCTGGACCAATTCAGCCTCGCGGGCCGCGTGGCCCTCGTCACCGGTTCGAGCACCGGCATCGGCTTCGCCCTGGCGCGCGGCCTCGCGGCGGCGGGCGCCGAAGTCGTGCTCAATGCGCGAAACGCCGAGAAGCTCGAGCAGGCGGCGCAGACCTTGCGCGACGAAGGCGCGCGCGTGCACGCGGTTGCCTTCGATGTGACCGACCGCGCGGCCGTGACCGCGGGCGTCGAGCGGATCGAGCGCGAGATCGGTGCGATCGGCATCCTCGTGAACAACGCGGGCCTGCAGCGCCGTGCGCCGCTGGAGGAATTCGCCGAGTCGGACTGGCACACGCTCATGAAGACCAACGTGGACAGCGTGTTCTTCGTCGGCCAGGCCGTCGCGCGCCACATGATCCCGCGCAAGAGCGGCAAGATCGTCAACATCTGCTCGGTGCAAAGCGAGCTGGGCCGCCCGGGCATCGCGCCGTACACGGCCAGCAAGGGCGCGGTGAAGATGCTCACCAAGGGCATGGCGATCGACTGGGGCCAGCACGGCATCCAGGTGAATGGCCTCGGCCCCGGCTACTTCAGGACGGAGCTCACCGAAGCGCTCGTGAACGACAAGGACTTCAGCGCGTGGCTCATCGGCCGCACGCCTTCGCGCCGCTGGGGCGACGTGGAGGACCTCGTGGGCGCCGCGGTGTTCCTGTCGAGCGATGCCTCGCGCTTCGTGAACGGCCACATCCTCTACGTCGACGGCGGCGTGACCGCCACGCTCTGACGCTTCAACAAAGAGAACATGGAAGCACTCGTCATCCACGCACCCGGCGACCTGCGCGTCGAAGAGGTGGCCACGCCTCGCATGCTGCCGAATCAGCTGCGCGTGCGCGTGCGCTGCGGCGGCATCTGCGGGTCCGACCTGCACTACTTCAACCACGGCGGCTTCGGCACCGTGCGCATCCAGCAGCCGATGATCCTCGGGCACGAAGTGGCGGGCGCGATCGAGGCGGTGGGCACGGCGCTCGAAGGCAAGTTCGGCGTGGGCCAGCGCGTCGCGGTGAGCCCGAGCCGGCCCTGCGGGCAGTGCCGCTATTGCCAGCAAGGATTGCAGAACCACTGCCTCGACATGCAGTACTACGGCAGCGCCATGCGCATGCCGCACGTCCAGGGGGCGTTCCGACAGGAACTCGTCGTCGATGCGCAACAGGCACACCTGCTGGCCGATCCGGTGTCGGATGCGGAAGGCGCGATGGCCGAGCCGCTCTCCGTGGCGTTGCATGCGGTGCGGCGGGCCGGGTCGCTGCTCGGCAAGAGCGTGCTGATCACCGGTTGCGGGCCGATCGGCGCGATGCTCGTGATTGCCGCGCGCCGCGCGGGCGCGACGCACATCACGGTGACGGATGTCGCGGCCGCGCCGCTTCGCAGCGCGCGGAAGGTCGGCGCGGATGAAACGATCGACGTGGCGGAGGATGCCGCGATGCTTGCGCGCTACGAAGCGGACAAGGGTCACTTCGACGTGCTCTTCGAAGCGAGTGGCAACGAGCGCGCCTTGACCGCCGCCTTCGCGGTGCTGCGGCCGCGCGCCGTGATCGTGCAGGTGGGGCTGGGCGGGACGATGAACATCCCCATCAACACCATCGTGGCGAAGGAATTCGACGTGCGCGGTGCGTTTCGCTTCCATGAGGAATTCGCGACCGCCGTGGCGCTTCTGAACAAGGGGCTCGTGAACGTGAAGCCGCTGATTTCGGCGAGCCTGCCGTATCGCGATGCGAGCCGCGCGTTCGCGCTGGCGGCGGATCGGTCGCAGGCGATGAAGGTGATTCTGAACTTCGACTGAAGCGGGCGGCGGAACTTGGCGCAACCCAGCTTCGTCATCCCCGCGAAGGCGGGGATCCAAGGCTGCCCGACGCCTGGGATTGCCGCCATGAGCATGAACCTCGTTCACGCTGCGCCATCTCGCGGCCGATTCTCGGGCGGACTTGTGGGTGACGGGCTACATGCATCGGCACAAAGTCACGCAAGATGACCTGACGCGTAGGACGGTCCGAGCGCGCGGAACGTGCCAGGAAAACCCAACGGCGAACCGCACCGGGCGTGCGCGTGCACGCGCTTCGGCAAGGAGCGGCAGGGCCGCATCACCGTGGTCATCTTCGAGGGGGCCCGAGCCGGCTCGAACGGCTCGAACCGGCTTGGGCCGGGTTCAGCCGGCGCTCGCTCCGGCCCCCGGCAGATCGCCCCAGCCGCTCTCGGCCGCGACGGGCGACGTGTCCAGCGCGCGCGCCGCCTGCAGCACGAGCTGCGTGATCTGCTCGGTCGCGAGCTTGTCCGTGGAGAGCACGATGTCGTAGTGCTCCGGCGCTTCGGAGTCCACGTCGTAGAAGCGCTTCAGGTAGTGCGCCCGCGCTTGGTCGCTCGCCTGGATCGTTTCTGCCGCTTCGCGCGGGCTCTTGCCGCCGCTCTTGGCAAGCCAGCGCTTCGCGCGTGCAAGCGGCGAGCCCGTGATGAGCACGCGCAGCACGTCCTTGCGCGGGCCGAGCACGTAGGACGCCGCGTGGGCCACGATCACCACACTGCCTTCGTTCGCGGTCTCGAGGATCGCGTCGCGGATCACCACGCGGATGTCGTCGCTTTCGGTGGGAAGCGTGCGCTGGCCGGGGATGTAGTTGATGAGTTCGCCCATTCCGCCGCGGCGGATGTCCGCGACGAAGTTCGCGAGGAACGACTTGCGCCGTTCGGCGTCGGCCACGACGCTCGGATCGAGGTTGCGCTTTTCGGCCGCGACCTTGAGGATCTCCTCGTCGACGCAGCGAAAGCCCAGTTCGCGCGCGACGTCGGCCGCGATTTCCTCGGCTCCGACCCAGATGGCGCGTGAGATGCAGATCGCACGAAGACCCATACCACTACCTCCTCGTTGAGTCGCGGGCATTGTCATCTGGAAAGGCAGCTTGTGTCCATGCGCCCCTTTCGTTACACGCGGCAACAACTTATGATGCTTGCGGGCGCCTGACTGCGCCTGAGGACCATTCACCTATTCCCGGAGGACCCAATGAGGAAGTTGAAGTACCTGCTGGCATTCGTCTGTGCGCTGATCCTGTCCGCTTGCGGCGGCGGCAGCGAGGAGGATGTTGCTGCCATCTCACCCCAGTCGATGGCGTCGGTTTCGCGCTCGCTCGCGCCCCAGACCGTGACGCCGGTCCAGGCGGCGGACATCTTCATGAACCTGGTGGAGCAGCTGTTGCCCGGGTTCTTTCCGGCCGGCGCATCCAGCATCACGGTTGGGCCGTTCCGCTTCCGGTACTACGCGTCGGTGAACACGTACGTGATCATCATCGTGGGCAGTGGGACCCCGTTGAGCATGAACGGCATCTATGTCGTGGGGGGTGCGGCGGGCGGCACGTTCGCGAACCCGCACGGGTACGGCACGGTGAACCAGTTGCTGCCGTATCTCACGATCGATCCGAATGCGGGCAATGGCGGGGGCAACAATCACACGCTGACGGTGACTGTGTCCGTCGTCGGGACGACCGTCGGGCCTTTCACCCTGCAGAATGTGCCCGCGCCGAACTCGCAGCAATCGTTCTGCGACGGTCTGGCGAACGACACGACCTTCACGCAGATCGCGGCGCAGGGCCAGGGCACGCTCACGATCAACAGCTGCAGCTACAACGGCAGCGTGGGCAATATTTCCGCGACGCTTGACATCACGGTGCAGACCCCTCTCGGCCCATTCACGACCCATGTGCCGTATACGATAACGTATACGTACACCTGACGGGGTTCCACGGGGGCGGGGGCCGGGGCCGGGTGTGCTCGTAGGGTCCGCGAATGCTCGCTCCTGGCACCTTTGCCGGCTGATGCGCTTGCCTCGAGTCGAGGCGGCGCATCTGCATTGCCAATCGGGGCAGTCGGCGATGGCATGACCGCGGTCGGGTTGCCGGATTTCTCGTGACCAATCACCATGCGTTTTGCGGCGGTGGGGAACGGTTCGCGAGACTGCTATAATCTGCGGCTTCGCGGCTGTAGCTCAGTTGGATAGAGTACTTGGCTACGAACCAAGGGGTCGTGGGTTCGAATCCTGCCAGCCGCGCCAAATGAATCAATGGGTTAGCTTCGAAAGAGGCTAACCCATTTTCTTTTTTTGCGCGAGTTTCGCTTGGCTTGCTCCGCCGTCAAAGGTTCGAGACCAGCCGAGCGACCGCGAAGGAAGCCGCGTCTTCATTCCCTAAAAGAAATGATCGCGAACCCGAGGTCGTGGCCGTGGAGTTCGTGCGCGTCGAGCTCGATGAAGCACAAGCGGGCCTGCGCTACGAGAACGGCGTGCTGGTCGAGATCCTGCCGCCCGCGACGCGACGCGGCGCCTCGAGTGGCGCGGCGTCGTCGACGTGCGGGTCGATGTGGTTGAGATCGCGGGCGATCCGCAGCTGTCCGAGGATCTCGCGCATCGCCTGACGCAGACGCAGCTGCGACAAAGCCCGGTGCCTGCGTCGGCGGCCGACTTTCTCAGGTGAATCTCAGATACGCCCGGCATCATGGGGACAAGGTTTAATTCCATGATGACAAATCGCAATGAACATCCGTTGAGCAAGGTCCCGGAGATCACGTTGACCTTCTGGATCATCAAGGTGGCGGCAACCACCTTGGGTGAAACCGGCGGCGACTGGGTGACGATGTCGCTCGATCTGGGCTATCTGATCGGCTGTGCCATCTTCGCGGCGCTTTTCATCGCCCTCGTGGCTGGACAGGTGAAAGCGAAACGGTTCCACCCGGTTCTCTATTGGGCCACGATCGTGGGAACGACGACGCTCGGCACGACGCTCGCTGACTTTGCGGACCGATCGGTAGGGCTTGGCTATCCGGGCGGAGCCGCCATCGTGGCGACGCTGCTCGTCGCGAGCCTGGCTGTCTGGTATCGCAGCGAGGGCAACGTTTCGGTCCGGCATGTCGATACGGCGCGCGTGGAGTGGTTCTACTGGTGCACGATCCTGTTCTCCCAGACCTTGGGGACCGCACTCGGAGATTGGACGGCCGGCAGCGATCGCGGAGGGCTCGGCCTGGGATACGAGAACGGCGCGTTGATCTTCGGCGCCGGCCTCGCGGTGGTCGCGGCGCTGTACTTTTTCACGCGCGTGTCTCGCACCGCGCTGTTCTGGGCTGCGTTCGTGCTGACCCGCCCACTCGGTGCGACCTTGGGCGACTTCCTGGACAAGCCATTGGCCCAAGGCGGGTTGAACATGAGTCGCCTGTACGCGTCGGCGGCGCTGCTGGTGTTCATGGCCTTGTGCATGATGCTTCTGCCGCAGCGCGCGGCCACACGCGACGCAGGAAGGTAGGCATGCGTCACGTCGCTGCGAAAGCAGTCATCCGATGACGCGCGGATGACGCGCGGATGACGCGCGGGTTGCAGGCGCCCCCTTGACCGCCGGGGCGATTGCGGGGTCGCGACAATCGACGCATGTCTTCTTCAATCATGGCCGATGCCCAGTCCGTCGGCGAGGGGATTTCCCCGCCACGATCGCTGGTCGCGTTGCTCGCCGTGAGCGCCGGCTTCGCGGTCGCCGGGTTGTATTACGGCCAGCCTTTGCTGGGCGTGCTCGGCGCCGAGATGCAGGCGAGCCCGCAGCAGCTGGGCCTGTTGCCCACGCTCACGCAACTGGGCTATGCCCTGGGCATCCTGCTGCTTGCGCCTTTGGGCGACCGCTTCGACCGCAAGTGGATCATCCTGTCCAAGGCAGTGGCGCTGGCACTGGCGCTGCTCGCGACCGCGTTCGCACCGGGCGTCGGCCTCATGCTGGCAACGAGTTTCGCGATCGGCATCACGGCCACCATCGCGCAGGACATCGTGCCCGCCGCCGCGACGATCGCACCCGACGAGCACCGAGGCAAGATCGTCGGGAACGTGATGACCGGCTTGCTGCTGGGCATCCTGCTGTCGCGCGTGGTGAGCGGGGTCGTCGCCGAGCACTTCGGCTGGCGCGCCGTCTACTTCACCGCGACGGCGAGCATCGTGGCGATCGGGGTTGCCTGCGCGCTCTGGCTGCCGAACTTCACGCCCACGACGCGGCTGCACTACGGCGCGTTGCTCGGTTCGATGGCGAAGCTTTGGCGCAAGCATCCCGCCTTGCGGCGCGCGGCGCTGTCGCAAGGCCTGATCTTCATGGCATTCGGCGCGTATTGGTCCACGCTCGCCGTGATGCTGCACGAGTCGTTCGGCCTCGGCAGCGGCGCGGCAGGCGCCTTCGGCCTTGCCGGTGCGGCCGGCGCCCTGGCCGCACCGTTGGCCGGCCGGCTCGCCGATCGCAAGGGCCCCGAGATGGTCACGCGCCTGGGCGCGGCGCTGGCTGCAGTTTCGTTCGCGCTCATGGGCCTCGCGCCGTGGCTGCCCGTGCATGCGCAGCTCGCGCTGATCGCGATCAGCGCGGTCGGCTTCGATTTCGGCAGCCAGGCCGCGCTCATCGCCCACCAGACCATCGTGTACGGCGTCGAGCCGCCCGCGCGCAGCCGCCTCAACGCGCTCTTCTTCACGTCCCTCTTCATCTGCATGGCCGCGGGCGCCGCGCTCGGCAGTCACGCCTTGGCGCTGTGGGGGTGGCAGGGCGTGGTCGCGTTGACTTCACTGGCAAGCCTTGGCGCACTCGTAGTCCGTGTCGTGCGCTGAAGCGTGCGATCAAGCACTTCGAGCGCAAGCGCGGCTTCCTCCAGCCGCCTTGGGTGATGGGACAAAGCCAACGATAGGAAGCGCGGCCGACCGCGCACTGACCGGTTCATGACGAATCCGTCATCCGCGCATCAGTCGCGGGTCATGGCTTCCTTCCTAAGCTGGCGCCACTTCCTTCCAGGCACCCAAGATGATTCCACCGATTCACATCCCCGCGCGCGCTCGCGCCTGGTTCGCGCTGGCCGGCTGCACCGTGCTCACCGCTTGCGCCCCCGCGAAATCCGCGGATGGGCCGCCAGCGCCGCCGCAGGTCGCCGTGGTCACGGTTCACCGCACGAGCGTTCCGATGTCGGTCGAGCTGCCCGGCCGCACGTCGCCTTATCTCGTGGCGCAGGTGCGCGCCCGCGTGGATGGCATCGTGCAGCGGCGCGAGTTCACCGAAGGCAGCGATGTCAAGGCGGGTCAGCCGCTGTACCAGGTCGATCCGGCGCCTTACGCGGCCGCACTGGACAGCGCGAGGGCCGCGTTGCAGCGGGCGCAAGCGAACCTCGCATCGACGACCGCGCTCGCCCAGCGCGACCGGATGCTGATCGACGCGAATGCGGTGAGCCGGCAGGACTACGACAACGCGGTCGCCGCGCAAAGGCAAGCCGCGGCGGACGTCGCCACCGCGCAGGCGCAAGTCCGCACGGCGCAGATCAACCTCGACTACACGCGCGTCACCTCGCCGATCGATGGGCGCAGCGGGCTGTCGCAGGTGACGCAAGGCGCGTATGTGCAGGCCGGCGCGGCCACGCTGCTCACGACGGTGCAGCAGATCGACCCGATCTACGTGGACATCTCGCAGCCGAGCGTGGCGGCCGGACGGATCAAGGCGGCGGCGCCTTCGAAATCGAAGGTCACGCTCTCGCTCGACGACGGCACCGCGTATCCGCTGCCCGGCACCTTGGAGTTCAGCGACATCAGCGTCAACGCGGCGACCGGATCGGTGACGATGCGCGCGCTGTTCCCCAATCCGAACTTCGCGCTGCTGCCCGGCATGTTCGTGCGCGCGCATGTCGACGAAGGCACGCTGGACAACGTCGTGCTCGTGCCGCAGGTGGGCGTGACGCACAACCCGCAGGGTGAAGCGACCGCGATGGTCGTGGGCAGCGACAACCGCGTCGCCTTGCGCACGCTGCGTGTGCGCGGCACGCAGGGCGACCAATGGGTCGCCGAAGCCGGCCTCGCCGACGGCGACCGGGTGATCATCGCCGGCTCGCAAAAGGTCCGGCCCGGCACGCTCGTGAAAACGACGAACTGAGGCAACGCGTGGCCCAGTTCTTCATCCGCCGTCCGATCTTCGCGATCGTCATCGCCCTGCTGATCGTTCTGGCCGGGGCCCTGTCGGTCTGGCAGTTGCCGATCGAACAGTTCCCCCCGATCGCCCCGCCGACGGTGCAGATCGGCACGACGTATCCGGGCGCCTCCGCAAGCACCGTCGAGAACACCGTCGTGCAAGTCATCGAACAGCAGATGAACGGCATCGACCACCTGCTGTACATGGCGTCGAACAGCGACGACACGGGTCAGTCGACCACGACGCTCACGTTCGCGCCCGGAACCGACCCCAACATCGCGCAGGTGCAGGTGCAGAACAAGTTGCAGCTCGCGGTGCCGCAGTTGCCGCAGCAAGTGCAGCAGTCGGGCATCCGTGTCACCAAGTCGACCAACTCGTTCCTGATGGTCGCCGCGTTTTACTCGCGCGACCACAGCATGTCGAAGTTCGACATCGCCAACTACGTCGTGTCGCACGTGCAGGACCCGATCAGCCGCATCGACGGCGTCGGCAACCTCAATGTGTTCGGCTCGCAGTATGCGATGCGCATCTGGCTCGATCCGGAGAAACTGAACAGCTTCGGCCTCACGCCGCTCGATGTGATGGCGGCGGTGCAGGGGCAGAACGTGCAAGTCTCGGGCGGGCAGCTGGGCGGCACCCCGGCGGTCGCCCACCAGCAGCTCACGGCCACGATCACCGAATCGACCTTGATGCGCACGCCAGAGCAGTTCGGGGCCGTACTGCTCAAGGCCCTGCCCGATGGATCGCAAGTGCGGCTGCGCGACGTCTCGCGCATCGCGCTCGGCGCGGAGAGCTTCGCCGTGGACGACCAGTACAACGGCCAGGCCGCCTCGGCCCTGGGCATCCAGCTGGCCACCGGCGCGAACGCGCTCGCCACGGCGAAGGCCGTGCGCGCGCGCATCGACCAGCTCCAGCCGTATTTCCCGCCGGGGCTCGAAGTCGTGTACCCAAACGACGTCACGCCGTTCATCCAGATCTCGATGCAGGAGGTGGTCAAGACCCTGTTCGAAGGCATCGCGCTGGTCGTGCTGGTGATGTACCTGTTCCTGCAGAACGTGCGCGCCACGCTGATCCCGGCGATCGCCGTGCCGGTGGTCCTGCTCGGGACGTTCGGGCTGATGGCCGCGGCCGGCTTCACCATCAACACGCTGTCGATGTTCGGCCTGGTGCTCGCGATCGGCTTGCTCGTGGACGATGCGATCGTCGTCGTCGAGAACGTCGAGCGCGTCATGACCGAGGAAGGCCTGTCCGCGAAAGAGGCGACCGCCAAGGCGATGAGCCAGATCACCGGCGCGCTGCTCGGCGTCGCGCTCGTGATCTCCGCGGTCTTCGTGCCGGTCGCGTTCTCCAGCGGGTCGGTGGGTGCGATCTACCGCGAGTTCGCGCTGACCATCGTGGTGGCGATGCTGCTGTCGGTCTTCGTGGCCCTCACGCTCACGCCGGCGCTGTGCGCCACGATACTGCGCCCGTCCGACGCCGCGCAGGGCCATCACAAGGGCTTCTTCGGTGCGTTCAACCGCGGCTTCGACAGCGGCCGCAATGGCTACCTCGCGGGCGTGCGGCGCGTAGTGGCCCGCACCGGCCGCTGGTTGCTGGTGCACCTTGCCATCTTCGTCGCTGTGGGACTTCTGTTCATGAAGCTGCCCACGTCGTTCCTGCCGAACGAGGACCAGGGCTACTTCTTCGTGCAGGTGCAGGCCCCGCCGGGTGCGACGCAGGAGCGCACGGCCGTTGTGCTGAACGACGTCGTGCAGTACCTGCTGAAGGACGAGGCCGCCAGCGTCACTTCCGCATTCGCGGTCAACGGCTACAGCCCCGCGGGGCGTGGGCAGAACCAGGGCCAGGTCTTCGTGCGCCTGAAGGACTGGGGCGAGCGCACCGGCCCGGGCCAATCCGCGCAGGCGCTGGTCGCGCGCGTCTCGTCCCACTTCGCCGCGTACAAGGACGCGTCGATCACCGCGATCAACCCGCCACCGATCCGCGGGCTCGGGTCCTCCGCCGGTTTCGACCTGCAGCTGGAAGATCGCGGCGGCGCGGGCCACGACGCGCTGGTCAAGGCGCGCGACCAGCTGATCGCGATGGCGGCGAAGGAGTCGTCCATCGCGCAACTGCGCGCGAACGGCGTCGACGACATGCCCACCTTCCACGTCGATGTCGATCGCGAGAAGGCTGGCGTGCTGGGCGTGAGCCTCACCGACGTCGACCAGACGTTCTCGATCTCGTGGGGCTCGCGCTTCGTCGACAATTTCCTCGACACCGACAACCGCATCAAGCGCGTGTACCTGCAGGCCGATGCGCCGTTTCGCATGAACCCCGAGGACCTCGACCGCCTGTACGTGCGCGGCTCGGGCGGCGACATGGTGCCGTTCTCCGCGTTCGCGACCGGCCGCTGGACCTACGGTTCGCCGCAACTGCAGCGCTACAACGGTGTGTCGTCGGTCGAGTTGATCGGACAGGCAGCGCCCGGCCAGAGCACGGGCCAGGCGATGCAGGCCATGGAATCGCTTGCGCGGAAACTGCCCGGTGCGATCGGCTTCGAGTGGACGGGCATCTCGCTGCAACAGCAGCAGGCGGGGGCGCAGGCGCCGTTCTTCTACGCGCTGTCGGTACTCGTCGTGTTCCTGAGCCTCGCGGCGCTATACGAGAGCTGGGCGATCCCGGTGTCCGTGATCCTCGTCGTGCCGATCGGTGTGCTCGGTGCGTTGCTTGCGGCCGCGGCCTTCGGGATGACCAACGGCGTGTACTTCCAGGTCGCGCTGCTCACCACGATCGGCCTGTCGGCCAAGAACGCGATCCTGATCGTGGAGTTCGCGCGCGAGTTGCAGCGCGACGGCCGCAGCGCCTTCGACGCCGCGCTCGAGGCCGCGCGCCTGCGGCTGCGCCCGATCCTGATGACCTCGCTCGCCTTCATCCTGGGCGTGCTGCCGCTCGCGCTCGCGCACGGCGCGGGCTCGGCCAGCCAGAACGAGATCGGCGTTGCCGTCATCGGCGGCATGCTCACGGCTACTTTCGTCGCGCCATTCCTGGTGCCGATGTTCTTCTACGTCGTCGCAGGCGGGTGGTGGCGGCGCAGGAACAGGGCCGCGGCTGTGCAACTCGAAAGCGGGCGCGCGGCATGAGGACGACGAGAAGAGTGATCGCCGCCGCGTGCGCCGCGTGCACCGCGTTGCTCGCAGGCTGTGCGCTTCAGCCGGTGTACGAGCGTCCCGCGCTGCCTGTCCCCGATGGCTATCCCATCACGTCGTCGAGCGATCCGGCGGCGCTGACAGCGGCGGACATCGGCTGGCGCGACTTCCTCACCGACTCGCGCCTGCGGCGACTGGTGGAGATGGCGCTTGCGAACAATCGCGACCTGCGCGTCGCGGCGCTCCATGTCGAACAGGTGCGGGCGCAGTACCGTATCCAGCGATCCGCGGTCTCGCCGCAAGTCGGCGCGACGGCCAGCCTGGCGGCATCGGGCGGCGGTCGCGGCACGAGCATGCGCGACTACTCGGTCGGCCTGTCATTCTCCTGGGAGATCGACTTCTTCGGCCACTTGCGCAGCTTGAGCGACGCGGCGCTGGCGCAATACCTCGCGACGCAGCAGGCCCGCAACGCGCTGCGATTGCTGCTCGTGTCGCAGGTGGCGGACCAGTACCTCGCGACGCTGGCCGACGACGAGATGATCGCCGTCACGCGTCGCACGCTCGCGGCCGCGCAGGCGTCGTACGACTTGACGCAGGTGCAGATGCGCGCCGGCACGGTCACCGAACTCGACGTGCGGCAGGCACAGACGGTGGTGGACCAGGCGCGGGCGAACCTCGCCGCGCAGGAACGCGCGCGGGCGCAGGCGGAAAACGCGCTCGTGCTCCTCGTGGGCCGCGCGATTCCAGCCGACCTCCCGCCGCCGACAGCCCTCGATGCGCTGCAGTTCGTGGCCGACATCCCGGCCGGGCTGCCGTCCCAGCTTCTCACGCGCCGGCCGGACATCATGCAGGCCGAGGCGCAACTGCGCGCCGCGAACGCGAACATCGGTGCCGCGCGCGCGGCGTTCTTTCCTTCGATCGGCCTGACCGGCAGCCTCGGCAGCGCGAGCGCAGCGCTCGGTGGATTGTTCGGCGCCGGTTCGCTCGCGTGGGGCTTCCTGCCTTCGATCACGGTGCCGATCTTCAATGCCGGCCGGCTGCAGGCCGAGCTGGACGTCGCGACGATCCAGAAGGACATCGGCATCGCCCAGTACGAAAGAGCGATCCAGTCGGCGTTCCGGGAAGTGGCCGACGGCCTGGCCGCGCGCGAGACTTACGATCGCGAAGTCCAGGCCATGCAGGCGCTCGACGCCGCCGCCGCGCGTTCGCTCGAGCTTTCCCAACTTCAGTATCGTGCCGGCGTGGCCGGCTACCTCACGGTGTTGACCGCGCAGCGCACGTCCTACGACGCCCAGGTCGCGCTCGTGCAGGCGAAGTACGCGCGCATGAGCAACCTGGTGGATCTGTACCGTTCGCTCGGCGGCGGGTGGAGGCCGCGCACGCAGCTCTGAAAGGCGCGGGTGATGCTCCCTGTTCAACTACTTCATGCGCCACGCGGGCGAGATGTGCTCGCGCACGCTGATCGCCGGGAACGTGCGGGACATGAGCATGACTCGCGAGTCGGACGAAATCAGCTCCGCGGTGACTTCGCAAGCTTCATGCGATGGGTGTATCGATCTTCAGGGTGAGTGCTGACCGTAATCTCCAGTGGCTCGCCGCGCGCCCCCAGGTAGCGCCGCACGATCGTGAGCGCCGGCTCGTTGACGCGGGCGCGCAGCGCGCTCGACATCTCCTTCGTCACCCGACCGACCGCAAAGTCGACTTCGGCACTTGCGACCTTTTCGCCGAAGGTATTCTCGATCTGCTCTACGACAGGAATCCGTTCAGCGCCGCGTTGCCTGGCAATTGCGGCGAATCTCGGCGCGATGAAGATGTCCACCCAGCACAACGGCAGGCTGTCTTCTTCGGCAGTGCGAACCGCTCGAATGCGAATCCACTCCGCGCCCACACTGCAGCCCAGCATCTTTGCAGTCTCCTCGTCGGCCACATACGGCCCGCTGCCCAAATGGCGCCGCCGCACGCCGGGCGGGTAGCTGAGCAGCTGCGAAAGGTTACCTACCGACAGCGTGAAGAGGGCGCGGGCTCCGCTGTTGATCACGGTGGTTCCGAAACCGGCGCGCCGCACGATCAACCCCCGGTCGCCCAGGATGCGCAGCGCCTCGCGCATGGTCTGCCGACTGGTCTCGAACCTCACGGCCAGATCGTTCTCCACCGGCAAGTTCGTGCCGATCGGGTACTTGCCTGCACGAATCTCGGCGGCCAGTTCATCTGCAATGACGCGGTAGCGCGCGGGGCGAGGTGGATGAGACATGTCTGAATGGCTGTAAATGTACACGCATTGCTACCACTACCGCTCGGAGGCCTACCTGACCGATCTGCATAAATGTATGTACAAATGCCGATGGCCGTGCTACAGTCGCGCGGTCCCAATCAATGAGGTGTCGCATGCTGCGTCGTTTGCTCCTGTCTGCCACGTTCGGGTTCTTCGCTTTCGCGCACGGGTGGGCCGGCGCACAGACGTACCCGGCCAGACCCGTCCACGTCATCGTGGGCTTTGCGGCCGGCGGACCCACAGATATCCTTGCGCGGCTCACCGGTGAGCGCCTGTCCAGACTGTGGGGGCAGCCCGTCGTGGTGGAGAACCGGCCGGGTGCCGGCGGGCTGATCGCACTGGACGTCGTCAGGCGCGCGCCGGCGGACGGTTTGGTGTTCGGAGTGCTGAACCTCAATCAAATCGTGGCCGAGGAGCTGCTGCCCAAGCCGACATTCGACATCCAGAAGGAGTTGGTGGCCGTCTCCGGTCTCGCGCAGCAGGGCAACGTGCTGGTCGTCAATCCCGCCATCCCCGCGAAGACACCGTCCGAACTGATCGCCTACCTGAAAGCACACCCCGCGATGGCGAACTATGCTTCCGGCGGCAATGGTTCGCCCGCGCATCTGGCAGGCGAGCTGTTCAAGACCCAAGCCGGCGTGCAGATGACGCACGTCGCCTACAAGGGGGCCGCGCCGGCGTTGCAAGACGTCGTGAGTGGGCAGGTGAACCTGATGTTCGCAGCCGCACCGCCCGCTTTGCCGCTGGTCAAAGCCGGCAAGCTTCGTGCGCTGGCGGTGACGAGCGCCAAGCGCATGGCGCAGTTCCCGGATCTGCCGACACTCGCCGAGAGTGGCATCAGCGTGGATGTCCTCGACTGGCAGGGTTTCGTGGTGCCTCGCGGCACGCCGGCCGCCGTGGTGAGCAAGATCAACGCCGATCTTCTGAAAGTCATGGCCGCACCGGACTTCCGGGAGCGGGTCGGCAGCCTCGGCGGAGAGACCGCGGGCGGCACGCCTTCGGAGTTTGCGGCTCACATCGCCGCCGAGACCCGGAAGTGGCGCAAGGTGATCAAGGAATCGGGCATCACCGCCAACTAATCATTTCCCTGCAGAGAGATCATTCCCATGCCGAAAATCGCATCCATCCAGGTCGCCGTCGCTCGCGTGCCGCTCGACAAGGTCACCTCTTTCGCCACCCGCACCGTGAAGGCGCGCGACTACGCGCTCGTGAAGGTCCGCTCCGAGGACGGGCATGAGGGCATCGGGTTCTGCTATGTCGGCAGCACCGGCGGCCCGATCGCCATGGCAGCCGTGAAAGAGCTGCTCGCTCCGGTGCTCCTTGGCCAGGAGTCCCGGCGCAGCGAGGGCTTGTGGAACGAGATGTACAAAGAGGCGATCCTGCAGGGCCGAGCCGGCACCGTGATGCGCGGCATCAGCATCCTCGACACCGCGCTGTGGGACATGAACGCGCGTGCCGCAGGCGTGCCGCTCACGCAGTACATGGGCTGCTGGAGCACCACTTCGGTACCCGCCTACGCCAGTGGCGGTTACTACGTCGAGGGCAAGACGCCTGCCCACCTTGGCGACGAAATGCGCGGCTACGTCGAGGCCGGGTTCAGGGCGGTGAAGATGAAGGTCGGCCGCTTCAGCCCGCGCGAGGAAGAGGCGCGAGTCCGGGCCGCTCGGCAAGCCGTCGGAGAGGACGTGGAGCTGATGCTCGACGCGAACAACGCCTGGAGCGACTTGCCCACGGCGCTGCGCTACGTGGAGCGCTTCGAGCAGTACGACCCCTACTTCATCGAGGAGCCGTTCAGTCCGGACGACATCGCCAACCACGCGCGTCTGGCCCGCAGCACCAGGATCATGGTGGCCACCGGCGAGATCGAGGTCGGCCGCTGGCGCTTCAAGGAGCTGCTGGACCAGGGCGGCGCCCAGATCCTCCAGACTGACGCCGCCGTTTGCGGCGGTATCACGGAGTGGCGCCGGATCGCGGCTTTGGCGGATGCCTACGGCGTCACGATATGCCCGCATTGGTTCCACGACCTCCACGTTCATCTCGTTGCCTCTGCTGCGAACTCCCGCTATGTCGAGTACTTCCTGGACGACCAGGTGCTGAACTTCAAGCGCCTGGTAAACCGGCAGCTGGAGTTCAAGCAAGGCAACTTGCTGGTGCCGACGGGACCTGGGCTCGGGTTCGAATTCGATGAGCAGGCCGTCTCGCGCTATGCGCTTGGCGAGGGCTGGGTGAACTGTCGCTGAACGGGAAGGAGACGCCATGAAGCCCCTGTACTGCGAGGAAGCATGCCGCATCGTCGCCGGCATCGCCCAGGAGGACGTGCTGATCATCACCATGTCCACCATGAAGACGCTTCCCGGAATTGCCCCGAATGCCAACTTCGTGAGCTGCGTTCCCCTCATGGGGGGCTCGGCATCTCTGGGGCTTGGCGTCGCGGCTGCCCGGCCCGACGTGCGCGTTTGGGTGCTCGATGGCGATGCCAGCCTGCTGATGGAACTGGGCTCGCTCGTCACGGTGGCCGAGGCCATGCCGAAGAACTTCGTTCATCTGCTGTTCAACAACAGCGTGCAGTACGGCGGGACCGCCAACCTCGCGATCCCGCAAGCCGGCAAGGTGGACTTCTGCGGCATGGCTCGGGCTGCCGGATACCGGCGCGTGATGCAGATCGATTCAGCCGAGGAACTGCAGTCCGCTCTCGCCGCGCTGCCGCCCGATGGTGGCCCGGTGTTCGCCTCTGTTCGTGTCGAGCCGGACGCGCCCTACTATTCGGCCGCGACACCCCAGCGCGAGATTCCCGACAACCAGATCACCCGCATGGGCGACGAGGCACGCCGCGTGCGGGCGGTGCTTGCCGCCACGACGCGCTGAAAGGGCCACGATGAGAAACGATATCGACCTCTCGAAGTATTCCGTCGCGGCGCGACACATCCTGGACATCTTTCGCGCAAAGCAGATCACGCACGTCACCACCGTGCCCGATTACGCCCAGTTCTCGGTGCAGATGCGGTTGGAGGAAGGCTACCTGCCCGACACCCGCGTGATGCGATGCTGCACTGAAGACCAGGCCGTCGAATGCGCCGCCGGACTGTGGATCGGCGGAAAGAAGCCTGTGGTGATCATGCAGAACCAAGGGTTCTATGCCTCCATCAATGCCATCCGCGCGGTTGGCATCGATGCGAAGCTGCCCCTGCCGCTCATGATCGGTCCGTGGGGGCGCGAGTTTGCCAACCTCGGAAAGGACCCGCGAACATCGCGTCGCCGCGTGATCGCCATGCTCGAGCCCGTGCTGGACGCGATGGACATTCGCTACTGGCGGGTCGAGTCGCCGGCGGACCTGCATCACGTCGGTGCGGCGCTGGACCATGCGTATGCAATGAACGCTCCGGCAGCGATCCTTCTAGGCGCCTATACCGGCTGGTAGCGATTTCGGTCGCCTGGGCCATCCGCGGCGACGCTCGATCGCCCTGCACTGCCGAATCGAAGGCAGCGCACACACGATCGGTCGCCGTACGAGCCTTCGCCCTGACCGTTCACCGCACCAAAGTCCTGAAGAAATCCCTGCGCCCCGAAACATCGTGCCGCGTCGATACGGTCTGCGACGGACCGCGCTGGAGAAACAGTCCGCTGCCGCGCTCCGCGTGCAATTCGCCTTCCGCGACGACCACGCGTCCGCGGCTCATCACGGTCTCGGGCCAGCCCCGCAGGGTCATGCCCTCATACGGCGTGTAGCCCACGTTGTCGTGCAGGTCTGCGGCGCGCACTTGCGTCACGCGTTCGGGGTCCCAGATCGCAAGGTCGGCATCGAGCCCTTCTGCGATCGAGCCTTTCCGGCCCGCGAGGCCGTAGATCGCCGCATGGTTCGTGGCCGTGAGCGCGACGAACTGCTCGATCGAGATGCGCCCCTTCAGCACGCCTTCCGAAAACAGCAGCGGCATGCGAAGTTCCAGTCCCGGCACGCCATTGGCCATCTCCTTGAACGTGGTCTTGTCGCCCTTGGGGAGTTTGCCCGATTCGTCGAAGCGATAAGGTGCATGGTCCGACGAAAATACCTGGAACGTGTTCTCGCGCAACCCGCGCCACAAAGCCTCCTGCGACTGCGCATCGCGCGGTGGCGGGCTGCAGCAATACTTGGCGCCCTCGAGGCCTTCGCGGTCCGCGTCGTCGGCCGTGAGAAACAGGTATTGCGGGCAGGTCTCGCCGTAGATGCGCACGCCCAGCACCTGCGCATCGTGGATCGCCGCGGCCGCTTCCCGGCCGGAGACATGGACGATGAGAAGGGGCACATCCAGCACCCGCGCAAGATGGATCACGCGGTGCGTGGCCTCGGCCTCGGCGAGCGCGTCGTGCGCGACCGTGTGGAACCTGGGCGCCACGTGGCCGCGCTCCAGCAGTCGCTTCGAGATCCAGCGGATCACATCGTGGTTCTCGGCGTGCACCATCACCATCGCACCGCCGCGGTCCGCGGCGTCCATCACTTCGAGCAGCTGGAAATCGTCCAGTCGCAAGGCGTCGTAGGTGGTGTAGACCTTCAAAGACGTGAGGCCCTCGCGGATCGCGATCGGCAGTTCCCGCCCGAGCACGTCCGGCGTGGGGTCGGTGAGGATCAGGTGGAAGCCGTAATCGACCACGGCCTTCGGGCCGGCACACGCGTGGTAATCGGCCACGACCTTCAGCACCGAGTTGCCGCGATGCTGCGCAGCGAATGGAATGATCGTGGTCGTGCCGCCGAAAGCGGCGGAGACCGTTGCCGAATGGAAGTCGTCGGCGCACATGCGCCCCATGCCCGAGAGCTGTTCGACGTGGCAGTGGCTGTCGATGCCGCCCGGCAGGACCCACTTCCCCGTGGCATCGATTTCGCGTCTTCCTCGCGCCAGACCGCTTCCCAGGGCGACGACGCGGCCCTCGAATACCCCGATATCGGCATCGAAGGTCTCTTGCGCCGTCGAAACCCGGCCGCCTCGCACCACGAGATCGAAATTCATGTGAAATCCTGTTGACATACAGTTGGGATCCCAATAGTATCCATCTGGGCTCCGGCAAACAAGACAGCCAGATGCCTATTGGAGCACCATCTTGGATTTCGGGATTCGCGATCGAACGGCGTTGGTTCTGGGTGCGGCGGGTGGCCTCGGAAGCGCCATCGCCCGCAAGCTGGCAGGCGAGGGCGCGCAGGTCGTTCTCGCGGACCGAGACGAAGCCGCGCTGCGTTCGGTGGCCGAGGCGCTCGTCGCTTCCGGGGCGCGAGCCGCCTGCATGCCTTGCGAGCTGGGTGATCGCGCCGGTGTCGAGGCGGCGCTCGCCCGCATCGAACCCGCCATCGGGCCGATCGACATACTGGTCAACAACACTGGCGGTCCACCTCCCGGTTCGATCCTCGGGCAGACAGCGCAATCCTGGGCCGCGCACTTCGAGTCGATGGTGCTGGCGGTGATCCATCTCACGGACCGGCTGGTGCCTGCGATGCGCTCGCGGCGCTGGGGCCGCGTGATCACCAGCACCTCGTCGGGCGTGATCGCGCCGATCCCGCAGCTCGGGCTTTCCAATTCACTGCGATCCGCGCTCGTCGGCTGGTCCAAGACGCTCGCGGCCGAAGTCGCAGCCGACGGAGTCACCGTCAACGTCACCGTTCCGGGCCGCATCGCTACTGCTCGCATCCGCGAGCTCGACGAAGCCAAAGCGAAGCGCGAGGGCATCGACGCGGCGGAGGTCGGCAAGGCCAGCATGGCTTCGATTCCCGCGCGCCGCTACGGCAACCCCGACGAATACGCCAGCGTGGTCGCGTTTCTCGCGAGTGCGCCGGCTTCCTATGTGACCGGATCCGTCATCCGCGTGGATGGCGGACTCATCGCGAGCGTTTGATCGCTCCCATCACCCCGCAAACATGCCGCAAACCTTGACCACGGACGCGAAGGGCGTCTACGCCATCGCCGCCACGCCTTTCCTGGAGGACGGATCGATCGACTTCGAAAGCATCGACACGCTGGTGGAGTTCTATCTGTCGCACGGCGTGCATGGCATCACCGTGCTCGGCATGATGGGTGAAGCGCCCAAGCTCACGGGCAGCGAGTCCCTGGCGGTGGCCGAGCGCTTCATCCGGCGCGTGGCGGGGCGCGTGCCCGTCGTGGTGGGCGCGAGCGCCTCCGGCTTTGCGCCGATGGCGGAACTCAGCAAGGCCGTGATGGACATGGGGGCGGCCGGCATCATGGTCGCGCCCGCTGCCTATGTGCGCGGAGATGCGGCCATCCATCGTTACTTCGAAGGCGTGATGGCCTCGGTCGACCGCGGGACGCCGGTCGTGGTGCAGGACTTCCCTCAGGCCACCGGCGTGCACATGTCGCCCTCCGCGTATGTGCGGCTGGCGGACGAATTCCCGTCCATCGTGATGCTGAAGCACGAAGACTGCCCCGGCCTCGACAAGATCACGACCATCCGCGCAACGGCGAGGCGCAGAACGAGCCTGCTTGTGGGCAATGGCGCGCTCTACTACGTGCAGGAACTCGAGCGCGGCGCCGACGGCGCCATGACCGGCTTTGCCTACGTCGAGATGCTCGTGCGGGTGCACGACCTGTTCTCGCGCGGCGAACGGCAGCAGGCCGAAGACCTGTTCGACATCTACTTGCCGCTCGTGCGCTTCGAACAGCAGCCGGGCTTCGGCCTGGCCGTGCGCAAGGAAGTCCTCGCGCGCCGTGGCGCCATCGCCAATGCAACGCAGCGCCGGCCGGCCATTCCATTCAGTGCCACCGACCGGCAGCAGCTCGATGGTCTCGTCGAGCGGCTGCATCGAAGGCTTTCCTGAAGGAGCCACCATCCTTCGCATCCTCAGGAGCCCTCCATGCATGCACCGAGCCTGGTCCGCGCGCGAGCTTCCGGCGATGACAACGTTGCATCGCGCGCTCATTTTCCGCAGCGTCGCCTGATCATGGGACGCTTGCGCAAGCTTGCGGTGCCCACCTTGCTGGTGGCGACCTGGCTCGCGCTGTCGCTGAACCATGCGGTGGACCCGCTCTACCTGCCGTCTCCGTCGGACCTGTGGGAAGCCATCGAGGCGCTCTGGCCGCGCCTGCCCTCCGCGTTCGTCTCGAGCGTGTCGGTGACGCTGGCCGGCTTCGTGGCAGGCAGCGTCACCGGCATCCTGTGCGGGTTGGCCATGGCTGCGAGCAAGACGGTTCGCTACCTCTTCGGCGGGTTGCAGGAGGCGATTCGCCCCGTGCCGACCTTCGCGCTCATCCCGCTTTTCGTGCTCTGGTTCGGCCTGGGCAAGGCGCCGCAGATCGCGATGGTCATGTTCGGCAGCGCGATCCTGCTGAGCCTGGCCACCATCGAGGCCGTGCGCAACGTCCCGCCCATCTACGTCCGCGCGTCCCTGCTGCTCGGCGCCGGACGGCTCACGGTCTATCGCACCGTGATCCTTCCGGCCATCGTGCCGCACATCTTCGGCGCACTGCGCGCCGCTGCCGTTGCTTCGTGGGGCCGAGACGTCGCGGCCGAATACGTGGGCGCGCAAGACGGCCTCGGCTATCTCATGATCGTCCAGTCCCAGTACTTCGATACCGCGAGCATGTGGGTGATCATCTTCATCTACAGCCTCCTCGCGATCTCGTTCGATGCGCTCCTGCGTGCGGCACAGCGGCCGCTCACCCAGTGGACGGATCGCAACGCGGAATCCGGCGTCGTTGCCAATGTGTTGGGTCAAACCAGATCATGAAAGGAACTGCTGTGACCATCGATATTCAGCGTAGAGGCCTCTTGCTCGGCTCGTTGGGCGCCGCGGCGCAGATCGTGTCGCCGGGGCTCGCCCGTGCGGCCGAGCTGCAGACGGTTCGCATCGGCCTGCATCCGGTCCTGGACTACCAGCCCTGGGCGATCGCCAAGGAGATGGGCCTGGACAAGGAGCAGGGGCTTTCCTTCGAGATCGTGAGCGTCGCGGCCCAGGCCAACGGCGCCGCCGCGCTGCGGCAGGGTGCGATCGACATCGCATCGGGTTCGCAGGTCGGAACCTTCGCCTACTACAAGGCGATCCCGAACATGCGCACGTGGATCGTGCTGAATCGCTTCAAAGGCTTCATCCTCGTGGGCCGCAAGGGAGGTGTCGAAACGTATTCCTCGCTCGCGGCAAAAGCGGGGCCCGAGGCGGCGCGGCTGCAGATCCTGAAGAGCATGAAGGGCAAGTCCTTCGCGATCAACCCCGTCAGTTACCTCGCCCTGGTGAAAGCCTGTCTCGGCCAGGTCGGCATGACGACGTCCGACGTGAAGCTCTTCGAGTTCCCGGACGATGCCAAGGCGGCGCTCGCGTTCGAAAAGGGCGTGGGCGATTTCTACATGGGCAGCCTCCCGCAGGAAATCAAGCTCCTCGGCCAGCCCGACCTGTACGTGAACGTCGGCGGCGCCGAGATCCTCGGCCCGGCCGGCCTCTGGTACTCCGCGATGATGGGCATGGAGCCGTGGCTGAGCGACAACCGCGAAACGGTGCTCAAGCTGCACGCGATCTGGTATCGCACCGCGCGCTACCTCAACGAGAAGCAGGCGAAGGTCCTGCCGCTGTGGGCATCCAACATCAACTCGCGCGCCGCCGCCTCGTTCACGAGCGACGACATCATGAAGATGTCGAAGTTCCTCGAATATCCGTCCATCGAGCAGGCGAAGGCGGAGGTCTTCAACGACAAGTCGGACCTCGGCTGGCGCAAGGCGATGTCGTTCTACGGGCCGCAGAACACCGACCGGCTGCCGAGCGACTTCACGACCGGCAAGTACCAGCGCGAGCAGGAATTCTTCGAGGCATTCCTCGCGCGGCGCGACCTCGTGAGCTGGGTCAACGCGCCCCTCAAGTAGAGAAACCGCCATGGGCCAGCCCCGGATCCGCATCGAAGGTTTGTCGGTTGCCTACCAGCAAGGGCAGCCGATCCTGCACAACATCAACCTCGACATCGCCAAGGGCGAGATCATTTCGCTGATCGGCGCGAGCGGCTGCGGGAAGTCGACATTGCTGAACGTCATCGCCGGCCTGCTCGCAGCCCACTCGGGCCGCGTGCTGCTCGATGGCAAGCCGATCGATGGGCCGGCCGCGGACCGGGTCATGGTGTTCCAGGACGATGCCGTGTTTCCCTGGATGCGCGTGCGTGCGAACGTCGAGTACGGGCTGCGCATCAAGGGGCTCGGTGCAGCGGAGATGGCGAGGCGCGTCGACGAAGTCCTGGACCTCGTCGAGCTCAAGGCGTGGCAGAACGCGTATCCGAAGGAGCTCTCGGGCGGGATGCGCAAGCGGGTCGACCTGGCTCGCGCCATCGCGGTCGATCCGCAGGTGCTGCTGATGGACGAGCCGTTCGGCGCCCTCGATGCCATGACGAAGGAGCGGCTGCAGGTCGAATACCTGAACATCTGCGAACGCATCGGGATCACTTCCGTCTTCGTGACGCACGACCTCGAGGAGGCGATCTTCCTCGGCGACCGGGTGGTGGTGCTCGGGCGCAACCCCGGCCACATTGCGTCGGTACTCGATGTCGAGTTCGCGCACCCGCGCGATATCGCGATCAAGCGTACCGCGGCGTTCCAGTTCCAGCGCGGGCGGCTGAACTCGCTGATCCGATGATTGCCATGGACGATGACGCGAGGGAAGCGGCATGCAGCACCTGAAATCGACGGCCCTGCGCCTGCTGGTGCCCGCCTTCCTGCTCGCGGCTTGGCTCTGGGTCGTTTCCGAGCATCTGGTCCGGCCGATCTTCGTTCCGGCGCCGGCCGATTTGTGGAGGTCGCTGCTCGGCCTGCTGCCGGGGCTTCCGTCGGCGCTGCCCGCCAGCGTGCTGATGACGCTGGCCGGCCTGCTCGTGGGCACGGCGCTGGGTGTGCTCACCGGCCTGACGATGGCCTACAGCCGGCTCGCACGCGAGCTGTTCGGCGGCCTCGTCTCCTTCGTGGCGCCCATTCCGATCTTCGCGCTGATCCCGCTGTTCGTGCTTTGGTTCGGCATCGGTCGCATGCCCCAGATCGCCATCATCACGATCGGCACCTGGGTGATCATCAGCGTGATGACCATGGAGGCGATCAAGAATGTGCTGCCGGTGCATATCCGCGCGGCGCTGATCTTCGGGGCGGACCGCAAGACCATCTATCGCACCGTGGTGGTCCCTTCCATCTTGCCGCACATGCTGGGCGCCATCCGGGCCGCCGCGGCCGCGTCGTGGGGCCTCGATGTCGCGGCCGAATTCATCGGCGCGCAGACCGGGCTCGGCGTGATGATCATCGCGCGCCAGCAGTATCTCGACACGGCTTCGATGCTCGTGCTGATCGCGATCTACAGTGCGCTCGCGATCGTGCTCGATCGCATCATCATCCGCATCGAGCGGCCATTCACCGCATGGACGGCGCGGCACGGCAATCTGGGCGCCGCGGGCAAGTTGATGGGTACGGAGTAAACATGGACAAAGCGCTATTGCAGGAAGAGGACTCGCCGGAAACCCTGGTGCAGACGACGACGGACGTGATCCGCGAGAAGATCGTCTCGCGGCAACTGCGCGGCGGCGCGAGCCTCAACGAACGGCGGCTATCCGAACAACTGGGCCTGTCGCGCACGCCGGTGCGCGCCGCGCTGCGCCAGCTCGAAGGCGAGGGCCTGCTCGGGCGCGAGGGCCGCACGGTCTTCGTGCGCACCATCACCTTCGAGGAGGTGATGCAGATCCTGGCCGTGCGCCTCGTGCTGGAGATCGAGGCTGTGCGGCTCGCGATCGGGCGATTCGAGCCTGCCCTGATCGCCGAAATCCGAAAGGAGCTGCTCGCCATGACCGACTCGGCGTCGGTCGGCAACGACAAGCACTGGGAGATCGACGACAAGCTGCACCTCGGCATCGCACGCGCGAGCGGCAACGATCTCCTGCACGGCATGATCATGGGCCTCAGAATGCGTACGCGGATGTTCGGGACCAAGCGCATTCCGATGCGCTTCGAGCCCGGCCGGCAGGAGCATCTCACCTTGCTCGACGCCATCGGGGCCGGCGATTCCGAAAGGGCGATCGCGGCCATGCGCGCGCACCTGACCAACACACGCGACAGCATCGTTGCCGCCGTCCAAGGAGGAACGCTATGACCGTTTCCCGAGAGGGCCGCCTGCAGGGCCATGTTTCCGTCATCACCGGCGCGAGCTCCGGCATCGGCCGCGCGGTCGCGCTGCGCTTCGCCCGCGAGGGCGCGCGCACGCTGCTCGTCGACACGGATCGCGCAGGGCTCGATGAAGTCGCTCGCGAGATCGGCCGGGTCGATGCCGAAGCGCGCACCGTCTGCGCCTCGGTCGACGACGAGGCCGCGGCCACTGCGGCCGTCGGCGACACCGTCGGCCGCTGGGGACGCATCGATTCGCTGGTGGCCGTGGCCGGCATCTCGGTCGGAGGCCAGGCATTGCAGACCTCGGTGGCGGACTGGGACAAGGTGTTCTCGGTGAACGTCAAGGGCACGTTCGTGTGGTGCAAGGCCGTGCTGTCGCCGATGTGCGAGCAGGGCGCGGGAAGCATCATCACGGTCGCGTCGCAGCTCGCCCTTGCGGGCGGCCGCAACAACGCGTCCTACGTCGCATCGAAGGGCGCGATTCTGAGCCTCGCGCGGTCGATCGCGCTGGACTATGCCGAGCGCGGCGTGCGGGCCAACGCGCTGGTGCCGGCGGCCATCGATACGCCGATGCTCCAGCGCTCGTTCAAGCGTGCGCCGGACCCCGCCGCCGCCGAGCAGCGGGCCAAGGCCCGCCACCCCGTCGGACGTTTCGGCACTCCGCAAGAAGTGGCCGCCGCCGCGCTGTTCCTCGCCTCCGGCGAGTCGTCTTTCACCACCGGCGGCACGCTTGCCGTCGACGGCGGCTGGCTCGCCGCCTGATCGTTTCAAAGGCACGCCAGCATGACCAAGTTCACGACAGCAGACCAGATCGCCGCGCGCATTCCGGACGGTGCGGTCGTCGCCATTCCCGGCAATGCGAGCATCCTCGTCGTCGACCACTTGCTCCAGGCCATCGAAAGGCGCTTCCTGAAGGAAGGACATCCGCGCGGACTCACGGCTTATCTGCCTTGCACCGCCAGCCTGGGCCCGGGCACGGGGCTGGATCGGCTCGCGCACGAGGGATGCCTGAAACGCATCATCGCCGGCTCCTACCCGATCTACCAGGGCTCGCCGATCGTCGAGCTGGTCGCGAGCGGCAAGGTCGAAGCCTACAACCTGCCCATGGGCATTCTCTATGCGCTGCTGCGCGAGACGGCGGCCGGCCGCGACGGCGTGCTGACCGAAGTGGGGCTCGGCACGTTCGTCGATCCGCGCCAAGGCGGCGGACGCCTCAATGCAGCCACCACGGAGGAACTCGTCGAGCTGGTGCAGTTCCAGGGGCGCGAGCGTCTCTTCTATCGCGCGATCCCGATCGATGTCGCCCTTCTGAAGGCCACCTCCGCCGACGCGAACGGCAACCTGTCGATGGAGCAGGAGCCTCAGACGCTCGGTGCTCGCGCCATGGCCATGGCCGCGCGCGCCAGCGGCGGCATGGTGTTCGCACAGGTCACGCGCGAATCCGGCCCGGCCGGGCTTCATGCCCGCTCGGTGGTCGTTCCCTCGAACCTCGTCGACCAGGTGGTGCTGGCACCCGAAGCGCCCCAGTCGGGCGCTTCGCTCCACGATCCCTCGATCACCGGGGAGACGCGCGTGCCGCTCGATGTCGAGCGCATGCCGGTCGGTCCGGAACGCATCATCCTCATGCGCGCGGCCCAGCACATCCGCCCCGGCTGGTTCGTCAACGTCGGCGTCGGCATCGGCATCGACCTCGCGCGGCTGCTGCACCAGGCGAAGTCGCAAGGCGCGATCATGCTGAGCACCGAACATGGCGCCATGAACGGCCTGCCGATGCACCAGCCGACCTTCGGCGCGCACAAGAATCCGGAAGTGATCATCGATCCGACGGACATGTTCGACATGTACGACGGAGGCCTGCTCGATGCGACGTTCCTCGGAATGGCCGAGGCCGACGAGCTGGGGAACATCAACGTCAGTCGCTTTGGCGGCCGGCTCATGGGCTGCGGCGGCTTCATCGACATCACGAGCCGCACGAAGAACCTGTTCTTCTGCGGCCTGCTGGCGGCCGCGGGTGCCAACGTCTCGGTGGAGGAAGGGCGGCTGCGCATCCACCGCGAAGGCCGCATCAAGAAGCTCGTGAAGCGCGCGCAGCAGATCACCTTGAACGGCCCCGCGGCGCTGAAGAAGGGGCAATCCGTCACGCTCATCACCGAACGCGGGCTCTTTCGCCTGACCGAGCGCGGCTGGATCCTGCACGAAGTGGCGCCCGGTGTCGACCCGGCGCGCGACATCGCGCCCATGATGGAGTTCGAATTGCAGGTGGCGCGCGACCTGCGCGAGTACGAAGCGCCCGTGCTGACGGAAGCGGGATCCGATGCGTGGCTGCGCGAGAAGATCGGCGTCGAGGCCGTGCAAGGATGACCGTGGCCTCCCCGCGCCTGTACTGCTTCTGCGGCGGCTATCTCACGTACGACCAGAGCATCATGACCTTCATGAATGGCATGGGCACGTCGATCGAGGTGCCGACGCTGTTCTTCCTGATCGACCATCCGCAGGGCAAGGTGCTCTTCGAAACCGGATTGCACCCCAACGTCGCAACGGACCCCCGAGCGCACTGGGGCGGCCGCGCCGATGCGCTGAAGCCGCGCATGCGGCCCGACCAATCCGCCGTCGCGCAGCTCGCACGGCTCGGCGTGCGGCCGGATGACATCCGCTACGTCGTGATGTCCTGCCTCATGTACGACCATTGCGGCGGCATGACCTCGTTTCCCGACGCGACCTTCGTCGTCCAGTTCCAGGAGCTGCAGGACGCGTGGTGGCCCGACCGGCGCTACATGAAGAGCTACAACGACGCCGAAATCCTGCCGACGCGGCACCTGCGGTTCCGCGAGCTGCACGGCGAAGACCTCGACCTGTTCGGAGATGGCAGCGTCGTTGTCCTGTCCATTCCATCTCACACCCGCGGCGAGCAGGGACTCGTGGTGCGGCTTGCGCGCACGGGCAGCGTGGTGTTTCCCGCCGGGGCCATCCCGCAGCGTGCCAATCTCGAACACAACATCATGACGGGCACTCCCCGAGCAGGCCCGGCCGTGGCCTATCGGTCCACCGACAAACTCCGCGGCATCATCGAGCGAGAGCGCGCGATGGTCATCTTCCACCACGATCCACACGAGTGGGAACAAATCAAGCAGGCCCCCGATTTCTATGACTGAACCAACCACCGTCCCTGCCGCCACCGTGCCCCGGAACCTGTTCTGGGAGGACGTCGACATCGGCCGCGTGTACGAGTCCGGCTGCCGGCGCATCACGCAAGCGGATATCGACGCATTCGGCCAGGTCACCGGCGACTTCCATCCGCTTCACTCGGATGCGGAGTTCTGCAAGTCGACTCCGTACGGGCGGCCCATCGCCCATGGCCTGTTCGGCGTATCCCTGATGGAGGGCCTGAAGAACCAGCTGAAGCTGTACGACAAGACCTCGATCGGCTCGCTGGGCTGGGACAAGATCCGCTTCATCAAGCCGCTCTTCCCCGAAGACACCGTGCACCTGGACATCACCTTCATCAGCAAGCGCGAGACGCGCAAGCCCGATCGCGGCGTGGTGGTCGAGCGGATCGAGCTGAAGAACCAGCGCGGAGAAGTGCTGTCGCAAGCCGAACACGCCAGCCTCTTGCTGCGCAAAGGCGCCTGATCGGTCTGCGCTCATCGGGCCCCAGCGGGGCAGACGCATGGATGCGGTCGAGCAGAGGCCGCTGGCGCTGTCTCAAGCGGGCGCGTCGATGAGCTCCGATCGCATCATGAGGGCGCAGGCCCCCAGAAGTGGCAGCGCGCAGAAGCACCACTTGTCGATCTCTGTGAACAGGAAGGCGGCGAGACCGCACCCCGCGGCGAACAGCACAACGTTCGACGTCATCGTCTTCAGACGTGCGCGGATGGCTGCGGGCCTTTCCGGAGGATCGCCATGAAGCATGTCGCCCAGATCGAGCATGATCTGCGTCGTCGAGACGGTCATCACGGTCGAGGGCGGTGTGTGAGACAGATGAATTCGATGTGCGGCGTTCTGCACGGCCATCGCGGTCACAAGGATCATCCCGAGGGCAAGCGCAACCCCGGTATCGGTGTTTTCAAACGGCCCCGCCCAAGCCGCGATGCCCGCTGCCACGATCAGCAATGCGAGCTGCAGTGTGAGCATGCTGCGCAGTTCCGGCCTTTTCGCCGCTCGCCAGCGCAAGCCCATGAGCCTCACGAGGAGCACGGTCAGGCAGAAAGTCGGCAGGGCAAGAATCTTCGCGAGCGTGCCACCGCTGCCGAGGACCCATGCGGAGCCGAGAGTCACGAAGTTCCCGGTGACGTGGGACGTGAACAGCCCGCCGAGGGCGAGAAAGCCGCTCGTGTCCGCGTAGCCTGCCATCAGGCTGAGAATTCCGGGCAGTGAGAGTCGCATGAGCGGATTCCTCCGGATCGATTTCGCCGTGCCGATGCCGCTTGCCCATGCGGGGCGGCACATGCTGCCGGGTCCGCCGGCACTCTTCGAGTCTTTACGTAGGCACAACATGCGCTACACATTCGCAGCCGCACGAGCCCGTAACGTACGCGCATGATCCATGCCCCATGCGCGCGCCGCGCCGCGCTCTGCGTGCTCATAGTAACGATTGGCGTCGGTGCCTTGGCGCAAGGCTTTCCCGGCGGCGGCGCGGGCCGGGGCGAAGGCCGCATGCACGGTGGCAATCGGCAATCGCAGCGAAGCGATGCTTCTGCGATGCCGCGCGAAATCGAGTTGCAGCCGCACGCCCTGGTGCTGTTCGCCGTCGCGCTGGAGCGCGACGCCGCATCGATAGCGAGCACCCCCGCCGCCGCATCGGCATTGCGGGACTTCATCCGCGACTTGAAGGACTTCGCCGCGCTCGACGACCGCCATGTGCGCGAGCGCATCGGCTGGGCGCACGCCACCGTGCACGCGAGCGTCGACCTGCAGCGCGACCTCGATGAGGACCGCGAAGCCGCCGGGGAGGTGGCCGCGGCGGCGGGCGACTTGCTCTCGCGCTGGAAGGCGTTGGACGAGCAGCTCGACGACGCGCAGCGCACGCGCGTGCAGTCGCTCTACGGCGCGGCACTGATGGATGCAGCCAAGCTCGCTTCGCAGCGAGCCGCGCCTCGCTGAGCACCGGGAAGACGTCAACGTTCGTGAGGCTGGGCGATCGCACGCTCGGGCGGCGCCATGAACGACGGCGCGATCGGCTCGCCGATGCAGCGCCTGAGGATCGCATCGATGTCGCGCAGGGTGGCGGTGTCGATGTGCCAGCCGGCGACGTCGCCGATCGCGTCGAGCTGCTCGGGACTGCGGGCGCCCCACAGCGCGATCGTGGGCCCTTGGTCGAGCACCCAGCGCACCGCGAGCGCGAGCACGGACTTGTCGAAGCGCTCGCGCGCGAGCCGTGACAATTCGTCCACGGCGGCCAGGTAGTGCCTGAATCGTGCGCCGTTGAATTTCGGATCGATCTTTCGCAAGTCGTCGCCGCGGAAGGTCGTATGGATGTCCATGCGCCCGCTCAGCAAGCCCCGGCACAACGCGCCATAGCACAGCACCGAGAGCCCCGTGCGGCTCGCATAAGGCAGCACGCCGTCTTCCATCTCGCGCTCGAACAGGTTGTACGGCGGTTGCACGGCGTCGAGTTCGGCCGCCGCGCGGAAAACGCTCATCTGCGCCGGCGAGAAGTTGCTGACGCCGATCGCGCCGAGCTTGCCTTGCGTGCGCAGCATTTCCAGCGCGGTCGCGGTCTCCTCGAGCGGCGTTTGCGAGTCGGGCCAATGCACCTGGTACAGGTCGATGTGATCGGTGCCCAGGCGGCGCAGGGAGTCCTCGACTTCGGCACGGATGCGCGTTGCGCGCGAATCGCGGAACACCTGGCCGCCTCGCCATGCGAGGCCGCCCTTCGTTGCGATGCGCACGCGGCTGCGCAGCGGGCCGGCCAGCGCCTTGCCGACGATCTCCTCGGAGCGGCCGAAGCCGTACACCGGCGCAGTGTCGATGAGCGTCACGCCCGAATCCACCGCGCGGCGAATGGTGGCGATGGCTTGCGCTTCATCCGTGCCGCCCCACATCCAGCCGCCGATGGCCCAGGTGCCCAGCGCGATGCGCGAGACTTCGATGCCCGATGCGCCGATCGTGGTCGTTTCCATGTTTCAACCTTTCGTGATGGAATGAATCCACGATACGCGGCGCTGCGTACCCCGCGCTGACCGGTGCATGACGATTCCGTCATTCGCGCATACCCAGGAGAGCCCTGCTGGCGCGCGCATGACACGATTGAAATGTCCGGGTCATCCACGGGGCCGCCGATCGGGCCATACTTGCGAGAACGACGCCATCTCCCCATGCGCATCCTCATCGTCGAAGACGAACCCAAGACCGCCGCCTACGTCCGCAAGGGCCTCACGGAGCAGGGCTACGTCGTGGACGTGGCGAGCGACGGCTTCGACGGCCTGCATCTCGCGACCACCAGCAACTACGACCTCGTGCTGCTCGACGTGATGCTGCCCGGCCTGAACGGCTGGGAACTGCTCGAGGGCCTGCGCGAGCGGCAGGCCACGCCGGTGCTGTTCCTGAGCGCGCGCGACGAGGTGGAAGACCGCGTCAAGGGGCTGAAGCTCGGTGCGGACGACTACCTCGTGAAGCCCTTTGCGTTTTCCGAATTGCTCGCGCGCGTGCAGAACATCCTGCGCCGCGCGCCGCAGCAGCGCGAGCAGCCGCTGCGCTTCGCCGACCTCGAGGTCGACCCCTTGCGGCGGCGGGTGTCCCGCGCCGGCGACCGCATCGACCTCACGGGCAAGGAGTATGCGCTGCTCAACTACTTCATGCGCCACGCGGGCGAGATTTGCTCGCGCACGCTGATCGCCGAGAACGTGTGGGACATGAATTTCGACAGCGATACGAACGTCGTCGACGTGGCCGTGCGGCGCCTGCGCTCGAAGATCGACGATCCGTATGCGCAGAAGCTGATCCACACCATTCGCGGCGTCGGCTACGTGTTCGACGTCCGCTCGCCGTGAAGCAGGCTGCCGCCCGCGCGCTCGGCGCCGTGCGCCATTCGCTCACCGCGCAGATCAGCCTGGCCGTCGCGCTGGTGTCGGTGCTGATGATCCTGTTCTTCGGCACGATGGTGGACCGCTTCCTCGCGCGCGAGCTGCGCGAGCGCAACGAGCTGCTGCTGTCGACGAACATGCTCTTCATCCGCGACGAGCTTGCGGCGGCCGGCGACGCCGCGGACGTGCAGCGGATCGTCGATATCGCGACCCGGCGCACGCCGTGGCTGCATGCGGTGGCCGTCGACGACGCCGGCCGTGTCGTCGCGCAGTCCAAGGGCGTGGCGATTCCGCTGTCGGCGATTCCCCCCGGCGCGGCCAGCGAGATATGGCAAGCGGCGGATGGAACGCGCTACCGCGTCATCGGCCTGCGGATCGCGCCGCTGCGTGTCGGCCTGGCGGTCGAGACCACGCCCACGCGCGAATTGCGATCGCGCAACTGGGCCAACCTGCAGATCGCCCTGTGGGCCGCCGCCGTGCTGGCGAGCCTCTTTGGCGTCTGGATCGCGCGGCAGATCCTCACGGACGTGCGGCGCTTCGGTGCCACCGCGAGCCGCATCAATGCGCTCGAGTTGCGCGAGCGCCTGGACCTGGGAAGCGTCCCCACGGAACTGGTCGAATCGGCTGTCGCCTTCAACCGGATGCTGGATCGCCTGGAGGCCGGCTTCGACCGCCTCGCGCAGTTCTCGTCCGAGCTCGCGCACGACTTGCGCACCCCGATCGGCAACCTCATGGGCGAGGCGCAGGTCGCCCTCTCCCGCTCGCGCAGCGCCGACGAATACCGCGCGGTGATCGAATCCTCGGTCGAGGAGTACGAGCGGCTCTCGCGTATGATCGGCAACATGTTGTTCCTGGCGCGCGCGGACAACAATCCGGCGGCGATCGAGTTGCGGTGGATCGATCTCGACGCGGCGCTGGAGCGCGTGATCGGCTACTTCGAATTGCTGGCCGAAGAGCGCGGCGTGTCGCTTCGCCTCGAGGTGCGCGCACCGGCGGGCGCCGGGCATCGCGCGTGGGCCGACGAGACGATGCTCGTGCGCGCCGTGAGCAACCTGGTCTCGAACGCGCTGCACTACGCGCCACGCGAGACGGTCGTGCTGATCTCCGCGGCCGTCGACGCGCAAGGCGCCTGCGCGCTGCATGTGCAAAACGAGGGCCCTGCGATCGCGCCCGGGCACCACGCGCTCATCTTCGAACGCTTCTATCGCGTCGACGCCTCGCGCCAGGGCTCGGCGTCGGGATCGGGGCTCGGCCTGGCGATCGTGCGTTCGATCATGGACATGCACGCAGGCCGCGCTTGCGTCGAAAGCGCGCCGGGACGGCCTACGGTGTTCACGCTCGAGTTTCCGGCTGCGCCTCGCGCGCGTGCATGACGCGATCGTCATGCGCACCGACTCACGGGCCCGAAACCGCCGCGACGCGCTCGAGGATTCCGTGGATCTCGCAGTGGTGGCTCACGTGGTAGCCGCGGCCGCCCAGGATGCGCAATCCGGGCGCCGCGGGGGTGCTTGCCGTGCGGACCACGACGTCGAACAGGTCGCCGCTGCGAATCGAGCGCAAGGCCGCGCGGAGCAGCCGATGGCGGTGCTCGCGGCGGATGCGGGCAAATACCAGCGCAAGCTCGAGCTGGCCTGCGGCCGGAAGGCCGAGCATCGCGGCTGCCTCCCTGCAGAGCGTCGCCATGCCGTTCGCCAGATCCACCGACCAGAAGCCCAGGCAGGCGCGTTGCGCTTCGCGGCCGATCATCGACTTTCCCTTGTGTGCCGCAATACTTCTTGCGCGCCGATCTTCGTCGGGCGCGGGCGCGCGCGCAAATGAATTCAGCGCATCGCCCCCATGCCCAAATCGAATGGCACACCGCCAATGTCGATCCATACTCGTCCCATGAGTGCACTAGGAGGTGTCGACCTGCGGCGCTTGCGCATGTTCGTACGCGTGGTCGACGAGGGCGGCTTCTCGTCTGCCGCCAAGGCGATGTTCAGCACGCAGTCCACCGTCAGCAAATCCGTGCAGCAGCTCGAACGCGGGCTGGGCGTGACCCTGCTCGATCGCAGCGGGCCGGGGGTGCTGCTCACGGATGCGGGTACGTTCGTCTACGAACATGCGCGGAAGATCCTCGCGGAAGTGGCGGAGCTCTTCGATGGCGTCGACGAGATTCGCGCAGTGCGGCAAGGGACGCTCAGGATCGGCCTTCCGCGCATGGGCATGAACGCGCTGTTCGCGAAACGCTACGCCGCGTTCCGCGAGCTCCATCCCCTGGTCGAGCTGGATATCGTGTCGTTCTCCGTCTGCGAGCTGCTCGCGAAGCTGCGCGCGGGCGAGCTGGACGTCGCCGTCACGATCGCGCCGCTGCCGGGCGACTTCGAGAGCCGGTCGATCCTGTCGTCGCCGACCACGGTTCTGATGCCTGAATCTCATCGCATGGCCGCGAGGCAGGTGGTGGCGATGAGGGACCTCGCCGGTTCGCCGCTGGTCCTGTTCGAGGAGGGGACGCCGATCGAGGAAGCGATCTTCGAAGGCCTCGAACGCTGGGGTGCAAAGCCGGTGGTCGCCTGGCGCACGAGCCAGATCGACCTGTTGTACGGACTGGTCGCGACCGGCGTGGGCGTCGCTTTCGTTCCGAGCGCTGTGGCACGCACGCGCAAGCACCCGGAAGTTCACACCGCCTCGTTGGCTTGCAAGGATATCCGCTGGGACTTCGTGCATGCATGGCGGCGCGGGGCTTACCTGTCGCATTCGGCGCGCGCGTGGCTCGCGTTGCCGGATTCGCCTGCGCCCATCAATTGACAGCGTTGACGAAAACGAGCGCGAATGTCCGGCATTCCAGCGCTCACAGTTCGATCAGGACAAAGAAGGCGGCCCGCGTGGACGCGCGCGAGCTCAGACATCGCTGGTCCGCGGGGCCGCGAGAGTGCCTTCGGGTGCTTCATCCTCGAAGCCGGGCGCGATCGCGAGTATCCGATCTGGCCAACGAAAGGAACTGCCCCGGGGTCACACCGCAGACGACCTTGAAGTGCCGCGACAAGTGGCTCTGGTCGTAGAACCCCGCTTCGCTCGCCGCGCATGCGGGCGGGACACCCCGCCGCATCAACTCTTGCGCGCGCTCGACCCGCCTGCGGCAAATGTAGCGGTGCGGCGAAACGCCCACCTGTTGACGGAACACCGTCGCAAAGCGCCACACGCTCAAGCCCGCGAGCTGCGCAAGCTCCGAAAGCATCAACGGCCGGCTCAGGTTCTGGTCGATGTAGTCACGCGCTCGTTGCACGGCAGCAGCCGAGCGCGCGCGTGGCATGGGTAGGGCAGCCTGGCACATGCCGAGAGCTTAGGATGAGCCCGCAGCCGTTTGCACGCGCATTGAGCCCGCGCGCCAGCAGCAAATGTCGAATCGCGGGTGCGCGCAGCAAAAGCTGCTGCGCCGCCCGTGTGCAGGCTATTGCGCGCTGATTGGGGCTATTGCGCGCCCTGCATGAGGCGCTCGATGGGGTAGTAGTTCTTCACGAACGGCGTCTTGATCACGATGTAGCTGAAATACTTCTCGATGCCGATGTTGCGCTCGAGCAGCCCCTCGATGATTTCCTGATAGTGGTTCACGCCGCGCGTGACGAACTTCAGCAGGTAGTCGTAGCCACCGGACACGAGGTGACATTCGACGATTTCGTCCACCGGCCGGATGTTCGTCTCGAACAGCACGAAGTCTTCGCGCTTGTGGTCCTGCAAGGTCACTTCGGTGAACACGATGAGTGTGTCGCCGAGTTTTTCCAGCCGGATCTGCGCGCCGTAGCCCGCGATGTAGCCCGCCTGCTCGAGCCGCTTCACGCGCACGAGGCAAGGGCTCGGCGACAAGCCCACGGCATCGGCGATCTCGACATTCGTCGCGCGTCCGTTCTTCTGCAGGTGACAAAGGATGCGCAGGTCGAGCCGATCGAGCTTCGGGGTGCCGGTGGCGGTGTTCATCGTCGACCCGTTCTAGGGAAGTTATGTGCCCGAGTCAAGTCCAGCGTCGCATCTGCTAGGCTCAGTAGCCGCGGGAGCGGTCCACAAGACCCTGCATCGGCAACCCTTCATGATAGCGGCGCAGGTTGTCCAGGAGCGCTGCGGCCGCCGTCTCGTCCTGCGTTTCGCTCGCCACGTGGGGAGTGAGCCAGATGCGTGGATGCTCCCAGAAGGCGTGGCCGCGCGGCAGCGGCTCAGGTTCGCAAACATCCAGGATCGCGGCGCAGAGGTGCCCCGCATCGAGCGCGGCCAGCAGGTCGGCTTCCACCAGGTGACCGCCGCGCGCCGCGTTGACTACCGAAGCCCCCGCGGGCAATGCGTCGAAAACGTTCGTGTTCAGGATGGCGCGCGTCTCGCCGGTGAGCGGCAGCAGGCACACGAGGATGTCGGTTCGCGCGATGAACTCGGCGAGCTCGGCCTCGCCCGCATAGCAGCGCACGCCGGGCTCTTCGCGTCGCGAGCGATTCCAGCCGGCGCAGTCGAACCCGAGCGTGCGCAATTGCGCGAGCGCCGCGCAGCCGAGCTGGCCCATGCCCATCACGCCGACGCGCCTCGTCGACGCCGGCTGCACCGAGTGTTGCTTCCACTCGCCGCGCCGCTGCTGCCCCAGGTAGAGCGGCGCTCCACGGTGCAGCGACAGCACCGCCCATGCGACGTATTCCGCCATGCAGGCCACCAGCCCGGGCTCCACCATGCGCACCACACGAACTTCGGCCGGTAGCGCGGACAGGTCGAACTGATCGACCCCGGCGCCCACCGAGAAAAGCACTTCGAGGTTGGGGAAGGTCTGCGCCAAGTCCTCGGGCGCCTGCCACGTGGCGAGAAAGCGCACCTCGCGCGCATCGCCGACGTCGGGCCATGTGCGAAACGGCAGTTGCGGCATGCGGCGCGCGAAGGCGTCCGACCAGACGGCCCCGCGGCGGGCCGCGCCCTTGTACACGAAGGCCATATTCAGCCGAGCGCCTGCGTGACGAGCGCCCAGCCGCCTTGCCGGGGTCCACGCTCGAGCGTGCCACCGCGCACCATGGTCGTCGCGCTGGCCACCCGCGGCAGGCCTTGCGCTTCGAGCCATTCCGGCAGGCCGCTCGCCGCATCGACGTCGATCCTCAGGAACTTGCCCGCGTAGCGGCTGCACCAGTATGCGATGAGGGCCTTGGCACTCTCGAGGTCCGGCGCGACGACGGGGCCGATGGCGTGGCCGCGGCCGAAGCGCCGCACGGTGGCGAAGCCGGCCGTGTCGCCGTCGCTCGCGAGCACGACAGTGTCCGAGTGGGAAAGAAGCCGGCGGATCATCGCGTCGCGCGGCATGCCTCCCGCACGTGTGTCGAGCGCGATGAGCGTGTCCGCGTCGTTGCGGTTCAGGGGCCGCAGCCGCTTCCCGTCGGCGAGCGCGACCACCTGCGACTGCGAGGCCGTCCCCTGGTGCTGCCGCACTTCGCCGGTGATCTCGAACCCCATCCGCTCGTACACGCCGCGGCCTTCGGCGGTCGCATGGAGAAGAACGGTCCGGCCGCCCAGGGTCGCCATCAGGGCATGCATCAGGTGCTGGCCGAGACGCTGCCCTTGCATGCGCGGCGTCACCATGACGTGACCCACGGTGGCATGGCGCGGGCCCCACAGCCAGCGCAGCGCGGTGCCCACGAGTTCGCCGTCGCGCATCGCGACGATTCCTTCGGCGTGGCTGAAGGCAAAGCGCCAGTCCTCGATGCGAAACGGCCACTGGAATCCGTGCGACAGCGCCTGCGCATCCGCGATGTCGTCGGCCGTCATGCGGCGCAGGGACACGCCGTCAGGCAATGCGCGGCCCACCGCATCGTGTGCGGCCTTCGTGTCCAGGACCTGATCGGGCATGGGTGCTCCTTTGACTGTCGCCCGCAATCATCGGGGCGCCCGTGCCCGGCGGCTTGTACGAATTTGGCGCGGCCGCTTCGCATCGCCAGGACGGCACAAACCGCCTGCGCCGCCCCGCACATCCGGGGAATGCTGTGCGGCGGCGGGCCACAACCGCAACATCTGCGGCGGCGGCTGCCTAGCATTCACTCCATCATCCCACCGAGGCGACGACCATGACCTTCCGACCCAAGTACATCACCTTCGACTGCTACGGCACGTTGACCAACTTCCGCATCAACGACATGCCGGCGAAGCTCTACGGCGAGCAGCTCACCGGCGAGCGCCTGGAACGCTTCAAGAAGGATTTCACGGCATACCGCCTCGACGAGGCGATGGGGGACTGGAAGCCGTACGACCAGGTGCTGAAGGCCGCGCTGCGCCGCACCTGCAAGCGCCACGGCATCGCGTACAGCGACGAGGATGGGCAGGCGTGCTACGAGGCGGTGCCCACCTGGGGCCCGCATGCCGATGTGCCCGAAGCGCTCACGCGCGTGGGCAGGGAGATCCCGCTGGTCATCCTGTCGAATGCGATGAACGAGCAGATCCACTCGAACGTGCGCAAGCTCGAAGCGCCGTTCCACAAGGTGTACACGGCGCAGGACGCCGGTGCGTACAAGCCGCGCCTGCAGGCGTTCGAGTACATGCTCGACCAGCTCGGCTGCGCGCCGGGCGAAATCCTGCACGTGTCCTCCAGCCCGCGCTACGACCTCATGTCGGCGCACGACCTGGGCATCGTCAACAAGGTGTTCGTCAACCGCAACCACGAGCCCAAGCCCAACGCGGCGTACACGCACGTCGAAATCCGCGACATCACCGGTCTGCCCGCGCTGGTTGGACTGTGATGGAAGTGCGCTCGACACTGGGGGCCCTTGCGACGCCGTGCCTCGTGCTCGACGCCGACAGGATGGAGCGCAACGTCGCGCGCCTGAAGACGCGCCTGCGCGGCCTGGGCGTGCCGCTGCGCCCGCACCTGAAGACCGCCAAATCGGTCGAGGTGGCCCGGCGCGTGATGGAGTCGCCTTCCGGTCCCGCCACGGTGTCGACGTTGAAAGAAGCGGCGCAGTTCTTCGATGCCGGCGTTCGCGACATTCTCTATGCGGTGGGGATCGCGCCGGCCAAGCTGCAGCAGGTGGTGGACTTGCGTGCGCAAGGCGCCGACCTCACGGTCGTGCTGGACACGGTGGCGCAGGCGCAAGCCGTGGCGCAGGCATCGCGCCGGGCCGGCGCGCGCATTCCCGCGCTGATCGAAATCGACTGCGACGGCCATCGCTCCGGCGTGCTGCCCACGGATCGGGAGCGGCTGGTCGCGATCGGCCGCGCACTCGAGGACGGCGCGCAATTGCGCGGCGTGATGACGCATGCCGGGGCGAGTTACGGGGCGCGCGGCGCCCAGGCCCTGCGCGAGTGCGCGGAGATCGAACGGCGCGCTGTCGTTGACGCGGCGGCGATCCTTCGTGCGGCGGGGCTGCCTTGTCCTGTGGTGAGCGTCGGGTCCACACCCACCGCCCACAATGCCACCGACCTGACCGGCGTGACCGAAGTGCGCGCCGGCGTCTTCATGTTCTTCGACCTCGTGATGGCGGGTGTCGGCGTGTGCGATGTCGACGACATCGCCCTGTCGGTGCTCGCCACCGTGATCGGCCACCAGCGCGAGAAGGACTGGATCCTCATCGATGCGGGCTGGATGGCGATGTCGCAGGATCGCGGCACGCGCAAGCAGGCGGTGGACCAGGGCTACGGGATCGTCTGCGATCTGTCCGGTGTTCCCTATCCCGACCTGATCGTTGTGGACGCCAATCAGGAGCACGGCATCGTTGCGATGCGCACCGGCTCCGGCGCCGGGCTGCCCGACCTCGCGATCGGCGAGCGCGTGCGAATTCTGCCCAACCACGCTTGCGCGACCGGCGCGCAACATTGCGCGTATCACGTCGTGCGCGGGTCGTCGGACACGGTCGAGGCTCGGTGGCCGCGTTTCGGGGGATGGCAATGAAACTCGCTTCGTATTGGCACGAGACAGCCCCGCGCTTCGCCGGGGCCGTGCAGACGCCGCCCGACGGCCGCGCGGATGTGGTCGTCGTGGGCGGGGGTTTCACCGGCCTTTCCGCGGCCCTGGCGTTGGCGAAAAAGGGCGCGCAAGTCGTTGTGCTGGAGGCCGAGCGCGTGGGGGGCGCTGCTTCGGGCCGCAACGGCGGCCACGTGAACAACGGATTCGCCCAGGACTACGGCACGATGTGCGCGCGGCTCGGGACCGAGCGCGCGAACATGCTGTACCGCAGCTTCGACGCCGGCGTGGACACTGTCGAGCGGATCATCGGCGAGGAAGGCATCGACTGCAACTTCCGCCGCACCGGCAAGCTCAAGCTCGCGGCAAAGCCCGCGCACTACGACAAGCTCGCGCGCTCGCAGGAACTGCTGGCGCGCGAGGTCGACCCGGACACGCACATGGTGTCGAAGGCCGCGCTCTCCGATGAACTGGGTTCGGACGTCTATCACGGCGGGCTCGTGTACCGCAAGAGCGCGGGCATGCACATGGGCCAGTTCGTCCACGGGCTGGCGAGCGCAGCTGCGCGCAAGGGTGTGCGCATCCACGAGAACACAGCTTTGACCGCGCTTCGCCGCACGGCAGCGGGGCATGAAGTGCAAACACGCGGCGCGCGCATCCAGGCGCGCCAAGTCCTGCTCGCGACCGGCGCGTCGACGGTGGGTCCTCTCGCCTGGTTCCGGCGGCGCATCGTTCCGGTGGGCGCCTACATCATCGTCACGGAGCCGCTGCCTCGGGATGTCGTCGACCGCATCCTGCCGCAGCGGCGCAACGCGACGAACACGCGCAATCTCGTCAACTTCTTCCGCATCACGCCGGACAACAGGCTTCTCTTCGGCGGCCGTGCGCGGTTCGCCGCCCCCGGCCCGGCATCGGACAGGAAGAGCGGGGAAATCCTGCGCCGCGACATGGTCGCGACCTTCCCTTATCTGTCGAACGTGCGCATCGACTTTTGCTGGGGCGGCCTGGTCGACATGACCCGCGACCGCCTGCCCCGCGCCGGCGAGCGCAACGGCGTCTACTACTCCATGGGCTACAGCGGCCACGGCACGCAGATGTCGATCCTGATGGGAACGATCATGGCGGAGGTCATGGACGGCCGCGCCGACCTGAACCCGTGGAGGAACTTCGACTGGCCCGCCATTCCCGGCCACATCGGCCCGCCCTGGTTCCTGCCGCTGGTGGGCGCCTATTACCGCCTCAAGGACCGCTTCCAATGAACCTGCACGGCCAGTTCTACATCGAGGGTGCATGGCGCGACGCGCAAGGCCGCGAGACGACGGGTGTGGTCAACCCGGCAACCGGGCAGGTCATCGCCGAAGTGCATCTCGGCAACGAAGAAGATGTCGCGATCGCCGTCGCCGCTGCCCGGCGCGCGTTCGCGCAGTGGTCGCAGACAACCCCTGCCGAGCGCGCGGCCCTGCTGGATCGTCTTCACCGCATCGTGCTCGAGCGGCGCGAACAGCTCGCCCAGGCGATGGCCTGCGAGATGGGAGCTGCCATCAGCCACGCCCGAAGCGCGCACGTGGGTTTCGCCGCTGAACATATCCGCGTGGCACGGGACAACGCCGCTGCCTACCCCTTCACTGTGCTGCGGGGGACCACGGCCATCGTGCGCGAGCCCATCGGCGTTTGCGCGCTCATCACGCCCTGGAACTGGCCGCTCTACCAGATCACCGCGAAGGTCGCGCCCGCATTGGCCGCCGGCTGCACGGTGGTGCTCAAGCCGAGCGAACTGTCGCCGTTGACGGCGCTCCTGTTCGCACAGGCGGTGCACGACGCGGGGTGCCCGCCCGGTGTCTTCAACCTCGTCAACGGCACGGGCCCCGTCGTGGGCACTGCGCTCGCGGAGCATCCCGACGTCGACATGATCTCCATCACGGGCTCGACGCGTGCGGGGGTGCTCGTCGCGCAGGCGGCGGCGCCGACAGTGAAGCGCGTGGCGCAGGAGCTGGGCGGCAAATCGCCCAACGTGCTCTTGCCCGATGCGGATTTCGCACGCGTGGTGCCGCTGGGCGTCGCAGCGGCGATGCGCAATGTCGGCCAGTCCTGCAGCGCGCCCACGCGCATGATCGTCCCGCGCTCGCGCCTGCGCGAAGTCGAAAGCCTCGCCGCGGCAGCCGTGGCCGAATTCGTCGTCGGCGATCCGCTCGACGAGCGCACGACCCACGGCCCGATCGCCAACCACGCGCAGTTCGAGCGCGTGCAACACATGATCCGCGTCGGCATCGACGAAGATGCCCGGCTCGTCTGCGGCGGGCCGGGGCGGCCGGAAGGGCTCGCCACCGGCCTGTACGCACGTCCGACAGTTTTCTCGAACGTCCGCACCACGATGGCAATCGCGCAGGAAGAAATCTTCGGGCCGGTGCTCGCGATCCTGCCCTACGACACCATCGATGAAGCGGTCGCCATCGCGAACGACACGGTGTACGGCCTCGGCGCACACGTGCAAGGCGCCGACATCGAAACGATGCGCGCGGTGGCGCGGCGCATCCGCTGCGGCCAGGTGCACCTGAACCATCCCGCCTGGGACCCCAACGCCCCGTTCGGCGGGTACAAGCGCTCGGGCAACGGCCGCGAGTACGGCGTCGAGGGGATGGAGGAATACCTGGAGACGAAGGCCGTCCTGGGCTGGGGCGCCGCCTGAGGCAGCATGCCGCCGCAAGGCGTGCCGGCGCACCCCGTGAACGAAGCGGGATCCGCTGCTGCGGGGAGTGAAAGCGGCATTTCCTCGGCTGCGTGGTTCCTACACTCGTCGCATGAGCTTCATGCCGAAATTCATCAGCTTCGATTGCTACGGGACGCTCATCAACTTCGAGATGGGCCCCGCGGCGAAGCGGCTGTTCGCGGGCCGTGTGCCGGACGATCGCATGCCGGCCTTTCTGGAGAGCTTTCGCGCCTTTCGCCTCGATGAAGTCCTGGGCGCATGGAAGCCCTTCCACGAGGTCATCGAAAACGCCGTCCGTCGTGCATGCAAGGCACATGGCGTGAACTGTCGCGACTCCGACGCTCGCACGTTGTACGACGCGATCCCGGCGTTCCAGCCTCACGCGCACGTGGTCGAAGTGCTGAAGACGCTCGTGCCCCATGTGCCGCTGGTGCTGCTGTCGAATTCGATGATCGACCTCATCCCCGCCAGCGTCATCCATCTGCGCGCGCAGTTCCACGAAGTCATCACCGCCGAAGAGGCCCGCGCATACAAGCCGCGCATGCAGGCGTTCGAGCACATGTTCGATCGTCTCGGCTGCGGCCCCCGGCAGATGATGCACGTGTCGTCCAGCTTCCGGTACGACCTGATGACGGCCACCGACCTCGGGTTCATGGCGCGTGCGTTCATCGACCGCCAGCATGAACCGGCACTCGAAGGCTACGGGGTTTCGCGCATCACCGACATCCGCCAGCTGCCTGGCCTGGTGGGACTTTGATGGGCGTCACCGATCACGCTGCCCTGAGTACCGCAGCGCCCAATCTCTCTGCCGCGGAGGTGCGGGCGCTGGCGCGCGGCCTTTATGGAATCGACGGCAGCGTTCGCAGCCTCGCGGGCGAGCGCGACCAGAACTGCCGCATCGAAACGCCCGACGGCCGCCGCTACGTCCTGAAGATCAGCAACCCGCGCGAGCGTGTCGAGGTCGTGGATTTCCAGGTCGCGGCGCTCGAGCACATTGCCCAGGTCTCGCCCGATCTGCCCGTGCCGCGTGTCGTCCGTACGCTCGGAGGCGGTGCGCGTGGCACAGTCGCACTCGCCGCCGGCATGCATGCCATGGTGCGCATGCTCACGTACCTCGACGGCATCCAGATCCGGGAGACCGTGAGGACGGCGGCGCAGCGCCGCTCGATGGGCAGGGAATTGGCGCGACTGGATCGCGCGCTGCAGGGCTTCTCGCATCCCGGCGCGACAAACGACCTGCTATGGAACGTCTCGGCCGCGCACCGCCTTGCGGGGAAAATCGACGGCATCGTGAATTCCCACCGGCGCGCGTTGGCGAGGGTGTTCATGGCGCGTTTCACGGATCACGTGCTGCCCCGGCTGGACTCGTTGCGGTCCCAGGTGATCCACAACGACTATCACTTCTACAACGTCCTGGTGGCCGACGACGATCGCGAACGCATCGTCGGGATCATCGACTTCGGCGACATGCTGCATGCGCCACGGGTCGGCGAGGTCGGCACGGCGGCTGCCTTTCACATGGATGGCAACGCCGCCGACCCCTTCGAAGGTCCCGCTCAGTTCGTCGCGGCGTATCACGCTGCATTGCCCCTGAAGGAGAGTGAACAGGAAGTCGTGGCCGACCTGATGGCCACGCGCCATCTGATCACGGCGCTGATCTCGGAATGGCGATCTGCGCGCTACCCCGACAACCGGCCGTACATCATGCGCCACAACCCCGCCGCCTGGGAGGCCCTGTCGCTGATGGCGGACCTCTCTCGCGCACAGATGCGCGACCGGCTGCTTGCCGGCATCGCCACCCCAGGAGTGACCCCATGAAAAGCACCATCGACCTGAACATGGTCAACGCCTATGTCCCCGGGCGCGCCAGTGTTGCCCCGGCCACGGCGGCAATGATCGAGCGCCGCGACGCCTTGCTCGGACCTGCTTATCGCCTGATGTACGAGCGGCCGCTGCACATCGTGCGCGGGGAGGGCGCGTGGCTGTTCGATCCGGAGGGCCGCCGCTATCTCGATGCGTACAACAACGTGACTTCGCTCGGGCACTGCCATCCCCGGGTGGCCGATGCGATCTGCCGGCAGGTCCGCACGCTCGCGACGAACACGCGCTATCTGCATGACACGATCCTCGAGCTGGCCGAGCGCCTTCTCGCCACGGTCCGCGGGACCCGCCTGGCTCACCTGATGCTCACTTGCACGGGCAGCGAAGCGAACGATCTGGCCTATCGCATTGCCAAGATGCGCACCGGGGGAACCGGTGTGATCGTCACCGATACCGCTTATCACGGCACCACCGACGCGGTGTCGCAGTTCTCACCGTCGCTCGGCGTGACCGTGGACCTGGGTGCCCACGTTCGGCTGGTGCCGGCACCGCGCCTCTACCATGCCGGCGGTGTCGACCTCGGCGAACGCTTCACGCGTGACGTCGAAGCTGCGATCGCGGACCTGCGCCGACACGGCATCCGGCCGGCGGCGCTGATCGTCGATTCGCTCTTCACGAGCGACGGCATCCTGCCCGAACCCGCGGGCTTCCTCGAGGGGGCTGTGCAAGCCATCAAGCGCGCGGGCGGCCTCTTCATCGCCGACGAGGTCCAGCCTGGTTTCGGCCGTACCGGCGAGCACTTCTGGGGTTTCCAGCGGCATGGCGTCCAACCCGACATCGTCACCATGGGAAAGCCCATGGGCAATGGGCAGCCCATCGCGGGCCTCCTCGCGACGGCCGATGCGCTCGCGGAATTCGGCAAGAACTCGCGCTACTTCAACACGTTCGGCGGCAACACGCTGTCGTGCACGGCGGCGCTCGCGGTGCTCGACGCCATCGAACAGGAGGGCCTTGTGCAACACGCGCGGCCAATCGGCGAGGTTCTGCGCGAGGGGATCTCGGCCCTCGCGCGCCGGCACGCGGCGATCGGCGACGTGCGCGGTGCCGGGATGTTCGTGGGCGTCGAGCTGGTGAGCGACCGCGAGACCCGCACGGCGGATCGCGAACTCACAAGCCGCGTGGTGAACCTCATGCGCGACAAAGGCGTGTTGCTCAGTGCCTGCGCGATGGGGCACAACGTGCTCAAGATCCGTCCGCCGCTCGTGCTGTCGCCGGAGCAGGCGGGCCTCGTGATCCAGGCCCTGGACGAGTCCCTCGGGGAAGCGACGGCGGCCGCGGCGCGGTGACTTCCGCACCACGGCGCGATACCATCGTTTCCATGGGTGCCGTGGCCATCGACAAGTTCGACCTGAAGATCCTCGCGCACCTCCAGCGCGAAGGACGCTGCTCGAACGTCGAGCTGGCCGACGCGGTGGGTTTGAGTCAGAGCCCATGCCTCGCGCGGACCAAGCGGCTCAAGCAGCTTGGCGTGATACGCGGCTACGGCGCCGACATCGCGCTCGAGAAACTGGGCGGCTGCGTCATCGTGTTTTCCGAGGTGACGATCAGCAGCCATCGGCGCCACGACTTTCGCAAGTTCGAGGAAGCCGCGGCCCGCCACCCCGAGATCCTCGAGTGCTACAACGTGAGCGGCGGCTACGACTACCTCGTGAAGGTCGTGGCGCCGAGCGTTGCCCGCTTCCAGGAGCTCATGGAGCGACTGCTGGAAGACGACATCGGCATCGAGAAGTTCTCCAGCCGGATCGTGTTGCGCCAGCCGTTCGAAAACCGCGCGTACCCGCTCGGCCTGATTCGCGATGCGGCCACCTTGCGGTGACGCCGCGCAGCGTCTTCAGGCCACGAGCGCGGCGACGGCCTTTCCGACTTCGACGGTTCCCGCTGAACCCCCAAGGTCGCGCGTCCGTGGCCCATCGCGCAGCACCTGCTCGATCGCGCGCAGGATCGCGTCGTGCGCGCCGCGATGACCCAGGAAGTCCAGCATGAGCGCGCCTGACCAGATCATCGCGATCGGGTTGGCGATGCCCTGGCCGTAAATGTCGGGTGCCGAGCCGTGCACGGGCTCGAAGAGCGACGGAAACTTGCGATCCGGGTTGAGGTTCGCCGAAGGCGCGATGCCTATGGTGCCGGTGCAGGCGGGCCCCAGGTCCGACAGGATGTCGCCGAACAGGTTGGTCGCGACCACGACGTCGAAGCGCTGAGGCTGCAGCACGAAGCGCGCCGACAGGATGTCGATGTGCTGCCTGTCGTGCGTCACGCCGGGATACCGCGCCGCCATGGCGTCGGCGCACTCGTCCCACCAGGGCATGCTGATGGCGATGCCGTTGCTCTTGGTGGCGACGGTCACGTGCTTGCGCGTGCGCTGCTGTGCCAGTTCGAACGCGTAGCGCAGCACGCGGTCCGCGCCGCGCCGCGTGAACACCGACTCCTGGATCACCATCTCGCGATCTGTGCCTTCGAAGATGCGGCCGCCGAGGTTGGTGTATTCGCCTTCGGTGTTCTCGCGCACCACGAAGAAGTCGATGTCGCCGGGCTTGCGGCCCGCGAGCGGGCAGGGCACGCCCTCGAACAGCCGCACCGGCCGCAGGTTGACGTACTGGTCGAACTCGCGGCGGAACTTGATCAGAGAACCCCAGAGCGAGATGTGGTCCGGGACGGTAGCGGGCCAGCCCGCGGCACCGAAGTAGATCGCATCGCAGCCGGCAAGCTGGCCTTTCCAGTCGGCCGGCATCATGGTGCCGTGTTCGGCGTAGTAGTCGCAGCTGGCCCAGTCGATGTGGCGCCACTCGAGCTGGATGCCGAAGCGCCGCGTGGCGGCTTCCAGCACGCGAAGGCCCTCGGGCATCACTTCCTTGCCGATGCCGTCTCCTGGAATCACGGCAATGGTGTGGGTATGGTGGGGCTTGGTGTTCATGCAGCAAGCTTAGGGACCTCCGGCGCGAACTTCAGCGCTTTGCGCCCGCTCGATTCGGCAATTCATGTCGATGTTGCGCGCTGCGCGGCATGTCCTGCCGGACGACAAATGCGTCCAATCCGCAAGGCGTCCCCATCGCTAATTTCGGACTTCGTTTCAACAGCAAAGAGGACGTGAGTTCGTGAGCAACCTGACTTTCTTCAAGTTCGACAAACCCGGCGCCGGCCGCGAGAGCGCACCGCTGCCGGAGCGACTCATCGCCGGCGATCCGCGCTTCACCAGCTGGGACGTGGAGCAGTCGCCCGACGGCAAGGTGCGCACGGGCATCTGGCAAACAACGCCGGGAACCATCCGCTCGATCAAGGGCGGCGTCTGGGAGTTCTGCTACATCCTCTGCGGCGTTTCGGAGCTGATCGAGGACGGCCAGGAGCCGATCCGGGTGCAAGCGGGTGACGCCTTCGTGATGAATCCGGACTACATCGGCCAGTGGCGCTGCATCGAGACGACGCGCAAGATCTGGGTGATCTACGGCAGCCAGTGACGGCATGCCCCGAGGAGAACTTGTCCGGCTGGTGTCGATGCAGCTTCTTGCCAACGCGTGCCTCACGGGCATGCGGATGGCGGCGCCGCTGCACGCGCTTCGACTGGGTCATGGAGAGGTCGCGGTCGGGACCCTCCTGGCGTTGTTCTCCGTTTCCCAGGTCTTTCTTGCGCTTCCCGCGGGCCGCTATTGCGAGCGTCACGGGCTGAAGCGTCCCGTCGTCTTCGGCATCCTCGGGATCGTCGCAGGCGGTGCGATCGCGGCGATCTGGCCGGTTCTCCCCACGCTTTGCATCGGCGCGGTGCTCACGGGAGGCGGCAACGGCATCGTGAGCATCGCGGTCCAGCGCCAGGTCGGGCGAATCGCGGGCGCGGCGGCCGCATTGCGCACCTCTTTTTCGTGGCTGGCCACCGGTCTTGCCCTTTCCAACGTGCTCGGCCCGGTCGTCGCCGGTGTCATGCTCGACGTGTGGGGCATCCGCGCGGCCTTCGCAGCGACCGCGGCGCTGCCGCTCCTTGCCTGCATGCTCCTGCCGGGCGCGACCGATCTCGTCGCAGGCGCTGCTCGTGCACCGCAGGTGCCGGGCGATGCGTGGGACCTCTGGCGCAACCCGGACCTGCGCCGCCTGCTTTGCATCACCTGTGTGCTGGCCGCCTGCTGGGATGTGCACATCTTTCTCGTGCCCGTGCTTGGAAACGAGCGGGGCTTGCCTGCATCGGTGATCGGCACGATCGTGGGAGCATTCGGGGCGGCGGCCGCCGCGGTGCGGTTGCTGACACCTCTCGTCGCCGCGAGGCTGCGTGAATGGGCGATCCTGTTCACAGCCATGCTGGGCACGGCCATCGTCTTTGCGCTCTATCCCTTGATGCCCGCCGCGCTGGCCATGGGCGCTTGCTCCGTGCTTCTGGGATTCACGATGGGCAGCACACAGCCGATGGTGATGAGCCTGCTGAACCAGCTGACGCCGCAGCACAGGTTCGGCGAGGCGGTGGCGATGCGCGTGATGGTGAACAACGTTTCCAGCGTCGGGGTGCCGATGCTGTGCGGCCTGGCCGGTTCCGTTCTCGGGGCCATGGGAGTGTTCTGGGGAGCGGGGTTGGTGGTGGGTGCGGCGAGCCGGCTGGCGCTGAAGCTCGGGACGCCTTAGGTCCGCCTCGCTAAAACTCGGCCACCTCGCCCCACGCGGACCGCCTGAATCGCCCCGGCTTGAAGGGCGCCGGGTCGAAGATCGGCTCCGCCCCGCTCACAAGGTCGGCGATCAGGTGACCGGCGCCTGGCCCGATGCCGAAACCATGACCTGAAAAGCCGGCAGCCAGGATGAATCCAGGAACCTGCGGCACCTCGCCGATGCCCGGCACGCCGTCGGGCGTGCTGTCGATGTAGCCTGCCCAGGTGCTGGCGATGCGGGCATCGCGCAGTGCGGGCATCAGCGCGAGTGCGCGACGATGCGTCTCGCGCGCGCCGGCCGGATCGGGTGCCGGGTCGAGGATGCGCGCACGCTCCATCGGCGTGGGCTCGTCGAGCTTCCACCGCGCCAGCGTCTCGTGTCCCCAGCGCATGCCTTCCAGCCCACCTGGGAACACGTTGCGCCAGCGTTTGGCGAACATCGGCACGAACTGCGGGGCAAAGCGCACGAGCTGCGGTGTCGGATCGACGCGGCCGCGCCCGCTGATCGCAAGCGTGTAGCTGCCGTCACGACGGCGAGTGACCGCGACACGCGCGGTTGCCAACGCATCGGGCAAGCGCTCCTGCACGGGCGAGACTTGCACGATGGTCTGGCGCACCGTTGCGCTGGGAAAGCGAATGCCCAGCTGGCGGCAGAAGGACGAGGCCCATGCACCCCCCGCGAGCACCACGGTTCGCGTCTTGATCGTGCCCGCTTCGGTGACGACACCGCTCACGCGTCCGCCTTCGAGCTCGACACCGCGCGCCGCGCAATTCTGGTGGACGCTGCCGCCCAGCTTGATGAGTGCGCAGGCCACGGCAGGCGCGGCCTTCGAAGGATCGGCCGTTCCATCGGACGGCGAGAAGACGCCGCCTTTCCACGTGCGCCCTGTTGCGCGGCCCCGGTCGGTCGCCTCACGACCGCTCAGCATGTGCGTCGTCACGCCCGCGGTCTTCGCGAAATCGCGCCAGCGCGCCCAGCGCGTGATTTCCTCATCGTCATCGCTCAGGTACAGCAACCCGTGACGCATGAAGCCGGTGTCCTCGCCGGTGTCGGCGGCAAATTGCTCCCAGAGCTCGAGGCTCCTCGTCGCCATCGGCAACTCGCGCGCATCGCGGTTCTGCTGCCGGCACCAGCCCCAGTTGCGGCTCGATTGCTCGGCCCCGATGCGGCCCTTTTCCACCACGGCGACGGACATGCCGCGCCTGGCCATGTAATAGGCCGCGAAGATGCCGATGATGCCGCCGCCGATGACGACCACCTCCGCTTGCGCTGGAAGGCCGGGCGAAGTTTCGATCTGGCGCAGGGGTTGGCGCATGGTGTCGACCTGGGGCTTTGCTCAATCTTGCACAGTTTGTACGACGTAGTACTTGGCGACGCGTTGCGTGCTCTCCCAGCCCACCGGCTCGCCCTGGGGCACGTACACGGAGTCGCCGGCATTCGCCGTCACGGCGGTGCCATCCGCGCACTCGAACCGCACGCTCCCGGCCAGCAGGTGCATGAATTCATTGACGGGATGCGGCCGCACGATGCGGTGATAACCCGTCGAATCCCAGGTGCCCGCGCGGCATCGGGTCTTGTCGTCGGTGAAGACGTTGTCGCTGCGGCACCGCGGCGCCGGTCCGAGGAGTGTTTGCGCCGGCGGCGGCGATGACGGTTCGAAGTCCGCCTCCGCGCGCAACTGCAGCTCGCCGTCGAGGACGACGATCGTCTCGGTGTGCGGGTAACGGTCGACCTCGAGTTCCCCGATGAAGGTGGCGCGGCCCGCGGCCATGTCGCCGCGGCCTTCCCATGCAACTTCGCGATGGCGAGCCAAAGGATCGTCCCTGCCGAGGGCCGTCCGACGGAAGGCGGTCGTGACGGGCTGGCCGTCGCCCCGGTTCAGGACGAGCGCAACGGTCTTTCGGGTCTTGATGGGTGTGTCCATGTTCTTCAGGAAACGGCGCGGCGCACTTCCGGCTGGTCCAGGACTTCGTCGAGCGTGCGATTCAGCCGGTCGAAGAGTTGCTCGAATTCGGCCGGCGTGTAGCAAAGCGCCGGCGCGAAGCCGAGGATGCCGTCGCCGAAAGCGCGGAAGATGAGACCGTTGCGATATCCGGCCGCGGCAACGCGGTCCGCAAGATTCAATGCCGCATCGAAGCGTGTCTTCGCCACCTTGTCGCTCACGAGTTCGAGGGCGCCGAGCAGGCCGCGCGATCGCGCTTCGCCGACAAGCGGGTGATGCGACATCGCCTGCAGGCCCGCTTCGAAATGGCGTGCGACTCGCTGGCCGTTCGCCAGGATGCCGCCTTCCTCGTAGAGGCGAATCACCTCGAGCGCCACCGCCGCACTGACCGGGTGCGCGCAATAGGTTGCACCGTGGCCGACCACGGCGCCTGCGGGCGTGCCGTCGGCGATGCCGGCGTAGACGCGCTCCGAGATCAGGAGGGCGCCCATCGGCGCGTAGCCGGACGTGAGGCCCTTCGCCACCGCCATCAAGTCCGGGGACACGCCCTCGGCTTCGCACGCGAACATCGGGCCCGTCCGGCCGAAGCCGGTGATGACTTCATCGGTCACGAACAGGACGTCGAGTTCGCGGCAAGCCTCGCGCATGGCCTTCAGCCACCCGACCGGTGGAACGATCACGCCGCCCGATCCCTGGATGGGCTCGCAGAAGAAGGCCGCGACGTTCCCGGCGCCCAGCTCGTTCACCTTGGCGCGCAGCGCGGCGACCGACGATGCGATCACTGCTTGCGCATCGTCGCCATGTGGATTTCGATAGGGGTAAGGCGATGCGATGTAGTGCTGTTCGGGCCGCGGCAGGTCGAAGCCGCGGTGGAAGGCGGGCAACGCCGTGAGCCCCGCCCCGGTGGAAGAGGAGCCGTGGTAGCCGCGCTCGATCGAGATGAACTGCTTCTTCTTCGGCCGGCCGGTGCTGTTGTAGTACTGCACGATGAGGCGCACGGCCGCGTCGACGGCTTCCGAGCCGCCGAGAGTCAGGTAGACGTGATCGAGGCCTGCCGGTGCGATTTCGACCAGCTTGGCGGCCAGCTCGATCGCCGGTTCGCTCGCGTAGCCGAAATAGCCCGTCGCGTAGGGGAGCTTGCGCATCTGCCGCGCCGCGGCTTCCACCACGCTTTCGTGGCCGTAGCCGATGTTGACGCACCAGAGACCGGCAAAGGCATCGAGCAGTTCCCGGCCTTCCGCGTCGCGCAGCCATGCGCCGCGTCCGGATTGGAGGACCGTCGCGCCGCGCTGTTCGTGGCCGCGCCAATTGGCGACGGGGTGCACGAGGTGCGCCCGGTCGAGGGCCACCAGCGATTCGTTCAGGGAGAGTTGAGCGGTGGGGATCATGCGGACAATCCTAGACGGCGTGCGCAGACGGTGATGCGGGATCGCGGGTGGCACGCGAACGACCATGCCGTTCTTGGCGCGTGAAAAGAAGAATCTGCGCCCGCTAGTAGCCCTTCGTTCGATCAACCATCCCCACAAGAAAGTCTCCGCGCCGGTGTCGCCGGATGTTGTCCAGCAGGATCGGCGCGGCGGTCTCGGGCTGCGTCATGCTGGCCACATGCGGCGTGACGAACACGCGCGGATGGCCCCAGAACGGGTGACCCGCGGGCAGGGGTTCGGGATCGGTGACGTCGAGAATGGCGCGTGACAGGCGTCCCGAGTCGAGCGCCGCGAGCAGGTCCGCATCGACCACGTGCGGACCGCGGCCCACGTTGATCAGCGACGCGCCGGCAGGAAGCGCAGCGAACACTTCGCGGTTCAGCATGCCTTGGGTCTCCGCCGTGAGCGGCAGCAGGCACACGAGGATGTCGGAGCCTTCGAGAAAGGGCCGCAGCTGCTCGGCGCTGGAGAACGTTTCCACACCCGCCAACGTGCGCGCCGAGCGATTCCATCCGCGCAATCGAAAGCCGTAGACCGCCAGCCGCTCCAGCACCGCGGTGCCCAGGCTTCCGAGCCCCATCACACCGACGCGGCGTGACGAAGCCGGCGGCACTTCGATGGGATTCCAGCTGCGCGACGACTTCTGCGCGACGTAATCGAAGAAGTCGCGGTGCAGCGCAAGCACCGCCAGGCTCACGTATTCCACCATGCCATCGATGATGCCGGGCTCGACCATGCGCACGAGCGGCACATGCGCCGGCAGCGCGGAGAAATCCACGTGGTCCACGCCGGCACCGGAAGAGAACAGGACCCGCAAGCGGGGCAGGGAAGCGATGAATTCGGGCGGCGCCTGCCACGCGATCAGGTATTCGATGTCCGCCAGGTTCCCGGCGTCGGGCCAGACGCGGAAGTCGAGGTCCGGTGCATGTTCCGCGAAGAAGCGTGCCCATGCAGCGCCGCGCGCCGCGTCGGAGCGGTACAGGACGGCCATCGCCTACCAGCCCCCGACCCAGCCGTCGAAGAGGCCCTCGGGCAGTGTGTCGATGTCGGCGCCGCGGAGGAACCCGAAGTCGCAGCCGCGATGCGCTTGTTCCACCTGCGCGTCGTACAGCTTGCGATAGCCGCGCACATGCCTGCGCGGCGGCGGCTTCCAGGCTTCGCGCCGGCGGGCCAGCTCCTCGTCGCTGACGCAAAGGTGCAGGCGTCTCTGGGCGACGTCGAGCTCGATCACGTCGCCGTCGCGCACGAGCGCCAGTGGACCGCCGACGGCTGCTTCCGGAGAAACATGAAGGACGGCGGCGCCATAGGCCGTCCCGCTCATGCGCGCATCGGAGATGCGCAGCATGTCGCGCACGCCGCGCTCCATCAGCCGCCGCGGCAGCGGCAGCATGCCCCACTCGGGCATCGCGGCGCCCACCGGGCCGGCATTGCGCAGCACGAGGACGCTATCCTCGTCGATGTCGAGCGCGGGGTCGTCGATGCGATCCGCGACGGTCTGGACGTCTTCGAACACCACCGCGCGGCCGCGATGCCGGCGCAGCTTCGGGTCCGCGGCACACGTCTTGATGACGGCGCCGTCGGGGGCGAGGTTGCCCTTCACCACCACCAGCGTTTCGCCCGGTTTGACCGGCTTGTCGAGGGGCCGGATCACCTCGGGGTCCAGCACCGTTGCGGCCTCGGCGATCTGCCCGAGGGTGCGGCCGTCCACGGTGGGGGCGTCGAGGTGCAACAAGGGCGCGAGTGTCTTCAGCAACGCGGGCACGCCGCCGGCCGCCATCAGGCGCTCCGTAAGGTGTTCGCCCGCCGGCTGCACGTTGGCGATCAGCGGCACGCGTCGGGCGATCGCGTCGAAGCGGTCCAGGCTCAAGGGGACGCCGACGCGGCCGGCCAGCGCCAGCAGGTGGATGATCGCGTTGGTCGATCCGCCCACCGCACACAGCAACGTGATTGCGTTGTCGAACGCGCGCGCGTCCAGGATCTCTTCCGGACGAGGGCCGCCACTTGCCGCAAGCCCCACGGCACGCCGCCCGGCTTCGCGCGCGAAGTGGCTGCGCCGCCTGTCCGTGGCCGGCACCAGGCTGCTGCCCGGCAGGGCAACGCCCAGCGCTTCGCAGATCACGGACATCGAGGATGCAGTGCCCATCTCCGCGCAGTGGCCCACGGTCCCCATCACGTCCCGCTCGAATGCGGCGAAGTCGCACTGCGAATCCCCGGCGCGTAACTGGTCGACGAGACGCCAGACGCCGGTGGCATTGGCCAGCGGCCCGCCGCCCGCGGAGCGCGGCGTGGCCGGGCCGCTCGCGAGGAACACGAACGGCATGCGCGCGCTCGCCGCCCCCATGAGCAACGCAGGCTGCGTCTTGTCGCAGCCGCCCAGCAGCACCACCGCATCGAAGGGATAGCCGCGCAGCGTTTCCTCGACCTCCATCGCCAGCAGGTTGCGCAACGGGAATGAGGTGGGTTTGACGATGTTCTCGCTGATCGACATCAGCGGCACTTCGAACGGGATGCCGCCCGCCTCCAGCACGCCGGTGCGGAGCTCTTCGGCCAGCGCGCGCAGGTTCAGGTTGCACGGGTTCAGTTCGGACCAGGTGTCGAGGATGCCGATGACGGGGCGTGTCATCAGGTCTTCGCGGCTCCAGCCGGCCGCCGCGAGCGTCGAGCGGTGCACGAAGCCGGGGAGGTCGTCCTTGCGGAACCAGCGGGCGCTGCGCAGCGTGGGATTCTTCGATTGCTTGTCGTCCATCCCGGCATGCTCGCGCCGCGCCGATGGCGCGGGCTAGGACGAATTTGGCGCGAGTCGTCTACGGCACAACGCTGCGTCCGCGCGCCGGACTTCCGGCTTTTGCTGCGTCAGCCGAGGGCACAACCGCAGCATCTGCGGCGCCCGCGACCCTAGCATTCCTGCATCGAACCACACCCTTTCGAGGAGACGCCCGCCATGACCTTCCGCCCCAAATACATCACCTTCGACTGCTACGGGACGCTCACCTACTTCCCGATGCACCAGGTGGCCTACGACATCTACGAAGGCCAGTTGCCGCCCGAGCAGATGCACGGGTTCATCAAGAACTTCGCCGACTATCGGTTCGACGAAGTGATGGCGGACTGGAAGCCCTACCTCGAGGTCATCCACTGCGCGCTGGAGCGTGCGTGCAAGCGGCACGGCCTCGCGTACCGTCCGGAGCACGCGAAGCGGGTCTATGACGCGGTTCCCACCTGGGGCCCGCACGCCGACGTGCCGCACGCGCTCACCCGCGTGGCGAAGAAGATTCCGCTCGTCATCCTGTCCAACGCCATGAACGAGCACATCCAGTCCAACGTGGAGAAGCTCGGGGCGCCTTTCCACAAGATCTACACGGCACAGGACGCCGGTGCGTACAAGCCGCGGCTTCAGGCTTTCGAGTACATGCTGGACCAACTGGGCTGCGCGCCCGAAGACGTCCTGCACGTGTCGGCCAATCCGCGCTACGACATCTTCGCCGCGCACGACGCGGGCATCGTCGACAAGGTGTTCGTGAACCGCGGCCATGAACCGAGGCCCAACGACGCCTACAGCTTCGCGGAGATCCGCGACATCAACGGATTGCCGGCGCTGGTTGGGCTTTAGGACCGGTTCGCGCGCCGCCCACGGCGCGCATCGCGCGCGGTGCGAAGGGGCGCGGGTCGAGCTTCGGTTCGCGACCGAGGATCGCGTCCGCGACCAGGGCACCCGTGACGGCGCCCAGGGTCATCCCGAGATGTCCGTGCCCGCAAGCGACGTAGGCATTCGAAACGACAGTGGACGCTCCGATCACCGGCAATGAGTGCGGCACCGACGGGCGAAACCCCATCCATCGAGTCCACTGCGCCGCGCGCAATCGCGGGAAAGCGGCTCTCGCCCTTTCGACCATCGCATCGGCCCTTCGCCAATCGGGGCTTCTTTCGAGCCCCGCGATCTCCACGGTGCCTGCAAGCCTGAGCCGCCCTTGCATCGTCGACGCGAAGAACGCCCCGTCCGACACCAGGACCGGTCTCGAGAACCGGATGCCGGGGTTCTCGATCTCGACGTGATAGCCCCGCTCGGTATCGAGGGGGATGTCGCACCCTACGTCTGCAGCCAGTCGCCTGGAGAAGGCGCCCGCGGCGACGACGACTGCTGCATCATCAAGAGAAAGTTCGCGACCGTCATCGCAACGGATCGCGCGCGGGCGGCCATGCGCCACGGCGATGCTGTCCGCTGCGACCCGATGGAACGCAGCTCCCAGTTCCGTTGCCCGGTCTGCAAGCCGCCGGCAAAGCAGCGCCGGGCTGTCGAGCGACGCATAGTCCGGGAAGTAGAGGCCCTTGTGCACGGGACCGACATCCGGTTCCATGTCCCGCACGTGCCGCTCGTCCAGGATTTCGATGTTGGCGCCACGCCGGCGCCGCAGTCCGATGGCGGCCTGGGCGCCTGCGAACGAGGCCGGAGAGTGATACAGCATCAGCGCGCCCGTGCGCCGGATGTCGTCCTCGATCCGGAGTTCGCAGAACAGACGCTCGTAGTCCTCCAATGCGAATCGCGCGATCGAATGGAGTGCTCGGGAAATCTGCTCCACCCGGTGCGGCCTGCATGCAAGCAGGAACCGGATCAGCCATGGAAGCGCCTTGACGAAGTAAGCGGGCTTTACCACGATCGGCCCCTGCTGCCGAAGCAGGAAGCCCGCCGCCCCCGTCAGCATGGACGGCATGCCGATGGGGACGGCGGCATCCACCGCGATGACGCCCGCATTGCCGTGCGAGCAGCCGCTGCCCGGGGCGCTCGGATCGACGAACTCGACCTGCATGCCCTGCGCAAGCAGCCGCAGACCGACGTTGAGCCCGATGACGCCGGTGCCGATCACGACGACGCGCCGGACGGTCATGCGTCGAGCCAGACGTGTTCGGCGAAGCTGAACCCCATCAGGCCTCCCAGCGGGATCGGCGACAAGCCACGCAGCTTGCGGTTGTGCCCATCCAGTGCGGACATGAAGTAGGGGATGGCGAGGCTGCCCTCCTCACTGATGATGGATTGCAGGTCCGCGTACATGCGTCCGCGTTTCACATCGTCGATCTCGCCCCTGGCGGCCAGCAGCAGCTGGTCGAACTTCTCGTTCTTCCAGCCGGCCTCGTTTTGTGGTGCATCGGACTTGAAGAAGAGCGACAGCATCACGTCCACGGAAGGCCGCGGCTGGATCATGCCGAAACCCATGGGGTGCTTCATCCAATGCTGCGCCCAGTAGCCGTCCGACGGCATGCGGCGCACGTCCAGGTTGACGCCGGCCTTGCGCGCCTCGTGCTGCAGGATCAGCGCGATCTCGATGGATCCTGCAGCGACCGGCGAAGCCACCATGGGAATGGCCGCCGATGACAGGTTGGCCCGCTGCAGGTGCCATCTGGCCTTGTCGGGATCGTAGGCACGCTGCTTGAGGCCTTTCGCGTAGAAGCGCATGCTGGGATGGATCGGCTGGTCGTTCGCGACGACGCCGTGGCCGAGCATGATCTGGCGGACCATCTGCCCGCGATTGAACAGGCACTTCATGCCCTGGACGAAGTCGGGATTGTTCCCCGGTGCACTGTCGCGGCGCATGACGAGGTCGGTGTAGGGCCCTGCCTTGGTCTCGAAAATGGCGTGCTGGCTGCTCGCCGTGACGCGAGCGACCGAGCGCGGATCGATCGCCAGCGCAAGATCGATTTCGTTGGCGAGCAGGCTGTTCACCCGCGCGGTTTCTTCCGCGATGCCGACGTGCTCGATCTCGTCGATGAACGGCCGGTTCGGTTTCCAGTAGTCCTCGTTGCGCACGCCGATGGCGCGCACCCCGGGCCGGAACTCCTTCAGCCTGTACGGGCCGGTGCCGATGCCGGCGTTGAAGTCCGTCGTGCCGTCCTTGACGATGTGGAAGTGATACGTGCCCAGGATCACCGGCAGGTCGGCATTGGGTGAAGCAAGGCGAATCGTGACTTCGTTGGGACCGCTTGCCGCCACGTCCTCGATCTGGTCGGCCAGCGTCTTCGCGCGCGAGCCCGTCGCGGGATTCTTGTGGCGCATGATCGAGAAGATGACGTCCTGCGGGCTGAGCGGCTTGCCGTCGTGGAAGGTCACGCCCTTGCGCAGCTTGAACACCCAGGTCTTCGCATCCCGGGTCGTGAATTCCTCGGCCAGCTGCGGCTGTGGCGTGAGGCTGCCGTCCAGGTACGTGAGGCCGTTGTAGAACATGAAGCCGCGCACGTAGTCGGTCCCGTTGGACTGCTTCGCGGGGTCGAGGGTGTCGCTCGCAGCCCCCGTCGATCCCGCCACTGTGATGCGGCCGCCTTTGCGCGCCGTCTGCGCGTGCGCCGCCGCCGCTGCCGTTGCCATGCTGCCGGCGAGTGCGGCATGCATCCCCGCGGCCGTGAGTAGCGCAACCACGTCCCGGCGGGTTGCGCCGCGGTTCAGGGCTTCTTTCATCAGCTGCGAGCTTTCATGAGCGCCGACCAGGGTCGGGACGTGGTTGTTTTCCATTGGCGAGTCTCCTGGAGGTCGATCAAAGTCCCACGAGGGCGGGAAGGCCGTTGATGTCGCGAATCTCGGCGTGGCTGAAAGCGGCGTTGGGCGATGGCTCGTGGCCGCGGTTGACGAACACCTTGTTGACGATGCCGAGCTCGTGCGCGGAAAAAATGTCGTAGCGCGGGTTGGCCGAGACGTGGAGGATGTCTTCCGGCGCGCAGCCGAGCTGGTCGAGCATGTATTCGAAGGCGGCAAGCCGGGGCTTGTAGGCACGCGCGTCTTCCGCCGTGTAGACCTTGTGGAAGGGTGCGCGCAGCTTCTCGACGTTCGAGTGGATCTGCGCGTTCATCGCGTTGGACAGGATGACGAGCGGGATCTTCTTGCCCACGCGCGTCAACGCATGCGGCACGTCCGCGTGCGGGCCCCAGGTCGGCACGAGGTCATGGATCCGGCGGGCGTGCTCGTCGCGATACGCCAGCTTGTGCTTCCTGCACGCGCGCTCGAGCGACGAGCGCAGCACGTCCAGGTACGGCTTCCAGTCGCCCATGGCTTCGTCGAAGCGGTAGTCGTTGAAGCTCTCGAGGAACGAGCGCATCTGCTGCGGCGCAAGCTGGCCCTCGTAGATGTCGTATGCCGCCTGGTGCATCGGGTAGTAGGTGAGTGTGCCGTAGCAATCGAAAGTGATGTACTTGGGGCGGAAGGTCATGTTGGCGTTGCTCCTGTGATGAGATGGACAAAGGGGTCGGCCGAATTTAGGAGGCGCAGCAAGGTCGTGCAATCCACGAATTGTTGGAGTCGCTATAACACCAGGTCATGCACAGCCTGCGCCGCAAGCTTCCCAGCGCGAATGCGCTCTTCGCATTCGAGGCCGCGGGTCGCTGCGGCAATTTCACGAAGGCTGCGCTGGAGCTTTACGTCACCCAGCCGGCGGTAAGCCGCATGCTTGCGCGAATGGAAGATCACATCGGGGTGAGGTTGTTCGAGCGCGCGGGGGGACGCGTCATGCTCACCGAAGACGGGCAGATCCTCCATCGGCGGATCGCCGAGGGATTTCGTGGGATCGAGACGGCGCTCGATGAGATCGAGGCGCGCAGGACAGGCATGGAGACCGTCACGCTGTCGATCTCCACCGCATTCACGACGCACTGGCTGATGCCGCGCATGGCCGACCTGCAGAAGGCCTTCCCGCATGTCGAGCTGCGGTTCAAGCTGGTACCCGCGTTCCTGAAAGGTCCCGTGGAAGACGTCGACCTCGGGATCCGCTACCTCGCGCAAGGCGATCCCGGACGCGATCACAGCACGTTCCTCATGCCGGAACTTCTCATGGCGGTATGCAGCCCCGCGTATCGCGATTCGCATCGGGGGGCGCCTTCCCCCGTCGAAGACACCGTGGTCGCGATCAGCGGCGGTGACCGCGATTGGTATGCCCGCTTCGACCGCTTTGCGCAGGAAGGACGGCGGGCGGCGAAAGTGCTGGACTTTTCGGACTATGCGATCGTTGTCCAGGCCGCGCTGCTGGGGCAGGGTGTCGCGCTCGGCCACGTGAACGTCGTGACCCACTGGCTGCTGGAGGGTTCGCTCGTCCCGGCCGTCGATGAAGTGCGAGCCACGGATCGCGACTGCGTGCTCGCATATCCCGGCGCGCGGCCCTTGCGGCCCGTCGTCGCGCAATTGCGAGACTGGATCGTGGAGGAGATGAGATCGGATGTCGCGCGGGTCGACTCGATCCATGCGGCCCTGGACCTTCGCGCGCGAAGTTGCGCCACCGTCCGCCGCAGCTGAATGCCTCGGGCCTCACCAGGGCCACGCGACGCGCGTGCCGAGGTGCAGAGCCTGCGCGCGGGCGTAGACGAGCCTTGCGACGGTGAGATCCTGCAATGCGAGGCCTGTCATGTCGAAGACGGTGATGTCGCCGTCGCCGCGTTCGAACGGCGAATTTCCGAGCAACAGCTGCCCAAGTTCGATGACCGGCGTGTCGCGCGACCACTGGAGCTCGCCGAGCTGCAAAGCCTGTTCACGGTCATCTGCGATCACGCGCGCGCGCTCCAGGACGCCCGCGGGCAGTTCGCGCTTGCCCGCCGTATCCGCGCCGACGCAGTTGAGGTGCGTGCCTGGGCGAATGGCCGAAGCATCGAAGAGCGGTCCGCCGCCCGGCGTCGCTGTGATGATCACGTCACTTTCGGCGACGGCTGCGTTCGCGTCATGCGCGCAGCGGATGTCGCATTGCGCGCGGAACAGAGATTCGAACGCGGCGTCCGTGTCGCGGTTGACGGAAACGTAGTGGACGGTCTCGAGGCGCCGCAGCGTGCGCAGTGCAAACCGCAGTTGGGAAGCGGCCTGCACCCCGGCGCCGAATACGGTGACCCGGCTGCTGTCCGGCCGTGCCAGCGTGCGCAGGCCCAGGCCCCCCGCCGCACCCGTGCGCACCGTCGTGATCGCGTTTCCGTCGATCACGCACAGCGGGCGTCCGGTGGCGGGGTCGAACAGCAGGATGGTCGCCTGGTGCGGCTCGCCACCGCGTTGCCGGTTGTCCGGCCAGAAGCCGGCGGCCTTGAATCCGAGAAGGCCTTTCGACGGCACGTCGCCCGACTTGATCCCGAAGATCCCGCCCGTTGCGAGCTTCTCGCGCACCACGGGAAAGACGCGGCCTTCGCGCCGCCCGTGCAGCAGGAACGCTTCGCGCACGGCGGCTGTGACATCGGCCGGGTCCAGCAGCGCATTCACCGCGTCCCTGTCGATCATGAGCAACGTGGCTTCACTTCTCATCGCGTGCGCTTTCCAGTGCAAGACGTGCCACCGCGACGAACCACTTCACGCCACCCGCGAGTGCGTCGTCGTTGAAGTCGTACGACGGATGGTGCAAGGGAACGCAACCCTGAGCCCCCGCCTGCCCCAGCCAGAGGTAGGCGCCCGGCCGCTCCCGCAACATGAACGCGAAATCTTCCGAGGTGAAGGCAGGCGACGGAGAGACCCGGGCTTGCAGCCCCGCCCGCCGCGCGGCTTCGAGTGCGCAGCCCGCCTCTTTCTCGCTGTTGACGGTGGCCGGGTAGTAGCGGACGTATTGCACTTCGATGGTCGTGCCCGTGCCCAGCGCCACGCCGGCGGCGATGTCGCGCACCGCGCGTTCGATGGTGTCCTGGACGATTGCATCGAAGCTGCGCACGGTGCCGGTGAGCTCCACGGCCGAAGGCAGCACGTTGTGCGACTGGCCGCCGCTGATGCGCGTGACCGACAGCACCGCGTTCTGCGTGGGCGGCACGCGCCGCGACACGATCGTGTGCAGCTGCGAGACCAGCTCGGCCGCTGCAAGCACCGCATCGGGCGTCTGGTGCGGCAAGGCCGCGTGCGCGCCCTTGCCGCGCACGACGATGTCGAAACGATCCGCCGCGGCCATGATCGCGCCCGGCCGCGTGGCGGCAACGCCCACCGGCAGGTCGGGCCAGTTGTGCAGGGCGTAGACCGATTCACAAGGAAAGCGCTCGAACAATCCTTGCTTCACCATCTCGCGCGCGCCGCCTCGGCCTTCTTCGGCGGGCTGGAAGATGAATGCGATCGCGCCGTCGAAATCGCGCGTTCGCGCGAGGTGGCGCGCCGCGCCGAGCAGCATCGCGGTGTGGCCGTCATGGCCGCAGGCATGGTGGACACCGGAAATGCGGCTGGCGTACGGGCGATCGCCTTGTTCGAGGATCGGCAAGGCGTCCATATCGGCGCGCAGGCCCACCATGCGGGTCGGCTCGCCGCTGCGCAGCACACCGACGACGCCGGTTCCCGCGATGCCCTCGTGCACTTCGATCCCCAGTTCGCGCAGCTCGTCGGCAACGCGCCGCGACGTGCGGTGCTCCTCGAAGGCCATCTCGGGGTTGGCATGCAGGTCGCGCCGGAAGGCGACGAGCCCGGGAAGGAGGTCGGCAATCTCGCCGTGCAGTCGTTCGGAGTCCATCTGGGGCCCGATCCTCGGGCCTCGGGCCGCACGCGCGCTAGGACGAACTTGGCGTCTCGCCCGTCTCATTGGAAGCGCCGCAGACCATGCCGCCGCCCCAGCCCAAAACCGCAGTTTTGATCATCCGCCGCCATGCGTTCGCCACACAACGTTTGCGGCGCGGTGCTCCAATGCCGTCAGGTACAGGCCCAAACAGGAGAACGCCATGGAACACGACAAGCCCCTCGCAAGCATCGTTGGCCCGCACGAGAGCACTCGCATCATGGGCGTGCTCCAGCGCGGAGCCAGCCGCCGCGACGTCCTCGCGATGCTCACGGCCGCCGGCATGCAAGTCACGCTCGCGGGCGCCATCGCGAGCGCTGCGGCAAGCGCGCAAGCCGCCACGCCGCGCAAGGGCGGCCGCATCCGGGTCGCAGGCCCGGTGTCGGGGGTGAGCGACACGCTGGACCCCGCGAAGCAAAGCAACCAGGCCGACTACGCGCGCGGCTTCATGTTCTACAACGGCCTCACGGTGCTCGACGGCAGCCTCACGCCTCAGCCGTCGCTCGCCGAGGAGTTCGCCACCAAAGACGCGAAGACCTGGGTCTTCAAGCTGCGCAACGGTGTCACCTTCCACGACGGCAAGCCCCTCACGCCCGCGGACGTGGTGTTCTCTCTGATGCGGCACAAGAATCCGGCCACCGGCTCCAAGGCCAAGGTATTGGCCGACCAGATCGAGGCCGTGACGGCATCCGGCCCCAACGAGGTGACGATCCGCCTCGCCGCACCCAATGCCGACCTGCCCGCCATCCTCGGCACGTACCACTTTCACATCGTCAAGGACGGGACGACGGACTTCAATGCCGGCATCGGCACCGGCCCGTACAAGGTGAAGGAGTTCAGGCCGGGCGTGCGGTCCATTGCCGTGCGCAACGAAAACTACTGGAAGCCCGGGCGGCCGTACCTCGACGAGATCGAGTACGTCGGCATCGCGGACGAACCCGCGCGCGTCAATGCGCTGCTGGCCGGCGAGCTCGACCTGATCGGCACCGTCAATCCGCGCTCCATCGACCGCATCAACGGCAGCGGCAAGGCCACCATCTTCGAAACGAAGGGCGTGTCGTACACCGACCTCATCATGCGGCGCGACAGCGGCCCCGGCGCGAACCCCGATTTCGTGGTGGCGATGAAGCTGCTGTTCAACCGCGAGCAGATGCTGAAGTCGATCCAGCTGGGCCGGGGCGTCGTGGCCAACGACCAGCCTATCAACCCTGCCAACCGGTTCTTCTTCAAGGGCTTGCCGCAGCGCCCCTACGACGCCGACAAGGCCAAGTGGCACCTGAAGAAGGCCAACCTGGGCAGCGCTGCCATTCCCGTGGTGGCGTCGCCGGCCGCCACCAGTTCCGTCGAGATGGCGCTGGTGCTGCAGTACACGGCACGCCAGGCCGGGTTGAATCTCGAGGTGCGCAACATGCCGGCCGACGGCTACTGGTCGCAGCACTGGATGAAGCACCCGATCAGCTTCGGCAACGTCAACACGCGGCCGACCGCCGACCTCGCGATGACGCTCTTCTTCAAGTCCGATGCGCCCTGGAACGAGGCGGGCTGGAAGAACGAGAAGTTCGACCAGCTGCTCGTGGCCGCGCGCGCCGAAACCGACGTCGCCAGGCGCACGCAGATGTACGCCGACATGCAGACGCTCATCAACCACGACGGCGGCATCGGCATCCCGATGTTCCTCTCCAGCCTGGATGGCCAGAATGTGAAGCTGAAGGGCCTGCAGCCGAATTCGCTGGGCGGCATGATGGGCTCCAACTTCGCCGAGAACGTCTGGCTGGAGTCATGAACTCCGCCATCTTCCGGCTCGTGGCGGGCCGCATCGCTTCCGCGGTCGCGTCGCTGCTGGCGGTCTCGGCGGTCGTCTTCGCGATCACCGCGGTGCTGCCGGGCGACGCCGCCGAAGAGAAGCTCGGACAGGAAGCCACGCCTGAAACGCTGGCCGCGCTGCGCAAGGAGATGGGTCTGGATCGCAGTGCGGCCGCGCGGTATCTCGACTGGCTCGGCGGCATCGTGAAGGGCGACGCCGGCAAGTCGGTGGTCACCGGCGTGCCGGTTGCCGAATCGATCAAGAGCCGCCTGCCCAATTCGCTGCTGCTCGCCGCGGTGACGACGGCTTTCGCCGTGCCGCTCGCGCTCGGCCTGGGCATTCTTTGCGCGTTGTGGCGAGGCTCCACCTTCGACCGGATGACGAACATGGCCACCGTTGCCGTCGTGTGCGTGCCCGAATTCCTCGTCGCCACGCTTGCGGTGCTCGTGTTCGCGGTGCACCTCAAATGGTTGCCCGCGCTGTCGTACGAGGTCGAGCTTTCATCGCCCGGTGCGATGCTGCGCTCGTTCGCCCTGCCGGTTTTGAGTCTCGGCAGCGTGATCGTCGCCCAGATGCTTCGCATGACGCGCGCGGCGGTGATCGATCAGCTGTCGGCGCCCTACATCGAAATGGTCCGCCTGAAGGGCGCGAGTGCCGCGCGGACCGTGTGGTTCCACGCGCTGCCCAATGCGATCGGCCCGATCGCGAACGCCGTCGCGCTGAGCCTTTCTTACCTGCTGGGCGGCGTGATCATCATCGAAGTGATCTTCAACTACCCCGGCATCGCCCGCCTGATGGTGGATGCCGTCACCCAGCGCGACATGCCGCTCGTGCAGGCCTGCACGATGATCTTCTGCGCCGGCTACCTGATCCTGGTGCTGCTCGCCGACGTGTGCGGCATCGTCGCCAACCCCCGGCTGAGGCATCGATGAACACTGCCGCACTTCTTCCGCCGGCGGCTGCCGCGCGCAGACGCAAGCTGCTTGCGAGCTGGTCGCGCAGCGGCAAGCTGGGCCTGGCCGTGATCGCGTTCTGGTGCCTCGTCGCACTGGCCGCGCCGTTCCTGCCCGCCGACGCGCTCGGCGAGATGTCGGACGCCGGTGTGTTCCAGGGCATGAGCGTGCAACACTGGCTCGGCACGGACTACCTGGGCCGCGACATGCTGGTGCGCATCGTCGCGGGCACGCCGTACACGATCGGCGTCGCGCTCGTCGCCACGCTCATCGCGTGCGCGTTCGGCGCCGTGCTGGGCTTGCTGGCCGCGGTCGCGGGGGGATGGCTCGACCAGGCGCTCAGCCGCTTTCTCGACACGCTGGTCTCCATCCCGAGCAAGATGCTCGCGCTCGTGATCGTCGCGGGCTTCGGCTCGTCGGTCCCGCTGCTGATCGCGGTGGCCGCCGTCGTGTACACGCCGGGGAGCTACCGGATCATCCGCTCGCTTGCCGTGAACATCAACGCGATGGACTACATCACGGTCGCGCGCGCACGCGGCGAGCGCAGGCCTTACATCATGCGTCGCGAAATCCTGCCGAACATCCTCGGCCCGCTGCTGGCGGACATGGGGCTGCGATTCGTGTATGCGCTGCGCCTGCTCGCGAGCCTCAGTTTTCTCGGGCTGGGCGTGCAGCCGCCCATGGCCGACTGGGGCTCGCTCGTGCGCGAGAACCTCGGCGCGTTGCCGATGGGCGGCGTCTCGGTCCTCGGGCCGTCGCTCGCCATCGCCACGCTCACCATCGCGATCACGCTGGTCATCGACAACCTGCCGGGCCACACGGACGCAGACCGGGAGACACACTGATGGGCGCGACCGTCATCGTGAACGAACTGCGTGTCGTCGCGCAAGCGCCCGGCGGCGCGGAAACGAAGATCGTGAACGACGTGTCGTTCCAGATCGAGCCGGGCGAGGTGCTGGCGCTCATCGGCGAATCGGGGTCGGGCAAGACCACGATCGGCCTGGCCCTCATGGGCTACGCGCGCCGCGGCTGCCGCATCGCGGGCGGCGCCGTGCGAATCGGCGAAACCGACGTGCTGGGGCTTTCCGAGAGCGAGCGTCGCGCATTGCGAGGCCGTCGGGTGTCGTACATCGCGCAAAGCGCGGCCGCGTCGTTCAACCCGTCGCGCACGATCATGGACCAGGTGGTGGAAACCGCGCACATCCACTCGCTGATGCCACGCGCCGAGGCGCAAAGGAAAGCGGTGCAACTGTTCCGCGAACTGGCCCTGCCGCATCCGGAGACCATCGGCTCGCGTTATCCGCACCAGGTCTCGGGCGGGCAGCTGCAGCGCCTGATGGCCGCGATGGCGCTCATGAGCGACCCCGACCTCGTGATCTTCGACGAGCCGACCACGGCGCTGGACGTGACGACGCAGATCGAAGTGCTGCACGCCTTTCGCCGCGTGGTGCGCGAGCGCCGCACGACGGCCGTGTACGTCACGCACGACCTCGCGGTCGTCGCGCAGATGGCCGACCGGATCCTCGTGCTGCGCGACGGCGCGCAGCGCGAGGTCGGCTCGACCGCGCAGATCGTCACGGCGCCGCAGGACGACTACACGCGCAGCCTCATCGCCGCCGCGAACCCGAAGGCGCGCTCGGGCGACGTCGTCGCAGAAGGCGCGAGGCCCTTGCTCGAAGTGCGCGAGCTCATCGCGGGCTACGGCCCCATCGACAGGCACGGCCGGCCGGCGGCCCCGGTGCTGGATGACGTGAGCCTGCGTCTGCATCGCGGCCAGGCGGTCGGCGTGATCGGCGAATCGGGCTCCGGCAAGACCACGCTCGCGCGCGTCGTGGCGGGCCTGCTCGCGCCCACCGGCGGGCAGATCCTCTTCGACGGCAAACCGCTTCCGCGGCGGGTCGAGGAACGCTCGCTCGACCAGCTTCGCCGCATCCAGATCGTCTTCCAGATGGCCGACACGGCGCTGAACCCCGCGCACACGATCGCCGACATCCTGGCGCGGCCGCTGCAGCTCTATCGCGGCCTCAAGGGCGAAGCGCTGCACAAGCGCATCGCGCAGCTGCTGGATCTGGTGCAACTGCCGCAGTCGTGCGCGCGCCGCGCACCGGCGGGGCTTTCCGGCGGGCAGAAGCAGCGCGTGAACCTGGCGCGCGCGCTCGCCGCGGACCCGGACCTGGTGCTGTGCGATGAAGTGACTTCGGCGCTCGACACCGTCGTCGGCGCGGCGATCCTCGACTTGCTCGCGCAGCTGCGCAAGGAGCTCGGCCTCGCGTACATGTTCATCAGCCACGACCTGAACACCGTGCGGGCGGTGTGCGACGACATCGTCGTGCTCTACGCGGGCCAGAAGGTGGAGTCGGTGAGCAGGTCGGCATTCGGGCATGCCGCGCGTCACCCCTATTTCCACCTGCTCGCGACCTCCGTGCCCGAGCTTCGCCAGGGCTGGCTCGATCAGGTCGGAGCCGCGCGCCGGGCCGCACTGCCTCTGGTCGCCGCGCCGGCCGAACGCGCGGGCTTGTGCAGTTTCCTCGACCGTTGCCCGTTGCGTGTGCCCGGCCAGTGCGACACGCGCACGCCGCCGCGCCGGGCGCTCGAGGGCGGCGTCGAGGTGTTTTGCCATCGCAGCGGCGCCGAGCTGATGGCCCTGCAAGGCGGCGACGCCGTGCAGGAACACGCGGCGTGACGGGCGCCGCCGACACGAACAACGGCTTTGCACTGAACGACATGAAGACATTGACCTGCATCGCGGGCCGCTGGCAGGCGGCCCAGGACGGACGCGAGTTCGACGTTCGCAATCCCGCGGACGACTCGCTCGTTGCGCGTGTCGCCGACGGCGGCGCGGCGGATGCCCGGCTCGCGGCCGACGCTGCTGCGCAGGCGCTGGCCGGGTGGAAGGCGCGCACGCCGCGAGACCGCTGCCAGCTGCTCAAGAAATGGCACGCCCTGATCGAACGGGACGGGCAGCCGCTTGCCGAACTGATCTCGCGTGAGCAGGGCAAGCCGCTTGCCGAGGCGCGCGGTGAAATCTCGTACGCCAACGGGTATGTCGAATGGTTCGCGGAAGAGGGCGTGCGCGCCTATGGCGAAATCATTCCCGCGCCGGTGACCTCGCGCCGCATGCTGGTGGTGAAGGAAGCCGTGGGTGTCGTCGCCGTCATCACACCGTGGAACTTCCCGGCCGCGATGATCGCGCGCAAGATCGCGCCCGCGCTCGCCGCGGGTTGCACGGTGGTGGCCAAGCCCGCCGAGGACACGCCGCTCACCTCGCTGGCTCTCGTGGCGCTGGCCGAAGAAGCCGGCGTGCCGCCGGGTGTCCTCAACATCGTTCCGGCGTCGCGCGACCGCACGCCCGAAGTCGCCGGTGCGTGGCTGGCCGATCCGCGCGTGCGCAAGATCAGCTTCACCGGCAGCACCGCGGTCGGCAAACTCCTTGCGCGCGAATCGGCGGCCACGCTGAAGAAGCTGTCGCTGGAGCTCGGAGGCAATGCGCCCTTCATCGTCTTCGAGGATGCGGACATCGCCGCGGCGGTCGAAGGCCTGATGGCGGCGAAGTTCCGCAACGGCGGGCAGACCTGCGTGAGCCCGAACCGCGTGTACGTTCACGAGGCGGTGCATGATCGCTTCGTCGACAAGCTGGCCACGCGGGTCGGTGCCCTGCGCGTCGGGCCCGCGACATGGCCCGATGCGGAGATCGGGCCGATGATCAACGCGCGCGCCGTCGAGAAGATCGAACGTCACGTGAAGGACGCGGTGGCGCGAGGCGCGAAGGTGGCCGTCGGCGGCCAGCGCGTCCGCAACGACGTGGCGAACGGCCCGAACTATTACGCGCCCACGGTGCTCACGGGCGCGACGAAGGACATGGAATTGTCCTGCGAGGAAACCTTCGGTCCGGTGGTGCCCGTCTTCAGGTTCTCGACGGAAGAGGAAGTGATCCGAGAAGCCAACGACACGCCGTTCGGTCTGGCGGGCTACTTCTTTTCGAACGACATCCAGCGCATCTGGCGTGTCGCGGGCGCGCTCGAGACGGGTCTGGTCGGCATCAACGAAGGCGCCATTTCCGCCCCGGCGGCGCCGTTCGGCGGCGTGAAGGAGTCGGGGTACGGGCGCGAAGGCTCGCACTGGGGCCTCGACGAGTACCTGCACACGAAGTATCTGTGCCAGGGCGGCCTCGCATGAAGGTCGTGCCGCGCCTGAGACGGGAGTGACGAGCCGAGCGCCGACCTGCTAGACTGATGCCACAGGAGATGGCATGCCTCCTCGAACCGCCCGGGCGCGACGCCTGGGCTGATGATGCCTACACGGTGGCCGGCGTCGCGCGCGGCTGCGGTGTCGGGATCGTCGCTAGTCTTGCTATCCCGACCTGCAAACGCGCGCTCCGCTGCCAGCCATGGACGAAGGAGCACGATGGAACCGACTGGATTTGCAGCAGTGGGAGCCGGCGCCGCAGCCGGCGCATGGCTTCGCTGGTGGCTCGGCGTACGACTCAACCCCGTCTTTCCGACCATTCCGCTGGGCACCCTGGTGGCCAACCTCGTCGGCGGCTTGCTCGTCGGCGTCGCGGTTGCGTTCTTCGAGCGCAATCCGAACCTGCCGCCCGAGGCCAGGTTGCTGGTCATCACCGGATTCATGGGCGGGCTCACGACGTTCTCGACATTCTCCAGTGAAGTGGTGGGCCTGATCGGTCGCGGCGAATACGGATGGGCGGCGGGCGCGGCCGGCCTTCATCTGTTCGGCTCGCTCGTGCTCACGGGTCTGGGTATCGCGTTCGTCGCGGCGGCGGCAAGGGCCACGGCATGAATCGCGCGCGACCATCGGCTGCCGTGTGCGGCCGGGCAAGGCCACCTCTTCAAGGAGAAGCGACGTGAACGGCTGCTACCTCAAGTTCTACGTGCAGGAAAAGCGGCGACTGCACGGCATCCTCGCTTACGAGTGGATTCTCGAGCAGGCGAAGAAAGCCGGCATCCATGGCGGCTCGGCGTTCCGCGCGATCGCCGGCTACGGCCGCCACGGCGTGCTGCACGAGGACCACTTCTACGAACTCGCGGGCGACTTGCCGGTGGAAGTCGGCTTCGCCGTCACGGAGGAAGACGCCCAGCGGCTGCTGGACCTGCTGGCCGCGGAGCAGGTGTCGCTGTTTTACGTGCGCTTCCCGATCGAATTCGGCGTCATCAACGAGTGAATGCGCGCCCCGCGCACGGGCGCGGGCCAGCCGCTGCTCGGCTCGCCGCTATGGCCTCATGCCGAATCCGCATGCGACTGTTCACGATATCTTATCGATAGTCGCAAAGATCAAAGCATCCCTGAACTAAGCTGCGCCTCCCGAATGTCCCGTTTCCAAGGAGCCTCATGACAACGGTTGTTCTCGGCGTGATCGGCGCCGACTGCCACGCGGTCGGCAACAAGATCATCGATCACTTCCTCACGAACCAGGGTTTCAAGGTCGTGAACCTGGGCGTCATGGTGAGCCAGGACGAATTCGCCGACGCCGCGATCGAAACCGGCGCCCAGGCCATCCTCGTCTCATCCATCTACGGCCACGGGGAAATCGACTGCCTCGGCTTCCGCGGCCGCTGCATCGAGCGCGGCCTGGAAGACGTCGTGCTCTACGTGGGCGGCAACCTCGTCATCGGCAAGCGCGACTTCGCCGAGATCGAACGGCTCTTCCTCGACATGGGATTCGACCGCGTGTTCTCGCCCAGTGTGGACCTCCACGAAGTCGCCCGCATGCTGCGCGAAGACATCGCATCGCGCGCAGCCGGCCTCGAACACCGCGAAGAAGCAATCGCCGCGTAAGCCGATGGCGCCTTGCCTCGCCATCGACATCGGATCGACCTGGACGAAGGGCGCCCGCTTCGACTGGTCGGGCGACGAGCTCGTGCTGCGCCGGCGCGCATCGCATCCGACGACGGTCGCAGACCTCGCCGAAGGCTTTGCGGCCGTGCTCGATGCCCTGTTGCCCGAGGAGAGCATCGGCGACACGTGCGACCGCATCGCGCGCGGAGAGATCGAGCTGCACTATTCCTCCTCGGCCAAGGGCGGCCTCGCGGTCGCCGCGCTGGGCCTCGTGCCCGACATCACGCTCGAGTCGGCCAAGATGGCCGCCTACTCGGCCGGCGCGAGACTGACGCAGGTCCTCTCCTACCGGCTCACGCCATCGGACATTCGCGCCCTCGAAGCCGCGCCGCCGGACATTCTCCTCTTCGCGGGCGGCACCGACGGCGGCAACACCGGGTACGTCCTTGCCAACGCGCAGGCGCTCGCGGCCTCGTCGCTCACGTGCGCGATGGTCTATGCGGGCAACCGTTCGGTGCGCGACGAAGTCTGCGCCCGTCTGGCCGGCAAGTCTCTCGTGGCCGTGGACAACCTGCTGCCGGCGCTCGACAGCCCCCACCCCGAGCCCGCGCGCGAAGCGATCCGCGCGCTCTTCCTCGAGCGCATCGTCAAGGGCAAGGGCCTCGATCGAGTCGTCGCGCTCGCGCGCGGCGAGCCCGCGCCGACGCCGTACGCGATGTTCGAGTTCACCCGGTCCATCCGCGAACACGTCCCGGGCTGGGACGAGTTCCTGCTGCTGGATATCGGAGGCGCCACCACCGACGTGTATTCGGCGCATCGGGAGATGCCCAGCGCCGGCGTCGTCTTGCGCGGACTGCCCGAGCCGGACGTGAAGCGCACGGTCGAAGGCGATCTGGGCATGCGCGTTTCGGCCCGCGCGACGCTCGACGCGGGCCGCCGCGCGATCGCCGATCGGCTCGGCGCGAACGCGCACGCGCTCGCCGCGCTGCAGCGCTACGCGGACGACATCACCGCGGCGCCCGAGCACATTCCGCGGGACAGGGACGCAAGGCAGCTCGATACGCTGCTTGCGGGCATCTGCCTGTCCGAAGCGTGCGCGCGGCACGCGGGCCGATCGCACGAGGTGAGCACGCCCGACGGCCTCGTGCAGCTGCAAGTCGGACGCGACCTGTCGGACGTGACGCGCGTCATCGGCTCCGGGGGGTGGCTCGCCCACGCGCAAGACTTCGATCCCCTGCCGTGGCTGCGCTCGCGCCACCTCGACGAACGAGGCCGCACCGTCTTGCTGCCGCGACGCGTGGAGTACTTCCGCGACGCCGACTATGTCTTTCCCCTGCTGGCCAATGTGGCGCGCAGGCATCCCGCTGCCGCCGCCCGCGCGGCCGTGAGGTCACTTCGTATCGCAACTTCCCTCGACTCCCATGGAACTCACCAACCGGCGCCTGTCGCGTGAGGCGTTCGCCGCCGAACGCGACGGCGTCCTTTCGGCGTGGCCGACCGGCCGCGAAATCAACTTCGCCGATGGCGTGCGCTATCAGACGCGCCTTCCCGACAGCAAGCGCTTCTCCGCGGCCCTCGCCGCGGCCGACGCCAACGCGAAGACGCTCATCCAGCCGCGCGCGGGCGTGGCGCTGCTCGAAGAACACATCGCCCTCCTGAAGTCCCTGGAGGACGTATGCGATGTGCTGCCGACGACGATCGACGCGTACACCCGTCTGAACCGCTATGACGAAGCCGCAACCGGAATCGCCCGATCGAAAGCGGCGGGCGTCTCGCTCCTGAACGGCTTTCCGGCCGTGAACCATGGACTCGGCGCCTGCCGGACGCTCGTCGAGTCGCTCACGAAGCCCGTGCAGGTTCGCCATGGAACGCCCGATGCGCGTCTGCTTGCCGAAATCACGATGGCCGCGGGATTCACCGCATTCGAGGGCGGTGGCATTTCCTACAACGTCCCGTATTCGAAGCGCGTGCCGCTCGAACGCTCGATCCGGCATTGGCAGTATTGCGATCGCCTCATCGGCATGTACGAAGAAGAGGGGGTTCGCATCAACCGCGAACCTTTCGGGCCGCTTTCCGGCACGCTCGTGCCCCCGTTCGTCTCGCATTGCGTGGCGCTGATCGAGGGCCTGCTCGCCCTCGAGCAGGGCGCGAAGTGCATCACGCTCGGCTACGGGCAGGCGGGCAATCTCGCGCAGGACGTCGCCGCGATCCGGTCGCTGCGCGAGCTCGGCGACGAATTCTTTCGTGCGGCCGGCTTCGAGGGCTACCAGCTGAGCACGGTCTTCCACCAATGGATGGGCGGCTTTCCGGACAACGAATCGATGGCGTTCTCGGTGATCTGCTGGGGCGCCGCGACCGCGGCCATGGCCGGCGCGACGAAAGTCATCGTGAAGACGCCGCAGGAGGCGGCCGGCGTGCCGACCGCGGCGGCCAATCGCCAGGGACTCGAAGCCACGACGCAGACGCTGAACATGGTGCGCGGCCAGAACGTCGCGGCGGGCGCGCAAGTGGAGATGGAAGTGGAGCTCATCAAGCGCGAGGTGCGCGCCGTGATGCGCAAGGTGTTCGAGCTCGGCCGAGGCGACGTCGCCGTGGGCGCCGTGCGTGCCTTCGAAGCCGGCGTGATGGACATTCCCTTCGCGCCCGCCGCGTGCAACGCCGGCCGGCTGATGCCGATTCGCGACAACGAGGGCGCGGTGCGCATCTTCGATGCGGGCCACACGCCGCTGCCGGACGACGTGATTCAATTTCACAAGGACAAGATCGCCGAACGAGCGCGAGCGGAGCAGCGCCCAGGGTCGTTCCACATGGTCGTGGACGACATCTCCGCGATCTCGAGAGGCCATCTCGTCGGGAGGCCGGCATGAGCGCGACGGCAGCCGCGAAGTACATCTCCCACGTCGATTTCGTGGCCGGATTCTCTTCGTTCTACTTCGACGACCAGCAGGCGATCAAGTCCGGTGCGCGGCAGGACGGTTTCGTCTACACGGGGGCACCCGCGACGAAGGGCTTCCGTTCGGTCCGCCAGGCCGGCGAGTGCATCTCGGTCGTGCTGACGCTGAGCGACGGCAGCATCGCGGTGGGCGATTGCGCCGCCGTTCAATATTCCGGCGCGGGCGGGCGCGATCCGCTCTTCGTGGCAGCCGACTTCCTGCCGATGCTTCGCACCCGGGTGGCGCCGCTGCTGGAGGGCCGCGACGCCCGCGAGTTCCTCGCGAATGCGCGACACTTCGACCGCATCGAAGTCGACGGCCGGCGGCTTCATACAGCGGTCCGGTACGGGTTGAGCCAGGCCTTTCTGAACGCCGCCTCGCAGGCCGCTTCGGTCCTGCCGGCCGAAATCGTGTGCGAAGCCTACGGTCTGCCGATTCGCGCCGAGCCGATCCCGCTCTTCGGTCAAAGCGGCGACGACCGGTACAGCGCGGTCGACAAGATGATCCTGAAGCGCATCGACGTGCTGCCGCATGGGCTCATCAACCACGTCGACGACAAGCTCGGGCGGCGCGGAGAAAAGCTGCGCGAGTACGTTCGCTGGCTGGTGAAGCGAGTGCAAGACCTCGGGGATTCGGCCTATCGGCCCGAACTGCATCTCGACGTCTACGGCACCGTCGGCATCGCCTTCGACAACGACAGCGCGCGAATCGCCGACTATCTGCAGCGGCTCGAGGAAGACGCGGGGCCGCTGCCGCTTTGCATCGAGGGCCCGGTCGATGCGGGCTCGCGCGAGGCGCAGATCGATGCGCTTCGCGCCATCCGGCGGCACCTGCGCTCTCGCGGCTCGCGGGTTCGCATCGTCGCGGACGAGTGGTGCAACACCTACGAAGATGTCGTCGCATTCACCGATGCCGGCTGCTGCGACATGGTGCAGATCAAGACGCCCGATCTCGGAAGCATCCACAACATCGTCGAGTCGGTCCTTTACTGCAACGCGCACGACATGCAGGCCTACCAGGGCGGCACGTGCAACGAAACCGACGTCTCGGCGCGTGCCTGCGTCCACGTCGCGCTCGCCGCTCGGCCGATGCGGCTGCTCGTGAAGCCGGGGATGGGCTTCGACGAAGGCTACTGCATCGTGCACAACGAGATGCACCGCTCGGTGGCGGTGCTCGCGCGCCGCACGCGGTAGCGCGCCCTTGGGCGATGCGGCCGGCGGCCGCCTGCCTGCTTAGCGCCGAGGCACTTTCCCCGAGCCGGGAAAGATGCTTTCCATGAGCGCGGGCGCGTCCGTGCGCATGAATTCGAGGAACGCCTTGCCCGCCGGCGGAAGGATGTGACTGGCCGCATGCAGCACATACCAGGTGCGTGCGACGGGCAGCCCCTTCACGTCGAGCAGCACGAGCTGGCCCGCGCGGCGTTCGAGTTCGACTGTGTGCAGCGAGATGAAGGCAAGCCCCATGCCCGCGATCACCGCCTGCTTGATCGACTCGTTGCTGGTCATTTCCTGCGAGATGCGCGGCTTGGCCACGTGATGTTCGGCAAGGAACATCTCCATCGCATCGCGCGTGCCCGAGCCGGGCTCCCGCACGATGAATCGTTCTTCGGCGAGGCGTTCGGGCGGCAGTCGCCGCCTTCTGGCAAGCGGATGGTCCGGCGAGGCGATGATGCCGTGCGGATGCCGCGCGAAAGGATGCGCCACCACGGGCAGCCTCGGGGGAGGCCGCCCCATCACGGCGACGTCGATGCGGGACTCCTCCAGCAGCGCGATCGTTCCTTCGCGGTTGGCGATGGACACTTCCACTTCGATTTCGGGGTGCTGCACGCGAAACTGCGAGACCAGCCGGGGAGCGAAGTGGCGCGCGGTGGTCACGAGCCCGACCCGGACGGCGCCGTGCCGCAGGCCTCGGAAGGCCTCGATGGCTTCGCTCGCCTCCCTGAGCGTCTGCTCGATCCTGCGGGCGTAAGGCAGCAGTTGCTCGCCGGCCCGCGTGAGGTGAACCGACCTGCCGCGCTTTTCGAAGAGAGGCAGCCCGACGCAGGCCGAGAGCTTGGTCATCTGCATCGAGATGGCCGGCTGCGTCATGTGGAGTTGTTCGCCGGCGCGCGCGTAGCCACCTCCGGTTGCCGCGGCGATGAAGATCTGAAGCTGCCGCAGCGTGACCTGGCGCAACGGGTCGGTCATGGCCTCAGCGTTGCGCCGCCGACAGCGGCACGTGCGCTCCCCGCGCGGACGTGCCGAGCGCGTCGATCAATGCGTGCAGATCCTTCTCGAGCCGCTTCAGCGCGCGCGGATCGAGCTCGCAAAGCGCCTCGGGCAAGACGCCCGTGAAAGGCCCCGGCGCCGATCGCAGGACGCGCGCGCCCTTCGCGGTGATCTTCAGCCGCGAGGCCCGCTTGTCGAGCGTGTCGCGCTGCGCGGTGACGAGGCCCTGGTCGACGAGCGTGCGAAGCAGGTTGCTCGCGGTGGACTGGTGAACGTCCATGGCCGCCGCGAGATCGTTGACGCCGATGCCCGCGTGATCGCGGATGACGGCCAGCGCCCAGACGTGCGCGCCGCTCACGCCGGCTTTTTTCTCGAGTGCCCGGAAGTGCTTGCGCACCGAGTTGAAGATGATGCGAAAAAGCCGCAGGACGCGGACGGCTTCCGGCGTGAGGTCCGGGCGCGTCCGGTCGCGGCCGCCGCGCCGGCTGCCTTGTACCATGGGGCGATCCTACGCTGAACGCGCGGCGGCAGCAGCGGCAGCGGCGGCGGCGGCGGCGGCCAGGCCCGCTGGATTCACGCCTTGACCGGGAACTTGCCGCGCAGGGCGACGTAGACCGCGGCCGCGACGACGCCGAAGAGCACGTGATCGAGGAAGGTGGTGGGCCCGCGCGAATCCAGGAACCAGGGGAATGCGACCGGCGCGATCACCCAGTAGTCGATCACGTACAGCACGACGCCGGCGCAGGCGCCTGTCGCGAGCGCCGCGAAGCCGTCGAGCCCGCGCACCGCGCCATCGATGATGCGGCCGAACACGATCGCGAGGCCGAAGTGGATGAGAAGGGCGATGCCGATGATGCGCGCGCTGAATTCCGCGGGCGGCGGCAGCTCGTCCGGCCCGAGCAGGATGGCGCCGATGCGCTGCAGCGGCTCGGCGCCTTCGCCGCCGAGAACGGTCGCCGCGAAGATCATCTGCGCCACGAGGTATGCGGCGCCCGCCACCGCGCCGGCGATCACCCCGGCGAACGGATTCAACCCCTTCGAGCGCCGCAACGCGAACAGTGCAACCATGATCGACTCCAAAAAAAATGCCCCGCGGCTCGAGTGCGGGGCAATGCCAACCTGAAGAACACGGGAAGCAATGATCTCTCGCCCGGTGCCGCGAGGTCTTATGGCCTTCGGCACGAAGCCAGTATATCCATTTGCGGCAAATGCAATCTACGTGATTCCACGGAGGGCGGGGCGGCGCACCCCGATGACGCACGCTCCTCACCCTCGACGCAGCGCTCGCCAGAGGGCTGCCGCGAGCACGAGGGCAGCGCCCGCGGCGACGCCCGGGTGCATCGCGGCCCAGGCCTCGGCGCTGCGGTCGTGCGCCTGCGCATCGAAGCGCCCATGCGCGCCGTGATCGCCCGGCACGGGCTGCCACAGGTTGTCGCGGCGGCCCTCGGGCAAGGGCTCGTCCGTTTGCTGTCCCCTCACCGCCGTGCGGCCCAGCATTCGATCGAGCAGGCCGGGGAAGAATTTCTGCGCAAGGATGGCCTGCGCCGCAGTCCACCCCACCCACAGTTCGCGTCGTCTGTGCGTGGCGCTCCAGTAAACGGCGCGCGCCGCGACTTCGGGCTGGAAGATCTTGCCCATGGGGCGCGCACGCCGCTCGAGCGTCGTGCGTCCCCACTCGAATTGCGGCGTGTTGAACGCGGCGAGCTGCACCATCGTGATGTGCACGTCGCTGCGATCGTGCGCGAGCTCGCAGCGGATCGAGTCGGTGAAGCCGCGCAGCGCCGCCTTGGCGCCGCAGTAGGGCGACTGCAGCGGGATGGAGCGGTACGCGAGCGCCGAGCCCACCTGGACGATCGTGCCGCGATTGCGCGGCTTCATCCGGCGCAGCGCCGCGAGCGTGCCCCACACGGCGCCGAGGTAGGTCACGTCCGTCGCGCGGCGGAAATCCGCGGGCGCGATGTCGAGGGCGGGCGAGAAGATCGTCGCCATCGCATCGTTCACCCAGACGTCGATGGCCTGCCACTGCTCTTCCACTCGCCGAGCCGCTGCCTCGACCTGCTCTTCGTCGGCGACATCGGTCGGGATCACGAGCGCTTCGCCCCCCAATGCCTCGATTTCGGCGCGCGCGGCTTCGAGGCCGTCGATGCCGCGCGCGAGCAGGGCCACGCGCCAGCGACGCAGGCCGAACTCGCGCGCGATCGCGCGGCCGATCCCGGCGGAAGCACCCGTGACGACGACGACCGGCATCATGCGCCTCCCATTGCAAGCGGCAGCTCGAGGCGAAACGCCACGCCGCCTTCCTCGTTGCGCGCGTTCACCGCGCCGCGCATCTTCGACATGTAAGTCCGCGCGACGAAGAGGCCCTGGCCCCTGCGCGCGTGCGGCTCGGCCCCTTCGGCGTCGCCATCGGCGTCGCGCACGCCGTATTCGAACATGCGGTCGAGCAGCGCCTCGTCCACCGAAGAGCCGATGTTGTGGATGCGCACGACCGCGCGCTTGCCGCGTGTTTCGAGCGCCATCGCGATCGGCGTGCCGGGCACGCGGTGCCGATCCGCGTTGCGCAGGATGTGCGCGACCACGTCCTCGAGCGAGAACTCGTCCGCCTGCACGACCACCCGGCCCACGCGGCGGTACTCGACGCCTTCGATGCCCGCGAACGCGGCGTTCGAAGCGACGTGGAAGAGAAACTCGTCAAGGTCGAGCGGTTCGAGCTCGAGCTGCGCGGCCTGCAGCGCCTCGCGCGGCGAGGCCTGGCCGTACAGCGCGGCCACCGCCTGCCTCATCCGCTGCACGTAGCGGTAAGCGGGGCCGCCGGGATCGGGAAAGAGCACCATGAGCGACTGCAAGGGCGAAAGGATTTCATGTCCGACCGCTTCGAGCATCTCGCGTTCCCGCCTTGCGCGCATTTCCTCGCGTTCGAGATCGTCTTTCACGCGCTGCAGCAGATCGGCCAGGCCCCCCGCGAGGATGCCCAGCTCGTCGGGGCCGCGCAGGTCGGCCACCTCGAGCTGGCCGATGCGGTTGCCGCCGCGCGCGTCGCGCGACAGCGCCGCCGCGCGGCGCGACAGTACGGTGATGCGGCGGATGAGCCCGACTTCGATCACGAGCCACGCGAGCACGATCGCGGCCAGCATGGCGCTCACGTACCACGAGATGCGCGTCGCGACCGAGCCGAGCGCGGAGTCGATCGAGCTCGCGTCGCCCGCGAGGCGCACCTCGTAGCTGCCGACGGGCGTGACGAGCGTGTCGCGCAGCACGATGCGCTTCGAAGGCGATGCGACCGGCAGCTCGCTCACGAGCCGCAGGAGCCAGGGCGAGCCCGGCTCCGCACGAGGTTCGCGGCCCTTCAGCACGATCGCGTTGCTCTCGGGCAGGTCCAGGCGCACGACCGTGAGCGCCTCGCCGGGCTTGAGCGACTGCACCGGCTCCGCGAGCGCCTCGGGCGGCTGCGCGCCCTGCGCATCGCTGTCGAAGAGTGGCGCGCCTTCGCCCGGCCCGAGGATCGCGACGTGGACGTGCATGCGATCGAGGTCGTCCGGAGGCCACGCGGCGCGCGACCTCGCGCCGCCGCGTTCGCGCAGCGACTTCACCGGTACGCGCATCGCGTAGAACACGCGGCGCGGACAGGTCGGGAGTGCGCCCGAGCCCGCGCAGCTCGCGCTTTGCCACAGACCGCCTCTGAAATCGCGCACCGGATGCGATTGCCAGGCCGCGGCGGCCTCGGACGTGTCGAACGCCGCGATGCGTCCGCGCACGAGGATGTCGTCGGGCCCCGGCAGCCCCTCGAAGGGCGCGACCCACGACTGCTGCTCCTTGCCCGATTCCACGCGGATCACGATCCGGTGCGCCGTGTTCGGCTCACCCGCCGCGTCGCGCCCGACGAGATTCGCCGCGAAGAAGCCGCCCACGAGGTAGAGGAAGCCCGCCGCTTTCTCCGTGCCGCCCACCGCCGCGCACAAGGTGCTCCCGTCGGGGTAGTGCACCGAACACCCCGCCTGGTCCACGAGCTGGTGAACGCTGTTCTGGTCCTGAAAGTCGAGCGTCGCGTACGGCAGCACGAGCGGCGTGAGAGGCGGCACGCGATACGGCCCCGGGTTGAGAAGCGCGAGCAATCCGGCAGGCTGCCGCAGCTTGGCGAGCACGTCGGCGTGCGTCCTGCTGAGCGAGAGGTGATAGTCGCGGTAGCTGCGATCCTTCTCGTCTTGCAGAAGCACGATCGCGAGCGCGATGGTCGCGACGGCCAGCAGCAGGAACACGCCGCGAAAAAGGATGCGCAATCGAAACGCGGCAACGGCGGCAGGTGCGCGCCCGCCGCCCTGCGCGGCAGCGGCATTCATGAGCGGGCCGCGCCGCGGTCGACCCAGCGAAAGCCTCGCATCGGCACGTTCTCGATCGACTCGAACCGCGGGTCCACTTCGCGCAGCGCTTCGCGGATCGTGCTCACGTGCTTGCGGATGTTGTCGCGGTTGCGCCCGCTCTTCACGACGTCGTACAGCTCCTCGTAGCTCACGACCTCGCCGCGGCGCGTATAGAGCGTGGCAAGGATGCGCTGCGCGGTGAGCGGCAGGTTCACGCGCGCTCCGCGCCAGGTGGGCGAGCGCTGCCAGAGCGGATCGAGCAGCAGCTCCTCGCCCGGCCGCTCGCCTTGCGCGGCCTGGGGCTTGCGCTCGCGCGCGACGCGCACCACCTCCAGGAACGTCTCGATGAACTCGGCCTCGCCGAAGGTCGTCTTCTGCAGGTAGTCCCAGGCGTCGAGCGCCTTCATGATGCCGCGGTAGATGGCCGCCGGCATCGCCGACACGACGAGCACCGGCGTGCCGAGCCCCTGCTTGTTGATCGCGTTGATGAGCGCGACGCCCGCGTGCCGCTCGCGGCCGAGCTCGATGTCGAGCACGATCACGTCGTAGGCGGTGCGCGCGAGCGCGGCTTCCGCGTCGTCGCGCGTGAACCACTGGTCGATCCGCATGCCTTCGGCCGCCGAGCCGATCCAGCCGGCGAGCTGGTTGCTCGTCGGCAGATCGTCCTCGATCAGGGCCACCTGAGTCACGCGCCGATTATGGGTCGGCCGAGCCGCCGCACGCCGGCTCGGCGCGGGTGTGTGAAGAAGTCTTCCGCGGACGTGAAGAAACCCTCCCGCGGCGGCATTTTTTCTTCTGCGGCGGCACTCCGAGAATGGCCGCGAGGCGGTGATGCGGCATTCACCCTTGAGCGGGTCACGAGTCTTCCTTCCTCCGAAAGCCGCGCCGAAATCGCGCCCAAGCACCGTCACCGTGCCGGCACGCCAATTCAGTGAGCAGGAAAGAGCCGTGTCACGATCGAATTCCGTCGCGAGCCGCAAGCCTTCGTCCGCCTATTCGACTTGCATGACCGCTTGCGAGGCGTGCGTGCTGGCATGCGGGGATTGCACGCTTCACCTGCGCGCGAACGCCGCGCTCGAGCCGAGGCTTCTCCACGACGTGGGCGTGTGCATGCAGGTGTGCGAGCTGGCGCTTCGCGCGATGTCGGGCGACGGGGCGCTCGTGCCGGCCGCGTGCGCCGCCTCCGCGCGATGCTGCGAGGCGCTCGCGAGCCGCTGCATGCTGATGCCCGAGCCGGAATACATGCGCTGCGCGCGCGCCTGCTACCGCGCCGCGCAGGAGTGCATGCGCGTGGCGCAGTCGCGCGGAAGCGCCGTGCCGCACCCGCTGCGCCTCACCGGCACGGGCGGCGGCGCGCGGCTTACCGCGCGGTAAGCGGCAGCTCCAGCGCGAAGACGGCGCCCCGGCCCGGCCCGTCGCTGTGCACGGTGAGCTTGCCTCCCATTTCGACCGCCGCGAGCGCGCTGCTGTGCAGGCCGAAGCCGTGGCCGTCGCGGCGCGTCGTGAAACCGTGAGAGAAGATGCGCGAAAGGTTTTCCGGCGCGATGCCTTCTCCCGTGTCCTCCACCGTGATGCGCAGTGTCTCGCCGCTGCCGCCGGAGACGATGGCGGCGGCCACCGTGAGCTCCCTCGCCTCGAGGGGCATGTCGTGCATCGCCTGCGCCGCGTTCGAGACGAGGTTCACGAGGATCTGCAGCAGGCGCGGGCGGTCGAGCGACACCGCGGGCACGCCGTCGCTGCGCACGACGACATGCACCGCGCCTTGCGCGATCGCTTCGGTGCTCAGCCGAAGCGCCTCCTCGATGATCTCCTGCGGCCGGGCCGTCTCCAGCACGGTGGAGGGCCCCGCGTGCGACTGCTGCGCGGCCACCACCCAGCTGATGTGGGCCACGCTGTCGATGACCCGCTCGATGTCGGACATCGCCTCGTCGTGCTCGTGCCGCAGCGTGCCCTCCAGCTCGCCCAGGTAGGCGAGCAGCGCTTTGGCGCGGTCGTCGCGGCCCATGAACTCCGCGAGGTCGTCCTGATGCTCGTGCAGGAGCGCCACCACGCGGCCGAGCCCGTGCAGCCTCGAATTGCCGATCGTGCGGCGCACGACGCTGGCCGATACGTTGATGCTGTTGAGCACATTGCCCACGTTGTGCAGCACGTTGGTCGCGACTTCGGCCTTGCCCGCGCGGCGCGCGGTGGCGACGAGCTGAGCCTGCATCTCCTGCAGCTCGCGGGTGCGCGACTGCACACGCTGCTCCAGGCTTTCGTAGAGCTGCGCGTTGGCGAGCGACACCGCGAGCTGGCCGGCGATCAGCATCACGGCGTCCAGGCGCTGCGCGTTGAACGCCGCGCGCCCGTCCGTGTTTTCGAGCATCAGCATCGCGCGCGCCGCGCCCTGGCCCGCGATCGGCACGACGAGAAGCGAGCACTGCGCGTGGTCGGCGAAATACGGATCGCGCGCGAACCGGTCGTCGGCAATGGCATCGTCCACGAGCAGCGGCTCGCGCGTGCGTTCCGCATAGCCGATTGCCGACACGGGCACCATCCCGCGTTCGGCCGCGTCGCGAAGCGGCAGCGACGCTTCACCGGCCGCGGGCGCGAGCAGCCACCACTCGTCGTGGCTCCACGCGAGCACGAGGACCTTCGTCGCGCCGGTGAGCGCGGCCAGCACCTCCGTCACGCGGGCGATCAGCCGCTCGAGGCCGGTTTCGGAGCTCAAGGCCTGCGAGGCGCTCAGCACTCCCATCAGGTCGAGCGCGTCCGAGGAGATGCCGCTCGTGCTGCCGCGCGAGGAGCGGCTCGTGGACCCACTACTCGCACGAGCCGCATCGCTCGCGCCCGGCTGCGGCTCGTGCGGCCGCAGGAAATCGTGTTCGCGCTCCAGGGCTTGCACCTTCGCGCTCGCGCCCCAGGCGGCGAACTGTTCGCGCGCTTCGGCAAGCAGCCCGCGGCCGGCGTGCACGAGTCCACGGCTCAGATGGAAAAGCGCGGCCCGCTCGGTGATCACCGCCCGGTGCCAGGGGCGCTGCGCATCGAGCGATTCGGCCAGCGCGCGATCGAAAGCGGCCGCGGCCTTCCAGCCGTCGCCGAGGACCCACGCCTCTTCGGCTTGCACCAGGTGCGACAGGTGCGCGAAGTTGTGCGGCTGGTCCAGGGCGCGCGCGGCGAGCCAGGCCCGGCTCTCCTCGAGCGCGGCCAAGAGCGCCGCCCTGTCGGCGCCGGTGCCTTCGGTCTGCAACTGCCGGGCTCGTGCCATCGCGTGGAAGAAATGCGCGTACACGGTCATGTAGTAGCCCGCGACGTCGCCCGCGGTGGACATGCCGAGCAGCGCGTTGGGCACGAGGAGGCTCGCGTTGCCCATGATCAGGCCGTGCATGGCGCGGCACTCGGCGTAGGTGTGCCGCATGTAGGGAAGACTGCCCAGCCGCGCGAGGAAGTCCGCTTCGGCGAACTGCGCATCGTCGAAGCTCTCGGGCGAGGAGGTCCGGCCCGCGAGCGCGCGCAGCATCTGCAGCTCGCAGGTGTGCTGCGCGGCCGCATGCACATTGCCCACCCGAGCGCACAGGGCGATGCCGGATTCGACTTCGGCGACGGACTGCTCGATCGTCGGCGCGGTCTCCAGCACGCTCGTGATCAGCCCCGCGTGCACGTAGCCCGCGTAGGAGGCATCGCCCGATGCGCGCACCCCTTCGAAGGCACGCCGGCTCTGGCGCAGAACGTCTTCGACGCGCTCGAACCAGTGGCCCGCGAACGTGCAGAAGATGAACCGCGCCTCCGACGTCTGCGGCTCCCACGCGAACGCCTCGCCGACGGCAAGCACGTGGCGAGCAATCTCGTATGCGGTGCGATAGTCCTGCCGCAAGGTGATGAGCATGCTGCTCATGCGGCCGAGGCTCGCGACGAGCTCCGGGCACGGGCCGTGCTCGGCCCACATGCGCTGGCTTTCGAGCAGCAGCCAGCGAAATGCCAGGCTGCCCGGCGAGAAGTACGCGGGCCGCGCGAGGCGCGTGAGCAGCTTCGCGATGGCAAGCAGGCGCGGCTCGCGAATCGGCGTGCGCCCGGCGTGCGCCCGCGCGGCGTCCTCGCGCACCCACTGCGCGAGCGAATCCATGCGCGCCTGCGCATCGGGGGTGGTGTAGTCCGGCGGCGCCTCGAGGCCGAGCCGCGCGAGCAGCGCGAGGCCGAGCTCCTTGGCCGCCTGAGTGCGCCCGCGCATGAAGAGGCTTCGCATCTGCAGGCAGGTGGGCTCGACCATCGCGAGTGGGTCTGCCGCGCTCGACTGCATGGCCTCGAACTGCGGATCGGATTCTTCGAGCCGCCCGAGGCTGTAGAGCGCGGCATGGCGGCCGGCCGCCACTTCGAAGAGCGAACCGGCATCGGTGGGGTCGCCCACGGCGCGCAGCAGGTCGCCCGCGGCCGCGAGATAGCGATCGGCCAGCTGATAGGTCGCGGTGGCGGCGAGCTTGCGCGCAAGATCGAGGAAAAGCCGCGCCGCGCGCTGCTGCTCCGCGCGATCGTGAAGCCGCCCGATGCAAGGCAGGTACTGCTGGGCCGCCTCGCTCTCGAACCCCGGATGCGCCGCGAGCCGGCGCGCCATCGCGTGCTGCTGCCGCGCGCGGTGCTCGTGGTCCATCGCGGCCATCACGGCTTGCTGCACCCGGTCGTGCCGGAAGCGAAGGGCGGGCGCGTCCTGGGCCGGCTCGTTCATGACGAGTCCGTCCTCCAAGGCGGGCGCGAGGCGGCGCCGCAATTCGTCTTCGTCCGCGCCGGCGGCGATGGCAAGGAGCCCGCGCTCCACCGAGTTGCCGAGGCAGCCCATGAGCTCCATCAGCTCCCGCGTATCGGCGCTCAGCCGGGCGATGCGCGCGGCGAGCAGGTCCACGACGTTGCCGCCGCCCACGAAGCGCCGCACTTCGGCCGAATTCCATCGCCAGCCCGCATCGTCCAGCCGCAGCACGCCGTCGTTGCGCAGCGCGTTGACCATTTCGACCGTGTCGAACGGATTGCCGGCCGTGAGACTGTGCACGGCGCGGGCGAGCTGCAAGGCGCCTTCCACGGGCAGGCGCAGCATGCCGCCGACCAGCTCGGCCAGGTCGGCCTCGCCCAGGTTGGCGAGCGAGATGCGCAACGGCGGCTGCGGCAGGCCGCTCCATTGCGCGAGCATCGGCGCGAGCGCATGGCCCTCCACCAGTTCCTCGGAGCGCCAGGCGCCCACGAGGACCACGCCGCGCAGCCCCGGCTCGCCGACGAGCCGCCCGAATCCGCGCAGGGAAAGCGCTCCGGCCCACTGCAAGTCGTCGATCACCACGACGAGCGGCCGCTTGGGCGACGCGACCGCCGCGAGCAGATCGACCACCGCCTGCTGCAGATGCAGCTCGGCCTGCCGCGGATCCTCGTGCACCACCTCGGGCTGCTCGCCCAGCAGCAGCGCGAATTCCGGCGACATGCGCGTCACGACGGCGGCGTTGCGACCGAGCCGCTCGAGAATGCGGCGGCGTTCGACGGCGAGCTGCTCGGGCGGCAGCGCAAGCAGCAGGCGGCCGAGCGCGCGCCCCGCGTGCGTGACCGCGCCCGCCGTGGCGGCGTCCTTCTGGTACTGGTCGAACTTGCCGTGCACGAACCAGCCGCCCGCGGCGGCCACGATGGGCCTCAGCTCGCCCACGAGCGCGCTCTTGCCCACGCCCGCGGGTCCTTCGACGAGCACCGTTGCGTGCGAGCTCCTCTGCGATTCGGCGAACGCGGCGCGCAGCGTCGCGATTTCGCTCGCGCGGCCCACGAGCGCTCGCGGCGGCGCGAGCCGGGCCGGGAAGTCGCGCTCGCCGAGCTCGAAGAGGCCCGGCCGGCCCGCATCGAGCTCGCCACGCAGCCGCTGCAGGTCGTGCAGCAAGCCCTCGGCGCCCTGATAGCGTTGGCCGGGTGCCTTGGCCATCAGGCGCATGACGATGGCCGAGAAGCCCGCCGGCACGCGCGCGTCCAGCTGCGAAGGCGCCAGGGGCTCTCGGACCATGTGGTGGTGAATCAGCTGCAGCGTATCCTGCGCCTCGAAGGGCAGGCGACCGGTCGCGAGCTCGTAGAGCGTGACGCCGAGCGCGTAGAGGTCGGCGCGCTGGTCCACGATGCGCCCCGTGCGCCCCGTCTGTTCCGGTGCGAGATAGGCGAGCGTGCCGAGAAGATGCCCTTCCTCGCCGGCGGCCGGGTGCTGATCGGCCCGCATGGCCAGATCGAAGTCGATCAGGACGGCGTCGCCGGTGGCGGCAAGCAGGATGTTTGCGGGGTTGATGTCGCGGTGGATCACACCGCGGCGATGGACCGCGGCCAGCGTGCGGGCAAGCTGCTGCGCAAGCGGCAGGATCGCATCGAGCCGGATGCCGCGCGATCGCAGCACCTGGGCGAGCGAGACCCCGCCGCAGTCCTGCAGCGCGAGCGCGCCCTGCGGACTGAGACCGGCAGCCAGATGCGCGACGCCTTCGACGCCGGCAAGCCGCTCCAGCATGGCGCGTTCGTGGCGGATGCGCTCGGGCGCGTCGGCCCCGAGGGGTTCCTTGCAGACGATCGCGCCGAGCGGCCCGAGCTCCCGAAAGACGCGCGTCGTCGGGCTTTCGTACAGGAGTTCGATTCGGCCTTCGGCGCCGCGCCCGGACAGCGCAAAGCTCGAGCCCGTCATGAATTGCGCTCCATGTGCGCGTCGATCGCCTTTCTTCTCTACGCATCCGCAAGTTCGCGGTGCCTGGGGAGGATGCCGATTGCCACTTTCGGTCCACATTGTCGGTTCATTTTGCGCGTACCGCCTCGGGTTCGCGGCGCCGGCGGCCGGACGGCGCGGCGGCTTGCCACGCCGCGGCGTACCTTGTAGTCTCCCCCACCCATGAGCCTCTTTCCGCAGGAAGCCCTGAACCCCGGCGTGCGCAAGCGCGAAGTCTTCGGCTGGGCGATGTACGACTTCGCCAATTCCGGGTACACCACGGTCGTCATCACGGCGGTGTTCGCCGCGTATTTCGTGAGCGGCGTCGCGCAGAAGGCGCCCTGGGCCACGTTCGCCTGGACGCTCGCGCTCAGCATCTCGCACGCGATCGTGATGATCACGATGCCCAGCATCGGCGCGTATGCGGACCTGCGCGCGGCGAAGAAGCGCGTGCTCGCGATCATCACGGTGGCGTGCGTGCTGTGCACCGCGGCGCTCGCCTGGGCGCAGCCCGGGGGCGTGGCGCTCGCCATGGTGCTCATCGTGCTTTCGAACGTGTTCTACACGTACGGCGAGTCGCTCACGGCGGCGTTCCTGCCGGAGCTCGCCCGGCCCGAATCGCTCGGAAAGGTAAGCGGCTGGGGCTGGAGCTTCGGCTACTTCGGCGGCATGCTCACGCTCGGCCTGTGCCTCGCGTACGTGATCCAGGCGCAGGGGCAGAAGATTCCCGCGTCGCAGTTCGTGCCGGTCACGATGCTGATCACGGCCGTGATGTACGGCGCGGCCTCGCTCGCGACGTTCTGGCTGCTCACCGAACGCGCGAAACCCAATCCGCAGGCGTTGCGCGAAAGCGGGTTCGCGGCTTCCCTGCACCAGCTGCAGCGCACGGCGAGCCAGGCGCGCCGCTACAAGGACTTCGTGTGGCTCATGGCGTGCGCCGTCTTCTACCAGGGCGGCATCGCGGTGGCGATCGCGCTGGCCGCGATCTATGCCGAATCGGTGATCGGCTTCAAGCCGCAAGAGACGATGGTGCTGATCTTCGTGCTGAATCTCGCGGCGGCGGCAGGCGCCTTCGCATGGGGTTATCTGCAGGACCGGGTGGGCCACAAGCTCGCGCTCGGCACGACGCTCGTGGGCTGGGCGGCCGTCTGCATCATCGCTTCGGTCTCGACGACCAAAGGGGAATTCTGGATCGCGTCCACGATCGCCGGGCTCTGCATGGGGTCGAGCCAGTCGGCCGGGCGCGCGCTCGCGGGCATGTTTGCGCCGCCGAAGCAGCTCGCGGAGTTCTACGGCCTGTGGACCTTCGCGCTCAGGATCGCGAGCATCATCGGGCCGCTCTCGTACGGCGCGATCACGTGGGTGACCGGAGGCAACCAGCGTCTTGCGATCATGTCGACCGCGGGGCTCTTCGTGATCGGGCTCGCGCTGCTCGTGCGCGTGAATGTGGAGCGGGGAAGGCAGGCGGCGCTCGCGGCGCCGTGATCGCCGCGCGACTCGCTGTTTCGCTGGATTGGTCAGCCTTCGGTGGCGGCAGGCGTCGGCGTATCGGTGGCGTTTGCCTCGCCCGTACGATTCTGCGCGAGATGATGCAGTTGCGGCGTCGACAGGATGAGTGTGTTCCAGACGTCGTCGGACTCCGGATCGTCCTGCACTCTGGCGACCACCGAGATTCCGCGTTCGGCCATCGCCCGCAGGAACCCTGCGAGCGTCATGTCATGGCCCACTTGGGACACGCTATAGCCGGTCCCCCATCTGTCCAGGTCGTGATCGAACTGCGAACCGCGAACCACCAGCACGACGGGCCTGTCGGCTGCGAGCGCCTGATCGACTGCAGCGTAGAGCGCATCGAGCTTTTCCCTTGGCAGGCCGGGGAATGCGGGATAGAGGGGATTTTCCGCGGATGGGTAAGGAAGCTGCACCGGCGCGGTTCCCGGGCATTCGACCGCGGTGCCCGACGCGTTGCAGACGAGGTAGGCAAGAGGCGCGCCGATCACGACGCGTCCATCGAGGGCGAACGTGTCATTCCAGAGCGACTCGGTCGGATCGTCGAGTCCGACCGGCACCGCTTTCATCCGGCCGTCGCCCATGAGGCCGGTGTACGCTCGCACCCACGTCCATTCGCTCGCAACGAATTCGTGTCCGCCGCCGCGGTTCCACTTGCAGACGAGCTCGGTAAATTGGTGGATCGCATGGGGGTCTCGCCGATCCAGTCCTTGCTGGAGCTTGACGCGATCCGCCGCGCTGAGGCTTCGTGCCGCCTGATGGACGGTGACCGGGGTGACCGGGCCGTTCCCGCTCAGACCTGCCGCGACTTCGTACATCATCTTCTCGTTGCTGTCGCAGGGGACCCACCCGCCGGACGCGGGCGTCTGCCCCATCAGATAGGCAGCGCGATCGGAAAGACCCAGGCGTTCGAGTTCGGCCTGGCACGCCGCGATGGCCTCGCTCACGTTCGCGGTGTTCGCGATAGGCCCCGTGGCGTTCGCGGTTGGCTCGTGGGCCCGTTCCGCGGCCTGCGGCAGGTGGAGGGTCACCTCAGGGGGTTGCCAAGGGTGCAGCGCAACCTCCGACATGCGACCGGCGATGCCCAGAAAGAAGAGGCACACGACGGTCTTCGTGCCGACCGCACGGGCTTGCGTCCTGCCGCCCGAGGAGGCCGCATCGGCAGGCCGGCACGTCCCTTCCGACCCGGGAGGGTCCGCGACATTCAGGACATGATCGGGCAGCAACCTGACGGTTTGACCCGCGTCGGGAACAGGCAGAGGCGAAGTCCTTCCCGGGTAGTCGCCATTGGCGGGAGTCGATTGCGAAGCCGATTCCGGCGGAGTCCGAATGTCCATCCTGCGTTCCACGCCTTTCGATCGATAGGTTGCGATCCGGTCATCCTATTGAGGCGAACACCGTGTCGCGACAGACTTCGGTCTGAGGCAAGACCTTCGGCATTCGCATAGCATCCTTCGCATGACCCCCGTTCGCTTCGAAGGCCTCTGCGCGAGCCTGTGCGAGCTCTTCGGAATCGCACCGCCCGCGATCGCCGAGGACGCCTCGGGCGTGAGCGCCGTCACCTTCGAGGTCGACGGCGTCGCCACCAGCGTGATGCACATCCGCGCGCTGGGCGACTCCATCGTCATCGCGGCGAAGCTCGGCTCGGTCGGCCCCGACGAGGAGCTGCACGCCTGCCGGGCCTTCCTCGAGGCGAACTTCCTCATGGCCGGCCGCGCGGCATCGCCTTCCATCGGCCGCGACCCCGCGACCGGCGACTTCGTCGTCAACTACGCGAGGCCGCTCGACACCGCGACCGCGCCCGATCTCTATCAGGCCGTCATGCGCATGACCGAACTCGCCACCCAGTGGCGAGCGCACCTGGTGCCGGCCCGGCCCGCCGTCGATTCGCTTGCGATGCTCGCGACGGCGCATCGCGCCTGACTCCCGGGCGGGCGGCGCCGCTCACGCAAGCGGCAGCTGCAATGCGAACTTCGCGCCCTTTCCCGGGCCGTCGCTGAAGGCGGTGAGGCTGCCGCCCAGTTCCTGCGCCGCGATGACGCAGCTGTGCAGCCCGAATCCGTGGCTGTCCGGCTTCGTCGTGAAGCCGTGCGAAAAAATGCGGTCCAGGTTCTCCCGCGCGATGCCGCAGCCGGTGTCGCGCACGGTCACCACGATACGATCGATCTCCTCGCGCAGCGTGACGGTGAGGCGCCGCTCGCCGTCGACGCCCAGCATCGCTTCGCGCGCATTGGCGAAGAGGTGCGAGAGGATGTGCATCACGCGCGCCTTGTCGAGGCGTGTCGCCTCCATCGGCGCGTAGTCGCGCCGCACCGCCACGCCGTCGCGCGCGAGGTCCGCTTCGTGCGGGCGCAGGGCTTCGTCGGCGAGCTCGTCGATGCGAGCGAGTTCCAGCACGCGGCCGTCGCCGGCGTACGCCTCCTGCATGGCGACCACGTTGCGGATGTGCTCCACGCTGCCGCACAGCCGCTGCAATTCCGCGAGCATCTGGTCGCGCTCGCTCGCGAGCGCTTCGTCCAGTTGGCGCAGGTAGGCCGGAACGAGCCGGCCCTTGGCGCCGGGCGCGAAGAACGCCGGCAGGTCGTCGGCCTCGTCCTGCAGCAACTGGGAAAGCCGTGTGAGGCGCGAGGCCGACGAGTCGCGCACCCGGGCTTCCAGCATGTGCGCGGAGACGTTCATGCTCGTGAGCACATTGCCGACGTTGTGCAGCACGTTGGCCGCGATCTGGGCCATCCCCGCACGGCGTGCCTCGGCAAGCAGGTGCGACTGCGCTTCGCGCAGCTGCCGCGCCCGCTCCTCGACCTTTCGCTCGAGCCTCTCGTACAGGCGCGCGTTCTCGAGCGACATCGCGAGTTGCCCGGCGATCAGCACGACGGCGTCGAGGCACTCGGTGCCGAATGCGCCGCTGCGCGCGTCGTTCTCGAGCACCAGCATCGCGCGCACCGCCGCCTGATGCACGACCGGCACGGCCATCAACGAGCATCGCGCCATGTCCCGGAAATACGGGTCCCCCGCGAAGCGCTCGTCGGCAAGCGCATCGTCGATGAGGAGCGGCACCGCCTGCGCCATCGCGTGCGCCAGCACGGACACGGGCGCGCGGTCTCCGACACTCTCCTCGCAGCCGGGGCTGAGGCCGTCCTCGGCGGGAAGCACCCAGTCGTTCGCATCCGGGTCCCGGCGAACGAGCGTCACCTTCGTGGCGCCGGAGACTCTGCGCAGGACCTCGCGCACGCGCGCATCGAGCGCCGCCGCATCGCCTTCGCGCTGCAGGACCCGCGCGGTGCGCAGCACGGCGAGCGTGTCCATCCGGCTCGCGTCCGCCGCGCACCATGACGCGCTGTCCGGCGCGAGCGGCACGCGGTCGCGCGCCACGAGCTGCGCCGCCTTCGCGGTCGCGCCCCATTGCGTGTAGAGCCTGTGCGCCTCGGCGAGCAGTTCGCCGCCGCGGCTCGCGCGGCCTCGCGCGCGGTGGAACTGTCCTGCCCGTTCCGTGATGAAGGCGCGGTGCCACGGACGCGTACCCGTCGCGCAGAGACCGAGCGCGGCATCGAAGCGCGTGGCCGCGGCGGTGTCGTCGCCCTGAGCCCACGCCTGTTCCGCCAGAACGTGCAGGCAGATGTGCCGGAAGTTCGCGGGCGCATCGATCGCGCGAAGCTCCAGCCACGCGGCCCGCTCGGCGAGGTCGGCCTTCCACATGCCGTCGCGCTGCGGCGCATGAAGCCGCGTGTCCTGCAGCTTCCACGCCGCGGCCAGGGCCGCGAGCCAGTGCGCCCAGGCCACCGTGTAGGTCCCCTGGCCCGCCGAGAGAGCGAGGGACGCTTTCGCATGCGCATAGAGAGCGGGTGTGTCCGCGAAGATCGCGGCGCCGAGCGCACGGTGAACGTGGAACATGAAGGTCGCCCGGGGCCGCGCCGCGTGGCCGGCGAGATGCCGCGCCTCGGCGAATTCGGCGTCGTCGAAGGACCCCGTGGCCGATGTCTCGCCCCGCAGTGCCCGCGCCAGTTGGCGCGGCGCGAGCAGCGCGGCGGCCAGCTCCTTCATCCCGTTGCGCTCGGCGAGGCCGAGGCCGGCATCCGCTTGCCTTGCCCATTCCTGCACCGTCGCCGCGCACTCCTGCAGGCCCGGCACGGTGACCCAGTAGCTCGAACACGCGGCCTGCGTTCGCCCGCGCGCGAGCAGGCCTTCGCATGCCTCGGTCGCGAGCTGGAGACCCCGCTCGAGCGGCTCGAACCAATGCACGCCGGCGAGGGCGAATCGCTGTCGCGCGTGCAAACCAGCGGCCTGCCATTGCTTCGCGTCGCACAGCGCGATCATGCGGCGGGCCGCCAGGTAGCCCGTGCGCCAATCCGCCCGCGCGATGGCGACGCTGCTGCCGGCCATCGACAGGCTCGCGGCCAGTCCCGGGCACGGGCCGTGCCGGTGCCAGAGGTCCAGGCTCGCACGCACGATGGCGCAGCGAGCGCCGTCGTGCAACGCTTGGGCCGACAGCGCAAGCTGCGCGAGCATGTCGGCCGCGGCGATGACGCACGCGTCGCGCGCTTCGGGCTGCGCCGCTTCATGGGCGTCGTCGAAGGTTTCGACCCAGCCGCGGAGCGCTTCGGCCGCGGCCGCCGCATCGGCGGCGCCGAGGTGCTCTTGTGTCTCGAATCCGAGGCCGCGCAGGAACCGCGCGCCATGCGTGATCGCCCGCGCGTCGGCTTCACGGGCGTGCAGGCTTTCTGCGTGCGTGAGCGCCGCATCCGCGAGCACCAGGGGATCGGGATCGCGCAGTTCGATCCACGCGTAGAGCTCCGCGGCCTCGTCGGTGCGGCCGAGCCGGCTGAGCGCCGCGTGCAGATCGAGCTCGCAGCGTAGTTGAGATGCCGCGGTGTCCTTGCCGTTCGCCGCGGCGCGCCCGAGCAGGCCGAGCGCGCCCCGCAGCAGCGGCTCGGCGCCCGCGAAGTCGGCGTGCGACGCAAGACGGGTCGCGGCGCGATGCATGAGGGTGCCCGCTGCCGCGCATTCTTCGGCATCCGTCACGGCGCAAGCCGCGCTCAGGTACTGCCCGGCGGCTTCCAGCTCGAATGCCGCCACGGCGGCGAGCCTGCGGGCGAAGTCCAGGTGCATCTGCATCCTGCGGCCAGCGTCGGCAGACGCGCAGGCGGCGCGCCGCACCGGTTCATGCAGGCGCAGCCTGGCTGCCGGACCCGGATCGAGCAGCACCATGCCTTCGGCTTCGAGCCGCGCGCAGCGCGCGTGCAGCTCGCGCGAACCGAGCCCCGTCGCGGCCCCGAGCGCGGGCATCGGCACGTCCCCGCCCAGGCAGGCGAGCGCCTCCAGCAGTTCGCGCGCGGCGCGCGGCAGGCGCGATACGCGCTCGCGCAGCAGGTCCGTCATGCTCGCCCCGTTCGCATGGCGCTCGATTTCGCGGGCATCCCACCGCCACCCGTGCGCGCCCGGGCGCAAGACGCCGTCGCGGCGCAGCGCGTTCACGAGCTCCACCGTGTCGCGCGGATTGCCGCCGCACCGCACGGAAAGCGCACGAGCGAGCTCCTCGGACGAGTCTGCAGGCAGCCGCAGCATCTCGCCCAGCATGCGCGCGAGATCGGGCGACTTCAGATTCGCAAGCCGCAGCAGTTCGAAGCGCGGCCGACTGCCACTCCATCGATCGATCGCGACTGCGAGGGGATGCGGCGGCACCAGCTCGTCGTCGCGGCAGGTGCCGATCACGAGCAGGCCTGGCGGGTCTTCGTCGCAGAGCACCCGGTCGATGAGGTCGATCGCGGCATCCGCGTTCCAGTGCAGATCTTCGAGCACGAGCACCACCGGCCGCCCCGGCGACGCCGCCGCGCGAAGCAAATCGGCGGCAAGCGCCGCGGGCTGCGCCGCGCTCTGCGGCAGACCGAGCGCCTGACGCAAGGCACACGTGCCTGCGCCGCCCTTGGCCGCCCGGCCGACGAAGAGGCTGCCGTCGCGCGATTCCACGACACGGCGCACTGCATCCACGAGCGCCGTCTTGCCCACGCCCGCGGCTCCCGCTACCAGAACGACACGTGTTGCTCCGTCCGATGCCGCGTCGAACGCGCCTCGGAGGCGTTCGAGTTCCCCGTCACGTCCGACGGGGTGGCACGGCGCCGCGAGCCGGTCGCCGAAGTCGAGGCGGCCCAGAGCGAAGTCGGTCGCACCCCCGCGCGCGAGGGCGCGGCGCAAGCGGCGCAGGTCGTGCGCAAGGCCTTCGGCGCTCTGGTAGCGCCTGGCGGGCTCCTTCTCGAGCAGGCGCATCACGATGTCGGAAAAGGCGCCGGGCAGCTCGGGTCGCACCACCGAAGGCGGCACGGGCGCGAAGGTGAGCCGCTCGTGCAGCGCGGCAAGCGGGTCGTCCTGCGCGAACGCGGCGCGGCCGGTCGCCCAGTCGTACAGGACCGCGCCCAGCGCGTAGAGGTCCGCTCGCCGGTCGGCGCCGTGCGCGGTGCGGCCCGTGAGCTCCGGCGCGAGCCAGGGAAGCGCCGCAAGCGGCTGCGGCGCGTGGGTCCGGCCGTGCGCATGCCGCAGGCACTGCGTGGCCGCGAGCGCGCTTTCGGCGAGCGAGAGGAGCGTCGGGTCGATCGTTGGATGAAGCGTCGGATGCATTCGTGGCCTTCAACCTATCCGAATGGATGGTCACCGGGTCTGCGGTGCGCGCAGGAGCGTTTCGCTACTTCCGTATGGTTTAATTTCAGCGGTTCATCGCCCAAACTGATTCCCATGGGACCCGTAACGGGCCCGCAAGGAGCAAGGCAATGAACCCGTCCGCATCGATTTGCTTCCAGCTGATCTTCCGTTCCCTCTTCAAGAGTGGCCGCGGCTTCGCGTTCCCGTGTGACGAACGCGGCCAGGTCGACATGGACCGCATGCCGGAGAGGGCGCGCAACAACTATCTGTTCGCCCGTGCGATGGTGGGCCGCGATTTCAGCCCGCCCGCCGTCGAGCTCGTCGCCGCGTGATGCGTGCAGGCCCCACCGGGCCGCTTCGCGAAGCGGGGCGGCTCCGGCCGACGGTCGTCGACCGGCTCCGCAGCCGCCAGGTTGCCTGAAGCTCACGAATCGGGGCGACTTCAGGCAGCGGGCGAAGCCGGCAACTGAAGAACGAACGTCGCCCCATGCCCCGGCCCCTCGCTATAGGCCGCGAGGCTGCCCCCCATCTCCTCGGCCGCGATCGAGCAGCTATGCAGCCCGAATCCGTGGCCTTCCGTCTTGGTCGTGAAGCCGTGCGAGAAGATGTGCTGCATGTTCTCGGGCGAGATGCCGCATCCGCAATCGCGCACGCTCACGACGATGGAGCCGGCCGCCTGGCGCACGGCGACATCCAGGCGGCGCTCGCCCGGGACTTCGTCCATCGCCTGACGCGCGTTCTCCACGAGGTTCACGAGAATCTGCATCACGCGCGTGCGGTCCATCGCGGCGATTTCGACCGGGGCATAGTCGCGCAGCACCTGCACGTGGTGGCGCGACATCGACGCCTCCTGGATGCGAAGCGCGTCCTCCACGAGGTCGGTGATGAGCGCGCGCTCCATGAGGCGCCCCGAGCTGGCGTACGACTGCTGCATCGCGATGACGTTCTTGATGTGCTCCACGCTCGCGCAAAGCCGCTGAAGTTCGGCAAGCAGCTGCTGCCGCTCCGCCTCCAGCGCCTGGGAGAGCTCGCGCAGGTAGGCGGGCACGTGCTGCCCCTTTCCGCCCGGGCCGAAGAACGCCTGGAGGTCGTCGCTCGCCTCGGAAAGCAGTTGCGCGACGTCGGCGATGCGCGAGGACGGAGACTCCTGCACCTGCTTGGACACCACGTGCGCGGAGACATTCACGCTCGTGAGGACGTTGCCCACGTTGTGCAGCACGTTCGTCGCGATCTGTGCCCTGCCGTCGCTGCGCGAGAGCGCGGCGATCCGCGCCTGCGCATCGCGCAGCTGCTGGGCCTGCTCGATGACGCGGCGCTCCAGGCGTTCGTACGAGCGGGCGTTGTCGAGCGTCACGATCAGAAGCCAGGCGATCGCCGAGACGGTCTCGAGCTGCGAGTCGCCGAAGGCCCCCGGCGCGGCGCGGTTCTCGAAGATCAGGACGGCGCGCGGCGACCCGCGCCGCACGAGCGGAATCGCCATCGCCGAACAGCATTCGACGTCCCGGAAGTACGGGTCCATCGAGAAACGGTGATCGGCAAGGGCGTCGGCGACCACGAGCGGCTTGGCCGTGTGCACCGCGTGGCTCAGCAGCGACAGCGGAACCGGCCCCGCGATCGCGGCGTCGCCGATGGCCGCCGCGCGGTCGTTCGAGCGCGGCAGCCAGTCGTTCGCTTCTTCGTCCCACAGGGCGAGCAAGACGCTCGTGGCGCCCACGATGCCGCCCAGTACGGCTTCGATGCGGGCCTCCAGGCTTGCGGGGTCCGTGTCGGCACAGAGCGTGTGCAATGCACGCATGACGGCCATCGGATCGACGCAATTGCCTTTGCAGAAGTCCGGTGATGCTTCATTGACCGAAAGCGCCATTGCCTTCTCCTTACGCCGGATAAAGGTAGCATGCGAATGTGCGCGTCGCCAGCCGGTTCGCTGGGCCCTATACCAAAGGATAGGCCCGCTGCCTTCGGGGTTGCCGGCGCCGCCGGAGATGGCGAAGGACTACCTCGGCACCGCCGAGGGCAGCGTGAAGTACACGGTGGTCCCGTGTTCCGGTCGCGAGTCGGCCCAGATCTGTCCGCCGTGCCGCTCGATGATCCGGCCGACCGTGGCGAGGCCAACGCCGCCGCCCGGATACTCGCCGAATTCGTGCAGGCGCTGGAACTTCTGGAACAGGTGGTCCGCGCGCGACATGTCGAACCCGCAGCCGGAGTCGCGCACGAAGAACACCGTGTCGCCCTCGGCGCCGAAATCCGCGCCGAAGGTGATGGCGGCGATCTTCTGGCGGCCCGTGAACTTCCAGGCGTTGCCCAGAAGATGCTTGAGCGCGACGCGCACGAGCTGGCTGTCGCCCCAGGCCCTGAGGCCATCCTGGATGCTGATCGACACCTGCCGCTGCGGCTCGCGGTTGCGCTCCTCGTCGATCAGTTCACGGCCCATGCGGGTGAGATCCAGCGATTCGTGCGAGGGCTGCGCCACCACGACTTCGGTGAGCGACAGCACGCCGTCGATCAGGAGTTCGCCGCAGCGCGCGCCGTTGCGCATCTGGTCGAGGTACTCGTCGACCTTGTCGCTGCGATGGCCGCCCAGTTCCTGCGTGAGCAAGGAGCTGAGGATGCCGATGGCCGCGAGAGGCGAGCGCAGGTTCTGCGAGACGTTCTTTTGCACGGCCTCGAGGTCGTGGTTGCGCCGGCGCAGCTCCTCGGCGGCCTGCTGCACTTCGTGCAGCACCCGCTCGAGGTTCGAGAGGTGCGTCGCGGCCTCGTGCGCCACGCGGCGCTTCGCGACCAATGCGCGGGCGAGCTGGATCACTTCGATCGGATCGAAGGGCTTCTTCAGCACGAGCAGGCGATCGGGCGAACCGAGCCTGCCGAGCGCCTGCTCGAGCGGATTGTCCGAATAGGCCGTGCAGATCACGACCTGCAGTTCGCCGTCCTCGCGCCAGAGTTCCTCGATCGTGCGCACGCCGTCCCAGCCCGCGGGCATTCGCATGTCCACGAAAGCGAGCGCGTACGGCCGGCCCTCGAGGGCGGCGGCCTTCAGCAGGCGCAGGCCCTCTTCGCCGCTCGAGGCGCAATCGAGCTCCAGCGGCGTGCGCGGAGAAGACGCGGAGCCGAACAGCACGCTTTCGGCCTCATCGAGCGAAGCCGACCCCCGATTGGGCGTAAGCACCTTTCGGAAGTCTTCGTGGATCGACGGCATGTCGTCGATCAGGAGAATACGGCTGAATTGCGTGTTCATCGAGGTCGCCATCGGATTTGGCCATATTTAACACCGCAACGGATCCGCCGCTAGCCCCCTGTGCCCGAACCTATACGGATGGGTGGGCGATGTGCGGACCATACGAAAGTCTAGGCAGGTTTCCCTTGTGCGCAGCGGCCCAAGTGCAAGAATGACAACGTCCACAGGGAGGACGTCAGGCGGAGAGGAAACGGACCGGCCGGCTCGAGGCAGCGGCCCCCGCCCTCCGAACAGAAAGAGTGCAGGCTCGGCCGATGGTTTCGTGGTTTCCGTCCCGGCATCCCGACCAGGTCCGCATCGCGCAATCGGTGGCGACGGTCCAGCAGCTCGGTAGCAACACGGGCTTCATCATCTGCATGATGGCGCTTGGCCTGACCGTGCAGTTTCAGCACGGTTTCGGCTGGCTGGCCGCGGCCTGGCAATGTGCCATGGGCGCGCTCGGGTTCGCCGCGTTCAACAGCTGGTCGCGGCTGAGCGGGCTGCCGCCGCCCGAGCGCGTGTCGGTGCGCCACATCCGCGACGTGGTGCTTTCCTCGGGCCTCGGCGGCACGATCTGGTCGGTGGGCCTCGTCGCGTGGGCCTCGCAGGCCGACCAGCAGCTCGCGCTGATGGCGGTTGCCGTGTCCATGACCTTCACGGTTCACGCGGTGGCGAGCGGCTATTTCGTGCCGTGGTCCGTGGTCGCGTTTTCCGCTCCCGTGATCGCGGCTTCCATCTTCGTCCTCTTCTACGCGCTCGACGCGCCGGTGGCCAACATCGGCGTCCTGCTCATCGCGTTTCACAGCCTCGCGTCGTTTCGGCAGCTGAAGAAGAACTGGAACAAGTTCTCCCACGCGATCGACATCGACGTCGAGAGAAACCGCCTCGCGGCGATGCTGCAGGAGCAAAAGGAAATCGCGGAGCGCGCGGTGCAGGTGAAGACGCGCTTTCTCGCCTCGGCGAGCCACGACCTGCGCCAGCCGATGCACGCCATCTCGCTCTATCTCGACGGACTGGCGGAGGTGGAGCTGCCCCCGCGCGTTCGCGAAGTCATCTCCGATGCGCGGGTCTGCGCGCACGACATGAACGACATGTTCCGCTCGCTGCTGGACATCTCGCGGCTGGATGCAAGGCAGGCGGTGCCGGCCTTGAGCACCTTCAGCGTCGCGTCGCTGCTTTCGCGCATCGAAAAGGAATTCCAGCCGCTCGCGGCGGCGCGCGGCATCCGCCTGAAGGTCCGGCACTGTTCGGACCACGTCTACAGCGATCCGGTCATGGTGGAGCGGATCGCCCTCAACTTCGTGAGCAACGCGGTGCGCCACACGAGCAAGGGCGGCGTGCTCGTGGGCTGCCGGCTGCGCGGGCCGATGCTGCGCTTCACGGTGTACGACACGGCCGGCGGCATCCCGGAGTCGGAGCAGGAATCGATCTTCGAGGAGTTCCACCGGCTCGATTCCGCGCCGCCGAGCGACAACACGGGCGGAGTCGGCCTGGGCCTCGCGATCGTGCGGCGCCTCGCGCAGGCGCTGCGGCTGAACCTCGTCATGCGCTCCACGCCCGGGCGCGGTTCGATGTTCGCGGTGGACATGCCGCTCGTTCACGTCGCGCGGGGTCAGGCGGCCGTGGGCGTCCCCGAACGCCGGCTCGCGGGCCGCCTCGTCGTGGTCGTCGACGACGAACCGTCGATCCTGAGCGCCGCATCGTTCATCCTCGAGAGCGCGGGCTGCGACGTCGTGTGCGCACGCTCGGGCGTGGAAGCGATGCAGTCGCTCGCGGGCAGCTTGCGCCCGCCCGATGTGATCATCTGCGACTACGAGCTCAGCCAGGCGTCCAAGGGATCGGACGTCATTCGAGAACTGAGGCAGGAGTTCAATTCCGACATCCCCGCATTGCTGGTCACGGGCAATACGGCGGGCGGCATGGCCGAGAAATCCGCGAAGGGTCTCGGGGTTCCCGTGATGTACAAGCCGCTGGAAGCATCAGCGTTGAAAGGCTCGCTGGAGCAACTCCTGCAGCCTCGAGGAGCAATGACATGAGCAAGACCGTACTCGTGGTCGACGACCATCCCCTCTTTCGCAAAGCACTTGTGGGCCTCGTCGAGGAAAGCGGTGCGGGCGCGAGCGTGCTTGCCGCGGCGAGCGCCGAGGAGGGCCTGCAGCGGGTGCGCGAAAGCACGGTGGACCTGATCCTGCTGGACCTGGGACTGCCCGGCGCGGCGAGCGCCGATGCGATCGCTCTCTTTCGCCGCGCGTGCAGCGCCGACATCGTGGTGGTGTCCGCTTCGGAGCACAGGCAGGAAATCGCCGCGGCCACCCGGGCGGGCGCGAGCATGGTCGTGTCCAAGAGCGTTTCCATGGATACGCTCAAGGAGATCGTGCAGCGGGCGCTCGAGGGGGCGGTGTCCGAACAGAAGTGGATTCGCCCGGCCGGCTCGCTGTCGCTCACGGAAGAAAGCGGCCACGGATTGACGACGCGCCAGCAGGAAATCGCGGCGCTCCTCATGAACGGCTACTCCAACAAGGAGATCGGCATGCGCCTCGGGCTCGCCGAGATCACCGTCAAGACGCACCTCACCGCGATCTTCCGTCTGCTGGGCGTCGTGAATCGCACGCAGGCCGTCGTGGCGATCCGCAGGCTGGGTATCGCGTACGGGGCCGCCGAGGGCAGCCCTGTGGCCGGATCGCCCTGAGGCGCGTCCGGCTGCGAAGCGCCCGCGGGCGCAAATCATGCAAGGGAGTGAAAGGACACCATGAAGCATTCGACCGTCGCGGCTCACGCCGCATGCGCAGCATTGGCCCTGTTGGCCCTGGCCGCGGGGCCTGCGAGCGCGGACACCCTGAAGAAGATCGAAGAGACCGGCCGCTTCGCGCTCGGCTACCGCGAATCCTCCATCCCGTTTTCCTACGTTGCCACCGCGGGCAAGCCCGTGGGCTTCGGGCAGGACATCGCACAGGCCGTCGTTCAGGAGGTGCGCCGGCGCACCGCCGCCCGGGCGATCGATGTCGAGTACGTGGCGGTGACCTCGGCGAACCGCATTCCGCTGCTGCAAAACGGCACCATCGACCTCGAATGCGGCTCCACCACCAACAACACCGCGCGCAGCAAAGAAGTCGCCTTCGCGCTCAACTACTTCTATAGCGGCACGCGCCTGCTGGTCAAGAAGAGCTCGGGCATCGGCAACTATTCGGACCTCGCCGGCAAGACCGTCGCATCGACCTCCGGCACGACGAATGCGCAGGTGCTGCGCCGCTACAACCAGGAAAAGCAGCTTGGCATGCAGATTCTCCTTGCGAAGGACCACGCCGATGCGATGCTGCTCGTGCAGACGGACCGCGCCGCGGCTTTCGCGATGGACGACATCCTGCTATACGGCCTGATTCCCGGCGCACGCCAGCCGTCGGACTGGCAAGTGGTGGGCGACACCCTGCAGGTCGAGCCCTATGCGTGCATGCTGCGCAAGGACGATCCCGCGTTCAAGGCACTCGTGGACGGCGTGATCGCATCGATGATGCGCTCGGGCGAGTTCGAGCGGCTGTACCGGAAGTGGTTTGTCTCGCCGATCCCGCCGCGCGGGATCAACCTGAATGTTCCGATGAGTCCGCAACTGCGCGACAACCTGTCGCAGCCCTCGGACAAGCCCGAGGTCTGAGAGGGGCGGGGGCGGCGGGGCCCCGCTTCCCTCTCGACTCGCCTATCGATTCTCGGCGGCCCGGTCGGCGTACCACGCCGCTGTGTAGAGCACGCCGGATGCCGCCATGCCGCAGACCGGACCCCCCACGAGGAAGGTTTCGATCAGCGGGGTCAGTTCGTTGCAGGCGACGAGTCCGAAGCCCCCGGCGATGCCCGCGATGCTGCCGCCGAATGCCACCGAATGCCCCCAGGTCATGAGCGAATCGGCAAGCAGGCGCAGGTTGATCCGGTGGGGCGCACCGGGCATCGGTTGCGCCTCGCAGCCGGGATGAATCAAGTGTCGCTGGGAGAACATGAGGCACCTCCTCGGACGGCTTCGCCGCCTCACCCAGATGCTACGGAGCGCATCCGCTTTGACCATCAGACGAAGGTCTGTGCGCTTTTCGCGCTGGCGCCACCGCTCAGGCGGCAGGCCCTACGTCCGGTTCGGTGCGATCCGACTCGCGCCGCCGCCACGCTCCGGCTCCGAGCGCTTGCGGGCTCGGGCAAAGTTGCGTTCAAAGGGGACGGAAATGAGCGGCTCGTCGCCATCGTGGACATTGTTTTCGCAGCGGCTGCACAGCCACCGGCGGCGCAGGGTGCGGCCCGCCCTGCGCGAATCCGAGCGGGTCACCCGCCGCATCTGCATGCGGCTGGACCGCGGAGCGACCGAGGTCATCCCGGAGGTGGACGAGGGCATGCTCGTGCGCGTGGCCGAGGGGAGCCTCTGGATCACGCACGACGGCGACCCGAAGGACGTGATCGTGGATCGGCAGCAGAGCTACGAGCCCCACCGCGAACGCGCGATGCGCATGCATGCGCTCGCACCGTGCGTGGTGGAGATTCAGTTCGAGGACGACTGGGAGCGATAGCGCGTGGTACGGTGGCGGTGCGGCCCGTGCGCTCATTCACCCGCACGGCTCGCCTTACCGACTCACATGCACTCGAATGGAGACACAGCATGACCCCCAAGAACACGATCTGCCTCTGGTATGACGCCACCGCGCTCGAAGCCGCCCAGTTCTACGCGAAGACCTTTGCGGACAGCTCGGTCGGCGCCATCCATCGCGCGCCGGGCGACTATCCGTCCGGCAAGGAGGGCGCGGTCCTGATGGTGGAGTTCACCGTTCTCGGCATCCCTTGCATCGGCCTCAACGGCGGGCCCGAGTTCCGCCACAGCGAGGCCTTTTCGTTCCAGGTTGCAACCGACGATCAGGCTGAAACCGACCGCCTGTGGAACGCGATCGTGGGCAACGGCGGCGAGGAAAGCGCGTGCGGCTGGTGCAAGGACAAGTGGGGCCTCTCATGGCAGATCACGCCGCGCGTGCTCATGCAAGCCGTGACGAGCCCGGACCGCGCGGCGGCCAAGCGCGCATTCGACGCGATGATGCCGATGAGAAAGATCGATATCGCGACGATCGAAGCGGCCGTGCGGGGGGTGTGAGACGCATGAAGCTGCGTTTTGCCCTCGTCGGTGCTGCGCTGTTCTTCTCGGCCGGTGCGGCGTCGGCGTTCGGGTTCTTCGGCGGCGATGTCGCGCCCGGCACGGCGCGCGACGAGGTCATCGCGCGCATGGGCCGCCCCACCGCCGTCGTGCCGCTGCCGGGCGGCGCAGAGCGGCTGCAGTATTCGCAGCAGCCCGCCGGCCAGTATGCGTGGATGGTCGACGTCGATGCGAACGGCCGCGTCACGGCGTCGCGTCAGGCGCTCACGCAGGCGAACTTCGAGCGCATCGTGCCGGGACAGTGGACGCGCACCGACGTCGAGCGTGAATTCGGGCCGCCCGCGCGCATCGAACGCGTCGCGAGCTGGGACGGCCCGATCATGACGTACCGCTGGCGCGACGCAGGGGGCGCGGACATGTTCTACTCGGTCTATCTCGACGCGCAGGGGATCGTGCGCCGTGCGCACCCGAGCATGGAAGTGCGGGACCGCTTCTTCGACTTCCGGTTCTGAGGCGAGAACCGAGCCCCCGCAGCATGTATGCTGGAGCGCAACACCCACTTGCCGTGACCTCCTGTCCGAACTTCCCCGAATGAAGCGCATGTTTGCCGCCGCTCCGCTCGTCGCGCTCACCGCGTACTACAACCCGTTTCGCGGCGCCCGGCGGCTGCGCAACTACCACGTGTTCCGCAAGAACCTGGGCGACGTGCCGCTCGTCGCGGTCGAATGGTCGCCGGACGGCCGTTTCGACCTTCGCCCCGACGACGCCGACGTGCTGATCCGCGTGCAGGGCGGCGACCTGATGTGGCAGAAGGAGCGGCTCCTCAATCGCGGCCTCGCACGCATCCGTGCCGAAGGGCTCGCGCGCGACGTGGCGATCATCGATGCCGACGTCGTCTTCGCCGAGGCCGACTGGGTGCGGCGAATTCTCACGGCGCTCGAGACGCGGCCCTTGATCCAGTGCCACAGGCAGGTGGACTACATGCCCGACATCGCGCGCGAGATCCGCGAACGCGATGCGCTCGCGCGCGTCGAGCCCGAACGGTCCCTGCCGTCACTCGCGTACGCGTTGGGCCACGGCGAACCCCTGTTCACCTCGGATCCCGAGCGCATGCGCGCCTTTGCCTTTCACGGGACCACCGCGCCCTCGTCGGGCAATGCGGGCATCGCCATCGCCGTGCGTCTCACGGACCTGCCGCGCTTCGAGTTGTACGACGCCAACATCGTGGGCGGCGCGGATCTGCTGCTCGCCACGAGCTACATCGGCCGGACTCAGGAGTTCTTCGAGCCCCGCGGCTACAGCCTGGCGCATCGCGCCGACGCGGCCGCCTGGGCGGCGCGCTGCCTGCCGCCGCCGCCGCGGCCTCCGATCGGCTGGGCCGACAATCGCGCCCTGCACCTGTGGCACGGCCCTCTCGAAGACCGGCAGTACGCCCAGCGCCTTCGCATCCTCGGGCCGCGCAACTACGATCCGGCGCGCGACATCGACCGCAGCGGCGAGGCACTGCGGTTTCGGGACACGGCGGCGGAGCTGAAAGCCGCGGTGGGGCAATACCTCGCTTCGCGGCACGATGCCTGAGAGCTTTCGAGCGGTTCTTCCGCGAATCTGGAAGAAGGAATCGGCGCGGAAGGCGTGGCTCGCCGAGACTAGCTGAACCGCCGCGCGGCAGCCGGATCGGCTTGGCAGCGGATGCACAGAAGGGCCGCGGGCACCGCGAGCAGGCGCTGCTCGTCGATCGCTTCGCCGCACGAAGGGCAGGTGCCGTACGTGCCCTGGGCGATGCGCTGTCGCGCGGCGGCGATGGCTTCGAGTTCCTTCGCGGCGCGGGCCGCGACGGCATCCTCGAGCAAAGCCTCGGTTTCCTCCTCGGCCGCCTCCTTGCCATCGAACACTTCGGTGCGGTCATGCTCGTGCGCGGCCACGTCCGTCTGCGCGGCGATCACCGCTTGCAGTTCGGCTTCGCGCCGGTCGAGCAGGCCTTCGATGCGTGCCTGCAGGAATTCGGGCGTGGGGCGCGTCATAGGCCGCATCCGAGCGAAGTCACGGGAAGGATCGAGGCCGCCGCCGCTGCGAATTCGAAGCGGCGGCGCCAGTCGTGGGTGCCGGCTTCCGCCGGGGCGAGTCGGATCGGGTTCATGCGGTCCATTGGGCCAGCGAAGCTCGCCACCTGGCCTGACGAATGTCAAAGCCCCGCGAATCGGCTGCCGCGGCGCGAGGCGCGAGGCGCGCAACGCGAGGCCGGCGCTCCTACAACAGCGTTTCCGGCGCGACGAAGGGGTACCCCAGGTCGCGCGCGACCGCTTCGTACGTCACGCGGCCTTCACAGACATTGAGACCCTGGCGCAAATGCGCGTCGTCGCGCATCGCGGCCTTCCAGCCCTTGCCCGCGAGCGCGATCGCGTGGCCGATGGTGGCGTTGTTGAGTGCGAACGTGGAGGTTCGCGCCACCGCGCCCGGCATGTTGGCCACGCAGTAGTGCACGACGCCGTCGACGACGTACACGGGGTCGGCGTGCGTGGTGGGGTGCGACGTCTCGAAGCAGCCGCCCTGGTCGATGGCCACGTCCACGACCACCGCGCCTTTTTTCATGCGCGACACGTGCGAACGCGTGACGAGCTTCGGCGCCGCCGCGCCCGGCACCAGCACGCCGCCGATGACGAGGTCCGCATCGAGCACGGCCTCCTCGAGGCTGTGCGCGTTCGAATACGTGGTATTGATCCGGTTGCCGAAGACGAGGTCGAGCTCACGCAGACGATCCACGTTCTTGTCCAGGACCGTGACTCGAGCGCCCATGCCCACCGCCATCTGCACGGCGTTGGTACCGACCACACCCGCGCCGATCACGGCCACGTGGCCGGGCGCGACGCCGGGCACACCGCCCAGCAGCACGCCGCGTCCGCCGTGAGCGATCTCGAGGTAGTGCGCGCCGGCCTGCACCGCCATGCGGCCGGCCACTTCGCTCATCGGCGCGAGCAGGGGCAGCCCGCCGCCCGGACCGGTGATGGTCTCGTACGCGATGCACACGGCGCCCGAATCCACCAGCGCGCGTGTCTGCGCCGGATCGGGCGCGAGGTGCAGGTAGGTGTAGAGGATCTGTCCCGGGCGAAGCATCTCGCATTCGGCGCTCTGGGGTTCCTTCACCTTCACGATCATGTCGGCGCTTGCGAAGATGCCGGCCGCGTCGTCGGCCATCTTCGCGCCCGCCGCGCGGTATTGGCCGTCGTCCAGGCCGATCGCGGCACCCGCGCCGGACTGCACGATGACTTCGTGGCCGTGCGCGATGAGTTCGCGCACGCTCGCCGGCGTGAGGCCCACGCGGTATTCGTGGTTCTTGATTTCCCTGGGTACGCCGATCAGCATGGCCGGTCTCCTCGAAGCGCTTGCTGCCGCGATTGTGCGCACGAGCTTGCGTGCAAGGCCAACCCGTTCAGCAAAGTAGCGGGGGCAGTAGACGGGCTAACGAGGCGGGCTAACGAGGCGGGCTAACGAGGCGGCATCAACCGCCGGCAACGATTGCTTCGTACTCCGGATGTTTCTTCACATACCCCGCCATGAACGGACAGACCAGCTTCGCCTTCAGGCCGCGCCGCGCGATGTCCTGCATCACGAACGCGGCCAGCTTCGACGCGAGCCCCTGGCCCTCGTACGCCGGGTCCACTTCGGTGTGGATCAGGCTGATGACTCCAGCTTCCAACCGATATTCGGCGCGCGCGGCCAGGCGGCCGTCCACGCTGAGTTCGTAGCGGTGCTGGGCCGGGTGGTCGGCAATCTGCGGCTCGGACATTCGATGCACTCCTTTCGATTCCCACCCTATCAGCTTATCGCGGCGCTTGGCCGTCAACGGGTCGAGCACCTATGATTTGACGCATGGCCTACATGCTCCTCATTCTCGAAGACCCCCGCCAGCGCGCAACGCGCACCGAATCCGAGGGCCATGCGGTGTACGGCCGCATGGTCGAGTTCGCAGCCGGCCTGAAGGAGCAAGGCGTGCTGCTCGCGGTGGAATCGCTCGCGTCGCAGCGCGACGCCGCGCGCGTGAAGGTGAGGGAAGGCCGGCCGCAGGTGATCGACGGCCCCTTCGCCGAGGCCAAGGAAATGGTGGGCGGCTTTTTTCTGCTCGATTGCCGCACGCGCGAGGAGGCCCTCGGCTTCGCGCGCCGGTGCCCGGCCGCCGAATGGGCGACGATCGAGGTTCGCGAGACCGGGCCCTGCTATACGTAGCACCATACGTGTCCGGCCGTGTCGATCGTGGCCGATGTGCTTCGTCGTGGAAAGTGAGAAGCCGCGAATTCACGCGCTTGTCATCCACAGGAGAAGGAACAACCATGCGATTCATGATCATCGTCAAGGCCACCCCCGAGAGCGAGGCCGGCGGCTGGCCCGAAGGCAGCGACAAGCTCTTCGAGGCCATGGGCGCCTACCACGAGGAACTCGCCCGGGCCGGCGCACTGCTCGACGCCTCGGGCCTGCAGCCGAGCAGCAAGGGCTGGCGCATCCGCTACGGCGCGAACGACAAGCGCACCGTGATCGACGGGCCGTTCACCGAGAGCAAGGAACTCGTCGCGGGCTACACGCTCATCCAGACTCGCACGCGCGAGGAAGCGCTCGAATGGACAAGGCGTTTCCCGAATCCGGTGGGTTTCGATGCGCAGGGCGTGGAGATCGAGGTGCGGCAGCTCTACGAGCTGGAAGACTTCGAAGGCATCGCGCCCAAGCAGGAGATCGAGAAATTCAAAGAGATCGGGATGAAGTGAGGGGGAATGCCGCCATGGCCCGCAAGATCTTCGTCAACCTGCCCGTGCGCGACCTGCAACGCTCGCAGGCGTTCTTCAAGGCGCTCGGCTTCTCGGTCAATCCGCAGTTCACCAACGAGCAGGGCGCCTGCATGGTGATTTCCGGGGACATCTTCGCGATGCTGCTGGTCGAGCCCTTCTTCCAGACCTTCACGAACAAGCCGCTCGCCGATGCGGCCAGGTCGACCGAAGTGCTCGTCGCGCTCTCGTGCGACAGCCGCGAGGAGGTCGATACGTTCGTGAAGAAGGCGCTCGCGGCGGGCGGCACCTCGCCCATGAAGCCGCAGGACCACGGCTTCATGTACGGCCACGGCTTCACCGATCCCGACGGCCACATGTGGGAAGTGGTCTGGATGGACCCGGCGCACGTTCAGAGGTAGCCGCGCCTTGCATTCGGCCACGCACGATGCCATCGCCGCGGTCTGGCGCATCGAGTCGGCGAGGATCGTCGCGGTCGTCGCGCGCATGGTGCGCGACATCGGCCTCGCCGAGGACCTCGCGCAGGACGCGCTCGTCGCCGCGCTCGAACACTGGCCCGCCGACGGCGTGCCGCGCAGTCCCGGTGCGTGGCTCATGGCGGCGGCGAAGAACCGCGCGCTCGACTACCTGCGCCACGCGCGCATGCGCGAGGGCAAGCTCGAAGAGATCGGCGCCGATCTCGAGGCGCAGGAGGCGCTAGTCGTGCCCGATTTCGTCGACGCCCTCGACGCGGCCCGCCAGGACGAAATCGGCGACGACCTGCTGCGCCTCATCTTCACGGCGTGCCATCCGGTGCTCGCGACCGAAGCGCGCGTGGCGCTCACGCTGAAACTCCTCGCCGGCCTCACCACGCACGAGATCGCGCGCGCGTACCTCGTGCCCGAGCCGACGGTGGCGCAGCGCATCGTGCGCGCGAAGCGCACGCTCGGCGAGGCGAAGGTGGCGTTCGAAGTGCCGCGCGGCGAGGAACTCGGCCGCAGGCTCGCGTCCGTTCTCGAAGTCATCTATCTCGTCTTCAACGAAGGCTACACCGCGACGGCGGGCGACGACTGGATGCGCACGTCGCTCATGGAAGAGGCGCTGCGCCTCGCGCGCATCCTCGCGCAGCTCGCGCCGCGCGAAGCCGAAGCGCAGGGGCTCGCGGCGCTCCTGGAGCTGCAGGCCTCTCGCACCCGGGCGCGCACGGACGCGCAGGGCCGAGCGGTGCTGCTCGCGCACCAGGATCGCGGGCGCTGGGACTGGCTGCTGATTCGTCGCGGGCTGGCCGCGCTGGAGCGCTCGGAAGCCCTCTCGCCGCAACGCGGCCCTTATGCGCTGCAAGCGGCGATCGCCGCTTGCCATGCACGCGCCGCGTCGGTGGAGACGACCGACTGGAAGCGCATCGCCGCGCTCTACGGCGAACTCGCGCGAGCCGCGCCCTCGCCCGTGGTGCAGCTCAACCGCGCAGTGGCGGTGTCGATGGCCGAAGGGCCCGAGGCGGGCCTGGCGATCATCGATGCGCTCGCACAGGAGAAGTCGCTGAAGAACTATCACTGGCTGCCCAGTGTGAAGGCGGACCTGCTCGCAAAGCTCGGTCGCCATGAAGAGGCTCGCGCAGAATTCCTGCGCGCGGCGGCGATGGCGACGAACGAGCGCGAGAAGGAATTGCTCGCGCAGCGGGCGCGGCAGCCGCAAGGGCGGCCGTGACGCCTCGTCGCCGCGATCGATTCGCAAGGAGCATTCCCGACATGACAGATGCCATCACCGTCCGCCGCGTGGCGCCAGGCGAAGCCGAAGGGCTCATCGATGCGCTCGCCGACCTTCTGATCGATTGCGTCGAAGGCGGCGCCTCCGTGGGGTTCATGCTGCCGATCACGCACGAGCGCGCCGCGCGATTCTGGCGCGAGGTGGCCGGCGGCGTCGACCGGGGCGAGCGCGTGCTGCTGGTCGCGCACGACGCGCAAGGCTGTCTCGTCGGCACGGTGCAGCTGATCCTGTCGCTGCCCGAGAACCAGCCGCATCGTGCCGACGTCGCGAAGATGCAGGTGGCGAGCCGCGCGCGCCGCCAGGGCATCGCCGCGCGCCTCATGACCCATGTCGATGAAGAAGCCCGGCGCGAAGGGCGCACGCTCCTCGTGCTCGATGCCGTGACCGGTGGCGACGCGGAGCGGGTCTATGAACGCGCCGGCTGGACGAAGGTGGGGTCGATCCCGAACTACGCGCTGTATCCGGGCGGGGGCCTGTGCGCGACGACCTACATGTACAAGGCGCTGTGAGGGCGGCCTTCACAGCCGCCCGGGCGTGAACGAGCCGAGCACCCGCGGCCCTTCGGCGCCGGTGGCCGAAGGGGCGTTGCAGGGCAGCCGGTTCATGTGCGCCCACGCGAGCGCCGCGAACGCGACCGCTTCCTTCGCGTCGCCGTCGATGCCGAGCGCATCGCCCGTCAGCACCGGAATCGGCGCGAGCTCCTCGCGCAGCATGTCCATCAAGACGGGGTTGCGCGCGCCGCCACCCGTCACGAAGACCTCGTCCAGCCCGCGCGGGATGAGCCAGCGGCGATACGCATGCGCGATGCTGCGCGCGGTGAGCGCCGTGAGCGTGGCGATCAGGTCGTCCCATTGAAGGGGATGCCGCGCCGCGATGTCCTTCACCGTCGCGCGGCCGAAGAGCTCGCGGCCGGTGGACTTCGGCGGCATGCGCCCGTAGAAGGGGTGCTGCAGCAACTGCGCGAGCACGAGCTCGCTCACCTTGCCGCGCGCGGCGCGCTGGCCGTTGCGGTCGAACGTTTCGCGGCCCTGCGACGCCATCTCCACTGCCGCATCGATGAGCACATTGCCGGGGCCCGTGTCGAACGCGAGGAGCTCGTCGCGGCTGTCGCGTTCGGGCAGCCACGTCACGTTGCCGATGCCGCCGATGTTCTGCAAGGCGCGCTTCGAGCCGGCTGCGCGGAAGAGCGCCCGATCGACCCAGGGCACGAGCGGCGCGCCGTGGCCGCCCGCGGCGACGTCGCGCGCGCGAAAGTCGCTCACAACCGCGATGCCTGTGCGCTCCGCGATGGTCGCGGCGTCGCCCAGTTGCAGCGTGAAGCCGCGTTCGCGGTCGCTCGGCGGCTGGTGCCACACCGTCTGGCCGTGCGATCCGATCACGTCGACGGAGGCGGCGTCGATGCCGCTTGCGCGGCAGACTTCGAGCACGGCGCAGGCGAACCATTCGCCGAGCCGGCCGTGCACTTCGCAGAGCTGCGCTGGGCCGCCTTCGGTCATCGCCCTGTGCAGCAGCTCGCGCTGCGCCCACGTGTAGGGCACCGTGAGAAAGCCCTTGCACGCCCATCGCAAGCTGTCTTCGGCCGTGCCCTCGAAGTCGACGATGGCCGCGTCGATGCCGTCCAGCGACGTGCCGGACATGAGGCCGATCACGCGCATGCTGTCGTGCACCTCATCGCGCACCCAGGTCGCCCACCACGTCGGCGATGGAGCCGCCCGCCACGTCCAGCTCGCGGCGGGCGTCCTGCGCATCCAGGCCCAGTTTGTTCATCACGATCGCGATCTTGACATGCCCGCCGGATTCGTCCAGCAGGTGCGTCGCCTCCCAGCGCTCGATGCCGAGCGTCTCCATCAGGATGCGCTCGCCGCGGTCCTGCAGCTTCTGGCAGGTGACCTGCAGGTCCACCATCAGGTTGCCGTAGACCTTGCCCGTCCGCACCATCGCCGCGGTGCTGATGGTGTTGAGCACCATCTTCGTCGCGGTGCCGGCCTTCATGCGCGTGGAGCCGGTGATGACCTCCGGCCCCACGAGCGGCGCGATCACGACGTCGTGGGACTGCATCAGCTTCTCGGACGGATACGTGCACAGCAGGAAGCCGGTGCGCGCGCCGAGTTCGCGCGCGCGCTTCAGGGCGCCGTGCACGAAGGGCGTCGTGCCGGAGGCGGCGATGCCCAGCACGAAGTCGTTCGTGTTCACCTGCCGCTCGTCGATCGCGCTCGCGCCGTCTTGCGGACGGTCTTCCGCGCCTTCCTGCGCGCGCACGAGCGCGTCGAGGCCGCCCGCGATGATGCCCTGGACCATGCCGGGATCGGTGCTGTAGGTGGGCGGCATCTCGGAGGCGTCGAGCACGCCGAGCCGGCCCGACGTGCCGGCTCCCACGTAGAAGAGGCGTCCGCCCTTGCGAAAGCAATCGACGGCGATGTCGATCGCGTGGGCGATCTGCTGGCGCTCTTCGGCGACGGCGGCCGCGACCATCTGGTCCTCGGCGTTGATGAGGTCGACGATTTCGAGGGTGGAAAGCTGGTCGATGCGGGTGCTGCGCGGGTTGCGCTGCTCGGTCAGCCGCGTGTCCGGGGTGGGCATGCGGCAGTTTAGCGCCGGCGGTGATTGCGGTGGGGTGAGCGAGCGCCACCCTCAAGGCCCGTCGATCGCTCGCCTGAGCGCCGCGCGCGCGATGAGCCGCGTCGAATCCAGCGTGGGCAGCGGCGAATTCGCGTCGCTCAGGATGAGCGGAATTTCCGTGCATCCGAGCACCACCGCGTCGCATCCCTCGCCCTTCAGCCGCTCGATCACCCGCTGGAAATACGCGACACCCTCCGGCTTGAAGACGCCGTACACGAGCTCGTCCATGATGATGCGGTTGATCTCCTCGCGCTCGCCTTCTTCGGGGCGCACGAACTCGAGCCCGCGTTCGCGCAGTTTGTCCGGATACACCTCGCTTTGCACGAGCCACTTCGTGCCCGTGAGGGCGAGCCTGCCCAGGCCGCGGCGCGACGCCTCTTCGGCCACGACCTGCGCAATGTGCAGCCAGGGGCGCGGCGAGCGCTCCAGCACGTAGGGCAGGGCCTGGTGGATGGTGTTGTCCGGGCAGATCAGGAAATCGGCGCCGATCGAAGCCAGCTTCTGCGCCGAAGCGAGCATCATTTCGCCGACCGCCGGCCAGTCGCCCCGGTAGATGTGCTCCATGTACTCCGAAAAGGGCGGCGTGTGCATCGACACCTCCGGGTGGCCGTGCGGCCCGAGCCACTGCGCGCCTTCGGAGCAGATCGTGCGGTAGCAAAGCGCCGCGCCTTCCGCGGAGCAGGCGACGATGCCGATGTGCCCTGTCATGCCCAACTCCTTTTCGACTTTTTCAAAATGGTCAGGAGCATCCTACCCACTTCATGCACGAGTTGCCCAGTCGCGGTATCGTTGCGGGTTTTCTCCCCGAACCCCAAACTCCGATGGCTGTTCCGATGCGAACCTTCTTCGCGCTCGCTCTGGCGTACCTTCTCACCGCATGCGGGCAAGGCAGCGGTGGCAGCGCCGCTGCCCAGAACGCGGGCAACGCCCCGCCGCCGCCCGAGGTCGGCGTGGTCACCGTCGCCACGGGCGACATCGGCCTCGTCACCGAACTCCCCGGCCGGCTCGAAGCCTCGCGCGTGGCGCAGGTGCGCGCGCGTGCCGCGGGCATCGTGCTGAAGCGCGTCTTCCGCGAGGGCAGCGACGTGCGCGCGGGCCAGGTGCTTTATCGCATCGACGCCGCGCCCTACGTGGCCGCGCACGCGAGCGCGCAGGCGCAACTCGCGCGCGCCGAAGCCAATCTCGGCCAGGCGGCGGCGCTCGCGCGGCGGTACAAGCCGCTCGTGGAAGCCAACGCGATCAGCCAGCAGGACTACGCGAATGCGGTGGCGGCCGAAAAGCAGGCCGAGGCCGACGTCGCCGCGGCGCGCGCGGCGGTGAAGACGGCCGAGATCAACCTCGGCTATGCGTCCGTCACGGCGCCGATTTCCGGGCGCATCGGCCGCTCGCTCGTCACCGAAGGCGCGCTCGTGGGGCAGGGGGAGGCCACGCCCCTTGCGGTGATCCAGCAGATCGATCCGCTTTACGTGAACTTCACGCAGTCCGTCACCGAAGTGCTGAACCTGCGCCGCGCGATGTCGGAAGGGCGCCTGAAGCGCGCGGGCCAGGAAGGCGCGCAGGTTCGCGTCGCGCTGGAAGACGGCACCGATTATCCGCTTGCGGGCAAGCTGCTCTTCGCCGACTTGTCGGTGGACCAGACGACCGGCCAGGTGACGCTGCGCGCCGAAGTACCCAACCCCCACGGGCTGCTCTTGCCCGGCATGTACGTGCGCGTGCGGCTGGAACAGGCGAAGGCGGGCAACGCGTTGCTGCTGCCGCAGCAAGCAGTGAGCCGCTCGCCGCAGGGCGACACGGTGATGGTCGTGGCGCCCGACGGGCAGGTCGCGCCGCGGCCGGTGAAAGTGGGCGGCTCGCAGGGCAGCCAGTGGGTGATCCTCGACGGGCTGAAGCCGGGCGAGATGGTGATGGTCGACGGCTTCCAGAAGCTGCGTCCTGGCTCGCCCGTGAAGCCCGTGCCGTGGGGCGCGCAATCGGCCTCGCCGAAACCGGCGGCCTCCGCCGCGTCGCAACCCGCGAAGAGCTGAGGACTCGCCGATGTCGAAGTTCTTCATCGACCGGCCGATCTTCGCGTGGGTGATCGCGCTCTTCATCCTCGTGATGGGTTCGGTCGCCATCACGAGGCTGCCCGTTGCGCAATACCCCACGGTCGCGCCGCCTTCGATCAACGTGACGGCGGTGTACCCCGGCGCGTCGGCGCAGACACTCGAAGAAAGCGTGCTCTCCGTCATCGAGCAGGAGATGAACGGCTCGCCCGGCCTCATCTACATGGAATCGGTGGCGCAGGCGAACGGCTCGGGCCAGATCACGCTCACGTTCGAGACCGGCACCAACCCCGACCTCGCGCAGGTGGACGTGCAAAACCGCCTCTCGCGCGCCGCGCCCCGCCTGCCCGCGGCGGTGACGCAGCAGGGCGTGCGCGTGGACAAGTCGCGCTCGAACTTCCTGCTCTTCATCATCATGTCCTCGGACAAGGGCGAGTTCGACCCGGTCGCGCTCGGCGACTACGCGTCGCGCGTGGTGCTGCCCGAAATCCAGCGCCTTCCGGGCGTCGGTCAGGCGCAGCTCTTCGGCACCGAACGCGCGATGCGCATCTGGATCGACCCGGCCAAGCTCGTCGCGTTCAACCTGTCGGCGCGCGACGTCGACGCGGCGATCGCCGCGCAGAACGCGCAAGTGTCCTCCGGCACCATCGGCGACCTGCCGAACGTGCCGGGGCAGGCGATGTCCGCGACGGTGGTGGTGAACGGCCAGCTCACGTCGGTGGAACAGTTCGGCGGCATCTTGCTTCGCACGAACCCGGATGGCTCCTCCGTGCGGCTGAAGGACGTCGCGCGCATCGAGCTCGGCGCGCAAGGCTATGCCGTGTCGGCGCGCCTGAACGGGCAGCCCTCCACCGGCATCGGCGTGCAGCTTTCGCCCACCGGCAACGCGCTTGCCACGGCCACGGCGATCCGCGCGCGCATGGAGGAGCTCGCGAAGTTCTTCCCCGCCGGCATGAAGTGGGGCATTCCGTACGACAGCTCGCGATTCGTGAAGATTTCCATCTCGCAGGTGGTCGAGACGCTGCTGGAGGCGATGGCGCTCGTCTTCCTCGTGATGTACGTGTTCCTGCAGAACCTGCGCTACACGGTGATCCCGGCGGTCGTGGTGCCGGTGGCGCTCCTCGGCACGTTCGGCGTGCTCTACGCGCTAGGGTTCTCCATCAACGTGCTCACGATGTTCGGCATGGTGCTCGTGATCGGCATCGTCGTGGACGACGCCATCGTCGTCGTGGAGAACGTGGAACGCATCATGAGCGAGGAGGGGCTGCCGCCGCGCGAGGCCACGCGCAAGGCGATGGGCCAGATCCAGGGCGCGATCGTCGGCGTGACCGTGGTGCTGATCTCGGTGTTCGTGCCGCTCGCCTTCTTCGGCGGCGCGGTCGGCAACATCTACAAGCAGTTCTCCGCGGTGATGCTGTCGTCGATCTCGTTCTCTGCGTTCATGGCCCTGTCGCTGTCGCCGGCGCTCTGCGCCACGCTGCTGAAGCCGGTTCAGGCGGGGCATCACCTCGAGAAGGGCGGCATCTGGGGCCGGTTCAACCGCGGCTTCAAGGCGACCGCGCACGGCTACGAAGGCTTCGTCGCGAAGATCCTGAAGCGCACCGGCCGCGTGCTGGCGGTCTATGTCGCGATCATCGGCGCCGTGATCGTCCTCTTCCTGCACCTGCCGACTTCGTTCCTGCCGAGCGAGGACCAGGGCTACATGATCGTGAACATCCAGCTGCCGCCGGGCGCGACCACCGACCGCACGCAGGCCGTGGCCGAGCAGGTGGAAAACTACATCCTGAAGCAGCCCGAAGTGCAGAGCATGGTGAGCGTGCTCGGCTTCAGCTTCTCGGGGCAGGGGCAGAACGCGGGGCTTGCGTTCGTCACGCTCAAGGACTGGAGCGAGCGCAAGGGCGCCGAACATTCGGCGCAAGGCATTGCCGGGCGGGCGTTCGTCGCGCTTTCGAAGATCCGCGACGCATTCATCTTCCCGCTGAGCCCGCCCGCGATTCCCGAACTGGGCACGGCCACCGGCTTCAACTTCCGGCTGGAAGACCGCGGCGGCAACGGCCACGCCGCGCTCGTCGCCGCGCGCAACCAGCTGCTCGGCCTCGCCGCGCGCAGCAAGATCGTGAGCGGCGTGCGTCCCGACGGCCTGGAGGATGCGCCGCAATTGCAGATCGACATCGACCGCGACAAGGCAAGCGCGCTCGGCGTGGGGTTCGATGCGATCAACGCGTCGCTTTCGACGGTGCTCGGCTCGGCCTACGTGAACGACTTCCCGAATCGCGGGCGGCTGCAACGCGTCGTGGTGCAGGCGGACGCGCCGGCGCGCATGCAGCCGGAGGACCTGCTTCGCATTCCCGTGGTGAACTCGCGCGGCGCGTCCGTGCCGCTGAGCGCCTTCGCGACGACGCGGTGGATCACGGGGCCCATGCAGACCATCCGCTACAACGGCTACCCCGCGATGCGCATCTCGGGCGACGCCGCGCCGGGCAAGAGCACCGGCGAGGCGATGGACGAGATGGAGCGGCTCGCGGGGCAGCTCCCCGCGGGCTTCGCGTACGAATGGACGGGGCAGTCGCGCGAAGAACGCCTCTCGGGCTCCACCGCGTTCATCCTGCTCGGCTTTTCGCTGCTGTCGGTGTTCCTCTGTCTCGCGGCGCTCTACGAAAGCTGGTCGATTCCGCTGTCGGTGATCCTCGTGGTGCCGCTCGGCATCGTGGGCGCGCTGCTCGGCGCGAACCTGCGGGGCTTTCCGAACGACGTGTACTTCAAGGTGGGCCTCGTGACGATCATGGGTCTGTCGGCGAAGAATGCCGTGCTGATCATCGAGTACGCGAAAGACCTGCACGCGCAGGGCAAGTCGCTCATCGATGCGGCGCTGGCCGCGTGCCACCTGCGGTTCCGTCCGATCGTGATGACGTCGATGGCGTTCATCCTCGGCGTGCTGCCGCTGGCCATCGCGACCGGCGCGGGTTCCGCGTCGCAGCGCGCGATCGGCACGGGCGTGATCGGCGGCATGTTCACTGCGACGGCGCTCGCGGTGCTCTTCGTGCCGGTGTTCTTCGTGGTGGTGCGGCGCATCTTCAAGGGCAGCGAGCGGCAGCGGCGGATGTATTCGCACGAGCTCGATGCGCCAGCGGCGGAGTAGTTGCATGCGAAAGATCGTTTTGGACGCAGAGAACGCAAAGGTGACGCAGAGAACGCAAAGGTCATGGATGGGGCTCCCTTCGCGGCCTGTGCGCATCCTCTGCGCACTCAGCGTTTCCTTGGTGGCAGCGTGCTCGTTCGCACCGACGTACGAGCGGCCCGCGCCGCCCGTGCCGGGTGCGTTCCCGTATCCCTCCGCGACGCAGGGCGTGCCTGCCGCCGAACTCGGCTGGCAGAAGTTCTTCGCGGACGAACGCCTGAAGGCGCTCATCGGCACCGCACTCGCCAACAACCGCGACCTGCGCGTGGCGATCCTTGCGATCGAACAGGCGCGCGCGCAGTACGACATCCGCAACGCCGACCGGTTTCCCACGATCGGGGCGACTGTCACGGGTTCGCGTGCGCCCGGCTCGAGCGGCAATTCGAGCACCGTCTACACCGCGGGCATCGGCACGACCGCGTGGGAAGTCGATCTCTTCGGCCGTGTCGCGAGTCTCAGCGCATCGGCGCTCGCGCAATACCTCGCGACCGAGGAAGGACGCAAGGCCGCGCAGACCGCGCTCATCGCCTCGGTCGCGACGGCGTGGCTGAACGTCGTGTCCGACGAGGAACTGCTGAAGGTCACGCAGGACACGCTCGCCACGCGCGAGGAGTCGCTGCGCCTCACGAAGCTCAGATTCGAAAACGGCGCGTCGTCGGAGATCGACTATCGCCTCGCGGAATCGCTGGCCGAAACGGCGCGCGCGCTCCTCGCGCAGTTGCAGCGCCAGCGCGCGCAGGACATCAACGCGCTCGGCCTGCTCGTGGGGCAGGCCGTGGCGCCGGACTTCCGCACCGGCGTATCGACGGACTCGGTGACGCTGCCCGACCTGCCGGCGGGCACGCCCTCCGACGTGCTCGTGAAGCGGCCCGACGTGCGCCAGGCCGAAGAGCAGCTGATCGCCGCGAACGCGAACATCGGCGCGGCGCGCGCGGCGTTCTTTCCGCGCATCACGCTCACCGCGGGCATCGGCAGCGCGAGCAGCGACCTGTCGGACCTCTTCAAGGGCGGCGCCTGGGGCTGGACGGTCGCGCCCGCGCTCGTGCAGACGATCTTCGATTTCGGGCGCAATCGCGCGGGCGTCGCGTCGGCCACGGCGCAGCGCGACATCGCCATCGCGCAGTACGAACGTGCGATCCAGTCGGCGTTCCGAGAAGTGTCGGATGCGCTCGCCGGCCGCGCGACCTTTGGAGACCAGCTCGCCGCGCAGACCGCCGTGGTGCGCGCGGAGACCGTGCGCACGCGGCTTGCGAAACTGCGCTACGACAACGGCGTGGCGAGCTATCTCGATTTCCTCGATGCGCAGCGGTCGCTCTTCGCGGCGCAGCAGTTGCTCGTGCAGGTGAGGCTCGCGCGGCTGCAAAACCAGGTGCAGCTCTATCGCGTGCTGGGGGGCGGTTGGCTTGCTTGACGGCCGGCGGCGGGCGTTCGCTCGAGCAATGCACGGTGCTTGTCGGACTCGTCGTCGCGCCCAGCCCTGCGTGGGCTGAAGCGGACGACTGGCGTTGACCCGCGGATCGCGCGCTGGCACACTGCGCTCCTTCTTCAACTCGCCACAGGAGATTGCCATGGAAAGAAATGACCTTGCCCTCCCGTCGGCTGCCTGAGCCTCGCGCGCGTTCCAGCGTTCGTTGATCGCCGCGGGTTCTCCGCGGCCGGCACACACAACCTCTGACTGAAACCGTGCCCGCGTTGCGGGCGCGGTGGGGTGCGCTTGCGCTTGCCCCACCCGACAACTCCACATCGAGACTGCGGCGGATCGCAGGGCAGGGTCACCGAAGGGCACCCCGCCTGCGCCGCCGCGTGCTCCTCAACGAATTTACCGGCACCGCAATGATCGACATCGATTTTCAATCCCTGCGCCGCATCGGGCTCACGCAAACCATCGTGGGCGCACTCGGCATGCTGCGCGACGCATCGGGGACCCTGATGCGAATCGTCGAAGTACAACGCGAACACTTCGCGCTGCACGACGGCACCACCGAGCACCGCGCGAGAGCGCTGCCCCAGCTCTTGCGCGAACTGCAGGCAGGCAACGAGAGCTGCACCATCGGCGACTGGGTCGTCGTGCAAACGGACGACGCGGGCGACTTATGGATGGCCGCGCGGCTGGCGCCCGCGACTGTCATCGCGCGCCGCGCCAACGACGGCCGGCGCCAGCTCCTCGCGAGCAACGTCGACACGGCGCTGCTCACGATGGGGCTGGACGCCGACTTCAACCCGCGCCGCGTGGAGCGCTCCATCGCCATGGTCACCGCCGCGCGGGTCGAGCCCGTGGTGGTCCTCACGAAGAAGGACCTCTCGGTCGACGCGGCGAGCCGCGTGGACTCCCTGCGCGAGCGATTGCCGCCGCGCGTGCCCGTCGTCGCGGTCAATGGCCAGAGCGACACCGCGCGCGACGACCTCGCGCCCTGGCTCGGCATGGGGCGCACGCTCGTGCTGCTCGGCTCCTCGGGCGCGGGCAAGTCGACGCTCACCAACACGCTCGCTGCCGCGTCGCAGTCGACGGGGGGCGTGCGCAAGGGCGACGGGCGCGGGCGACACACGACGACCGCACGCTCGCTGCATCCGTGCGCGGATGGCGCTTGCATCATCGACACGCCCGGTCTGCGCACGTGGCGCCCGGATGCGGACGAACGCTCGCTCGCGGCGGCATTCGACGACATCGAGGCGCTGGCCACCCGGTGCCGCTATCGCGACTGCCGCCACGGCGGCGAGCCCGGTTGCGCCGTGCGCACGGAAGTGGGCGCCGACCGGCTCTTCAACTTCCAGAAGCTGTTGCGCGATGCGAGGCGCATCGAGATGACGCAGCTCGAGCGCGCGATGCTGCGGCGCAAATGGAAGGCGATCGGCAAGTCGGGCGAGGAGCGCGCGCGGGAGAAGAGAAGGCCTCCGTAGGCACGGTGCGCGGCGAGCGGGAGCGGGCGCATCAGGACATCAGCTCGCGCATCGTTCGCTGCCCGACGCGCCGCCCCGGGGGCATGCCCTTTTTCGCGCGCTCCTCCTCGATCGCGTCGCGCGTGTTCCTGCCGGCGACGCCGTCGGCCACCACGAGCGTGTGCCCCTGCGCGATGAGCCAGGCCTGCAGCTCGCGAATCTGCGCGCGCGAGAGACCGGGGTCGTCCGTCGGCCAGGGCGTGACGATGCCCGGCCCGCCCGCGATGCGGTTTGCGAGCGTCGCCACTTCCAGCACGTAGCGCACCGAGTTGTTGTAGCGGTAGATCGTGTCGAAGTTGCGCGAGACGAGGAAGGCCGGTCCCGGCAGTCCCACCGGCAGGAAGGGGTACAGCTCGGGGTCGCCGTCGAGCGCGAGCGGCAGCACCGCGCCTTCCGGACCGATCGCCTTCCAGCCCGCTGCCGCCCATTCGGAAGCTTTTCTCATGCGATCGGCAAGCCGGATCGTCTCGCCGTTGCCCATGAATTCGGCCTGCTGTTCGGCGGGCACGCGGACTTCGACGTACACCGGCGCGTCGGGAATCCAGCCACCGCGGCGCACGAGGTGATTCGCGGTCGATGCCCACGCGTCGGGCTCGGAGTTCACGATGTCGGCGATGCCGTCGCCGTCACCGTCGACCGCGAGCTGCTCGTAGCTGTCGGGCTCGAACTGCGTGCGGCCGAACGCGCCGGCCCAGGAGCCGACGAACGTTTCGGGTACGACGCGCGAATCGCGCAGCAGCCGCACCGCGGTGAACGCGCGCTCGCGCGCGAGGCAGCGCCCGTTCGGATCGGGGCAGGGCCTGAGGCACGCGAGGCTCAGCGTGGCGTCGAGCACCGGGATGCGCCCGGCGGCCGGGCCGTAGTTGGTCTCGATGCCGTAGAGCGCGACGATGATCTCTTTCGGCACGCCGAACTGCGCCTCGATGCGCTGCAGCGGCGCGGCCGCGCGCGAGAGGACGGCGCGGCCGTCTTCGACCCGCTGGTCATCCGTGGTGGCCGCGAGCTCGTCCCACCAGTAGGTCGGCTCCCCCTTCACGACCAGCAGCGCGCGCCGCACGCGGTCGTCGTACTTCGCGCCGGCCGCGATCCGCAGGAAATCCTCGCGCGCGAGGGGCTTGCTCGAGCTCTGCGTTTGGTCCGCGAGCGACTGCACGCAGTCGGCGAAGTCCCCGGGCGTCATCGGCGCGTCGAGCGCGGCCGCGGCGCAGACGGCGGCAAAGAGGCAAGCCGCGGCCGCGGCAAGGAGTCGCACGACCTTCATTCGGCGCGGCTGAACTGCATCTCGATTTCGCTGTCCTTCACGGCATGCAGCATCATGCGCTCGCCGCGTTGCGCCGTATAGCTCTGCTCGGGCTCCAGCACGACGTCGCGCGGGTCGCCGTCGTGCGTGATCCAGAGCTGGCCGCTTCTCAAGCGCACCTGGACCCCGTTTGCCGGCCGCGCCACGACCTCACTCGCGCCGTGGTGCAGCTGGAGCGTGAAGCGCCAGTTCCCCGGCGAATCCGCGAACACGATCATGGTCAGGCTCCTTTTCGATGCATCCGCGGACGATGCCGCTGTTCCCGTGTCCTGCTGTCCCCGTGTCCCGCTGTCCCGGGCCGCCGGGAGATTCGGGAATGCCCGAGCATGCCCCGCCGCAGCCGCGGGCCGCATCGGCGGATTCTTACGGCCGGCGTCAGCCGCGGCCTCGTGCAAGCCGGCGCGCGGGCAAGGGGGCGTTCTCATGATTTGTGCAAATGCAAATAGAATGGATCGGCCATATCGAGGGAGCCATCGTGAGAACTTTCCGCCTGCAACTGCGCTTTCTCCTCCCGCTGGTGGCGATCCTGATCGGTGCGGCCTACGTGTCGGTGCCCGTCATGGACCGCCTCACGCTGCGCTGGTTCGCGCGCGACCTCAACATGCGCGGCGCCCTCGTGGCCAACACCCTGTCCGAAGCGGTGGCCGAAGCCCAGCAGGACGCGCACGGGCGAAAGCTTCAGACGCTCTTGGACCGCACCGTGCAGGACGAGCGGCTCGTCGCGATCGGCTGGTGCTCGACCACGGGCGAGCTCATGCGTCGCACCGCCAAGTTTCCGAAGACGCTCGATTGCGCCCAGGCCGCCGAACGAGCGGCCTCGCCGGACCCGCAGATGAACATCGAAGGCGGCCCCGTGCAGGTGAGCGTGCACCCGATCACGGCGGAGTCGGGGCCGGTGGGCCAGCTCGTGATCCTGCACGACCTGAGCTTCATCGAGCGCCGCAGCCAGGACACGCGCCGCTACCTCGTCGAGCTGATCGCGGCCATGGGGGCAGTGATCGCGCTCGTGACGGTGATCGTGGCGCAGCTCAGCTGGCGCGGCTGGGTGTCCGGCGCTCGGGCGTTGCTGCGCGGCGAAGGGCTCGTGCGGCCGATGCTGCCCGCGTCGCCCGAGCTTGCGCCCATCGCGGCCGACCTGCGCGCGCGACTGCGCGAGCTGGAAGACGAATATCGCCGAGTGCAGGGGCCCGCCGTGGCATGGGACGCGCAAAGGCTCCAATCGCTGCTGCGCACGCAGTTGCGTGGCGACCAGGTCATCGTCGTTTCCAATCGCGAGCCCTACCTGCACGAGAAGGTCGCGGGGATGGTGATGGTGCGGCGCCCCGCGAGCGGCCTCGTCACCGCCGTGGAGCCGGTGATGCGGGCGTGCTCGGGCACGTGGATCGCGCACGGCAGCGGCAGCGCCGACCGCGAGGCCGTGGACCGCCACGATCACGTCGCGCTGCCGCCGGGCCATCACGACTACGTGCTGCGGCGCCTGTGGCTCACGGCCGAGCAGGAGCAGGGCTACTACTACGGCTTCGCGAACGAAGGGCTCTGGCCGCTTTGCCACGTCGCCCACGTGCGGCCGGTGTTCCGCGAGGGCGACTGGCAGCACTATCGCGAAGTGAACGAGCTCTTCGCCGAAGCCGTGATCGCGGAGGCGCGCGGCGAGGACCCGGTGGTGCTGGTGCAGGACTATCACTTCGCGCTCGTGCCCGCGCTCGTGCGCAAGAAACTGCCGCGCGCGACGATCATCACGTTCTGGCACATTCCCTGGCCGAATCCGGAGTCGTTCGGCATCTGCCCGTGGCGGGGCGAGATTCTCGAGGGCATGCTCGGCAGCACGATCCTCGGCTTCCACACGCAATACCACTGCAAGAATTTCATCGAGACGGTGGACCGCTACCTCGAAGCGCGCATCGAGCACGAGCATTCGACCGTGAGTTTCCAGGGCCGCCCGACGCTCGTGGAGGCCTACCCCATCTCGATCGAGTGGCCCACGCCCGAGGAGGTGCGCGAGTGGCCTTCGCCCGGGCAGTGCCGAGCCGACGTGTTCGAGCGCCTGCAGATCCCGCGCAAGCATCGCATCGCGGTCGGAATCGATCGCTTCGACTACACGAAGGGCATCCTCGAGCGGCTGAATGCGGTGGATCGCATGCTCGAGAAGCATCCCGAGTGGCGGGACCGCTTCACCTTCGTGCAGGTGGCCGCGCCTTCGCGCGGCGTGCTGGAGGAGTACCAGGCCTTTCGCACGCGCATCGAGCAGGTGGCGCAGCGCATCAACGCGAAGTTCGGCCGGCCCGTGGTGCAACTGCTCGTGCAGCATCACGACCGCGACGAGGTGAACAAGCTCTATCGCGCGGCCGACGTGTGCCTCGTGACGAGCCTGCACGACGGCATGAACCTCGTGTGCAAGGAGTTCATCGCCGCGCGCGACGACGAGCAGGGCGTGCTGGTGTTGAGCCGCTTCGCCGGCGCGGCGCGCGAACTGCCCGAAGCGCTCGTCGTGAATCCGTATCACGTGGAGGAAACGGCGGATGCGCTTTACCAGGCGCTTTCCATGCCGCCCGCGGAACAGCGCGAACGCATGGCGAGCCTGCGCGCGACGGTGCGCGAATTCAACGTGTTCCGCTGGGCGGGGCGAATGCTTTCCGACGCCGCGCGCCTCAGGCTGCGTGAACGCGTCTCGCAGCGGCTGCTGCGCCACCAGGTGACCGAAGCGGTGGAGTAAAGCGCCGGGCGAAGATTGCCGCGCGTTTGCTTGCTAGAAGTCAAGGCGTCTGCTAACGTGCCGCGCCATGGAGTCCTCCGTGGCGGCAGCCTTGCTTGCCAAGCGTCCGCGCGGGCGATTCGTCTTCGCGCCGCGACTCTCGTGCGACGGCTCTCACCGCTGCGTGACGCCGAAGGTGTTGCGCGAATGAATTTCCGATCGAGCTGGAACCCGCGAAGCGCCACCGCGCAGGTGCGTCGCGAGGCGATGCTCGCGCACATCGCGCAGTTGCGTGCGCTCGAGGAGCGCGCCGCCGCGAAGTCCGCGGAGGCGAAGGCGGTGTTCGACCGGCGCGGGCAGCTGCTGCCGCGCGAGCGCGTCGGGTTGCTGCTCGATGCGGGCATGCCGTATCTGCCTCTGTGTTCGCTCGCGGGCTGGCTGCACGACACGAAGGACCCGGGCTCTTCCGTGCCGGGCGCGGGGATCATCGCCGGCATCGGCTTCGTGAGCGGTGTGCGCTGCATGGTGGTGGCGAGCGATTCGGGCATCGATGCCGGCGCGATCCAGCCGATGGGCCTGGAGAAGATCCTGCGCGTGCAGGAGATCGCGCTGGAGAACAAGCTGCCTTTCATTCACCTCGTCGAAAGCGCGGGCGCGAACCTGATGCGCTATCGGGTGGAAGGTTTCGTGCGCGGCGGGGCACTCTTTCGCAATCTGGCGCGCCTGTCGGCCGCGGGTATTGCCGTGATCACGGTGCAGCATGGATCGGGCACGGCGGGCGGGGCGTACATGCCGGGGCTGTCGGACATCGTGATCATGGTGCGGGGAAGATCGCGGGCCTTTCTCGCGGGGCCGCCGCTGCTGAAGGCGGCCACCGGGGAGATTGCGACGGAGGAGGAGCTGGGCGGCGCGGAGATGCACGCGAGCGTGTCGGGGCTCGGGGAGTATCTGGCGGAAGACGATCGGCATGCGTTGGGGATTTGCCGGGAGGTGGTGAGGAGTTTGCAGTCATTTCCGCGAAGGCCCGCCGCGCCGTCGTTCCCGCAAGAGCCCGCCACGGCGTCATTCCCGTCAATGCCTGCCACGCCGTCATTCACGCGCCCGATGCCTGCCACGCCGTCATTCCCGCCGATGCCCGCCACGCCGTCATTCCCGCGAAGGCGGGCATG
>NZ_DASZSE010000036.1:0-20378 GCF_035548915.1 Ramlibacter sp. | reverse complement strand
GGAAGCGGGGATCCAGGGCGGTTGCTGCTGAAATGCCCTGGATCCCCGCTTCCGCGGGGATGACGGGGGTGGAGTGCGGGGATGACGGGGGTGGAGTGCGGGGATGACGGGGGTGGAGTGCGGGGATGACGGGCGTGGAGTGCGGGAATGACGGGGGTGGAGTGCGGGGATGACCGCGTGCAGCGCGACGATGACGGAGTGAAGTCCGAGGAGCCCGATGACTACTCATACGCCGACACCGGCACGCAACTGCAGAACAGGTTGCGATCCCCGTACACGTTGTCGATGCGGCCAACCGGCGGCCAGTATTTCGCATGCCGGCGCTCGTCCAGCACCGCCGCGCCCGCCTCGCGGGAATACGCGTGCGTCCATTCGCCCTTCAGCAGCGACGCCGCCGTATGCGGCGCATGCTTCAGAGGGTTGTCGTCCTGCGGCCACTCGCCGCGTTCGATGCGGCGAACCTCCTCGCGGATCGCGATCATCGCGGCGATGAAACGGTCCAGCTCGTCGAGCGTCTCGCTCTCGGTCGGCTCCACCATCAAAGTCCCCGCCACCGGAAAACTGAGCGTCGGCGCGTGAAAGCCATAGTCGATGAGACGCTTGGCGACATCCTCGGCCGTGACGCCGCTCGAATCCTTCAGCGGCCGCAGATCGAGGATGCATTCGTGCGCGACGTGGCCGTTCTCGCTCGCATAGAGCGTCGGGAAGTGCTCGCGCAGCCGCGCGCTCACGTAGTTCGCGCTCAGGATCGCGACTTCGGTCGCGCGCTGCAGGCCCTGCGCGCCCATCATGCGCACGTACATCCAGCTGATGGGCAGCACGCCCGCGTTGCCGAGCGGCGCGGCGGAAACGGGGCCGACGACCCCCGCCGAAGGAAGGAACGGCACGAGGTCGTCCACAACGCACACCGGCCCCACGCCCGGCCCGCCGCCGCCATGCGGGATGCAGAAGGTCTTGTGCAGGTTCAGGTGACTCACGTCGCCGCCGAATTCGCCCGGCGCCGCCACGCCCACCAGCGCGTTCATGTTCGCGCCATCCACATACACGCGCCCGCCGTGGCGGTGCACGAGCGCGCAGAGTTCCTTCACCTGCGTCTCGAACACGCCATGGGTGCTCGGATACGTGATCATGATGCAGGCGAGATTCGCGCTGTGCTGCTCGCACTTGGCGGCGAGGTCCGCGAGGTCGACGTTGCCGCCGTCGTCGCACGCCGTCACGACCACCCGCAGGCCCGCCATGTGGGCGCTCGCGGGATTGGTGCCGTGCGCCGACGACGGGATCAGGCACACGTTGCGATGCGCCTCGCCTCGGCTCGCATGCCACGCCTTGATCGCGAGCAGGCCCGCGTACTCGCCCTGCGAGCCCGCGTTCGGCTGCAGGCTGATGTCCGCATAGCCGGTCGCTTCGCACAGCGACGCGCGCAACTGGCGATCGAGCTCGGCATACCCTGCGAGCTGATCGGCCGGTGCGAACGGATGGATGTGCGCGAACTCGGGCCAGGTGATCGGGATCATCTCGCTCGTCGCGTTCAGCTTCATCGTGCAGCTGCCGAGGGGGATCATGCTGCGGTCGAGCGCGATGTCCTTGTCCGCGAGGCTGCGGATGTAGCGCAGCATGCCGGTTTCGCTGTGGTGCGTGTTGAAGACGGGGTGCGTGAGGAAATCGCTCGTGCGGCGCAGCTCGCTCGGAATGAGCGGTTCGATGCCCTTCTCGTGCGCGGAGAAGTCCGGCAGCTTCGCGCCTTCGGCGGCGAACACCGACCAGAGGAGTTCGATGTCTTCCCGGGTCGTCGTCTCGTCCAGCGAAATGTAGATGTATTCCTCCCAATCCACGCGCAGGTTCGCGCCTTTGGCGCGCGCGCGCTCGACGAACGCCTGCGTCCGGCTGCCCGTGTGCAGCGAGAGCGTATCGAACGCTCCGCCCGGCCGAGGCGCATGGCCTAGCTGTTCGAGGCCCCTCGCGAGAATCGCCGTGTAGCTCGCCACGCGCTGGGCGATTCGCTTGAGTCCCTGCGGGCCGTGGTAGACCGCATACATGCTCGCGACCACCGCGGGCAGCACCTGCGCCGTGCAGATGTTGGACGTCGCCTTCTCGCGGCGGATGTGCTGTTCGCGCGTCTGCAAGGCGAGACGGTAGGCGGGATTGCCGTGCGAATCCACACTGACGCCGACGAGCCGTCCGGGCATCGACCGCTTGAACTCGTCGCGGCACGCGAGATACGCCGCGTGCGGTCCGCCCGCGCCCATGGGCATGCCGAAGCGCTGCGTCGTGCCCACGACGATGTCGGCGCCCCATTCGCCGGGCGGCGCGAGCAGCGTGAGCGCGAGCAGGTCCGCGCTCACGATGAACGCCGCGTTCTTGCCGTGCACCGTCGCCACGTCGGCGCGCAGATCGTGGATTCGGCCGCTCGTCGCCGGGTATTGCGCAAGCACCGCGAAGTAGTCGCCGCGCAATGCTTCGGCCCATTCCTCGGCCGAATTGGCAAGCACGAGCTCGATGCCGAGCGGCGCGGCGCGCGTCCTCACGACGCCGATCGTCTGCGGGTGGCAGTCGCCCGCGACGACGATCGTGTTGCTCTTGGACTTCACCGTGCGCTTCGCGAGCGTCATGGCCTCGGCCGCGGCGGTCGCCTCGTCGAGCATCGACGCATTGGCGATCGGCATCGCGGTGAGGTCGGCGACCATCGTCTGGAAGTTCACGAGCGCTTCCATGCGGCCCTGGCTGATCTCGGCCTGGTAGGGCGTGTACGCCGTGTACCACGCGGGGTTTTCCAGCACGTTGCGCAGGATCACGCCCGGCGTGTGCGTGCCGTGGTAGCCCTGGCCGATGAAATTTCTGAAGACCCGATTGCGCGAGGCGATCGATCGCAGCTCGGCGAGCGCCTGGGCTTCCGTGACCGCGGGGGGAAGCTTCATCGGCTGCGAACGCGCGATCGCGCGCGGCACGATGCTTTCGATCAGCGCGCGGCGCGACGCCTCGCCGATCGCCGACAGCATGTGGCGCTCGTCGGCTTCCTCGATGCCGATGTGGCGCGCAATGAACTCGGCGGGATGTTCCAGCTCGTCGAGCGGCCGGGCGGATTGCATGAGCAAGATCTTTCTCCTGGCGCCCGGCGCGGACCGGGGACGCACCTTGGTCGGGTCACTTGTGTTCTTTGACGAACTTCACGTAGTCCGGCTCGTCCATCAGCTCGTCGAACTGCGCCATGTCGGTGATGAGCAGGGTGAAGAACCAGCCCTTGCCCATCGGGTCCTTGTTGGCCATCGACGGGTCGGTGCGGAGGTCTTCGTTCACCTGCGTCACTTCGCCGGTCACCGGCATGTAGATGTCCGCCGCGGCCTTCACCGATTCCACCACGCCCGCCACTTCGCCCCGCTGGTAGACCCGGCCCACCTCCGGCAGGTCGACGAACACGACGTCGCCGAGCGCGTCCTGCGCGTGCAGCGTGATGCCGACGACCGCGGACTCGTGGTCCTCGAGCTGGATCCACTCGTGTTCGGGCGTGTACTTGACGGTCATGGGTCTTTCTCCTTCGGGGTTGCGGCGGTCAGCCTCGGTGGTAACGGGGGGGCAGGAATGGCAGCGGGCTCACCTCCATGCGCACGGCCTTGCCGCGCACGATGGCGATGACGTGCGTGCCGACGGCGGCATGGGCGGCGTCGACGTAGCCCATGGCGATCGGCTTGTTCAGGCTCGGGGAGATGAGGCCGCTCGTCACTTCGCCCATCGCGCGGCCGGTCGCGTCCTGCAGTTCGGAATGCTCGCGCACCGGCACGCGTTCGAGCGCGACGAGGCCCACGCGCTTGCGTTCGAGCGGCACTTTGCCGTCGAGCTGGGCGAGCACCTTGTCCGCGCCGGGGAAGCCGCCGGCCCGCGCGCCGCCCGTGCGGCGCACCTTCTGCACGGCCCAGCCGAGCGCGGCTTCGGCCGGCGTCGTCGTGGTGTCGATGTCGCTGCCGTAGAGACACAGGCCCGCTTCGAGCCTGAGGGAATTGCGCGCACCCAGGCCGATGGGCTTCACCTCGGGCTGCTTCAGCAGTTCGCGCGCAAAGCTTTCCGCATGCGTGCTTTCCAAAGAGATTTCGAAGCCGTCTTCTCCCGTGTAGCCGCTGCGCGTGACGAAGAGCTCGGCATCGCGCCAGCGATACGCGCCGCCCGTCATGAAGACGAGCTGCTCGACGCCCGCAACCAGGTGCCTGAGCGCATCGGCCGCCTTCGGGCCTTGCAGCGCGAGAAGCGCCTGCCGCGGCATGGGCACGACCTCGCAGCGCGAGCCGATCCTCGCCTGAATGTGCGCGATGTCGCCCGCCTTGCAGGCGCCGTTCACGATCGCGAAGAGGTCGTCTCCCCGATTCACGAACATGAGGTCGTCGATGATCGTGCCCTCGTCGGTGAGCAGCAGTCCATAGCGCTGCTTTCCCGGCGCGAGGCCGATCACGTCCACCGGCATGAGCGTTTCGAATGCCGCTGCCGCGTCGGCGCCCACGAGCCTCAGCTGGCCCATGTGCGAGACGTCGAAGAGTCCCGCGGCGCTGCGCGTGTGGTGGTGCTCGGCCATGAGGCCGGAGGGATATTGCACCGGCATGCTGTAGCCGGCGAAGGGGACCATGCGTGCGCCCAGTTCGACATGCAGAGCATGCAGGGGCGTGACATCCAGGGGCGCGGGTTGCAGCTCTTCTTGAGATTCGGACACTCGCTCGACTTTCTCTCAGGGGCTTCGGGGCCATGGTACTGCAGTGAGCGACCATGGGTCGGGCCCCTGCTGTCCGCTTTACCTGAGAGATTCACCCCATGACAGGGCTTGCTCCTTCGGTGGGCCGCCTGTCTCTCGGGTGGCGGCCTCTCTCCAGCAAGGTGACGCCTTCGCGAGGAGGGCGTTCGTCAGTCCTTTGTGCCTGAGCGTTCGGCGGGGGGCCTGCGCCTTCGGCGGCTCCCTTGGCGGGAACTCTCTCCTGACGGGCCGGATTGTAGCGGGAGTCGCAAGGAGACGAACGAGATCAGCGCTCAGGCGCGCGGTGCGGCCGCGGCCATCCGCCGGGGTTCGCCGGCGGTGCGCAGCAACCGCGCGTTCGCCTTCAGGTTGTCCGAGAAGGACGAAGCGCCGCGGCGCGAAGCTGTCTGCCCGCGGGATTCGTCGCGCGTGTCCGCAGGCGGCTCGGCCGATTGGCCGGCCTGCGCGCGCTGCGAGTCGCCGCCGCCGCGTGTCGCCGGGAGCGGTTCTTCCGATCGCGCGTCCGACCCTCCTGCCGCGTTGTGCGCTGCCTGCGAGGCAAGCGGCTGCTCGACACCTCGCAGGAGGCCCAGGCCGATCGGGTCGAAAAGCGGATGGCCGATGCTTTGCTCGTACGCGTTCTGCGCCTTCAAGGCAAGCACGATCGCTTCGGCCTGCGTACCGCGCAAGGCCTCGCGCACCGAGAGTCTTCCGTCGCGCGCCCCCGCCGCAAAAGCGAGGTCGGGGTCCTGCGTGTCGCGTGCCACGCGAGCGTCCGCCGCATCCGGCAGCAGTCCGGCGAATTCGAGTTCGCCGTGCAGGTCGGCAATCGTGGCCAGGATGGGAAGCACGGGCGGCGGCGCCGAGGGCAGGCTGATCTCGGACAACCGCGGCGACGCGGAGGGCGGCAGGGCATTGCGGAACCCCTCGCGGTCCGGCACCGGTGTCTTGCCTCCCTGCGACTGCTGCGCGGGCGGGACGACGAGCGTGACGGTCGCGGTCTCCGGCGGGCCCGCGGACGCAACGGTGTACGTGAATGTCGTAGTGCCGTGGAAGCCCGCGTTCGGAGTGAACTGCATCGTGCCGTCCGGCGCGAAGGTCACGATGCCGTCCGCCGGCTGAGTGACCGAGGCGACCGCGCGGTCCGCATTCGAGAAGAGGTCGCGCGTGGCACCGTTCGTTCCCGTGAGCACGTTGAACGTGACCGGCTCGCCTTGCGGCGTGCCGACGTGGTCGTCCATCGCGTCGCGCTGCGGATTCACCGTGATCCGGCTCGTGGCGCTGTCGGCAAGCGCCGCGTCGCTCACATGGATCGCGAGATGGTCGCCGCCGTTGTAGTCGGGCGAGCCCTGGTACGCCAGTTGCGCGAGCAGCGCATTCGCATCGCCAAGCGTTGCATCGACCACGACGTGGGCGCTGCCGTTGCCCGTCACTTCGACGCCGATGCCACCGGTGTCCGGCAGCACGAGAATGCCGTGATCGACGTCGAGCGTGATGCGGACGCCGTGGCTGTTCTCGCCTTCGATCGAGATGCCGGCCAGCGGCGTGTTCGTGTCTTCGTCGGCGACGAAGCCTTCGTCCGCCGTGTGGATCGCAGGCGGCGTGGGATCGGCAACCGGGCCCGGGTCCGGATCGGGGTCTGGATCGGGGTCCGCTGGTGCCGTGACTTCGATGGTCACCGTCGCCGTTTCCGTGACTCCGCCCGACGTCACCGTGTACTCGAACGATGTCGTGCCGGCGAAGCCGGCGTTCGGCGTGAACTTCATCGTGCCGTCGGGCGAGGACACCAACGTGCCGCCCGCCGGCCCGGTTACCTTCGAGACCAAGCGCCCCTCGTTTTCGAAAGTGTCCGCCGTCGCGCCGCCAGTGCCCGTGAGCACGTTGAAGGTGATCGCCTCGCTCTGGCTCCTGTCGAACTCGAGCGAATCGTCCGTGATGTCCGCCACGGCGTCGACCTGGATCGCCACCGTCCGAGGGCCGCCGCGTTCGCCATGGGTGTCGATCGTGAGAGTGTCGCTGCCGTAGTAGTCGGCGATGCCCGTGTAGCTGAGGCTCGCGAGCAGATCGTTGACGTGCGAGGCCGTTCCCTCGATCTTCACGCTGGCGGTGCCCGAGCCGGTGACGCCGTCGCTGCCGTCCACGGTGAGCGTGCCGTGGCCGACCCGAAGCGTCACGGTCACCGTGGACGAATCCACGTCCGACACGGTGATGCCCGTGATGCCTTGTGGCTTGTCCTCCGTGGCCTTGACGGTGTCGCCGGGCTCGTGCGTGCGAGGTGGATCGTCCACGGGGGTCACCACGATGGCAAGCGTCGAGCTGTCGGTATCGACGCCGTCGGTCGTGGCGTACGTTTCAAGCGGCACCGGGCCGTTGAAGTTGCGAGCGGGAACGAATTCGTAGGAACCGTCGGCTTCGATGGTGAGCGAACCCACGCCGGCGATCGCAGCGGTTGCGCCCGCCGCGAAGGTGCCTTTCAGGCCGGCCGCGGTGAACCCCGTGACGGTGACCGCGCCATGCGTGCTCGTGGTGCCGGAAAGCACGCTGCCGCTCACGGCCGTGTCTTCGGGCGTCGTGATCGATTCGTTGGCGTCGGTGTAGGCAGCAGCGCCCGGCGCGACGGTGATGGAAAGCGTCGATGCGTCGTTGCGCAGGCCGTCGGTGGTGTCGTAGCTCACCACCGGCACCGAGCCGGTCCAGTCGTGCGCGGGCATGAAGGTGTAAGCGCCGTCGGTGCCGATCGTGAGCGTGCCCACGCCGTCGATGGTGGCCGTGTCGCCGGGCTCGTAACTGCCGGCCATGCCCGCCACGGTGAAACCGGTCACGGTGACCGGCCCGAAGTTGCTGGTCGTGCCGCCGAGCACGCTGCCGTTCAAGGCGACATTCTCCGGCGTCGAGACGGTTTCATCGGCGTCGATGTATGGCGCATCCGAGTCACCCGGTCCCGCGTCGATCGGAACCACCGTGATCGAAAGCGTGGCCGTGCGGGTACTCGTGCCGTCGGTCGTGTGATAGGTCGCGACGGGCACCGTGCCGCTGTAGTCCCAGGCCGGTATGAATTCGTAGCTGCCGTCCGAGTGGAGGGTCAGGCCGCCCACGCCGTCGATGACGGCGGTGTCGCCCGCGTTGAAGGTGCCGGCCAGCCCGGTGACAGTGAACGTGGTGACCGTCACCGGGCCGTCCACGCTCGACGTGCCGGTGAGCACGCTGTCGGCGAGCCCGGTGTTCTGATCGGTCGACACGGTTTCGCTCGCGTCGGTGTAGCCGTCGGTGACGGGCGTGACCGTGATGCTCAGGGTGGAGGTGTCGGTGCCCAGGCCGTCCGTGACGGTGTAGGTAGCCACGGGCACCGTGCCGTTGTAGTTCGCTACCGGAGCGAAGTCGTAGCTGCCGTCGGCCTGAAGGGTGAGCGTGCCCACGCCGTCGATGGTGGCCGTGTCGCCGGGCTGGAAGCTTCCCACAAGGCCGGCAATGGTGAAGCCGCTGAGCGTGACGGGGCCATTCGTACTCGTGGTGCCGTCGAGCACACTGCCCGCAAGCGGCGTGTCCTCGGGGGTGACGGGCGCTTCGTTCGCGTCGACCAAGGGAGGACTCGCAGGCGGCGGAGGGGCTGGCGATGCGCCTGCGACGGTCATGGTGACGGTTCCCGCGGCGGCGGCCTGCGCGCCTTCGTTGTCGGTAACCGTGAATTGGAACTGCACCGGCCCGTTGAAACTCTGGGCGGGTTCGAAGTACACCGTGTGCGAAGCGCCGGCATAGTCCGCGACGAGGGGCTGCGTCATCGCCGCGTCTTCCCACAGCGTGCCGTTCGACACCGAGCCCGTGACGACCTTGATGCTCGCGATCGTGCCGTCGCTGTCGCTGCCCGTGAGAGTGAGCGCGATGGGCGCGCCGTCTTCGGCGCCGCTGCCGGAGGTGTCGGTGGCGACCGGGGCGTCGTTCACGGAGGACACGTCCATCGTGGCCGTGCCGGGCAGGGCGCCGGCCAGGCCCTGGACGTCGGTCACCGTGAAAGTGAAGCTGGTCGTGCCGTTGAAATCGGCGGCGGGCTTGAAGTACACCGTGTGCGAAGCGCCGCTGAAGTCCGCGACCACCGGCTGCGTCATCGCGGCGTCTTCCCAGAGCGTCCCGTTGGCAACCGACGCGGTGTCGATTTTCACGTTCGCGATCGTGCCGTCGATGTCGTTGCCCGAGAGTGTCACGGCGATGGGAGGGCCGTCTTCCGTGCCGTTGCCGGAGGTGTCGGTGGCGGTCGGGGCGTCGTTCACCGCGGACACGCCGATGGTGGCGGTGGCGAAGCTGGAGGAGGCGAGGCCTTCGTTGTCGGTGACCGTGAAGGTGAAGTTCGTCGTGCCGCTGAAGTCCGCGCTCGGCTTGAAGTACACGGTGTGCGAAGCGCCGGCATAGTCCGCGACCAGGGGCTGCGTCATCGCCGCGTCTTCCCACAGCGTGCCGTTCGACACCGAGCCCGTGTTGATCTTGACGCTCGCGATCGTGCCGTCGCTGTCGCTGCCCGTGAGAGTGAGCGCGATGGGCGTGCCGTCTTCGGTGCCGTTGCCGGAGGTGTCGGTGGCGACCGGGGCGTCGTTCACGGAGGACACGTCCATTGTGGCCGTGCCGGGGAGGGCGCCGGCCAGGCCCTGGTCGTCGGTCACCGTGAAAGTGAAGCTGGTCGTGCCGTTGAAGTCGGCGGCGGGCTTGAAGTACACGGTGTGCGAAGCACCCGCATAGTCCGCGATCAGGGGCTGCGTCATCGCCGCGTCTTCCCACAGCGTGCCGTTCGACACCGAGCCCGTGACGACCTTGATGCTCGCGATCGTGCCGTCGAGGTCGCTGCCTGTCAGCGTGACCGCGATGGGCGGGCCGTCTTCCGTGCCGCTGCCGGAGGTGTCGGTGGCCGACGGAGCTTCGTTCACAAATGCGACGGCGATCGTTGCCTTGCCGGGGGCGGCGGAGCTCAGGCCGTTGTTGTCCGTGACGGAGAAAGCGAAGCTCGTCGTGCCGTTGAACGCGGCGTCCGGCTTGAAGTACACCGTGTGCGACGTGCCGGCAAGGTTCCCGTTCACCGGCTGCGTCGCGGCGGCATCTTCCCAAAGCGTGCCGTTGGCGACCGACGCGGTGTCGATCTGCACGCTCGCGATGGTGCCGTCGATGTCGCTGCCCGTGAGCGTCAGCGGGATGGGCGCGCCGTCTTCGGTGCCGCTGCCGAAGGTATCGGTCGCGGTCGGTGCGTCGTTCACCGACGCGATGTTGACTGTGGCGTTGGCCGAGGCGCTGGCGGCGCCGTTGTTGTCGATGACGACGAAGCCGAAGCTCGTCGAGCCATTGAAATCCGGATTGGGCTTGAAGTAGACGACGCGCGAGCTGCCGAAGTAGTCCGAAGCGGCCGGCTGCGTCGCGGCGGCATCTTCCCAAAGCGTGCCGTTGGCGACGGTCGTGCTCGGAAGCTTCACGTTCGCGACCACGCCATCGACGTCGGTGCCCGTGAGCGTCAGCGCCACGGGCGCTGCGTCTTCGGTGCCGTTGCCGGAAGTGGGCGTCGCGGTCGGCGCATCGTTCACCGACGCGATGTTGACGGTGGCGTTGGCCGAGGCACTGGCCGCGCCGTTGTTGTCGATGACGACGAAGCCGAAACTCGTCGAGCCGTTGAAATCCGGGCCGGGCTCGAAGTAGACGACGCGCGAGCTGCCGAAGTAGTCCGAAGCGGCCGGCTGCGTCATGGCGGCATCGTCCCAGAGCGTGCCGTTGGCGACGGTCGTGCTCGGCAGCTTCACGTTCGCGACCACGCCATCGATGTCGGTGCCGGTGAGCGTCAGCGCCACGGGCGCGCCGTCTTCGGTGCTGCTGCCGGAGGTATCGGTCGCGGTCGGCGCGTCGTTCACCGACGCGATGTTGACGGTGGCGTTGGCCGAGGCGCTGGCCGCGCCGAAGTTGTCGGTGACGATGAAGCCGAAGCTCGTGGTGCCGTTGAAATTCGGATTGGGCTTGAAGTAGACGACGCGCGAGCTGCCGAGGTAGTCCGAATTGGCCGGCTGCGTCATCGCGGCATCGTCCCAGAGCGTGCCGTTGGCGACGGTCGTGCTCGGCAGCTTCACGTGCGCGATCGTGCCGTCGATGTCGGTACCGGTGAGCGTGAGCGCGACGGGCGCGCCGTCTTCGGTGCCGTTGCCGGAGGTGGGCGTCGCCGTCGGCGCGTCGTTCACGGCGGCGATGTTGACCGTGGCGTTGGCCGAGGCGCTGGACAGCCCGTTGCTGTCGGTGACGACGAAGCTGAAACTCGTCGAGCCGTTGAAATTCGGGTCGGCCTTGAAGTAGACGACGCGCGAGCTGCCGAGGTAATCCGAACTGGCCGGCTGGGTCATTTTGGCGTCGTCCCAGAGCGTGCCGTTGGCCACCGAGGTGCTCGGGAACTTCACGTGCGCGATCGTCCCGTCGATGTCCGTGCCGGTGAGCGTCAGCGCGACAGGCGCGCCGTCCTCGGTGCCGTTGCCGGAGGCGGGCGTCGCGGTCGGCGCATCGTTCACCGCCGTGACCGTCATGTTGACCGTGTCGGTGTCGGTGAGGCCCGTCGTGTCCTTGGAGAGCACGGTGAGGCTCGCGGAGCCGAAGTAGTTGGCCGCGGGCAGATAGCTGAGCGACGCTAGCGCGCTGTCGATCTGCGCCTGCGTGCCCGTGAGCGTGAGCGTTGCCGTGCCGTTGCCTGCGATGCCCGCTCCGCCGCTCAGGTCGGAGATCGTCACCGTCCCGTGCGTCGCCGTGAGTTGCGTCGAGCTCAGGTCATTGTCGGGGTCGGTGACGCTGATCTGGTTGGCGCCGGAGAAGGTGAGCGCCGTGTCCTCGGGCGTGGTGAGCGTGGTCGGAGAAAACGGCCCGGCATTGACGGGAGGACGTTCGGCGAGCGGAAACGACCACGTCGCCGTGCCGCCGATGCCGATGTGCACCGTGGAAATCGTCTTCGTGAGCAGGACGGGTGTGCCGAGCTTGTTGGCCGTGTCGGTGATCTGCACGATGTAGTCGCCGGGCAGGAGGCCGTTGAAAGAATAGTTGCCGCTTGCGTCCGTGGTGTCCGTGGCGAGAACCCGTTCCGGGCCGTCCGGGATGCCGTCGCCGTTGAAGTCCAAGACCACCCCATTGCCGAGCAGGTCGTCGATCAGCCTCACCGTCACGCCGCCGTACTGCGGCTCCGAGGCGTCGAAGGCCTTGTTGCCGTTCACGTCCTTGAACACCTTGCCCGAGATGGAGCCAGTGGCCGGGACAGGGCCGGCCGCGTCGACGATCGCGAAGTCGCCGAATCCTCCGATCGGCAGCCCCGATCCGACGAGGGCGCCCGTGGCGGGGTCGTACTGGTAGAGGACCAGATCGTTGACCCATGTGGGATTGCTGTCCGTGGCGCCGGCCCGCTCGAAGCCGATGACGTAGTTCTTGTTCGCCGAGGATTCGGCGAGCGCGGGCGTGAAGGGGAGATCGACGGCCGCGGAGCCCAAAGCGGCGCCGGTGCTCAGGTTGTAGTAGGTGAGGGTGTCGGTGTAGCTGGAACTGAAGACCTGGGCGAAGCCCGTCGCGCTCACGTTCACGAGCCAGTCCGGTCCGCTCGGGTTGTCCTGGAAGCCGAGATCGCGTTCGAAGAATTGCCCGTCGAGATACCGCCCTTGCGTCGCGTCGAAACTGTGCGGCGGGCTTTCGTAGGAAACGGGATTGAGACCCGTGACGAAGGCCGTGGCGCTTGCGACGGTGCGGCCCTGGTTGCTGAACGTGAGCTTGTAGATCGTGCTCGTGCTCGTGCCGGTGCTGCTGTCGTTTCCTTCGACGCTCAGGTACAAGGCGCCATTGGCGAAGACGGCGCCCCCGGACGCGAGCCCCTGGCTGCCGAACGTCATCCCCGTGGTCATGAGGTCGGAAGACACCAGCAGCAGCTGGTTGTTCTGGTAGTCGTAGGCGAACAAGGCGCGCCCGCCGGAGCCGTCCGCGAAGTACACGAGCTTGTTCGCGGGGTCCACGGCGAGCGAATTGATTGCGCCGGAGGCTCGCGACAGACCGAAATCCGTGTTGGACGGACCATCGATCAGCAAGGTCATCTTGCCTGTCGCGACGTCGAGCGAGTAGATGGAGCCTTCGGTCCCTTGAAACGAGCCGATCACGAAGATGGCGCCGTCGCCGATGTTGGCCGTGGCCGCGAGTTGCCCTTGATACCCCGGCACATCGAGCGCCGTGGCTTCGATGGCGCCGGTCCTGCTCTCGAGCACCCAGTCGCCGCCCGCATCCTTGGAGCCGGTCGTGTTGACCGAAGCCGCTACGTCGCGCCCGGTGGCCTTCGCGATGTCGCCGATCAGAGTGAGGCCCGCGTCCCCCTGTGCGATGTCGCAACCGTAGAAGAGGATGTCGCCGCCCGGCGTCATCGATTGTCCGATGGCCGCGAGCGCGTCACGATAGCCGTCGATCGTGCCGGAGTTGAGGATCGTGGCGCCGAGCCGTGCTTCGCCGGCCTCGCCGTGGCCGAGGAGGTGGATGGCCGTCACGCCCGCACGAGTCGCAAGCGCGTCGCGAATCTGCTCGATGCCGTCGCGGTCCGGATCGAGCATGATCACTTCGCCATGCACGCCTTGCAGGAAGGGCACCACGCCCGCTGCAGACGGATCGACGAAGATCAGTTCGGCGGCCGCGGCGGGCGAGGAGGTGTCGACCGCGGAACGCGGGTCGGACTGCGGGTCGCATCGAGGCTCGGATTGCGGCACCGCCGAATCCACGCGCGGCGCGGCGGGGGGTACGGCGGAAAGTGAGGCGGAAAAGGCGGCCGAAGGTGCGGTCCGCTCGGATGTGGCCCGAGCAGGCAGTGCGGTGTCGGAGCGCTGGTGGTCGTCTACCGCGGCGGCGATGGCCGCATCGAACACGATGCGCGGCTCGAGCGCGATGCGCACCGTGGGATGCCGCTTCAGCAGCGAGTTCTTCATGTCCGTCAACCTCGGGGCCGGTCAAGCGCCGGCTCGTTCATGGTGACGGGACCCGTCTGCGCTGCACATCAGACGAACGTCTCGTGTACGCCAAAGTTCGCGTGCGGCGCGGGCACACCCTGCAAGCGCCGCGTGACTGCATCGGCCCGCGGTTGCGGGCCGCGGACCCGGCCTAGATCCCGCCGTACCAGTTGTACCCGCGGTCTTCCCAGTACCCGCCCGAGCCGCCGTGGATGTCGTCGTAGCCCGAGACGAGCTCGATGCGCTCCAGGTACTTTGGCTGCTTGTAGCCGAGCTGACGTTCGATGCGCGCGCGCAGCGGCGCGCCGTTTTCCACGGGCAGCGGCCGGCCGTTCAGCTCCCACGCGAGGATGGTCTGCTCGTGGTGCGCATCGTCGAAGTCCACGCTCTCGTAGTACGTCGAGTCTTCGTCCTGCGCATCCATCTGGTCGAGGCAATGGAAGACGACGAACTTCGCCTCGGGCTTCGGCTGCGCGAGGGCGAGCACGTGCGACAGGCGCACCCCCTTCCACTGGCCGATGCAGCTCCAGCCTTCGACGCAGTCGTGGCGCGTGATCTGCGTGCGCGCGGGCATCGCCTTCAGTTGCGCGAGAGAGAGCTCGAGCGGCTTCGCGACGAGCCCATCCACCGTGAGCCGCCAGTCTGCAAAGCCGTTGGCGACCATCGCGGCATATTCCTCGCCCATCGGCATCGTCGTGCCGTTGGCGCGGAACTTCGGCGCGATGTCCGCGGGCGAGAATTCCTGCGCCATGGCGCGGCGGCCGAGGGCGCGGTGCACGCCTTCGCTCAATTTCTCGGCGCTCATGAGGACCTTGGTCGCGGTTTCGTTGCCGCTGATCGCATCGCAGCCGGCGAGGCCCATCGAAGCAGCGGCCGCCAGCCCCGCGCGCAATACACCGCGCCGTTGCCGACGTAGCTCGAAGAATGGTTTGCGTGTCTTCATTCTGGCAGCCTCCAGTAGCCGGTGATCATCGAACGCACGTTGTTCACGAGGCCGGTCACGACCACTTCGAACAGGTGCACCAGCACGAACGCAACGAGCATCGTCGCGCCGGCGAAGTGCAGGGTGCGCAGGGCCTGCCGCCCGCCGAACAGATCGACCCAGCCGGGCGCGAACGAATCCATCATCGGCGACATCGCCCAGCCGCCCAGCACGATGAGCGGCAGCACGACGAAGATGATCGAGAGGTAGGCGACGTTTTGCAGCACGTTGTAGCGGCGCGCTTCCTCGCCGTGTGCGTGGCGCAGGAGCAGATGGTCCCTGATCGAGCGGCCGATGCCGCGCCATTCGCTCGTCGTGGGCACGAGATCGCGGTGCAGGTGTCCGCTGAAAATCGTCCAGAGCAGGTAGGCGATGCCGTTGAGGACGAAGACCCAGGCGAAGAAGAAGTGCCACACGCGCCCCATCGCGAGCCATTGCGGGCCGGGGATCGTGGCCCAGGAGGGGAATGCTCTCGGCTCCTCGGCGCCTTGGGCATTCGTCGAATTGCCGAGGAGGCCGTCGGTGTCGAACTCCAGGCCGCCCACGCGCGTCACGCCGCGCCAGTGCCCGTTCACCTGCTTTTGCGTGATCTCGAGCACGCGGGCGCTCGCGCGCGAGTCCTGGCTCCAGTAGAGCGTGGGGTGCGCATTGAAGATCTGCAGCCCGCTCATGAGCAGGATCGTGAGGCACACCACGTTGATCCAGTGCATGATGCGCACGGGCAGCCGGTGGCGGTAGATGATTTGCATTGGAACCCTCCTTCCATGGCATTGTCGTGCCTATCGGGAATTTCTTACCGCCTCCTGTGGAGGCTCGCCTTTCAGCCGACATCTCGATGGGTGCCGCCGGTGCGCATCGAGCGTCCCGGCTGCCGTGGAACGCCCAGACGTTCCGAAGCTTCGCGTTCAAGAAATTTATAAATTCCTTTGAAAGCTTCCGGCCTGCCGAACAGCAGACATGGCGCAGGTACCTTTCAATTGGCGGCCAGTGAGGTTTCAATCAGCGGGACCCGGACTTTCAAATAGCGGGAAAGGAATTTACAATCAGCCGATGACCACCGCCCCCACCGCCGGCCCGTTTCCGCGGCTTGCGGCCGACGCGCTGCGCAGCGCGCTGGGCGACACGCCGGTCGTTCTCCTGCACGGACCGCGGCAAAGCGGAAAGACCTCGCTCGCGCAATCGATCTGCCAACCCATGGGGTATGGGTACCTGACGTTCGACGATGACAACCTGGCCGCGGCGGCCCGGGCGGACCCGGTCGGATTCGTGGCGGACTTGCCCGCCCGGATGGTGCTCGATGAAGTTCAGCGGGTTCCGCAGATCTTCACTTCCTTGAAGGCGGCTGTCGACCGGGACCGCGTGCCGGGCCGCTTCCTGCTCACGGGGTCCTCCAATGTCCTGCTCTTGCCGAACCTCGCGGACTCGCTCGCAGGGCGCATGGAGGCGGTGCGGCTGCATCCCCTCGCCCAATGCGAGATCGAACGCGGCCGAGGCGGCTTTCTCGAGCTGCTCCTTTCGGGACACTTTGCCGGCTCGCGTCACGAGCGCCTCGGGCCCGACCTTGCGCGCCGCGTCATGGCAGGTGGCTACCCTGCGGCGCTTCAGCGCACAGGACAGCGCCGCGGCGACTGGTACCGCGCGTACGTCCAGTCACTCCTGCAGCGCGACGTTCGCGACCTGGCCAGGATTGCCGCACTCGAAGTGCTGCCGCGTCTCATGGAGTTGGCCGCCGCGAGAACAGCCCAGCTCTGGAACATCAATGAGCTGGCCGGGCCGTTCCAGCTGAGTACGCCGACAATCCGGCAGTACATGCTGCTGCTGCAAAGACTGTTTCTTGTCGAGGCGCTTCCTCCCTGGAACCTGCGCAGGCTCGAGCGGCTCGTGAAGACGCCGAAGCTGCATATCGGCGACACGGGATTGGCCTGTGCGCTCCTGCGCATCGATGACCGGTCGCTCCCGGCGGACGGCAAGCTGCTCGGGGCAATGCTCGAAACGTTCGTCTATCAGGAACTGCGCCGCCAGGCCGACGCAGGCCACTTCGGCGATCTCGCGTTTCATCATTTCCGCGACCGCGATGGACACGAGGTCGACATCGTCATCGAGCAGGGAGCGCATGCCGTCGTCGGCGTGGAAGTGAAGGGCGGCAGCACGGTGCGCGAATCGGATTTCAGAGGCCTGCGCAAGCTCAGGGACCTCGCAGGCCCAAGCTTTCTGCGAGGCATCGTGCTCTACGACGGCGAATCGATCCTCCGGTTCGGTCAAGAGCTCCTGGCCGTGCCGATTTCGGCCCTCTTACGAAATCACATGTTCGCGTAGTTCGGCCCGCCGCCGCCTTCGGGCGTCACCCACACGATGTTCTGCGTCGGGTCCTTGATGTCGCACGTCTTGCAGTGCACGCAGTTCTGCGCGTTGATCTGCAGGCGGTCCGTGCCCGCATCCGTCTTCACGAATTCGTAGACGCCGGCCGGGCAATAACGGGCTTCCGGCCCCGCGAACTTCGCGAGGTTCACGTCCACCGGCACCGAGGCGTCCTTCAGCGTGAGGTGCGCGGGCTGGTTCTCCTCATGATTCGTGTTGGACACGAAGACCGACGACAGCCGGTCGAACGTGAGCTTGCCGTCGGGCTTCGGGTACTCGATCGGCTGGCATTCCGCAGCCGGCTTCAGGTACGCGTAATCGGGCTTTTCGCGGTGGATCGTCCACGGCATGCGCCCGCGCAGCAGGAACTGCTCGATGCCGGTCATGAAGGTCGCGACGGCGCGGCCCTTCTTGAACCACTGCTTGAAGTTGCGCGACTTGTTCAGCTCGTCGTGAAGCCACGACTTCTCGAAGCATTCGGGGTAGTGCGTGAGCTCGTCGTGCGAACGGCCCTCCTGGATCGCCTTGTACGCCGCATCCGCCGCGAGCATGCCGGTCTTGATCGCGGCGTGGCTGCCCTTGATGCGTGACGAATTGAGGAATCCCGCGTCGTCGCCCACCAGCGCGCCGCCCGGAAACACGACCTTGGGCAGCGAGAGAATGCCGCCCGCCACCAGCGCACGCGCGCCGTACGCGAGGCGCTTCGCGCCCTGGGGGCCCTCGAAATACCAGCGGATGTTCGGATGCGTCTTGTAGCGCTGGAATTCCTCGAACGGCGACAGATACGGGTTCGCGTAGTCGAGGCCGACGACGAAGCCCACGGCCACCTGGTTGTTCTCCATGTGGTACATGAAGGAGCCGCCGTAGGTGCGGTCGTCCAGCGGCCAGCCCGCGCTGTGCAGCACGAGCCCCGGCTGGTGGCGCGACGGATCGATCTCCCACACTTCCTTCAGGCCGATCGCATACGTCTGCGGGTCCTTGCCTTCGTCGAGCTTGTACCGCGCGATGAGCTGCCTGCCGAGATGGCCGCGGCAGCCTTCGGCGAAGATCGTGTACTTCGCGTGCAGCTCCATGCCGAGCTGGAAGTTCTCGGTCGGCTCGCCATTCTTGCCGAGTCCCATGTTGCCGGTCGCCACGCCCTTGACCGAACCGTTGTCGTCGTAGAGCACCTCGGCCGCGGGAAACCCCGCGAAGATCTCGACCCCCAGCGCTTCGGCCTGCTGCGCGAGCCAGCGCGTGAAGTTGGCGAGGCTCAGGATGTAGCAGCCCTCGTTGTGGAAGCACTGCGGCAAGAGGAAGTTGGGCGTGCGCGAAGCACCGCCTTCTGTCGTGAAGATGAAGCAGTCTTGCGTCACCGGCTGGTTGAGCGGCGCGCCGCGCGCCTTCCAGTCGGGGAAGAGTTCGTCGAGCGCGCGCGGGTCCATGATCGCGCCCGACAGGATGTGCGCGCCGGGCTCGGAGCCCTTTTCGAGCACGACCACCGAGATCTCCCCGCCGTGTTCCGCCGCCTGCTGCTTCAGGCGGATGGCCGCGGACAGGCCCGCGGGACCGCCGCCGACCACGACGACGTCGTACTCCATCGATTCGCGCGGGCCGTACTGGGCGAGGATTTCTTCGTTCGTCATGGCGGAAGGCTCGATAATGGCTGCGAGGGTAATCCCGCATTCTATTCGGCGGTCCCCTCGCGATTCGAAACGAGGAGCACTTTGTGAGCTACACCATCGATCTGTCCGGGCGCGTCGCCTTCATCACCGGCGCGTCCAGCGGACTCGGAGCGCAATTCGCGCGGACTTTGGCGCGCGCCGGCGCCGCGGTCGTGCTCACCGCGCGCCGCGTGGAAAAGCTGAAGGGCCTGCGCGCGCAGATCGAAGGCGAAGGCGGCGATGCGCACGTGATCGCGCTCGACGTGACCGACGTGGACAGCATCAAGTCGGCGGTCGCGCATGCCGAAACCGAGGTCGGCTCCATCGACATCCTCGTGAACAACGCGGGCGTGAGCACCACGCAGCGCGTGCAGGATGTGAGCGAGGAAGACTTCGACTACATCTTCGACACGAACGCGAAGGGCGCGTTTTTCGTCGCGCAGGAAGTCGGCAAGCGGATGCTGGCTCGCGCCCAGGGCTCGGCGCCGGGCACCTACACGGGCGGGCGCATCATCAATGTCGCGTCGATGGCGGGACTGCGCGCGCTGCCGCAGATCGGCGTGTATGCGATGAGCAAGGCGGCGGTGGTGCAGATGACGAAGGCGCTCGCGCTCGAGTGGGGGCGCTTCGGCATCAACGTGAATGCGCTCTGCCCGGGGTACATCGACACGGAGATCAACCATCACCACTGGTCGACGGAGCAGGGCCAGAAGCTCATGAACATGCTGCCGCGCCGTCGTGTGGGCAAGCCCGAGGATCTGGATGCGCTGGTGGTGCTGCTTTCGTCGGCGCAGAGTCACTTCGTGAACGGAGCGGTGATCGCGGCGGACGACGGGTTCGCGATCTAGAGCAGACGGCAGCGCACCGGCTGCCCGCGGGAGATCTTCTGGTAGCCTCGCGCCTCCATGAGTTCCCATGACGGCGCCTACAAGCTGCTCTTCTCGCATTCGCGGATGGTTCGCGATCTGCTGCACGGCTTCGTGCAGGAGGACTGGGTGGCGCTGCTGGACTTCGACACGCTCGAGAAAGTCTGCGGCAGCTACGTGAGCGACGACCTGCGCGAGCGCGAGGACGACATCGTCTGGCGGCTGCGCATGCGAAGTGCGAGCGCAGCGGAGCCTGGCGAGTGGCTGTACGTGTATCTCCTTCTGGAGTTCCAAAGCAGCGTGGATGCGCACATGGCGGTGCGGCTGGTGACCTACATCGGCTTGCTGTACCAGGACCTGATCAAGAGCGGGCAAGTGACGCGAGCCGGGCAGCAGGCGGCCCGATTGCCGGCGGTGTTCCCGCTGGTGCTGTACAACGGCGAGCGGGCCTGGAGCGCGGAGCGCGAGCTGGAAGCGCTGATCGAGCCGGTGCCCGCGAGCCTTGCGGCATATCGGCCGCGGCTGCGCTACTTCGTGCTGGACGAGGGTAGGCTGCCGGAGGCGACCGTGCAGCAACCCGACAATGCGGTGGCGCAGCTGGTGCAGATCGAGCGGCTGGCCGAGCCGGAGCAACTGGGGCGGCTGCAGGAGGTCACGGCGCGCTTGGCGCGGCAGCTCAAAGCGCCGCACAATACGGCACTCAGGCGCGCCTTCGCGGTGTGGATCAAGCGCGTGGTGCTGCGGCACCTGCCGGAGGGCGAAGAGCCGGCGCAGGTGCAGGACTTGACGGAGATTCCGGAGATGATCGGCGAGCGAATGGAGCGGTGGAAGCAGCAATTGCTGCAGCAAGGC
>NZ_DASZSE010000035.1:0-31162 GCF_035548915.1 Ramlibacter sp. | reverse complement strand
CGAGTTTGGCGCGCACGCCAAACTCTCCGTTCGAACAAGCGCCGCGAGCCAGAACACGTACGCGCCGCGCGATACGCGCCTGCGGCGCTCTCGTCGCCGCGCTGGGGCGCGGGGCACACCCGCCGCAGGCGCCTGTGCTTTATTGCGCGCCGCAGCCCGCCCGCACGCAGCTTTGCTGTGACATACGGGCACACCACCGGTGGCATGCCTCGGTGCATCTGCAACGCCGCGTGCGGCCGGGCTGCGGCGCGCAATCAAGCACAGGCGCTGTCGGTGAACGGTCTTGCGGCCAGCACGGCGACGAGAGCGCGTAGCGCGTATCGCGCCGGGCGTACGTGGACATGCTCGCGCCGCTTGTTCGCGCGGAGTGTTTGGCGTGCGCGCCAAACGCGCAGCAAGTTGCGGCGCAGGGCCGCGAGACCGTTCGGCGACAGGAATCCGGTAGGGCTGCGCGATGAGCGCGGCCCGACGGACGCCGTAGCGCGCGCCGCGGCCCGGCCGCACGCGGCGTTGCCGCGAGGTCGCGGAGAGTCAACTCCCGCCAGAAACTGACGGAACGCGACGAGCCTCGCGCACATGGCGCGAGGTTCCTGCCGCCATGTTCCCACCCGCGCCGTGAGATCACCCGGGCCAAGCGGCGCGGCGCTCCTGTACGGCAGACACAGACACGTCAGGAAGATGCCGAGACACCAGCTCGAGCACTTCGCCTTCGAGCGCGTGCAGGAGATCGAATCCGGCATACACGGGCCCATCGAGAATCGCGGCCATGCGCTGCGCGAGCCGCGGCGGCGCCAGCGTGAATCCGCTCGCGAGCTTCTCCAGCCGCTTGACCTGAAAACGCGTGTAGTAGCGTCCGTTGAGTCCCGCCAGCACGCCGAGCAGCCGGTACACCGCGTCCACCTGAAGCTCGCGGCACCACAAAGGCGTGTCGCGGTGAACGATCTGCGCGATGGCGCGCCACGGAATGGGCGTGGAGAGGAAATGCTGGACCATCGCGCGGCCCAGCGCGGGCGGGAACGCCGCGAGCCGCGCCTTCGCCGCGGCCAGCAGCGGCGCGCCGGCCAGCGCTTCGGCCTTGAGCAGGCCTTCGGCCAGCTTGTGCAGCGGGGTATCGGCGTTGTGGCGCACGAGCAGCTCGTCGATGTCGCGCGCGAGTCCATCGTGTGTCGCATAGGCGATCTGCACTTCGATGCCTTCGATGCGCAACGCCGCCATGAGCTCACCCTCGGCGAGCGACCCGACGCGCCAGAACCACGCGCTGCCGCCCGCCGCGGCGCACGCAGCGAGGAGAGGTGCCTCGGTATCGGGTAGCCGCGACAACACGATGCTCATGTCGATATCGGATCGCTCGTCGGCGGTGCCGTCGACGGTGGAGCCCGATACGAGCGCGAGGAGTGCGGGGTCGCCGAGCGCGACGTGCGCGTCCGCGACGCGGGCGGCGAGCGCGCGGCGCAGCTGGGCGGCTGACGAATTCATGTCCTGAAATCGGTTCCCGATCCGGAACGGCCTTCTGCCGACACGTCTATCATGCCGCGAGTCTGTCGAGATGCACAGGAGTCTTGTGCGAAACCCGAACGGAGCGCCCGGTGAAACTCCTCGTATTGCACGGCCCGAACCTGAACCTCTTCGGGCGCCGCGAGCCGCACATCTACGGCCGCACCACGCTCGCAGAGATCGATGCGATGCTCGCCGCGCTCGCCACGGAGCTCGGCGTGCAGCTCGAGACGATCCAGTCGAATCACGAAGGTGCGTTGATCGACTTCCTGCATCGCTACATCGACGAGGCGCAGGGCGCGCTTGTCAATCCCGCCGGGCTCACGCAGCATAGCGTGCCGCTGCACGATGCCATCAAGGCCATGCCGTTTCCAGTGATCGAAGTGCACATGACCAACATCGCCGCGCGCGAGCACTGGCGCGCGCACTCGATCATCTCGCCCGCGGCGAAGGGCACGATCCAGGGCCTCGGCCCACTCTCGTACCTGATGGGGCTGCGGGCGCTGGCGGCATTGGCCGTCGAGCCGCGCGCGCAGGGTTGAGCCGATGGCCATGCAGGGGCGGGCGGCTCTCGCGATGTGGTGGGACATGGCGCCGGACCATCTCGCCGAATTCGAACACTGGCACACGCACGAGCATTACCCCGAGCGCCTGGCGATTCCAGGGTTTCGCAGGGCGAGCCGATGGCTCGATGCGAACGGGGGCGAAGCCGTCTTCCAGCTGTACGAACTCGCGCACTCCGGCGTTCTCACGTCGCAAGCCTATCTCGAGCGCCTGAACGCGCCCAGCCCCTGGTCTACGCGGATGATGCCGCATCATCGCAACATGATTCGCAGCCAGTGCAAAGTGATCTTCTCCAGCGGCGCGGTGACGGCCCGTCATGCACTCACCGTGAGGCTTTCACCCGCCCGCGGCCAAGCGCAAGCCCTGTCGAAGAGGCTCGAGCCGGTGCTGAGTGAACTGCCGATGCGCGCGGGGCTGGGCGGAGCCCACCTGCTGCGGCACAGGGCCGCGTCGATCCCGCTCACGACGGAGCAGAAGATTCGCGGAGGCGACCGGCACGCAGACTGGGTGTTGCTCGTCACGGGATACGACCGAAGCGCGCTGGACACGCTTGCGGAGCGCGAATTCAGCGAACCCGCGATGCGGGCGCTGGGCGCGGCGCCGGGCGCGGAGAGCGGCCGCTTCGAGCTCTCTTACTCGGCGACCTCGGCGGACATCGCGACCGGATGACGCGACGCGGTCCCTGGGCCGGCTCGCGAGGCTCGCTATTCGGGCGATGCGTAGTGCACGTAGGACTCGCGGACCATGCCGTCCGCGTCGAAGAACAGCACCTCGACCACGTGCGTGCCGGTGATGCCCTTGTAGTGAATGGCAATGCTGTCCACGCCTCGCAGCACGTCGAGCACGGTGAACTTGATGTGATCGAACACCTCGAAGCCCTTCTTCACGTAGGCCCGCAGCGCGGCCTTGCCCTGCACGGTGCCGCTGGGGTCGTGACTCAGCCGCGCGATCAGCGGGGAGTGAAAGGTCACGTCGTCCGTGTAGAAAGCCAGCACGCGGTCCAGGTCCTTGGATTCGAACGCGGCGACCCAGCGCTTGACGTAGTCGGCCGTCTTTTCCATCGTGAGCATCGGCATCTCCTCTTGGGCGGGTTACGCACGTCCCGATCCAGGCCGAGCGTCCGCCAAGTTTGCCATGCTTGCACTCAGAACTGCGTTCCCACCGTCAGATACACCCGAGGCGTGAGATAAAGCTCCCCCTGGCTCGTCGTCGTCCCCGCGACCGCATCCTCGTACCGCCGCATTCGCCGGTAGGGCGTGTTCGTGATGTTCTGCAGCCCGATGCGCCAGTAGCCGAGCCCGCTCACCACGCCGCCGACGTGCACGTCGAGCGTCGCCCGCGCCTCGTCGCGCCCGGTGCGGCCCGGCCCCGTCATGAGGTCCGCCGCGCCGTTCACGTTGAGCGTGAACCCGCCGAAGAGCCCGCCCGTGCGGCGGATCGGCTTCGCGACATTCAGGCTCGCCGTGTAGCGCGGCTGCCCCGGGATGCGTTGCCCCGTGTTGGGCCCGCTCGTCATGCGCGACTGCAGCAGGCTGAAGTTGGCATTGATCGTCCACGCGCGCGGCAGGCCGAACAGGCCGAGGTTCGTGCGCGCATCGAATTCGAGGCCCCACACCGTCGCATCGCCCACGTTGCTGCGCTGTTCGACCCAGCGGTTGCCCGCGAGCGTCACAAGCGGTCCGATGGCGTCGTGCACGCGACGCACGAAGAGATTGCCGCCGGCCTGTCCGTCCGCGCCGAGCCGCCGCTCGACGCCCGTGTCGAGCGCCAGCGACGTTTCGGGTCGCAGCGCGGGGTTGCCCATCGTGTCCGGATTCACGAGCGAGTTCTGCCCGGTGCTCGGCGTGGTGCGATCCACGAGGTCCCACACGCGCGGATTGCGCGTGGTCCGCGCGAGGTTCGCGCGCCACTGCCATTGCGTGCCCCACGGCTCGCGCAGGTGGATGGACGGCTGCACGACCGGAATGTGACGGCGCACCGTGCCGAGCGTGGGCCCGCGCGTCGTGATGCCGATGGACTCGCCGCGCAGCCCGGCGGTGATCGTGCCGCGCTCGCCCCACGCCCATTCGTCCTGCACCCACAGGATGCGGCGCTCCAGCGTCGCCTCTGCGCTGAACGGTCCGGTGGCGCTGCTGTCGGTGTCGATGCCCAGGGTGCGATGCTCGACTTCCACGCCGCCCATGCGCAGCAGCGCGGAGGTCGTGCCGGAAAGCTTCGACTTGAAATCGGCGACGTCCTCGCGCCGGCGATCGGTGAAGAACGTCGCGCCTCCCGTCCCCGGCCCCGCGATCACGTTGCCCGCGCGATCGACGTCTTCACGCAGCCGGTTCGCCGAGACGGTCGTCTCCAGCTTGCTGTTTTCGAAACGGTGCGTCCAGTCGGCGGCGAGCGTCGCGAAGCGGCGCACCTGCTCTTGCCGGTTGCGGACGACCGACGTGGTGGACAGATCGTCATCGAAGGTGGTCGTGCTGTCCAGGAAGCCGCCGAAGGTCGCGCGGCTGAAGAAGCCGCGCAAGGTGAGCTGGTCGTCGCGCGCAAGCTTGCCCGTGAGTCGCGGGGTCAGCGAGTACTCCTGCCGGTGATAGCGTGCGACGTTCACGCTCTCGCTCGACGAGACGGGACCGTCGACGCGGCTGTGGCTGTTCGAGCCGAGGAGGACGCCCGTGCTGCTCGCGGCCAGAAAGTAGGCCCATGGATCGTCTCCCGGCTGGCCGACCGTTGCCGGTGGCCGCTCGCTCAGCGGTCCGGTTCGGGAGAAGAAGACTTGTCCGCGGTGCCGTCCCCACACGGTGTTGTCCGTGATGCGGATCGAGGTTTCGCGCCGCACGGTCGCCTGGCGCAGCACGATGTTGATGGTGCCGCCCGTGGCGCCGGAGAATTCCGCCGACGGCGAGCGCACGACCTCGATGCGTTCCACCATCTCGGGCGGTAGCTGGTCCAGCGCAAGCTGGCCGCGGCCCGTCGCCTGCCGCTGCCCATCCACCAGCAACTGCGTCGCGCTTCGCTCCATGCCGCGCATGCGGATTTCGACGCTGCCGTCGGCCGCCGTGTTGACCACCACGCCGGGCAACTGCTTCAGCACGTCCGCGACCGAGAACGCTCCCAGCCGTTCGATGTCGGCGCGGTCCAGCACCACCATCGAGCCCGGTGCGAAGAACCGGTCCTGCACGGCGCGCCTGCCGGTGACCTCCACCGAGTCGAGCTGCACGCCCTCGCCGCCGGCCTCCGGCGGCTGCTGCGCATGCGCCGCGCGGGGACATGAGAGCGCCACACATGCAAGCGCCATCCATGCGAGCGCGAGCCATCCTGCACGCCACGATCGCGCCACGCCGGACCCCTCGTTTGTTCTGGTGGCCCCATTGTGCCGGGCGCGCGTGAGCATCGCCGTCGTGGACGACGGCGGCCACGTGTGCGGCGCAATCCGCCTCGATGGCGCGCCGCCTTCCACGGCCGCCATCGCCGCCGACAAGGCTCGCACCGCCGCGCTCATCCGCCGCCCGGGCAAGGCATTCGAGGATCTCGTGAACGGCGGCCGCGTCGCGATGCTGTCGGTCGCGGGCCTGGGAAGCCTGCTCGACGGCAGCCAGCCGCTCGTCGTGAAAGACCAGTGCGTGGGCGCGGTGGGTGTCTCCGGCGGGCGTCCGCCGGAGGACAACGCCGTGATCGAGGCCGTGCTGCGCGCGTGGGGGAGCTGATCGGCGCGAGAGGCCCTCGCGCGCGCTTCGTCAGACCGCGCCGGAGGCGGCGCCGCCGTTCGCCTGCCGTGACGGAATGGCTTCGGTCCACACGACGACGTCCCCTTCGGTCATCGTGCTCGCGGACGTGAGCCGGCCGTCGACGTACCCGAGCGCTTCGACGTCGTGCAGATACTGCTCGCGCGAGAGCAGCGTGCCCGCGCACACGTGCGCGTCCTTCGGCGCTTCACGCGTTTCCTGCGCGGCGCGCGCGAGAAATTCCTCCATCACCCAGCGCGGGATGCGGTGCCGCTCGCCGGGATAGATGAAGCCGAAGAGCACGAGGTGCGCGAAGAGCACGCGCCAGTGCGTGCCGAATCGCGTGACGAGGCCGGGCCAGTCGAGCTGCTCCGCGGTCGACTGCAGCAGGTGCGCGACGTCGGCGCCGTCGAAGCGTTCTCGCTCCATGATGAACGCCTTCGACGCGAGGCTGTCCTCCACGTTCGCGATGCGCACCGGCACGCCGAGGATTTGCGCCACCGGGTTGCGGCGAAACCAGCTGTCGTCGACCGGCGTGAGGCCGTTGCCGGAATTGAAGATGAGGTCGATGAAATCCTCGCCGTCGTACACCTTGGCGAGCCAGTGCGGATACGCCATCTCGGTGCGCCAGCCGTGCGCCTGCATGCGGTCGGCAACGCGTTCGAAATCTTCCCGGCGGATGAAGAGATCGAGGTCCTTCGTCGCGCGGCGGATGCCCGTGAAGCAGGCGTGAGCGAACGCGCCGCCGACCAGAAACGGGATGCCGGCATCGGCCAGCGTCCTGAGCGCGTTGCGATAGAACGCCGCGGTGGGCGGCGAGACTTCCTCTTCGAGCGAGGGGACGAGGTGCTTGCCGGACATGGAGCGAAGGCTAAGCAGGGTCGAGGTCCGCGCTACACGGCGGCAAGCGGCAAATCGGGGAGGAGGATCAACCTCAAGCGAAGTCAGCGCCGGCCTACAGACCGGCTGTGGCAGGCGCGGCACAGTGGATGCCCATGGGCAAATCGGCCAGCACCGTGCGCTTCGCCGTCGTGGGCGACCTGCACGTGAAGAAGGATTCGGCGGGGAGCTTGCGGCCCCTCTTCGCCCAGGCGGCGCAAGAGGCGGATGCGCTGCTCCTGTGCGGCGACCTGACGGACTACGGCACGGCCGAAGAAGCGAAGATCCTCGCGGACGAGCTGGGCGGCCTGGCCATCCCGGTGGTTGCGGTGCTCGGCAACCACGACTACGAATCGGCGTCGCCGGAAGTCGTCACGCAGACGCTCAAACACGCCGGCGTGCGCGTGCTCGATGGCGAAGCCGTGGAAATCGAAGGCGTGGGCATCGCCGGCACGAAGGGCTTCGCGGGCGGCTTCGGCCGCGGCTCGCTCGGTGCGTGGGGCGAGCCCGCGATCAAGGTCTTCGTGCAGGAGGCGCTGAACGAGGCCCTCAAGCTCGAATCGGCGCTCGCGAAGCTGCGCACGCTGCGGCGCATCGCGATGCTGCACTACTCGCCGATCGTGGGCACCGTGGAGGGCGAGCCGGTGGACATCTATCCATTCCTCGGCAGCAGCCGGCTCGAGGAGCCGTTGCTGCGGTATCCGGTGGATGCGATCTTCCATGGGCATGCGCACCGCGGCACGATGCAGGCGAAGACGGTGACGGGCGTGCCGGTGTACAACGTGGCGAAGCCCCTGCTGCAGCGTGCGCGGCCGGACAAGCCGCCGTTCCTGCTGTTCGAGTTGCCGAGGTGACCGGGACGAACTGAAAGGAGCCGCCGGCGATTCACGTCCGCGGCTCGGGCACGAGCTCCAGCCGCAGACGCGCGAGCAGCGAACGCAGCTCCTCCCGTTCCTGCCCGGACCACTCGGCGAACAAGTCCGCCAGATGCGCGCGCCGCGCCGCGACGAGCCGGCCCGCCGCTTCGCAGCCGCTTTCGCTCACCTTCCATCCCGCCGGGCCCTCGGGGCGCGGCTGAAGCCATCCGGCCGTGACGAGTTCCGATGCGGCGAGCGCGAGCTCCCGCGGCTCGAAGGGCGACGCCGCCTGCAGCGTCCGCGCGCTCGCCTGCGGGTCCTCGCACAGGCGCGCGAGCAGCCAGGCGGCCGCCGGCCGGATGTCGAAGCCCGCGCGCGCGACGATGCGCGCGATGTGCTCGCGCTTCAGGTCGCGATCCATCACCGCCGCGAGCCCGCGCACGAGTTCCTCGTCCGGCTCCGGCGATTCGGGCATCGCGACGGCTTCGCCCGCGTCCTTGCCCCAGTCGGCGCTGGCCGCGGCGAGCGTCTCGCGCAGCGGCCGCTCGGGCAGGGCCCAGCTCAACGCGAATCCCGCGAGCGCGGCCGCCGCCGCGGTGAGAAACACCGTCTCCATCGAGTCCGTGATCAGCTGCGTGAACTGCGCGCGCTCCGGTGCGGGCAGGCTCGCGATCGTATGCAGGTTGATGCCCTGGCTGCCGCCCGCCAGCGCCGCGCCGTGCAACGACGTCGCATCGTGGCCGAAGCCCGCGACGAAGATCACGCCCAGGAGTGCCGTGCCGACCGCGCCGCCGACGGAGCGGAAGAGCGAGTTCCCCGAGGTCGCGACGCCCAGGTCGCGGTAAGCCACCGAGTTCTGCACGGCCAGCACGAGCACCTGCATGACGAGGCCCATGCCCGCGCCGAGCACGAACGCCGCCGTGAGGATCACGGGGAGCGGCGACGACAGGGTGCGCGACAGGACAAAGAGCGCGACCGTCATGAGCGCCGTGCCCGCGATGGGAAAGACCTTGTAGCGGCCGGTCCGGCTGATGACCTGTCCCGACGCGATCGACGACAGCAGCATGCCGCCGATCATCGGCAGCATCTGCAGGCCCGCGGCCGTCGGACTCTGGCCGCGGGCCGCCTGGAGGAACACCGGCAGGTAAGTGACCGAGCCGAACATCGCGAAGCCCGCGATCAGGCCGATCGCGCAGGTGACGACGAACGCGCGGTTGCGAAAGAGGTGCATCGGCAAGACGGGCTCGGCCGCGCGGCGCTCGATGAAGGCAAGAGCAACGATCGCCATCAGCGCGAGCGCGGCAAGCCCCAGCACGCGCGAGTCTTCGAAGCCGGACGCGCCGCCCGCCATGTCGGTGGCGAGCACGATCGACGTGAGCGCGACGGTCAGCAGCACGGCGCCCGGAATGTCGATGCGATGGCGCACCCGCCGCGACACGGAAGGCAGCGTCGCGCCGACGAGCGCGAGCGCGACGATGCCCAGCGGCAGGTTGATGTAGAAGATCCAGCGCCAGGACCAGTGCGTCGTGAGCCAGCCGCCGATGAGCGGGCCGGCCGCGCTCGACAGGCCGAACACCGCGCCGAACAGGCCCTGGTAGCGGCCCCGTTCGCGGGGCGGCACGAGGTCCGCGATGGCCGCCATCGCCGTCACCATCAGGCCGCCACCGCCGCAGCCCTGGATCGCGCGGAACGCGATCAACTCGAACATGTTGCGCGACAGGCCGCACAGCACCGAGCCCGCGAGGAACAGGACGACCGCCGACTGCAGCATCCTCTTGCGGCCGTACAGGTCGCCCAGCTTGCCGTAGATCGGCGTGATCACGGTCTGCGCGAGCAGGTACGAGGTGACGACCCACGAGAGCTTGTCGAGGCCGCCCAGCTCGCCCACGATCGTGGGCAGCGCCGTGCCGACCACGGTCTGGTCGAGCGCGGCGAGGAACATCGCGAGCAGGATGCCGCTGAAGGCGGTGAGGACCTGGCGGCGGGGCGAGGGTGCCGCGTCCGCGGCGGGAAGGGGCAAGGCGGTGGACATGGCCCGGTTCACTTTAGGCAGGCGCGGCCGCGCCGCGGGTAGGAAATCGACCCGAGGCGCTCCAGGCAAGTAGCTGATCCAGGGCAAACAAAGCCGCAAGAGTCGCTCGGGCCGTGTGGACCCACGGCCGGGCAGAACCTAAACTGCGGGGGCCATGACACAGGAAAAGCTCCTGCTCGATCACGTCTACGCGAATGCCGAACGCTTCGCGAACGAGATTTTCCTCACGCAGCCGCTCGGCCACGGCCGCGTCGCCGACTACACATGGGCGCAGGTGCTGGACGAGGCGCTGCGCATGGCCGCGCACCTGCGCGGGCTCGGCCTCGAGCCGGGAGCGCGCATCGGGCTGCTGTCGAAGAATTGCGCGCACTTCGTGATCGCGGAGCTCGCGATCTGGATCGGCGGCTATACGACGGTGGCGATCTTTCCGACCGAGACGGCCGAGACCGTGCACTACGTGCTCGATCACAGCGGCGCGAGCCTGCTCTTCGTGGGCAAACTCGACTTCTGGGAAAGGCAGGCGCCCGGCGTGCCCGCAGGGTTGCCGCGGATCGCACTGCCGCTCGCGCCGGCGGGCAGTGGGGAGCCGTGGAACGAAATCGTCGCGCGCACGCAGCCCCTTCAGGGCCGGCCCGGCCGCAAGCCCGATGACCTCGCGATGCTCCTCTACACCTCGGGCTCCACCGGCACGCCCAAGGGCGTGATGACGAGCTTTCGCGCGATCTCGCGCGTGGCCGAAGGCGTGCAGGCCGACCTGCGCAATCGCATCCCGCGCCACGAACCCGCGCGAGCGCTCTCGTACCTGCCGCTCGCGCACAGCTTCGAGCGGACCTGGATCGAGGCGTGCTCCCTGATGGACGGCCGCACGCGCATCTACTTCGCGGAGTCGCTCAACACATTCATCGAGGACCTGCAGCGCGCCCGGCCCACGCATTTCATTTCGGTGCCCCGCCTGTGGCTCAAGTTCCAGCAGGGCGTCTACGCGAAGTTGCCGCCGCGCATGCTGGATGTCCTGCTCTCGCTGCCGCTCGTGGGCCGCCTCGTCGCGCGCAAGGTGCTGAAGGGCCTGGGCCTCGACTGCGTGTACGTTGCCGCGAGCGGCTCCGCGCCCATCCCGCCGGAGCTCATCTCCTGGTACCGCCGCATCGGCCTCAATCTCTTCGAAGGCTACGGCATGAGCGAGGACAACTCGTTCTCGCACGCTTCCAACGAAGGCGCCCACGCGCCGGGCTACGTGGGCGTGCCGCTCCCCGGCGTGGAGGTGAAGCTCGCCGACGACGGCGAGATACTCGTGCGCTCGCCGGGGCAGTGCAGCGGCTACTGGAAGCAGCCCGAACTCACGGCGCAGTCTTTCACCGAGGACGGTTTCTTCCGCACCGGCGACCTGGGCGAACACGACGGCCGGGGACTGCTCAAGGTGACGGGGCGCGTGAAGGAACTCTTCAAGACGAGCAAGGGCGAATACATCTCGCCCGCACCCATCGAAAACGAACTGAACGCCGACCCGATGGTGGAACTCTCGGTCGTGACCGGCTCGGGACAGGCGCAGCCCTATGCGATGGTCATGCTGGCCGAAGACCTGCGCGCCCGCCAGAAGGACCCCGCCGTTCGCGCGGAGGTGAATCGCGAACTGTCGGAGCTGCTGCATCGCGTGAACGCGGCGCTGCCGGCGCATGCGCGGCTTGGACGAATCGTCGTCGTCGAAGAGCCCTGGAGCATCGAGAACGGCCGCCTCACGCCGACGATGAAGGTGCGGCGCGCGCGCATCGAGGCGGACGCCGCGCAGCACCGGGCGGAATGGGACCGCGGGGCGGACAGTGTCGTCTGGGCCTGATGAAACAGGCCGCGCCGTTCGCCACGGCGGCGACCGCGTGGCCGCCGCGCTGCAAGCGCACGGCGTGCGATTCGTGTTCACGCTCTGCGGCGGCCACATCTCGCCGATCCTCTCGGCTGCGAAGTCGCGCGGCATGCGCATCGTCGACGTGCGCGACGAAGTCACGGCGGTCTTCGCGGCCGATGCGGCGGCGCGGCTCACCGGCGTGCCGGGCGTGGCGGCCGTCACCGCCGGCCCCGGCATCACGAACACGATCACGGCACTGAAGAACGCGCAGCTCGCGCAGTCGCCGCTCGTGCTGCTGGGGGGCGCCGCGCCGACGGCGCTGCAGGGGCGCGGCGCCTTGCAGGACATCGACCAGCGGCCGCTCGTCGCGCCGCACGTGAAGCGCTTCATCAAGCTCGTGCGCGTGCGCGATCTCGCGTCGTCGGTGGAAGAAGCGTTCGCGGTGGCGCAAAGCGGCATTCCCGGGCCCGTGTTCATCGAGTGCCCGGTGGATCTGCTCTACGACGAAGGCTCGATTCGCCAGTGGTATGCGGACGCGAGCGGCCACGGCACGTCGGCGGCGGAGCGCCTATTGCGCTGGTACCTGGCGCGGCACGTGCGCCGCATGTTCGAGGGTGCGGACGCGCCCGTCGAGCCGCGCGCGCGTGCGATCGACGTGCCGTATGCCGGCGATGCCGCGCTGCGCGCCGCGCTCGCAGCGCTCGGGCGCGCCGAGCGGCCGTTGATGATCGTGGGCAGCCAGGCGATGGCCGATGCGCCGCGGGCCGGCGAGCTCGCGCAGGCGGTGGCGCGCATGGGCGTGCCGGTGTATCTCTCGGGCATGGCGCGCGGGCTGCTCGGCGCGAATCACCCGCTGCACATGCGGCACAAGCGGCGCGAGGCGCTGCGCGAGGCCGATTGCGTGCTGCTGGCCGGCGTGCCGTGCGACTTCCGGCTCGACTACGGACGCCACGTGCGGCGCAGTGCGACGCTGGTGGCGATCAATCGCAGCCGCAAGGACGCGTTCCTGAATCGCCGCCCGCAAGTGGCGGCGATCGGCGATGCGGGCGCGTTCCTGCGCGACCTGGCCGCGAGGCAAGGCGGCGGCGCATGGCCGCGGTGGATCGCGCAACTGCGCGAGCGCGACGACGCGCGCGAACGCGAGATCGACGAGGAAGCGCGCGCCGAAGGCGACTTCGTGAATCCGCTCGCGCTGCTGCGTGCGCTCGACGGTGAGTTGAACGATGGCGATCTGCTGGTGGCCGACGGAGGCGACTTCGTCGCGACGGCGTCGTACGTGCTTCGGCCGCGCACGCCATTGAGCTGGCTCGACCCGGGCGCCTTCGGCACGCTCGGCGTGGGCGCGGGATTCGCGCTCGGCGCGGCGCTCGCGCGGCCCGATGCCCAGCCGTGGATCGTCTTCGGCGATGGGGCTTGCGGCTGGGGGCTCGCGGAGTTCGACACGTTCGTGCGGCATCGCATCCCGGTGATCGCGGTGGTCGGCAACGACGCGGGCTGGACGCAGATCGCTCGCGAGCAGGTGAAGATGCTGCACGACGACGTGGCGACGGTGCTGGCCCGCACCGACTATCACAGAGTGGCCGAAGGGTTCGGCGCGGAAGGGATTGTCGTGCGCAGGCTGGCGGAGTTCCCCGAAGCCGTCGCTCGTGCGCGCGCCGCTGCGCGCGCGGGCCGGCCGGCGTTGATCAACGTGTGGCTGGACAAGACGGCGTTTCGCGAGGGGTCGCTGTCGATGTGAGGGGTTGGCTGGAGCATCGCGCGGCCGCCGTTTTGCGTCGATGAATGTTCGTGACGGAGCCTGCTATCCGGTGGACGGGGGATTTCTCGCTCGCTGAAGTGAGGTGGCATCGGGCGGGGAGCATGCCGGCTGTGTGACTCCGTCATTCCCGCGAAGGCGGGAATCCAGGGCGTCCAAAAGCCCCTGGATTCCCGCCTTCGCGGGAATGACGGCACGGCGGTCGCGCCTGCAGCCTTGGATTCTCGCCCTCGGAATGACGAGACGGCGGTTCAATCCACCTTCGCGCCCACGGCCTTGATGATCGGCGGCCACTTGGCCATGTCTTCCTTGATCAACGCACTGAACGCCGCGGGGGCCTGCACGGGCGCGAGTTCGAAACCCTGCGCCGCGAGTTTCTCGCGCACGGCGGGTGTCTGCACGATCTTCGCGATCTCGTCGTGCAGCCGGCTCACGACCTCGCCGGGCGTGCCCGCGGGCGCGACGAAGCCGAACCACGTGTTCACCTCGTAGCCCTTCACGCCACTGGTGTCGAGCGTCGGCAGATCGGGCAGCAGCGGCGAACGGTTCACGCTCGTCACGCCCAGCGCCCTCAGCTTGTTCTCCCGAATCTGCGCGATCACGGTGGGCGTGTTGAAGAAGCCCATGTCGACTTCGCCCGTCATCACCGCGACTATGCCCTGCGGCGCGCCCTTGTACGGCACGTGCGTGAGCTGCGTGCCAGTCATCTGCCCGAAGAGCACGCCCGACAGGTGATGCGACGTGCCGCTGCCGCCCGACGAGAACATCATGCCCGGCTTGGCCTTCGCGGCCGCGATCACCTCGGCCACGGTCTTGTAAGGGCTCTTCGGCGGCACGATCATCACGTTGGACACGCCGCCCACGAGGAGGATCGGCGCGAAGTCCTTCAGCGAGTCGTAGCCGGGCTTGGAATACAGCGCCTGGTTGAAGACGAGCGTGCCTTGCGAAGCGAACGCGATCGTGTGACCGTCGGGCGCGGAGCGCGCGAGTTCGGCCATCGCGATCGTGCCGCCCGCGCCGGGCTTGTCATCCACGACGACGGGCTGGCCCAGTGACTTTTCGAGCTCCGCACCGATCGTGCGCGACAGGATGTCGGCGGTGCTCCCCGCGGCCAGCGGCACGAGCAGCTTCACGGCGTGCGAAGGAAAGCGGGCTTGCGCATGCGCGCCCGAGGCAAGCGAGAACGCGAGTGCCGTGCAAGCGGCTGCACGGTATGCGCAGGTCAAGGCTCGATCCAGATTCATCGGGGACATCTCCAATGGGTTGAATTTGCAGGGGCGGGGCAACCGATGCGCGCGCCGCCTTCATCGCATCAGATACACCGGGCTCGACCAGATGCGATGCCCGTCTTCCAGCGTCACGCACACGTAAAGAGCATCTTCCGTGTCCGCAACGCCGCGCTCGATCCGCCGCGAGAACTTCGCGTTGTGCGCATCGTTGTTCTCGGGCAACCGGAACAGGCGCATGCGCCGCGCGATGCCCCCACCCGAATCGAGCACGGTGTCCTCGAGCCCGATGGACTCCACCGGCATCCGCGCCTTCACGAGCGGCGTGTCGATCGTGAGCGTTCCGGCGTTCGCGTTCGCGAGCATGACGTCCGCGCCGCCGAAGCCTCCTGTGGTGAGCGCCGTCCAGGCAAGCTTGCCGGCTTCGATCTGCCGCACCTGCTTGTCGAGGTTCCACATGTTGATCTGCGAAAAGCGTTCGAACGCATTGCCCGCGAGCGTGGCCGAACCGTCCCACACGCTCTGCCTGCCGCGGCCGCGGTATTCGGAGCCTTCCCAGAGGATGCGGATGCGCCGTCCGAGATCGGCCGCGGCGTAAGGCCGCCAGGTCTCCAGTACCCGCATGCGGTTGCGCAGCTCGATGCGTTCGATGGGCGCGCCCGCAGCCACGTCGACATCGAACGTCACGGCATCGTCCTTCGAGCGCAGGATGTCGCCCATGCGAGCCGACGTGACGGTGTCGCACACGCGGCCGCCGAGCTGCGGGTCGTCGTCGAAAAGCTCCGCCGGCTGCTCGAACTTCACGCGGACGTCCACGTGCGCTCGGCAGCCCGTCGTCGCGTAGTGATGGCGCTTGCGCAGCGCCTCGAAGAGCGCGTCGCGCGTGAGCTCGCGCGCGAGCAGGCACGACAGACCCCCGTAGGCGCCGAAGAGCGACGCACCCGGATGGCTCGCGCCGTGCCGCCCCTTGTGCCCATCGGAATTCGCGAGGATGCCCACGCGGTACCCCTGCTCGAACGCGTCTTCGAGCAGCCATTCGAACGTGCCCCAGTCGGAGTGGATTTCGATCGAGCGTTCGATCTTCGCGTCGTGCGCCTGCCGGATGTCGGCGTAGCGCCCGCCGATGTGCGCGAAGACGACGCAGTTCTCGCCTTCGAGCGCCTTGAAGAGGTCGGCCGCGCTGTTGGCGTCGGTCGCGACGTCGCTCATGTCCTCGACGAGCGCGTGGTGCGAACGGTGGATCTGGCGTCCCTCGTCGCGGAACATCACGTTGCGGTCGCCGCCGAGCCCGGTGTTGCCGGACCACTCGTAGCCCGGGAACACGATGAACTCGCCGTCGCGGTTGTATTCGGCGGTGAGGCGATTGAGTTCCTCCCAGAACGGCGTGGTGATCTGGAAGTCGTTGCCCTGGTGGCTCATCGCATCGAGGAAGGCGCGGTCCCGCGCGAACTCGATCAGTTCGCGCGCGGAATTGGTGCCGATCGTTTCCTCCGACTGGCCGTGCAGGTCGGCCCAGAACGGCAGCAGTTCGACCGCCGCCGCGATTCGCAGCGGGTTGCTGGTGCACACGATCCTGCCGTCCGCATCGCGCACCGCGATGCGCAGCTCACCGGGCTCGCGCACCGAAAGCGATTCGATCCTCGTCGCGAGCGAGCCTGCCTCGATGTGGATGTCCGAAGGCAGTCCCACGACCGGCAGCGATGGCTCGAGCGTGAAGCGGCCCTGCACGCGATGACTCGGATTGCCCCACTTGTCCTCGCCCTTGAAGCCGAGCGCGAACGTCTCTCCCGCGCGGCGCTGCGTGGGCAGCACTGCCTTGTAGAGCACGGGCGGCCCCGCTTCCACCGGCACCGAAGGCTGGATCGGCAGTTCGACGAAGTTATAGGTGGCGAACGCATCGACCAGCACCTTGAACTCGAACGTGGGCTCGGTGAACGTCTGCACGCGGATGCCGGGCGAGCCCTGGCGCGTGTCGCCGATGCGCACGGTGATGGTGTCGCCTTCGCGCAGAAAGCCGCGCTGCACGCGGATCGCGATCGTCTTGTCCCAGGGGCGGATGTTGCCCTTCTGGTCGTAGCGCAGCTCGAGCACCGCGCCGTTGCTCGCTTCGGCGGTGACGTAGTTCCAGCCGGCGGGGTTGTCGAACTGGGGCTTGCCCATGTCGCTCGCGAAGCGGTGCACGATCTTCAGGCCGCCCGTGTCGTCGATGCCGAAGTAGCCGGCCGTGTACGTGAGCGTGAAGGATGCGAACGCGCCGGCTTCGACGGGGTGCGTGGGCGTGACGGTCGCGTGCCCGACGCGGTCGTTCAGATACGTGGAGTGGAAAGCGTTGTTGCGCATGGCGGTCCTTGCGATCAGTCGTGCAGCGGCCCGGCGGTGCCGAGCCCCGTGCGCAGCGCTTCGGTGTCCATGATGGTCTTCACGTCGATGTTCGCGAGGTTCACGTCCGGCCCGAACTCGCGCAGCACGGCCTTCTTCATGGATTCGACGTCGCAGCTTCTCACGCCCGCGATCCACGGGCCGGGCAGCTCGATCATGATGCGGTCGGCGGGCAGGCCCTCGCGCAGGACGCGCAGCGTCTCTTCGTGCACCGCGCCGTCGCGCACCAGTTCGGCCGCTTCGACGAGCACGAGCTCCGCGCCCGCATCGAAGCAGATGCGCGCCTGCTCCACGAGCAGCGACGGATTGCTGAGCGTTTCCTTCGAGCCCACCTCGCCGAAGACGCGCAGCCCCGCGCGGCGCGCGCCGGCGATCTGGCCGTGACGCTGCCGGTCGTCGAGCGGCACGACGTTGTCGGAAATCTCGATGGTGTCGAAGCCGAGCGAAAGGGCTTCGTCGTAGAAGCGCGGCAGCGCCGATTCGCCCATCTTCGCGAACACGTATTCGTGGAACTGTCCGCCGATGAAGGGGCGCACCTGCGCGGCCTTCAGCATCTGCAGCTTCTCGACCAGCACGTCGCGCGGATGAAGGCGCGAGAGGCCGGTCTTGATCTTCATGATGTCGATGTGCGCGCCGGCGGTGCGCAGCACGTCGGCGAGGTAGCCGTTGGGCAGGCCGTCGTCGATCACCATCGACAGGCCCTTCGTGCGCGGCTTGGCCGTGCTGCGGCGCGTGTCGATCGGAACGAAGCCGAAGGGAGCGGGTGCGGTCATTCGGGGGAGAGTCCGGTGAGCTTGAACATGCGCGCGAACCGGTCGCGGTCCGCGGCGAGGAAGGACTTGAATTCGGCGGGCGTGCTGCCCACGGGCTCGATGCCGAGCGAGAGCAGCCGCGCCTTCATGTCGGGCGCGTTCACGACGTCGTGGATGTCGGCTTGCACCTTCTTCACGATGTCGGCCGGCGTCTTTGCCGGCGCGAAGACACCCATCCAGTGCGTCGCCTCGAATCCCCCGAGGCCGGGCGTCTCGGCCACCGTGGGAATATCGGGCGCGAAGGAAGCGCGCCGCGACTGCGTCACCGCGAGCGCCACGAGCTTGCCAGACTTGATGTAGCCCATCACGGGCGCCATGCCGACGATGGCAAGCGGCGTCTGCCCGCCGACCACGTCCGTCGTCGCGGGACCCGCGCCCTTGTAGGGAATGTGCACGAGGTCGATGCCCGCCATGTTGTTCAAGAGGACGCCCGCGAGGTGCTGCGAGCTGGCGTTGCCTGCCGTGCCGAAGCTGAACTTGCCCGGATTGGCCTTGACCTTGGCGATCAGTTCGGGGATGGTCTTCACGCCCGCGGATGGATTCGCGACGACGACGAGCGGGGTCATGCCCGCGAGCGTCACGGGCGCGAGATCGTTGAACGGGTCGTAGCGCATCGACTTGTAGGCGGTCGGTGCGATCACGATTTCCGCGGGCGAGGCGAAGAGCAGCGTGTGGCCGTCGGGCGGCGCGTGCGACACGAACTCGGCGCCGATCATGCCGTTGGCGCCGGCCTTGTTCTCGACCAGCACGGTCTGTCCCCATTTCGCGGTGAGCCGTTCGGCGACGAGGCGCGCCATCGTGTCGTGTCCGCCGCCCGGCGCGTACGGCACGAGCAGCGTGACGGGGCGCGTCGGCCATGCCTGCGCGAGGGCGGGCGGCGCGAACGCGAGCGACAGCGCGGCGCACATCGCGGCGTAAATCGCGGCATACATCGCGGCGGCGAGAAAGCTCGAACGTTTCATCCGGCGACTCCTTCGAAGTGTGTGTTCGGGTGGACTGCGATCCGCTCGGGCGCGTGAGGCGTCAGGCACCGGGCGGGTTGAAATCGAGCTTGAGGGCGTACGGCACCTGCGGCACGCTCATGACCTGGAACGTGATCGGCACGCGCGCGAAAGTGCGGCCCGTGATGTGCGCCTGCAGCCCGACCGTGCCGGGCTTGATCCGCATGAGCCGCGCGTCCGCCGCTTCGATGGGCCGCGTGAACGCGAGGCCGTCGGAAGAGAGCGTCGGCGCGGCGAATTCCTCGGCCAGCACTTCCTTCAGGTTGGTATCCGCGAGGCGCTTTGCGGCCATGCGCACGAGGCGCCCGAAGCGCGATGCGGGCAGGTACATGCGGCTTGCGCAGAGGAAGCGGCCGTCGATGTCGACCTGGCGCTTGAGAAGCACGTAGCCTTTCGGATCGGCGCCGAGCACCTCGGACCAGGGGCCGGTCGCGGCGACGATCTCGCGTTCGACGACGGTGGTGAAGACGGGCAGTTCGGCGCCGCCCTCGGGCGGCACGAAGCGGAAGTGCCACGAGCCCGCGACCGCCTTGCGCGGCCGGCCCACGAAAGTGCCGTGGCCGTGCTTGCGCACGAGAAAGCCTTCTTCCATGAGGCGGCCGAGCGCCTTTTGCGTGGTGCCGAGGCTCAGGCCGAGGGCCTCGCTCAGTTCGCGTTCGCCCGTGACCTTGCTGCCCACCGGCAGCTCCCCGGATTCGACCGCCGAGGCGATGGCGTCGCGCAGGCGGGCGTGCTTCGGCGCGGCGGTGGGGAGTTCGGCGAAGCGCGCGAGGATGGGGGAGGCGGAGGCGGAGGCGGCGGGCACGGGCGGAGTAAAGCACGTTCTGGCAGCGGATGCAATAGAGCTATAGAGCTCCTGACCCCCCGGGGCGATCTCGCCACACGATCTCTGTAACCCGGCTCAGCCGAGGCGCAGCAACTCCACCAGTTCGCCCATGCCCGCGCCGGTGGTCGACGAAACCATCACGATGCGTGGCCTTTCGGCGCGCAACCCCATCGCCATCGCGTGGCTCAAGTCCTCGAATGCGATGTCGCTGCCCGGCAGGTCCGCCTTGGTCACGACGAGGACGTTCGCGATCTCGAGAATGCCCGCCTTCAACGCCTGCACCTCGTCTCCAAGCCCCGGCGGCACCGCGACGAGCGTCGTGTCGACCACGTCGGCGATCGCGAGTTCCCCCTGACCCGCGCCCACGGACTCGACGATGATGAGCGCGAAGCCCGCCGCACGCAGCAAGAGGAGCATCGCCGCCGCGGCCCGGGCGACCCCACCGGGCGAGCCGCGACTGGCCACGGAGCGGATGAAGACGTTCGGCAGCAGCGCCGCGTCGCGAATGCGCGTTCGATCGCCGAGCACGGCGCCGCCGGTTCGCGGGCTCGACGGGTCCACCGCCAGCACGCCGATCCGCCGCCCGTCCACCGCGAGCCGGCGCAAAAGCGCATCCACCAGCGTCGACTTGCCCGCGCCGGGCGCGCCCGTCACGCCGATCACGCGCGCGTCGGCCACGTTCACGCCCGCGCTTCTCAACTGCGCTTCCAGTTCGCTCGCGTCAGTCCCGCTGCTTTCCACGTGCGTGAGCGCGCGACCGAGCGAGCGCGCATCGCCCGCGACGACGCCCTGCAGCAACCGCGAAGGAATGGAGGAGGGCATTCCTCTACACGAACGCCTGCACGTGCCCGAAACCCATGGTGTCGCGCAGGCGGTCGCAGACTTCCTGGTGCGTGGCACCGGCGCGGACCGCATCGACCACCGCTTCGAACACGTTGGCTTCGCCATCGTCGGCCGCTCGCGCCAGCGAATCGAGCGCGCAGCGCACCTGCGACGCCGGGCGAGCTTCCTTCCAGCGCCTGAATTCCGCGATGAACCGTTCCATCTCCTGCTTCGGCGGCCGCTCCAGGGCCGGATGCGGGAAGGACTCCTCGGGCGCCTGATAGCAGTTGACGCCCACGATCTGCTGCTCTCCCGCTTCGACCCGCTCTTGAAACCTCAGCGCCGAGCGGCCGATCATCTTCTGCACGAGGCCGGACCGCGTGGCTTCGAACATCCCGCCCGCGTCCTCGACGATCGCCATGATCCGCACGATCTCTTCTTCCATCCGGTCGGTGAGCGCTTCGACATAGTAGGAGCCGCCGAGCGGATCGATCACGTCCGTGAGGCCGGCTTCGCATCGCAGGATGTTCTGCGTCGCGACGGCAATCTGCGCGCCTTGGGCCGTGGGACACGAAATCGCCTCGTCGAAGGCGTCGGTGTGCAGCGACTGCAGCCCGCCGAAGATGCCCGCCATCGCCTGCGCCGTGACCCGTGCGATGTTGTTCATCGGCTGCTGGCGCGTGAGGTCCGCGCCCGAGGTCTGCGCATGAAACTTGAAGCGCCACGACCGTTCGGACCGGGCGCCCAGCTTTTCCTTCGCAAGCCGCGCCCAGACGCGCCGCCCGGCGCGGAACTTCGCGATCTCCTCGAAGAAGCTGATCGACACGTCGAAGAAGAACGTGAATCGCGGAAGGAAGCGGTCCGGGTCCATGCCCGCCGCGATGCAGTCACGCGCGTACTGCACGCCGCTGCTCAAGGTGAACGCCATCGCCTCGGCGGGGGTCGCGCCCGCCTGCTGCATGTGCTGGCCCACGATGGAAAGCGGGTTGTATCGCGGCACGCGGGCGTTGCAGAACGCGATCTTGTCGACCAGCAGCCTGCGCGCGCCCCCGAGCGCGAGCCGGTAGAACATGTGGTTCGCGACGTAGTGCGACAGGTAGTCGCTCTGGTTCGCGGTTCCGCTCAGGTGGTCCCACGCGACGCCCTGCCGCTCGGCCTCGACGAGCAGGAACGCGAGCAGCGTGAACGGCGTCGGATCGTTCAGCGCGATCGACACGTTCCTGATATCCACGCCTCGCAGTGCCCGGCCCATATGCTCCGCGGTGTTGATCACGGTCCCGCAGGTGCCCAGCAGTTCGGCATGCACCGTATCCATGTCGTAGCCGCGGAACACGGAATTGCACGGCAGCAGCGAAATGGCGGTCGCCCCTCGCGCGAGCACGTCCTGCAGCCGCCGGTTGTAGTCTTCCGGCGTGCCGAGCCCGATCAGTTGCCGCTGCGTCCAGCTGCGGCCCCGGTGCATCGTCGTGTAGATGCCGCGCGTGTACGGATACTCTCCCGGCATCTCCATGAGCGGCGCGACATCGAGCGGTGTGTAAAGCGGCTGGATCGTCTGCCCGGACCGGTTGCGCACCGTGCGGGCATCCGGCAGTTCCTCTTTGAACCGCCGGTCCCATTCGCGCAGGCGCTGTTGCGCCGCGGCGGGGGCAGGGGTGTGCGAGTCCGTCATGTCACTCCCCCTCGTTGCCGCCGATTTCCGACGCACGCTCCGCGCGCGAGGCGCTCGCGAGCGACCACACGCGTGCGGCGATGTCCTGGAGCGACGAGCCCGGATGGAACACTGCCGCGACACCGGCATCCAGCAGCGGCGGGACCTCTTCGTCGGGGACGATGCCGCCCACGATCACCTGCGTGCTGCCGAGCCCGGCTTCGCGAAGCGCCCGCATCAGCTTCGGCACGATCAGGTGGTCCGTCGCGAGCGACGAGATGCCGATCACGTCCACATCCTCCTCGGTGGCGAGCTTCACCACGTGTTCGATCTGCTGCCAGGGCGGCGTGTAGATCACCTCGCAGCCGGCGTCGCGGAGGGCGGCGGCCACCACGCGGCTGCCGCGGTCGTGGCCGTCGAACCCGATCTTGGTCACGAGCACGCGCGGCCGGAACGATTCGGCGGATGGGGCTTCGGTCATGGCGTCTTCCTCAACGATCCGGCGATCATCTGGAACATGCAGTCCGCGATGTCCTGCGGAGTGCGTCTGCCTTGCCGGTACCACCGTTGCGCGCTGTTGAGCGCACCGAGCACCAGCAGGCGAAAAAGCGTGGCGTCGACACCGCTTTGCAGCGGCAGCCGGGCAATGATTTCCACGAAGAGCGCCTCGTAGCGGTCGCGCATGCGGGTGAGGGGCGCGCGGATCGAAGCAGGCGCCTCGTCGGGCAGCACGCGGATCACGACCTGGGCGTAGTCCCCGCCCGAGAGAAGGTACTCGGCGTGCGCGCGCATCGCCGCGCGCAGCCGGTTCGCCGGGGACGGTCCTGCTTCGGCGAGGGCCTGCTGCACGTAGGCCAGGATCTCCTCCACCCCGCGCGTATACACCTCCAGCAGCAGCTCCTCCTTCGACCGGAAATGGGCGTAGATGCCGCCGGGCGTCATCCCGAGTTCGCGGCCGAGGTCGCGGATGCTGGTCGCCTGGAAGCCCGACCGGCGAAAGCAGGCCGCCGCGCGATCGAGCAATTCGAAACGGCGGCTGTCGGCGTGGGTGAGCTGTCCGGGCACGGGGTTTGAATAGCGGACGACTGTTCGCTAAAGAATAAGAGCGGAGAACCCAGCCGTCAAGGCGGTCTTTCGTGCGCCACCTGAGCGCCGCGCCGGCACCAGGGTATTGCTCCCTCTCCCTCTGGGAGAGGGTTGGGGTGAGGGCGCCGTCGGCGGTAGCCGGCCGCTTTACGCGAGCAGGTCGTAGAGCGTCCGCGCGATCACCTTCGTCGCGCGCCGCAGGTCCTCGAGCAGGAGATTCTCATCCGCGCGCTTCGCATTCGACTCGAGCACGGTGCGCGGGCCGGCGCCGTAGATCACGCCCGGAATGCCGCGCTCCACGTACAGGCGCACGTCGGTATAAAGCGGCGTTCCCACGGCGGGGATCGTCTCGCCGAAGACTTCGCGACCGTTCCTGCAAATCGCCTCCACGAGCGGCTGGTTGCCCGCGAGCGGCACCATCGCGCGCGCAAGCAGCATGCGTTTCACGTCCACGCGGATCGCATTGCCGCCGCGCGGCGGAGCGAACGATTTCGCCGCCTCCCGGATGGTGGCGACGAGCGAGGCCTCGACCTGCGCCGGGTCTTCCTCCGGGATCATGCGCCGGTCCAGCTTCAGCACGACCTTTCCCGGGATCACGTTGGTGTTGGTGCCGCCTTCGATCAGGCCGACGTTGAGGTAGGGATGCGTGATGCCTTCGACGCGGCTTTCGACCTTCGTGTATTCGGCGTTGAGGGCATAAAGCGCGTTCAGGATATGCGTCGCGCCCTGCAGGGCGTCCACGCCGCTGTCGGGGATGGCGGCGTGGCTCATCTCGCCGTGCACCGTCACTTCCAGTTGCAGGCAGCCGTTGTGCGCCGTCACGACCTGATAGCTGAAGCCGGCGGCGATCAGCAGATCGGGCTTCGTGAGGCCGTGCTTCAGCAGCCAGCCGGGGCCGAGTTCGCCGCCGAATTCCTCGTCGTACGTGAAGTGCAGTTCCACGCCGCCCTTCAGCGGCGCCTTCAGCGACTCCAGCGCGCGCACGGCGAAAGCGAACGTCGAGAAGTCGCACTTGCTCACCGCCGCGGCGCGGCCGTAGATCCTGCCGTTGTCGATTTCGCCGCCGTACGGATCGTGCGTCCAGCCATCCCCGGGCGGCACGACGTCGCCGTGCGCGTTGAGCGCGACGGTGCGGCCTTCGCCGTACCGGCGCCGCACGATCAGGTTGGTGATCGACTGCAGGCCGCACGCGTGCACTTCTTCCGCCGGGACGGGATGCCTTTCCGCCTTCAGCCCGAGGTCGGCCAGCAGTTCCGCGGTGCGTTCCGCGTGCGGCGCGTTGTTGCCGGGCGGCGTGTCGGTGGGTACGCGGATCAGTTCCTGCAGGAAGCGGACCTGTTCGTCGAAGTGCGCGTCGATCCACGCGTCGAGCTCGTGGTGGGGTGTCATGCGGATGCTTTCGCGAGGTGAGCCAGGTCGGCGAGCAGGTTCTGGAATGCCTCGACCGCGAGCTGCATGTCGTCGCTGGTCGTGCTTTCCAGCGGGTTGTGGCTGATGCCGGCGTTTTCGCCGCGCACGAAGAGCATCGCCTGCGGCATGATTTCGTGCAGCTTCATCGCATCGTGGCCCGCGCCGCTGGGCATGCGGTGCACCGGCACGCCGAGCGAGTCGACCGCTGCTTCCCAGCGTCGCTGCCACTCGGGTGCGCTCGGAGCGGCCGCGGCGCGCATCGTGAGCTCGGTGGTGAAGTGCAGGCCGCGGCGTTCGCAGATCGCCGCGAGTTCGGCCAGCACGTCCGCCGCGAGCGCATCGCGCTGCGGATCGTTCGGCGCGCGCAGGTCCAGGCTGAAGAGGCAGCGCCCGGGCACCACGTTGATGGAGCCGCCCGGCACGTTCAGCATGCCGATGGTGCCGACGCTGTCGCCGTCGCGCCCCGCGCGCTTTTCGATGTAGAGCGCAAGTTCCGCGACCGCGCAGGCCGCGTCGCGCCGGCGATCCATGGGCGTCGTGCCGGCGTGGCTTGCCATGCCCGTCACCTCGCACTGGTAGCGCACGCCGCCGTTGATGGAGGTGACGACGCCCAGCGGCAGGTCGATTTCGTTCAGCACCGGACCTTGCTCGATGTGCACTTCGACGAAGCCGAGATAGCGGCTCGGATCGCGCTGGAGCGCGGGAATGTCCTCGATGGGGAGGCCCGCGTGTTTCATCGCATCGCGCAGGCTCACGCCGTCGGCATCCTTCTGGTCGAGCCACTTCGTGTCGAAGTGGCCGGTGAGCGCGCCCGAACCGAGGAAAGTCGCCTTGTAGCGCTGGCCTTCCTCTTCCGCGAAGCCGATCACCTCGATCGCGAACGGCAGCCGCTCGCCCTTTCTTGCCAGTTCGCGCACGCAGGCGATCGGCGTGAAGATGCCCAGGCGCCCGTCGTAACGGCCCGCATTGCGCACGGTGTCGTAGTGCGAGCCGGTGAGAAGGCGCTTTGCGCTCGCCCCCGCCGGGGGCGGGTTGGCGGGAGAGCTCGCGTGGGGGCTCGCATGATATACCCCGACGACGTTTCCCACCGCATCGACCGACACGTCATCGAATCCCGCCTCCCGCATCACCTCAACGATCTGCGCGGCGCACGCGCGATGCGCGTCGGTGAGATAGGTGACGGTGAGCTGTCCCTTCTCCATGAACTCCGGGTCGCTGTGCCGCGCGAGCGCCTCGTGCCAGTCCCACACGAGATGGCCGAGCGCGGGAACGGCGCCGAACTTGTCGTTCAGCCGCAGCTCCGCGATGCGGTGAATGTTGCGCAGCGCTTCGGCGAGCTCGAAGTCCGGATGGTTGTCCGAGCGCCGCTCGAAAGTCTCGATGATCTGCCGGCGGGTGAGGCCCGTCCCGCGCGGACCGCGCACCGCGAGGATGAACGGAAAACCGAACTTGGCGTTGTACTCGGCGTTGAGGCGTTGCAGCTTCGCGAATTCCTCGGGCGTGCAGCTCGCAAGGCCCGCCTTCGACTGTTCGCTCGTCGACTCGGCGGTGAGTTCCTTCGCGATCATCGCCTTGCCCGCGAGTTCGGGGTGAGCGCGGATCAGCGCGAGCTGCCGCTCGCGCCCCGCGTCGCGCACGACGCTCGCCATCGCGTGCTTCAGATGCGCGATGGATCGGAAGGGCCGCTTTGCGAGTGCTTCGCGCGCGATCCAGGGCGAATGCTCGTACACGCCTTCGAGCAGCCCGGTGGCCTCGGCCTCGGAAGCGCGGTTGAGGATGTCGAGTGTGAGTGTCATGGTCGGAGTGCGAATCAGCCCCGGAAAGGATGCGCCTGCTTCCAGTGGCGCGCGATGTCGATGCGGCGGCACACCCAGACGCGGTCGTGCCTTTCGATGTGGTCGAGGAAGCGCTGCAGGGCGACGATGCGCCCGGGCCGCCCGACGAGGCGGCAGTGCAGGCCGACGCTCATCATCTTCGGCGCCTCTTCGCCTTCCGCGTAGAGCGCGTCGAACGTGTCGCGCATGTAGGCGAAGAAGGGCTCGGCGTGCGAGTAGCCTTGCGGCAGCGCGAAGCGCATGTCGTTGCAGTCGAGCGTGTAAGGCACGACGAGATGCGGCACGACGCGCCCGTCCGTGCGGGCCACCTTCATCCAGAACGGCAGGTCGTCGCCGTAGTAGTCGCTGTCGTACTCGAAGCCGCCGTGATCGACGACGAGGCGGCGAGTGTTGGGGCTGTCGCGCCCGGTGTACCAGCCGAGCGGCCTTTCACCGGTGATGCGTTCGATGGCCTCCATGGCCAGGCGCATGTGCTCGCGCTCGGTCGCTTCGTCGGTGTTCTGGTAGTGGATCCAGCGCCAGCCGTGGCAGGCGACTTCGTGGCCGAGTTCCCTGAACGCGTGTGCGATTTCGGGATAGCGCTGCAGCGCCATGCCGACGCCGAAGACCGTGAGCGGAAGCCGGCGTCTTTCGAATTCCTTCAGGATTCGCCACACACCCACGCGCGAGCCGTATTCGTAGATGCCTTCCATGCTCAGGTGGCGATCGGGATACGAGGCCGGGTTGAACATCTCGGAGAGAAACTGCTCCGAACCCGCGTCGCCGTGCAGCACCGCGTTTTCGCCGCCTTCCTCGTAGTTCAGCACGAACTGCACGGCGACGCGGGCCTGGCCGGGCCACCGCGCGTGAGGCGGTTGGCGGCCGTAGCCGGCGAGGTCGCGCGGATAGGCCGCCGTCGAGTCGTAGATGCCGTTCATGAGAGCGCCACCGAGACGTCGTGCGTCGGCACCGGCCGATGGAAGGCGAGGCTTTCCTCGACGTGATGCAGATGCTCGTTCATCAGTCGGCCGGCGCGCTTGTCGTCGCGCGCGGCGAGCGCCTTCACGAGCTCCACGTGTTCCTCCTGCGAATGCACGGCCGCGCCTTCGCGCTGGTACATGAGGGTGATGAGCGACGTGCGCGAGGCGAGGTCGCGCAGGATCTGCGCGAGCACGTCGTTGCCCGTGAGCTCGGCCATTCGCACGTGGAAGTCCCCGAGGAGCTCCATGCCCTCGGCCGCGTCGCGCCGGCCGACGGCCGCGCGCTCCTTCGCCATGTGTTCCTTCAGCGCCCGCACCATGGCGGGTGTGCAGACTCGCGCGAGTTCGCGCGCCATTTCCGTTTCGATCATCCGGCGGACCTGAAACAGCTGGCGGGCTTCCTCGACGGTGGGGGCCGCGACGAAGGCGCCCCGCGCCGGCTCCATGTCGACGAGGTGCTTCTGCTTGAGCTGGAAGAGGGCCTGACGCACGAGCGTGCGGGAGACGCCGAAGTGGTCGGCGAGCCGCTGTTCCGCGAGCTTCGTGCCGGGCTGCAGGCGGTGATCGACGATCGCGCGCGTGATGGCCTCGACGATCGCGTGCGTGGCCGTGGTGGACTCCATGGGCGCGAATGATAGCCGCAAATCCAAAAAGTGTATACACTCCCGTCCACAAAATCTGGAGAATCGAGTCATGGGCCTGAGCACGCACGTTCTGGACACGATGCACGGGACGCCTGCCGCCGGCATGGGCGTGGAGCTGTATTCGACGAAAGGGGACGCGGCGACGCTTCTGAAGCGCTTCGCGCTCGATGCCGACGGGCGCAATCCGCAGGGGCCGCTCATCGACACCGCGGCCTTGCGCAAGGGCACCTACCGGCTCGTGTTCGACGTGGCGGCGTATTTCCGCGGCAGGGGCGAGGACTTGCCGGAGCCGCCCTTTCTCGATCGCGTGGCGCTGGACTTCGGCGTGTCCGACACGGCGCAGCACTATCACGTGCCGCTGCTCGTGAGCCCGTGGAGCTATTCCACCTACCGCGGGTCCTGATGGCGCGGCATGCGGCGACGCCCATGAAAAAGCGGCCCGAAGGCCGCTCGTCCTCGCGTGCCGCAGACTCAGTCCTGCCCTTCGGTGAGGGTGTCGAGCTGGAACTTGCCGCTCTTGTGCCACAGCCACGTGTCCGTGTACGTGACGTGGCCCATGCGCGCGGGCACGGGGAAGGGCTGCGCGGCGCGCACCGTGCGCTCGATTTCGTGCATCACTTCCGGCGCATGGCTGGGCGCGCGCATCCAGCTGATCTTCTGCACGTTGCCGCGCCCGTCGACATCCACCTGCAGCACGCCCACGGCGTAGAGGAGCGGCGGCAGGCGGCCCTTGAAGATCCGCGTGCTGTTGTGCGCGTAGATGTGTTCGGCCGCGTCATGGCGATACGCTCTCGGCGTCGGTGCGTCGGACACCTGCGCCGCCCGACCCGGATGCTCGGCCACGAGCCGGTCGGCCGGGCCCTCGTGCGCGGGTGCGGGCTGCGGATCGACGCGTGCCTGCGCAGCCTCCGGGGTCGGCGGCGTGGAACTGCAGGCGGCCAGCAGTGCCGCGAAGGCGGCCGCGCAGACGGCCGCGGCGTGGCCATGGCGCGCGAAAGAGTAATGCTTCATGATGGGTCCCATGGGTTGTGCGCTCAGGCTAGCAAGCTGAGCACTGGCCTACAACGGGTCGGACCCGTCCTACAGGGACAGTCGTTACGCTCCCGGCGCCTTCTTGCGATTCGAAGCACTGTAAAGCGGCCAATGCATGAATGAAATCACGCAACGCCTCGCGCGGGAAGACGCGGTGCTGGTGTGGGTCGAACGCACGCAGGGGTCCGTGCCGCGTGAAGAAGGCACATGGATGGCGGTTTTGCGCAACGACGTGGTGGGCACGATCGGCGGAGGTCATCTCGAATTCGAAGCGATCGGCGAAGCGCGCCGCAGGCTCGCGGGTGCGACCGGCGACGAGATTCGCCGCTATCCACTGGGCCCGACGCTCGGTCAGTGTTGCGGCGGCGTCGTGTTTCTTCGCTTCGAGAAGGTCGCGGCAGGCCAGGACGCGACGCCGCTCACGCATCGTCTGGCAGCGCAGCGCGCACCGCTTGCGCTCTTCGGCGGCGGCCACGTCGGCCGCGCGCTGGTCCACGTGCTCGGCACGCTGCCATTCGAGGTCACGTGGATCGACAGCCGCGACGAGATCTTTCCCGCCGGCGTGCCTCACAACGTGCATTGCGAGCATTCGGACCCGGTGCACTCGGCGGTGCGCGAGCTCGCCGCGAACTCGCGCGTTCTCGTCATGAGCTTCAGCCATGCGCAGGACCTGGACATCGTGGCGGCCTGCCTCGAGCGCCAGCGCGAGCGGGCCGATCTGTCCTACATCGGTCTCATCGGCAGCAAGACGAAGTGGGCGGTGTTTCGCCATCGCCTGGAAGCGCGCGGCTTCGCGCAGGCGGACTTCGCGCGCGTCACGTGCCCGATCGGCGTGCCGGGCATCGCCGGCAAGGAGCCCGAGGTGATCGCGGTCGCCGTCGCGGCGCAGCTTCTGCAGATTCCACGCGACCCTCTTGCATGAAATGAAAACGTGTATACACTTCGGTCCACAGAATGTGTCGCAAGGGCACTCGAAACGGCATCCGCCGCGCCGGCCTCCAACGCCGGCCGGCATCCGGGCCCGATCGGGAAGCGCGGCCTTCGTCTGCTCAGAGCGCCCGCGGTGGTGAGCAGGTCCTTCGGATAGACGGCCATGGAAAGCTATCTCCTCGACTGGGCCAACCTCCTCTTGCGGTGGGTGCACGTGATCACCGCGATCGCGTGGGTGGGCTCTTCCTTCTACTTCGTGTTCCTCGATTCGAGCCTCGTGCCGCCGGCGGACGAGAGGCTGCGCGGCGAAGGCGCCACCGGCGAACTCTGGGCCGTGCATGGCGGCGGCTTCTATCACCCGGTGAAGTACGCCGTGGCGCCGCCGCGGCTGCCGCCGCACCTGCACTGGTTCTTCTGGGAAAGCTATTCGACGTGGCTGTCGGGCTTCGCGCTCTTCACCGTGTCGTATCTGTGGAGCGCGAGCACCTACCTCATCGACAAGTCGCTCATGAACTGGTCGCCGGGCGTGGCTGTCTCGGTCGCCGTGTGCTTCCTCCTCGTCTTCTGGGTCTGCTACGACGCCATCTGCCAGGCGTTCGGGCAGCGCAAGCACGGCGACGCGATCGTCGGGGCGCTCGTCCTCGTGCTGGTGTGCATCGCCTCGTGGCTCGCGTGCCACTGGTTCGCGGGGCGCGCGGCCTTCCTGCTGGTCGGCGCGATGCTCGCGACTTCGATGAGCGCCAACGTGCTCTTCTGGATCATCCCGGGCCAGCGCAAGGTCGTGAAGGCGATCGAGGAGGGCAAGCCCGTCGACCCGATCCACGGCGTGCGCGGCAAGCAGCGCAGCGTGCACAACACCTACTTCACGCTGCCCGTGCTCTTCGCGATGCTGTCCAACCACTACGGCTTCCTCTACACGCACAAGTACAACTGGGTCGTGCTGATCCTCATGATGTTCGCGGGCGCGGCGATCCGGCAGTTCTTCGTGATGCGTCACGGCTGGAAGCTCGGGCGCAACGGTCACCCGATCGGCTACGCGTTGACGGGGCTGGCCGCGATCTTCGCGCTGGGCGTATGGATGGCGCCCACGGCGACGGGAGAAGCCGCGAAGGCCGCGCCCGCGCAGGTCGGGTACGAGCAGGTGAGTCATGTGGTTGCGCAGCGCTGCTACTTGTGCCACGGCTCGCAGGTGCAGATGAAGAACGTGCGGCTGGATTCGCCCGAGGGCCTCGCGGCGCACGCGCAGGCCGTGTACCAGCAAGCCGTGGTGCAAAAGACGATGCCGATGAACAACGCCACCGGCATGACCGACGACGAGCGCGCGCTGCTGGCGCAGTGGTTCCAGGGCGGCGCGAAGGTCCGGTAAGGCGTGCCCCGAGCCTCGTCGTGCCGCCCGCGGTCACCGTGCGGCTACCGG
>NZ_DASZSE010000034.1:0-114472 GCF_035548915.1 Ramlibacter sp. | reverse complement strand
TTCCTTCTCGCCCTTGATGATCGGCCAGTTGATCGCGCTTGCACCGCGATAGGCGGGCAGGAGCGAGGGGTGATACTGGATCGAGCCGTGCGTCGGGATGTTGAGGAAGTCCTCCGGCACGAACAGCGTGACGAAGGCCATCACCTGCAGGTCAGGCTTGAGTGCACGGAATTGCTCCCACACCTCGGGCTTCTTGTAATTGTCGGGCTGGAACACCGGCAGGTTCGCCTTCAGCGCGGCGTCGAGCAGCGGGTCCGCTTTCGCGCCAGGCTTCGTCGGCGCCACGTAGACGGCGACCACGTCCTCGCCGCGCTTCAAGAGCGCTTCGAGCACCGCCTTGCCGAAGGCCTGCTGGCCGTGCACCACGATACGCATTTGCTATTCCTCCCAACTCACACTCCGCTCATGCCCGCGAAAGCGGGCATCCAGCTCTTTGGCCAAGCACTGGGTCCCCGCTTCCGCGAGGACGAGCGGCATCAGTAGCTTAAGCCGCCTCGGCTCTTGCGCCCTTCTCGGGCGGCGTGACGGCGCCGGAGCCCTTGATCTCGGCGACTTCCGCCGCCGAATAGCCGAGCACCTTCGACAAGACTTCCTCGGTGTGCTCGCCGAGCAGCGGCGAGCGCTTCACCTCGCATGGGCTATCCGACAGCTTGATCGGATTGCCGACGGTCAGATACTTGCCGCGCGTCGGATGATCCACCTCGACGACGGTGCCAGTCGCCCGCAGCGAGGGCTCCTCGGCGATCTCCTTCATCGACAGGATCGGTCCGACCGGAATGTCGACGGCATTGCACTTCTCCATGACCTCGAACTTGGTCATGGTCATCGTCCACTGCTCGATCGTGTGGAAGATGTGCTTCAGGCGCGGCAGGCGCGCGTTCGGCGTCGCGTAGTCCGGATCGGTCTTCCACTCCGGCTTGCCGATCAGATCGCAGATCTCACCCCACACCGGCGCCTGCGTGATGAAGTAGATGTAGGAGTCGGGATCGGTCTCCCAGCCCTTGCACTTGAGGATCCAGCCGGGCTGGCCGCCGCCCGAGTCATTGCCGGCGCGCGGCGTCGCCTCGCCGAACGGAATGCCCTCGCCATACTGGCTGTATTCCTTCAGCGGGCCGTGCTTGAGCCGCTGCTGGTCGCGCAGCTTCACGCGCGCCAGATTCAGGACGCCGTCCTGCATGGCCGCGAGCACCCTCTGCCCACGGCCCGTCCGCATGCGCTGATAGAGGGCCGTGACGATGCCGAGCGCGAGATGCAGCCCGGTGCCGCTGTCGCCGATCTGCGCGCCGGTCACGAGCGGCGGGCCGTCGCGGAAGCCAGTCGTCGAGGCCGAGCCGCCCGCGCACTGCGCGATGTTCTCGTAGACCTTGCAGTCCTCGTACGGTCCGGGGCCGAAGCCCTTCACCGAGGCGACGATCATGCGCGGGTTGAGCTTGTGGATGTGCTCCCAGGTGAGCCCCATGCGGTCGAGCGCGCCGGGCGCGAAGTTCTCCACCAGCACGTCGCAGTGCTTGATGAGCTCGATCAGCACTTCCTTGCCCTTGGGGTTCTTGGTGTCGAGCGTGATGGAGCGTTTGTTGTGGTTGAGCATCGTGAAGTAGAGGCTGTCCACGCCGTCGATGTCGCGCAGCTGCTGGCGCGTCACGTCGCCTTCGCCCGCCTTTTCCACCTTGATCACGTCGGCGCCGAACCAGGCCAGCAGCTGCGTGCAGGTCGGACCGGACTGGACGTGGGTGAAGTCGAGGATCTTCACGCCTTCGAGTGCTTTGCCCATTTCTCAGATTCCTTTTCGATGTTTGAAAGTCTGTCGCCGCGCCTGGGTGTCATTTCCGCAGTACCGTCATTCCCGTAAGCTTCCCGTCATTCCCGTAAGCTTCCCGTCATTCCCGCGCACGCGGGAATCCAGCGTCTGTTCCAGCGAAAGCCACTGGGTCCCCGCTTTCGCGAGGACGACGGTCACTCATTTCTCACCCGGTCCCCGCTTTCGCGAGGACGACGGACATTTATTTCTCACCCCAGCGCATCCGCGCGAACCACGCTCATTTCTTCTTCGCCGCGGCCGGATTCAGGTTCGTGATGCGGCCACTCTCGGTCCCGGCCGTCTCATCGATGATCGCGTTCACGAGCGTCGGCCGCCCCGAGGCCACCGCCTCGTCGATCGCGGCCTTCAGCTCCTGCGGCGTCTCGGCGCGCACGCCATGTCCGCCGAAGGCCTGCATCAGCAATTCGTACTTCGCATCCTTCACGAACACGGTCGGCGCGACTTCCGTGCCGCGCGGATTCACGTCGGTGCCGCGGTAGATGCCGTTGTTGTTGAACACGACGACGCACACCGGCAGGTTGTAGCGGCAGATCGTTTCCACCTCCATGCCGGAAAAGCCGAACGCGCTGTCGCCGCACACCGCGACAACGGGCTTGCCCTTCGATTCGACGGCAGCGGCCACCGCATAGCCCATGCCGATGCCCATGATGCCCCACGTCCCCACGTCGAGACGCTTGCGCGGCTCATACATGTCGACGATGGAGCGCGCGAAGTCGAGCGTGTTCGCGCCTTCGTTCACGAGGTAGGCGTCCGGCCGCTCCCGCATCTTCTCGCGCACGATGCCGAGCGCGCTCTGGAAGCTCATCGGCGATGAATTCTTCGCGAGCGTCTCCGCCATCTTGGTGAGGTTCCTGTCCTTGCGCTCCGCGATCGCGCCGGTCCACTCGGCGCCCGGCTTCGCAAAGCCCGTGCCGATCGCCGCGTTGAGTGCCGCCATGCAGGAGCCGATGTCGCCGATCACGGGGGCCGCGACCGCGACGTTGCTGTCCGCTTCCGTGGGCGAGATGTCGAGCTGGATGAACTTCGCCTTCGTCGGCTCCTTGGCCGAGGCCGCGCCCCAGGTCTTGCCCTTGCCGTGCGAGAGCAGCCAGTTCAGCCGCGCGCCGACCAGCATCACCACGTCGGCTTCGGCCAGCACGAACGATCGCGCGGCCGAGGCGCACTGCGGATGCGTGTCGGCAAGAAGTCCCTTGGCCATCGACATCGGCAGGTACGGCACGCCCGTGCGCTCGACGAACGTGCGGATCTCCTCGTCGGCGCGCGCATACGCCGCGCCCTTGCCGAGAATCACGAGCGGCTTCTTCGCGCTCTTCAGGAGCTCCACCGCGCGGCTCACCGCCTCGGGCGCGGGAATCTGCCTGGGCGCCGGATCGACGACCTTCACGAGCGACTGCTCCCCGGCTTGGCGCGAAATGCTCTGCGCGAAGAGTTTCGCGGGCAAGTCGAGATAGACGCCGCCGGGCCGGCCGGACACCGCGGCGCGGATCGCGCGCGCGATGCCCACGCCGATGTCTTCGGCGTGCAGCACGCGAAACGCCGCCTTGCAAAGGGGCTTGGCGATCGCGAGCTGGTCCATTTCTTCGTAGTCGCCTTGCTGCAGGTCGACGATCTCGCGTTCGCTCGACCCCGAGACGAGGATCATCGGAAAGCAGTTGGTGGTCGCGTTCGCGAGTGCCGTGAGTCCGTTCAGGAAGCCCGGCGCGGAGACGGTGAAGCAGATGCCCGGCCGGCCGGTGATGAAGCCGGCCGCGGCCGCGGCGTTGCCCGCGTGCTGTTCGTGCCGGAACGAAATCACCTTCATGCCCTCGGCCTGCGCCATGCGCAGGAAGTCGGTGATGGGGATTCCGGGCAGCGCGTAGATCGTGTCGATGCCGTTCAGCTTGAGCGAATCGATCACGAGGTGAAACCCGTCGGTCGTCGTTGCCTGTTCGGTCGTGTCGCTGGTCATGGCAAAGCCCTCGTCTGGATGACGGCTATGATAGGAATCGCCCTTCGCAATCCCTCTTGACTGCGGTCAATTTTCGAAAAATTCGCCGCGCATTCCGATGGCCTCCATAGAAAACCATCCTGAGCGAAACGTGATCCGCGTTCAGCTCGCGCACAACGTCGTGCTGAAGGGCATGACCGCCGCGCAGATGGCCGAGCTCGAGCCGCACCTGGTGGTGGTCGACTGCCAGAAAGGCGAAGGGCTCCTGCAGCAAGGCGTGCACGAGATGGAGCAGTACTTCATCCTCGAAGGCATCCTGAAGCGCGTCGTTGCCAACCAGGAAGCCAAGGAGATGATCCTGCGCTTCGCCCACGAAGGCGAGATGGAAACGAGCTACGCGGCCTGGCGGCTCGGCACGCCCGCGCCCTACAGCATCGTGTGCGTGACCCGGGCGCGCGTCGCGAAGCTCGCGCTGCGCGACTGGGTGGCTTTCATCGAGCGCCATCCGGGGCTCAAACAAACTTTCGAATACGAGGTGATGCATCACATGAGCGAAGTCATGGCGCACACGATCACCCTGCACCTGCTGGATGCGCCCGGGCGCTTCAAGCGGTTCATGCGCAAGCACCCGGACCTCTTCGACCGCATTCCCAAGAAGGAACTCGCGTCCTATCTGAACGTCGCGGCGGAGACGCTTTCGCGGCTCAAGCAGCGCGGCAAGATCTGAAAAGCGCTCAGGTCTTCGAATACGTGAACCTGCGCATCGCCATCACACGCAGCCGGTCGTCGACGCTCGCCACGCCCGCCACGCCGGCTGCGACGCGCGCGGCTTGCACCTTCTGCGCCTCGTTCAGCACGATTCCACTCAGCACCACCTTGCCGCCGCTCGAGTCGATGTTCACGTCGACATCGCGCGTGGCTTCGTTCGCCTTCAGCGCCGCGCGCACGCGCGACGAAAGCGCGAGACCCGCGAGCACCGCGCGCGAACCATCCGTTTCCTGAAATTCCGCCCGCGCGGCGAGCGCGAGGATCAGCGTCGCGCCGCTTTCCACGCCGATCCGCTCGGTATTGAGCACGAGGTCGTAGAGCTGCGGGTCGCCCCAGTTCACGCCGAAGGTCGCGTGCATGCGAGCCGCGTGCGCGTTGTCGCTGCGGCGCACTTCGTTCTCGGCGAAATCGCGATCGTCCGTGCCGAGGTGCTCCATCACCCAGCGCACGCGCGAGTCGAAAGGCCGCGTGACGCGCACGCGCACCACGTGCGAGACGGGCGCGAGGAGCATGGTCGCGCCCCAGCCGCGCAGCACGACGTTGCCGCGTTCGGCGAGCGCATAGACCTCCTCGGCGGTGTAGATCGCGAACTGGCGGCCGTCGGTGGACATTCGCTCCACGAGACCCGCCTTGCCCTCGCGCACGCGCCGGATCACGCTCGTGGCCACCTGCATGCGGCCCGCAACGTTGTCCTCGACCTCGTGGCTCAGCACGGCGAGCCCCGCGACCTTCCCGAGCTCGAGGGCGATGTCCTTCGCGAGCGACCCCATCTCATGCGTGAGCGCGATGACCGGCATCGGTTTTCCTTGAAGTCAGTCCACCGGCTGCTCGGCCGCGAACGCGGCCGGCTTCGGATTGCGGATCCTGCGCACGAGTTTCGACAGCAGCGGCCACACGAGCAGGACCAGTGCGAGCCCGGTGATCGAGCCCACGAGCGCGTTGGAAAACATGATCGAGAGGTCGCCCTGCGACACCAGCATGGCCTGGCGGAACGAATCCTCGGCCTTGTCGCCGAGCACGAGCGCGAGCACGAGCGGCGCGAGCGGATAGTCGAGCTTCTTGAACACGTAGCCGATGGCGCCGAAGATCATCATGAGCCAGATGTCGAGCATCGCGTTGTGAACGGTGTACGCGCCGATCGCGCAGATCACCACGATCACCGGCGCGATGATCGAAAACGGGATGCGCAGGATCGCGGCGAAAAGCGGCACCGTCGTGAGCACGACGATCAGCCCCGCGAGGTTGCCGAGGTACATCGAGGCGATCAAGCCCCACACGAAATCCTTCTGCTCGACGAAAAGAAGCGGCCCGGGCTGCAGGCCCCAGATCAGGAGCCCGCCCAGGAGCACCGCGGCCGTGGGGGAGCCCGGGATGCCGAGTGCCAGCATCGGCAGCAGGGCGCTCGTGCCCGCGGCGTGCGCCGCGGTCTCGGGCGCGATCACGCCTTCGAGCTGGCCGGTGCCGAACTTCGCGCCGTCGCGCGACATCTTCTTCGCCAGCCCGTAGCTCATGAAGGATGCGGGCGTCGCGCCGCCGGGGGTGATGCCCATCCAGATGCCCACGAGCGCGCTGCGCACCGAAGTGACCCAGTATTTCGGCAGCTGCGCCCAGGTTTCGAACACGACCTTCGGATTGATCTTCGCGCTCTTGCCGGAGAAGGCGAGGCCCTCTTCCATCGACAGCAGTATCTCGCCGATGCCGAAGAGGCCGATCACCGCGATCAGGAAGTCGAAGCCGCGCATCAGGTCTTCCAGCCCGAAGGTGAGGCGAAGCTGCCCGGTGACGGTGTCCATGCCCACCGCCGCGAGCGAGAAGCCGATACCCATCGACGCGAGGATCTTGAACGGCGAGCCCTTGCCCATGCCGACGAAGCTGCAGAACGTGAGCAGGTACACGGCGAAGAATTCGGGCGGGCCGAATTCGAGCGCGAACTTCGCCACCAGCGGCGCGAGGAAGGTGATCATCACCACCGCGACGAAGGCGCCCACGAACGACGAGGTGAACGCGGCGGTGAGGGCCTGCCCCGCCTGGCCCTTCTGCGCGAGCGGGTAGCCGTCGAAAGTGGTCGCCACCGACCACGGCTCGCCCGGGATGTTGAAGAGGATGGAGGTGATGGCGCCGCCGAAGAGCGCGCCCCAGTAGATGCAAGACAGCATGATGATCGCCGAGGTCGGCGACATCGAGAAGGTGAGCGGCAAGAGGATCGCGACGCCGTTGGCGCCGCCGAGACCCGGCAGCACGCCGATCAGCACGCCCAGGCCGATGCCCACGAGCATCAGCATCAGGTTCACCGGCGTGAGGACGACCGCGAAGCCGTGAAAGAGGGCGCCGAATTCCGTCATCTTGTTCTTCTGCTTCTAGTAGCCCAGGAAGGAGAGGGGATCGAGCGTGCCCTTGTAGAGCGGCACCTTGAACCAGACTTCGAACATCGCGAAGAAGATCGCGCCGATCGCGACCGCGGCGACGATGCTTTTCACGGGCGAATACTTGCCGAGCACGATCATGAAGCCCGCGATGTAGATCGAAGAGGCGACGTACAGGCCGAGGAACCGCACGGCGAGCACGTACACGAGCCCCGGGATGAACACGACAAGCACCTGCTTCAGCTGCTCGTGGTCCACGAAGATTTCGGTGTTGCGTTTCGCGATGACCGTCTGCCACAGCGTCCCGAGCGACGAGACGCTGAGAATGAGGCCGATATAGAACGGAAAGTACCCGGCGCCCGGCCCGTCGCTGGTCCAGCCCGAGCCGAGCTTCCTGCTGCCGAAGATCACGGTGAGGCCGAACGCGAGGATGAGGAGGGCGACTGCGCCCTCCACGATCCAGGTCGCAACGCCGCGCCGTTCAGGTGAATCGGAACGTTCGATGTCGCTCATGTCGGGCGCGCGTCACTTCGCCATGAAGCCGGCTTGCTTCATGAGTTCCCGGTGATGCTGCTCCGCGCGGCCGAGCCATTCGAAGTACTTGTCGCCGTCCATGTACGACTGGTTGAACGCGCCCTTTTCCATGTAGTCCTTCCATTCCGGCGTGGCACGCACCTTCTTCAGGAGGTCCACGAAGAACTGCTTCTGCTCAGCCGTCACGCCCGGCGGCATGAAGATGCCGCGCAGCATCGTGTACGTGGTGGGCACGCCCGCCTCCGTGCACGTGGGCACGTCCTGCCACGACTGCTTGTCGGTGATCTTGGCGGGGTAGGGCATGCGCTTCTCGTCGAAGACGCACAAGGCCCGCAGCTTTCCGGCGCGCCATTGCGCGACGGCCTCGATCGGGTTGTTGACGGTGGAGTCGATGTGCTTGCCCACGAGCTGCACGGCGACTTCGCCGCCGCCTTTGAACGGCACGTAGATGAATTTCGTGCCGGTCGACTGCTCGATGCCGGCCGTGAGGATCTGGTCTTCCTGCTTGGAGCCCGTGCCGCCCATCTTGAACTTGTTCGGGCCGGCCGCCTTCACCGCGTCGAGATACTGCTTCGCGTTCTGGTAGGGCGTGTCGGCGTTGACCCACAGCACGAAGTTGTCGAGCGCCATCATCGCCACCGGCGTCATGTCGCGCCAGTTGAACGGGACACCGGTTGCGAGCGGCGTGGTGAAGAGGTTCGAGAGCGTCACGACCAGCTTGTGCGGATCGCCCTTCGCGTCCTTCACGTCGAGAAATCCTTCGGCGCCCGCGCCGCCGGATTTGTTCACGACGACCATCGGCTCCTTCATCAGGTTGTGCTTGGCGACGATGCCCTGGATGAGCCGCGCCATCTGGTCGGCGCCGCCGCCCGTGCCCGCGGGCACGACGAATTCGACGGGCTTGGTGGGTTCCCACGCCGCGTGCGCGGCGGGTGCGGCAAGAAGGGCCGCTGCTGCCATGCCCGCTGCCATCGCGCGGGCCGGATGAGCTGTTGTCCATTTCATGCTTTGTCTCCTGCTTGCAGCAGCCGGCGGTGCGCCGGCATGATTGCGGCGTCGTGATTCTCCGGCCGTGCATTCCCGGTTTCTCTTGACCGAGGTCATGAAATCGGGTTTGTCCCTACTCAGGACGAGTGCTGCGATCGTTCGATCTGGCGCCGCCGCATCGGGCGCAGCACGAACCACGCCATCAGCGCGGCCGCCGCGTTCATGATCGATGCGGCGATGAAGACCGATTGCCATCCGCCCGTCATGGCGACCAGCACGCTCGAAAGCGGCACGAGCAGCGACGCCGTGCCCTTCGCGGTGTAGAGCACTCCCGCGTTGGCCGCCGCGTACTTCGAGCCGAACGTGTCCGCGCACGTGGAAGGAAAGAGGCTGTAGATCTCACCCCACGCGAAGAAGACGAGTCCCGTGAGCACGACGAACGCCACCGGGTCCGTGCCGAACTTCCACAGCGCGAGGATGCCCAGGGCTTCGAGGCCGAACGCGATCAGCATCGTGAGTTCGCGGCCGATCTGATCGGAGACCCAGCCGAAGAAAGGGCGCGTCACGCCGTTGAGCACGCGGTCGATCGCGAGCGCGAACGTGAGCGCGGGCAGCGTGAGGCCCGCGAGGCTCACGGGCACGTCGGCGATCCGGAAGTCCTTTGCGATCGGCGCGAGCTGCGCAACGGCCATGAGGCCGCCCGCGCCCACGAGCACGAACATCGCGTACATCACCCAGAAGACGGGCTTCCTCACCATCTCGCCGGGCGTGTAGTCGCGGCGGGTCTGCTGAATCCTCGCCGAAGTCGCGGCCTTGCGCGTTTCGGGCGTGCGCGTGAGCATCCACGAGAGCACGAACACGATCAGGCCCTGCGCGAGTCCGAAGTTGATGAAGGCCGCTTCGTAGCCGTGCGACTTGATGTACGCGGAGATCGGGATCACGGTGAGCGCGGAGCCCGCGCCGAAGCCCGCGGCCGTGAGGCCGGCTGCGAGCCCGCGGCGATCGGGAAACCACTTGAGCGCGTTGCCGACGCAAGTGCCGTACACGGCGCCCGCACCGATGCCGCCCACCGCCGCGCCGATGTAGAGGAGGGCGAGCGAGTCGGCGAAGCCGTTGATGAGCCAGCCGAGCCCGCACAGGATGCCGCCGCCCATCACCACCGCGCGCGGACCGAAACGGTCGACGAGATAACCCTCGACCGGCACGAGCCAGGTTTCGGTGAGCACGAAGATGCTGAATGCGACCTGGATCGCAGCCCTCGTCCAGTGGAACTTGTCCGCGATCGGATTCACGAAAAGCGTCCAGCCGTACTGGAGGTTCGCGATCATCGCCATGCACACGATGCCCATCGCGAGCTGGCCCCAGCGATAGGCGGGGCTCGCGCTCTTCACGAGGTCCGTGCCCGCCGCGGCAGCGTCGAATTGCGTCGCACCCAAAGTCTTCGTCATCCGCTTGTCTCCTGTTTTGTGTTGAAAGGCATCGCGAAAATCGAAAGGCGATTCTCGGTTCGCGTTGGCCGCGCTCTTCTTGACCGCGGTCAACGACTGGGGAAAACCCCCTGCAGCCGCACCTGCGCGCCGGCCCCCGCCATCTTGTGCGCAAGCAGCTTCACGAGCGCGTAGACCGCGTCGATGTGCGGCGTCGGCGTCTGCGAGATGCGCGCGAGTTCGACGACGGAGCCGACGAGCGCATCGACCTCGGGCTCGCGCCCGGCCTCGATGTCCTGCAGCATCGACGTCTTGTGGTGCCCCACCTTCTCCGCGCCCGCGAGGCGTTTTTCGAGCGGCACGCGCAGCGTGATGCCGAGCCGCTCGGCCACGGACTGCGCTTCGCGCATCATGTTGGCCGCGAGCTCGCGCGTGAGCGCGAAGCCGCAGATGTCCGCAAGCGTGGCGTGCGAAAGGCCGCTGATGGGATTGAAGCTGAGGTTGCCCCAGAGCTTGAGCCAGATCTCCGCGCGGATGTCGGCAAGCACGGGCGACTTGAAGCCCGCGCGCTGGAAACATTGCGAGACGCTTTCCACGCGCGCCGTCACACGGCCGTCGAGTTCGCCGACCGGAAAGCGGTCGCCTTCCACGTGGCGGATGACGCCGGGGGAGACCACTTCGGCCGCCGGGTACACGACGCAGCCGATCACGCGATCGGGCGCGATGCTGTGTGCTATCGGCACGGGCGCATCGACGCTCAGCACCTGCCGCCCCTCGAGCGGACCGCCATGCTTGTGGAAGTACCAGAAGGGAATGCCGTTTTGCATCGTCACGACCGGCGTGTCGGCGCCGAGCAGCGCGGGCAGCCTGTGGGCGACGGCTTCGAGCTGATGGGCCTTGACGGCGACGATGACGAGGTCCTGCGCTCCCGCGGCCGCGTAGTCGTCGGTGGCGCGGACGTTGCGGATCTCGCGCGCGGTCCCGTCCTGCTCGATGAGCTTCAGGCCGTGGGCGCGGATGGCCGCGAGCGTCTGCCCGCGCACGACGAGCGTGACGTCTTCGCCCGCGAGGGCGAGCCTCGCGCCCACCAGGCCGCCGATGGCACCGGCGCCGACGATGGCGATCTTCATGGTGAGGAACTCCTCAAGGTTCGATCCGGTTCGCGAGCGTGCCGATGCCTTCGATCTCCACTTCGACGAGGCTGCCCGGCTTCATCGAGCCGACCCCCACCGACGTGCCGCAGAGGATCAGATCGCCGGGGTCGAGCGTCATGTCGAAGGAGATGCGGCTCACGAGTTCTTCGACGCCGAAGCGCATGTCGCTTGCGGGATAGTCCTGTCGCACCACGCCGTCGAGGCGCGTCTTCACGCGCAGCTTCGACGCGTCGAGCCCTGTGGCCACCGCGGGGCCGAAGGGGCAGAAGGTGTCGTAGCCCTTCGCGCGTACCCACTGCGTGAACGACGCGTCCTTGTTCAGGATGTCGGCGGCGGTCACGTCGTTGGCGATCGTGTAGCCGAAGACGTGCCGCATCGCCTCTTCGCGCGGCACGTGCTTCGCCGTGCGGCCGATCACGATCGCGAGTTCGCCTTCGAAGACGACCTTCGTTTCGATGCGCGGACAGCGGATCGTCTCACCCGGTGCGAGGTAGGAGTTCGGCGATTTGATGAGGTAGAGGGGCTCCTCGGGCACGGCAAGCCCGAGCCTTTCGCGCAGCTGGTGGAAGTTGTTCCACAACGCGATCACCTTGCCCGGCTGCACAGGCGCAAGCAGCCGCACCGCCGCGCGCGCCACGACGCGCGACGTGTCGACGGGATGATCGAACATGTCGCCGCGGAAGACGCGGATCAGGCCGCCTTCCAGCCGTCCGAAGCCCGTGCGATCGGCCTCGGCGAACCGCACCCAGTGCTGCGCCGCCATACCGCGCTTCAGGCGAGGCGGCCGTGCGGGGCGCGAGCCGTTGCGTCCGCGACGCAGCGCAGCCGCGTCGATTCCACGGCGTTCGCGAGGAACTCGGCGTCGTAGGCCCGCAGCAGATGCGGGTGGTGCTGTTCGATGTAGGCCCGCACGCCCGCCGCGCCGCGCGGCAGGCACGCGTAGGTGACCGGGTCCCAGTGCCAGCCGAGGCCCAGCTGTTCGAAGGCTGCGTTGTACGCCTGGCGCGTCGTCTCGGCTTCGAGGTCGTCGAGGAGATCGTTGTCCTGGATCGCTGCGAGCATCGTCGTCTCTCCTGTGTTCGGGTCCATCCGTGTGAGCCCACTGTAGGCAGCGATGACAATAAAGAACAGTCAAACCTTTTTGGGATCTGCATTAGCCGGGCGTTATAGTTCCCGCCCATGAGGAACGCCACCCTGCGCCAGCTGAAGGTCTTCGAAGCCGTGGCGCGGCATCGCAGCTTCTCGCGTGCCGCGGACGAACTGCATCTCACGCAGCCGGCCGTTTCCGCGCAGGTGAGGAAGCTCGAGGAACATGCCGGCATGCACCTCTTCGAGCAGCTCGGCAAGAAGATCCACCTCACGCCGGCGGGAGCGCAGATGCTGCAGTCGAGCCGCGAGATCATTCAGAAGTTCAAGGAAGCCGAAGAGGCGATGGCCCAGTACAAGGGCGTGTCGGGCGGGCGGCTGAACGTGTCGGTGATCAGCGCGGGCGACTATTTCTTCCCGCGCCTGCTCGTCGAATTCGCGAGGCGCCACACGGGCGTCACGCTGAACTTCGGCGTGTGCAACCGCGAGGAACTTCTCGCCGAGCTCGATGCGAACCAGACGGACCTCGCCATCATGGTGAGGCCGCCGGTGGATGCCGACATGCTCGCGGAGCCGTTCGCACCGCATCCCTACGTCATCGTCGCCGCGCCCGATCATCCGCTCGTGGGACGCAGGAAGATTCCGGTGTCGCGCCTGGCGAGCGAGCCCTTCATCGTGCGCGAGAAGGGTTCGGACACGTGGAACTCCATGGTGGAAGCCTTCGGCGAGCGCATCGAGCAGCTGAACATGGCGATGCGGATCAAGAGCATGGAGACGGTGAAGCAGGCCGTGATCGCGGGGATGGGGATCAGCTTCCTTTCCGCGCACACGGTGAGCCGCGAGAAGCATTCGGGCGCGCTCGCGGTGCTCGACGTGCAGGGTTTTCCGTTGATGCTGAACTGGTACGTGGTGCACCGGCGCACGAAGCGCCTGCCGCCCGTGGCGCAGGCTTTCAAGGAGTTCCTGTTGAAGGAAGGGGCGCAGCAGATCGATGCGGCGCTTGGAAACGAGGCGGTTGCGCGCAGGCGCCGCGCCTAGCGCCCGTGGGCCGTCCGATCGCGGTCGCGCCCACCTTCGAAAGCCAAGCCTCCCGAGACTTCTTCTTCGTTGTTCGCGGGCCCGCGCAGCCCGCGCAGCCCGCGCAGTTTCGCGAATTCTCCCGCGCTCATCTTGCTGCCGCCCTGCGGCCGCAGCCGCAGGATTTCGATGCGTCCGCCATTGGCGTTCACCTCGATGGAGTCCTCGGTCACGGCGGCGATCTCGCCCGGCTTGCCGGCGACCGCCGCGAAGTTTCGCACCGGGTGCTTGCGCACGTCGTACACCTGCACGCGCACGCCGGCCAGTTCGCACCACGCGCCCGGCGCGGGATTGCACGCGCGGATGAGGTTGTGGACGATGTCCACGTGCTGCGCCCAGTGGATGCGGGCTTCCGCCTCGGTGAACCAGCCTTCGTAGCCGGCCTGCGACTCGTCCTGAATCTTCTCCTCGTGCCGGTGCGCCAGCACGAGGTCCGCGGCTTCGAGCAGCGCGGCGACGCCCATCGGAAAGAGCTTGCCGAAGTAGACGTCGCCCAGCGTGTCGTCGGGGCCGATCACGCAGGACTTCTGCAGGATCACGGGGCCTTCGTCGAGGCCGTCGGTGGGGCGGAAGATCGTGATGCCCGTCATCGTTTCGCCAAGCGCGATAGGCCAGTTGATGGACGACGGCCCGCGATGCTTCGGCAGCAGCGAGGGGTGATACTGGATCGTGCCGAAGCGCGGAATGCCGACGAACGCCTGCGGCGCGAACTGCAGCACGTAGGCCATGATGCCGATGTCCACGTCGAGGTCGCGCAGCGCCTGCTGCGCGAGGCTGGAGCGCAGGCTCGGGAACTGGAACACGGGCACGCCCTGCGCTTGCGCCTCATCGCGCAGCGCGTCCTTCTTCGCACCGGGCTTGTCGGGCTCGCAGAACACGCCCGCGACTTCGTCGCCGCGTGCCCGGAAGGCCTGGAACACGGCGCGGCCGAATTCCTGCTGGCCGGTGATGGCGAGTTTCATCGGACGTCTCGGGCCGTGTGGGTCATTGCGCAATCCGTCATCTCAGGAAGAAGTAGAGCGAGACGCCATAGAGCATCACCGCGAACCCGCGGCGCAGCGGCTTCACGTCCAGGCTGTGCGCGATCCTCGCGCCGAGCGGCGCGAGGACGACGCTCGCGAGGGAGATGAAGAGAAGCCCCGGCAGGTAGAGATAGCCGAACGTGCCCGGCCCCTGGCTTGCCAGTTCGCGTCCCGCCCAGAGATAGCCGATGGTGCCCGCGAGCGCGATCGGAAAGCCGAGCGCCGCGGACGTGGCCACGGCCTCGTGGATGCCCACGTTGCACCAGGTCAAGAACGGCACCGAGACGAAGGCGCCGCCCGCGCCGACGAGTGCCGAGGCGACGCCGATCACGGTGCCCGCGGCGAACGTTCCGAAGGCGCCCGGCAGCGGCCGGTGATGCGCCCCGGGTTTGCGGCCCACAAGCATCTGCGTTGCCGAGAATGCGACGAACACCGCGAAAAGAAGTCCGAGCGAGTTGCCGGGCAATGCCACCGCGCCTTGCGCGCCCGCGAGCGAGCCGACGAGGATGCCGGGCGCGAGGACCTTCCAGATGTCCCAGCGCACCGCGCCGCGGCGGTGGTGCGCACGAACGGAAGAAAGCGAGGTGAAGCAGATCGTCGCGAGCGAAGTCGCGACGGCGGCCTTCACGGTGTATTCGTGCGGATAGCCCTTGTCGGTGAGGATGAAGGTGAGGGCGGGGACCATCACCATCGCGCCGCCGATGCCAAGCAGCCCGGACAGCAGGCCGACGCCCATGCCGAGCACGGCGAGTTCGAAAACGAGCTGGGGTTGCGAAAACATCGTTGGCGTGTTGGACGCAAGGATAGCAAACGGGGATTGCGCGGCAGAAGGGGAGTTGCTCCATCACCTCGGCTCTCTACCCCAGCCCTCACCCCAGCCCTCTCCCGGAGGGAGAGGGAGAAAGACTCGCCTGCTGCCGCATGGGTGGAACGACTCACGCGATCTCGTACACCGTCAGCTCGTCGCTGATCCCCTTCAGCGAACACCGCCGGGGCACGGGGCTCAGCCCCTCGCGCGCAAGCAGTTCGGCCGTGGGCTCGTAGCGGATCACGGGCTCGGTCGCGAAGATCGACTGCGACGTCGCGAGCCCCTGCACACGCGAGGCCACGTTCACCGTCTGGCCGAAGTAGTCGAGCCGCTCGTTCAGCGTGACCGCGAGGCACGGCCCTTCGTGGATGCCGATCTTCAGCAGCAGGTCCTCGCGCCCCCGCTCGTCGTTCAGCCGCCGCATCGATTCGCGCATGCGCAGCACCGCCTCCATCCCGCGGTCCGAGGATGGAAAGGTCGCCATCACCGCATCCCCGATGGTCTTCACGACCGCGCCCGACTGCTCGGCCACCACCTTGCCGAGCACGCCGAAGTGCGCGCGCACGAGATCGTAGGCGGCGAGGTCTCCCACGCGCTCGTAGAGTTCGGTGGAGGCCTTCAGGTCGGTGAAGACGAACGTGAGATTCGTGATCTTCAGGCGCTGGTCGACGGCGAGCGTGTCCGCGCCGAAGAGATCGCGGAAGGTCTGATGCGTGAGCAGGCGCTTGGCCGTGAGGAAGTTCCTGCGCTTGCCCATCATGTCGTGCAGATCGTCGTTGGCGATGAAAAGCACCGGCAGCACGCGCGAATCGGTGCGGTTTTCCAGCGCGAGCCTGAGGGGCCCCGGCTGCAGCGTGTGCTTGCCCGTGGGTGCCTGCACGCGGTTGAAGACGGTGGAGAGTTCGCGCCGCTCGCGCGTGGCTTCGCCCTGCACCTCGATGAACACGGCCGCGTGCGCCACCGGCTCGAAGAGGATCACGAACGCGTCGGGCGGCAGCTGCACCGACATGCTGCCCTTTTCGCCGGGGCCGAGTTCCGTCCAGTCGAGCACCATTCTGTGCATCAGCGTCTCGAATTCCGCGGCGCTCGGCATCCGCAGCGCCGAGGCCCAGTACATCTGGCGGAAGTACTCCCAGATCGGCAGCTGGTGCGGGGTGTGCGCGGCGATCTTGCGAACGCGCGGGCTCACGGTGAAGGACACTTCCACCATCTCGTCGAGGCTCGGCTCGTAGCCTCGGGCGCAGATCGAGCACATGTAGTCGTGCTGATGGACCGATTGCAGCGTGGCGTTGGAATTGAGCACGCCGCCGCAGCCGGGACAGAGGATGTTCCACTGCATTTCGAAGAGGCCCAGGCGCGAAGCGTGCAGGAAGCCGTCGAGGGCCTTTTCCACGGGCACGCCGTGCTCGCGCGCGAAGTCGATCACGTTGATGCGGTTGAGCGCTTCGTCCGGCGCGTCGCGCACGTGCTGTTCGATGGCGGCGGCCGCCGCCGCGTTCGCGGAGTTGCGCAGCACACTGAAACGGCCTTCGAGTTCGGACATGGGAGCCACCTTTGCCGTGGTTCGTCGCAATGCGGACATTGTCCTTACGGCGGGGGAAAAGGGAAGGGATTCGGCGAAGGGATTCGGCGAAGGGATTCGCGAAGGGCGCTGCGCCGCGCGCCCAAGGAAAAGCGGGCTGCCGAACGCCGGCAGCCCGCTGGAATAGGCGTCTGTAGTGCCACCGGACCCGCATCCTGAACCGGGGTTCAGGTGGGCTAGGTCAGCTTGGCGTTGGGTTCATCTGACGCGAGACGATCACGCTCGCCAGCGATGTTCCAGGCCCTCGCTCAAAGAGCATTGGTTCAAGGAAATATAAAGCCCGATACGCACTGCAGACGAAATCCATTCTAGGCGCTCGGCGCGCGCTGCGCGAGGGATCGGCGCGAAATTCCGCGTGGGGACGAGTGGTACTTGACAGCGCCATGACGAAGCTCAACTGGACTTGCCGCGCGCCGGCAAGGCACGCGCTTCGCGCCGGGCAAGTCCGTTCGTCGGCATCTCGGGAACGAATCGGCGCACCGCGTTACCGAGTAGCCGAACCCCGGGGCCGGGACCCATTCGGGCGTCGAGCGCATCGTCTGCGCGCCGCCAACAGAACCAAGGAGTGACACGCTTGCGATTCTTTGCCGCAGCCATGTGCGCGAGATTTTCCTTTCTGCCGTGCCAGCCGGCGAATCCGCGCGAACGATCTCGTGCGTCCACGGCCTCGGAAGTCCTCCCGCGGCGAAGCAGCTCCTCGAGCGTGAATGCGGACGCGACCCCTCACATTGCATCGAGAGCGACCGTTGCACCGCCCGTGGCTACTCGCGCCGCGAGGGAGCTCGCGATGGCGATGCAACAATACCAGACAGGGCATTACCACGATGCGGCCGAGTCCGCCTCCCGGGCGCTGGAGCGGGAGACTCACGACGAGGATCTCCGCATGGTTTACGACCCGAAGATCGCCACGCAGGCGCTGCGCATCCTCGTGCGTGCCAGGCTGCGCGAGCTGTATTCGCAGCCGATGCAGAGCAAGGACGCGCGAGAGGCTTGGCGCGCGTTCCGCATCGCGGCAGACGCCGTGAGGCAGGAGGTGGTGAAAGCGCGCGAGAACGCCTGCCATGCCGCAAGGCTCGCAGGCAAAGACAGTCCCGACACCGACCTTGCGGGCGAGGCCATGGTGCAGACCACCGTTTTCTTCGCCGACGAGAAGGTGTCCGCTCTCAATTGGCCAGCGCCATCTTCGGAGAGGGGCCTCGAAGGGTCGCCACCCGGCGACGGGAAGCGCCAGGAGGTGCGAACGAGGCTGCAGGCGCTGCGCGCCAATCGGGACATGCAGCTGTACGGGCTTTGCGGCGGCAGGCCCGGCAGGCTGGGCAACCAGGCCGCTGCCTGCCTTGTCGAAGCGAAAATCTGGCAGGCGCACATCGGGGAATGGGACAATCCGCGGAGTGGCGGTGCGGTCGCCCAGGAACGCGCCAGAGTCTTCGGGGCCATCGAACTTTCCCTGCGACGCGCAATCGCGCAACGCACGCCCGACCTCGACCGGATCCTGCCGGCAACGTTGACGATCGAAGCGGCGCGCAAGCACCGGCCTTTCCTGGAGTTCGCCGCCGCATTCGGCAAGACGCCCGAGGAACTGCTCGCCTTCATCGAGAGGATCAAGAGCGAGGCCGAAGCGACCCGCGCTCGTTGAGACAGACCGGACAGAGCAGCAGCTTCGCCGCCGCCGTCAGATCAGCCGCCCGTCGTCCCCGAGCGCGGTGTCGAGCCGGCCGATGATGGACGCGAGCCGCGGATCGTCCTGCACGGCCACGGCTTCGCTCGCCGCGAACGCCGTTGCGTGTGCCGACGCAGGCGCGCTTCGCTCGCTCACGTCGAATGCCAGGTTGAGCGCTGCAAGCACCGCGATGCGGTCGCGCGCTTTCACCTTGCCCGCATCGCGAATCCTGCACATGGCGGTGTCCACGCGCTCCACGGCTTCGAGCAGGCGCTGCTCGCCCCCTTCGGGGCAACCGAGCAGGTAGCTCTGCCCCATGATCTGCACTTCGACTTGCTTCAGCGCCATGATCATGCGGCGGACTTGATTTCGGGCAGGCGTTCGAGCAGGGCTTCCACGCGCGCGCGCGCGGCCGCGAGGCGCGACTTCAGCGAATCGCGTTCCTGCGTGAGCAAGTCCACCTGTTCGGCGAGCAGTTCGTTCGTGCGTTGAAGCTCCTCGTAGCGCACCAGCAGGCGTTCCACGCGCTCGACGAGTTGCTCCATCTGTGACGCACTGGCCATTGGGCGATTGTAGGGTTCCGTGGGTTTTTGTTGCAGGTTTCCAACTAGAATCGACCCGTTGGTGCTCGCGGTGTGGTTCGCATGCCGCAGTTCAACGGGAAGCAGGAAGCCGCTCGCATCCACCGCGAACGCGCCAACCTGCGCTGCCCCCGCAACGGTAAGCGGTGGAAGCGGCTCTTCGAGCGCGCTTCCGCTTCCTTTACGAGAAGCCACTGGCGTTCGCCCGAAACAGCGAATGCCGGGAAGGCGAAGGATTCGATGCCGCCAGCCCGGATACCGGCCAACACGGTGGCTCGCGCGCCAGCGCACGAGCCGTTTCGTCCAGTGTGCCGGCGGGGAAGCCGGCGTGGACTCGCATCGCCCGTTCTTCCGTTCAACATGAAACACAGGAAACTGCTTCGTCCGGCCGTTCTCATGCCGGTGCTCACGCCCATGCTCGCGCCAGCTTTCGTTGCGCTCCTCGCCTGCGCATCGTTCGCCGCCCGCGCGCAATCCGAACTCCCCGGCATCGTCGTGAGCGCGAGCCGCACCGAGCAGCGCGTGGCCGACGCGCTGCCCGCCACCACGCTCATCACCCGCGAAGACATCGACGCGGCGCAGACGCCCGACCTCGCGACGCTCCTGCGCCGCGTGGCGGGCGTCGAGATCGCGCAAAGCGGCGGCGCGGGCAGCGTCGCGAGCGCCTTCATCCGCGGCGGCGAGGCCCGCCACACGCTGGTCCTCATCGACGGCGTGCCGATCAACAACCTGAACTTCAGCCTGCCCGCGCTCGAACACATTCCGCTTGCGAACGTCGAGCGCATCGAAGTCGTGCGCGGCAACGTCTCGAGCCTTTACGGCAGCGCCGCGCTCGGCGGCGTGATCCAGATCTTCACGCGGCAACCCGCGGGGGTGCCGCAGGCGACGCTCACCGCGCAGGGCGGCTCGCGCGGTCTCTTCGAAGCGAGCGCGACCGGCTCGGTGAAGCTCGCCTCCGGCACGGGCCTGAGCGCGACGCTCGACACGCTCAGCGACGGCGGCATCGACGCGATCCGGCACAACGAGATCGCGGGGACCGATCCCGACCGCGATGGTTATCGCCGCCGCTCGGCCTCGCTCGCGGTCACGCAGGCCATCGGCGAACACAGGATCGGCCTGAAGTTGCGCGAGACGCGCGGCACGACGGAATACGACAGCGAGTTCGGCCCCGCGACACAGCGCGACGTCTCGCACTTCGTCGAGCAGGGCGCCGTGCTCGACGGGCAGTTGCGCGTGTCTTCTTCGCTGCGCGTCGACGCGGCGCTCACGCGCTCGGCGGACAAGCTCGATGCGGCCGAGACGGCATTCCCTTACTTCGTGAATTCCGAGTCGACGGGAGGCCAGGCCGGTCTTCAATGGCAGCCTGCCCAGGGTCATCGGATCACCGCGGGGATCGAGCACCAGCGTCAGCACGTGACGAGCGACACCGTCTACACGAGCGATTCGCGCGACGTCGACAGCGCCCGCGCGGGCTACACGTTCGAGGGCGGCCCGCATCATCTGCAGCTCAATGCGCGGCACGATCGCTACAGCGATTTCGGCGGCGCCAACACGTGGCTCGCCGCGTACGGCTACGACATCACGAAGGAACTGCGCGCGAGCGTGTCCGCGTCCACCGGCTTCAATGCGCCCACGTTCAACGACCTGTACTATCCCTTCGGCGGCAATCCCGCGCTGCGGCCGGAGCGCGTGCGCTCGTGGGAGGCCGCGCTGCGCTATGCGGCGCATGGGCAGGAATTGCGCACGACCCTCTTCGAGAACCGCTACCACGACCTGATCGCCAACGATGCTTTCTTCAACCGCGTCAACGTGGGGCATGCGCGCAACCGGGGTGTCGAAGTGACCTACACGGGACGAATCCTCGGCTGGGGCGTGAACGCGAGCGCCACTTCGCAGGACCCGCGCGATGTCGACACCGGCACGCGCCTGCTGCGCCGCGCGCGCGTGCTGGGGCACCTCGCGCTCGACCGCGACATGGGGCCCTGGCAGCTCGGCGGCAACCTGCGCTTCAGCGGCAACCGCTTGGATCGCGGGGGCCGCACGGTCGGCGGCTGGGGCGTGCTCGACCTCACGGCGTCGTACACCGTGTCGCCGCAGGTGAGGGTGTTCGGCCGCGTCGAGAACGCTTTCGATCGCGACTACGAAACTGTCTACGGTTATCGCCAGCCCGGGCGCGGCGTTTTCGTGGGCGTGAGCTGGCAGCCGGCGATCCGATGACCCTTCCTGCGATCCCGCGCGGGCCGCGACGCATCGTCTGCCTCACGGAGGAGGCGACGGAATGGCTGTACCTGCTGGGCGAGGAGGCGCGCATCGTCGGCATCTCGGGCTACACGGTGCGGCCGCGCCGCGCTCGGGAGGAGAAGCCGAAGGTGAGCGCTTTCCTGAGCGCGAAGATCGACCGCATCCTCGCGCTCGAGCCCGATTGCGTGTTCGGGTTTTCCGATCTGCAGGCGGACATCGCGAGCGAGCTCGTGCGCAAAGGCGTGCAGGTCACGATCTTCAACCAGCGCAGCGTGGGCGAGATCTTCGCGATGCTGTATCAGGTGGCGGCGATGGTCGGGCGCGCGGAGGACGGCTTGCGGCTGCTGGAAGCGATGCGCTCGCGGCTCGTCGAGATCGAAGCGGCCGGGCGCGCGTTGCCGCGGCGGCCGCGCGTGTACTTCGAGGAATGGGACGAGCCGCAGATCTGCGGCATCCGCTGGGTGTCGGAGCTCGTCGCGATCGCGGGCGGGGACGATTGCTTCGCCGAGCAGGCGCTCGCGCCGCTCGGCAAGGACCGCATCGTCGCGGACCCGCTGGAAGTGCCGCGGCGCGATCCGGAGATCATTTTCGGTTCGTGGTGCGGCAAGAAGTTCCGGCCCGAGAGGGTGGTCGCGCGCGCGGGCTGGCAGGACGTGAGCGCGGTGCGCGAGGGGCAGCTCTTCGAGATCAAGTCGGCCGACATTCTGCAGCCCGGTCCGGCGGCGTTGACGGACGGCGTGGCGCAGCTGCACGCGCGCATCGTCGAATGGAGTCGCGCGCATGGGTAGCGGAGCGGAGCGTGTTCCACGACGCCGTTACTCCCGCGCTCTCGCGGGAGTGTCGGAGGTTGCGGTAGCCGCCTGGATTCCCGCTTTCGCGGGAATGACGAAGAATTTGAGAGCCGTCTGGATTCCCGCTTTCGCGGGAATGACGAAGGCACGACCACGCCGTCATTCCCGCGAAAGCGGGAATCCAGTGCGTCGTGAGCCCTGGATTCCCGCGTTCGCGGCAATGACGAAGGCACAACCACGCCGTCATTCCCGCGAAAGCGGGAATCCAGAACGTCGGGAGCCCTGGATTCCCGCTTTCGCGGGAATGACGAAGATTTTGAGAGCCGCCCGGATTCCCGCCTTCGCGGCAATGACGGTGCTCAAACTGCTTCTGCTGCTCCTGCCCCTCGTGTTCGCGCTGACCGCCAACGCCGCTTACGACGTCACCGACGACCGCGGCCGCGCCGTCACCTTCACGCAGCCGCCGATGCGCGTCGTCGCCCTCCTGCCTTCTCTCACCGAAAGCGTCTGCGAACTCGGCGCGTGCGAACGCCTCGTCGGCGTCGACAGCTTTTCCAACTGGCCCGCGCGCGTCGCGGAGCTGCCGCACCTGGGCGGCGTCGACGACGTGAGCATCGAACGCGTGGTCGCTCTGAAGCCCGATCTCGTCCTGCTCGGCTCGACCTCCCGCTCCGCCGCGCGCCTCGCCGATCTCGGCCTGAACGTGATGGGACTCGACATCCGCACGCTCGCCGACGTGCGCCGGGTCATGACGAAAATCGGCCAGGCGCTCGCCGTGCCCCGCGCGGACGCCGGATGGAAACGGATCGAAGACGGCATCGCCGCCGCCGCGCGCAGCGTTCCACCCGACAAGCGCGGCATCACCGTGTATTTCGAAATCACGAGCGACGGCTACGCCGCGAGCGCGAGCTCGCACATCGGCGAAATCCTCGCGCGCCTCGGCGCGGTCGACGTCGTGCCGGCGCAGCTCGGTACCGTGCCGAAGCTCAACCCCGAATTCGTCGTGCGCGCCGACCCGCAAGTCATCGTGATGTCCCAGGCCTCGGCGCAACGCCTGAAGGACCGGCCGGGTTGGGACCGAATCCGCGCCGTCCGCGACGGCCGCATCTGCGCACTCACCTCCGCGCAGGACGACGTCGTCGCGCGGCCCGGCCCGCGCCTGGCCGAAGCGGCGCGCGTGCTCGCGCAGTGTCTGCGAGGCGCGCAGTGAAGCCTGCGACGCTCCTCGCCGCGCTCGTCGCCACCACGCTCGCGCTGCTCGCGGTCGGCGGCGCGGTCGGCAGCCGCGGCTGGGAGCCGCTGTGGTCCGCGCACGGGGCGGCCGAAGCGATCCTGTGGGACATCCGCCTGCCGCGCAGCCTCGGCGCATGGATCGCCGGCGCGCTGCTCGGACTCGCGGGCGCCCTCGCGCAAGGACTTTTTCGCAATCCGCTGGCCGATCCGTACCTCCTCGGCAGCGCGACCGGCGCCGCGCTCGGCGTGGCCGTGATGCTCGTCCTGACGGGCTCGATGCCCGGCGCCGCGAGCGGCCTGGTGGGCGGCCTCGGCCTCACGGGCGCGGGCTTCGTCGGCGCGATGGCGGCCGTCGCGCTCACGCTCGTGCTCGCCAAGGGCGTGCAGCACACGCTCAGGCTCCTGCTCGCGGGCGTGATCGTCGGCATGGTGTTCGGCGCGTTCGCGGCGCTCGCGATGTTCTGGCAGCCCGAAGTGATGCGGACCATGCAGGCTTTCCTGCTCGGCACCACGGGCTTCATCGGCTGGGCGGCGGTGGCCGTGCTCGCGGTCGTCCTCGTGCCCGTGCTCGCGGGTGCCGTCGTCGCGAGCCGCGCGCTCGATGCACTCGCGCTCGGTGAGCTCACGGCCATGAGCCTCGGGGTGGCGCTCGGGCCCGTGCGGCTCGTGTTCGTGGTCTTCATCGCGCTTGCGACCGCCGCTTCGGTCGCGCACGTGGGCCTCATCGCATTCATCGGCCTCATCGCGCCGCACATCGTGCGCGCGCGGGTGAAGCCCACGCACCGCTGGCTGCTGCCGCTCGCCACGCTCACCGGGGGCGTGCTGCTGCTCGCGGCCGACGTGCTTTCGCGCTGGCTGCTCGCGCCGCGCGAGCTGCCCGTGGGCGTCCTCACGGCGGTGCTCGGCGGCGGATACCTGCTGTGGCTGATGCACAGGAGGCCGGCGTGAACTGCGCACTGCCGCACGAAGGCCCCCGCACACGCGGTGCCGCGCGCGAGCATGCGCCGGCCATCGGCGCCGCGCTCGAAGCGCGCGGCCTCCGCGTGGCGCTCGGCGGCGTCGAAGTCCTGCATGGCATCGATCTCGCGTTCGCGCCAGGATGCTGGACGGCCATCGTCGGGCCGAACGGCGCGGGCAAGTCGACGCTGCTGAAGGCGCTCGCGCATCTCGTGCCGTATCAGGGCAACGTGACGCTGCTCTCCCGCGACGCGCGCGATTGGGCGCACCGCGAGCGCGCGCGCACCATCGCCTGGCTCGGCCAGGCCGAAAGCGGCGCGGAGGACCTGCTCGCCGAGGACGTCGTGATGCTCGGGCGCCTGCCGCACCAGGACTGGCTCGGGTCCGCCGGCGAATCGGACCACGAAGCGGTACGGTGGGCCATGGACGAAACGCAATGCGGCGCGTGGCGGCACCGGCCGCTCGGGTCGCTTTCGGGCGGCGAGCGGCAGCGCGTGCTGCTCGCGCGGGCGCTGGCGGTGCGCTCGCCGCTCCTCCTCATGGACGAGCCGCTCGCGAGCCTCGATCCGCCGCACCAGTCGGACTGGCTCGCCATCGTGCGCCGGCACGTCGCGCGCGGCGGCACCGCGGTGAGCGTGCTGCACGAGATCACGATGGCGCTGCACGCCGACCGGCTCGCGGTGCTGGAAGCGGGGCGCGTCGCGCACCACGGCGGATGCGATGACGCCGCCACGCATCGCGCGGTCGAGCGCGTGTTCGCCAACCGCATTCACGTGCAGGCGGTGGGCGAGCAGTTCGTCGCATTGCCGCACGAGGGCGGGCGGTGAGCCGCGCCCGCTGCGTCATGGTGCTGGGCACCTCCAGCGGCGCGGGCAAGAGCTTTGTCGCCACCGCGCTGTGCCGCTGGTATGCGAGGCAGGGCCTGAAGGTCGCGCCATTCAAGGCGCAGAACATGAGCAACAACGCGCGTGTCGTCGCGGGGCTGCCGGCAAGCGGCGCCGCGAATTCACGCGGCGCGCTCGGAGTGGGCGAGATCGGCAGCGCTCAATACTTCCAGGCGCTCGCCGCGCGCGCGGAGCCCGACGTGCGGATGAATCCGGTGCTCCTGAAGCCGGAGCGGGACACCGCGAGCCAGGTGATCCTCATGGGGCAGGCCGACGCGCGGCTCGCGAGCATCCCGTGGCGCGAGCGCGGCCGCCACGTCTGGCCCGCCGTCTCGCGCTGCCTCGACGAACTGCGCGAGGAAAACGACGTGGTCGTGATCGAGGGCGCGGGCTCGCCCGCCGAGATCAACCTTATGGCGAGCGACTACGTCAACCTGCGCGTGGCGCGCCATGCGGACGCGAACTGCCTCGTCGTGGCGGACATCGACCGCGGCGGCGCGTTCGCGCACCTGTACGGCACCTGGGCCTTGCTCGAGGAGAGCGACCGCTCCCGCCTGCGCGGCTTCGTGCTGAACAAGTTCCGCGGCGACGCCGCGCTGCTCGAGCCCGGGCCGCGCCAGCTCGAGGAGCTGACGGGCGTGCCCACGGTCGGCGTGCTGCCGATGTGGCGCGGGCACGGGTTGCCGGATGAAGACGCGGTGTTCCACGAGCGCGGCCGGGGGCCCGGCGGCGCCGCGCGCACGGATGGGCTCGTGGTGGCGATCGTCGCGTATCCGCGCGCGAGCAATCTGGACGAGTTCCAGCCGCTCGCCCACATCCCGAACGTTCGCGTCGTCTGGGCGCGCACGCCCGCGCAGCTTGACGATGCCGGCTGGGTGGTCCTGCCCGGCTCCAAGCACACGTCGAGCGATCTCGCGTGGCTGCGCGCGCAGGGGCTCGACCGCGCCGTCGCCGCGTTCGCCGCGAGCGGCGCACCCTTGCTGGGCGTGTGCGGCGGCTTGCAGATGCTTGGCGAAGCGCTCATCGACCCGCACGGCATCGACGGCAACGGACCCGGCCTCGGGTTGCTGCCGCTCGTGACGCGCTTCGAGCCCGCCAAGACGCTGCGGCGCGCGAGCGTGACGTTCGGGCCGGTGCGCGGCGCGTGGTCCGCGTTGCGGGGCATCGAAGCGCGAGGCTACGAGATTCGTCATGGCCACACCACGCAGCATCCGGGCATGGCCGCGGGACAACCCGTGCTCCCCGATGGGCTCGGCTGGCAGGATGCGCGCGGCAACGTGCTGGCGGTCTATCTGCACGGGCTCTTCGAGGACGCGCGCGTGGTACGCGCACTTTTCGGGCACGAGGCGCCGTCGCTCGACAGCGTCTTCGAAGGCCTGGCGGACTTCGTGCACCGCGCGGTCGGGGCGTCGGTGTTGTCCGGCTTGCTCGCGCATCCCTAGGGCGGCTATGCTTCGCCTGCCGCCACCGGTTGGGAGACTCCATGTACAAGCGAATCCTGTTGGCCTACGACGGCTCCGATGCGGGGCAGAAGGCCCTGCTCGACTGCGGCGAGGTGGCGCACTGGTCGCAGTCCGAAGTCCACCTGATCGCCGTGATGCCGTCCGCGATGAGTTTCGTGGGACTCGAAGGCGGCGTGTACGACGTCGAGCTGGAAGAGCGCGAGAAGAAGAAGTACCAGGGCGTGCTCGACGACGGCTTGCGCCGCCTTTCGGAAGCCGGATGGACCGCGCGCGGCGAAGTCCTTGTCGGCGAGGCCATCGAAGAGATCACCAAGTACGCGAAGAAGATCGGCGCCGACTTGATCGTGGTCGGCCACAAGCACCTGGAAAGCTGGGCCGCGCGCTGGTGGCGCGGCTCGATCTCGGGCGCGCTGATCGAGCATTCGCCCTGCAGCGTGCTGGTCGTCATCGTCGACTGAAGGCCGGCCCCATGCGCGCATCGATGCCGGGCCGGCGCCCGAAGCCGGACCGTTCCCTGGCGCTTGCCCAATACCGGCAGCGCGCGCCGATCTACGACAGGGAACTCCTCGCCTTCGAGCCCATCCGGTCGGACGCCGTGCGAGGTCTGCGCCTCGCGCCGGGCCAGACGGTCCTCGACGTGGCCTGCGGCACGGGCCTCAGCTTCGAGCTGCTGCAGGCCCGCGTGGGCGCGCAAGGGCGCATCGTGGGCATCGACCAGTGCCCGGAGATGCTCGCGATCGCGCGCGAACGCGTCGCGCGGCACGGCTGGCACAACGTGGAACTGATCGAAGCGCCGGCCGCATCGGCGCGCATCGAGCCGCAGGCCGATGCGGCGCTCTTCCACTTCACGCACGACGTGCTGCGCGAAGATGCGGCGATCGACAACGTGCTCGCGCATCTCGCGCGCGGCGCCCGCGTGGTGGCAACGGGCCTGCAGTGGGCGCCGCCCTGGATGTGGGCGACCAACGGCTTCGTGCTGCTGGCCGCCATGCACTCGGTCACGTCGTTCGACGGCCTCGCGTGTCCGTGGGACCGGCTCGCCGCGCATCTGGACGACGTGCACGTGGATACCGCGCTTCTGGGCGGCATCTACGTGATGAGCGGGCAAGTGCGGGTCAGATCCTAGGCTTGCCGTCGGGGCGGAACAATTCGGCCGGGAAGATGTCCGCAACCTTCAGCCTGGCCATGACTTTCGAGCTCTCGACCTCCACGACTTCGTGCGGCATTCCACCGTTTGCGGGAACGAAGCGGCACGCCCAATCGATTTCAGTGACCTTCGTGCAGTCCGCGGTGAGCGTGAAGGTGAAATGCTCCGAACCCTTCGAGTAGCCTGGGCCCGGGCCGAGTTCGCGCCTGGTGAGGGTGCGACTCGCGAGAATCGTGTTTTCGCCGTCTGGATCCGGAACGAACTGGATCTCGTACCCGAAGTTGCCTTCTTGCTTCATCAGCGGATTCGCAAGGAGAGTGGCGAACAGTCTCGGAGGAAAGATCATCTCGGCGGGTACGGCGTCGCCCGAGCGCTCGAAGTCTTCATCGGCCGAGGCTTCGTCGATGATGGAGCCGTCCTCGGGAACACCCTCGTCGACGGAACCGCGCTTCGACTCGGATGCAACGATGATATGAACCGGTCTGTCGGTGAGCCCTCTGGTTTTCCAGTCCGAGGCGCCTTTGCCGCAGGCGTGCTGGCTCACGCGGCGCGTCGGCGCCGGCTTCTTGTGGGGGGGCGAATCGACTGGGCAAGTGCCGGGCTCGTCGACCCGGCGTACGGTGCAATGCATCATGTTTGTAGACAGGTTGTTAACGTAGAGATGTCCGCCGCCTCGCGGTGTACTGCGTTCGCGAATGCGGCTATCGATCGGTAACCTGCCTTGCTGCCTGGTTCCTGAGACGTGAGTCTCGGTAGCCCGCTGCGCTTCGAACGGGAAAGCCGAATCGCCGTCCAGCTTCACAATCCAGCAACACACGCCTCATCGCCTCGATACACCCGTGCGGCATGCTGGACCCGGGTTAAGCTCGCCCACGCGGCAGCCCGGCAGGAACGCACCTACACGCGAATCCGCGACCTGCCGGCTGCGCCTGCGCCGGGATTCGGGCACGCTCGCGGCACCGCGGTCATGCCTCAGCCGTAGTCACATCAAGAAGGACATCGATGCAGGAAAACGAACCCAGGCGCCTCGGCCGCCGCGCCGCGATCGTCGGCACGGTCCTCGCGCTTCTTGCCGTCGCGGGCCTCGGCTGGCTCGCCTGGAGCCTCACTCACCCGGACAGCGAAACGACGGCCGCGCAGGGACGCGGCGGCTTCGGCGGACCGGGCGGCGGGCGCGGCGGCGGACCGGGCGGGCGGGGCGGCCGTGCCGCGGTCACGGTGGGCGTCGCAACAGCCGAAAGCGCCGACATCCCCGTCATCATCGAGGCGCTCGGCACCGTGGTGCCCGAAGCGACCGTGCGCGTGCGCGCACAGGTGAACGGCGTGCTCACCCGCGTGCTCTTCAAGGAAGGCCAGCCCTTGAAGAAGGGCGAACTCATGGCCGAGATCGACCCGCGCCCGTTCGAAGCGGCGCTGCAGCAGGCCCTCGGCCAGCGCCAGAAGGACGAGGCGCAGCTGCAGGCCGCGCGCGTGACGCTGCAACGCTACCAGACGCTGCTGAAGGAGGATTCGATCGCGCGGCAGGACGTCGACACGCAGGCCGCGCTCGTGAAGCAGCTCGAGGCGCAGACCACCAGCGACCGCGGCAACGAGCAGCAGGCGCGGCTGAATGTCTCCTATACGCGCATCGTGGCGCCCATCGGCGGGCGCGTGGGCCTGCGCAACGTCGACGTCGGCAACGTGGTGAGCACGGGCGACACCAACGGCGTCGCGGTCATCACGCAGATCATGCCGATCGACGTGGAGTTCGCCGTGCCGCAGGACCACGCGGCCTGGCTGCAGCACAACGCCGGCGCCTTCATGGAGGTGAAGGCGTACGACCGCACGCGCACGACGATGCTCGACACCGGCGTCTTCGCCTCGCTCGACAACCAGATCGATCAGCAGACCGGCACCGTGCGCGCGAAGGCGCGCTTCAACAATGCGCGCCTGCAGCTTTTCCCGAGCCAGTTCGTGAACGTGCAGCTGCAGATCCGCACGATCCAGGATGCCGTGGTGGTGCCCGTGTCGGCGCTGCGCCAGGGCGCGAACGGGGAGTACGTGTTCGTGCTGCTCGACAACCGCACGGTGCAGTTGCGCCCGGTCGTGCGCGGGCAGCCTCTCGGGGACCGCATCCAGATCGCGACGGGGCTGAAGGTCGGCGAGAAGGTGATCACCGAAGGCGCGGACCGCCTGCGCGATGGCTCGCCGGTGATCCTGCCGGGCGATCAGCCCGCGGCGGGCGGCGGCGGATTCGGCGGCCGCAGGCGGCACGGTGCCTCCGATGCCGCGCAGCCTGCGGCGTCGCAGGCGTTCACGGGCGCATCGGCCGCGAAGGCGCCGCAGATCGGACCGGGGCCGACGCCGCCTTGGGCGCCCGCGTCCGCGATGATGGGCTCGCAAGGACAGAACACGCCGGTCGCGCGCAGCGGCGCGGCGCAGGATCTGACGCCCGAGGAAAGGGAAGCGCGCAGGAAGCGCTTCGAGTCGATGTCGCCCGAGGAAAGGCAGAAGCTGCGCGAGCGGCTGCAGTCGATGTCGCCCGAGGAGCGCGCGGCGCTGCGGCAGAAGTACCGGCAGCAGCGGCCGTCGGGAGAAGGGCAGTGAGGCGGGAGGTGATGCTTCACGAATTCCCCTCACCCCGACCCTCTCCCCCCGAGGGGGGAGAGGGAGCAGAGGGCGAAGGGTGGGGTAGCCGAAGGCGAAGGCGAAGGGCACCCCACCGCCGCGGCACCGTACGGATCGCTCGCGGATGAGCCCGTCGCGCCCCTTCATCCTGCGGCCCGTCGCCACGTCGCTCCTGATGCTGGCGATCGTGCTCGCCGGCCTCGTCGGCCTGAAATTCCTGCCGCTGGCCGCGCTGCCGCAGGTCGACTACCCGACCATCCAGGTGCAGACGCTCTACCCCGGCGCGAGCCCCGACGTGATGGCGCAGACCGTCACCGCGCCGCTCGAACGCCAGTTCGGCCAGATGGCCGGCCTGCAGCGCATGAGCTCCACGAGCGCCGCGGGCGTGTCCATCGTCACGCTCCAGTTCACGCTCGGCCTCGCGCTCGACGTCGCCGAGCAGCAGGTGCAGGCCGCGATCAACGCCGGTGGCTCGCTCCTGCCCGCGGACCTGCCCGCGCCGCCGACCTACGCGAAGGTGAACCCGGCGGACGCGCCCGTGCTCACGCTCGCGATCACGTCCGACACGCTGCCGCTCACCGACGTGCGCAACATCGTCGATACGCGGCTCGCGCTCAAGATCAGCCAGGTAAGCGGCGTAGGCCTCGTCACGCTCGCGGGCGGGCAGCGCCCGGCCGTGCGCATCCAGGCCGACAACCGCGCGCTCGCCGCGATCGGCCTCACGCTTACCGACATCCGCACGGCCATCACGCAGGCCAACGCGAACGCGGCCAAGGGCAGCATCGACGGGCCCACGCGCGCCTACACGATCAACTCCAACGACCAGCTCGCCCGCGCGGTCGACTACGGCAACCTCGTGATCGCGTTCAAGAACGGCGCGCCCGTGCGCCTGAACCAGGTCGCGCAGGTGGTGGAAAGCGCCGAGAACGTGAAGCTCGGCGCGTGGGCGAACCTGAAGCCCGCGATCGTCCTGAACGTGCAGCGCCAGCCCGGCGCGAACGTGATCCAGACGGTCGACGCGATCAAGCAGCGCATGCCCGAACTCACCGCGAGCCTGCCGGGCTCGATCCAGGTGGACGTGCTCGCCGACCGCACGACCGGCATCCGCGCTTCGGTGGAGCACGTGCAGATCGAGCTCATGCTCGCGGTCGTGCTGGTGGTGCTCGTGATCTTCGCGTTCCTGCACAGCCCGCGCGCGACGCTGATCGCGAGCCTCGCGGTGCCCATTTCGCTCATCGGCACCTGCGGCGTCATGTACCTGCTCGGCTACAGCCTGAACAACCTGTCGCTGATGTCGCTCACGATCGCCACCGGCTTCGTCGTGGACGACGCGATCGTGATGATCGAAAACATCTCGCGCCACATCGAGAACGGCGAAAAGCCGCTCGAAGCCGCGTTCAAGGGCGCAAGCGAGATCGGCTTCACCATCATCTCGCTCACGGTGTCGCTCATCGCCGTGCTGATCCCGCTGCTGTTCATGGGCGATGTGATCGGGCGGCTCTTCCGCGAATTCGCGGTGACGCTCGCGGTCACGATCCTCATTTCGGCGGTCGTCTCGCTCACGCTCGTGCCGATGATGTCGGGCCGCTGGATTCGCGCGCATCCCGAGGGAGAGCAGGGCGTGGGCGGTCGGCTGCAGCGCCAGTTCGACCGCGTGATCTCCCATTACGACCGCGCGCTCGTGTGGGTGCTGGACCGCCAGCCGCTCACACTTCTCATCGCGCTCGGCACGCTCGCGCTCACCGTGCTGCTCTACATCCTCATTCCGAAGGGCCTGTTCCCGACGCAGAACACGGGGCAGCTGCAGGTGCGGGTGGAGGCGTCGCAAAGCGTTTCGTATCCGCGCATGGCGACGCTGCAGCAGGACGTGGCGCGGCGCATGCTCGAAGACCCGTCGGTGGCGAGCATCGCCTCCTTCGTCGGCGTGGACGCGGCCAACAACACGATGCTGCACACGGGCCGCATGCTCGTGAACCTGAAAAGCGCGACGGGCGACGTGCAGGACATCATGGATCATCTGCGTGAGCGCGGCGAAGCGGTGAGTGGCGTGCGCCTCTACCTGCAGCCGGTGCAGGACCTCACGATCGAATCCGAAAGCGGGCCCACCCAGTTCCGCTTCTCGCTGGAGTCGTCGGAGACGAAGACGGTGAACGACTGGGCCGCGCGGCTCGTGCAGGCGCTGCAGAGCGAGCCGCGCGTGCGCAACGTCACGACGGATGCGGACGCGAGCGGCGCGGCGGTGTACGTCGACATCGACCGCGACACGGCCGCGCGGCTCAACATCTCGGCCGCGTCCATCGACGACGCGCTGTACAGCGCCTTCGGCCAGCGCATCGTGTCGACCATCTTCACCGAGACGAACCAGTATCGCGTGGTGCTCGAATCGCGCCCGGACCTGCAGGCCACGGCGGAGAATCTGGGCTCGGTGCAGCTGCGCACGGGCTCTGGGGACCCGACGCCGCTGTCGGCCGTGGCGCGCATCACCGAACGCCGAGCGCCGCTGCAGGTGACGCACGTCGCGCAGTATCCGGCCACGACCATCGGCTTCGACACCGCGCCGGGCGTGTCGCTCGGGCGCGCGGTCGATGCGATCCGCGAAGCCGCGAAGGACGAGAAGCTGCCGGCCTCCGTGTCGATGACCTTCCTCGGCGCGGCGGGCGCCTACGAAGCGTCGCTTTCCAACCAGCTCTGGCTGATCCTCGCGGCGGTGGTGTGCGTCTACATCGTGCTGGGCGTGCTGTACGAAAGCTACGTGCACCCGCTCACGATTCTCTCGACGCTGCCCTCGGCGGGCGTGGGCGCGCTCTTCGCGCTGATGATCACGGGCAACGGCCTGGGTGTGATCGGGATCATCGGCATCATCCTTCTGATCGGCATCGTGAAGAAGAACGCGATCATGATGATCGACTTCGCGCTCGATGCGGAGCGCACCGAAGGCAAGTCGCCGCGCGAGGCGATCCACCAGGCGGCGCTGCTCAGGTTCCGGCCGATTCTCATGACGACGCTCGCCGCGCTCGGCGCCGCGCTGCCGCTCATGTTCGGCTGGGGCGAGGGGGCGGAACTGCGCCGGCCGCTCGGGCTTGCGATCTTCGGGGGGCTGATCGTGAGCCAGCTGCTCACGCTTTTCACGACGCCGGTGATCTATCTGGGCTTCGACCGGCTGGCTCGCAGACGGCGTCATGGTGGCTCGCGTCATCCCCGCGAAGGCGGGGATCCAGGAGAGCCCGGTACGGGCGGCAGTCCGGCATGAATCTCTCCGGGCCCTTCGTTCGCCGCCCCGTGGGCACCGTGCTGCTCACGGTGTGGATCGCGCTCGCGGGGATCGCGGCGTTCTTCAACCTGCCCATCGCGTCGCTGCCCGCGGTCGACTACCCCGTCATCTCGGTGAGCGCGAGCATCCCCGGCGCGAGTCCGCAGACCATGGCCTCCAGCGTGGCCACGCCGCTGGAGCGAAGGCTCGGCGTCATCTCCGGCGTGAACGAGGTGACCTCCTCCAGCGGCAACGGCAGCTCGCGCGTCGTGCTGCAGTTCGACCTGAACCGCAACATCGACGCCGCCGCGCGCGAGGTGCAGGCCGCGATCAACGCGACCCGCGCCGACCTGCCCTCCACGCTGCGCAGCAACCCGACGTACCGCAAGGCCAACCCATCCGCCGCGCCGGTGATCATCCTCGCGCTCACCTCGAACACACTCACGCGCGGCCAGATCTACGACGCCGTCTCCAACACCCTGCAGCAGAAGATCGCGCAGGTGCAGGGCGTGGGGGACGTGGAAATCGGCGGCGGCTCGCAACCGGCCGTGCGCGTCGAGCTGATCCCGTTCGCGCTCAGCCGCTATGGCATCGCGCTGGAGGACGTGCGCGCCGCCCTGCAGGCGAGCACCGCCAACCGGCCGAAGGGCGACGTCGACGTGCAGGGCAGGCGCCTGCAGATCTACACCGAGTCGGGCGGCGGAAAAACAGCCAAGGACTACGCGCCGCTCGTGATCGCGTGGCGCAACGGCGCGGCGGTGCGGCTGCAGGACGTCGCGGAGGTGACCGACGGCGTGGAGAACATCAACACGCTCGGCCTCTTCAACGGCCGGCCGGCGGTGATCGTGCTCGTCACGCTGCAGCCCGGTGCCAACGTGATCGAGACGGTGGACGGCGTGCGGGCCCTCCTGCCCGAGCTGCAGGCGCAACTGCCGCACGACATCCAGCTGCAAGTCGCCTCCGACCGCACGAGCTCGATCCGCGCGGCGCTGCACGAGGTGGAGATCACGCTGTCGATTTCCATCATCCTCGTGATCCTGGTCGTGAGCGCGTTCCTGCGCAGCGCGCGGGCGACGTTCATCCCGGCGATCGCCACCATCGTCTCGCTGCTCGGCACGTTCGGGGTGATGTACTTCCTCGGGTTTTCGCTCAACAACCTGTCGCTGATGGCGCTCACCGTCGCAACCGGCTTCGTCGTCGACGACGCCATCGTCGTGCTCGAGAACACGGCGCGCCACATCGAACAAGGCATGGACCGCTTCAAGGCCGCGCTGCTCGGCGCGCGCGAGGTCGGCTTCACGGTGCTTTCCATTTCGCTGTCGCTCGTGGCGGTGTTCATCCCGCTGCTTTTCATGGGCGGCCAGGTGGGGCGGCTCTTCCGCGAGTTCGCGGTGACGCTGTCGGCGGCCGTGATGATCTCGCTCGTCATTTCGCTCACGACGACGCCGATGATGTGCGCGTGGCTGCTGCATCCGCAAGCGCACGAGCACGAGCCGAACCGCTTCTCCCGCTGGGCCGAGCGCGCCTTCGCCTTCGTGCAGCGCACCTACGAGCACAGCCTGGACTGGGCGCTCGCGGCGCGCTGGCTCGTGCTCGCGATTCTCGTGGGCGTGATCGCGCTGAACGGCTATCTCTTCGTTCACGTTCCGAAAGGTTTCTTCCCGCAGCAGGACACGGGGCAGCTGCAAGGCGGCCTGCGCGCGGACCAGAGCATTTCGTTCGCGCTGATGCAGGAGAAGCTGCGCCAGCTCGTGGACATCATCCGCGACGATCCGGCGGTGGATACCGTGGTCGGCTTCACCGGCGGCTCGCGCGCGGGCGGGGGCTTTCTCTTCGTGAACCTGAAGCCCTGGGGCGAGCGCAAGGACAAGGGCTCGCAGGTGATCGCGCGATTGAGGCCCAAGCTCGCTCAGGTGACGGGCATCAGCCTGTTCCTGAACCCGGTGCAGGACCTGCGCGTGGGCGGGCGCGCGTCGAACAGCACCTACCAGTACACGTTGAAGAGCGACAACATCGACGACCTGCACAAGTGGGCGCTGCGCCTGTCGGAGGCGATGAAGAACCAGCCCGCGCTCACCGACGTCGACACCGACCAGCAGGAAAACGGCGTGGAGACCTTCGTGGAAGTGGACCGCGATTCCGCCAAGCGCATGGGCATCAGCTCGCGCGACGTGGACAACGCGCTCTACGACGCCTTCGGCCAGCGGCAGGTGTCCACCCTCTACGAGGACCTGAACCAGTACAAGGTGATCCTGGAGGTGGCGCAGCGCTACACGCGCGACCCGCAGGCGCTCGCCAACGTCTACGTGCCCGCGAAGAATGCGGCGGGCGTGACGACGGGCGCGGCCGCATCGACGCCGTCGACCGGCACGTCCACCATGGCGAATGCGGCGCCCGCGGTGTCCATCAATCCGGGGCTGCGCGACGCATCCAGCGGCAGCGCGGTGAGTGCCGCCGCCGCACCGATGGTGCCGCTTTCCTCGATCGCGAAGTTCTACGACCGGCCGACGGCCGCATCCGTGAACCACCAGGACGCGGAGCTTGCCACCACGGTGTCGTTCAACCTCGAAGACGGCTACAACCTGAAGCAGGGCCAGGAGGCGGTGAAGGACGCCGAGGCCGCGATCGGGATGCCGATCAACGTGCGCGGCAGCTTCCAGGGCACCGCGCGCGCCGCGCAGGAGTCGCAGCAGCAGCAGCCGCTTCTCATCCTCGCGGCGCTCGTCGTCATCTACATCGTGCTGGGCGTGCTGTACGAAAGCCTCGTGCATCCGCTCACCGTGCTCTCGACACTGCCGTCGGCGGGCGTGGGCGCGGTGCTCGCACTCATGATCTTTCACATGGAGTTCTCGATCATGGCGCTGATCGGCCTTTTCCTTCTGATCGGCATCGTGAAGAAGAACGCGATCCTGATCATCGACTTCGCGCTGGACGCCGAGCGCTCGCGCGGCCTGTCGCCCTATGCGGCCGTGCGCGAGGCGAGCCTGCTGCGCTTCCGGCCGATCCTCATGACGACGATGGCGGCGGCACTGGGCGCGTTGCCGCTCGCGATCGGCTTCGGCGAGGGTTCGGAGCTGCGCCAGCCGCTCGGCATCGCGATCATCGGCGGGCTCGTCGCGAGCCAGGTGCTCACGCTCATCACCACGCCGGTGATCTATCTCTTCATGGACAAGCTGCGGCGGCGGAGTCCTCTGGAGGCGCAGCTCGCACGGCATGGGGTGGGGGAGGCGGCATGATGAATATGGGCGAAATCATTCATTCAACGCAGAGGCGCAGAGGACGCAGAGGGCCGCAGAGGTTCTTTGATGATATTTCTCTGCGAGTCCTCTGCGTCCTCTGTGCCTCTGCGGTGATTTCGGGGTGCGCCGATCTCGCGCCGAAATACGACGTTCCTGCCGTCGACACGCCGGTTGCATTCAAGGAAGGGCAGGGCAGCTGGATTCGCGCGGCGCCGGCGGATGCGCTGTCGCGCGGGCCCTGGTGGGCGCTCTTCGAGGACCCCGTCCTCGATGGCCTCGTTTCTCAGGTGGCCGTCACCAACCAGAACGTCGCGGCCGCGGCCGCGGCGTACGCGCAGGCGCGCGCGCTCACGCGCGAGCAGCGCGCGCCGCTCTTTCCCGCGGTCGATCTCGGCTCCAGCGCGAACCGCAGCGGGGCGGGCGGCGGCGGCGGTGCGCACGGCAGCTACCAGGTGAACATCGGCGCGAGCTGGGAACCCGACGTGTGGGGCCGCATCGCGAACACGGTGGCGAGCGCGCGCGGCAACGAGCAGGCGAGCGCCGCCGATCTCGCGGCCGCCACGCTGTCCGCGCAAGGCGAGCTGGCGGTGGACTACTTCGGCCTGCGCGAAGCCGATCTGCTGCATGCCTCGCAGGCCGAAACCGTGAAGGGCTACGAGCGCTCGCTCACGATCACGCGCAACCGCTACAACGTGGGCGTGGCGGCGCGCACCGACGTGCTGCAGGCCGAGTCGCAGCTGGCCACCGCGCAGGCGGACCTGATCGCGCTCGAACGCACGCGCGCGCAGTTCGAGCACGGCATCGCGGTGCTGATCGGCAAGGCGCCGGCGGACTTCACGCTGGCAGCCGATGCGAACTGGCGCCCGCGCGTGCCGGGGATTCCGCTGGAGCTGCCCTCGACGCTGCTGCAGCGTCGTCCCGACATCGCGGCCGCCGAGCGGCGCGTGTATGCGGCCAATGCCCGCATCGGCGTGGAGCGCGCGGGGTACTACCCCGACATCCGCCTCAGTGCCTCCGCGGGGCTCGCGGCGGCGCACATCGGCGATCTCTTCAAATCGAGCAGCCTCGTGTGGTCGCTCGGCGCGACGCTCGCGCAGACGATCTTTGACGCGGGCGCGACGAGCGCGCGGGTCGACGAGGCGAGGGCGGGCATGGAAGAGGCGGCGGCGCGCTACCGCCAGACGGTGCTCTCCGCGTTCGAGGACGTGGAGAACCAGCTCGTCGCGCTGCGCGTGCTGCAGCAGCAGGTGAGCCTCAGGCAGCAGGCGTTCGATGCGGCGGTGCTCGTGGAGCAGCAGGTGCTCAATCGCTACCGCTCGGGGCTCGTGAGCTACACGGAGGTCGTCACCGCGCAGGCGACGTCGGCTTCCGCGCGCCGGGCCCTGGTGCAGGTGCAGAACGATCGCGAGGTGGCGGCGGTGTCGCTGATCCAGGCGCTGGGCGGTGGGTGGAAGGGGATGCAGTAGCGGCTGCCGCAAGCGCCCCGACTTCCCCGGCGGCGTTCCTCTTCACGACGAGCACCGCCTCGGGCGTCTCCACCACGACGATGTCGTCGACGCCGAGCACGGCGACTCTGCGCGAAGTCGCGTGGACCAGCGTGTTGCGCGAATCGCGCGAAACCACATCACCCGAATGCGCGTTGCCCTCGGCATCCTTCGGCGAGGCATCCCACACCGCATCCCACGTGCCGACGTCGCTCCAGCCCGCGGCGCGCAGCTCCACCATGCCGGCGCGAACGAGTCCGTCCGAGCAATGCTCCATCACGGCGCGGTCGATGGAATCGGCCGGCACCGCTTCGAATGCTTCACGGCCGGGCCGGATGAACCGGCCCTCGGTCCGGCGGCCGGCCCACGCCCTTCGAATGCCCGAAGCGATGTCGGGCCGCCATCGCTCGATCAGCGCCAGCCACGCCGACGCACGGACGACGAAGATGCCCGCGTTCCAGAACCAGCCCTCGCGCACCAGACGCGCGGCATGCCGCGCATCGGGCTTTTCGACGAAGGAGACCGCGCGGCGCGCGCCGGTGCCGGCTTCCGCCTGGATGTACCCGAATCCGGTTTCCGCGCGATGCGCGGGAACGCCGAGCGCGACGATCGCGCCACCCGCAGCCACGCCCGCGCCCGCGGCATCGGCGGCGGTTCGAATCGCACGCCGAAACGCTTCGGCATCCGCGATGTGGTGATCCGAAGGGCAGGCCACGAGGATGGGGTCGCCGCCTTCCTGCGTGCCCGCGAGCGTGGCGAGCGTCAGGGCCGCGGCAGTGCCTCGCGGGGCCGGTTCGAGCACGATCGCGCCCGCGGCCATGCCCGCTTCATGCAACTGGTCTTGCGCGAGAAAGCCCCACGCTTCGCCGGTGACGACGAGAGGTGCTTCGAGCCGCAAGCCATCGGCCGGCGTTGGCGCGAGCCGCCGGGCCGTGGCCTGCAGCAGCGTGGCATCGCCCGCGAGCCGGAGGAAGGGCTTCGGCCGCGCGCCGTTCGACAGGGGCCACAGGCGCGCGCCCGTGCCGCCGGCGAGGATGACGGGCAGAACGGATTCGGGCATTGAGGCCATCGCACGCGGATCGTACGATAGGCATCGCCCAGCCGTCCCGCATGATTCCGAAGATCATCCATCAGACCTACGCGAGCCGCCGGATGCCCGCCGTGCTCGCGGCCAACGTCGAACACATCCGCGCCACGAATCCGGGATGGGAACACCGCTTCTACGACGACGAAGCTGCCGCGGCGTTCATCGCCCGCCACTGCGGCCAGAAGGTGCTGGCGGCCTGGCGAAGCATCGATCCCGCGTACGGCGCGGCGCGGGCGGATCTCTTCCGCTATCTCCTCATGTACAAGGTGGGCGGCGTGTACCTGGACATGAAGAGCAGCACCGCGCTTCCGCTCGATTCGGTGCTGCGCGCGGACGACGCCCTGGTGCTCGCGCACTGGCCGAACCGAAAAGGCGAGCGGTTCGCGGGCTGGGGGCATCACCCGGGCGTCATGCTCGCGCGCGGCGAACTGCAGCAGTGGCACGTGATCTGCGCGCCGGGCCACCCGTTCCTGAAAGCGGTCGTGCAGGAGGTGCTTCGCAACATCGCGAGCTACGACCCGGCGCGGCACGGCGTGGGGCGGCTCGGTGTGCTGCGAGTCACGGGGCCGATCGCCTATACGCGGGCGATCGTTCATTGCCGCGAACCCGCGCCGCATCGCGTGATCGATACGCACGAGGAACTGGGGCTCGTGTACAGCGTGGTGGACCACCACGGGCGCGGTGCCCATGCGACCTTGTTCGAGCGCCACTACGCGTCGCAGAAGCACCCGATCGTTTTGCGCGCCTGAAGCGGCCATGGCCCGCGACGGCCGAGCAGGAAGCGAAGTTCTCCTACGCATGAGCTCGGCGCCTTGGGTCACACTCCGGCGCCGGCCCTTGTCGTAGACGGCCCCAGCATCCGATGGCATCTTCCTCCAGCGCAGTCACCGATCCCGCGGGCTTTCGCCGCGTCCTCTCACGCAACGTCGGCCTGCCGCTTGCGCTCGGCGTTCTGAGCGCGGGCATCTTCATCGGGCTCATCGTCTATCTGATCGATGCGATGCGCGCCGTGGAGCACAGCGACGTCGTCATCTCGCGTGCCTACGCGCTGCAGAAGCTGGACCTGGACATGGAGACGGGCTTGCGCGGCTACATGCTCGCAGGCGACACCGCCTTCCTCGAGCCCTACGAGCGAGGACTCGCGGCGATCAAGCCGCAACGCGGCCGCCTGCGCGAACTCGTCGCCGACAACCCGGACCAGCTCGAACGCCTCGACCGCGTGCGCGCCCAGCAGGAACGCTGGAACGCTTACGCGGCAGAGCAGATCGCGCTGAAGCGCCACGACCCGGACTACCGGATCGGCGCGCGCGCCATGGAAGGCAAGCGCCTGAAGGACGCGGTGCGCGAGGAGTTCGACCAGTTCATCGACGCCGAAAGCACGCTCAGGAGACAGCGCTCCGAGACCGTCGCGTCCAACACGAAATGGGCGGTCGCGGGATTCGTCGTCCTCATGCTTGCCGTGGGGAGCGTGCTCGCGTGGCGCGGCCGGGTCGACCTGATGGGACTTTCGTCCACGTTCGAAGCGGCCTTGCAGGAGCAGCAGCGCCAGTCCGCGGTGCTGCAGGCGCACGCGTGGCTGCGCGAAGGCCAGTCGCGGCTGTCGCAACGCCTCGGCAGCGAGCAGGAACTCGCCGGCGTGGGCCACGCCGCGCTCGAAGCACTTTCCGCGTACCTGGACAGCAAGGTCGGCGCGCTCTACACGGTGGAAGAAAGCGGCGGCTTCGTGCGCGCCGCCACGTGGGGCTGGCCCACGGATGCGCCCGCGCTCGGCGAGCGGATCGGCGCGGACCGCACGCTGCTTTCCGAATGCGCGGCGCAACGCCGCCCCATCGCACTGGAGCAGGTGCCCGCGGGCTATCTGCGCGTGAGTTCCGCGCTGGGTGAAATGACGCCGGCCTCGGTCCTGCTCGCGCCGGTGCAGCACGAGGGGCGCCTCGTGGGTGTGCTGGAGCTCGGGTGGATGCGCCCGCTCGAGTCGCGCGACCGCGAACTGCTCGAAGCCGCGACGGGCATCCTCGGCGCATCGGTGGAAGCCGCGCGATACCGCGCGCGGCTGCAGACGATGCTGGAGGAAACCCAGCAGCTCAACGAGGAACTGCAGACGCAGCAGGAGGAGCTGCGCACCGCCAACGAGGAACTGGAGGAGCAGTCGCGCGCCCTGAAGGAATCGCAGGCTCACCTCGAGACGCAGCAGGCGGAGCTGGAGCAGACGAACGTGCAGCTCGCCGAGCAGACCGATCGCCTCGAGGCGCAGCGCGACGAACTGAAGCGCGCGCAAGGCGCGCTGCAGGAGCGCGCGCAGGAGCTGCAGCGTGCGAGCCGCTACAAGTCGGAATTTCTGGCCAACATGTCGCACGAGCTGCGCACGCCGCTCAACAGCTCGCTCATCCTCTCGCGCCTGCTCGCCGACAACGCCGGGGGCAACCTGAGCGAGGAGCAGGTGAAGTTCGCGGAGTCCATCTACGACGCGGGCAACGACCTTCTGAATCTCATCAACGACATCCTCGACATCGCCAAGGTCGAGGCGGGCAAGCTCGAAGTGCGGCCCGAAGTGACGCCCATCGCGGCGGTGGCGGAGGGGTTGAAGGCCATGTTCTCGCCGCTGGCCGAGAAGAAGGGCCTGCAGCTCGAAGTGCTCGTGGCATCCGACGTGCCGGGCACGCTCTATACCGACCGCCAGCGGCTGGAGCAGGTGCTGCGCAACCTCCTGTCCAACGCGGTCAAGTTCACCGATCGCGGCACCGTCGCCCTGCACGTGACGCGTAGCGGCACCGAGGGCATCGCGTTCGAAGTGCGCGACAGCGGCATCGGCATCGAACCGTCGCAGCAGGAGGCGATCTTCGAGGCCTTCCGCCAGGCCGACGGTACCGTGAGCCGTCGCTTCGGCGGCACGGGGCTCGGGCTCGCGATCTCGCGCGATCTCGCGCGCCTCTTGGGCGGCGGCATCGCGCTGCACAGCGCGCCGGGCGTCGGCAGCACGTTCACGATCACACTGCCGGTCGAATACCGCCCGGGCGTGGCGCAGCCGCCGATGGCGCTCGCGCCGCCCGCGCAGCCGCGGCAGGAGCCCGCCGCGAGGGCGACCACTGTTGCATCCGTTGAAGGCACGCCCGCAACGGCCGGCAACACCGCCGCCGCGCCCCGGCCGCGGCGCGCGCCGCCCTTTGCGGACGACCGCGACCAGCCCGCGGGCACGCGCCGCACCGTGCTCGTCGTGGAGGACGACGAGCGTTTTGCCCGCATCCTCTTCGACCTCTCGCACGAACTCGGCTACCGCTGTCTGATCGCGCCCGAAGCGCACGAGGGCATCGCGCTGGCCGCCGAACACCTGCCCGATGCCGTGCTGCTCGACATGCGCCTGCCCGACGATTCGGGCCTTGCGGTGCTGCAACGCCTGAAGGAGGACCCGCGCACGCGCCACGTGCCGGTGCACGTGATCTCGGTGGCGGACCAGGCGGAGACGGCGCTGCATCTGGGCGCGGTCGGCTACGCGCGAAAGCCCGCCACGCGCGAGGAACTTCAGAAGGTGTTCGCGGGCCTCGAGTCGAGGCTCAGCCGCAAGGTGAAGCGCGTGCTGCTCGTGGAGGACGATCCGCGGCAGCAGGAAAGCGTGGTGCGTCTCATCGGCGACGACGACGTGGAAATCGTGCCGGTCTCCGAGGGCGAGAAGGCGCTCGAGGCGCTCGCGGAATCGGTGTTCGACGTGATGATCATCGACCTGAAGCTGCCCGACATGACCGGCCAGGAGCTGCTGCGCCGCATGGCCTCGGGCGACAGACGCTCGTTCCCGCCCGTCATCGTCTACACCGGGCGCAACCTCACGCGCGACGAGGAAGCCGATCTCAGGCGTTACTCGCACTCGATCATCATCAAGGGCGCGCGTTCGCCCGAGCGGCTGCTGGACGAGGTGACGCTCTTCCTGCACCGCGTGGAAAACCAGCTCTCGCCCGAGCACCAGCGCATGCTGCGCACGGCGAGAAGCCGCGACAAGGCGTTCGAGGGGCGGCGCATCCTCGTGGTGGACGACGACATGCGCAACGTCTTCGCGCTCACGAGCGCGCTGGAGCAAAAGGGCGCGGACGTCGAAGTGGCGCGCAACGGCGTGGAAGCGCTCGCGAAGCTGCGCGACGGCGCGGGCGACGTGGACCTCGTGCTGATGGACGTGATGATGCCCGAGATGGACGGCTACACCGCCACGCGCGAGATCAGGAAGGAGCCGCGCTGGCAGAAGCTGCCGATCATCGCGATCACCGCCAAGGCGATGAAGGAAGACCAGCAGCGGTGTCTGGACGCCGGCGCCAACGACTATCTCGCCAAGCCGATCGAGCTCGAGCGCCTTTTCTCGCTCATGCGGGTGTGGATGCCCAAGATGGAGCGGCTCGGATGAGCTCGCTCGCGGACATCGAGCTGCGATTGCTCGCCGAAGCCGTCTTTCTGCGCTACGGCCACGACTTTCGCGACTATTCGCCCGCGTCGCTCAAGCGGCGCGTGCTGCAGGCGCAGCAGAAGATGGGCGCGGCTTCGATCTCCGCCTTGCAGGAGCGCGTGCTGCACGACGCGGGCGACTTCGCGCTCCTGCTGCAATACCTCACGGTGCCCGTGAGCGAGATGTTTCGCGACCCGGGCTACTTCCTCGCTTTGCGGCGTCAAGTGATGCCGGTGCTGCGGACCTATCCGTCGCTCAAGGTCTGGGTGGCCGGCTGCAGCACGGGAGAAGAAGCGTATTCGCTCGCGATCCTGCTGCAGGAAGAGGGGCTGCTTGCGCGCACCGTGCTCTACGCGACCGACATCAACCACGCATCGCTGGAGCGCGCGCGCCAGGGCATCTTCCCGCTCGCCCAGATGCAGGACTTCACGCGCAACTACCAGCGCGCCGGCGGAACGCGCAGCTTCAGCGACTACTACACCGCGGCTTACGGCGGCGTGCTCATCGACCGCGCGCTGCGCGAGAGCATCACCTTCGCCGATCACAGCCTCGCGACCGACGCGGTGTTCTCGGAGACGCATCTCGTCTCCTGCCGCAACGTGCTGATCTACTTCAACCGCCGGCTGCAGGACCGCGCGCTCGGGCTCTTTCACGAGTCGCTCACGCATCGCGGCTTCCTCGGGCTCGGCAGCAAGGAAACTCTGGCGTTCTCGGCGTACGCGGATCGCTTCGAGCCGGTGAGCAAGGCCGACCGCATCTACCGGAGGGCGGCATGAAGACGTCGGTGCCCGAGGACTTCGATGCGTCGGCGGACGTGGTGGCGATCGGCGCTTCCGCCGGCGGCGTCGATGCGCTCTTCACGGTGCTTACGGGGCTGCGCAAGCCGCTGCGCGGCTCGGTGATCATGGTGCTGCATCTGCCGCAGGACTTTCCGAGCCGCCTCGCCGAAGTGTTCTCGGCGCGCCTCGCGCTGCAGGTCGAAGAAGCGCAGCCCGGCGCGCCGGTTGCGCCCGGCAAGCTCTACTTCGCGGCCCCCGGCTATCACCTGCTGGTGGAAAACGACCGCACGTTCGCGCTCAGCTGCGATCCGCCCGTGCTCTTCTCGCGGCCGTCGATCGACGTGCTGATGGAATCGTGCGCGGATGTGTACGGCCGCGCGCTCGCGGGTGTCGTGCTCACCGGTGCCAACGAGGACGGCGCGCGCGGCCTGGCCGCCGTCGCGGCGCGAGGCGGCATCACGGCGGTGCAGGACCCGGCCGAGGCCGTCTATCCGACGATGCCGCGGGCCGCGGTTGCCGCTGCTCGCCCCGATTACGTCTTGCCGCTCGCAGGCCTCGCGCGCCTCGTGCAAACTGTGTTGCGCTGATGGTGGCCGAAGTGTCCAACGTGTCCGAAGTGTCCAACGTATCCGAATTGTCCGAAGTCAACGTCCTGCTGGTCGACGACCTGCGCGAAAACCTGGTCGCGCTCGAAGCGCTCATCCGCCGCGCGGGCCGGCGCATCTTCTGCGCGCGCTCGGGCGAGGAGGCGCTTTCGCTCATGCTCGAACATGCTTTCGCGCTCGCGATCGTCGACGTGCAGATGCCCGGCATGAACGGCTTCGAACTCGCCGAGCTGATGCGCGGCGCCGAGCGCACGAGCGCCATCCCGATCGTCTTCGTGAGTGCCGCTGGGCGCGAGCTGAACTACGCGTTTCGCGGCTACGAGAGCGGCGCGGTCGACTTTCTCTACAAGCCGCTCGACCCGGTCGCGGTGCGCAGCAAGGTCAACGTCTTCGTCGAGCTTTTTCGCCAGCGGCGCGAATTGCAGCAGGCGCAGGCGCAATTGCAGCGCGCGGTGTCGATGCGCGACGACTTCATGTCGATGGTGTCTCACGAGCTGCGCAACCCGCTCAATTCGGTCTACCTGCAGACGCAGTTGCGCCGGCGCATGCTGGCCGCGGCGGCGCCGCCTTCGCGCGAGGCCATGCTGGGCATGGTGGAGCGCGACGAGCGCCAGATCCGCAACATGGTGCGCCTGTTGGACGACATGCTGGATGTGTCGCGTCTGCGCACCGGGCAACTCGCCATGAATTCGGGTCCTTTGGACCTCGCAGCGCTTGCGCGGCGCGTGGTCGACGCGATCGCGCCGCAGGCGGCGGGGGAGGGCGTGGCGATCAAGCTCCAGGCGCCCGATGCGCTGCCGCTTCAGGGCGACGAATTCCGCATCGAGCAGGTGATCACGAATCTGCTCACCAATGCCTTGCGGTACGGCGAGGGCAAGCCGGTGGCGGTCACCGTCGGCTCTGTCGAAGGCATGGCCTTCTGTTCGGTGCGCGATCAGGGCATGGGGATCGCGCTCGCCGACCAGGAGCGCATCTTCGAGCAGTTCGAGCGGGCGCCCGGCTCCGACCAGGTGCCGGGGCTGGGGCTCGGGCTCTACATCGCGCGGCAGATCGCCGCGGCGCACGAAGGCCGGCTCGAAGTGGCGAGCGAGCCGGGGAAGGGGGCGGAGTTCAGGCTGTGGCTGCCGATGCCGCAGGACGCCAACGCCTGAACTTGTGTGCCGCTTCAGGCAACTTCGCGCACGGCGAGTCCAACGAGGTGCGGATTCGCCTTTGAAAGCTCGGTCAGGTTGCCGATGATTTCGTTCGTTGCGAATTCGTTGCGCATGGCCTCGAGGGCAAGCCGAAGCTTTGTGGCATCTTTCTTGACCTGAGAGGGGGTGAAGCGCGATCGTTCGATGCTCCGCAGCTCGGCGATCCCGGCCTCGAATGCCTTGATCTGATCCGCTGTGACGCTTGCCACTTCGGCGAGTCCCCGCTCCAGATACACCAGCCGCTTGGCTTTGGTGGCACCCGGCAGGATGCTGCCCACGATCGGCATGAAAAATCGAGGTGGCACCTGCCCGGGGAAGGCCTCGAGTCGGCTGCCCTTCTTGGCCAGCATCCGTTCGTCCACCGCACCTTGCTGGCGCTTTGCCTGCTCTTCGGAAATGGGCGGGTGCCTCTTGTCGAGCGTTGCCCACAGAGGTGAGTTCGCGAGTTCCGCATGGACCTGCCGCAGCCCGACGGCCGCGTCCGCGAAATTCTCGCCAATGACCGTCCGGCCGGCCTTGTACCTGGCTTCGGAACCGTCGTGCCGCTCGTCCTGCCGATCCCGCGAAATCAGATATTGCTGGAACACCTCCGAGATGCCTGTCCAGCGGTGCGTCGCTTGGCCTTCGCGATCGCGCACGAAGCCGGCCTTCGCGGTCAGGCGCCGCAGGCGATTCAATTCCGTGTGCTGGCCCATCAGGCGTTTCATCAATGCCAGCGTTTCCGTTGTGCCCTGCTTCTTCAGCCAGTCGCACAGCCGCGCGAAGTGTTCCGGCTTCACTTGGTTCACGTTTCCGAAATCGACAGTACGCACCAGTGACGCAAGACGGGCGTTCATGTCCGTTCCGTTTTCGGTCAGGTTCACGGGAAGGTTGAGCAGGCGGCAATGTTCCGTGTACTGGTCGAGTGCCTGCACCGCGTCGAGAAACGCGGCACTGAAGGCCGCCGGGTCGTACGCGAGCGCCCGCGGTGAGCCGGGGAACGCAGTTCTGGCAGCCGCCAGGTTGTTCTTCCCTTGGCTTTCGGCGGCGGAGAGCGCACCCATCCGCTGGACGAGTTCCTTGCGGAACTTCTCGGCCTTCTCGAAGTGCTTGCCGGCGAAATCCATGGCGGATTTCTTCACGGCTTCATGAGTGGGGCCGCCAGAGACCTTGTTCAGGCACACCGCAACCGCGCACACCTCTTCGTCGGGCAGATAGCCGATGATCTGGCCGGCGCGATGCTCGAAACCGGGGGTTCGCATCAACTGCACGAGTTCCGCGACGACACGTTCACGTTGTGCCTCCCGCGACCGGCTGCGCGCGGGGCCCGCATCTCGCAACGCGCGGCCCGCCGCCTTCATCGCGTCTTCGAAATACGCAGGGACGTCTTCCTCCCGGGCCCCTTCGGGGAGCTCGAGCGCATTCAACAGAATCGAGCGAATTTCTGAGCCTCCCGGAAGGGGCTGCTGCATCGACGCGGTGAGCGATTCGAGCCATGCGTTCGAGTGCTCCAGCTTCAGTTGCGCGATCGCCTTCCGATCTTCCGGCCTGAGCGAATCGATCAGATTCGCGGCTTCGGACGCGGTGAGCTTGCCTTGCTGAACCTGGCCGGCGAGCGCCACGACCACTTCTTCCAGAGCCCGAGGATCCGGAGCGACCAAGCCACGGGAGACGTGGGCCCGGCCGACCGCCTGGGCGAAGTGCGCCTGAGCCTGAGTTCGCTTGCCTTCGCGAGCCAGGTGCGCGGCGTTCAGAAGCGATTGTCCCAAGCCCTCGAGCAAGGTGAGGGTCTGCTCCCTCGTCTGCTCCTTCATCCGTGCCCGGACCAGATTGCGAATCCAGCCGATGTCGCGGTGCGACTTGGCAAGCGCATTGTCGAGAGCTCGGAGCTCGGACGGGGTCATCCGTTCGATGGCCTCGGCGCACACGGGCCTCGCCGACGCCAGTCCGCCCAGCATCGTCACCAGTTGCTCGACCTTGTGTGCTTGCATGTCGAGTTCCTTGTCGGCCGCATCTCCGACGCTTGCCGCATTGCGCAGCACCGTCAAGGCCTCCTCCGAATCCGGCATGAGAAAGGCGATGAGCACCTCGGCGTCCTCGCCCTTTTGGGACCGGAATTTCTCGATCAGGGCACTGCGCACTTCGAATTCGTCGGCATACGGTTTGCCGAGCCAGATACGGCCATGTTGCAGAGCCCTTGCGCGAAACGCTTCCGCGCTGTCCGGCACGCCCTCGCGGTACAGTTTCACGGCCTCGTCCAGGAGTTTCCTGGACTTGTCGAACGATTCCCCGCGCAGGTCCTTCATCCGCTGCTCGACCCCGCCCCGCACGATGGCCAGGGCACGCAAATTCGGCAGCGCTCGGCTCAGTGCGTCGAGCTCATTGAAGCTCGTGAATCTCTTCAAGGCCAGGGAGACCAGGCGAACGCCCGACTCTCCCATCGATTCGGCAACTTGGGTCAGGCTGAGGACGAGCGGGGCGTGACGCTCATCGTACGAGGTTGTCTGCGCCAGTGCGCGCAACAAGCGATCCGCCTCCTCGACAAGTTCGTCGTCACGCGCGCGTTCGGATGCCACGCCGGTTCCAGGCATCCTGAACGCTTGCGGCGCGGCGTTCGCAACGTTGGACGCCAGGCGAGGAGGAGCGGGGTGCCCAGTTCCCGTGATGTTCCAGGGCTTCGAAGCCTGACTCGACACCGTGCCGGGCTGCGGTCGCTGGGGCACCGTCGCACGCAACGGAGCCGGGGAGACCGGAACGCTGCGATTCGGCAGCGGCGGCCTTTCGCCATTGGGTTGCCGTCCGTCGGCTGCGCCGCGGGCAATCTTGAAGTTCACCGGCGGCACGACGGGATGCGCGGTGGCAGGGGAGAGAGTTGGGGTGCCCATGGCAGATATACCTTTCTGGGGGATGGGTAACCTGATCAGTGCGCCGGTTCCATCCCATACCGTCTACTTTGTCACGCGGGCGCCTCGGATCTGATCAATTCGCCGTGTCGGAGCTCTCGAAGCGCAGGAATTCGTATAGATCGACGCCGGCCGGTCCGCCCACCAGCACGCCATAACGAAGCTGGGCATAGCCTTTCCCAGACGCCAGGGGAACCGGCGTCTCCCGACCCACGGGCAGCAGCGAATCCGAGCCTTCCGTCTCGTGCGTGAACTGCACCAGCAGCCGATCCTCCCCGAATGTCGATACGCAGATCGCTTCGCGTGTCGTGCCACCGAGCAGTCGCCCTCGCGTCGTGCCGTCCGGCGAGACGGGCGTATGGGTCGAGTCGGCGATGTCCACGAGCACGCCCATTCCCTGCTGCAGAACCTGAAACAGGGCTTCGCGCAAACCGGCGTTCTCTTCGGTCAGCGCCTGCAGCCCGCGGGCGACCTCCGCGGCTCCCGCCTCGAGCGAGCCGTTGCCCATGCCGATGCGCACGTCGACAGTCCCGAGATCGGTCAGCAAAGCCTCGAAGGCTTCCGCGCCCGCGCCCGCGGGCTCTTTGTCATCCAGCATGCCTCGTACCCTGAAGTCCACGTCGGCCTGCAAGCGATCCGGGTTGAACCCGGCGAGCACGTGGACGTCGCCCGTGGGTCCGAACCGGATGCCGAAGGCCATGCCCACTGTGGACCGGGCATCGTCCCGATAGGTCTCGCCGTCCGAATCGTCGGGCGCTGCCACCGCGGCCGGCGCATCCTCCTGCACCGGCGCGCCCTGCCGCGCGAGCAACGCGCGGCTCGCCTCGTCTGCGATGGTTCGAAACGCCATGGACGACAGCGCGAGCTCGCGGGCCAACGGGCCGACCGCCACCAGCTTCTCGGCGCTCTCGGTCATGCATCGGATCAACGCACGGACCTGGGCGCCCGCCATGGTGTCCGCCAATTCGCCCACGATGGCTTCGTCGATGGACATGAGATGGGCCATCATCGTCGGGACCATTCCACGCAGCACCGACTCGGGCTCCCGGCATTCCGCCATGGCCCACTTGAGATGCAGCAGCGCGGGATAGGGATGGTATGCGCGCAGCCTCTCGATCGCTTCGTTCAGGCGAGCCTCGAAGGGCTCTTCGGTGTTCCTCGCTGCCGTCCAGGCCAGCCGGTAGTCGTGCCGGGACACGAGCCGCAGCCGACCCAGGTCCGCATACGTGAGGAATCCAGCGACGCCGTGAACCTGGAGCGCCCAGGGCAGGCGTTGCGGCAGCGCTTGCCGAACTTCGACCACGCGATCGGCGACTGTGGCGCCGCAAGCCGAAGGCAATTGCTGCGGGGACAACGATTGATCGGACCCGCTCGCTGAACCGACCTGCATGGCGTCCTCGCTCCCCTAGTCTTCGAGGCGCTATTGAAACATCGCCGAGGCGGGCGGCGGCCTGTACGGGAGTATAGGGTCGAGTTCCGACGACGACTTCTACCGGGGCGCCAGCGTCTTCGGCTCGTAGTCGCAATACGCGATCACCGCGCACTGCCAGCACTTCGGCGTCCTTGCCACGCAGACGTAGCGCCCGTGCAGGATCAGCCAATGGTGCGCGTCCTGCCGGAATTCCTTCGGCACGCGGGCTTCGAGCTTCGCTTCCACTTCCAGCGGATTCTTCCCCGGCGCGAGCCCCGTGCGGTTGCACACGCGGAAGATGTGCGTGTCCACGGCCATCGTCTCCTCGCCGAAGGCGACGTTCAGGACCACGTTCGCGGTCTTGCGTCCGACGCCAGGGAGCGACTCGAGCGCTTCGCGGTCGCGCGGGACATCGCCGCCGAACTTCTCCACCAGGATGCGGCAGGTCTCCAACAGGTGCTTCGCCTTCATGCGGTAGAGGCCGATGGTCTTGATGTATCCCTCCAGTCCCTCGCGACCGAGATCGAGGATCGCCTGCGGCGTGTTCGCCACGCGAAACAGATGGCGCGTCGCCTTGTTGACGCCCGCGTCCGTCGCCTGCGCCGACAGGAGCACGGCCACGAGCAGCTCGAACACGGTGCTGTATTCGAGCTCGCTTCGCGGCAGCGGGTTGGCCGCGCGAAGCGTCGCGAAGAAGGGCTCGATGTCCTTTTCTTTCATCCCGCGAGTCTATGCGGCATCCGCTTCGCGGTTTCCCGCAGGACGTCCGCCAGGCCGCGCATCTGCGGCCGCTGCGCGAGCTGCCGCACGCAGAAGAACGTCACCGGCGGCAGGGTCCACTGCAGCCGGTGATGCAGCGGCGCGATCCGCCCGTCCTTGAAGAGTTCGTCCACCACGTCGCGCGGCAGGATCGCGATCGCGTTCGGTTCGGAGCCGAGCACCGTCTCCATGCTGCGCACCGAGATCGTCTCCATGATCGGCAGCGGGGGCTGCACGCCCGCGGTGACGAAGATCGTGTTGTACATGCGCCGCATCGGCGTGTTGGGCGGCGGCAGGATCCAGTCCAGCTGCGCAAGTCTGCCCCAGTCGAGCGCGCCGCGCGACAGGCGCTTCTGGTTGCGCGCGGCCACGACGAGGCACGGCTCCTGCTCGTAGATCGGCTCCTGCACGATGTCCTGCGCGTCGCCTTCGTAGGAGCGGCCGATCGCGCAATCCAGCTCGTGTTCCACCATGCGGCCCACGAGCTGGTCGGTCGTGCCTTCCGACACGAATACCGAGAGACGCGGCATCTGCCCGAGCAGGTGCTTCAGCGCCGCGGAAAGAAGCTGCTGCGGCACCTGCGTCGTCATGCCCAGGCGCACGCGGCCGCCGTGGCCCGCGTCGATCGCGGCGAGCACCTTCGAGGTGGACTCGAGGTCGGCGAGCCAGCGCTGCGCATGCAGCAGCACCGCCGCGCCCGCGGGCGTCGGCTTCAGCCCGCGGCTCGAGCGCTCGAACAAGGCGGCGCCGAAGATGTCCTCGATCTCGTGCAGCGCCTTCGTGATCGCGGGCTGCGACAGCCGCATCTCGGCCGCCACCCGATTGAGCGTGCGATGGCGGTCGATCGTCTGCAAAAGCGCGAGCTGGCGCATCTTCAGCCGCGAGACGATGGCGTGATGGATGGCGGCGGGGTCGCGTGCTGGCATAACCCAGGGGTTATAGCGCAATCAGAAAATCGCGCATCCGGGTGAATTCGCGCGCCTACACTGCATTGCATGACAGCCCTTGCGACGGTTTCCTCCCACCTGCTGGACCTGCTCGCCGAAGCCCGCAGCGCCGAGGCCGCGCTGCGCCAGATCGACCAGATCCGCCGCGTGATCGCGGGTCCCGGCATCTTCAGCATCCAGCTGAACGTGACGACCGCGCGCGACCCGGGCAACGAAGTGCGCCTGCAGCGCTTTTACTCTTCCGCCGCCGCGCGCTGGCCCGTGAACGGCGCCAAGCGCAAGTTGCTCACGCCGTGGACGCAGACGATCTTCGTTCGCGGCGAGCCGTTCGTGGGCGAGGGCGCCGAAGCGCTCGCCGAGGCATTCGACGACTACGAGCAGATGCAGCCGCTCGGGATCGATGCGGCGGTCAACGTTCCGCTCATGTCGGACAACCTCTGCTACGCCACGTTCAACGTGTTCGGCACGCGCGGCAAGTGGCAGCCGCACGAGGTGCTCGGCGTGAGGCTGCTCGCACTGGCTGCGATGCGCTGGGTGCGGCCCGTGCCCGAGCTCATGTACCGCTTCGACGGCTTCGATTCCAACTGAACTACTCGCATGGCCGATACGCACACCTTCCGCAACGTCCCCGTCGTCATCGTTGGCGCGGGTCCCGTCGGCCTGTCGATGGGCATCCTGCTGCAGCGCTTCGGCGTCGAATTCGTCCTCATCGAACGCAATCCCGGCACCACCGACCACGCGAAGGCACGCGGCACGTGGGTGCGCACGATGGAAATCTTCCGCCAGTGGGGCATCGAGCGGCCCATGATGGATCGCGGGCTGCCTCCGGGCTCGGACCTCTTCGCGTTCGTGGAATCGCTCACGGGCCACGAGTGGGGCCGCACGAAACCCGAGCCGAACGAGGGCCATTCGCCCACCTGGAAAAGCATCATGGCGCAGGACGCGGTGGAGGAGGAACTGCTGAAGCTCCTGCGCAGTTCGCCCACGGGCCGCGTCCTCTTCCGGCAGGAATTCATGCAGTACGAGGAATCGGGTGAGGGCATCGCGGTCGCGAGCCGCGACGTCGCGACGGGCGAGATCACGACCTTTCACGCACGATACCTGCTCGGCTGCGACGGCGCGGGCAGCAGCGTGCGGCGGCAGACCGGCGTCGCGATGCACGGCCCCGCGACGCTCGCGGTCATGGCCAACGAGTTCTGGCAGGCCGATCTCTCGCATGTCCGCGGCGCGTCCGACACGGCCGGGTGGCGCGTGGCGACGAAGGATCCGAACCTGCCGATCAGCACGGTGCTGAACACCAACGGCCGCGACAAGTGGCTGAGCCTCTTGCCGGTGGGCCGCGAAAGCGACGAACGCGTGGGCGAACGCACCGACGCGGAAGTCGTGCAGCTCGCCCGCACGGTGACGGGCATCCCGAATCTGGACGTGAAGGTGATCAACCGCTCGACGTGGCGCCTGAGCCGCCAGGTGGCGGCCAATTTCCGCAAGGGCCGGGTGCTGCTCGTGGGCGACGCGGCGCACCGCTTTCCCCCCAACGGCGGCTACGGCATGAATTCGGGCATCCAGGACGCGCACAACCTCGCGTGGAAGCTCGCCTTCGTGCTCTCGGGGCGCGCGAGCGACCGGCTTCTGGACAGCTACGACCTGGAACGCCGGCCCGTCGCGGAGTCGAACGCCGACTTCAGTTACCGCAACGCGCTGCGCTTCAACCAGTGCGACGCGGCGCTGCGTTCCGGCAACGTCGAGCGCATCAACTTCTGGATTCGCGACAGCGACAATCACGTGCACAGCATCGGCCAGAGCCTGGGCTTCAGCTACGACGAAGGCTGCGTGATCTTCGACGGCGTGGCGAAGCCGGCCCTCAACCCGCGCCGTTACGAGCCGAGCGACCGGCCGGGCGCGCGCTTTCCGCACATCTGGCTGGACCTCGCGCGCAGGCACACCACGCTCGACTGGTTCGACCGCGACTTCGTGCTCGTGGCCGGCCCGAAGGCCGATGCGTGGATGGAGGCGGCGCGCGCGGTCTCCGGCAAGACGGGCCTCGCGATCGCCGCGCGCCAGCTCGACGAGACGCACGAGCGCAACGGCCTGCTCGTGGGCCAACGCGGCGTCGTGCTCGTGCGGCCCGACGGCCACGTGGCGTTTCGCATGCCGTGGACGCCCGAGGACCCGGCCGCGGAGCTGGCTTCCGCATTGAAGACGCTCATCGGGTGACGCCATGCCCGTGAACGCCCTGCACCACTACACCATCCGCTGCGCGGCAAGCGAGTTGCCCGCGCTCGTGGACTTCTACACGCGCGTGATGGGGCTCGAAGCGGGCGCGCGGCCGGAGATTCCCGCGCCGGGCGCCTGGCTCTACGCGGGCGGACAGCCCATCGTGCATCTCTACGCGTATCTCGATGCGGCCGAGGCCGCGCGCGAGCCCGTCACGGGGCCGCTGGACCACATCGCGTTTCGCGCCCGCGACGTGCAGGCGACGAAGGCGCACCTGCGCGCGCAAGGCGTCGACTACACCGAAGCGCCCATACCGGGCTGGCCGATCCATCAGGTGTTCGTGCACGACCCGAAAGGGCTCAGGATCGAGATGACTTTCTTCCTCGACGAGGAGGGCGCGAGCGATGCCTGAAGTCGTGGTCGCGGACAACATTCGCGTCGCGTACGAGCGCACCGGTTCGGGCCCGCCGCTCGTGCTGATGCATGGCGCCGAGGCGAACCGGCAGATGTTCTCCGCGCTCGTTGCGCTCCTGGCCGGCCACTTCGAGGTGATCGCATACGACCAGCGCGATTGCGGCGATACGCGAGGCCCCGAGGTCGAGGCGAGCCTTGCCGATCTCGCGCACGATGCGCGCGCCCTGATCCGCGGGCTCGGCCACGAACGCGCCCACGTCTTCGGCTCGTCGTTCGGCGGGCGCGTCGCGCAGGCGCTCGCGCTGCTGCATCCCGAATGCGTGGACCGGCTCGTGCTCGCGAGCACGTGGCCCTTGCCCGATTCGTACGAGGCAACGTATCCCGAAGGCGCGCAGCGCATCGGCGAACTGCGCTCGAAGCTGCCGGAAAGCGCCGAGGACCTCGCGGGATGGTTCTTCCCCGAAGCGTTCCTGCGGGAACGCCCCGAGCTGCGGCGGATCTTCGCGAACGCGCAGCCGCGATCGGCGCGTTCCGAGCGGCGGGCGCGGACGGTGGCGAGCACCCTCGACTGTCCGGCCGGGGCCATCCAGGCGCCGACGCTCGTCATCGCGGGCGAGCTCGATCGCGTGGTGCCTGCCGCGCTCGCGCTGCGGCTCGCGGCGCTCGTCCCCGGCTCGAAGACGCTGCTGCTGCCGGACGTGGGCCACGTGACGGTGATGCAGGCCACGCGGCGGATCGCGGACGCGCTGGCGGAATTTCTCTGCGCGAAGGAGACCCCGAATGCAAGCCGAAGCTGACACCGCCGTTCGCCCGCCGCGGGCGAGCGCCCATATCCGCATCGCGGGACTCTCGAAGTCCTTCGGCGACGTGCGGGCCTTGAGCGACATCGACTGCTCCATCGACGAGGGCAGCTTCACCTCCATCGTGGGGCCGAGCGGCTGCGGCAAGAGCACGCTGCTGCGCATCCTGGCGGGGCTCCTCGACTACGCCGAGGGCGAGGTCCTTCTTGGCGGCCAGCCGGTGCGCGGCACGCGCCGCGACATCGGCTTCGTGTTCCAGAGCTCGATCCTGCTGCCCTGGCGCACGATCCTGGACAACGTCATGCTGCCCGCGGAGGTGCTCGGCCTGGACCTGCGCGCGGCGCGCGAGCGGGCGATGCAGCTCCTGCACATGGTGCGGCTGGACGGCTTCGAGGACAAGCTGCCGCGCCAGCTTTCCGGCGGCATGCAGCAGCGCGCCTCGATCGCCCGCGCCTTGCTGCACGACCCGAAGATCCTGCTCATGGACGAGCCCTTCGGTGCGCTCGATGCGCTCACGCGCGAGCGCATGAACCTGGAGCTGCAGCGCATCTGGGCCGAAAGCGGCAAGACCGTCGTCCTCATCACGCATTCCATCCCCGAAGCGATCTTTCTCGGCGACACGGTGTTCGTGATGACGCCGCGCCCCGGCACGATCGAACGCCGCATTCGCGTGGACCTGCCGCGCCCGCGCAGCATGCACGCGATGGCCGAGCCGGAATTCGCCCGGATCGCGGACGAGATTCGCGACATGTTCTCCCACACAGGATCGTTCGACTGATGGCCGCCGCACTTCCCGCTTCCGCTTCGATGCCGTCCCCCGCGCCCGCGAAGCGCCCGCCGCGCCCCAAGTTGCGGGTCGGCGCCCGCATGGGGTCGCTCCTGCTGCTCGTGGCGCTTCTCGCCGCATGGGAAGCCGGCGTGCACATCTTCCACGTGCCCCGGTTCCTCATCCCGCGCGTGAGCGACATCGCGGTGGCGCTCTGGCGCGGACTTGCGACATCGCCGTTCGCGAAGGACGGCCTCTGGTACCACAGCGGCATCACGCTCATGGAGATCCTGCTGGGCTTCCTCGCGGGCAGCGCGGTCGGGCTCGCGATCGGGGTGCTCGTGTCGCAGATGCCGAAGCTCGAAACGATCCTGGAGCCCTACATCGCCGCGCTGCAGAGCCTGCCCAAGGTGGCCGTGGCGCCGATCATCGTGGTGTGGCTCGGCTTCGGCGTGAGCTCGAAGGTGGCGATCATCTGCCTGCTCACGTTCTTTCCGGTGCTGGTCACGAGCATCGCGGGCTTCAAGGCCGTGGAGACGGACCGCATCGACCTGCTGCGGTCTCTCTCGGCCACGCCGTGGCAGATCTTCCGCAAGGCCAAGTTCCCGAGCGCGCTGCCCTACATCTTCGCGGGGCTCAACATGGCCGCGGCGTTCTCCGTGGTCGGGGCGATCGTCGGCGAATTCGTCGGCGCGCAGTCGGGCCTGGGCGTGCTCATCCTGCAGATGGAAGCGCAGATGGACACGGGCGGCAGCTTCTCCGTGTTCATCGTGCTGTCCGTCATCGGCATCGTGCTGACCGCGATTCTGAGGCGCATCCAGCAGCGCGTGCTGCACTGGATGCCGCAGGACCCCGCGCGAGAGCGGACCATCAACGTGTGATTCGGACCAAGGAGAAAGCGGATGTTGACAAGACGTGATTTCGGATCGGGCCTAAGCGCGTTCGCCGCGCTCGGCGCCCTGGGACTGTCGGGCGGGCCCGCTTTCGCGCAGGGCGTGAAGGTGCTGAAGGTGGCCAACACGGCCGGCGTGATGGATGCGCAGCAATGCTTCATCACCTGCGGACAGCATCCGAAAACCAACTTCTACAAGTCGGAAGGCGTGGACATCGAATACGTCAACATGACGAGCATCACGCAGGCGCTGCAAAGCCTCATGACGCAGCAGGTCCACTTCGGGCCGATGGCGCCCGGCATCCTGCTGCCCGCGCTCGCCAAGGAGCCGTCGCTCGATCTGGTCACGGTCTACGAATGGCTGCCGCGCAATGCGAACGTCGTGGTGGTGAAGCCCGGCAGTCCGATCAGGTCGGCGGCGGACCTGCGCGGCAAGCGAATCGGGGTGCGCAACCAGGGCGACCCGGGCATCGTCGTCACGAAGACGATGCTGGCCGAGCTCGGCCTGAAGGACGAGGGCAACGAATACATCGCCATCGGCGACGGCGCGCCGGCCGGCGCGGCCATCGACGCGGACCGGGTGGACGCGATGGTGACCTTCGACACGGCCGCGGCGCGCGTCGAGCTCGTGGGCACGAAGCTGCGCTACGTGCCGCTCACGCCGAAGTTCGGCCGCGTCGGCTCGAGCTGGATCGCCGTGCCGCGCAAGTCGCTGAAAGAGGACCGCAAGGCCTTCGTCGGCCTGTTCCGCGCGATGGCGAAATCCACGCTCTTCGCGCACAGCAACCTCGACGCGGCCATCGACGCGCACTGGGCCGTGTATCCCGAAAGCAAGCCCAAAGGCAAGACCGAGGACGAGGCGCGGCGCGAGATGAACTTCATCCTGAAGGACCGCAAGGAAAACTGGATGCGGCGCGCCGACGACCCGGACCAGCGGTTCGGGGCGTCCAGTCTCGCGGAATGGAAGGCCCACATCGAAGTGGCGAGCGAGACGGCGAAGATGCCCGATCTCGCGAAGCAGGTGGATGCCGCCAGGGTGTTCAGCAACGAGCTGATCGACGAAGTGAACGCGTTCGACCGCAATGCGGTCGTGCAGATGGCGAGGGCGTTCAAGGCCTGACATCGGGGTAGGATGGATGCCATGAAGTTCGACTTCCACAATCCCTACCCCACCACGCGCATCCCCGTCTTCGCGCGCAACGTCGTTTCCACCTCGCATCCGCTCGCCGCGCAGGCGGGCCTGCGAATGCTCTGGAAGGGCGGCAACGCGGTGGACGCCGCGATCGCCGCGGCCGCGTGCATGATGATCTGCGAGCCGGTGAGCAACGGCCTCGGCAGCGATGCCTTCGCCATCGTGTGGGACGGCGCGAAGCTGCACGGCCTCAATGCGTCGGGCGTCTCGCCCGCGGCGTGGACGCCGCAATACTTCGCGAAGAAGTACGGCGAAGGCGCGAAGCCGCCCAAGCGGGGGATCGACTCCGTGACGGTCCCGGGCGCGATCGCGGGTTGGCAGGCCTTGTCCCGCCGCTTCGGCAAGCTTGCGTTCGCCGATCTGCTGGAGCCCGCGATCGACATTGCCGAGCGCGGCTATCTCGTGCCCGTGGTGATTGGGCAGAAGTGGGCCGCCGCGGCGTCGGAGCTGCAGTCGCTGCCCGGTTTCGCGCAGGCGTTCCTGCCGAACGGGCGTGCGCCGGAAGTCGGCGAGCTGTTCCGCTTTCCCGCGGCTGCGCGCGCGCTGCGCTCCATCGCGCAAACGCAGGGCGAGTCGTTCTATCGCGGTGAGATCGCTCAGGCGCTCGACCATTTTTCGCGCGAGGTGCAAGGTGCGCTCACGGCGAAGGACCTCGCCGAGTACGAGCCGCAGTGGGTCGAGCCGATCTCGAAGTCCTATCGCGGCTACACGCTGCACGAAATCCCGCCGAACGGGCAGGGCATCGCCGCGCTGATCGCGCTCGGCATCCTCGGCCACTTCGACATCGCAAGCCTGCCGCTGGACGGCGCCGATGCGCACCACCTGCAGATCGAGGCGATGAAGCTCGCCTTCGCCGACGTCTATCGCCACGTGTCGGATGCGCGGTCGATGGAAGTGACGACCGCCCAGATGCTCGACGACGCCTATCTCGCCTCGCGCGCGAAGCTGATCGACCCGAAGCGCGCGCAGGACTTCCAGGCGGGCAATCCGGTGAAGGGCGGCACGATCTACCTCACCGCCGCCGACGAGAACGGGATGATGGTGAGCTTCATCCAGAGCAATTTCCAGGGCTTCGGCTCGGGATGCGTGGAGCCGCGGTTCGGCATCAGCCTGCAAAACCGCGGCCATGGCTTCAGCCTGGAGCCGGGGCCCAACCAGGTGGCGCCGCGCAAGCGTCCGTTCCACACGATCATCCCCGCTTTCCTCACGAAGGACGGCGAGCCCGTCATGTCCTTCGGCGTGATGGGCGGCAACATGCAGCCGCAGGGGCACATGCAGACGCTCGTGCGCATGCTCGACTACCGGATGGCCCCGCAGGCCGCGTGCGACGGCCCGCGCTGGCGCTTCAACGAAGGCGTGTCGCTGAACGTCGAGACGCAGATGCCGAAATCGACGCTGGAAGCGCTCGCGGCGCGCGGCCACGAGGTGGAAGTGCTCGAGGACAGCTACCAGGACTTCGGCGCGGGCCAGTTCATCTGGCGCGCGGGAGACCCGAAGCGCGAAGGCTACATCGCCGCGTCCGATTCGCGCAGAGACGGGCTCGCGGCGGGCTATTGAGTAGCACCGCCGCTCCCCGTCATTCCCGCGAAGGCGGGAATCCGGAGGCGCAGCATCACTCCCCGTCATTCCCGCGAAGGCGGGAATCCAGAGGAGCAGCACCGCTCCCCGTCATTCCCGCGAAGGCGGGAATCCCCCCTGGGTAAAACGCTAATGGAAGAGATGGGCGCCCTGGATTCCCGCCTTCGCGGGAATGACAGGAGTGGTGCTGCTGCTCCACTGGGCGCCTGACCAGCGCCCGCGCCAGCATGTGCGTTCGATTGGAATTTCGTTTTCATGCGGGATGGTGTACAAACGCAAGCGCCATGAAGCTGTTCTTCTCGTCGTCTTCTCCATTCGCACGCAAGGTGCGCGTCTTCGCCCGCGAGAAAGGACTCGCGGGCGGCCTGAGCGAAGTGGAATGCAACCCTTACGCCAACTCGGGCGAGCTCGCGCAGGCAAACCGCCTCGGGCTCGTGCCCACGCTCGTCGTGGGGACCGATCTGGTCCTCTACGACAGCCCCGTGATCTGCGAATATCTGGAAAGCCGCAACGACCGGCCCCGGCTCATCCCCCAGGCGGGGGGCGACCGCTGGCGCGTCCTGCGCGCGCAGGCGCTGGCCGACGGCCTGATGGAGCTCGCCGTCGCGATGACGGTCGAAGGCAGGCGGCCCGTGCAGGAGCAGTCGGCGCAGACCCAGGCGCGCCGCCGCCTGAAGATCGCCGGGGCGCTGCAGATGATGGAAGAGCAGCTGCCGGACCTCACCGCGCTCCTCAATCTCGGTCACATCGCCTTCGCGGCGGCTCTCGGCTACCTCGACTTTCGCCATGCGGACCTGGGCTGGCGCGCGAAGCATCCGGCACTCGCCGACTGGTTCGACCCGTTCGCACAGCGCCCGGCCATGCTGCAGACCGCGCCGAGCGATTCCAGTTACGCCTTGTAGCAGCACGCCGACGAAGCGCGGGAAATCCCCGATCGGTGGCCGCTTGCCCTGCGCGCCGCACGCGTTAACCTCATGGACGGTTCCAGTGGACAAGTGCGCAGAGGCAGGAGACGAATTTGGTCGTAATGTGCAAGGCGCTCGCGGCGCTCACGGCAGCGCTCGGCATGGCCCTCGCGGCGCACGCTCAGGACTCATGGGTCGTCGGCCAGTCGGCCCCGCTCACCGGCGGCAACGCGCAGTTCGGCAACGACATCCGCAGCGGCGCGAACGCGTGGTTCGCCTCCGTCAACGCAAGGGGCGGCGTGCAGGGCCGCCCGATCGAGCTCGTCACGCTCGACGACAGGAACGACCGCAAGCAGGCCGGTGCCAACGCGAAGACGCTGCTCGAAAATCCGAATCTCCTTGCGCTCTTCGGCTTCGCATCGGCCACGCTGAGCCTGGACGCGCTGCCGCAGGCCGAAGCCAAGGGCGTAGCGTTCTTCGCGCCGTTCTCGGGCGCGAACCCGGTGCGCGTCAACAACCCCGTGCTCTTCACCGTGCGCGCGTCGTACGGACAGGAGATGGAGAAGATGCTGCGGTTCTGGACGAGCCTTGGCCTCACGCGCGTCTCCGTCGTGCACTACGACGACGAAGTGGGCAACCAGAATTTCGCGGTGGTGCAGGAGTGGCTCGGCAAGATCGGCCTGAAGCCGCAGCACCTGATGCTCAAGCGCAATGCGGCCGTCGGACGCGCGGATGCCGACGCGCTCGTGGCCCAGCAGCCGCAGCTCGTGATCAACACCACGCTCTCCGGCTCGGCCGCGGCGCTGCAAAAGCAGCTCGTCGCGATGGGGCGCATCGTGCCGACTTCGAGCCTCTCCTTCGTCGGGGCGGACCAGTACATCAAGGCGGCGGGGCCCGCGGGCTCGGGTGTTTCGATCACGCAGGTGGTGCCGCTGCCGGGCTCGACGATCCCGGCCGTGCGCGCATGTGCGGCGGCACTCGAAGCGCAGGGCGTGAAATCGATGAATTCGACGCAGCTGGAAGCCTGCTTCGCCGCGAAGGTGCTCACCGAGGGCATCCGGCGCGCGAAGAAGCCGGTGAACGCGAAGTCGGTGCTCGAGGCGCTCGCGAACCTCGGCACCTACGATCTGGGCGGCTACAGGATCACGTTCCAGCCGGGATCGCATCACGGCAGCAAGTTCGTGGACCTCGCGATGGTGACGCGCGACGGCCGGCTCGTTTCCCAGTAGGCGGTTTGCACGGCCGAGATGCAGCCGTGCACGCGCGGCCGTTTCGCCGTGCCAGAGGCAGCCTCAGGCAGTCGGACGGGGACTACCCTGGACGGCGACAGGGGCGCACCGCGCATGGCCGTGCCCGCACGCACGATCGGATGAGCAGAACCCCCTTGTGGAGAAAACCATGCACACCGTCATTTCGGCATTCGAAGACCGCGCCTCGGCGCAGCGGGCGATGGACCGGCTGGTCGCATCCGGCGTCGCGCGTGAGGATGTCCACATCCAGCATATCGCGAGCGAAGCGTCGACCGGGCAGGGGGCGATTCGCGAGCGGATTCATGAGCAGCCCGAGCGCGAAGTCGCCGTGGACCGCGGCACGCTCGACAGCATCGGCCGGTTCTTCGCGAGCCTGTTCGGGCTGGATCACCAGCAGAGTTATGCCGGCACCTACACTGCCGCCGTGCAGGGCGGCCGCGCGGTCCTGGTGGTGGATGCGCGCGACGAGGAGGAAGCCGAGCGGGCGCTGGACATCATGCACGCCGAAGGATCGACGGCGAAGCCGGACATCGTGGAGCGGCCGCGGCAAACGCGTCTGCGCGACATCGTGCTCACGACCGAGGACCCGCTCGCGTCCACGAGCACCGCGATGCACGATCGTGTGATCGAGGAGGTGTCGTCGCTCGCGATCGAGGGGCAGCGCCAGTTGCGTCGTGACGAGAAAGAGCGCGCGATCGCGGCGAACAGCGACGCGTTCCGGGACAAGCCGTCGCGGTAGGCGTGTCGTTCGTCATCCCCGCGCCCCCTCCACGTCATCGCCGCGCCCCCCCACGTCATCCCCGCGCACGCGGGGATCCAGTGTCTTTAACGCGCCCCGCGCGTAACGCCGCCTGAAAGGTTCCTCGCAAAGAGCCCGAAAAGCCTTTCCCAATGCCTCTCCGCCGAGGCCTTGTCGTAAATCCCCTCGCGCTTCGGAAACACGAAGCCGTGCTGCGCACCCGGGTACCACTCCAGCCGATAGTTCGTGCCGCCCTCGTCGAGCGCCTTCTGCAGCACCGCCATCTGTTCCTTCGTCGCCCAGATGTCGTTCTCGGCGCAGCCGACGTACGTTTCGCACCGGATGCGGCCTGCCATGAGGTGCGGCGAGTCGTCGCGGTCGGTCACCATCTTCGCGCCGTGAATCGCGGCGATGCACCGGATGCGGTCGGCGAACGCGGCCGCCGCCGCGAACACGAACGGCCCGCTCATGCAGTAGCCCACGCATCCGATGCGCGATGCGTCCGCCTCGGGCAGCCCATCGACGAAGCGCAGCATGGCCTCGGTGTCGCGCACGACCATCGCGTTGGTGAGCGAATTCATGTGCTCGAACATCGGCGCCATCGCCTCCGGCGTGCGTTCGCGCAGTTCGAACTCGCGCGTGCGCCGGTAGTACAGATTGGGCAGCACCACGTAGTAGCCGACGCTGGCGATGCGCCGCGCCATGTCGTGCAGTTCCTCGCGCTTGCCCGGCGCATCCATGTAGAAGAGCACCACCGGGTGCGGGCCGCCTTCGTCCGGATGCACGACGAACGTGTTCATGCCGCCGTGCGGCGTGGAGATGTCCAGGTCCTTCTCGATCATGCACTCAGCCTTTGTCGATGCGGCTGGCAGTCTACTCCCCGCGGCCGTTTTCGCTACCATCGCCGCATCCCGTGGAAACCCCATCATGCCCCTCCAATTCGCCTCCCGCCTCGACAACGTCGAAACCTCCGCCATCCGCGAACTCTTCAAGCTCCTCGGCAAGCCCGGCATCATTTCGTTCGCGGGCGGCTTTCCCGACAGCGCGCTCTTCGACGTCGCGGGCATCCAGGCGTCCGTCGACGCGGCGCTGAAGGAAGAACCCGGCGGCGCCCTGCAATACGGCGCCACCGAAGGCTACGAGCCGCTGCGCACGCAGATCGCCGCGTTCATGCGCGGCAAGGGCGTCACCGGGCTCGAGCCGACGAACCTGATCACGACCACCGGCAGCCAGCAGGCGCTCGACCTCTTGGGCAAGACGATGATCTCCCCCGGCGACAAGGTGATCGTCGAGGGGCCGACCTTCCTCGCCACGATCCAGTGCTTCCGGCTCTATGGCGCGGACCTCGTGAGCGCGCCGATCGACGCGCAGGGCGTGCAAACGGACAAGCTCGAGGCATTGATCCGCGAGCACCGGCCCAAGCTCGTGTACCTCATCCCGACCTTCGGCAACCCGAGCGGCGCGACGCTCACGCGCGAGCGGCGCCTGAAGGTGCTCGAACTCGCGAAGCAGTACGAGACGCTGGTGGTGGAAGACGATCCTTATGGCGACCTCTTCTTCGGCGAGGCCCCGCCGCCCAGCATCTTCGCCCTGAGCCGCGAGGTCCCGGGCAGCCGCGAGTGGATTGCGCATTGCGGCAGCATGAGCAAGGTGCTGAGCCCGGGGCTTCGCGTGGGCTGGATGATCGCCGAGCCCGGGCTGCTCGCGAAGGCCACGATGTGCAAGCAGTTCAGCGACGCGTGCACGAGCACGTTCAGCCAGGCGACCGCGGCGCAGTACCTGAAGAGCGGGCGCATGCCCGATACGCTGCATCGCGTGCGGCAGATCTACGCGGAGCGCGCGCAGGCGATGGCCCATGCATTGCGGCGCGAACTGGGAGACGCCATCGAATTCACCGAACCCAAGGGCGGCCTCTTCTTCTGGGCGCGGCTCACCGGCGCGGGCGGCAAGGTGTCGGACGCGGGCGAATTCGCGAAGCGCGCCATCGAAAAGGGCGTGGCCTTTGTGCCGGGCGCGCCGTTCTTCGCGAAGGACGCGGACGCGAGCACGCTGCGCCTGAGCTTCGCCACCGTCGGCACGCAGAAGATCGAGGAGGGCGTGCAGCGGCTCGCGCAGGCGCTCTAGCCGTCTTCGATTCGTGCATGCCCTCATGCGCAAGAGTACGAACTGTCGAGTGGAACGGAATCGCTTCGAGCGTCACTCAACCGGCGTCCCTCTTCAGGAAGTACGCCATGTCAGCTCCGAATTCGATCACCACTTCGCCGAACGCGGCGCTGCTTCCGGGCGAGCCACAGCCTGTCGAACACGAAGAGATGCAGCCGCGCGCAAGGCGCAGTGCGGTTGTCGGCAGGGATGACCTTCCACCCGGGCCGCCTCGGCCCATTGACGGCGGACGGTCGTCCCTCGTTGCCGCAACCGGTCGGCGCCCGGTGGCAGGTGCCGACGCCGAGGAGAAGCCCTTCCGCCCGGAGCCGGAGTTCAAGCGTCCGTCCGCCGGCAGCCTCTCGAGCCGCCCGAAAGGATTCATGGCTTCGGTGCGGGCAAAGACGGGGACGCTGAGGGGCTCGCGAAAGGCGGCTCCGCCCGATCCGGCGGCGGCAGGAGCGGAAGACCGGCTGCTCGCGGTAGCGCAACGTCCCTCGATCCAGTCGGCCTTGGCCGAGGCCATCGCAAGCGGCGACGCCGAGGTCTATTCGCGCGCGGTGTCCGAAGTCATGGAAGCATTCCCGGGGACGGAATGCGACGCCGTGATCGTGCAGGCGATCGCATGCCTGCTTCAGCAAGGCGTCATCGACCCGCCCGCGATCAGCAATTTCTTCGCGACGGTCATGATTGCCGAGCGATTGAGCGAACTGGTCTCGCACGTCCAGCCCACGGGCGCGCCCGAGCAGGCGACCGTCCTGATGCTCGCCGGGAATTCACTGCATGCGCGCAACTTGGTCCCCGTCGCCGCCGGCGACCCGCACGCATCCGGGATGCACAGCCGAGCGAATGCCGCTCGCGAGCCCAGGACGCGCGAGGGGCACGCGAATTTCCTTTCGCTCTTCCTGCCGGTGATCGAGGCGGTGCAGAACGCCTCCGACGGCCGCTCGCTGACCGAAGTGCTGCGCCGGATCAAGGATGCCCGGGCGATGCACGCGAGGAGTTCCTATCCGTACAAGGGCAGTTTCGTGGACGACCTGAAGGAACTGATCGCCGAAAACCTCTCTGGCGAGGAACGCGACGCGCTGGCCCGGGCGCTGCGCCGCGTGAAGATGCGCGAACTGCGCGCCGTCCTGCGGGAAGTGGGCCGCACGGCCGCGGTCAAGATGTTCGATGCGCTGCCCGATGAACTGCGCCGGCTCGAGTCGGCGCTTTGTGCGATGCGCACGGCAGCCGACCCGGCCGGAGAGGACGAATCGCCTTGCATCCCCCAGCTTGCCATGGTGAGTCCGGCGGTGCGCGAGACGTTGCGGGCGGCCTGCGCGATCGAGATCGAAACGAACGAGAGCGTCAGCGTCGTCTCGGGCGCTGCATCGCGCAACGTGCGGACTCTCCTCGGCAAGGAACTGCGAAGCATTGTCGAGGCGCCGCAGACGGCTGCGGACCCGGAGGAACTTGCCGACTACGTCCTGGACGGCGCCCCGCTGGTGGACAAGGAAGAGCTGACGCGGCCCGGGACGGACCGGCAACAGGTGCTCCTTGCAGCCGATCGGAAGCTGATGCAGTGGACGAGCGATGCGCCGGCCATGCTGCGAACCCTTCGGCGCGTCGCGAGCGGCGGCGCCACGGGTGCCTTGACCGGGGCGATCGTCCATTCCCCCGACAACCCCTTCCGCCTGGCGGACGGCACGCCTTTCATTCCATCGAGTGCCGGCCGGGTCGCGTTCAGCATTCGCCGCAATGGAAGAAACGGTCTCGTCGTGACTTGCCGCTGGAGATTTCCGAAGACGACCCGCGCGCGGGTGATCGACCCGATGGGACGGGAAAGAGTCGTCGCGCTCGACGAACCCGTGCGAACGGGCTTGAGCTGGGACATCAAGATTTCGCCCGACGGCGCGGCCGCCCTCGTTCCCGCCTCGGTCGATTTCTGGCGGGGCAGCGATGTGCCCGACGAGGTGAGCGAATTGACCCGCGCCGATGCGAACCCTTACCTGGTCGACGAACTCATCGACTTTCTGGAACGCGAGCACAGCATGGAGAACATCTCCTTCATCCGCGCGTTGAACGAGTTCGACAAGATCGGCTCTCTCGAAGAAGCGATCTCGCGGGCCGAAGGGATTCGGGGCGAGTACGTCGCGCAAGGGGCGCCCCAGCAGGTCAACCTGCCTGCCCAGACGCGCCAGGCGATCAAGGACGCGATCGAACGCGCCTCGTCGCCGGACCTGCCGGATGCCGAACGCCATCGATTGCTCACGGACGCGTTCGCGGCGGCCCGGGAGGCCATCGCCGAGCTCATGCGGCGCGACACCTACAGGCGCTTTCTCTCGCAGGCGCGAAGCAATCTTCCTGCGCAGGCCCTGCCCAACGAGCCGCCGCCGCCTCCCGAAGCCCACCGCCGCAGCCTTGCCGAGATCGACGGCGACTGGTTGAGCATGAGCAACACCGTCGCGGGCAAACTGAACGTGCTCGCGACGCCGCTTCCGAGCGCGAGCCTGGTGCAAACCTGGGTGCGCGAGATCGAGAACCTGGATCTCGCGCCGGGTGCGTTCGCCCAGCACGTGAGCGGGTGCCTGAACGCCATGCCCCTGGAGGCGGTCGCATCGCTGGTCTACAACCTGGACGGATTCACGCCGCCAGGACAGGACACGCTTCCGCGCGTCGGCGCCGTGCTCGCGGCCGCGCGCGCACGACTCCGGGGTACGCGCGAGGGGCGGATGACACCGGAGGGCGTGCTGCTCGAAACGGTTGTGCCCGCCCGGATCGACATGCGGACGCTTTCCGCATGGCTGGCGGGGCACCGCGTGAATGAAGAAGAGGTCGCCACGTTCTTCCAAAAACTGGGAGGCGTCGCCCTCCACCGCATCCACACCTCGAGCGACCTCGACGAGGACATGGTCCGCATCGTCGGCAATGTGCTTCGCGCCCGCCGTGAACAGATCGAATTCCAGGGAACTCAGCTCGCTGGGAGAATCCGCGATTCCGTGCCAGGGCTCGTTCGGCAGGTGACCTCGCCGGGCGCGGCCCTGTTGCTTTCCGTTTGGCAAATCGCCGCCTCGCTCGCCTCCAGCGTTCAGAGATTCCAGGAGACCTGTCAAGACAACAGGGTGCGAGGGCTTTCGACATCCTTTGGGCCGCTCACGCGGCCTCTCGCGGCGGCACTGATCGCGCAACTTCGGGAGTTCGGCGTCCGGCCTCCGCTGGACCCGAGGCGCACGCAGGAATACAGATCGACGCTCATCCAGTTGGGTGGAGCGCTGCACGAAGTCGACGAGGCATTGCGAACCCGAGTGCCCGCCTCGGAAGAATTGCCCCCGCCCCCGGGGCAAACCTCGCCGTCGTCGGAGGCATTGCCGCCGCCATTGTCGTCGGACGATGAGCCGCTCACCCCACCGCCTCCCGAGCAGGAGCCGTCGCCTCACCTGCCGCCGCCCGAGCAGGACCCATCGCCGCGCACGCCGCCGCCGCCCGAGGACCCGGATGCATGAAGCACCCCGGATCGGCAGCGAGGCCGAAGACCGCTAGAAGCTTCGCCGCGGCAGCGCCTTGTGCAACGCCGCGAGGAAAGCTTCGCGCTGGTCCTTGCGGTCGACGTTGTCCACCATCGCCGCGACGAGGTCCTTGAAGGTCGCGCTGCGGGCGATCTCCTTGCGCACCACGATGCGTGCCATCGGCCCGATGAACTTGCTGAGCGCGAGTTCCATCGCGGCGACTTCCTCGGCGGGCAGATCGAGCGGCCGCGTGGTGGTCGAGCCGCTGCGAGTGGAAATCGGCTGCGCTGCCGGCGCCGCGCGCTGCGCGGGAATGCTCGCACCGAGCGCCGAACGCGGCATCGTGTTCGACTTCGCGGGCGCCGAAGGCATCGCGCCGGAACGCGGCTGAGTGACACCGCGCGGCTTCGAAATCGCAACGCTCTGGCCGCCCGTCGCATGGCTATGCGGCGGATGGCTGCTCGGCCCTTGCTGCCCCGAGAGAAACAGTTCGCGCAAGGCCTCGTCCTGGATCGTGGGCGCGAGCGTCTCGCGCAACTGCTCCACCGACTGCGCGAGCGGCCGCGCCTTGGCCACCAGCACGCGCGCGAGCGGGCCGATGTGCCGCGCGAGTTCGGCCTCCACCTCCGCGGCGCTCGCATCGTCGAGCGCGGCTCCTTGCACCGGCACCGTCTGCGTGTAGCCGGTCGACGGGCCGGTGCGCTTCGTGGTCGATGTCTTCGCGCCGCCCGGCGAGCCGGCCGCATAGAGTTCATGCACGCGACCGTGCTTGTCCTCGTACTGCCCGAGGTAGGCGAACATGTCGGCCGTGTCGTCGGTGATGCGCGAGATCACGTCGTAGTACGCGCGCGAGACGAGCACCTGGTTCGGCTGCGCGAAATCCATCACGCGCTGCGCGACGTTGATGCCGTCGCCGATCACGTTCACGCGTTCGTTGATGTCCTTCACGACGCGCACCGGCCCCATGTGCAGCCCGAGCCGGAGCGCGAACGCCTTGCCCTGGCGCTGCCCGAGCAGGTCGCGCAACAGCAGCGTGGAGCGCAGCGCCTCCTCCGGGTCGCCCATGAAGCAGATGGCCGCGCCGTCGCCCGTGTCGATGGCGATGCGCGTTTCCTCCGGCACCCCGCGCAGCGCCTTGCCGAGCAGGTCCTTGAACATCTTGCGGATCGCCTGCTGATCGTCCACCGACCGCACCGAATAGCCGACCATGTCGAGAAAGAGGATCGTGCACAGGAGCGTGCGCTTCGCCTGCGGGCCGGGGACGGTAGTGGAGGCGGGCTCGAGCGCACGCACCGCGCCCTTCGGCAGAGCGCGAGTGTCGGTGCGGTTGCCGTCGTCGGGCAGCACGACGTCGAGCGTGGCCGCGCCATCCACCGAACTGCGGAACTCGGCCACCGACTGCGGACGGCGGCCTTCCTCCGGCTGCAGCGCCCAGTCGATCGCGGCAAGGAGGGCCGCGCCGTAGACCGAATCGTCGGCGAGTTCGGCCGCCGGCACCATCTCGTCGGTCTTCACGCGCGCGGCCGATTCCACGGGCTTCCTGCCCGTCACCATCCAGTACATCACCGCGCCGATCGAGTAGATGTCGGTCCACGGCCCCTGGTGCCCCTGCGAGTGGTACTGCTCGAACGGCGCGAAGCCGGGACTCACGATGTTCGTGAGCTCCTTGTTGCCCGACATGCGCCGGGCCGAACCGAAGTCCAGCAGCACGGGGGAGTTGTCCGCGCGCACGTAGATGTTGTCGGGCTTGATGTCGCGGTGAAGAAAGCCCGCGCCGTGCACCTGCTCCAGTCCTTCGAGCAGGGGCAGGACGATGCCGAGCAGCGAGCGCTGCGAGAGCGGCGCGTGCTGCGGCACCCACTTCTTCAGCGACAGGCCCGACTCGTACTCCATCACGATGTAGGCCGTGCCGTTTTCGCGGAAGTAGCGCAGCACGCGCACGATGTTGGCGTGGCGAAAGGTCGCGAGCGCGCGCGCTTCGTCGAGGAAGCGCTCGAGCCCCCATTCGAACGTGCCGCGGTTGTCTTCGTTGCCGGATCGGATGTGGACCGTGTGGCCCGTGCCGCGCACGGCGAGGTCGGAGGGAAAGTACTCCTTGATCGCGACGGGCAGGTTCAGGTTGTCGTCGCGCGCGAGGTAGGTGATGCCGAAGCCGCCGCCGCCCAGCGTCTTTTCGATGCGGTACTCGTGGATGGCGTAGCCCGCGGGCAGCGCCGCTTCGTCCGCCGCCGCGGCGTGCGGTGGCGCGGGCGGCGTGGCGTCGGGCGGGCCCATCGCGCGGCGGCTACTGCTCGCCGATCATCTGCATGGCCTTCTCGAGGCTGCGGCGCATGCGATTGAAGGAGCTGCCGAGCACCGCGACTTCGTCGCCGCCCCGCTCGCTGAATTCGGGTTCGCCGAAGTCGCCGGTGCTGATCCTGTCCGCCGACTCCGACATCTTCCGGATCGGCCGCACGATGAGCCAGCTCAGCATGACGTTCAGCACGACGAAGACGGCCACGAACACGCCGGCGAGCGACAGCATGAAGGTGTGGAATGCGTTCTCGGCTTTGGCGAGCGGCACTTCCATCGGCACGCTCACGATCTGGGCGCCGACGATCTCGTTGTGCTTCCAGCCGAACCCGTTCGCCTCGCCGTAGATCTTGATCATGGTGGGCGGCGCCTCGGCGGCGGTGTTGTGGCACTGCAGGCAGGCCGCGTTGGTGATCTGGATCGGCCGCGCGATGAAAAGGCTGCGGCCGTTGGCCGACTGCCGCTCGGAGACGACTTCGGTCACGTCCGCATGGTTGCGAAACCGGTTCACGAGGTCGGCTTCCCAGTCGGCCGTGCGGTCGCGCGGATTGGTCGGGTTGAGCGTCGCTTCCTTGTAGCTGTATTCCGCGTACTTCTTGCGCAGCGTGTTGATCGTCTCGGTGGCCGCGAACGCGGGCACGGTCTGCGGCAGGAAGACGTCGTCGAGCTGCTTGATGAGGTGGGGGCGGATCTGGTCGACCGTGTAGGACCGAACGGAAAGCGCGGCTTCGAGCATGAGGCGCGCGTCGCGCACGACTTCGTCGCGGGCGTTGGCCTGCAGCAGTTCGCGCGAAACGAAGCCCGCCGCGGCGAAGCCGGCCAGGAACACGACAACCAGCACCAGGTTGAACTTGAGGCGCAGTCCCATTCCGATTCCCCTCTCGCCTTGCCGAATATTGAGGACGATTCTATCCACCCGACTCTTCGATGGCGCACCGGATAATCCAGGGATGTCCTCCCGAGTCCTTTTCGGCTTTCATGCGGTGGGCGTACGCCTGAAGACCGCGCCGCAGTCCATCGTCGAGATTTACGCGGACCCGTCGCGGCGGGACGCCCGCATGCGGCAGTTCGTGGCGCGCGCGGGCGAAGCGGGCGTGCGCCTGATCGAGGCGGACGCCGAGCGGCTCGCGAAGCTCGCGGGCACCGTCGGCCACCAGGGCGTGGTCGCGCGCGTGCAGCCGCTTGCGCAGACGCATTCGCTCGACGATCTGCTGGACGGTGTGGAAGGGCCGCCGCTCGTGCTCGTGCTGGACGGCGTGACCGACCCGCACAACCTCGGCGCCTGCCTGCGCGTGGCCGACGGCGCCGGAGTGCATGCCGTGGTCGCGCCGAAGGATCACGCCGCCGGGATCAATGCGACCGTCGCGAAGGTCGCGAGCGGCGCGGCCGAGACGGTGCCGTACTTCATGGTGACCAATCTCGCGCGCACGATGGGCGAGCTGAAGGAGCGCGGCATCCGGTGCGTGGGGCTTTCCGACGACGCGGACAAGACGCTCTACCAGGCGGACCTGAAGGACCCGCTCGCGCTCGTGATGGGCGCGGAGGGCACGGGCATGCGGCAGCTCACGCGCAAGACCTGCGACGATCTCGTGGCGATCCCCATGCTCGGGGCGGTCGAGAGCCTGAACGTCTCGGTGGCAAGCGGCATCTGTCTGTACGAAGCGGTGCGGCAGCGCGGCCGATGAAGGTCGACCTGGCGGTGGTCGGAGCCAGCTTCGCCGGGCTCGCGTGCGCGCGTGCGGCAGCGCTCGGCGGCTTGCGGGTCGCGGTGATCGAGAAGAAGGCAACCGCCGGCGAGAAACTGCACACCACGGGCCTTGTCGTGAAGGACGCCGTGGATTCGGTCGCCTGGCTGCGCGAGGTGCCCGCCGCGCTCGTGCGGCGCATCGATGGCGTGCGGCTTTACGCGCCCAACCTGCGCCACGTGGACCTCGCGGCGCCCGGCTACTACTTCTGGGCCACCGATGCGCCCGCGCTCATGGACTGGATGGTGGAGTCGGTTCGGGCCTGCGGCGTGGACGTTCGGCTCGAGCGCCTGTTCACCGAGGCGCGCCGCGCGGGCGGCGAATGGCGCATCCCGTTCGCATCGGGCGAGGAGATCGCCGCACGCTATCTCGTCGGCGCGGACGGTCCACGATCGCGCGTGGCGCAGGTCCTCGGCCTCTCGCGCAACACCGAGTTTCTCTTCGGCATCGAGCACGAGTATGCCGAGGCGGCCCTGGCGCCGGACCTCCTGCACTGCTTCATCGACGCGAAGCTCGCGCCCGGGTACATCGCCTGGGCGTTCGCGGGCGTTCGCGCGGCGCAGGTGGGACTCGCGCGGCGTTCCAGCGGGATGCGCGCGGGCGCGGTCGATCTCGCGCCCTTTCTGCACAAGGTGCGCGGGCACGTGACGTGCGAGGGCCGCGCGTCGTCGGTGCGCGCGGGGCTCATTCCCTGCGGCGGCCTGCTCGCGCGCGTTGCATGCCCCGGTGCGCTGCTCGTGGGCGATGCGGCCGGCATGGTGTCGCCCGTGACGGCGGGCGGCATCCATACGGCGCTGTGGCATGGCGAGCGCGTGGGCGATGCGGTCGCGGCGCATCTGTGCGGCGCTGCGGACGATCCCGCCGGCTGGCTCGCCCGCGCGTATCCGCGGTTTCGCGCGAAACGGGTGTTGCGCACGCTCTACGATCGTTTCCAGAACGACTGGATCTTCGATCGCCTGCTCGCAACCGCCGCGATGCGGCGCGCGGCGCAGCTCGTGTTTTTCCATCGCAAGGCGGGCGTGGACCGCCGGGTGGCGTGACCGGCGAGGCATCCACTTCGCGCGTCAGAGCTTCGCGATCGACACTTCCGTGGCTTTGACGAGCGCAACCACGTCGCTGCCGGGCTTGAGCTGAAGCTCGTCGACCGAGCGCGTCGTGATGACCGATGTCACGATGCCCCAGGGTGTCTGCACATCCACTTCCGACAGCACGTCGCCCCGGATGATTTCCTTCACCTGACCCTTGAACTGGTTGCGGACGTTGATCGCTTGAATCGCCATGGTGTTTCTCCTGTGGTTGGAACGAATCAGACGGCCCAGCGCAGCGCATGGGCCGCGGGCTGGAACCGGTGGGCATCCGGCGGGTCGGCCTCGGTTGTCTCGAGGACGCGCGCCAGGATCTGCTGCTCGAGCGCCGCGAACGCCGCGTCGCCGTGCGAACGCGGGCGGGGCAGCGGGATGCGAAGGTCCATCGTGACCTGCCCCTCCTCGATCAGCACGACCCGGTCGGCGAGGCTCACGGCCTCCTGCACGTCGTGCGTGACGAGCAGCGCCGTGAAGCCGTGGCGCCGCCAGAGCGATTCGATGAGCCGCTGCATCTCGATGCGCGTGAGCGCATCCAGCGCGCCGAGCGGCTCGTCCAGCAGAAGAAGGCGCGGCTCGTGCGCCAGTGCCCGCGCGAGCGCCACGCGCTGGCGCTGGCCGCCGGAGAGGCGGGAGGGCCATTCGCCGGCCCGGTCCGCGAGTCCCACCTGCCCGAGCAGGTCGAGCGCCTGATCGTGCCGCTCGGACGCGAGACCGAGCGCGACGTTGTCCCACACGCGGCGCCACGGCAGCAGACGCGCGTCCTGGAACATGATGCGCGTGTCCTCGCGCAGGCCGCCCTGCGCGTCGCCGTCGATCCGCACGCTGCCGCGCGTCGGGTCTTCGAGGCCCGCGACCAGGCGCAGGAGCGTGCTCTTGCCGCAGCCGCTGCGCCCCACGATGGCGACGAATTCGCCGGGTTCGATCTCGAGGCTCGCGCGCCGCAGGACGTCGCGGCGGACATAGCGTTTCGAGAGGCGGTGCAGCGTCACGCGCGCGCCGGGATCGGCGGAGGAATTCATGGCGTCTTTCATTGATGGGCGGGATGCCAGCGCAGCCACCAGCGCTCGAGCCCGCTCGCGGCGACGTCGGCAAGCTTGCCGAGGAGCGCATAGAGCAGGATGCCCACGAGCACGACGTCCGTCTGCAGGAACTCGCGCGCGTTCATCGTGAGATAGCCGATGCCCGCCTGCGCGGAGATCGTCTCGGCGACGATCAGGATCACCCACATGAGGCCGAGCGAGAAGCGCAGGCCCACGAGGATGGAAGAGAGCGCGCCGGGCAGGATCACCTGCCGATACAGCGGCCAGCCGCGCAGCCCGTAGGTGCGTGCCATCTCGATCAGACCCGGGTCGACGTTGCGGATGCCGTGGAACGTGTTGAGGTAGATCGGAAAGAACACGGACACGGCGATCAGGAACAGCTTCGCGCTCTCGTCGATCCCGAACCAGAGGATCACGAGCGGGATCAACGCGAGCGCGGGGATGTTGCGCAGCATCTGCAGGCTCGTGTCCAGAAGCCGTTCCGCCCAGCGCACGGAGCCGGTGAGGAGCCCGAGCGCGAGTCCGAGCGTGCCGCCGATCGCGAGTCCGCCGAACGCGCGCGCGGCGCTCACCTTGACGTGCGTCCACAACTCGCCGGACGCGGCGAGCCTGCGGAAAGCCTTCAGCACTTCGACCGGCTCGGGCAGCACGCGCGTGGAAAGCCATCCGAGCTGCGAAGCGCCTTGCCACACCGCGACCAGCGCGAGAGGCAACGCCCACGGCAACGACCGGGCTGCGGCCACGCGCAGCAGCGCCGCGGCGCGCGAAGGCCGAACGTCGCATTTCGCTTCCGGCACGGCGAAGCCGGTCGGCTCCATCGTGAGCGCGCCGGTCTGCAGTTCGGGCGGTCCCATGTCACGCCCGCGAAGGCCGCGGCTCGTAGCTGTTCGCGACCACTTCGCCGAAGGGACCGGACAATACCCGGCCGGGAAGCTGCTCGCTCGCTCGCGCGGGCAGCAGCGGGAACACGAGTTCCGCGAAGCGATACGCCTCCTCGAGATGCGGATAGCCGGAGAGAATGAACTTGTCGAGGCCGAGCGAGGCGTACTCCTCGATGCGTGCCGCCACTGTTTGCGGGCTGCCGACGAGCGCCGTGCCCGCGCCGCCGCGAACCAGTCCGACGCCGGCCCACAGGTTGGGCGAGATCTCGAGGTCCGCGCGCGTTCTCCTGCGTCCGTTGCCGTGGAGCGCGGCCATGCGGCGCTGGCCTTCCGAATCCATGCGCGCGAATGCTTCCTGCGCACGCAGCACCGTCGCGTCGTCCAGGCGGCCGATGAGCGCTTCGGCGGCCTGCCATGCGGCGTCTTCGGTCTCGCGCACGATCACGTGCAGGCGTATCCCGAACTGCACTTCACGGCCGTGGCGCGCGGCGCGCAGGCGCACGTCGGCGACCTTGCGCGCGACTTGGTCGGGCGGCTCGCCCCAGGTGAGATAGGTCTCGGCCTGCTGCGCGGCGAGTTCGTGCGCCGCTTCCGACGATCCGCCGAAATACACAGGCGGGTGCGGCTGCTGCACGGGGGGGAACATGAGCTTCGCGCCGCGCACGCCGAGATGTTCGCCCTCGTAGTCGAACGACCGCCCGTCGTGGCTGCGCGCGAGGATTTCGCGCCAGATGCGGATGAACTCGCTCGACTGCCGGTAGCGCTCGGCGTGATCGAGGAAGACGCCGTCGCCTTCGAGCTCCACCTGGTCGCCCCCGGTCACGAGGTTGACCAGCAGGCGGCCGCCGGAGAGGCGGTCGAAGCTCGCGGCCATGCGCGCCGCGAGACTCGGCTGGTGCAGGCCGGGGCGCACGGCCACCAGGAACTTGAGCTTCCTCGTCACCGCGATCAGGCTGGAGGCCACCACCCACGGGTCCTCGCACGAGCGGCCCGTGGGAATCAGCACGCCTTCGTAGCCGAGATGGTCCGCGGCCTGCGCGATCTGCTTCAGATAGTCGTGGTCGACCTGGCGCGCGCCCTCGGCCGTGCCGAGATAGCGGCTGTCGCCATGGGTGGGAAGGAACCAGAACACTTTCATCGCTGCTGCTCCAGGTGATGCCGCGGGAAGCGCTTCGGCGCGTGGAGGAAGTCGCGGCGGTCCATCACTGCGGTTCCTGCCATGCCGCTTCGCGCACCGAGATCGGCTTCGGGATCAGCCTGAGCTCGGTGAACGTATCGGCGATCCGCTGCTGCTGCGCGGTCACAGCGGGCGTGAGCGGCTTCACGCCGAACTCCGAGCGGCGCAGGCTCACTTCGACGACGTCGACCGGCAAGCCCTGCAAAGGCGCGATCTGTTCGGCGGCTTGGCGCGGGTGCGCCTTGAGCCACTCTCCCTTTTCCACCGAGTCGGCGAAGAGCGCGCGGATCACCTGCGGGTTGCGGTCGGCATAGCCGCGTTCGGCGAGGTAGAACTGGTGATTGCTCGCGACGCCCGTCGCATCGGCGAGGACGCGCGCGCCGATCTGCTTCTCGGCCGCCGCGGTGTAGGGATCCCAGATGGCCCAGGCGTCGACGGCCTTGCTCTCGAAGGCGGCCCGCGCGTCGGCGGGCGGCAGGTAGACGGGGGTGATGTCGGAGACCTTCAGCCCGTGCTTTTCGAGCAGCTTCACGAGCAGGTAATGCACGTTGCTGCCCTTGTTCAGCGCGACCTTGCGGCCCTTCAGTTCGGCGACCGACCGGATCGCCGAATCCTTCGGCACGACGATCGCCTCGGCTCTCGGCGCGGCCGGTTCGTTGCCGATGTAGTAGAACCGCGCGCCCGCGGCCTGCGCGAAGATGGGCGGCGCCTCGCCGGTGAAGCCGACGTCCACCGAGCCGACGTTCAGACCTTCGAGCAGCTGCGGACCCGCGGGAAACTCGACCCACTTCACGCCCACGCCGAGCGGGGCGAGCTTCTTCTCGATGCTGCCCTGGGCCTTCTGCAGCACGAGCAGGCTCGCGCCCTTCTGATAGCCGATGCGCAGGTCTTTCCCGGACTGCGCGAGCGCGGGCAGCGCGAGGGTGGAAGCGAGCGCGAGCAGTGCCGCGCGGCGTACGACGGCATTCAACAGTTTCTTCATGGCAAAGGTTCTCCTTGCCCGCGCGGCGCGGGCTGTGATGGGGGGGTGAATTCGGCGGGGGGCGGCGGCGGGTTCAGACGCTACATCGCACGTTCTCGAAGGGCACCGGCTGGAAGGTGCCGGCCGAGGGCGTGTTGCGCGCGTGTTCCCGCACCAGCTCGAGCACGGCGTCGTCGAGCCGCGCATCGACGTCGGAGGCGATGTGCCAGCCGCCTTCGGGCAGCAGCGTCACCTGCGAGTCCGTCGCGTAGATGCCGGGCAGGATGTGGCGCGCTCCGAGCGACTGGAGCACGGGACGCAGCGCGTAGTCGAGCGCAAGCATGTGGTGGGGGCTGCCGCCCGTGGCGAGGGGCAGGATCACCTTCTCGCGCAATGCCGTTTGCGGCAACAGGTCGAGAAAGACCTTCAGCACGCCGCTGTACGCGGCCTTGTAGACGGGCGTGGCGACCACGACGGCGGCGGCGCGCCGCACCGCGTCCGCGGCCGCGCGGATCGTGCGATGCGACGTGTCGGCCAGGAGCAGCGCCTGCGGAGAGAGGTCGCGGATGTGCAGCCGCTCGATCAGCGGACCGCGGCCGCCCAGCCGATGGCTCACGCGGTCGAGCAGTGCCGCCGAGCGCGACCGCTCGGAGGGGCTTCCGGCCAGCAGCAGGATGGACATTCGGGTGACTCCGCTCTTTGCGCGAATTGGGATACACGCATTCTGGGAAGCGCCGCCTCCGAATGGAACGACAGAGTTCTTGTTTCGTTATCCGGATATGCAAATCCCGGTGCCCATGGCTCAGACGAGCCCGAACCACCCGAGAATCGCTCCCGCCCCGAGCAGCCACAACAGATGAATCTTCGTGCGCCACACGAGCAGCATGCTCACGAAGGCCAGGAGCCACAGCGGCCAGTGCTCGAGCCCGGTGTGGCCGCCCGTCGCGAGGATCCAGCCCGTGGCAACGAGCAGGGCCACCACGATCGGCGCCATGCCCTGCTTGAACGCGCGCACGCCGCGCAGGTCGCGGTTCTCGTGGCTCCAGCGTGTCGCGTAGTAGGTGAGCGCCGTGCTCGGCAGAAGCGTCCCGAGCATGCAGACGGCGAGTCCGAGCAGGGCGGTGGCCGTATTGCCCGCGTTCAGCCCGACGTTCCAGCCGAGGAGCGCGACGAAGAGCACGTTCGGCCCCGGCGCGGCCTGCGCGATCGCCACCGAAGCGCTGAATTGCGCTTCGCTGAGCCAATGCTGCTCCTGCACGAGGTAGCGGTGCATGTCGGGCGCGGTGGTGATCGCGCCGCCCACCGCGAGCAGCGACAGCATCGTGTAATGCAGGAAGAGGGCGAGCCAGTCGGGAAACGACATCGCGATCGTCATCGCGCGAGCCTCGCGTAGGTGAGCACGCACGAGAGGCCGCCGAGCCCGAGCAGCACCCACGCGAGCGGCCATCTGAGGATCGCGACGCCCGCGAACGTGAGCGCACCGAGAACGAGGCAGGCGGGGACACCCAGCGGGTGGGTCCTGAGCGTGCCGAAGAGCTTCACACCGGTGGCGGTGATGAGTCCCGCCGCGACGGCGCCCATGCCCCGCAACGCACCCGCCACGTGCGCATTGCCCGCGAATTGCGCGTAGACGAGCGCGAGGACGAGCACGACGAGCAGCGGCACGGCGATGAGCCCGAGCACCCCCACGATCGCGCCGCGCCAGCCGAACCAGCGGTTGCCGAGCATGATGCCGAGGTTCACCACGTTCGGTCCGGGAAGAATCTGCGCGACGGCCCATTCCTCGACGAATTCTTCCTGCGTCATCCAGCCGCGCCGCTCGACCAGCTCGCGCTGCACCACGGCGAGCACGCCGCCGAAGCCCTGGAGAGCAAGGATGGTGAGCGAGATGAATAGCTCCGACAGGGACGCGGGGCGCGGCCGCTCGGCCTCGGCGGCCGTTGTGGACTCCGGCTGCGTCACGCCATTGGGCGACGTGGACCGCGCCGCATCGGACGTCATCGGGATCGGCGTCGCGGTCTTCGCAGGCCGCGCTGCGCGGGGCGCTTCTGGCATGCCTCCATTATCGAAGCGCGGGCTGTCGATTTCCCGTCAAGGGTCGTCGCTCTCCGGCCAGCCAGAGGCCCGCGAAGATCATGACGAGGCCGGCGAGAAGACTCGCGTGCACCGTCTCGCCGAGCGCCCACCAGCCGAGCAGCGCTGCCGTGGCCGGGTTGAGGGCGAGGAACATCGTCACGCGCGTGGGCGACTCGTGCTTCAGCGCGTAGAGCAGGCAGAAGTACCCCACGCCGCTCGACAAGCCGATGAAGGCGACCACGCCCCACGTCTCGATCCCCAGCGTTGCGACCCGCCGCGGCCAGTCCTCTCCGATCGCCGCGAAGGCAAGAAACAGCACCGAGGCGAGCATCGCGAACGCGGAGACCGGCACGGTCGGATAGCGCTGCAGATAGGGTCTGTACAGCACGCTGCACGCCGCGCCGATGCAAGCGGATGCGAAGACGGCGAGTTCTCCCCACCAGGCGCGCGGATCGCGCGTCGCGAGCTTCGGCGCGAGCGACAGGGCCACGCCCCCGATGGAAATCACGAGACCGGCGGCGAGCCGCGCGGAGATGCGCTCCCGCCCGAGTGCCGCGCCGAAGAGCAGCGTGATCAGTGGAAAGAGGCTGAAGATGAGCGCGGCGTTGGCCGCGTTGACGGTGGCAAGCCCCCAGTTCATGAGTGCGATCAGCACGCCGAACTGCGCGATGCCGAGCACGGCCATGGCCAGCAGGTCCCGCGTGGAAGGCGCCGGGAAGCTCTCGCGATGCGCGCGCCACGCGGGCCAGGCGAAGGGCGCGAGGCACGCGAAGCCGATCGCGTAGCGCAGCATCGCGAGCGTGAGCGGCGGCACTTCGGCCAGCACGAAGCGCGACGCGACGATGGCGGCGCCGACCAGCACGCCCATGGCCGCGGCGGCGGCGAGGGCGCGGCTCAGAGCTTGAGCTCCCAGATCTCGCTCACGAGGCCCGGGTGGAAATCGGCCTCGTAGCGCTCGCGCTTCGTCACCTGGAATCCGCGGGACCGGTAGATGGCTCGCGCGGCCTCGAGGTGGCTCTGAGTCCAAAGCATCAGCCGGCGGTAGCGCTTCTCGCGCGCGAACGCGATGCACTCGTCGACAAGCCGTCCGCCGAGCCCGAGTCCGCGCGCTGCGGGCGTGAGGATCAGCAAGCGCAGTTGCGCGATCGTGCGGGAGCGCCGCATGACGAAGACGGACCCCGCGCGTTCGCCGTCGACTTCGGCGATCCAGCCTCTTTCGTATTCGGGATCGAAGTTGCGGATGAATTTTGCGGCGATCTCGGCCACCAGCGCCTCGAAGCGCGCATCGAACTGGTATTCGCGCCAGTAGAGCTCGCCGTGCGCCTGCACGACCCAGCCCATGTCGCCCGGCCGCGGCTCGCGCAGCTCGATGCGGCGCGGTTGCGCGTCGGCGGCCGGTGCATCGAGGAGATGCCGCACCGTCCCCATGGCCTCGATGAGGCGGGGGCGCGCTTCGGGCGGCACGGTCGCCAGCAGCGCGGCGGTTTCGTCGCGCGACTTCTGCTGCAGCGGCTCGAACGCCGCATGGCCCGCGTCGGTGATGCGCAAAAAGCTCTGGCGCGCGTCGTGGCTCGCGGCTTCGCGTTCGATCCAGCCCTGGTGCTGGAAGCGCCGCAGGATGCGGCTCAGGTAGCCGGCGTCGAGGTCCAGGTCGCGCCCGAGCTCGGTGGCGGTGCAATGCTTGCGATGGGCGAGTTCGTAGAGCACCCGCACTTCGGTCAGCGTGAAGTCCGAACCCAGGTAGCGGCGCAGCACGCCGATGCGCTGCGTGTAAAAGCGGTTGAAGGCGCGCACGGCCTTCACCTGCGCGGCGGGAACGGGGGACGGGGTCATGCGCCCCAGTGTGATTCAATTGATTGACTGAGTCAACCAAGTGGCCCGCCCGGCTTCGGGCCGCGCCATCAGCGTGAAGCCCTTGCGCGGCAGCCGAAGCGAAACGAATCCCGCCGCGATCAGCAGGACGCCGGCCGCCCCGAACGAAACCCAGTGCGTCCCGAAGCGCTCGAAGCCCCAGCCTCCGAGCCAGGAACTGAGCGTCCCGCCGGCCTGGTGGCCCACGTAGGCGATTCCGTAGAGCACGCCCACCAGCCGAACGCCATAGACATCGGCAAGGATCGCCGACGACACGGCGATGCTGCCCGCCCACACCAGCCCGCCGACGGTGGACGTGAGGTACAGCTCCCAGTGCGTGCCCACCATCACGAGCGCGAGAAAGCCGATGCCGCGCACGAAATAGATGGCCGCGAGGATGTGGCGGCGCGGCAGCCGATCGGCCCAGCGACCGAGCAGGAGCGTGCCGCCGATGGCGACGAAGCCGATGAGGCCGATGCCCATCGAGCTCGTGAATGGATCGAAGCCGTGGTCCATCAGCATCGGAACGCCGTGCGTGCCGAGGAGATTCATGCTGAAGCCGCAGCAAAAGAGGCCGAAGAAGATCTTCCAGAATGGCGCCGTGCGCATGGCGTCGCGCAGCCTCAGGCTTTGCGGCGCCGGGGCGGCATTGCCATCGGCAACCGCGGATTCCCCGGGGGGCAGATCGGCATGTTCGGGCGCATCGTCGCGGATCACGAAGAGGGCCGCGGGGACGGTGACGAGCGTGAAGACCGCGGCGAACGCCACCAGCGTCGCCCGCCAGCCGAAATGGCCGATGGCGAAGCTCAGGATGGGCGTCATCGCCGCGAGGCCGGCCATGGAACCCGTGGAGAGGAAAAAGAGGGCCATGCCCCGCCGCCGCGCGAACCAGTGGCTGATGACGGGCGTGAGCGCGACGGGGCTCGTGAACGCGAGCCCCACGGAAAGCAGCAGGCCGAAGGCGAGCAGGAAGGCGAACGCACTGTCGGTGCTCACGGTCCACAGCACCGATGCGATCACGAGCGCGTTGCCCGCGAGCAGCAGGGGCCGCGTGCCGAAGCGCGCGATCAGCAGGCCCGCGAGCGGCATCGCCAATCCATACGCGAACTGTCCCGCCGCGACGATGGTCGCCAGCAGGCTGCGGGTGAAGCCCAGGTCGTGCGCCATCGGAAGGAAGAACGGCCCGAAGCTGAGGCGCATGCCCGACGACAGCAGCGTGAGCATGGCGCTCGCCGCGACGATGTTCCAGCCGAAGTACCAGCGGGAACGCATCACGGGGCCGGGGGCGCGTCCCACTTCGGCTCGTGCCGCCGGATCGCTTCTTTCACCCGCGGCGCGAGGACGAACCCCGGCCCGTACTTCGAAGCCAGCACTTCCGCGCGATGCAGGAAGACATCGATGCCCATGCCGTAGATGAACTGCAGCGCGCCCCCCGTCCATCCCGGAAACCCGATGCCGAAGATCGAGCCGATGTTCGCGTCGTGCACGGTGGTGAGCACGCCTTCGGCGAGGCAGCGCGCGGTCTCGACCGACTGGCGATAGAGAAGGCGGTCCTTCAGCTCCTGCATGTCCCAGGCCGCGTCCGGCTTCTCGAAGAGCTCCTTCAGCTTCGGCCACAGGAATTTCCGGCCGTCCGCCGGATATTCGTAGAAGCCGCCGCCCGCCGCGCGGCCGTTGCGGTCGAACTCCTTCACCATGCGCTCGACGAGCAGTTCGCCCGGCGTCGCGATGTAGGTGCCTCCTTCGGCGCGCAGGTCGGCACGCGTCTGGTCGAGCACGTGCACGGAAAGCGAGAGCGCGGTTTCATCGAGCACCGCGAGCGGCCCCACCGGCATGCCCGCCTGCAGACCGGCCTGCTCCACGACGGCGGCGGGAATGCCTTCGCTCACCATCGCCGCGCCTTCCATCACGAAGGTGCCGAACACGCGGCTCGTGAAGAAGCCGCGCGAGTCGTTCACGACGATCGGGGTCTTGCCGAGCGCCTGCACGTAGTCGAACGCGCGCGCGATGGTTTCGTCGTCGGTCTGCTCGCCGCGGATGATCTCCACGAGCTTCATCTTGTCCACGGGGCTGAAGAAATGGATGCCGACGAACTTGCGCGGCCGCGCGCTCGCCTTCGCGAGGCCCGTGATCGGCAGCGTGGACGTGTTGCTCGCGAAGAAGCCGCCTTCGGCCAGCAACGGCTCGGCTTCGCGGGTCACGCGCGCCTTCAGCTCGCGGTTTTCGAACACGGCTTCGATGATGAGCTCGCACCCTTCGAGCGCCTTCAGCGACTCGGTCGCGGTGATGCGGGCCACGAGCGCCTGCTGTTCGCCCGCGTTCATGCGCCCCTTGTCGACGCGAGGCTGCGTCACCTTCGTGCTGTACGCCTTGCCGAGCTCGGCTTTCTCCTGCGTCACGTCGCGCAGCACGGTTTCGATGCCGCGGCTCGCCTGCGCATAGGCGATGCCCCCGCCCATCATGCCGGCGCCGAGGATGCCCACCTTGCGAGGTCTGTACTTCGGCACGTCCTTCGGCCGCGACCGCCCCGACTTGATCGCGTTCATGTCGAAGAAGAACGTGTTGATCATGTTCTTCGCGACCGGGCTCACGATGAGGCGCGCGAGATAGCGTGATTCGATTCGCAGCGCGGTGTCGAAGTCCACGAGCGCGCCTTCGACCATGCAGGCGAGCGCGTATTCGGGCGCGGGGTAGAGGCCGCGCGTCTTTTGCCTGAGCATCGCCGGTGCGACCGAGAGCATGCCCGCGAGCCTGGGGCTGTCGGGTGTGCCGCCGGGGATGCGGTAGTTCTTGTCGTCCCAGGGCTGCTGCGACTGCGGATGCGCATCGATCCAGGCGAGCGCGGCCGCGCGCAGCGAGCCGGCATCGGGCACGAGTTCGTGCACCACGCCGATCGCGAGCCCTTCGCGCGGATCGAAGAGCTTCGCTTCCATGATGCAGGGCTGCGCGCCCATGAGGCCCAGCAGGCGCGTCATCTTCGTGATGCCCGAGGCGCCGGGGATGAGGCCGAGGTTCACTTCCGGCGTGCCGAACTGGATCTTCGGATCGTCCACCGCGACGCGGTGATGCGCGATCAGCGCCACTTCCCAGCCGCCACCGAGCGCCGAGCCGTTCAGGCACGCGACCACGGGCTTGCCGAGCGTCTCGAGCGTGCGGAAGTTCTTCTTCACCCGCTCGATGCCCCGATAGACCTCGGCGGCGTCCTCGGGCTTCAGGCGCATCGTGCCCTTCAGGTCGGCTCCCGCGAAGAAACTCGTCTTGTTCGAAGCGAGCACGATGCCCCGGATCGCTTCCCGATCCTGCAGCACGCGCTCAGCGAGTTCGGTCATGTCCTGCTGCCACTGCAGGCACATCGTGTTGACGGGCGAATCGGGCTCGTCGAAGGTGATGGTGGCAATGCCGTCGGCGATGTCGTACCGGATCGTCTTCATGTGTGTGTGCCCGCAACCGGCTGCTGTCGTGCCGCAACGATGTTCAAAGCCGCTCGACGATCGTCGCGATTCCCATCCCGCCGCCTACGCAGAGCGTCGCGAGCCCGTAACGCAGTTTCCTGCGGTGCAGTTCATCCACCAGCGTGTTGAGGATCATCGCCCCCGTCGCGCCGAGCGGATGCCCCATCGCGATCGCGCCGCCGTTCACGTTCACCTTCTCGTGGGGCACGCCCATCTCCTTCATGAAGCGCATCGGCACCGCGGCGAAGGCCTCGTTCACCTCGAAGAGGTCGATCTGCTCGAGGGTCATGCCCGCCTTCGCGAGCGCCTTGCGCGCCGCGGGCATCGGGCCGGTGAGCATGATCGTCGGATCGGCGCCGGAAAGCGCCGCCGCCACGATGCGCGCGCGCGGCGTGAAGCCATGCGCGCGGCCCGCTTTTTCGCTGCCGATGAGGATCGCGGCCGCGCCGTCGACGATGCCCGACGAATTGCCCGCGTGGTGTACGTGGTCGATGCGCTCCACCTGCGGATACCGCCCGATCGCGACCTGGTCGAAGCCCATCGCGCCGAGTTGCTCGAACGCGGGCTTGAGCGCGGCGAGCCCCTGCATCGTCGTGTGGGGCTTGATGAACTCGTCTTCTTCGAGAAGGGTCTGGCCGAGGAAATCCTTCACCGGCGCGATCGAGCCCGCGAAGAAGCCGGCTTCGCGCGCCTTCGCCGCGCGCTTTTGCGACTCGAGCGCATACGCATCGACATCCTCGCGCGAGAAGCCCTCGAGCGTGGCGATGAGATCGGCGCCGATGCCCTGCGGCACGAACGCCGTCGCCGCGTTCGTCTCCGGGTCCTGCGCCCAGGCGCCGCCGTCGGAGCCGATCGGCACGCGGCTCATGCTTTCCACGCCGCCCGCCACGACCAGGTCTTCCCAGCCGGAGCGCACTTTCTGCGCGGCGATGTTCACGGCCTCCAGGCCCGATGCGCAGAAGCGGTTGAGCTGCACGCCCGCGCAGCGCCAGTCCCACCCGGCCTTGAGCGCGGCGACCTTCGCGATCACCGAGCCCTGCTCGCCGACCGGAGACACGACGCCCATCACGACGTCGTCGACCCGAGCGGTATCGAAATCGTTGCGCCGCTGCAGTTCGGCAAGCACGCCCGCGAGCAGGTTCACCGGCTTCACTTCGTACAGGCTGCCGTCCTTCTTGCCCTTGCCCCGCGGGGTGCGGATCGCGTCGTAGACGTAGGCTTCGCTCATGAGCTTTCTTTCGAATGCGCTGTTGCGCGGGCCAGTATATGCTCCACGTCCCGCATCGGCCTTCGAGGCCAGGAGCAGCCATGGACCCCGTCGTTCATTTCGAATTCCCCTATGAGAACCGCGAGCGCATCGTCGCTTTCTACCGCACCGCCTTCGACTGGGAGATGCAGGTCCTGGGCGAGGACATGGGCCACTACGTGCTCGCGACCACGGCCAAGCCCGGCAGCGAGAAAGCGCCGCCCGACGCCGCTCGCGGCGCCATCAACGGCGGCTTCTACCAGCGCAACAACGACTGGCCCGCGCAGTACCCGTCCGTGGTGATCGCGGTGCAGGACATCCAGGCTTCCATGCGCAAGGTGAAAGAGGCCGGGGGCGAAGTGCTCGGCGAGCCGATGGAGATTCCCGGCGTGGGGCAGTACGTCTCGTTCTTCGACACGGAGAAGAACCGGGTGAGCTTGCTTCAGCCGAAGATGTAGCGCATGCCGGCCGCGATGCCGGCGAGGCCGCCTACCGCGCCGGCATCGCCGTCATGTAGAGCGCCGTCACGATCGTTCCGAGCGAGAACGCCATCGTCGCGAAGAGCAGGTACCAGGGCCAGCCCGTGAGCGGATTGAGGACGGCCCAGGGCCCCGCGGCCTCCTCGGACTGCACCGGCCCGCCGGCGAGCCCCATCGGGCGCGACTCGGCCCGCTCGATCCACACGTCGTGCTCGGCTCGGCGGTGCGGATCGGAAAGCACTTCGTACGCGGCATTGATCGCCGCCATCGCGCGCACCGCATTCGCGTTGCCGGGCATCTTGTCGGGGTGGTACTTGTGCGCGAGCCGGCGCCAGGCGTGGCGGATGCCCTCCGGCGTCGCGTCGCGTTCGACCTGCAGGACGTCGTAGTAGGTGGGCAGCGGAATTGCCATCGCTATGAATTCTATAGTTTGGTTCCTGCTCGAAGTGTTTGTCGCCGCTCGATTTTCCCGTGGCTTGTGGGTGCCGCGCCACAGGCGCTCAGGCCATGCGGTGGCGAATCGAGCTGCCCACGGAGTAGATGAGCTGCTTCGAGGCGCTGTGCAGGCCGAGTTCGAGCAGGGTGAGCGCACCGGGCGGGATGGCGCCGATCGCGTTGCGCGCGACGAGCTGCGCCGACAGGAGCGCGGCTTCCGGTGTCGAATGGTATTCGCCGCCGAAGAGCTTGAACACGACCTCGTCGGCATCCCAGTAGTTCGCCGGTGCGCGCACGGAGACCTTCGCGTAGCTGCAATAGCGGTCTCCGTCGCCCGCGGGCGCCGCATAGGCTGCGATGTAGAAGCCCTTGACCGGGCCCCAGACCCTTTCCATGAATACAGACTCCGTGCTTGCCTTGGCAAGCAGTGTGCCGCCTTCGCTTCAGCCTGTGAGCGCACCGTAACAGGGCCTCGCGGGCACCCCGACGCGACCGCGCGGTGGTGTCCTACACCCTGTCGTTCTGACACAATGCGCCCAAGCGCCTGGGGCATACTGGCAGGCCCGTCCGGGCCCGCATGCGTGCCCGGGCTTTTCTCCCCCCGCCGATGTTCCTGAGCCGCGAATCCTCCGCCGACGAGCTATCCGCCGGCCGCCCCGCCGCGCCTTCGCGGCGCATTGCACGCCTCGTGCTGCGCTGCCTCGTCCCGCTCGTCCTTCTGGCTGCCGCATGGCAGTGGCTGCTGCGCCATGCCGATGTCGACGCGCTGTGGCGCACGATGGGCAGCGTGCCCGCCGCGGCATGGTTCGCGGCCGGCGTGGCCTTGCTCTCCGGCCACGCGCTGCGCGCGCTCAGGCTGCAGCAGGAGTGGCGTCATGTGCGCCATGCCGGCTTCTTCGCGTGCCTGCGTCTCGTGCTGCTGCACAACGCCGCCGTGCTGCTCTTGCCGCTGCGCTCGGGCGAGGCGGGCTACCTCTACCTCGTGCAGCGCGAGTTCGGTGTCGGCTGGCGTGAATCCGCGCCGCGCCTTGCGTGGTGGCGCGTGCAGGATGCGGCGGTGCTGCTCGCGCTGTCCATCCTCCTGCTCGTGCCGTGGCCCGTCGCGGCGCGGCTGCTGCTCGTGGCTGCGTTCGTGCTCCTGGCCGTGTCGCTCGTTCCGCGTCCGTCCTCGTGGCTCGGCCTTGCCGCGAGCGCGGGCAACTGGACTTTCAAGGTGGCGGCCAACGGTGGCCTCATGATGCTGCTCGGCGGCTTCGGCGTCGGTGCCGCCGCGCGAGCCGGGCTCGGCGGCGAGATTGCGGGCGTGCTGCCGGTTCAAGGGCCGGCGGGGCTCGGCACGTACGAAGCCGGCGCGTGGATTGCTTCGCATCTGCCCGAGGCGCAGCAGGGGAGCTTCGTGGCCGCCGCGCTGGCCGTCCACGCGTTCAGCCTCGCCGTGGCGCTCGGCGCCGCGGCCATCGCGCTCTGGCGCGATCGCGTCGTCGCGGCGCGCGCACCCCTGCAGGCAGCCTGAAGTGGCACGGCCTCTCGTCATCGTCGTGGTCATCGCTGCGCCAGGCGTTGCCGCGAGCGCATCCAGCCTCGCCGTCATCCCCGCGAAGGCGGCAATGACGGATGTGTTTCATCGGCGGCGGCAGACTCACTGCGTCGCGGACAACTGACCCATGGACCCGACTCTCATCGCCTCGCCCGCCGACCCCGTTGCGCGCGACATCCCCGTGCCCGCGACCGGCCCGGCCCCGCACCGCCTCTCCGTCGTGGTGCCGATGTACAACGAAGCGGAAAACGCCGCGCCGCTCGTCGAAGCCGTTCAATCCGCGCTCGCCGCCTATCCGCACCCCTGGGAGCTGATCGTCGTGGACGACGGCAGCACGGACGGCACGGCCGCGGCGCTCGCGCGCGAAGCCGCGCGCACCGGCCCGCACATCCGCGTGCTGCGGCTCGCGCGCAATTTCCGGCAGACGGCCGCGATGCAAGCCGGCATCGATGCCGCACGCGGCGACGTGATCGCCACGCTCGACGGCGACCTGCAGAACGATCCACGCGACATCCCGCGCATGGTCGCACGCCTCCTGAACGAAGACCTCGACCTCGTGGCCGGCTGGCGACGCGACCGGCAGGACGGCTTCTTCCTCAGACGCTTTCCTTCCATGCTCGCCAACCGGCTCATCCGGCGCGTGAGCGGGCTCGAATTCCGCGACCTCGGCTGCAGCCTGAAAGTGTTCCGCTCGGAAGTGCTGCATCGCGTGCGCCTCTACGGCGAGATGCACCGGTTCATCCCCGCGTGGCTCGCGACCGTGACGAGCCCGAGCCGCATGGCCGAGGAGCCGGTGAACCACAGCGCGCGCGTGGCGGGGCAGTCGAAATACGGCATCGGCCGCACCTTCCGCGTGATCGTCGACCTGCTTGCGATGCATTTCTTCCTGCGCTTCGGCTCGCGCCCCGGCCACTTCTTCGGCGGCATCGGCCTGGCGAGCTGCACCGCGGGCCTCGCGATGCTCGCCTACCTGCTCGTACTCAAGCTCGGCGGCGAAGACGTCGGCTCGCGTCCACTCCTTGCCCTCGGCTTTTTCCTCGTGATGGGCGGGCTGCAGTTCCTCTGCACCGGCGTGCTCGCGGAAATCCTCACGCGCGTCTACTACGACGGCGGCCATGCCCGGCCCTACCACCTGCGCAACACGCCCGAGCTCGGCAACGACGAAGGGTGGCATGCCTGAGCGGCCACCCCGGCCCGCCTCGCTGTTCGTCCTGCTCGCCGCCCTCGCCGGCGTGCTCCTGCTGCGCATCGCGGTGATGGAAGCAAGCGGTGCCGGGCTCTACGTGGACGAAGCGCAATACTGGGATTGGTCGCGCGAACTCGCGTGGGGCTATTGGTCGAAGCCCCCGGGGATCGCGGCGATCATCGCGGCTTCGACCGCGATCTTCGGCGACGGCCTCTTCGGCGTGCGCGTGTTCTCGATGGCGTGCTGGGTCGCCGCGGCATTCGCGCTCGCCTGGACCGCGCGGAGGGCTTCCGGCCCCACCGCTGCGGTGTGGGCCGCGGCGCTCTTCGTCTCGACGCCGACCGCGGGCCTGCTCGGCCTCGTCGCGACCACCGACGGTCCGCTCGTCTTCTGCTGGTCGCTCGCGATGGCGTTCTCATGGCGTGCGTGGAGCGATCGGGAGCGCCCCAGGAGCGTGAACGCGTGGTGGATGGCCGCGGGCGTGGCCACCGGGTGCGGGCTGCTTTCCAAATACTCGATGGGCGCGATCGCGGTGAGCTGGCTCGTGCTGGCCTGGTATGGAGGACGCCGCACGTTCACGGGCGTGGTGCTCGCGGGCGTCGTGGCCGCGCTGATCGCATTGCCCAACGTCCTGTGGAACGCGGCGAACGGATGGCCCACGCTCTTCCACACGGCCGCGATCACGGTGAACTCGGTGCCCGCGACAGGTCGCAGCCACGTCGGCCTCTTCGCGGAATATGTGGCCGGGCAGGTCCTTTCGTTCGGGCCGGTGGCGCTCGGCGTGCTGGCCGTCTGCATGCGTCGTGCGAAGCCGATGCGCAAGGTTTTCGCGAGCGGCGGCGACGCCGCCTGGTTCGCGCTCACCTTCGCATGGCCCATTCTCGCCATCGGCGCCGTGCAGGCGCTGCACGCCAAGGCGCAGGTGAACTGGACGGCACCCGCGCTGCTGGGCCTGTGCCTGTGGCTCGCGCTGCAGGCGGATCGCTTCATCGCGCCGGTGCGGGCTTTGCAATGCGCGGCGGCAGGCGTCGTGCTCGCGGCGGTGCTCGCGCTCGCGGGCCATGCGCAGATCGCGCTCACCGGCCGCGACAACCTCGACCTCTGGGCGCGCATGCGCGGCTGGACCGAAGCGCTCGAGGCGCTGCGTCCCTCGCTCGATGCGCTGCCGGGCCTTCCGGTCGTGGCGTCGCGCCGAGACCTCATCTCCCACGCGGACTACGTGTGGCGCAGCGCCCACCGGCCCGTCTTCGCGTGGCCGTATCCGGGCACGCCCGACAATCATTTCGCGCAGTTCCGCCCGCTCCGGCACCCGGGCGAGGCGCTGCCGCAGCAGGTGCTGCTGCTGGCCGAATCGGGTCCGGACGAGGCGATGCGCGCGGCGTATCCCGAGTGGAGCCGGCTCGCCTCCGCCACGTCCGGGCGGGTCACCGTGCAACTGTGGATGGGAGCGGGGCGCAGGCCATGATCGTGCTGAAGACTCGCCAGATCGAACGCGTCGCGCTCGCGCTGTCCATCGCGGTGGCGACGATCGTCTTCACGATGTGGCCGGGGCTCGACGTGAAGGTCGCGGGACTCTTCTTCGACGGCAACGGATTCGCCGGCGACCGCTGGCTCTGGTCGCGCGCCATCTATCGCAGCATGCCCTGGCTCGGCTGGCTGCTGGGCGCATGGGCCGCGGTCTCGCTGTTCGCGCCGCGCCTCCTGGGGCCGCGCGGGCTGCGCGCGCGCCGGCGCCGCGGCGCGATGCTGCTCCTCGCGGGCGTGGTGGGCGTGGGCCTCGTCGTGCACGTGGCGCTGAAGGACCACTGGGGCCGCCCGCGCCCGGGGAGCATCGAGGCATTCGGCGGTCCGATGCCTTTCCAGCAGGCGCTCGCGCCTTCATCCTATTGCCCGCGCAACTGCTCGTTCGTGAGCGGGCATGCGGCGGGCGGCTTCGTGCTGCTCGCCATCGGCGTTTTCGGCGCGCGCAGGAAGCGCCTGCGCTGGCTCGCGATCGGCATGGCCGCGGGCTTCGTCGTCGGCGCCGCCCGCATGGCGCAGGGCGGGCACTTCCTGAGCGACATCGTGTTCTGCGCGCTCATCATGTGGGCGACCGCCGTGCTGCTGCGCGAATGCTGGCTGCGCGCGGCCGTGGTGGCGCGATCCAGGCATCGGCGAGCGCAGTCCGTCGCGCCATAGCGCAAGCCAAACGCATCGCGCTTCGCGGCACTCGCGCGCGGCCCGGGCTTCACACGGCGTCGGCTTGGGATTCATCTGCCGTCTGGACAATTGAGCGTGGGCGGAAAACCGCCGTGACTTGCTCAAGAGCGCCGCCCGAACTCCACTTGCTCCGCCTGCCAGCGCAACGCCTGCTCCGACAGACTGAAGCCGAGCCCCGGGCGGTCCGGCAGCCACATGCGGCCGTCCTTCAGCGTGAGCTGCTCGTTGAAAAGCGGCGCGAGCCATTCGAAATGCTCGAGCCACGGCTCGAGCGCGTAGGCCGCCGCGAGATGCAGGTGGATCTCCATCGCGAAGTGCGGCGCGAGCTTGCGGCGATGGAATTCGCCGAGCGCCATCACTTTCAGAAACGGCGTGATCCCGCCCACGCGAGGCGCATCGGGCTGGATGAAATCGGTGCCCGCCGCGATGAGCCGCGAATGCTCCTCGAAGCTCGTGAGCATCTCGCCGGTGGCGATCGGCGTGTCGAAACGCTGCGCGAGCTGCCCGTGGCCTTCGTAGTCGTGCGCGTCCAGCGGCTCCTCTATCCAGGTGAGATCGAACGGTTCCAGCGCGCGGCACGCGCGAGTGGCCTGCGGGCGGTCCCACTGCTGGTTCGCGTCGACCATCAGCGGGAAGCCGTCTCCGAGCAGCTTGCGCACCGCGCCCACGCGCTGGAAGTCCACCGCGAGGTCCGGGTGCCCCACCTTGATCTTGATGCCGCCGATGCCGCTTTCGCGCGAGATATCGACGTTGCGCAGCACCTGGTCGAGCGGCGTGTGCAGGAAGCCGCCCGAGGTGTTGTAGCACTGGACCGAATCGCGATGCGCGCCGAGCAGCTTGGCGAGCGGCAGCTTCGCGCGCTTGGCCTTCATGTCCCAGAGCGCCACGTCGAAGGGCGCGATCGCCTGCACCGTCATGCCGCCGCGGCCCATCGAGGCGCCGGCCCACTGAAGCTTCGTCGCGATCTTCGCGATGTCGTTCGGGTCTTCGCCCAGCAAGTTGGGCGCGATTTCCTTCGCGTGCGCGTACATGCCGGGGCCGCCGGCGCGCTTGGAATAGCCGAAGCCGAGGCCTTCGTGGCCGTCGCGCGTGCGAATCTCGCAGAAGACGAACGCGATTTCGGTGAGCGGCTTCTGCACGCCCGTGAGCACCTTGGCGTCGCTCACGGGCGTGGCGAGCGGCAGGTAGGCGAGTGCGAGGCGCACCCATTCGATGCGGTCCGCGGTGTCCGATGCGATGCGTGCATCGGGTGCGGCTCGTGCATAGGAAACGGCGCTGGCGTCGACAACGGGCATGCTCGGCCTCCGGGTGCGAGTGCCGACATTCTCTTCCATGCCGCGCCCCGTCGATCTGTCACGGCTTGCTACACCGGGCGCACGCGGCATGCGGGCCGTGGCAAGCTGGACGGCACGATGAAGCTGATCGTCACCGTCCGCCACCAGAAACGGCACCTGCGCGTGGGCGTGACCGGGCAGTGGGAATACAACGACGCGCTCTCGCTCGCCTACCAGCTGAAGGCGGCGGCCCTGCGCGCGGGGGAAGACCACATGGTGCTCGACTTGCGGCAGCTCGGCGCTTCACCGGGCGTCGAGGGGCCGTTTCTCATCGGCGATCGGCTGCAGCGCGTGCTGCCTGCGGGCTTCGCCGTGGCGGTCGTCGCGACAGCGGAACTCGTGGACGTCGATTCGAATCCACTCGCAGGGACTCCTGGAATGGCTCGCTTCGACACGGAGCGAGCGGCGCTCGCGTGGCTCGAAAAAATCCCCCGGTCCTTGCGTTCCGAGGGACAAACAGCCGGGAAAGAAACTTGAAAAGAAACCCGGCCACTTATTTGGATCGCGCCCGCGCCGTTCGGTTCCTAGGGTAAATCCCGCTCGCTGCCAACGCACCGCGCAAAGACGTGAATTTCTCACGTGGCCGTGTCGTGCCCGGCCGTGGGGCGGCTGCGCCGCTCGCCTCGCGAGCGCCGATTCTGTAGGATGCTTCTGACAGAAGGAGTCTCACCTCCGGCCAACGCGCTTCGCGCGGCGGCTCCACAACGCTCCCTCGTCGGCAGGAACGCCCATGTCCGAATTGTCCTCTCCGAAAGAAACCTCCCCAACCCCCGAACGCGCCTCCCGAGGGCTCGCCGCCGTGCGCAAGGCCGCCAACCGCGTGCAGGACTGGTTCACGATCCAGTCCACCGCGGTGCGCGTGCTGGTGCTGAGCGTCTTGCTGCTCATCCCCCTCACGGGCACGTATTCGTTCGTGGTCTGGCAGCGGCAGGCCGCCGTGGCTGAACAGCTGAAGGCGATGAACGACGGCTCCTCGGAGGCGCTCTGGACGCTCGACGACCGGCTGCCGGTCGTCTTCGGCACCGGCTCGATCCTCGGCTTCGTCGAATCGCATCCGATCGAGCGCATCACGGTGGTCTACAAGCCGCTCATGTGGAACATCTCCGAGCGCATCGTGCTCATCGAGTCGCAGGGGAAGAACTACGCGTACTACCCGAGCGACATGGAAACGAAGATCTTCTCGGACAAGGCGGTGAACGCATCGTGGGGATCGAAGATCGTCTTCATCCCGCGCTCCGAGCTGAGCGTTGCGGGCTCGGCGATGCTCGAACGCCTGGACGAGCGCTTCGGCAGCGCCCGCCCGCAGTCCGAGAAGGACGGCTGGAAGGCGGGCGTGAGCGGCGCGCTTTCCGCCGCGCTCAGCCTGGGCCTGCTCGCCTTCCTCGCGTTCCAGCTGAAGGGCCAGTTCAAGTCGCTCAAGTTCATCGAGCCCCACCAGGTGCAAGGCTCGATCGACGACCTGGTGGGCATGCAGGACATCAAGTCCGAGGTGTTCCAGATCAAGGACCAGTACGAGCGGCGCGCGAAGTACGCCGAATACGGCGTCGACAAGCCGTTCAACGTGATGTTCAGCGGCCCCGCGGGTACGGGCAAGACGAAGCTCGCGAGCTACCTCGCCAAGCAGCTGAACCTGCCGATCCTCTTCCATTCGGCGGCCAACCTGGAAACCGGCTACGTCGCGGGCGGCTCCAACACGCTCGGGCGCATCGTCGGCATGGCGAGGCGGCGCAAGCGCTGCATCGTGTTCCTCGACGAGGCGCAGGACCTGTTCATGAAGCGCGGGGGCCATCGCAAATTCGACGACGACACGCAGAATTCACTGCTCGCGATTCTGGACGGCGTGCGCACGCGGCACGATGCGGAGATCATCTGGATCGTCGCCTCGAACTTCAACAGCGAGACGATGCAGATGGACGAAGCCATGCTGCGCCGCTTCCAGATGAAGGTGGATTTCCGCCTGCCCAATCGCGAGGAACGCCTCGCGATCGTGGAGCACTATCTGCAGCGGCGCGCGGACAAGGTCGAGGCGCGGATCGACCTCAGGCACATCGTCGAGGTGACCGAAGGGCGCAGCCCCGCCGACCTGGAGACGATCGTGAACCAGGCGGGCATCACGGCGGTGCAGGCGGGCGACCTCATCACGTCCGAGACGCTGATGCAGGCCGCCGAGCGCGTGCTGGTCGGCAACGTGAACACGAATACGACGAAGGAACGGGAGAGGGACCGGCGCATCATCGCGATCCACGAGTGGGGCCACTTCCTCGTGGATTTCGAGCACGAGCGCAGCAAGGCCGGCGGCGACTGGGAAGCCGTCCTTGCGGAGATGAAGACGCTCAAGATTTCGCTGAAGGCCAATCCGCGCAACAACGCGCTCGGCTTCGTCTTTCACAAGCAGGGCGCCAATCTGCTGAAGACGAAGTCCGACATCGAGCACGACGTGAGAGTGCTCCTGGGCGGCATGGCCAACGAGGAGCTCTTCTTCGGCGAAGAGGGCACGACCAACGGCGCGCACAACGACATCACGCGCGTGACGAAGCTGCTGCACCATGCCGTGGCCGAGATGGGCATGTATCGCAAGACGCGGCTGAACTTCGGCGCGCTCTCGAGCGATGCCGGGCGCAACCTCGATGAGGAAACGCGCGGGATCATGGAAACGCAAAGCGAGCGTCTCTACGCGGAGACGAAGACCCTGCTTGCCAGGCTGAAGCCGCTCACGGAGCACCTCACGGGCAAGCTGCTGGAGCAAGGCGAGATGAGCCTGAAGGAGGCGCTGTTCGAGATTCGCAGTTTCGAGGCGGCGTGCTACAGCTTCAATTCGAAGGTCGGGCTCGGGGCCTGAAGGCGTTCCCCCCGCGCTTCAGGCCGAGGCGCGCGGCGTGATGCTGTGCTTGGCCATCAGCCGGTACATCGTCATGCGCGACACGCCCAGATCGCGCGCGGCGAGCGACACGTTCTGGCTCGCGCGATCGAGCGACAGCGCGACGGCGTCCTTCTCCGCTTGCACGCGGATGGCCTGAAGGCTGTCGATCGGCCCGGCGGCCTTCGCCTCGAGGCCGAGCTCCTCGGGCCCGATCAGCCGCCGCTCGGCGAGCACGAGCGCCCGGCGCACGCGGCTCGAGAGCTCGCGCACGTTGCCGGGCCACGCGTGCTCCTTCATCGCGGCGAGCGCGCGGCGGCTGAAGCCGCGGGCGATGCTTGCGCGCGCGGACGCGGCCGTCGAGCGGAAGTGATGCGCAAGCGGCTCGATGTCTTCCTTGCGAAGCCGCAGCGGCGAAAGCGTCAGCGGGATCACGCTCAGGCGAAAGAAGAGGTCCTGCCGGAAACGCTTGGCGTGGACCGCCTCGGCAAGCGAGGTCTCGCACGCAGCGACCACGCGGGTGGCGCCGCTGCCGTCGCGCCCGAGCTTCGTGCGCAGCACGCTCTGCTCCGCGAGGAACCTCACAAGACGCGCCTGCGCGCCGAGCGTCAGGTGCGCGACGTCGGCGAGAAAGAGCGTTCCGCCGGCCGCCCGGGCGAAGCGTTCGTGCGCGTCCTCGCCGAGGGTCGCGCAATCGATCGCGACGAACGGCCCCGCCGCGTGCGACGAGCAGGCGTGCAGCGCGCGCGCGACGCGTGCCTTGCCGGTGCCGTATTCGCCTTCGATCAGCACGCACGCGTCGCTCGCGGCGCTGCGGCGCACGAGGCGCCTGAGCTGCGCGGTGACAGCGCTGCGTCCGACGAGTCCGAGGTCGTCCGCCGCCGTCGCGAGGCAGCGGCGGCGCAGCATCGCGCGTCCCCAGGCGTGGCCGAGAGACTGCCCGAGAAACCGCGGATCGGCGGGGTGCGTGTGGTAGTCGAACACGTGGTGCAGCACCAGCTCGCGCAGCCACTCGCAGGATTCGAGCGCGCCGCGCGGCAGGAGCGCCACCCATTCGCACGCCTCGCTGCATTCGCGCAAGGCTTCGAAATCCTGAGTGAATTCGCGCGCGCCCGCCTCGATCGCGAGCAGGGCGACCAGGAAGTCCTGCCCCCGCATGAGCGCGCGCGCCGCCTTGAGGCTCTTCGCGTGCACCACATCCCAGCCGAGGTCCGCGAGCAACGCGAGCAGGTCGGCGGGGCCGGGGCGCGATGCGACTTGCAGGAGTTTGCGGCGGGGGGTGGACATCGCGGTGGACATCGCGGTGGGCTCGGTGCGGTTTCGCGCCCGAGTAGACCGTGCCTCACCCGCCCGGCGTGCCCGCGCGGGTCGCGAAGCGGCGTCGGAAAACGCCGCCAGCCGTGGGCCGCCTACCGGCTTGCCGGCCGGGCCGGCTGCCTGGCGGCCGGCACGGCCGGGCTCGACGCAGCGCCTTGCGGCGGGACCCCGAGGTGCTTCGCCATGCTTTGCTCGAGCGTGCGCACCTTCGGCTCGATCGTGGGCTTCACGTCGGTCACGAGCTTGTCCACCAGCGCCTTCTGCATGTCGGGGCCGAGCTGCTGGAACTTGACGTACACCGGCGACTCGAGGAACGCCAGAACCTGCTTCAGCTCGTCCTCGGAGAATTTTTCTTCGAGCAAGGCGCCGACGGTCGAGGGGGCGAGCTTCACCGCGCGGTCCTTCGCGAAGGGCACGGCCTCGTCGAGGTACTTCTTCACGTCGGCATCGATCTCCTTGGCCATCGCCGGGTGCTTGTCGGCCGCGACGCGCTGCGACATGTACTGGTCCGCGCGCACGACGAGCCCGCGCGCCGGGTCCTCGACCAGGTTGCGGGCGAGCGCCTCGATGCCGGCTTGCTGCACTTTCAGGATACGGTTCACGAGGTCCTTCTTGGCCGGGCTCGACTGGGCCTGCGCCGCGCAGCAGGCGGCGACGAGGGAAAGGACGATGAGGGATTTCTTCAGCATGGGCGGCATCTTACCGTCGCGCACCGACAAGCCCGTCCGTTCGTCCTACACACCGCAAAAGGGAATTCGCACGGCCGGTCGCAGCGCGTGCCGTCGCAATGCATTCCAGGCGCGCGCCACGATCGCACCGCAACCCAAGGAGGAACGTGCCATGTTCGAAGATGCGGGGAGTGCGGCGGCGAACGAATCGCTGATCCACCTGGAGCAAGCGTGGGAACGGCGCGACTGGTGCAAGTGGCTGCACTGCAGCGAAGAGGAGCTCGAAGAAGCGGTCATGTGCGTCGGCAGCGACCCGGACAACGTGCGCCGCTTTCTGCGGCAGGCGCGCGGCTGATCGCGCGGGCCCACCGCACATGGCACCGGCCCCGCGTTCCGCGGCTGTCGGAGAAATGCGCGAATGCGCACGGGCGTTCGTCCTACGGCAGGAACCGGGCTGGCCCACCAACATCGGTTCGGGGCAGACCCTGTTGCCCCGATGCCTTGGAATCTTCCGCCCGGCCGTGGCCGGGCTCTTTTTGTGCGGTCGGCGAGGCGGCCCTCACGCGCGGTGCGGATCGGGATAGATCAGCGCCTTGATGCCCAGGAGGCCGGAGCGGTCGAACGGCTTCCACTCGCCTTCGGCCTGTGCGAGCCGGTCGGCCACCGCCCACCACGCGCTCGGGTTCAGGCCCATGCCGAAATGGCTTGCGATCACTTCGATGTTTTCGGTGCGCGCATGATCGGGCGGCTGGATGCTGCCGCGCCATGCGACGACGCCATCGCTGCGCGAATAGATGCTCGTGGTCGGCACGGGAGGCGCCTCGCTGAGCGCGCCGCTGCGCCGGTGTTCCTCTTCGGCGCTGCGTCCGCTCGCCAGCTCGTAGATGCGCCACGCGTTGGTCGCCTTCGGGGGCGCCGCGAAAGGCGAGCCGAGCGTCACCACGCAGCGGACGTTGTCTTCGAACTCCTTCGCGAGCTCGCGCGCATAGACGCCGCCCAGGCTCCAGCCCACGAGGCTCACCTTGCGGCCGCTCGACTCGCAGGCATCCCGCAGCTCGCGCCGGATCGATTCCAGCACGCCTGCGCGCGGGCCGAAGTTGAAGCCCTGGCGCCAGCCGTGGGCCTCGTAGCCGAGATACGCGAGGTAGCGGCGCAGCGGGACCGTGGAGGCGTCGCCCGCGGACAAACCCGGGAACACCATCACCGCATGGCCGTCGCCCCGCGGCGCGCGATGCAGCGCGGGCCAGGCGGCCAGCACCGAGCCGAATTCCCAGGGCGCGCGCAGCTCGAGCGCGAGGAGGCCGAGGTGCGGCGGCTTCAGGTCGGAGTCGGCATCTGTTGTCATGGGGGAAATTTCCTGACGGGTCACTGTACGGCAGTTTGTCATGGCGCGCTGCGCAACCTCGCGTGGCCGCCGCTCGCGCGAAGAAAGTCCTCGCAAACCTCGTTCATTTCACAGGCGTGGCCATCCGGCGAAGGCCCGGATGAGCCAGAGGCCGTCATGCGGCCTCGGCCACGGCCGCGCGCTTGCGCGCGACACCTGCGGGGGCTTTCGTTGCAGCCTTCTTTGCAGGCTTCTTGCGCGGCGGCTTCGTCTCGGGCGCCTGCACGTCGGGCGCGGCGAAGAGCCCCTTCGCTTCTTCGAATGCATGCTCGAGCGCCGAGGCCAGGTCATGCACGTGCGGGACGGCCTTCCTGTCCGCGATGATCCCGAAGTCCACGCGGCCCGCGTACGTCTGGATCGTGATGTTGAGCGCAAGACCGTGCATCACGATCGACAGCGGATGAAACGTCACCATGCGCGCGCCGGCCAGGTACAGCGGCACCTGCGGCCCGGGCACGTTGCTGATCGCGAGGTTCGCGATCGCAGGCAGGCGCTCCGTGATGCCCGAGCGGCCGTAAGTCCTGAACACCGCCTTGCCCGCGCCGCCCACGAGCCAGGGTGCGAAGAGGGACGGGTAGTCGGTGGGCAGCACGGACTTGAGCCCGGCGAGCGCCTCCTTCACCTTCGCGGTCGATTCCAGGATCGCATTCATGCGCTTCAGCGGATTGCCGATGTGCGTGCCGAGCTGCACGACGGTGATCGACGCCTGGTTGTTCAGCTCCTTGTTGCTTTCCTCGCGCAGGCTCACCGGCATCGCGGCGACCAGCGGCTTCTTCGGCAGCGTGCCGTGCCGCGCGAGGTAGTCGCGCAGGGCGGTCGCGCAGATCCACAGCACGATGTCGTTGAAGCTGCCGCCGACGTTCTTCGCGAGCGCCTTGCACTCGGCAAACGGCAGCGTCGCGGTCGCGAACGCGCGCTGCGGCGTGATCCCGACGTTGAAGATCGTGCGCGGCGCGAGCTGCAGGGGCATGCGCGCGCGCAGCCCGTCTCCACCGCCCCGCACCGATCGGCGCGCGATCGTGCCGCCGAGCGACGAGGCCGCGGCGGGCAGCGAGCGCGCGAGCTTCGCGTACTGCACGAGCGAATTGGAGAACACCGCGCCGATCATCTCGCCGATCTTCAGCTCGCTGGCCTTGCGGGGCCTCCCCGCGTCGTCCGGCGGAGCCACTTCGCGCGGCGTCGGGCCGATGTCGAGGATGGCGTTCGCGAGCACGGTGCCACCCTTGCCGTCGAGCGCCGCGTGGTGGATCTTCGAGTAGAAGCCGGCGAGCCGTCCCGCGTGCGGCATGTCCGCTGGCGGCCGGATGTCGTCGAAGATGTGGAACTCCCACAAGGGATGTTCACGGTCGATGAGCCGCGAATGCAGCTTCGCCGCGGCGGCCTCGGCCTGGCGCACGGTGAGCCTGCGCCCGGGCGCCTTGTGGATGTGGAAGTCGAGGTCCACCTGATCGGCCTCGACCCAGATCGGATGGCCGAGGTCGAACGGCATGAAGGCGAGCCGCCGAGTGAAGATCGGGGCGAGGTGCATGCGCCGTGCGATGTGCTCCTTCACCGCGCGGTGGAAGCTGCCCTTGAAGCCCGGCGGCAGCTCGTAGAGGCAGAAGGAGCCCACGTGCATCGGCGTCTCGGGTGTCTCCAGGTAGAGAAAGGTCGCGTCGAGTCCGCTCAGGGGTTTCATGCAGGTGTCTCCTTCCGGGTTCAGCCCTTTTCATTGCGAAACGGGCTGCGTGCTTCGAGATGTTCGAGGTAGATCGAGATTCCACTGTCCTCGCGTTGCAAGAAGCGCTCGACCGCGTCCGCGAACGCGGGGTGCGCGAGCCAATGCGCGCTCGTGGTCTTCACCGGCATCAGCGCGCGGGCCATCTTGTGCTCACCCTGCGCGCCGCCTTCGAAGCGGCTCATGCCGTGTTCGATGCACCACTGCAGCGGCTGGTAGTAGCACGCTTCGAAGTGCAGGCAGTCCACGCGTTCGAGCGCGCCCCAGTATCGACCGAATGCCGCCGTGCCGCCGAGCGCGATGAGGCTCGCGGCGATCGGGCGGCCTGCTCGCTCCCCGACGAAGAGCAGCCAGTTCTCCGGCATGTCGCGCTCCATGCGGCGGAAGAAGTCGCGCGTGAGGTAAGGCGGATTGCCGTGTTCGCGGTACGTGCGCTGGTAGCAGCGGTAGAAGAAATCCCAGTCGGCGCGAGCGATGTCCGCGCCGCGCGACCAGCGAAAGCTCACCCCCGCGTCGTGCACCTTGCGGCGCTCCTGGCGAATCTTCTTGCGCTTGTCGTGCGAGAGGCTCGCGAGGAAGGCGTCGAAGTCGGGCCAGCCCGCGGTGGCGCCTCCGGGCCGCTCGAAGGCGCAATTCGCCTCCTCGGGGGGCGGCGCGGTAGACGAAGCGGCACGCGCGGGGGCTTGGTTGATCCAGTGGAACTGGACGGTGTGGCGAAGCATCAGGCCGGCATCCACGCATGCGGCCACGTCATCGTCGTCACCGAACAGCAGATGCAGCGACGACAGCCGCTCGGCCTTGCAAAACGCAAGCAGCGCCTTCACCAGCGCCCGGCGCGCGTGATCGTCCGCCGCCGCGAGGCGCGGCCCCGGCACGGGCGTGAACGGCACCGCGACGAGGCCCTTCGGGTAGTACTCGAGGCCGTGCTGCTCGTACGCATGCGCCCACGCCCAGTCGAACACGTACTCGCCGTAGGAGTGATCCTTCAGGTAGAGCGGGCACGCCGCACGCAGCTCGTTGCCGCGCCAGAGCGTGATGAAGCGCGGCGTCCAGCCCGTATCGGGCGTTGCGCTGCCGCTTTCGTGGAGCGCGGCGAGGTACTCGTGGCGCATGAAAGGCGCCTCGTCGCGAGCGATGAGCGCGTTCCACTCGCCGGCCGGGATCGCCTGCGGCGACTCGAGCACGCGGGTAACATAGTCCTTCGGGCTGTCCAACAATTTCGCCATGACTCTCAAACTCTGCATTGCCCAGTTGAACCTGCTGGTGGGCGACACCCTGGGCAATGCGCAAAAGATCATCGAAGCCTCGCGCGCAGCCTACGCCGCGGGCGCGCGGCTGGTGGTCACGCCCGAGCTGTCGATCTCCGGCTATCCGGCCGAGGATCTCTGGCTGCGCCCCGCGTTCACCGCCGCCTGCGATGATGCCGTGAAACTCGTCGCCCGCGAACTCGCGGGGCTGAAAGGCCTGCATGTCACCGTGGGCCACCCGCACGGCATCTCGCTGGGCAGCAAGTCCGTGCAGGTGCAGCACCGCTACAACGCGCAGAGCGTGCTCAGCGAAGGCCGCGTGCTGGAAACGTACGCCAAGCGCGAGCTGCCGAACTACCAGGTGTTCGACGAGTACCGCTATTTCGCGCGCGGGCAGGGCAGCTGCGTCTTCCAGGTGGAGGGCGTGAACGTCGGGCTCATCATCTGCGAGGACGCGTGGTTCGAGGAGCCCGCGCAGCTCGCGGCCGCCGCGGGCGCCGAGCTGCTGGTCGTGCCCAATGCCTCGCCCTTTCACGTCAACAAGAGCGAGGAGCGCGTCGCGCGCATGGCCGAGCGCGCGCGCGCGGTCGGCATGCCGCTCGTGTACGCGCATCTGGTGGGCGGACAGGACGAGGTCATCTTCGACGGTGCGTCGTTCGCGGTCGATGCGGACGGGTCGCTTGCGGCGCGCGCGCCGGGTTTTCGCGAGGACCTCTTCTACGTGGATGTCGAACGCAGCGACGCGGGCGGGTTGCGTGCGTCGGGCCCCATCGCGCCCGATCCGCCGGGGGAAGAGGAGCTCTGGCATGCCCTCGTGCTCGGCGTGCGGGACTATGTCGGCAAGAACGGCTTTCCGGGCGTGCTGCTGGGGCTTTCGGGCGGCATCGACTCGGCGCTGGTGCTCGCCGTCGCGGTCGACGCGCTCGGGCCGGACAAGGTGCGCGCGGTGATGATGCCCTCGCCTTTCACGGCCGACATCTCGTGGATCGACGCGCGCGACATGTCGAAGCGGCTCGGGGTGCGGTATGACGAGATTTCGATCGTGCCGGAGTTCGAGGCCTTCAGACAGTCGCTCGCGAAGGAGTTCGCCGGGCTGCCGCAGGACACGACGGAAGAGAACATCCAGGCCCGCATCCGCGGCGTCTTCCTGATGGCGCTATCCAACAAGTTCGGCAGCATCGTGCTCACCACCGGCAACAAGAGCGAGATGGCCACGGGCTACTGCACGCTGTACGGCGACATGGCCGGCGGCTTCGCGGTGATCAAGGACTTGCTGAAGACGACCGTCTTCAAGCTTGCGCGGTGGCGCAACGCGAACGATCTGTACGGCACCGGCAGCAATCCCATACCCGAACGCATCATCACGCGTCCCCCGAGCGCGGAGCTGCGCGCGGATCAGGTGGACCAGGACAGCCTGCCGCCTTACGAAGTCCTCGACGCCATCCTCTCGCGCTACATGGAAAACGACCAGGGCATCGAGGAGATCGTGGCGGCCGGCTTCGACCGTGCGGTGGTGGAGCGCGTCGCGCGGCTCATTCGCGTGAACGAGTACAAGCGCAGGCAGGCGCCGGTGGGCATCCGCGTCACGCACCGCAGCTTCGGCAAGGACTGGCGGTATCCGATTACTGGTAGATTCAAGTCATAGGCGACAAGAGGAGCCGAAGCATATGAAGCAGATCACCGCCATCGTGAAGCCGTTCAAGCTGGAGGAAGTGCGCGAGGCGCTCGGCGACTGCGGCGTCACCGGGCTCACCGTGACCGAGGTCAAGGGCTTCGGACGCCAGAAGGGCCACACCGAGCTCTATCGCGGAGCCGAATACGTCGTCGATTTCCTGCCGAAGGTGAAGGTGGAAGTGGTGGTGAAAGACGAGGACGTGGATCGTTGCGTCGATGCGATCGTGAAGTCCGCCCGCACGGGCAAGATCGGCGACGGAAAGATCTTCGTGACGAGCGTGGAGCGCGTGGTGCGGATTCGAACCGGGGAACTCGACGAATCCGCGGTGTAGGCGGGGGATGCCTGGCGGCCGGCTCCCGCTCCCTCTCCCCTCGGGGGAGAGGGTTGGGGTGAGGGGCGGCCTTGCGATGCCGCAGCGACCGCTCAGATCTGCGAAAAATCGGTCTGCGGCGCGCTCATGCCCGCCGCCTGCACGAGCTCCGCGAGCAGTGTCGCGGCATCGGCATTCACCCGCACCAGGTCCATCTGCCAGTCGCTCATGAACCCATGGGCCACCGAACCGCGCAGGAACTGAAGCAGGGAATCGAAATAGCCGCCCGAATTCAACAAGCCCACCGGCTTGTCGTGGTAGCCGAGCTGCCGCCACGTCCACGCTTCGAAGAATTCCTCGAGCGTCCCGATCCCGCCGGGCAGTGCGACGAAAGCATCGGCCCGCTCGGCCATCATGCGCTTTCTCTCGTGCATGTTCGCTACCACGTGCAGTTCGGTGCAATCGCGCTTGGCCCATTCACGCTCGACCAGTGCATGCGGAATCACGCCCACCACTTTCGCACCGTGCGCGAGCGCGGCATCGGCCATCACACCCATCAGGCCGTTGTTGCCGCCGCCGTAGACCAGTTGCCCGTCGTGCGTGCCGATCCAGCGGCCCACTTCGGCGGCGAGCGCCATGAAGCGTTCGTCGTTGCCTGTGCGCGAGCCGCAATACACGCAGATCGAAAATGCGGGCCGGGTCGTCATGCGCCGAACTTCTCGATGAGCGCCGCGATCCAGATGCCGGTGGCGAGCACCACGCTCAGCAGCACCGCGGCGCTGCCCATGTCCTTGGCGCGTTTGGAGAGATCGTGCCACTCCGGTCCGATCCGGTCGATGGCGGTCTCGATGCCGGTGTTCAGCAGCTCGATGATCATCACGATCAGTACGGAACCCGCGAGGAGCGCGACCTCCACCCAGGTCCTGCCGATCCAGAAGGCGGCCGGCAGCAGGACGAACGACGCGATGGCCTCCTGGCGAAACGCGGTCTCGCCCCAGCCCGCGCGCAGCCCCGCGAGGGAGAACCCCGCGGCGTGAAGGATGCGGTTCAGGCCGACGCGGCGCTTCTGCGCTTCGGCGGGGCTGATGGCTTCGGGAACGGTCGACATGGCGCCGATTGTCGCCGACTCGTGTGGCACTTCGGCGCCGGCATCCTCATGCCGCGCAGCAGCGCGGCGCAGGCGTTCGGTCTGAATCAGCTGGATCAGCGAGCGACATTCGTCGCGGCCCCGGGGCTTCCATGAAACGTGACGGGGACTTCCAGTCCGGACTCGTGAGCCTGCTGGCCGGCAGCCTTGACGTCGTTGTATGCCTCCTCAAACGCTTTCCCCGCTTTGCATGCCTTCTCCCAGAGCTCTGCCGCCTCCTTCCCGGGGGGGCCGTCCGAGTCCGACACTTCCTTACCCATTGCAGTGGCAACACTCCGACCAAGAACCCAGGCCCTGAGTGCGCCGTCGTTTGCGTGGCTTGCCTTGTAGTTTTCGAAAGCCTGGCTCGCCTGGCTATCTTCAAGCTTTGCTTTCGTTAACCGTGCGCGCGCGCTGCTCAGCACTTCTTCTGCGACTTGCGCAGTGCTCATGTGGCTTGTCGCCGCCGTGAATTCCGACCTGCCGCCGCTATCGGATGACCTGCGTTCGGAGGGGGCGGACACGGACTGCGGGTTGCCAGACTGCCCGAGTTCAGTCGAATAGACTTGCGGCGTGCTGGCATCATTCACTCTCAACATTGCGATACTCCAAGTACGGTTGGGGGAGCCGCCAATGTCGGCAGGCCGGAGCGTTCTGGACATCATTCAGAAGTCTTGCGGGCAGCAAGGGCGTGTCGAAGCCTGCCTCGTGCAGCCCCAGTGCGCGGGGGAATCCATCAGCGCGGCGCGTGCACCAGCCGCGTCCCCGCCATCGCATCGTGCAGGAACTGCCGCTCGGGATGGAACCGCGACAGCAACGCCCAGAACGCCACCCATCCCACGAACACGATGCCCACTTCGGCCAGCCCGAAATGCTTCGACTGCAGGGCCGCGAGCGGCGGCAGCACCCAGAGCCAGCTGAAGATGTAGCGCATCAGCGCGCGCCCCTGAGTGAGCCGCCTTCCGTGCCGATCCACCACCTTGATGTTCCAAGTCCGCATCGCAAGCGTCTGCCCGCGCGACCAGAACCCCGTGCAGTAGATGCCGAAGACGACGAAGAGGAAGGCATCGAGCAGCCAGCGCCGCTCGTCGATGCCGCTTCGCATCTGCGCGGCGACGCTGAAGACAAGGCCCGCGGCGAACACCACGCCGAAAAGCAGGATGCCTTCGTACACCCAGCACGCCATCCGGCGCGCAAGCGGTGGCGCGGTCAGATCGGGCGCTTCGTTCAATTGCGCGGCGCGGCGCCGCGCTGCGGCAAAAGCGTGTTCTGGTCGACCTGATTCGGCGCGACCGCAATGCCGGGCGTGTGGCTCAGCTTGCGCTGCGGCACGCGCGCGAGCTTCCCGGACGGCACCGGGCGCACCGCGGGCGCGGTGGGCGGAGGCGGCGGCTTCGCCGCGGCGGCGCCGGCGGCGAGCTTGCGCTTTTCTTCCGGCGGCAGCGCCTGGTAGGCCTCCCACGCGGCCTTCTTGTCGCGCGCGGCGACCTTCTTCGTTTCCGCGAAATTCAGGCGCGCCTGGGTTCGCTGCTGCGGACTGAGGGCCGCCCATTCGGTCATCCGGCTGTGCAGCCGCGCCTGGTCACTGGCGGTCATGGTGGGATAGTTCTTCGACAGCACCAGCCATTTGCGCTTGTGGGCTTCCGACAGGGAGCGCCAGCTCGCCGAGAGCGGACCCAGGGCACGCTGCTGGGCCGGCGTGAGCTCGGTCCAGGCGGGGCGGGATTCGTCGCGCGGCGTGGCTGAGGATTGGGCGGCGTGGCCCTGCTGCGAGGCGCGACCCACCGCGCGGCCGGCGGCTGGGGTCTGGGCCTGAGCCGAGAACGAGCCTCCCGCAGGCGCGGACGAAGCAGTGTCCGGTAGCGCGAAGACAGCCGCCGCAAGGCACAGCGCGAAAGCGGCGATTCGTCTCATCGGCGCGGCGCGGCGGAGCCCCCTTGCGCCAACTGCAGGAATTGCACGAACCCCGGGTCCGCGTAGGCGGCTGGCGGCAGGTCGTCCACGAGGAGCGCCACATCCACTTCCGCGAGTTCGGAAGCGCGGCGATCCTGCTGCACGACGTGGATGAAGACGAGCCCCGCGGCGAGCACCACGAGGGGCAGCGCGGAGGCGATGCGGCCCCAGAGGCCGAGTCCTTCCTCGTCGAAGCCGAGCGCCGCGGCGCCGCCAGTCGCAAGCACATGCGGCACGAGCCTCGGCTGCAGGCGCTTGCGCGCGGCCACCGCCCGCGTGCGAGCGGCGCGCAGCCGTTCGGACACTTCGTAGGGCAGCTCCGCCGCGCCGACCGAAAGCCGCGCCGCAACCCGCCGTCCGAACCGGTCGGCTGCCGCCTGATTTGCCTGGGTCGTTGTCATAAATGGATTCCCTTCGCCTTCAGCGCCTTGCTGAGGGCCTGGACCGCGCGCGAACAATGCGTCTTGACACTGCCTTCCGAGCAGCCCATGGCCGCGGCGGTTTCGGCGACGTCCATGTCCTCCCAATAACGCATCAAAAACGCCTCTCGTTGACGCGCGGGCAATTCCAGAATCTCCGCTTCGATCTGCCGCAGGGTCTGCGCCCGGCGCGTCGCATCCTCGGCGCTCTCCGACTGCTGGGATGACTCCTCGGCCGAATAAGTTTCCAGCAAGTCGAAGTCGCCGTCATCCCCCGCGGCTTCGAAATCGCTCAGGTTGGAGAACAAAGCATTACGCGTCTTTTGCCGGCGAAACCAGTCCAGGGTGCAGTTGGAGAGGATTCGCTGGAACAGCATCGGCAGCTCCGCGGGCGGCTTGTCGCCGTAGTGCTCCGAGAGTTTCATCATGCTGTCCTGCACGATGTCGAGGGCGGCCTCCTCGTCGCGGACGTGATAGACCGTGCGCTTGAAGGCCCTTCTTTCGACGCCCGCCAGGAAGTCCGATAGTTCGCGTTCGGTGGCCAAGGCGCAGAGGTCGGTCGCTGGGTGCGGATGGGAAACGGCGGATTATCGTGGATAATCCACCCGGCAAGTCAAAAGGCAAACGAGCCCGGGTCCGGCGCAGCGACTGGCGCGCCCATGGCACGAGGTTCCAAGTTCCGACGCCGTCTCATGAGGGCGAAGCGAAGGAGCACCCAAAGGTTTTTGGAAAAACCCGAAAGGTTGATCGACATGGAAATCTCCAAGGCGGAAATCTCCGCCGCCGCCGGCACAGGCGGCAACCCCCTCGAACTCCGCGGCGCGGAAATCCTCGTGAAGGCCCTGCAGGCCGAAGGCGTGAAGTACGTCTGGGGCTACCCGGGCGGCGCGGTGCTGCACATCTACGACGCCTTCTACAAGCAAGACACCATTCAGCACGTGCTGGTACGCCACGAGCAGGCGGCCGTCCACGCGGCCGACGGCTATGCGCGCGCCACGGGCGAAGTGGGCGTGGCGCTCGTCACCTCGGGTCCCGGCGTCACGAACGCGGTCACGGGCATCGCGACCGCCTACATGGATTCGATTCCAATGGTGATCGTGACCGGCCAGGTGCCCACGGCCGCCATCGGCCTGGACGCCTTCCAGGAATGCGACACCGTCGGCATCACGCGCCCCGTCGTGAAGCACAACTTCCTCGTGAAGGACGTGCGCGACATGGCCATCGTGATGAAGAAGGCCTTTCACATCGCCCGCAGCGGCCGCCCCGGCCCGGTGGTGGTGGATATACCGAAGGATGTGTCCTTCAACAAGACGGCGTGGTCGGGCTACCCGGACCGGCTCGAGATGCGCTCGTACAACCCCGTGCGCAAGGGCCACGGCGGGCAGATTCGCAAGGCGGTGCAGCTCCTGATGTCGGCGAGGCGTCCGTACATCTACACCGGCGGCGGCGTGGTGCTGGGCAACGCGACGAAGGAATTGCGCGCCCTGGTCGACATGCTCGGCTACCCCTGCACCAACACGCTCATGGGGCTTGGCGCCTACCCGGGCACGGACCCGAAGTTCCTGGGCATGCTGGGCATGCACGGCACGATCGAGGCGAACAACGCCATGCAGAACTGCGACGTGCTGCTGGCCGTGGGCGCGCGCTTCGACGACCGCGTGATCGGCAACCCGAAGCACTTCGCGCAGAGCGAGCGCAAGATCATCCATATCGACATCGACCCTTCTTCCATCTCCAAGCGGGTGAAGGTCGACATCCCGATCGTGGGCGACGTGAAGGACGTGCTCGCCGAGTTCGTCGCGACCATCAAGGAGTCGGGCGCGAAGCCCGATGCACAGGCGCTCGCCGCGTGGTGGGCGCAGATCGACGAGTGGCGCGGGCGCGATTGCCTGCGGTACGACCGCGGCAACAAGGACGTGATCAAGCCGCAGCTCGTGGTCGAGACGCTCTGGAAGCTCACGAAGGACGCCGACGCGTACGTCACTTCCGACGTGGGCCAGCACCAGATGTGGGCCGCGCAGTTCTACAGGTTCAACGAGCCGCGCCGCTGGATCAATTCGGGCGGGCTCGGCACGATGGGCGTGGGCATCCCGTATGCGATGGGCATCAAGCTCGCCAAGCCCGAGGCCGAGGTGTACTGCGTGACGGGCGAAGGCTCGGTGCAGATGTGCATCCAGGAGCTGTCGACCTGCCTGCAGTACAACACGCCCATCAAGATCGTGTCGCTGAACAACCGCTACCTCGGCATGGTGCGGCAGTGGCAGGAACTCGACTACGAGGGCCGCTACAGCCACAGCTACATGGACGCCCTGCCGAACTTCGTGAAGCTCGCCGAGGCGTATGGCCACGTCGGCATGCTCATCGAGCGTCCGCAGGACGTCGAGCCGGCGCTGCGCGAGGCGCGCAAGCTGAAGGACCGCACGGTGTTCATGGACTTCCGCACCGACCCGACGGAAAACGTCTGGCCGATGGTGAAAGCGGGCCGGGGCATCACGGAGATGCTGCTGGGGTCGGAGGACTTGTGAGTTGCCCCGTCGTCCCCGCGAAAGCGGGGACCCAGTGGCTTTCGTGCGGAAGACACTGCAATCCCGCCTTCGCGGGAATGACAGCGGGCTGAAGACGAATCTATTGGCTGCCGAGCCCGCCGCTTACCGGCTGCGGGGGAGGGCACCGAAAAGAGGAATCGAGAGAAATGAAACACATCATCGCCGTGCTGCTGGAAAACGAACCCGGCGCACTCTCCCGCGTGGTCGGCCTGTTCTCGGCGCGCGGCTACAACATCGAATCGCTCACGGTGGCGCCGACGGAAGACCCGTCTCTCTCGCGCATGACGATCCAGACGACCGGCTCGGACGACGTCATCGAGCAGATCACGAAGCACTTGAATCGCCTGATCGAAGTCGTGAAGGTCGTCGATCTCACCGAGGGCTCGTATACCGAGCGCGAGCTCATGATGGTGAAGGTGCGAGCGGTCGGCAAGGAGCGCGAGGAGATGAAGCGCATGGCCGACATCTTCCGCGGGCGCATCATCGACGTGACCGAGAAGAGCTACACGATCGAGCTCACCGGCGACCAGTCGAAGAACGATGCGTTCCTGGAAGCGATCGAGCGCGGCTCCATCCTCGAGACGGTGCGCACCGGCGCGAGCGGCATCGGCCGGGGCGAACGCATCCTGCGCGTGTGACGGCATTGCATTCACCACTTACCCCAACAGATTTTTCCCGGAGAGAACCATGAAGGTCTATTACGACAAGGACTGCGACCTGAGCCTGATCAAGGGCAAGACCGTCGCCATCATCGGCTACGGCTCGCAGGGCCATGCGCATGCGCAGAACCTGAACGACAGCGGCGTGAAGGTCGTGGTCGGCCTGCGCCCCGGCGGCGCGAGCTGGCCGAAGGTGGAGAAGGCGGGTCTCAAGGTCGCGGCCGTTGCCGAAGCCGTGAAGCAGGCCGACGTCGTGATGATCCTCCTGCCCGACGAGCAGATCGCGCAGGTGTACAAGAACGACGTCGAGCCGAGCATCAAGCAGGGCGCGTCGCTCGCTTTCGCGCACGGCTTCAACGTGCACTACGGCCAGGTCGTGCCACGCGCCGATCTCGACGTGTGGATGGTCGCGCCGAAGGCGCCCGGCCACACGGTTCGCAGCACCTACACGCAAGGCGGCGGCGTGCCGCACCTGGTCGCCGTGCATCAGGACAAGAGCGGCCGCGCGCGCGACCTCGCACTGTCGTACGCCATGGCCAACGGCGGCGGCAAGGCGGGCATCATCGAAACCAACTTCCGCGAAGAGACCGAGACCGATCTCTTCGGCGAACAGGCGGTGCTCTGCGGCGGCACGGTCGAGCTCATCAAGGCGGGATTCGAAACGCTGGTGGAGGCCGGCTATGCGCCGGAGATGGCGTATTTCGAATGCCTGCACGAGCTGAAGCTCATCGTGGACCTCATCTACGAGGGCGGCATCGCCAACATGAACTACTCGATCTCCAACAACGCGGAGTATGGGGAGTACGTGACCGGTCCGAAGATCGTGGACGAGCGCACGAAGGACGTGATGCGCAAGGCCCTGAAGGACATCCAGACCGGCGAATACGCGAAGAGCTTCATCCTCGAGAATCGCGCGGGCGCGCCGACCCTGCAGTCGCGCCGCCGCCTCATGGCCGAGCATCAGATCGAGGTGGTGGGCGAGCAGCTGCGCGCGATGATGCCCTGGATCAAGAAGAACAAGCTCGTGGACCAGACGCGCAACTGAGGCCAGGCTGCGGTGGGGAAGTCGCCATCCGGGGAAGAGCCGCCATTCCGGGAAGAGGCTCATTCCGGGAAGAGCCGCCTCGGGAAGAGCCTCACCGGAGCTGAAGAGCCGTCATCCCCGCCAACAGAGTCATCCCCCACCGAAGAGCCGTCATTCCCGCGAAGGCGGGAATCCAGGGCGTCCGGAAAGCCTTGCATTCCCGCCTTCGCGTCGCCTTCGCGGGAATGACGATGCTGCCATTTCCACTAAGGCCGCTAGGCATACGCCCTAAGGTTCGAAGTCGCGCGGCCTTCAGACTTCGTACCCATGATGCGAATCTTCTCCCGCGTCCTTGGGACGGACGCACGCAACTCCCGCGGCCGCGAAGCCCAGGCCACCCTGCCGCCGGTGCAAGCCGACGAGTCGGACGAGCATGAGCTGTCGCAGTTCACCACGGACTGGGACGACCTCTCGGGCCTTCACGTGCTCGAAACCGAACTCGTCGCGACGACGGCCGACGACATGCACGCGCCCATGGGCGGCCTGCTCGCCCGCCTGCGCGATGCGCTCGGCCTGGACGCGGTCTTCGTCTCGCAGACGCTCGGCGGCCAGCGCGTGGTGCGCGAAGCCTCGCATGCGGCGCAGTGCGACCCGCTGGAAGAAGCCTACTGCCTGCAGCTCCTCGCCGGCCGCGGCGTGCGCATGAGCGGAGCGGCCGTCGCGATGCCCGTGATCGGCCTCGACGGCCGCGTCTGGGGCACGATCGCCTCCTCGGCGCACGGGGACGACGGCGCCGAGCCGCTCAAGCGCGCCGCCCGTCTCGTGGGCGCCGCCATCGAACGCCACACCGCGCAAGCCGCGGCACCGCAACACCACTGATCCGCAGTTCATGAGAAGTACCTCCCTGGTTGTCCGGGGCGGGGCGCGGTGCCTGCTGGCCGCTGCCGTCGTCCTTTCCTTCGCAGCCTCCGCGGCCCCGCAAGCCTCCGCAGCCACCGACGCGGCCGCGCGCCTCGCGCTCGTGCGTGCGGCCGCGCAGAAGGCGGATCTGCAGGATGTCGGCCTCGACTGGCACGACCTCTACGGTGTGATCCACGCCGAGTCGGGCTGGGTCGGACGCGACGGCCTCGGCCGCAACGGCGTCGTGAGCCGCGGCATTGCCCAGTTCGAGCCGGCCACGGCCAAGGCCGTGGGCCTCCAAAACCCCAACGATCCGGCGCAGGCCGTCCAGGCGGCGGCCGTGCTGCTGCACGAAGCGGCGCAGTGGAGCGCGCGCAAGCTGCAAGGCGTGCCGCTCGCGCCCGGCGAATGGGCCGTGCGCCTGCGCGAAGGCGTGTCGGTCTACTACAACCTGTCGTCCAGGGCCCGCAGCGCGTGGAACGGGATGAACAGCCAGGCGATGCCGCGCGAGACGCGGCTTCACATCCGCAACGCGCGCGCGGGCGCGCTGATCGCGGCGAAACTCGACGCCATACCTGTCCCGAGCGTGCCTGTGGTCGCTGCCGCACCCCGTATCGTGCCTGTCGATGTTGGCATCGCTTCTGCGCGAAAGCCTCGTCCTGTTCGTACCGCGGGCCCTGCCGTTGCCGTGCGTGTGCCGACAGTGACCGTCGCCGGCATACCGAACTTGCACCGAACGCAATCGGCGATGCGCCTGCCGCAAGGCATGATCGAGTGGTCGCGTAGTTAGTCGATCCGAGTCCGGCCATTGAGGTTTCTCTGGTAGCCTCGCGCCTCCATGAGTTCCCACGACGGCGCCTACAAGCTGCTCTTCTCGCATTCGCGGATGGCGAGCGGCTGGCCGAGCCGGAGCAACTGGGGCGGCTGCAGGAGGTCACGGCGCGCTTGGCGCGGCAGCTCAAAGCGCCGCACAATACGGCACTCAGGCGCGCTTTCGCGGTGTGGATCAAGCGCGTGGTGCTGCGGCACCTGCCGGAGGGCGAAGAGCCGGCGCAGGTGCAGGACTTGACGGAGATTCCGGAGATGATCGGCGAGCGAATGGAGCGGTGGAAGCAGCAATTGCTGCAGCAAGGC